>NZ_JBFAXS010000001.1:0-1139485 GCF_040680955.1 Kribbella sp. NPDC051936 | reverse complement strand
AGCCCAGTCCTCCACTGTCATCACCCTTCACAGGGTCACGCAGGGGGTTCATTTTCAGCCGCCGATAGAGGGTCAGTCTTCACCCGACGTCGACACTGCGTGTGGTGACTCTGTGTATTGGCAGAGTAAGAGCAGACCGGCCATCTCTGTCCGAGGCGCGGATCTGCGCCTGACCTGCGGAAACTGGTAGGCCCCGTGGGACTCGAACCCACAACCCGCGGATTAAAAGTCCGCTGCTCTGCCAGTTGAGCTAGAGGCCCTCAGGTGGTGTGGGGAACAGTGTGTCAGGTTTGGTGGGGGAATGCTTGGTGGGGGTGGGGGGTTGTGGGGGCGTCAGGCACGGTGGTATAGATCGGAATTCGCCGCGGGGGGACCGACGGTGGGGTTGGGGGGAATGCTGTGCGTGCGGTGTTGGGGGCGGTTGTCCTTGTGCTGGCTGTCGGTGGGTGTGGGGCAGAGGCGGGTGGTGAGCCGGTGCGGGTTCTGCAGGGTAGTGCGTCGCCGAAGCGTGCGACTTCGCCGCTGCCCACGTTGCCGGCGTACACGACGGGCTCAAAGCCCACGTTGACTGCGACGGCTCGGCCGGTGGTCACGAGCAAGGAGGTCGTGGAGTTGCGGGTGATTCCGTTCAAGAAGAAGACGGTGACGGACGGGTCGTTGGCGAAGGGTGAGACGGCGGTTCGTACGGCGGGGGTTAACGGGACGCGGCGGCTGGTTTATCGGGTGACGTATGTGAACGGCGTGCAGACGGCAAAGAAGTTGGTGCGGCAGGAGGTGGCTAAGGAGCCTCGGTCGCAGGTGACTGCTGTGGGGACGAAGGCCGACGAGGAGCAGTGCGACCCGAACTACAGCGGCTGTGTCCCGATTGCCAGTGACGTGGACTGCTCGGGCGGTACCGGCAACGGCCCGGAGTATGTCGCCGGCCCGGTCGAGGTCGTCGGGTCCGACATCTACCGTCTCGACGCCGACCACGACGGGATCGCCTGCGAGTAGCCCGTCAGGCGCGACGCGCGGTGACGTCGAGGTCCAGTACGACGTCGGGGCGGATCAGGGCCGTCGTGAACGAGTTCCAGTTGGCGTTCCAGGTGTGCCGGTTGATGGTGCGGGACGCCGTGAAGTGGAGCTCGTCGCCGGTGTCGGTCACCTCGAGCGGCATGGTGAGCGGCGACGTCGTACCGCGGATCGTCAGGTCGCCGGTGACCTCGAAGCGACCTGGCGCGCTCGGCGTGACGGCGGTGGCGACGAACGTCATCGCCGGGTACGTCGGCGCGCCGAAGAAGTCCTGGCGCAGCTGGTCGTCGCGACGGCGGTTGCCGGTGTCGACGCTCGCCATCTGGACAGTCAGCCACCCGGACGACGCGGACGGATCCGCCGCCTCAACCTTCACGGCGCCCTCGAACGTCGCGAAGTGGCCGTGCACCTTCCCGCCCACGCGATGCGCGGCCACGAAGCCGATCCGGGTCCGGTCCGCGTCGAGCACATAGTCAGTCATACCCGGTACGACGAGACAGGACGGCGGACTGTCAGCCGATGACTCCCGTGGTGATGCGCCGCGGGGTGATGTCGAACATCGCGTCCTCGGGCGGATCGGCAACGTACGCGGCGCGCGCCTCCTCCGGCAGGTACTTCTCCACCGTCGCGTTCAGCAGGTCGGCGTCGAGCGGAAGGAAGCGCGCGACACCCTGCATGTTCACGTACTTCGCGGTCGCGCCCTCGACCGTCTGGATCGAGAGCGACAGCTCGCCCGTGCCGGTGCGGTGCAGTCTGGTCTTCTTCGACTTGGTCGGCGTCATCACCTGGAACCTGCCGGAGTCAGGCAGGTACATGAACCAGACCGGTGTCACATGCGGCGACCAGCCGGGGTCATCGATCGCCAGCACGGCCACCAGCGGCTGCGCCAGGAACTCGGCCATCTCCTCGGTGTGCATGATGCGAAATCCCATATTCCCGACCATCCCAGGCACCACCGACAGCCTGTCGATTTAGGATCTGCCTACATCGACGAAGGGATCGGGGTGCTCACCTATCAGCTGACGTCGCAGGATCTCGCGGACGTGCGGTTCGCGGTGTCGCCGGTCGCGGAGACGGTGCTGTCGCTGCGCGCGCTCCGGGATCCCGGCCGCTTCCCGCTGCAGCTGGCGTGGGTCCGGGCGGTGCAGCCGTACGTCGCGGAACTCGATTGGGACGTACTGCGCTGGCTCGTCAACGACACCATGGGCAGCCCGGATTTCCTGACGCCGCGCCCGTCCTCGCCGCTGACGCAACTCGACGACGAGCTGACCCTGATCGCGGCCGTCGACCAGGCGACGTTCGAGCGGCAGATGATCGCGGTGAACGGCGAGCTGCCCGCGGAATGCACGATCGACAAGGTCGTCGAGGCGCTACGGCAGTACTGGGACGCCGTCATGGCGCCGTACTGGAGCCGTATGCGCACGCTCCTGTCCGCCGACATCAGCTACCGCGGTCACGTCCTCACGCAGCAAGGCACCGGCGCGATGCTCAACGGACTGGGTCCGGCCATCACGTACGCCGACGGGCTGCTGAAGGTGGACCGTGTCGCCGAGCAGAGCCGTACCGAAGACGTCGCCGGCCGCGGGCTCGTACTGCAGCCAACACTGTTCGGCCCGCACGCGGTCATCCCGTTCGACCCCGGCGCCGAACCGCTGCTCGGCTACCCGCCACGCGGTCAGGCGAATCTGTGGTCCGTCGTCGAGCCGCCGTCACGGCACGACCTCGCCCAGTTGATCGGTACGCCGAGGGCTCACATCCTCGAGCTCCTCACCCATCCCCGGACGACGACCGACCTGGCCGGCGAGCTGAAGGTGACGCCGTCCGCCGTGAGCCAGCACCTTCAGCTCCTTCGCCGGACCGGTCTCGTCGAGCCGGAACGCACCGGCAAACAGGTTCTGTACCGGCCGACCGAGCTCGCTGCCCTGCTCACCGGCGCCACCGTCGACTGACCCGTCAGCTATAGTCGAACCGTCCGCGGGAGCTCGCAGGGAGTGGGCTGAGAGGGTGACTGGGCTGTCACCGACCGCTGAACCTGAATCGGGTAATTCCGGCGTAGGGAGGAAGCTGTGGAATCCGTCTGGGTGAACGGTACGGCGGTCGACGGGCCGGCCGGCCGGTCTGTCGCCGAGTTGATCGCGGAGTACTCCGATCGCACGACGGGGATCGCGGTCGCGGTGAACCAGAACGTGCTGACCAAGGCCGAGTGGGCCCTGACCACGCTCGAACCCGGCGACCGGGTCGAGATCGTCAGCGCGACGCAAGGAGGCTGACATGGACGACCCACTGGAGCTCGGCGGCCGCACGTACACGTCCCGGCTGATCATGGGGACCGGCGGCTCGGCCAACCTCGAAGTCATGGAGGAGGCATTGATTGCCTCCGGCACCCAACTGACAACGGTCGCGATGCGCCGCCTCGGCACCGGTCACGAGGGTTCGGTGCTCGACGTGCTGAAGAAGCACGGCATCGACGTCCTGCCGAACACGGCCGGCTGTCACACCGCGGCCGAGGCCGTGCTGACCGCGAAACTCGCCCGGGAGGCGCTGGAGACCGACCTGATCAAGGTCGAGGTCGTCGCCGACGACCACCTGCTGCTGCCCGATCCGGTGGAGCTGCTCGACGCCGTGGACGCCTTGGTGGCCGACGGTTTCACCGTGCTGCCGTACACCAACGACGACCCGATCCTGGCCCGTCGCCTGGAGCAGGCGGGGTGCGCGGCCGTGATGCCGTTGGCCGCACCCATCGGTTCGGCGCTGGGCATCCGCAACCCGCACAACATCGCGCTGATCGCGGAGGCGGCGAACGTCCCGGTGATCGTCGACGCCGGCATCGGTACGGCGAGTGACGCCGCGCTGGCGATGGAGCTCGGCTGTGCCGCGGTGATGCTCGCGACCCCGGTGACCCGCGCAGAGAAGCCCGCCCTGATGGCCGCCGCGATGCGCGACGCGGTCTCCGCGGGCCGGAACGCGCGGCTTGCCGGCCGCGTGCCGAAGCGCTGGCAGTCGGCGCTGGCGTCGTCGCCTACAACTGGTCTGCCAACGTTCTAGCCTCCGCCGCGTCGACGGCCCGATCCAGCAGAAGCGCGGTCAGCGACAACGTCAGCTCCTGGTTGGGCTGCAACGTCAACGGCTGCTCCCACGCGAGCGCCGGGCACGCCCCGACGTACTCACGGGATCGCAGGAACCACGGCCACACCTGATCCGGCTGCACCAGCAACAAGCTGACATCGCCCTGGACGAACGCGAGCCACCGGCCGACGGATCCGAACGCGGCCTCGAGCCCGTCGCCGTCCGCGCTCAGGACGGTCGTCGGGGCGGAGGGCAGGCGCCAGAAGATCCCGCCGTACCCGGCGCCCTCGCGTCCACAGGTCGCCGGGCTGTCGATGCGGATCGAGCCGTAGCGCGCGGTCAGCACGCTGTGCCAGTCGAGGCGCCAGCCGCCGGAGGCGAGAGCCCCGGTGAGGCGCCGGCGTTCGACCAGTTGCGGCCGCCCCTGCTCGTCGTACCAGGTGATGTCGTCGACCAACTCGCGATCGTCGACGGTCACGCCGCGGCTGCGTTGCTGACCGTGATTCGTGAGGAGGGTCGGGCCTTGACCGCGGACGTAGGTCCGGCCGCCCCAGTGGGAGGTGCCGTTGACCTGGGCGACCGACAGCGAAAGTCCGTAGTGGTGCCGGTGGTCCACCGGGTTGACCTCGGTCAGCGGATGCCCGCCGAGCGTCCGGACCGGATGCAGGTACGGCCGTGGCGCGTGCACCTGCGGCATCCGGCGGCCGAACTCGTACCGCGCGAGCAGCCCCGCTGAGCTCCCGAGCGCGAAGATGTCGCCCTGCTGCTGCCACGTGATCCGGTCGGCCGCGTCGTCCCCGTCCGGCTGCGACTCCTGCGGCACCGGCCCCGTGCTGGCCCGCACCGCCAAGCGCAGCTCCGGTACGCCGTCGACCGCACCGGAAGGCCCCGCGATCGCCGCGTGCAGCCGCTGCCACGCGAGTTCGCCGAGGTCTTTCTGCGGCACCCGGACGGTCGTCAGCGACGGTACGGCGAAGCGCGCCAGCCCGATGTCGTCCATGCCGGTCACCGACAGATCGGCCGGTACGGCGACGCCGACCTCGTTGAGCCGCGCCAGCAGCCCGAACGCGACGAGATCGTTGAACGCGACCACCGCGGTGGCGCGCGACTCGAGCACCCGCTCCACCGCGGCGTACCCGTCCTCGATCGACCAGCCGCACTCGAGCCGGACCAGCTCCAGACCGGGGATCTCCCGCTCGGCGACGTCGAGCGCGCGCAACCGCAACCTGTTGGACGCGCTCGCGGCCGGGCCGGACAGGAACGCCAGCCGCCGGTGCCCGAGGCCGACCAGGTGATCGACGACGATCCGGACGGCGCGGCCGTAGTCGACCACCACCGACGACACCTCCGCCGGGCCCTGGCGGTTGACCAGGATCACCGGCTGCACCTGCGGCAGCAGCTCGAGCAGTTGGTCCTCGTCCATCCGCGGCGAGACCATGATCAGCGCGTCGCAGCGCCGCCGGGCCTCGATCGCGATCGCGGCCTCGGCGTCCGGGTTCTCGGCGGTCTCGGCGACCAGCACCTTGTAGCCGGCGGCCGCGGACGCGTTCGTGATCCCGCGCAGGATCTGCTGGAACAGCGGGTTGCCGAGGTCCGGCACGACCAGCGCGACCATGTTCGTCCGGCCCAGCGACAGGCTGCGCGCCAGGTCGCTCGGGCGGTAGTTGAGCCGCTCCGCCGCGGCGCGCACCCGGGCGACGATCTCAGGTGCGACACTGAGCCGACCGTTCATCACCCGGGACACGGTCGCCCGCGACACCTCCGCCGCCCGCGCGACGTCGGCGATCGTGATCGAGTCCTTCGGTGTCCGTCCCACCCCCGTATCCTCTCCCGATGGAAACCGGTTTCTCAACCCTCCCGCGCAGATCTCCCGGAGTTTGAGCAAGCGCTTACCGCCGGCAGCCGGACTTCGAGGGTGGACCGGCCGGTGACCCGGATGGCGCCCCGGTGGCGGTCGACGATCCCGGCGGCGATCGCCAGGCCGAGACCGGCGCCGCCCGCACCGCCCGCACCGCCCGCACCGCCCGCACTGCCCGCACCGCCCGCACTGCCCGCGCCGCCCGAGTCGCCGATGTCGCGGGTCCGGGCCGCATCCAGCCGGACGAAGCGCTCGAACACACGCTCCCGGTCCGCGGCGGGGATCCCGGGGCCGTCGTCGGAGACCGTGAGCACGACGACGCCGTCCGCCTCGGCGACGCCGAAGCTGATCCCGGTGCGCGCGTGCCGCGCGGCGTTGCTGCCGAGGTTGCGTACCAGCCGGGCCAGTTGCGCCTCGTCGCCGCGGACCTGACCGGCCGACACCGCGGTCGTGTCGACCGCCACGCTTGTTGCCGCGCGCAACGTTTTTGCCTCGGTCAGAACCAGGTCGTCGAGGTCGACCGGCAGATCCGGCGGGGCGGACCGCTGCTCGTCGGAGCGGGCCAGCTGGAGCAGGTCGTCGACGAGATGCTGCATCCGCAGATCCTCCGCGAGGACCGTGGCGGCGAGCTCGCCGATCCCGGTCCGCTCCGGGTACGCCAACGCGACCTCGGCGTGCTGCCGGATCGCCGCGATCGGCGAGCGCAACTCGTGCGAGGCATCGGACACGAAGCGGTTCTGCGACTGCTGCGCCCGTTGCAGCCGGTCGAGCATCCGGTTCATCGTCCTCGCCAGCCGGCCGATCTCGTCGGCGCGCGTCGCCGGAACACGCCGATGCAGCTCGGCCGCGGTGATGGCGTCCACCTCCCGCCGGATCGCCGTCACCGGCGCGAGTACCCGCCCGGTCACCACCCAGGTCACCCCCGCGACGATCGCCGCCATCAGCGGTACGCCGACCACGAGCACCCGGCGTACGAACCGGGTCGAGTCGAGCACGTCCACCAGCGGCCGGCCGACGACCACCTCGCCGCCGGACGGTACGACGGCGGCGGCGAACACGAAGTCCTCACCGTGGCCGGGCGGTTCGACCCTGACGCACCCGGTCCCCGGCGAGGCGAGCCGTGACCCGCCGCCGGTCACGTGCCCGGCGCGATCGATCACCTGCACGATCTCGGTCGACGACGGTCCGACCACGGCTGCGGGCGCCGCGGCGAGCTGAGCCGCGCGATCCTGGGCGGCCCGGCAGACCTGATCGGTGAGCACCGAGCCCAGCAGCGCGACCAGCACCAGCGCGCCGGCCACCAAGGCGAACCCGACGACCAGGACCGCGGCCAGCGTCACCCGGATTCGCATGACGGCACCTCCTTCACGGCTCGGCCAGGCGATAACCGGCACCGCGCAGGGTCGTGATGAACTGCTCGCCGAGCTTGGTGCGGAGCCGCCGGATGTAGACCTCGACGATGTTCGGATCACCGTCGAACGCGTCGTCCCAGACGTGTTCCAGAATGGTCCGTTTCGACACGACCTGACCGCTTCGCCGGACCAGGAACTCCAGTAGAGACAGTTCGCGCGCCGTCAGCACCAGTTCGGTCTCGTCGAGCCAGGCCTTCCGGGCGGCCGGATCCAGCCGCAGCGCGCCGGTCTGCAAGAGGCACGGTCGCTCGGCGGCGCCCCGGCGTACCAGGGCCCGGAGCCGAGCGATCAGGACCGCGTACGAGAACGGCTTGGTGAGGTAGTCGTCGGCGCCGGTGTCGAGCGCGCGCACCTGGTCGGTGTCCGCGTTCCTTGCCGTGAGCATCAGGATCGGTGTCCACACGCGCTCGGCCCGCAGTGTCGCGCAGACCTCGAATCCGTCGACCTCCGGGAGCATCAGGTCCAGGACCACGACGTCGTAGCCGTGCTCGCGGGCGAGCCACAGCCCGTCCGTCCCGGTCAGTGCGACGTCGACGGCGTACCCCTCGGCCTCCAGGCCGCTCCGCAGCCCCGTGGCCAACCGGGGCTCGTCCTCGACCACCAGCGCGCGCATCACCCACCTCCAGGCGATCCTCCTTCATTGTGGCTGAATCCCCGCTGAATGCACCCGGTTCAGCAGGGGTTCAGCAGCGCGGGCCTAGCGTCGGACCATGGCGACCATCGAGGCGAACGGGCTGACCAAGCGGTACGGCGGACGCACCGCGCTCGACGGGCTGACCTTCACCGCGGACGCCGGGCAGGTGATCGGGCTGCTCGGGCCGAACGGCGCCGGGAAGACGACCACGATCCGGCTGCTCACGACGATCCTCGAGCCGACCAGCGGGACGTTCGCCGTGGCCGGCGTCCCCGGTGACCGGCCCGGCCGGATCAGGCAGCGGATCGGTGTGCTGCCGGAGAGCGCGGGCTACCCAGGCCGGCAGACCGGCGGCGAGTACCTGCGCTACGCGGCCCGGTTGTTCGGCCGGAGCCGGCGGGACGCACGGGCAGTCGCCGATCGGTTGCTGACCGAAGGCGGCCTCGGCGACCGTGCGGACGCGCGAATCTCGACGTACAGCCGGGGGATGCGCCAGCGGCTCGGGATCGCCCGCGCGCTGGTCAACGATCCCGAGGTGGTGTTCCTTGACGAGCCGGCGCTCGGCCTCGATCCCGCCGGGCAGCGGTCGATCCTCGAGACGATCGCGGACATCGCCGAGCACCGCGGCGTGACCGTAGTGCTGTCGACGCACACCCTGGTCGAGGTCGAGCAGGTCTGCGACAGCGTCCTGATCCTCGATCAGGGCAAGCTCCGGGCGGCCGGACCGATCGCGGAGATCATCGCCGGCACTGGAGGCCTGAGCGCCGCCTTCCTGGAGCTGACCGGTCATGAATGAGTGGAGCGTGGTGGCTCGGCAGGAGAGCCGGGACCTGTGGATCGGCGGCCGCGGACCGGTCTTGCTGTTCGGCTTCAGCGTCCTGCTGAGCACGATCACGTACCTCGCCGCGACCAACCGGGCGATGAACTTCCTCGAGCAGCGTGAGGCGGTCAACCTGACGGCGCAGGTCGGGCTGGCCGTGGGCGTCCTGCTGACTGTCGTGACCAGTGCGGACGCGATCAGCGGCGAACGGGAACGCGGCACCTTGGAAGGGCTGCTGCTCACGCCGGTCTCGCGGCGCGCGATCGTGGTCGGCAAACTTGCGACCGCGTCGACGATGTGGCTGGGCTGCCTCGTCGTCACACTCCCCTATTTGTGGGTGCTCGGGCGCGGGGTCGCCGGCGCGACACAGGCGGCGGTGCTCGCTCTGACCGTCGGCACGCTGGTCGCCGTCGGGCTCGGTGGTGTCGGAATGCTGTTCAGCGGGTGGACGAACTCCAACAAGACCAGCTTGGCCTGCGGATTGCTGCTGCTCCTGGTGCTGTTCGCCCCGACCCAGTTGCCGGCTCTGCCGAAGACAGGCTTCGGTCAGCTGCTGACCCGGGTCAACCCGATCGGCTCGGCGCTGCACTACATCTCGCAGGTCCTGGTCAGCCGTCGGCCGTGGACGCATGACCTCAGCTACCTGGCCGCTCCGGTCGTGGTCGCCGTACTCGTCCTCGTTGTCGTGGTCGCCGCCGGGCCACGACTCGTCCGACTGACCGCGGGTTCACGATGATCCTCCTGAGCCTGATCGCCACCGTCGCGCTTGCCAACCCGACGATCACCATGGACCACGACCAACTGACGGCGCAGATCGGCCAGACGCTCGCCGTCGAATCGGTCGTCCGGTCGTCCGTTCCGACGATCGCGCACTTGAACGTGGTCAGCCTCGACGGCGTGTACGTCGACCTGGAGGACTGGACGCAGGACGTCACCCACCCGGTACCCGCCGGGCCGGAAACTCCGGTGGACTGGGAGTTCCAGGCGGTCAACCCCGGCCACTTCGTGGTGTACGTCGTCCTGGTCCCCCGCACCGGTCCGCTCGTCGCGGGGCCGCCGGTCCGCATCACGGTGTCGCCCCGCCAGACCCTGGACACCGCGGGTGCGTTGCCGGTCGCGATCGCCGTACCGGCAATACTCGGTACCGTCGTCCTGGCCGGCCGAGCGAGGATAGGGCGACGACTGACGAGGAGGACGACGTGACACTCGACTATCCACAGCCCGAAGGTGTTGCTCCGGGCAACGGGTACAGCCACGTGGTGACCGGAGCCGGCCAGTGGGTGGCGATCTCCGGGCAGGTCGCTCTCGACGCGGACGGGAAGTTCGTCGGTATCGGGGACCCAGGGGCGCAGGCGGAGCAGGTGTTCGCGAACCTGGAGCGCTGCCTGGCAACCGCCGGCGCCACCTTCGAGAACGTGGTCAAGCTGACGTACTTCGTCACCGACATCGGCTACCTGCCCGCGGTCCGCACGGTCCGCGACCGGTACATCCCGGGGCCGAAGCCCGCGGGTACGGCGGTCCAGGTCGCCGCGCTGTTCAGCCCGGACGCGCTGCTCGAGATCGAGGCCTTCGCGATCGTCTAACGCAGCAGGTCGACCGCCACTCGCGCGGCCTCGCCGATCGCGGCGTCGACGCGCGGCTGGCGGAAGTCGCCGCGGGCGGCGAGCGTGAGGACGGCGATCGCGAACGCCGCTCCGCCGGGCAGCGTGACCACGCCGGCTTCGTGCCGCAACGCGCCGAACGTCCCGGTCTTCCCCGCGACGCGGACGCCGTCGTGCGGGAAGCCGGAGGCCAGCCGGTGCAGGAAGATCTGCCGATGCATGGTCGCCTTCACGAACTCGGTCTGCCCGGCCGACAGCAACTCCCCCGCCCACAGCCGGCGCAGCAGGAAGGTCAGGTCGCGCGCGCTGGCCGCTGACCCGTTGGCCGCCTCGTACACCCCGGCCGGATCGGTGCGGTCGTTGTCCGCGAGTACGGCGAGCGCGGCGTCGGCGTTGTCGGCGCCGGTCCGGCGTTGCAGGTCCCGCAGATTGCCCGCCGTACCCCGGCGGACCCAGGTGTGGCGCAGGCCGAAGGACTCCAGGATCCCGGCCAGCCGGCGCAGCCCGACGATGTCCAGCAGCGCGTCGGCCGACGCGTTGTCCGAGACGGTCGCCATCGACAGCGCCAGATCGCGCAGCGACACCGTCACCGGGTCCGCGAACACGGACAGCCCGGTCGGTCCGGCGGTCCGCTCCGACGGTTCGAGTGTCACGCGCTCACGCGGATCGAGGGCGCCCTCGTCCACCAGCCGACAGAACCCGGCGAGCAGCGGCAGCTTGTAGACCGAGGCCAGCGGCACGACCACGTCGGCGTCGTGCTCGACGGTCGCCTCGGGGTCGTCGAGCGAGACCGCGTGCAGCCAGCCGCGGACGCCGGCGTCGTCGAAGATGCCGCGGATCCGCGCGTTCACGCCGCCAGTGCTTCCGTGAGCTGCGCCATCACGTCGTTCGGCCGCAGGAACGGCGTACGCGTCCTCGACCAGACCAGCCGAAGCCGCAACGGCAGCGGATCGTCGGCCAGTCGATGCCGCGCGACACCCGGTGCGATCAGGGCCGGGTCGGCGGTCACCACGATCGCCTGACCGGCTGCCGCCATCGCCAGCCCGGCGCGCTCGTCCGTCACCACGACCGTGCCGCCGTCCGGCCGGTGCAACGCCAACGTGTCCAGGAACAGGTCCCGGGCCGCCGGCGCCTCGGCCCGCGGCCGGACCGCAACCGGCAGGCCCTTCAGCTGCCGCAGCGCCACGACCTCGTCGTGCACGGTCGACGCCGGCACCAACGCCCAGGTCGGCAGCAGCGACACCGGGCCGGCCTCCAGACCGTCCAGCACGGCGGGATGCAGTACGGCGGCCAGCGTCAACCGGCCCGTACCGACCTGGTTGACCAGCGAGCTCGTCGGCGCCGTCACCACCGTCACCCGGCTGCCCGGAATGACCGCACCGCAGGCCGCGGCGACCGCCGCGCCCGCCGACGGCGGCACCTCGGGCGCCAGGCCGAGCCGGATCTCGGGGCCCTCGGGATCGCGGGCCACGGCCGCCTGGTGCAGCTCCTCGATGGAGGTCAGGGCACGTCGCGCGTACGGCAGCAGCGCGGCGCCGGCGGGGGTGAGCTCGACCTGACCGGCGCCGCGTTCGAAGAGCTTCGCGCCGACCAGCGCCTCCAGCCGGCGCAGGCCCTGGGACAGCGGCGGCTGGGTGATGCCGACGACTCGCGCCGCGTCGCCGAAGTGCTGCTCCTCGGCGAGGGCGATGAAGATCTGCAGATGTCTCTCGGTCAGCATGGACCCGGCTGACCTGCGGCGATATCTCCAGACAATCGGCTCATGCGTAAGAGCATATTCGACATCGCCGAAGCACTCGCCTTGACTGACCGAAACGAGAGGAGACAGCGTGAAGGTGAGTCGGAGAGGAATGCTGGCAGGCGCGGCGGCGGCCGGAGCCGCGGGCGTGGCGGGCGCGATCGGGCTGGAGGGCCGGAGCGACGCGGCAACAGCCGGGCAAGTAGGTGAGGCGGGTCAGGGCCGGGCTCAGCGGGAGCCGGTGGAGCTGACCTGGTTCGGGACGCATGCGTGGCAGATCCGCTGCGGCAAGAGCGTCGTACTGACCGATCCGTGGTTGACCCGGTTCCACACCGGGACGTTCACTCCGGAGGGCGCCGACCCGAAGAGCAAGCTGGTGATCAAGCCCGATGTCATCGACAAGCACCTCGGCGCCGCCGACGCGATCCTGGTGCACCACGGCCACTACGACCACATGGCCGACGTCCCGTACGTCGCGAAGAAGACGCAGGGCACCGTGCTCTGCACGGAGACGCACGCCAATCTGCTGCGGGCGATGAAGACGCCGAACGAGCTGCTGTCACCGGTCCGCGGCGGTGAGTACCTGCCGTTCGAGGGCTTCACGGTCGAGGTGTTCCCGTCGCTGCACTCCTGCGGCGGCAAGCGGCACACCTACGCGTACCCGGGCTACCGGTACGACGTCCCGCCGCGCCCGCGCGTGATCGAGGACCTGGTCGAAGGCGGCACGCTCGCGTTCGTGATCACGATCGGCGGCGTGCGCATCCTCAGCCTCAGCACGGCGAACTTCGACCCGAACGCGCTGCGCGACCTCCAGGTCGACGTCGTCCTCGCGGCACCGGGCGGCGAACCGGGGATCACCGACCGCCTGCTGCGGACGATCAAGCCGGTCACCAAGGTCGTCGCCACGCACTGGGACGACTTCGACAAGCCGCTCGACGAGCCCGGCGTCCCGTGGACCGATCTGACCCCGTTGCGCACCTCGGTCGAGAAGACCGGCGCCGAGTTCGTCGTCCTCGATCACCTGCAGAAGGTCACGCTTTGACCCGGTAGTGGTAGCGCGAGACGGTCCGGAAGCCGAGCCGGTCGTACAAGGCCCGCGCCGGCGCGTTGTCCTCCAGGACGCTCAGCCAGACCCACTTCGCTCCACGGTCTGTTGCCGCGTGCAACAGACCGTGGATCACCGCGGACGCCAGTCCCCGGCGGCGGAAGTCCTTGTCGACGGCGAGGCAGTAGAGACCGGCGGTGTCGTCGACGAGCGCGAGCCGGCCGATCGCCTGCGCCCGCCGGTCGTTGGCGACCGTCGCGTAGAGCGCGTTCCCGCGGACCAGGATCTCCTCCGCGGCCGCTCGCGTGTCGTCGCCACGGCCGTCGACGCTCCACCAGCAGTCGGTCCAGAGCGTGGACGGCGTGGTGGATATATTCACGTCAGGCGTCGGCGTCGTCGGTGCCGGCAGCTTCGCGAGGACGTCGGAGATCGGCGCGCACTGCACCAGCGTCGGATTGCGGACCTCGTAGCCGCGCGCCTCGAGATGCGCGTCGAGATCGCTCGGCTGGACCGCCGGGCTGATCTGGAACGACGGCCTGATGTCGTGCGCGACATACAGATTCTCGACGTATTCCAAGGCCTTGTCGAGGTCGAACGGCGCACTCGCGGGCAGCACCGAGTTCGCTCGGAGGGTGACCCCGGCGTTGCGCCGGACCAGCCAGCCGTCCAGCTCGGTGCTGTCCGCGGCCTGCCAGCCTTGGTTCATCAGAGCGTCCATCCGCGCTTCGGCGATCACTCCACCAAGAGTAGAACCGCTCGGATCGAATTGCAACCGAATGGATACTTATTCATCGACTGCGGATCTCCGCGACCGCGTCCGCGAGCAGATCGATGCCCTCGACAACTTCTTTCCGGGACAGCGAGCCGTACCCGAACACCAGCCCGGCCGGGCCGGCCCCGGAAACCCAGTACGGCGCGAGGCCGTACACCCCGAGCTCACGCTTCAGCGCCGCCTCCCGTAGAGCGTCCTCGCCGAGGTCCGGCGGCAACCACGTCAGCACGTGCAGCCCGGCCGAGACCCCGACCGGCTCGAGCTCCGGCAGCCGCGCCGCCAGCCGCTCGACCAGAGTGTCCCGCAGCGCCCGGTACCGCGGCCGCATCCGCCGCAGATGCCGGTCGAACTCACCCCGCGCCACGAAGTCCGCGAACGCCAACTGGTCGAACACCGGCGACCCGCGATCGTCCATCAGCTTGGCCTGCGCCATCGGCTCGACCAGCCACGACGGCAGGATCAGCCAGCCCAGCCGCAGCCCCGGCGCCAGCGTCTTCGAAGCCGTCCCCGCGTACGCAACGCAGTCGGGCGCGAGTCCTTGCATCGCGCCGACCGGCTCCCGGTCGTACCGGTACTCGGCGTCGTAGTCGTCCTCGATCACCAATCGGTCGCCGCGCCCCGCCCACGCCACGAGCGCCGCCCGGGTCTCCGCCGACGTCACGGCCCCGGTCGGGAACTGGTGTGCCGCCGTCACCAGGACGACGTCCGCCCCGGACCGCTCCAGCGCCGCCACGTCGACCCCGGACGTCAGCACCGGTACGCCGACCGTCTCCAGGCCGGCAGCTGCCGCGACCTCCCGGAGATCGTTGTCGGACGGATCTTCGACCGCGAGCCGCCGGCGCCCGGCCGCCGCCAGGACCTGCAGCAACAGGCGCGACCCCTGCGCGAAGCCGTTGCAGATCACCATGTTCTCCGGGCGTGCCGCCGTACCGCGGACCCGGTTCAGGTAGTCGGCGAGCGCGGTGCGGAGCTCGATCGTGCCGCGGCCGTCGATGTAGGCCAGGCTGCGGTACGGCGTCTCGTTGAGCACCCGGCGTATTGATCGGAGCCAGGCGGCGCGCGGGAATTCGGAGACGTCCGGGCGGCTGTAGCGGAAGTCGATCCGCGGCGGGCCGGCAGCTGCCGCCGGGGCGGCCGTCGGCGAGACGACGGCGATGTCGGCGACCTGCGTGAACCCGCCGCCGCGGCTGACCAGGTATCCCTCGGCGACCAGTTGCTGGTAGGCCTCGACGACCACGCCGCGCGACAGCCCGAGGTCCTGCGCCAGCGCGCGCGTGGACGGCATCACGGTCTCGGCGCGCAGCAGGCCGGCCCGGATCCTGGTCCGGATCCCGCTCTCGAGCTGCTGGTGCAGCGGCACGCCGCTGTCCCGCTGCAGCTCGACCAGGAGTTCACCGGATCCGGAACTGGTCCTCATTCGGCTCACAGAACTGGACCTTATCGGCGTACCGCTGCGCTGTCAGGGTTGTGGGACAGACCAAGACACCCCAGGAGAGCTGAGATGACCGAGTTTCTGCGCACCGGCGACGCCGGGTACGACGAGGCCCGCACCGTCTGGAACGCCATGATCGACCGTAGCCCGGCCGTGATCGCCCGGTGCGCCTCGACCGGGGACGTCGCCGAGGCGGTGCGCTTCGGACGCGCGGCCGGCCTGGAGATCGCGGTCCGCTGCGGCGGGCACAACATCGCCGGTCTCGCGGTCCCCGAGGACGGCCTGATGATCGACTTGACGCCGATGAACGCGGTCCGGGTGGACCCCGTCGCGCAGCGGGCCTGGGTGCAGGGCGGCGCGCTGCTGGGCGAGCTGGACAAGGCGGCGCAGGCGCACGGGCTGGCGACCACGGCCGGGAACGTCTCGCACACCGGCGTCGGCGGGCTGACGCTGGGCGGCGGGATGGGCTGGCTGGCACGGCGGTTCGGGCTGGCCTGCGACAACGTCGTGTCGTACGAGGTCGTGACGGCGGACGGCACCGTCGTCCGGGCGAGCGCCGACGAGAACGCCGAGCTGTTCTGGGGCCTGCGCGGCGGCGGCGGGAACTTCGGGATCGTCACGTCGTTCGAGTTCCGGCTGCACCAGATCGGGACGCGGGCGCTGATCGTCGAGTTCAGCTATCCGGTCTCGGCAGGCTTCGAGGTGCTGCGCGGGTGGCGGGAGCTCAACGCCGACGCGCCGCGGGAGGCGACGTTCACCGCGAACATCACCGGGGACTCCCTGACGGTCGGATACGTGTGGGTCGGCGCAGGCGGGTACGAACTACTGCCGGCGTTCCGCGCGCTCGGGCCGGTGAGCGACGAGTTGATCGAGGAGACGACGTACCTGAAGCTGCAGACGCGCGACGACAACGTGCAGGGGCATCGCTTCCGGCGGTACTGGAAGGGGCACTACTTCAAGTCGCTGCCCGACGAGGCGATCCGCGCGCTGCTCGACAACCCGGGCGTGGGCGCGAGCCTGCAGGCGTACGGCGGGGCGATCGCCGACCTCCCGGCGGACGCCGCGGCGTTCAGCCACCGGGACACGCTGTTCGAGTTCGTGACCGCGACGCGCTGGGAGGACCCGGCCGAGGACGCGGAGCGGATCGCCCGGCTGCGCGGGTACGCCGCGACGCTGGCGCCGTACGCGAGCGGGGCCTACGTGAACACGCTGAACGAGGACCCGATCCACCGCGCGTTCCCGCCGGCGACGCTGCGCCGGCTGGTCGCGCTGAAGACGGCGTACGACCCGGCCAACGTGTTCCACCTGAACCAGAACATCCGCCCCGGCGAGCCGACCGCCGAGTCCGCCGCCTGACTGGTACCCCTGGAGGATGGATTTCGAGGCGGTCTTCGCCCACGTCGCCCGGGTGATCGAGGGCGCCGGCGTGGTGATCATGGCCGTCGGGCTCGCCGTCGTGCTGATCCGCTACGCGTACGACGTCGTCCGCAAGGGCTCCGGCAGCTACCAGCAACTGCGGGTGAGTCTCGGGCGGGTCATCCTGCTCGGGCTGGAGATCCTGATCATCGGGGACATCATCCGGACGATCATCGTCGACACGTCGCTGGAGAGCGCGCTGGTGCTGGGGCTGATCGTGGTGATCCGGATCGTGCTCAGCTTCGCGCTCGAGGTGGAGATCTCCGGAACCTGGCCGTGGCGGGCCCGCCAACCCGAACGCGGCATGATGGACACGTGACCAGCCAACACCTTCCCCGCCCCACCACCCCGGTCGAACTGACCCCAGAACTGGCGGCGACGATCGACGAAGCATTCGCGCGGCGGGACCGGGCCAACATGGGGCCGACGATCGCCTTCTTCGAAAAGCTGCTGACCGAGCACCCGGACAACCCGTACGTGCTCTACGAGGTCGGCGGGTCGTACGACACCGCCGGCGACGAGGAGAAGGCCGTCGGGTACTACGAGCGCGCGCTGCCCGGGCTGACCGGGGAGACCCGCCGCAAGTGCCTCCTGCAGTACGGCAGCACGCTGCGTAACCTCGACCGCTTCGACGAGTCGCTCGCGGTCTTCAAGGACGCCTGCGCGGAGTTCCCGGAATCGGACTCGCTGCGGGTCTTCAAGGCACTGACCCTGCAGGCCGCCGGACATCAGGACAAGGCGCTCGCGACACTGCTGCTGGTGATCGCGGACAAGGTCGACTCCGCCGAGATCAAGCGCTACGAAGCCGCCATCCGCGGCAACGCCGACTACTTGGCCGGACTGGGTTAGGACTTGCGCGCGACGCCGCCGTAGATGGCGTCGCGGATACCGGGCTGCGGGTCATCCTCGACGCGGCCGCCGGGGACGTGCCAGTCGGCCAGCCGGACGACCCCGGGCTCGAGGATCTCCAGTCCGTGGAACAGCGACGAGATCTGCGCGACCGAACGGAACGCCAGCGTCGGGAACGCGTCCTTGACCTTCGCGAGGAGCTCGGTCACGAGCTGGTCGACCGGGCCGCCGTCGCCGGGGTTGCACGCGTGGGTGATCGCCAGGTAGGAGCCCGGCGGCAGCGCGTCGACGTACTGCCCGGCGATCGCCAGGGTCTGTTCGTAGTCGTGGATGTGGTGCAGCATCAGCGCCATCACCAGCGCGACCGGTTGACCGTCGGCCAGCAGGCCCGCGACGGCCGGATCCGCCAGCACCTCGTCGGGCCGGGTGAGATCCGCCGCGGTGAACTGGGTCCGGTCGTTGTCGAGCAGCAGCGCCCGTCCATGCGCGACCACGGACGGGTCGTTGTCGATGTACACCACCGAGGCGTCCGGGCTGACCTTCTGCGCGATCTGGTGGGTGTTCTCCGCGGTCGGCAGGCCGGAGCCCGCGTCGATGAAGTGCAGCACCCCGGCCTCGTCGGCCAGCCAGGTGATCACCTGGCTGAGCCAGCGCCGGTTCGCCCGCGCCCAGACCGGTGTCTCCGGCGCGATCTCCATGATCTGCCGGTACAACTCGCGATCGGACTCGTAGTTGTCCTTGCCGCCGAGGGCGTAGTCGTACACGCGGGCGACGCTCGGACGCGTGGTGTCGATGCCGGGTGCGACCAGCCCGCCGTCGTACCTCGGCTGATCCGTCACACTGTCTCCTCGCGTCGGCGGTTCACTCCGAGGGTAACGCACGCAGAGTCAGCGTTTCACCACGACGAGTTCGAACTGTGTTAAAACTCAACGCGCACAGGGGTTTCAGCACGCGCAGGCCACGCCGCGCGGTGCGGTCAGCGGGTCGGCCGACCGCCGTTCGATGCCCTCCGCGGTCTCCACCGGCAGCCCTTCACGGACCCAGTACTCGAAGCCGCCGATCATCTCCTTCACCGAGTACCCGAGCTTCGCGAACTCCAGCGCCGCGCGCGTCGCGCCGTTGCACCCCGGTCCCCAGCAATAGGTCACGACCGGGACGCCGTCCGGTACGACGGCCGTTGCCCGCGCCGCGATCTCCCTCGTCGGCAGGTGGACGGCGCCCGGCACGTGCCCCTGGTCCCAGCTCTCCTGGCTGCGACTGTCGATCAGCACCCACCCGGTCACGCCGGCGCCGATGTCGGAGGCGACATCGGACACGTCTGTCTCGTACGCCAGCCGTTCCGCGAAGTGGGCGACGGCGGCCTGGTCGATCTGCTTGGTCATGGAGCAAGCGTCGGCGACCGGGCGACGCGACGATAGTGGCAGAAATGCCCTAGTACATCAAGATTCAGCCACGGCGGATCTTGGACCGCGCCCGGGCCACCTTGATCGCCTGCTTCAGCGTCTCCACGTCGTACGCCCCGTAGTGCCGCTGACCGTTCACGAAGAACGTCGGCGTCCCGGAGACCCCGCTCGTGTCCGCCGACTCGACGTCCTGCGCGACCCGCGCCGCGGCGACGTGCCGCTTCACGTCGTCGTGCAGCCGATCGGTGTCCAGACCGAGCTGTTCCGCGTACCCGATCAGGTCCTTGGGCTGGAGGTTCTCCTGGTTCGCGAGCAGCAGGTCGTGCATCTCCCAGAACGCGCCCTGCGCACCCGCCGCCTCCGCCACCTCCGCCGCGATCTGCGCCCGCGGGTGGACGTCGGACAGCGGCAGGTGCCGCCATACGTACCGCAGGTCGTCGTCGTGCAGGAGGTCACGGACGACGGGCTCGGCCATCCCGCAGTACGGGCACTCGAAGTCGCCGTACTCGACCAACGTGACCGACGCGTTCTCCGGGCCGCGGATGTGGTCCCGCTCCGGATCGACCGGGTCGGTGAGGTCCACCAGCTGCTCCGCGTCGCCGAGCAGCGCCAGCGCCTTCTTCGGCGGCGACAGCAGCTTGGCCGCGCGGAACACCGACCAGGTCAGCGCCGACGCGACGATCACTGCGCAGAGCAGACCGACCTTCGCCTCGGCCAGCTGCGGCCCGTCGAACGCGATCGTCGCGATCAGCAGGGACACCGTGAAGCCGATGCCGGCGATGGTCCCGCTGCCGGCGACCGCGGCCCAGCCGACGCCGGGCCGGATCCGCCCGCCGCTCAGGCGCTCGACCAGCCAGGACACCGTCGTCACCGCGAGCGGCTTGCCGACGACGTACCCGATCAGGATGCCGAGCGTGATCGGCGACGTGAACGCCCGGCCGAGGAAGGCCATGTCGATGGTGACGCCGGCGTTCGCGAGGCCGAACAGCGGGACGATCAGATAGCTGGTCCACGGGTGGTACAGGTACTGCAGGCGCTCGTTCGGCGAGATCGTCGTGGTCAGGCCGACGGTCGCGGACCGCGCCAGCTCCGGGGTGGGCTGCTCGCGGAACAGCCGGAACCGGCCGGTCGCCTCCTCCAGCTCCTCCCGGCCGGGCGAGTACGCCGGCGCCGTCAGTCCGATCGCCAGGCCGGCGACCACCGGATCCACGCCGCTGCGCAGCAGCGCGGCCCACATCAGCACGCCGAGGATCACGTAGATCCACGCCTTGCGGACGCGCAGCAGCGACAGCGCCAGCACGACCGCGAACGCGACGATCGCCGCGGTCAGCGGCATCAGCTTGATGTCCTCGCTGTAGACGACCGCGATCACCACGAGCGCGAGCAGGTCGTCGACGACGAACACCGTGAGCAGGAAGACCCGCACCCGGTCCGGCACGCCGCGGCCGACCAGCGCGAGCAGACCGAGCGCGAGCGCGGTGTCGGTCGACATCGCGACACCCCAGCCGTGCGACCCCGGACCGCCGGCGTTGAAGGCCACGTAGATCAGCACCGGAACGACCATCCCGGTGACGCCGGCGAGCATCGGCAGCACGAACCGGCTGCGGTCCCGCAGGTCCCCGAGGTCGAACTCGCGCCGCGCCTCCAGCCCCACCACGAGGAAGAACAGCGTCATCAGCCCGCTGTTGATCCACTCCTGCAGATCCAGCCGCAGCACGTCGTGCCCGAGCCCGATCGACAGATCGGTCCGCCAGACCTCTTCGTACGTCTCCGGCGACACGTTCGCCCACAGCAACGCCACCACGATCGCGGCCGCGAGCACCCCGGAGCTCCCAGCTTCGGTCCGCAGGAACGCCCGCATCGGCGCCGCGAACCCCCGCCGCCAGACGGTCCGCCCACTCAACAGACCAGACAAGTCCGCCATGGCGGACACTGTAAACCGCGCCCGCTCCGGGCACCCGCGGCGTCCGGATTTCCGACGTTCGACGGATGGCTAACACTTCGGGGGGCTCTGGCTGCATTATTGCCTTGCCCTGTCGCACGACATGCCCTGGAGACCCCAGTGACTGAGCCTGAGACCGTCAACTCCGCGGATACCTTCGCCCGGCTCGCGATCGAGCTGCACGACGCGCCAGGCGTCGAGGAGACGATCGAGGCCGTGGTGCAGTTCGCCCTGCAGGCGTTGAGCTGTACGTACGCAGGCGTGGTGCTCTCCACCCGGGGTTCGCAGGCCGAGGTCGCCGCGGTCACCGATCCGGTCGTCGCCGACGTCTACGAGCTGCAGATCACCACCGAGAACGGGCCGCTGGTCACGGCGCTGCGCGACCGGACCACAGTGCTGATCCGGGACACGGGTACCGACGACCGCTGGCCGGAGTGGGCGGCGAAGGTCGCCGCGCTGGGAGTACGCAGCGTTCTCGACGTACCGCTGGCGACTGATGATGCAGCGCGACGGACGGTCGGGGTGCTGGGACTGTACAGCCCGGAACCGGACGCTTTCAGCGCCGACGACGAGGCGATCGCGCACATCCTCGCCCGGCACGCGACGGTGGCGGTGGCATCCGCGCGGCACGAGGAGACGATGGCGCAGGCGGTCGACGCGCGGAAGCTCGTGGGCCAGGCGATGGGCATCCTGATGGAGCGCTTCGACGTGGACGGCGACCGGGCGTTCGCGATCCTCAAGCGGTACTCCCAGGACACCAACACCAAACTGCGCGACGTCGCGCAGCAGCTGATCGATACGCGCAAACTCCCGCAGTGACGACAATCTGACACCGTTGTCCGGCCGCCATCTCCGGCGATCCGTTGCATACTGCGAGATGAGCCCGACGCCGGGACTTGTGCGGCCAGTACCGCGGACCGGGTCACGTCCCGGCGTCCCACCTCCTCGCTACGGCGCTGGATCACCAGCCAGGGCCTTAAGCTGACGCAATGGGTGAGTGGCAGCCGTTGGCAGGGCCATCGAGGCAGGTCGCGTTGGAGATCCTGCTGGACGGTCCTTTGTCGCGGGCCGAACTGTCACGCCGCGTCGGCCTGTCCCCCGGCAGCCTGACCCGGTTGACGAAACCGATGGTCGAGTCGGGGCTGCTGGTCGAAGTCGAGGGCGGTCCCACCGACGCCCGGGTCGGCCGCCCGTCGCAGCCGCTCGACCTGGATGCGAACGCCCATCACTTCGTCGGCATCAAGCTCACCGGCGACTCCGCGATCGGCGTCCTCACGACGCTCCGCGCGGACGTGCTGGCGAGCGTTGAGCGCCCGATCCCCGACCCGACGCCGTCCGCGGTCGCCGACCTGGTGCTCGACATCACCGACGAGTTGGCCGTCCAGGTGCCGAACGGTACGGCGATCACGGGGCTCGGCGTCTCGCTCGGCGGCCGGGTGGCGAACCGCTCCGAGGTCCGCTGGGCCCCGTACCTGAACTGGGTCGACGTACCGTTCGGCGAGATCCTCGCCGCGCACACCGGCGTCCCGATCGTGGTCGCTAACGACTTCACCTCGCTGACCGAGGCCACGCACTGGTTCGGCGCCGGGCGGAACTCGGACCGCTTCGTCCTGCTCACGATCGGCGCCGGCGTCGGCTACGGCCTCGTCGTCCACAACCGGATTGTCGACAGTCCGGACATCACCCTCGGTCTGGTCGGCCACCACCCGCTGATCCACGACGGCCCGCTCTGCGATCGCGGCCACCACGGCTGCGCGGTCAGCCTGCTGACGGTCGGCGCCGTCACCTCCCAGGTCGCTGCCGCTCTCGGCCGGCCGGTCGGGTACGAGGAGGCGCTCGATCTCGCCGCCAAAGGCGATCCGGCGGCACGCGAGGTGATCGGCCGCGCCGGTCGCGCCTTCGGCAAGCTGATCGCCGCCGCCGCGAACTTCACCACGCCCGAGCTCGTCGTCCTCGGCGGTGAAGGTGTCCGGCTGGCCGAGGTCGCGCACGACGAACTGCTGGCCGGACTGCATGCCGACCGGCATCCGTCGGCCGCCGAGTTGCCGATGGTCCTGCAGCCCGCCGACTTCGGCGAATGGGCACGTGGCGCCGCGGTGGTCGCGATCCAGACCTTCGTGCTGGGCATCGAGTAACTGGCTATTTCTCTCTAGACAGTTACACTGCTGCCATGATGAGGCGATGGCTGGAGGGCTGGCGGCTGTGCCGCGGCCTGGAGCCGGTGATCGAGGACGACGACGCGTACGCCGCCGTACTGCGACTTCCCGGGCGCGACCGTGAACTGTTTGCCCGCACCGACGACCCCGCGACCGTGGACCGGCTCGCGCGCGGCCTGACCGCGGACACCTGGCTGACCGTCACCACGCAGCACGGGGACGAGGTGGCGCGCCGCCTGGCGGAGGCCGGCGCACAGCCGTTCGAAGAGCAGAAGGCGCTGATGTCGATCGAGCTGCGCGACCACCCCCGCGCCTCGGCGGTGGTCGAGACGGTCGGGCCTCTGGAGTACGTCAAGGTCGTGGTGGACGGCGTGGTCGCGGCACGGGGCATGGCGGCGATCGTTGGAACCGATGCCGTCATGCACGACATCCACACCGATCCGGCGTTCCGGCGCCGCGGTCTCGGGAGCGTCGTGATGGGCACGCTGGCCGCGCGAGCACTCGATCGCGGTGCGCGGACCGGGCTGTTGATGGCCACCACCGACGGCTACCACCTCTACCGCAGGCTCGGCTGGTCGGCGGAGGCCACGATGGTGACGGCGTCAGGCGCTCCGGACCCGCGCCCGGTGGGCGGCGACCTTGGCGCGGTTCTGGCACGCGGTTGAGCAGAACCGCTGGCTTCCGTTCCGGGTCGCGTCGAGGAACAGGTCGTCGCACCGGGCGGCCTCGCATCGGCGGACCCGTGCGGCCTCGTCGCTGCCGAGCAGCATCGCGACGGCGGTGGCGAACTCGGCCAGCCACCCGGTCGCGTCGTCGGGGCTGCCGAAGTGCAGGTGCCACGGGGCCCCGATCTCGCGGGTCAGCTGCGGTGCGGCCTTGGTTTCCCTGAGCAGCTCGTTCACGAGCTCGACTGCTCGGTCGACGTCGGGGAGATTTCCGAGCGCGTCGTACAGCGTTTTCCCACCGGCGGCGTAGTCGCCGGGATCGACCACGGGCGGGCGGTTCGTGGTCAGCCGCAGGACGGCGTCGACGGCCGCCGCGTCCGGCGGAACGGCCGGACGGCCCTGCCGGTCCGCGGATCCGAAGGCGTTGGCCAGCGCGATCGCGGCGTGCAGTGAGGCCCGCAGATGATCGGTGGCTTCCACCCGTCCAGTATCCCGGTCCGCTCGTCCTTGCGGAGGAGGTGGGTCATACCAGGGTCGTAGGCGGACATCCGTCCGCGCTCCGATGATCGTGATCGTTGCCGGAAACAACAATGACGGTATGCACCTGGTTCAGTCCCGCCGCCGCCCCGGAACACGGGGGATCACCGGACTGTCGGAGGCCGTCGTCGACCTGTCCGCAATCCGCGACAATGTCGAGCGTTTCCGACAACGTGTTCCGCAACAGGTCCTGGCCGTGGTCAAGGCCGACGCCTTCGGGCACGGCGCCGTACCGGTGGCGCGGGCGGCCGTCGAGGCCGGGGCGACCTGGCTCGGGGTCGCGCGGGCCGACGAAGCCCTGCAGTTACGCGCGGCCGGACTGTCCGTGCCGATCCTGACCTGGCTGTACGACGCCACCGAACTCGTGCTGCTCGGCGACCTGGACGTGGACGTCAGCGTCTCGACGGTCGCCGAACTCCAGCACGTCGCAGCCATCCCCTCCGTCCACTCCGTGCATCTGAAGCTGGACACCGGATTGCACCGGGCCGGCAGTGCACCTGACCAGTGGATCGAGCTCACCCGAACGGCGGCGCACTACGAGGCGCTCGGCGCCGTCATGGTGCGCGGGATCTGGTCGCATCTGTCGCACGGCGACGCCGCCGACGCCGTACAGAGCACGCGGCAACTCCAGCTCCTGCGGACCGGGGCGGGCCTCGCGAACCGAGCCGGTCTGCGACCGGACGTCGTCCACCTGGCCAACTCGGCCGGCGCGCTCACGCTCGACGCACCGGACACGAACCTGGTGCGGATCGGCGCCGGCCTGTACGGCATCGACGAGCTCGGGATCGGGCTGCGGCCGGCGATGCGGCTGCTGAGCAAGCTGACCCAGGTACGCCGGATCCGTGCCGGCGAAGGGGTTTCGTACCGGCACGACTTCGTCGCGGACCGGGACACCACGATCGGCCTGGTCCCGATCGGGTACGCCGACGGGGTGCCGCGGGCCGCCGGACGGCAGGCGAGCGTGCTGTGCCGCGGCGTCCGGATGCCGGTGATCGGGCGGATCGCGATGGACCAGTTCGTCGTCGACGCCGGGGAGCTCGCGGTCGAACCGGGCGAACCGGTGACGATCTTCGGCGACGGCTCCGTGGGTGAGCCGACCGTGGCCGAGTGGGCCGCCTGGGCCGGCACCATTCCGCACGAGATCTACTGCGGGATCGGGTCCCGGGTCCCCCGCCGGTACGAGGAGGGCAGCCGATGAAGGTCGCGGTGGTGATGGGCGGGGCAAGCTCCGAGCACGACGTGTCGCTCGCGAGCGGGAACGGCATCCTGAGAGCCGTCGAGCTGCTCGGGCACACGGCGATGCCGATGCTGCTCGATGCCCAGGGCAACTGGTCCGACGGGCAGCACGAAGCGATCGAGATCCTGCAGGCGTGCGACGTCACGATCCCCGCGCTGCACGGCGAGGGCGGCGAGGACGGCCGCCTGCAAGGATTTCTCGAGCAGCTGCACGTCCCCTACGTCGGCAGCGGCATCGCGGCCAGCGCCGTCGGGCTGGACAAGCACCTGACCAAGTCCGTCCTGAAGGCGCACGGCATCCCGGTCACACCCGGCGTCACGCTGCGCGGCGCCGAACTGACCGACGCCGAGGCGGCGATGCAGAAACTGAAGGCGGCCGGCCTGGACTTCCCGCTGTTCGTGAAACCGGCGAACGGCGGCTCGAGCTTCGGCGTGGCCCGCGCGACGAACCTGCCGACGTTGCTGGCCGCGATCGCGGAGGCCACCGAGTTCGACGCGCACGTCCTGGTGGAGCGGGAGATGAGCGGCCGCGAGATCGACCTCGCGGTGCTGGAGTTCCCGGACGGACGGGTCGAGACCGCGCCGGCGCTGGAGATCCATCCGGACCCGGACCAGCCGTTCTTCACCGCGGCCGCGAAGTACGACAGCAACGCCACGCGGTTCGTCGTACCGGCGCCGCTCGATCCCGAGCTGGCGATGCGGCTGCGGCGAACGGCGATCGACGTGTTCGAGGTGCTCGGCTGCGCCGGGCTGGCGCGGGTGGACTTCTTCGTGCCGCGTGCCGGCGAACCGGTCGTCAACGAGATCAACACGTTCCCCGGTTTCACCCCGGCGTCGCAGTTCCCGCGGATGTGGGCCGCGGGCGGGATGTCGTACGCCGAAGTGGTCGACACCCTGATCCGTACGGCGGTGACGCGGCCATGACCGCACTGGCCGGCAGCTTGCTGCCGGCCGGGATCCGGCTGCACGTCGTCGAGGACTGCGGCCGGTTGAGAACCAGCAGGCGATCTGGGACGGGTACCGCGCCGAGCTCGAGCACCTGCATTCCGGCCTGGCCGCGCACGAGGTGGATCGCCTCGCCAGCCGGTTCGTGTCGCCGATCGAGGTCGCGGACGTGGCCGGCGCGGCGGCCGCCGACATCAGCCGCGAAGCCCGGACGAACCGGTCCCTGCTGGCCGACGTCCTGACCGCGTCAGGCCTGGTGAACTATTCGTCCGAGTGGTGGCACTGGTCGTTCGGCGACCGCTATTGGGCCTTCGTGGAGGACCGCCCGAACGCGCTCTACGGGCCCGCCTACAGCCTGGCGTGATAGCTGCTGCCTATGAGCTGATAGGCAGCATTGCTTTGACCGTGCCGCAGTGGCGACGGAATGTTGTATACATGACGAGTGAGGTCGTGGCCGCCGCCCCTGTCCCGGTCCCCGGGCGTGCCCAGCGCGTGCGGGAGCTCGCGGAGGAACTCCGCGGTCTCCGCGGTGCGCTGATACCGATCCTGCACGCGGTGCAGAAGGAGTTCGGGTACGTCGATCAACCCGACGTCGCGGTGATCGCCGACGTCCTGAACCTCGCGGTCGCCGAGGTGCACGGCGTCGTCACGTTCTACAAGGACTTCCGGCGGACCGCGGCCGGCCGGACGACCGTCGCGATCTGCCAGGCCGAGGCGTGCCGCTCGGTCGGCGCGGTCGAGCTCGCCGAGCACGCGCGACGCACCGTCGGCTGCGGCTTCGGCGAGACGACGCACGACGGCCGCATCACCCTCGAAGAGATCTACTGCTTCGGGAACTGCGCCCTCGGCCCGGCGGTCCAGGTGGCCGGCAAGCTCCACGGCCGAGTCACCCCCACCCGCCTCGACGCTCTGCTGGGTGAGGCCCGATGACGCCCCGCCCGGCTCCCGCGCGCGGCGCGGCGGGCGGCGCGGCGGGCGGCGCGGCGGGCGGCGCGGCGGGCGGCGTCACGCGGGTATTCGTGCCTCGGGACTCCGCCGCCTGCTCCGTCGGAGCGGATGAGGTCGCCGAGCGCATCTCCGCGGCCGGTGTGGAGGTCGTGCGTACCGGGTCCCGGGGGATGTTGTGGCTGGAGCCGCTCGTCGAGGTGGAGACGGCCGCGGGGCGGGTCGGATACGGGCCGGTTGCGCCGGAGGACGTGGACGGGCTGATCGCCGGCGGGATGCTCGACGGTACGGGCGCCTCGCTCGGGTTGGTGGAGGAGCTGCCGTGGATGAAGCGGCAGCAGCGGTTGACGTTCGAGAGGGTCGGCGTGGTCGATCCGCTGTCGACCGCGGACTACGTCGCGCACGGCGGGATGGCTGGGCTCCGCGCGGCGCTGGCGTTGTCGCCGGCCGAGGTGGTGGAGACCGTGGTCGACTCGGGGTTGCGCGGGCGGGGCGGCGCCGGGTTCCCGACCGGGATCAAGTGGCGGACGGTGCTCGACGCACAAGCGGATCTCAAGTTCGTCTGCTGCAACGCCGACGAGGGCGACTCGGGGACGTACGCGGACCGGATGCTGATCGAGGGCGACCCGTTCACGCTGATCGAGGGGATGACGATCGCGGCGTACGCCGTCGGCGCCGCGGAAGGGTACGTCTACCTGCGGTCGGAGTACCCGGACGCGGTGGCGACGCTCAAGAACGCGATCGGGCACGCGCGCGACGAGGGCTGGTTGGGGCCGGACATCCTCGGCTCAGGGTTCGGTTTCGACCTGCGCGTTCGGGTCGGTGCGGGTGCGTACATCTGCGGCGAAGAGACCTCGATGCTGGAGAGCCTGGAAGGAAAACGCGGCATGGTCCGCGCCAAACCTCCGATCCCTGCTCTGGAAGGGCTTTTCGGCCGCCCGACGGTCGTCAACAACGTGTTGTCGTTGGCAACGATTCCGACGATTCTCGCCCACGGGGCCGCGGCCTACGCGGCGTACGGCACCGGGCGGTCGCTCGGCACCAGCGTGTTCCAGCTCGGCGGGAACGTCGCCCGCGGCGGCATCGTGGAAACCGCTTTCGGAATCACCCTCGGCGAGCTGGTGAACGACTTCGGCGGCGGTACGTCGTCGGGGCTGCCGGTGCGGGCGGTGCAGGTCGGCGGCCCGCTCGGCGCCTACCTGCCGGTCGAGCAGTTCGACCTGCCGATGGACTACGAGGCGTTCGCGGCGGCCGGCGCGATGGTCGGGCACGGCGGGATCGTGGTGTTCGACGAGACCGTGGACATGGCGGCGATGGCGCGGTTCGCGTTCGAGTTCTGCGCCGCCGAGTCGTGCGGCAAGTGCACGCCGTGCCGGGTCGGCGCGGTCCGCGGCGTCGAGACCGTCGACCGGATCGTCGCCGGCGAGAACCTGCGGCAGAACCTGGTCCTGCTCGAGGACCTGTGCGAACTGATGGCCGACGGCTCCCTGTGCGCCATGGGCGGCCTCACCCCGATGCCAGTACGCAGTGCCGTCCGCCATTTCGGAGAGGACTTCCGCGCATGAACGAGCGAAGCGAGTTCATCATCCAACACAGCCCCGCTTGCGCCTCATTCGCGCCCGGAGCGAAGCGAGGACGCGAATGAGCTTGCTGAAAGAGCCAGACTTCGGTACCCCGGCCCGGCCCGGCGCCGCGACGACAGAGCTGACCATCGACGGGGTGACGGTGAAGGTGCCACCCGGTACGTCGGTGATGCGGGCGGCCAAGGAGGCCGGGGTCGACGTACCGAAGCTGTGCGCGACCGACAACCTGGAGGCCTTCGGGTCGTGCCGGCTGTGCGTGGTCGAGATCGACGGCGTCCGCGGTACGCCGGCCTCGTGTACGACGCCGGTCGCGGACGGCATGGTCGTCCGTACGCAGAACGAGCGGCTCGGGAAACTCCGTCGCGGTGTGATGGAGCTGTACATCTCCGACCACCCGCTCGACTGCCTGACCTGCTCGGCCAACGGCGACTGCGAACTGCAGGACATGGCCGGCGTCACCGGGCTGCGCGAGGTCCGCTACGGCTCCGGTGTCGAGGCCGGCGCCAACCACCTGGATCTGCCGACCGACTCGTCCAACCCGTACTTCGACTTCGAGGCGTCCAAGTGCATCGCGTGCTCGCGGTGCGTGCGCGCCTGTGACGAGGTCCAGGGCACGCTGGCGCTGACGATCGAGGGGCGCGGGTTCGACTCGAAGGTCGCGGCCGGTGCCGGGGTGTCGTTCTTCGAGTCGGACTGCGTGTCGTGCGGTGCGTGTGTGCAGGCCTGCCCGACCGCGACCCTGCAGGAGAAGTCGGTGGTCGAGCTCGGGATGCCGACGCGGACCGTGCTGACGACCTGCGCGTACTGCGGTGTCGGATGCTCGTTCAAGGCCGAGCTGCGGGGTGACGAGCTGGTCCGGATGGTGCCGTACAAGAACGGCGGCGCGAACGAGGGGCACTCGTGTGTGAAGGGCCGGTTCGCGTTCGGGTATGCGTCGCATCCGGACCGGGTGCTCGAGCCGATGGTCCGGAACACGCTTTCGGAACCGTGGCGGAAAGTGTCCTGGGAGGAGGCGATCGGCTTCACCGCGCGCCGGCTGCGGGAGATCCAGGCGGCGCACGGCCAGGGCTCGATCGGTGCGATCACCTCGTCGCGGACGACCAACGAAGAGGTGTACGCGGTCCAGAAGATGGTCCGCGCGGTGTTCGGGAACAATAACGTCGACACCTGCGCCCGGGTCTGTCACTCCCCGACCGGGTACGGCCTGAAGCAGACCTTCGGGGAATCGGCCGGAACGCAGGATTTCCGTTCCGTCGACGACTCCGACGTGATCCTGCTGATCGGGTCGAACCCGACCGACGCGCATCCGGTGTTCGGCTCCCGGATGAAGCAGCGGCTCCGGCAGGGCGCGAAGCTGATCGTGGTCGACCCGCGGCGGATCGACCTGGTCCGGTCGCCGCACGTCGAGGCGGCGTACCACCTCGAGCTCGCCCCGGGCACGAACGTCGCGATCGTCAACGCGCTCGCGCACGTGGTCGTCACCGAACGGCTGGTGGACCGCGAGTTCGTCGCGAGCCGCTGCGAGGACTTCGAGGCCTGGGAAGCGTTCATCGCCCAGCCGGAACACAGCCCGGAGGCGGTTTCGGAAATTTCCGGAGTGCCGGCCGAGAAGATCCGCGAGGCCGCCCGGCTGTACGCGACCGGCGGGAACGCGGCGATCTACTACGGCCTCGGCGTCACCGAGCACAGCCAGGGCTCGACGATGGTGATGGGCATGGCGAACCTCGCGATGGCGACCGGCAACATCGGCCGGCCGGGTGTCGGGGTGAACCCGATGCGCGGGCAGAACAACGTCCAGGGCTCGTGCGACATGGGCTCGTTCCCGCACGAGCTGCCCGGTTACCGGCACGTGTCCGACGACGACGTCCGCGACATCTACGAGAAGTTGTGGGGTACGCCGATCCTGAACGAGCCCGGGCTGCGGATCCCGAACATGTTCGACGCGGCCATCGACGGCTCGTTCAAGGCGCTGTTCGTGCAGGGCGAGGACATCGCGCAGTCGGATCCGAACACGCAGCACGTCTTCGCGGCCCTGGGCGCGCTGGAGCTGCTCGTCGTCCAGGACCTGTTCGTCAACGAGACGGCGAAGTTCGCGCACGTCCTGCTGCCGGGGACGTCGTTCCTGGAGAAGGACGGGACGTTCACGAACGCGGAGCGGCGGATCAACCGGGTGCGGCCGATCATGGCGCCGCGGACCGGCAAGCAGGAGTGGGAGATCGTCTGCGAGATCGCCCAGGCGATGGGGTACCCGATGCACTACGACTCGGCCGCGCAGATCATGGACGAGATCGCGCTCACCACGCCGACGTTCGCCGGCGTCTCGTTCGCCAGGCTCGACGAGCTCGGGTCGATCCAGTGGCCGTGCAACGTCGAGCATCCCTCGGGGACACCGATCATGCACGAGGACGAGTTCACCCGCGGCAAGGGACGGTTCATGGAGACCGTGTACGTGCCGACGTCGGAGCGGTCGACGCGGAGGTTCCCGCTGATCCTGACCACCGGGCGGATCCTGTCGCAGTACAACGTCGGCGCGCAGACCCGGCGGACGGCGAACGTCGCCTGGCACGCCGAGGACGTGCTGGAGATCCATCCGCACGACGCCGAGGTGCGCGGGGTGTCGGACGGCGACCTGGTCGCGTTGTCGAGCCGCGTCGGACGGACCGAGCTGCGCGCGCGGATCTCGGACCGGATGCCGGTCGGGGTCTGCTACACCACGTTCCACCATCCGGTCAGCGGCGCGAACGTCGTCACCACGGACAACTCCGACTGGGCCACCAACTGCCCCGAGTACAAGGTCACCGCGGTCCAGGTCGACCTCGTCGCCGAACCGGTCGCCGACGAGGCTGCCCGCGAGGCGGTCGTTGCTGGGGGCAATCGATGAGCGGCGGCGTGCCGCCGTACGTCCGGCTGGCGAACGAGATCGCCGCCCAGTTCGCCCACCGCGCCCCGGACGAGGCTGCCACCGCGATCGCCAACCACCTGAAGGCGGTCTGGGATCCCCGCATGAAACAGGCCCTCATCGCCCACGCCAACTCCGGTGCCACCGACCTGGACCCGACCGCGGCGCTGGCCGCCAGGAAGCTCCAGGCGCCCTCGTGACCCCGAGATCGGCGTCCGGGCTGCGGGATCGGTTCGACAAGCCGGGACGGGTCGGAGAGGGTGGGCCTGTGGAGGACGGGCGCACACCTGGAGTGAGCCGTGGGCGTCAGCGGCGCGACGACATGCCGTGGGATGTGGCTCGGCAGCTCGCGCATGCCGCGGCGCGGCCCGGTGCCGTGGTGACGCGGACACTGGCCGAGGCCGACGGGTGCGTGCTGGCGACGCCGCTGGTATCGCCGGTCGCGGTGCCCCCGGTGGATCGGGCCGCCATGGACGGGTACGCCGTACGCGGCGCTGGGCCGTGGCGCGTGATCGGGCACGTGCCCGCAGGGTGTGCGGACTCCGGAGCGCTGGAGGACGGACAGGCGAAGGGGATCGTCACCGGCGCGGCGGTGCCGGCCGGGGCGACCTCCGTCGTACGGTCCGAGGACGCAGTCGTGACCGGCGGGTTGCTGGAGGGGCCGTCGGAGGACGGTCGGCACATCCGGCGCGCGGGCGAGGAGTGCAAGCCCGGCGACCGACTCCTGCCCGCGGGCGTGGTGGTCGATCCGGCAGTTCTCGGACTCGCCGCGACTGTCGGCCTCAACCGCCTCACCGTCATTCCTCGACCGACAGTCGCCGCCCTCGTCACCGGCGACGAACTCGTCCACCGTGGCCAGCCGGGCCCGGGCCGCGTCCGGGACGCCATCGGCCCGATGCTCCCCGGCCTCATCACCCGCTCCGGCGCGGCGCAGGTCGGCGTACGGCATCTGCCCGACTCGCTGGAGGAGCTGGTTTCCGCCCTGCAGGAGACGTCGGCGGACCTCGTCCTCGTCTCCGGGTCGTCCGCGTCCGGGCCGGCTGATCACCTCCGGCCGGCGCTCACCGCGCTCGGCGCCGAGCTGGTCGTCGACGGCGTCGCCTGCCGGCCCGGCCACCCGCAAGCTCTCGCGCAACTCCCCGACGGCCGGCTGGTGCTCGGTCTGCCGGGCAACCCGTTCGCCGCCCTCGTCGCGTTCCTGACGCTCGGCGTCGCGGCCGTCCACCGTCTGCGCGGCCTCCCCCTCCCCGTGCTGCCCCAGGTCGCGGTCCGCGGCGGCATCGCGTGCCACCCGACCAGCACCCGACTCGTCCCGATCCGTCTCACCCGACAGGGCGCCGTACCCGTCGGTCACGGCGGGGCCGCCATGCTCCGCGGTCCGGCCACCGCCGACGCCCTCGCCGTCGTGGCCCCCGGCCCCGCCGAAGCCATCGCGGCCCGTCTCCTCCCCCTCGACCCGGGATCCCGTCCATGGGCCGGCTGATCGCGCGGCGGCCGGTCGTGCGGATCACGCCGGCGGGCCGGCGCTCCCGGCCGGACTCGATCGCGGTCGAGGAGCCGCTCGAGCTTCGCGTCGACGGGAAACCACTGGCCGTGACCATGCGCACCCCGGGCCACGACGTCGAGCTCGCGCACGGCTTCCTGCACACCGAAGGAGTCGTCGGCAGCGTCGACGACATCCGCGACGCGCGGTACTGCGACTCCGTCGACGACGAGGGCCGCAACACGTACAACGTCCTCGATATCGGCCTCGCCGACGGCGTGCCGGCGCCGGTCACCGGCGTCGAGCGCAACTTCTACACGACTTCCTCCTGCGGTGTCTGCGGCAAGGCCTCGCTCGACGCGGTCCGCACGAAGACCCGCCATTCCCCGGCCGCCGACGACGTCACCATCAGGTACGACGTACTCGCCGGCCTTCCCGACGCGCTCCGCGAACGGCAGCAGGTCTTCGACCGGACCGGCGGCCTGCACGCGGCCGGTCTGTTCACCCCGGCCGGCGACCTGCTCGTCGTCCGCGAGGACGTCGGCCGCCACAACGCCGTCGACAAGGTGGTCGGCTGGGCGCTGCTGAACGGGCGGATCCCGGCCCGCGGCCTGATCCTCGTCGTTTCCGGACGGACCTCGTTCGAGCTCGCGCAGAAGGCGGTGATGGCCGGCATCCCGGTCCTCGGCGCGGTCTCGGCTCCGAGCTCGCTCGCCGTCGACCTCGCCGACGAGGCCGGCCTGACACTGGCCGGCTTCATCCGCAACGGCGCCATGAACCTCTACAGCCGCCCCGAGCGGGTAAATGTCGAGTCCGCCGAGGTGCGTACGACGTCCGGGGCATGAACGACTACGGAGTGACCGGTGCGACCACCGGTGTCGAGGTCCTGATCAAGCTGCCGATCCACGAGGTCTGGTCCGGCATCACCGCGATCGACAGGTACGGCGAATGGAGCCCGGAGTGCATCTACGGCGCCTGGCTCGAGAAGGAAGCGCGGTTCGAGGCGAGGAACCGGTTCGCGGACGGGTTCGAGACGTACGTGACCTGTACCGTCACCGCCTTCGAGGAGCCGAAACGCTTCGGCTGGGACGTGTACGGCGACGAACCGGTCCCGTTCGCGCACTGGGAGTACGAGCTGGAGGACCGCGGCGCCGCGACACTCGTCCGGCAGTCCTTCACCCACGGCCCGGGCGACAGCGGGATGCGCTTGGGCGTCGTACAGCATCCGGCCCGAGCAGCCGAGCTCATCCAGGGCCGCCTCGACCAGCTGGCCGCGAACATGCGCTCCACCCTCGCGGCCATGGAGTCAGCGCTCAAAGCTTGACCCTCACGCCACGTCAGGTCCCATAGTCGGTCCCGTGGACGATCACTGGACCGTGGGACGCGTCGCCGACCTGGCCGGCGTGAGCGTCCGCACGCTGCATCACTACGACGCCATCGGGCTCGTTCGGCCGTCGGCGCGAACGGCCGCCGGGTACCGAGCCTACTCGGCGGCCGACGTCGAGCGACTGCGAGAAGTCCTCGCCTATCGACGGCTGGGCTTCGGGCTGCGTGAGGTCGGCGAACTGGTCGGCGACCCGTCCACGGACGCCGTCGCGCGCCTGCGCCAACTGCGCGGGTTGCTCGTCGAGCGGCGTGATCGTGCCGACGCCATGGTGCGGGCGATCGACAGGGAACTCGAGACGCGGGCGAAGGGACTGACGGTGACACCGGAGGAACAACTGGAAGTGCTCGGTGCGCAGCTGTACGACGTGATCGGCGGCGCCTACCCGGCGACCCGGCGTACCGAGCCGCGGATCGCCGCGCGGATCTGGCAGGCGCTCGGGGACGCGCAGACGGTGCTGAACGTCGGCGCGGGCACGGGATCCTACGAGCCGGCCGATCGCGACGTGACCGCGGTCGAGCCGTCGGCCGTCATGCGCGCCCAGCGGCCGGCCGGCTCGGCGCCGTGCGTGGCGGCCGCCGCGGAGAGTCTGCCGTTCGACGACGACTCGTTCGACGTCGCGATGGCCGTCTCGACCGTGCACCACTGGGCGGATCCGATCACGGGGCTGCGCGAGATGAGCCGGGTTGCGCGGCGCGTCGTGGTGTTCACGTTCGACACCGACGAGCCCGGCTGGCAGGACCGGTTCTGGCTCACCCGGGACTACCTGCCCGAGTTCGCGTCCGTGCTCGAAGGCTTCCCTTCGATCGCCGGCATGGGCGACGCGATCGGCGCCCGCGCCGAGCCGGTGCCCGTTCCGTGGGACTGCGCCGACGGGCTGTTCGAGGCGTACTGGCGGCGGCCGGAGGCCTACCTGGAGAACCGCGTCCGCCGCGCGATGTCGGTGTGGACGAGAGTGGGGCCGGAGGCCGAGCAGCGGGCGGTACGACGCCTCGAGGACGACCTGGCCTCCGGCCAGTGGGCCGAGCGCAACAACGAACTCGCCGGCCTCGACGAGGCGGACCTCGGCCTGCGGCTGCTGATCGCCTGAATCAGGAGGCCTCGCTCGCGGCTTGGGTGGACGGCGTCACCCACAGGCAGTCCGCGGTGCCGGCGTCCACGTGCTGCTGATAGATGTCGACCTTCCATGTGATGACGTTGAGGCACTCGTTGAGTTCCTCGATCTGCGCGCGGACGTGGTCCTGATGGCTCTTCAGCAGGGCCAGCCGGTCCGCCTCGTTGCCGGATCCCTGCCTGACCAGCTCCGTGTACTTGCGGATGGTGTCGAGCGGCATCCCGGACGAGCGGAACTTGATGCACATGGTCAGCCAGTCGACGTCGTCCTCGGAGTACACGCGGCGCCCGTTCGACTCCCGCCGTACCGGATCCGCGAGCAGGCCCTCCCGCTCGTAGAACCGTAGTGCGTGCACACTCAACCCGGTCCGCTCCGCCACCTGCCCGATACTCAATCCACCCATGGCGGCACCTTAACTCCCTTCTAGATCAGCGGCTTCAGGGCCGAGAGCGCCTGCTGGACGTCCGCACGCGTCGTGTAGATGTGGAACGACGCGCGCAGCCGGCCGTCGCGGACGGCGGCGCGGATACCGGCCGCCGCGAACGCCTCCTGTGCGCCGGGCAGGCTCGTGCTGACGATCGCGCTGTTCGACGGCTCGAGGCCGAGGCCGGCGCGGAACTCGTTCGCCAGTGCGAGGTTGTGCTCGTGGATCGTCCCGACGCCGATCTGCTCCACCAGTTCCAGGGCCGGCGCCGCGCCGACGAAGCTGAACCAGGCCGGCGACTGGTCGAATCTCCGCGCATCGGGGGCGAGGTCCATCACCGGCCCGTAGTACGAGCCGTGGACGTCACGTCCGGCGTACCAGCCCGCTGCCGACGGCCGGCAGCGTTCCTGCAACCGGGGGGACAGGTACCCGAGGGTGGCGCCCCGCGGCGACATCAACCACTTGTAAGCGTGCACGACCAGCGCGTCGACACCCTCGACCGTGATCGGATGCCAGCCGACGGCCTGGGTCGCGTCGAGCACCACGAGCGCACCGATCTGCTTGCTGGCGGCAACTACCGCGGGCAGGTCCAGGACCACGCCGGTCGACGACTGCACCGCGCTGACCGCGACCAGGTCGATGCCTGGCGTGATCGCCGCGACCAGCTCGTCCCCCGGTACGGCGATCACCTCGACGCCGCGGTCGGCGTGCACCTGCCACGGGAACACGTTCGAGGTGAACTCGACGTCGTCGGTCAGCACCTTCGCACCGTCCGGCAACGCGGCCGCGATCGGCGCCAGCGCCGCGGACACCGTGCTGCCGACGAACACGTCCGCCGGGTCCGCCCCGACCAGCCGCGCGAACGCCGTACGGGACCGTGTCGTCGACTCGTCCCACGGCTCCCAGCTCGTCGCACCGACCCGCCAGTCGGACAGCGCCGCCTGCAACGCGTCCCAGGCGGGCTTCGGCGGCAAGCCGTACGACGCGGTGTTCAGCCAGCCCGGCTCGGGATCCCACAGCCCTGCGATGTCCATACGCCCACCCTAGGCCGGACTTGACTTAGACAGCGCTCTAGCTTCTAGCGTTCCGGGCAGCGAACAAAGGAGCTGCACAGATGCGGTATCGCACATTGGGTGGAACCGGGATCGAGGTCAGTACGCACTGTCTCGGGGCGATGATGTTCGGCGCGGTCGGCAACCCCGATCACGACGACTGCGTCCGGATCGTCCACCACGCACTGGACCAGGGGATCAACTTCGTCGACACCGCGGACATGTACTCCGCGGGCGAGTCCGAGACCATCGTCGGCAAGGCGCTCAAGGGCCGCCGCGACGACGTCGTGCTCGCGACCAAGGCGCACTTCCCGCTCGGCGAGGGCCGCAACCGCAGCGGGAACTCGCGGCGCTGGATCACGCGCGCGGTCGAGGACAGCCTGCGCCGGCTCGGCACCGACTGGATCGACCTGTACCAGATCCACCGGCCGGACCACACCACCGACATCGAGGAGACGTTGTGGGTGCTGAGTGACCTGGTCAGCGCGGGCAAGATCCGCGCGTTCGGGTGCTCGGCGTTTCCCGCCGAGGACATCGTCGAGGCGTACCACGTGTCCGAGCGGCGCGGGTACGGGCGGTTCCGGTCGAACCAGCCGCCGTACTCGATGATGGCGCGCGGTATCGAGCGCTCGATCCTGCCGACCTGCCGGCGGCTGGGCATGGGCGTGCTGACCTACAGCCCGCTCGCCTTCGGGTTCCTGTCCGGGAAGATCCGCAAGAACCAGCCGCTCGACCTGTCCGCCCGCGCCGCGCTCACCCCCGACCGGTTCGACCCGGCACTGCCCGCGAACGCGGCGAAGTACGACGCGGTCGAACAGCTGGTCGAGGTCGCCGACGGCATCGGCGTGTCGCTGCCGGAGCTGGCGATGGCCTTCGTCACGACGCATCCCGCGGTCACGTCGGTCATTGCCGGCCCCCGCACGATGGAGCAACTGGAAGGCCTGCTCAAAGCCGCCGACCTGACCCTCGACGACAAGACCCTCGACCGCATCGACGAGATCACCCCACCCGGCACCGACCTCTACCGCGCCGACGCCGCCTGGCAACCCCAATCCCTCACCGACCCCACCCAACGCCGCCGCCCACTCACGGAGCGCTGAGAGCAAGAACGAAGAAGAAAAATTTTGGAGTAGCGGCCGGGTCCGGTCTGCCAGTGACTATCCGGCGCTGGCCGGCTCCGCTCAGCTGTCGCGGGTGAAGCCCACGCGATCGAAGCCGGCCGCACTGGGGGGAGTTCTAGAGGTGGCCGATCGTCTGGTGGAGATGGTTTTCTCGTAGCCGGTTCGGTCGTGGTACTTGCTGCGCTCGAACGGGACGGCGGCGGTGATATCGATATAGGCGGCATCGGCGCCCCAGGTGTGGCTGTCGTGTACGGGGCCCAGCCGCACTCGGCGATTGCGACCCCCGTCGACCGGCGTGGATATCGCGAGCAGGGCGGCAAACGCCGGCTGGGGATGTTCAGGCCCTGGCGGAGGGTTTGCTGGACTAGTTGTGCTTGCGGGGCCCGGTCACACGAGGTGTCGCCGGTCAGCTGGGTTCATGCACCAAGAGCACCCGGTCGGTCGAGCGGCAGATCCCCGACGCGGTCGGGCCGACTGACGCTATACAGATCGGCCAGCATCGTCTGGCTCACCTTCTGCCGCAGGTACAGCAGCACTAGCACCACCTGCGGTACAAGCCGAGCACCGGCGAACGCCCGGAAGCTTCCCTCGACCTTCGAGGACCTGGAAGGCCAATCCTTCTATGCCGGTGCGTCGATCTGTGTTCTGATGCGCTGCCGCCGCGCGGACGACCTTCAGTCGACCACTGAAGCCAGCCACCACTCTAAATTTCTCTTCTTTCTTTGCTGCTCTTTTCTTTGCTTCTTACTTGCCTGACTGGAGGGCTGTCCAGGTGACTGGGCCTACTACGCCGTCGACTACTAGTTGGCGAGTGGTTTGGTAGTCCTTGGCGGCAGTTTCGGTCTGGGGGCCGAATTGGCCGTCTATGGTGACTGTTCGGGTCAGGGCTGCGGTGAGGGTGCGTTGGAGGCGGCGGACGTCGGGGCCGGCGCTGTTCAGGCGGAGGGTGGGTTGGGTGCCGGCGGCGAGTAGTGCGGTCCAGGTCTTCGCGCCGACTACGCCGTCGGCCGACAGGCCGACCTTGGTCTGGAAAGCCTTCGTGGCGTCCGTTGTCGCGGTGTCGAAAACGCCGGACGGTTCGTTGGTGCCGCCAAGGAGACACTGCGCGGCCTTCACCGCGGCGCCGGTCGAGCCGGACTGGATCGTCGGGTACGCCGTGAAGTCCAGGTTGGTACTCGCACACGTCTGCGTGCTATTCACGAACGCATTCGCGGCCGCCTCACCCTTGCTCACCGCGTCGGCCGCGTTCTCGATCGGAGCCGACGTGACACCCGGGAAGAGGATGTAGGTCACGACCGCACCATCCACCCCACCGGACGCCGGGTTCGGGTTGATGCCGAGCTGCTGCGCAAGCTTGTACGACCCCTCGCCGATGATCCCGGTCGGCCCCTGATCGCCGACAACGGCGTACGCGACCTTGTCCTGATACACGACCGCGGCAACGATCGCCCCGCCCACCCCCGCCGTACGGTAGTCCCAGATCGAGCTCGGCAGCGGTACGACGATGAACGGCAGCCCGGCCGAGTTCAACGGCTTGCCGTCGGACTGGTGCCACGACGTGTCCGGCTGGAACGACGGATCGGTGTTCTCGTTGCACTGCGTCGTCCGCTGCCCGTCGCAGTCGATGTCGAGGTCCGCGGTCCAGTGCACCGCGTCTCCCGACCGGCAGACCGCGGCGGTTCTCGAACCGCCGGAGTCGTGGGCGTACTTCCCGTTCGACAGCTGCGACTCGCACGACGCCCTGGCGCGCAGCTGGTCGGCGGTCGGGCCGGCCAGCTCCTCGGCCTGGGAATCGCGGAGCGGGACCAGCAGCGCCATCCCGGCCAGCGCCAAGGCAAGACAGGCGAAACTCACGCGGCGAACCATCGCAACCTCCGAGGGGCGGAACGGAAGATGAAGGTTTTCGCCCAATACATTACAGTCGATGGTTACTAATCAACAGGCCGTACGCTGGTGGCAGCGACAACTGTCAGGGAGGGCGCCATGAGCTTCGACAGGCCGGGCCTGCCGCATCCGGGTCACGAGCTGGATCCGGCGGTGGAGGACACGCTCCGCGAGGAGGGCGTCGAGCTGAGCGGCGACGAGCCCGACATCCCGGAGCACCCGGGCAGCCGGTCGGCCGGCCCGCAGCCCAACCCGCCGCGGCGCCCGCCTCACGACGCCCCCGCCGCCGACTGACCGCCCATGCACCGTGCACTACCGTGGCTGCCCATGACGGGGATGACGCCATGGCGGTGACGATGCGCGACGTCGCGCGCGAGGCGGGCGTGTCCCCGAAGACGGTCTCGAACGTGATGAACGGGTATCCGTACATCCGCGAGGAGACCCGGACCAAGGTGCTCGCGGCGATCGATGCCCTCGGCTACCGGATGAACCTCTCGGCGCGGAACCTGAAGTCCGGCCGGACCGGCGTGATCGCGCTCGCGGTCCCCGAGCTCAGCAACCCGTACTTCGCGGAGCTCGCCGACGCCGCGATCGCCGCCGCCGGCGAGCACGGCCTGACGGTGATGATCGAGACCACCGGCGCCGACCGCGAGCGGGAGCTGACCGCGCTCGCGCGGCCCCGCGGGCACCTCGTCGACGGCCTGCTCTACAGCCCGCTCGGACTCGGCCCCGAGGACGTCGACCAACTGCGCACGCACACGCCGATGGTGCTGCTCGGCGAGCGGATCTTCCACGGACCGGTCGACCACGTGATGATCGACAACATCGACGGTACGAAGGCCGTCGTCCGGCATCTGCTCGACCAGGGCCGGCGCAAGATCGCGGTGATCGGTATCCGCCCCGGCGAACTGGTCGGCACCGCGGCGATCCGGTACGGCGCGTACGCCGCGACACTGCAGGAGTACGGCGTCGCCGTCCCCGAGAAACTGGCGGTGTCGGGCGGGAAATGGCACCGGTCCAGCGGCGCCGACGCGGTGGCGGAGCTGCTCGCCCTGGGACACGACTTCGACGCCGTCTTCGCCCTCAACGACACTCTCGCGCTCGGCGCGATCCGGGCGCTGGCCGCCCGCGGCGTGCGGATCCCGGACGACGTGGCGGTGGCGGGCTTCGACAACATCGACGAGGCCAGTTACAGCAGCCCGACCCTGACCACGGTCGACCCGGACCGCGTGCACATCGCCCGGACCGCCGTCGACCTGCTGGTCGAGCGGATGGCCGGCGACGTCTCCGAGCACCGCGAGATCGTCTCGCCGTACGTGCTCCACACCCGCGAATCCACCCTCGGCGCGAACTGAATCAAAATGCGCGGCGCTGTCCTAACGGTTCACCGGCGCAACTCGGCCAGAGTTCCACCGGGCCTGGAGTGTGACGAGTTCTCTGGTGAACGCACTCAGTTTGTTGTCGTCGACCAGTAGCTTCGACGGCCTGAAACTGCTGCTCCAAAGCTCTCGGACGGACTGACTGTCCAGCTTCTTGTCCATGACCAGCCGTAACAATCCATGCTCCTCGGTGTAGTACTGGTCAGCGAGAGATTCCGCCCTGAGCAGCCTTTCGGGGTCGTAAGCCTTGAGGATCTCCCTGAGCTCCTTCGTGAGTGCGAGCTGGCGTTCCTTGGCCAACTGGCGTTCGTCAAGTCTCACTGGAGCGGCGGGGCCGGCGTCCACCGATGACTCGCGAACGCACTCGTCCTTCTTGAGGGCATGGGCGATGAAATCGTCGAGAACGCGCACCGCGGCATTGCGGGCCGCCTTCTCCGGACCACCGGCAGGATCGTCCGCGGTCGGTCGCACTTCCAGATGCGGATTTCCTCTGCGGGCGTCGAAACCTGTGGAGGAGAACGCATGCTCGTCGATCGCGGTTTCGATGGCTTGTCTGTACAAGGCCGCAGCCGTCTGACGGCTCAACGGGGTCGTCCCCAGCTCGACCTCGGCGAGCGCGGGTGGGAGCAACAGCAACAGCCAGCCCGGGTTGTGGGCGTGAAGCAACGATACGATCCCGTGACCGAGAGCAGCACCCGCGGTCCAGAACGCCTTTCCGGCAGGCGTGAGCTTCGTGCCGTCGTAGCCCGGTTCGCCTGCGAGCCGGGCAAACTCGGTCAGCGGATGGCCCAGCTCGCCGGCGATTCGTTCCGGAATGGCGTAACAGTCGATGTGGTGCGACCTCCCACAGGTGCAGGGATCCGAGAACGTCGGATATGTCCCTGTCGTCCGGGAGGCATCAGAAGCCTCGCCCGGAAGTCGAGGGATGCCGGCGTCCACGAAGACCGCGTTGTGCCCGGGCTCTCCGGCAGCTCCCCTGTGCCCGCGGTGCACGTGACCACCCACGATCAGTCCGGCGCCGACGCCCTCGTCGAAGACCGCAACAACAGCACCGTCCTCAGCCCGGGTTCGCCGGTCCGGCCGGTACATCTCACGCAGGGCGATCAGATTGACGTCGTTGTCGAGCACGACGGTCAGTCCACCCCCGAGCGCCTTCCTGATGTCGTCCGCCAAGGGCGCGGCCTGCTTCCAACCGGAATGCGGTGCCTCCATCACCTTGCCGCGATGGACGTGACCAGGCACCTCCACTCCCACCCCGAGGATCCGGGCGTCGGATCGCCCGTCCTGCCATTGCATCGTCATCTGCTTGGCGAAGTCGCCGACCTGCTCGGCGATCTGAGCCCAGTCCTTGTCCTCGGCGAGAGTCCGGCTCTGTGACTGGATCAGCCGCGCGCTGAGGTCCCGAATTGTGCAGGTCACCGTGTGCAGGCGGTTATGGCTGATCGAGATGTGCACACCGACCATGGCCCACAGATGGCTCCCGAGCATGTAGCGCTCGGGTGGACGACCACCACTGCTCGGCCCGGTGTACACAGCCCGCTTCGAGATCAGGTGGGCCTTTTCGAGAGCGGCCAGCGCCTTCGACAGCGTGGCAGCCGAGTATGTCGATCCGTCTCCCGGGCCGACCCGCCTGAGCAGGTCGCTGCGCAGACAGCCGTCAGGAGCCGCGATCGCAAGCTCCTGCAGCACGGCCCCCAGCACCTGCTGGCTGACCTTCTCGGACGGCTTCGGATCCGAAGGGACCACCTTGCTCAGGTGCTCCTCGAACCCGATATGCCCTGACGTCACCATCGCCCTCAACTCTCTTCGCCTCAGCAATAGTCAGGCAGATCCTACTACCGCCTAGCAGAAGAGGTGAATAGGTGCTTGAACCTGAGAAAAAACTAAGCTTAAAGCTCGTACAGAGGGTTATCTTCTTGACAAAGTCTATCTTGTAGAAGGAACCTCGTTACATGGATACCACTTCGACACTGGACTACCGAGCGAGCGCCATGGTCGGTGGATTGAAGCTCACGAAGCACGCACGCGTCCGGATGACCGAGCGACAGATCGACGACGCTGAGGTCGTTGCCACCCTGACCGAGACCGCGAACGCCCAAATCGTTGACGCCCGGAGCATCACGATCTTCGGCACCAACGGAGTGGCCGTGGTGCTCAATCGAACGATGACCACGATTCTGACCGTCCTTCCCCGCGGGGTGACCCCTCAGCGCTGGCGCGGCCGCGACGAAGGGCTGCGGGGCTACCGCCGTGACCCCTGCAAGCGACGTGATCGCAGTCCACGGCGCTCGTGGTCCGGCCACAGTCGACGCTGGGGTGCCCAATGACGGTTCGCCGGTCCGATCAGGAGGTAGGCGAGAGTCCATGATCCACTACGAGATCGTCCTCAGTCCGGCAGCGAAGCTGTTCGTACTCGCGCTCGGGAGTCAGTCCGAGCGTGCGGCGCTGGCCGACTGCCTCCGGGAAGACCTGCCGCTCGACGGCCCGAACAGCCGGAGCGCCTACCACTTCGAGTTATGGGACGGAGGCCGGCGCTACTACGCAGTCCCTCTCCACCTCGGCGGGATCGTCGCGGTCTGCCGACCGCTCACCGAGCAGGAACTCGAACGACTGCGGCACGAGCAGGACCGGAAGGTCGCCCGGTCGGGTTACCTGGTCATCAGCCTGCTGACACCGGAGTCCGGCTTCCAAACTCGCTGACGGGAACCGTCAGCCCGCCGGATTGGCCGCATACGCGAACAACAGGACGCCGACCACGATGACTGCCGCCGCATACCCGAATTGCCGCCCCAAGGCCTTGAACCTGATACGAGTCTCGTAGTAGTTGGCATAGTGGACGACATTCTCCGCGGCCGCACGCAACTCGGCCGCCCGCCGGAGGTCGGCCTCGTCGACCACGGCTTCCCGGACCAGTTCGTTAGCCTGAATCAACCGCCGATAGAGCTGCTGAACGCTCTCGGCGACCTGAGCATAGAGCTCATGCTTGTAGACCTCGATCTCCTGAAGCAGCGCGCTGCTCGAGGCCGCACCTTCCAGCTGCGCCTGGAAGTCGTCGACGCTCAACTGGGCGAGCGTGATCCACTCGTTCGTCAAGATCTGGCTCGTCCGCATGATGAGGTACGCGACGCCGCACACAGCGAGCAGCACACCGCCGACGCTTACCCACAACCGCCAGGCGGTGAGGCTCAGCGAACCAAGGCTGGTGAGCTGCAGCCCGGCAACCAGAAGTCCACCGAGGCCGGCTGCCGCCGTGAGTAACCACCTGGCGGTCGACCGCAACGTCTCGGTCGCTGCCGCGAAGGTCACTGCCGGCACGGTCGAAGCCTGCTCTTTCACCGGCACCGGGATCTCCTTCACCGACGGATCGACGACTCTGTCGTCGACGGGTCGTCGTCGAGCGGACCCAACTGCTCCGGCGGCAGCGACCGCAGCTCCGCGCGCTGCGCGTCGTACATGATCCGCGAGAGATTCTGGGTGACCAGGAACTCGACGAACCTCTGCGAGACCGGCACGACGATGCCGACCTGAAGACCGCCATTGGTCAGGACAAGAAGCTCGCCGGCGACACCGGCTGCGTCGATTCGGCGGGCAGACAGGTCCCCTACCCGGATGGTGCTCGACCTGGTCATCTGCCGCCCGTCCGGCGAGGCAGCGCCGAGCTGGGCGCCAAGGTGCCGCAGCATTGCGGCGGTCGGTGGACCGACGTCCTCGGCCAGTCGATCTGTCGGATGCCCGGTCCGCGTTTGGGACCTGTACTCGTCACGACCCGTTCCGTCAGCACTGGAAACGGTGCCCTCAAGGGTCGAGAGCGGGGCCTGACCGACCATCTCCGCCTCACCCTCGGCGACGTCCTTCGTGACCTGGGACCAGTTGCGGTCGACGAGATGCTCCACCCAGGCTTGGCCTGCGGGGATCACCACCGCGATCAGGGCACGGTTACGGGTGAGTCCGACCAGCTGGCCGTTTCGCGCGTGCTGCTCGAGCACGGATCCCCGCAGGTCGCGAATCTTGATGGTCTTCACGGCTCCTCCTCTCCAGAACTGGGCGGCCTGACGAGCATAACCAGCCTGTCGACGGTTGTCTACGCTCGTCGACAACCGTCGCCACCACCTCCACCAACCTCTGTGCGTCCGGACTGCACTCACCGAAAGCGACCGAACCGCCGACCCGTTGACGAAGCCGAGAGGTCCAGGCATGATCTCTACACCGATGTAGTACATCGGTGTAGATCCGTGCTCCACTCCGCCTGGAGGACAGATGCGCCCAGACTCCCCTCCCTTCCGTCCCGGGCGTCGAGCAGTACTTGGTGGCCTGCTCGGCGCCCTCGCTCTGACCGGTTGCGGCACGCTCCGCGGCAAACCCAAGGTCCGCGAGTGGAACCTGTTCGGCGGCGGCGACGGTGCCCGCCTGCTGCAGATCCACCAGCAGTACGTCGCCGAGCACCCGGACGTCGCGTTCGAGGCCCACACCCTCGCCTGGGGCCCGCCGTTCTACACGAAACTCGCAATGTCCGCGGCCGGCGGCCGGGCGCCCGAGGTGGCGACGCTGCACCTGTCGCGGCTCAAGGGTTTCAGCCCGACCACGATGCTCGACCCGATCCCGGTGGAGCTGCTCGCCGACGCGGGTGTCACCGAGTCCGACTTCCTGCCGACGTCGTGGGACCGCGCGGTCGTGGACGGCAAGCTGTACGCCGTACCGCTCGACACGCACCCGTTCGTGCTCTACTACAACACCGAGATCTGCCAGAAGGCCGGGCTGCTCGAGGCAGACGGCCGCATCAAGACCGTCAAGGGCGTCGACGCGTTCCTCGAGATGCTGAAGGCGGTCAAGGACGTGACCGGCAAGTTCGCCGCGTCGGTCGAGACCACGAACCCGTGGCGGCTGTGGTGGACGTTGTACGGGCAGCTCGAGGGCAAGTTCTTCGACGACACCGGCACCCGGCTGATCCTCGACGACGCCAAGGCGCTGGAAGCCCTGAGCCTGATGGCGAAACTCGCCGCCGACGGTCTCACGCCACGGTCGTCCAACTACTCGGCCCTGGTCGCCCAGTTCAGCAACGGCGACGCCGGGCTGAGCTTCAACGGTGAATGGGAGGTGACGACGTACCAGACCGCCAAGATGCCGTTCAGCATGGCGCCGTTCCCGGTCGTGTACGACGTGCCGAAGTTCGCCGGTGACGCGCATACGTTCGTGCTGCCGCACCAGAGCAACCGGAACAAGGCCGACACCAAGGCGACCGTCGAGTACGTCGCCTGGATGCTCAAGCACAGCGCCGACTGGGCGGCCGGCGGTCACATCCCGGCGTACCAGCCGGTGGCGAAGAGCCAGGACTACCTGGACCTCAAGCCGCAGGCGGAGTACCGCAGCGTGGCGCCGGACGTGCTGTTCGACCCGGACGCGTGGTTCAGCGGGTCCGGTGCGCAACTGCAGAACGAGGCCGCCGCGGCGTTCAGCGGCGTGTTCTCCGGTCAGGCGACGCCGAAGGCCGCGCTCGCGCAGTTCAAGGCCGCAACCCAGAAGCTCCTCGACACCCCGTCACCGGTCTAAGGAGGTCGGTCATGGCCGTAGAGACACCCTCGCGCCTCACCACCGGTACGCCGCCGGGCGCGGCGAAACCGGAGACCGGGCAGCCGTGGAAGGAACGCTGGGGCGGGCTGTTCTTCGTCGCGCCGTTCCTGCTGCTGTTCGCGCTGTTCATGCTCTGGCCGATCGTTTCCGGTCTGTGGAACAGCTTCTTCAACACCAGTCTGGCCGGCGTCAAGCACGAATTCCTCGGCCTGCAGAACTGGCGGGACCTGTTCGGTGACCCCGCCGTCTGGTCGTCGCTGAAGAACACCCTCGTCTTCACCGCGATGAGCACGCCGCCGCTGGTGATCATCGCGCTCGTCATGGCCCTGCTGGCCAACCGGCGCGGCGTGCTGGGCTGGCTGCTGCGCTTCGCGTACTTCGCTCCGTTCGTGCTGCCCGCCACGGTCGTGACGCTGATCTGGGTGTGGATCTACCAGCCCGGGTTCGGCCTGGTGAACGGCCTGCTGACGGCCGGCGGCTTCGCCGAGATCGACTGGCTGAACACCGAGAACCGGGCGATGCTCGCGGTGGTGATCACGACCGTCTGGTGGACGGTCGGATTCAACTTTCTGCTGTACCTGGCCGCGCTGCAAGGGATTCCCGCGCAGGTCTACGAGGCGGCCGCGATCGACGGGGCGAACGGGCGGCAGCAACTGTTCCGGATCACGCTGCCGTTGCTCGGCCGGACCACCGGCCTGATCATCGTCCTGCAGCTCGTGGCGTCGCTGAAGATCTTCGACCAGATCTACCTGATGACCAACGGCGGACCGAACTATGCGACCCGGCCGATCATCCAGTACATCTACGAGTCCGGCTTCACCAGCTACCGGATCGGCTACGCGTCCGCGATCTCGTACCTGTTCTTCGCGGTCATCGTGATCGTCGCGGTGGCGCAGTTCAAACTGTTCTCCGGCCGGGGGGAGGAAGCATGACGACCGCAACGTTGCCAGTAGCAACCAGAACGCCGCGCCGCAGGCAGCAATGGACCTTCCCGAAGGCCGCGAGCGCCGTCGGTGCGGTGATTCTCGCCGCGGTCTGGCTGGTTCCGTTGCTCTGGGCGCTCGACACGTCGTTGAAGCCCGAGCCGGAGACGACCCGGGCGCCGATCACCTGGTTGCCGGAGGCACCTACCACCGGCGCCTACCGGAGCGTGATCGAGCAGGGCGACCTGATCCGCTGGTTCCTGAACAGTACGGTCGTCTCGGTGCTCGTGACCGCGTTGACGCTGGTCGTCTCGGTGCTCGCGGCGTACGGCTTCTCGCGGACCACGTTCCCCGGGCGGCGGGTGCTGTTCGGGCTGATCATCGCCGGCATCCTGGTGCCGCCGCAGGTGCTGATCGTGCCGCTGTTCCAGGAGATGACCGGCCTCGGCCTGGTCGACACCTACTGGGGCATCGTGCTGCCGCAGGTGGTGGCGCCGGTGATGGTGTTCGTGCTGAAGAAGTTCTTCGACGGCATCTCCCGCGACTACGAGGACGCCGCCCGGGTCGACGGCGCGTCCCGGTGGCGGATCGTCTGGAGCGTGATGGTCCCGATGTCGCGGCCGATCCTGGTCGCGGTCGGCATCTTCACGTTCATCGGGGCCTGGAACAACTTCCTCTGGCCCTTCATCGTGACCACCGACCCGTCAATGATGACGATCCCGGTCGGCCTCGCCAACGTGCAGGGCTCGTACGGCCTGCGCTACGCCCAGATCATGGCCTCGGCCGTCCTGGGCGGTCTTCCTCTGCTGATCGTCTACGCCCTGTTCCAGCGCCACGTCGTCCGCGGTGTCGGCGACGCGGGGATCAAGGGCTAGCCGCTGCTCTGCCCTTGCATCTCCCACCCCACCGCCCCGGTCATATCGAATCACCACGACAGGAGCCACCTGGTGCCCACTGCCCATCTCACCATCGATCCCGCGTTCACGATCGCGCCCGTGAACCGCCGGACCTTCGGAACCTTCGTCGAGCACATGGGCCGGTGTGTCTACACCGGCATCTACGAGCCCGGCCACGCGACCGCGGACGAGGACGGTTTCCGCAAGGACGTCCTGGAACTGACCCGCGAGCTCGGAGTTTCCGTGGTCCGCTATCCCGGCGGAAACTTCGTTTCCGGTTTCCGCTGGGAGGACAGCGTCGGTCCGCGCGCGGAGCGGCCGCGGCGGCTCGACCTCGCCTGGCACAGCGTCGAGACCAACGAGTTCGGTCTGGACGAGTTCAGCCGCTGGTGCGCCAAGGCCGGCGTCGAGCCGATGATGGCGATCAACCTCGGGACCCGCGGCGTCCAGGAGGCGCTCGACCTGCTCGAGTACGCGAACCACCCCGGCGGTACGGCGCTGTCCGATCTGCGCGAGCAGCACGGCGCGGCGCCGTACGGGATCAAGCTCTGGTGCCTCGGTAACGAGCTCGACGGCCCGTGGCAGGTCGGGCACAAGACGCCGACGGAGTACGGACGGCTCGCGGCGGAGACCGCGCGGGCGATGCGGATGATCGACAAGGACCTCGAGCTCGTCGCCTGCGGCTCGTCGTCGTCGCGGATGCCGCTGTTCGGCACCTGGGAGCGCGACGTGCTGCGGGAGACGTACGAGTTCGTCGAGTACATCTCCTGCCACGCGTACTACGGCAACGACGACGGCGACACCGCGTCGTTCCTGGCGTCCGCGGTGAACATGGACCACTTCATCGATTCCGTGGTGGCGACCGCGGACCACGTCGGAGCGGAACTCAAGAGCAGCAAGAAGATCGGCATCTCCTTCGACGAATGGAACGTCTGGTACGGCGACCGCTCCCGCCGCACCGACGGACCGGGCGAGGCGTGGGAGGTGGCGCCGCGGCGGATCGAGGACGAGTACAACGTCACCGACGCGGTGGTGCTCGGCAACCTGCTGATCTCGCTGCTGCGGCACAGCGACCGGGTCGGGGTGGCGTGCCTTGCGCAGCTCGCGAACGTGATCGCGCCGATCATGACCGAGCCCGGCGGCGCGGCCTGGCGGCAGCCCACGTTCCACCCGTTCGCGATCACCTCGCGGCTCGCGGCCGGGCAGGTGCTCCGGATCGAGACCGACTCGCCGCTGGTGTCGACGGCGAAGTACGGCGACGTGCCCGCGGTCGACGCGGTCGCGACCTACGACGACGGCCAGATCGCGCTGTTCGCGGTGAACCGCTCGTCCGAGGGCCCCGTCGAGGTCACCGTCGACCTCACCCGGGCGGGCGTCACCTCGCTCGACGAGGCCGTCATCGTCCACGATGACGACCCGCTCGCGACCAACTCGGCGGCGCACCCCGACCGCGTGACGGCCCAGCCGTTCGAGTCCGCCCGGCTCGCCGACGGCAAGCTGACGATTACGCTACCGGCGATCAGCTGGACAGCGCTTTCTTTGTCGACGAACTGAACCTCGGGCCTCAGACTGTGGGCCGTGAGCACACAGTCCGATCTTGCCGAGACGACCCGTCTCGAAGCCTTCAGTGACGGCGTCTTCGCGATCGCGATCACCCTCCTCGTCCTCGAACTGCACAGTCCCGAGCTCGAGGAGGGTGAGCGGTTGTGGCCGGCGCTGCTGCACGAATGGCCGCAGTTCGCGGCGTACCTGACCAGCTTCGCGATCCTCGGCATCATGTGGGTCAACCACCACTCGATGTTCCGCCAGATCCGGCGCGCGGACCGCGGGCTGATGTTCCTCAACCTGCTCCTGCTGCTGTGGGCGACGCTGCTGCCGTTCCCGACCAGCCTGTTCGCGGAGCATCTCGAGGACGAGTCGAGCAACGCGCACGTCGCGGCCGCCGTCTACAGCGCGAACCTGACGCTGGCGGCGATCGCGTTCAGCCTGATCTGGTGGCACGTCCTGCGCAACCACCTGGTCGACCACGACATGTCCAAGGCGGAGGTCCGCAAGTCGCTGCTGCGCTACTCGATGGGCACGGTCGTCTACGGAGCCTGCATCGGCATCTCGTTCGTGTCCGCCCAGGTGACCCTGCTGATCGTGTTCCTGCTGGCGCTGTACTACGGGTTCGAGCAGGTCAGGACGCGCGGCGGAACTGCGTGATGTAGATGCCGGGAGCAACCTCTACTTCGCCGACCGTGGCGTAGCCGCGCGACGTGTAGAGGTTGACGGCGGGGATGTTGGCCGAGCCCGTCGACACCAGGCTGACCGCGCGTGGTTCGATCCGGTCGAGGTGATCCAGGAGGGCTCGGCCGTGTCCGCGGCGGGCGTGCGCGGGATCGACGATCAGGCGGTCGATCTCCACGGTGTCCGCCGAGGTCTCGTAAGCGACCGCCCCGACCAGCGTGTTTCCGTCGTACCGCCCGAGCCAGTGTTCGGTCGACGACATCAGGCCGTCGAGGTCCTCGCGGAGCGGCGGGATGCCGTCGAAGCCGATCAGCTCGGCCTCCACGGCGTACGCGGCGTGCTGGATCGTGAGCAGTCGCTCGGCGAGCGTGCGGTCGGTGACGTCGAGCGGCGTGATCACAGCCGCCAGGTTACGCGGCCTTCCAGTAGCCGAGGGATTTCACCCGGTGCTTCGGGACGGCGAGGTCCTTCACGACGTACGACGTCAGCGCCCGGGTGGTGACGGTGTCGCACGCGATCCACACGTAGGTGTCCGGCGTGACGAGCTCCTGGAGGCCGGCCTTAACCTGCTCGACCAGCTGCGGCCGCGGGACGGCCCGGAGGTCGTGGTGGTCCTCGACGCGGAACGGCAGCTCGTGGTCGGCGTCGTGGGTGGTCTCGAACCAGATCGTGGCCGGCAGCTGCGGGGCGACCGCGAGCAGCGAGTTGATCGCCGGCAGCGACGCCGGATCGCCGACCACCAGCATCCGCGGCGGCAGCGGATCCGGCGCCTCGAAGCCGGTCCCCTGCACTGTCGCCTCGATCGTGTCGCCGGGCTCGGCTCTGCGCGACCAGTCGCTCGCGCAGCCGTCGTGCAGCGCGAACTCCAGGCTGAAGGTGCCGGCCTCGACGTCCGGGTCGACGAGCGTGTACGCGCGCTGGTGCGGCTTGCCGGCTTTGTCGAACCACAGCCGCACCCACATCGTCGGGTGCACGCCCAGCGCGCGCAGCAGACCGCCGTCGGTGAAGTGCACCCGGCGGTACCGCTCGGTGACCTGCTCGGCGCCGGTCACGGTGAAGGTGAAGTCCTTCGCCCGGAACAGCTTGAGCACCACGCCTTCCCAGCCATGCCTCACGATGGACCTCCAGCGAGAATTGCGGTTGTCTGAACCGATTGCTGCCGAGTAAGTTAGCGCAGCCTAACCTAATTGAAGTGGGGGCTGCTGTGAACGCGAGGGTGTTCCGGGACACGTACGGCGTGCCGCACCTGCAGGCCGGGGATCCGCTCGCGTTGGTCTACCTGCAAGGCGTGAACGCCGCGCGGGACCGGGCCTGGCAGATCGAGCTGGAGCGGCGGCGGTACCTCGGGACGAGCGCCGCGTTCCTCGGGGCCGAGGCGGCGGCGTGGGACGTGTTCGCCCGCCAGGCGCGGCTCGCCGACACGGCGCGGCGGTGCTTCGAGTCGCTCGACGACGAAACGCGCGAGTGGGTCACGGCGTACGTCGAGGGCGTGAACCACGGGCTGCCGGGCGGGGCGGCACGCGCGCCTGAGTTCGCGGAGACCGGGCTGACGCTGCAGGAGTGGGAGCCATGGACGCCGCTGGGGATCTGGCTGGCGGTGCACATCCTGTTCGCCGGCTTCCCTTCCAAGCTGTGGCGCACTCATGTCGCGGCCCAGCTCGGGGAAGCGTCCCTGGAGCTGTTCTCGTCGGAGGGACCGCACGGGGCCGGCAGCAACGGGTGGCTGATCCCGGGGTCGCACACCGCGAGCGGTCAGGCGATCGTGGCGGGTGATCCGCATCGCTTCATCGAGAACCCCGGCGTGTACCAGCAGGTCCGGCTGACCTGCCCGGAGTACGACGTCCTCGGGCTCGCCGTTCCCGGCATCCCGGGGCTCGCACACTTCGGCCACACCGGGTCGGTCGCCTGGTCCATCACCAACGCCATGGCCGACTACCAGGACCTGTACGCCGAACAACTGCGCCGGACCGGGTCAGGGGTGGAGGCCTTGGGGCCGGACGGCTGGCGACCGGCGTCCTTCCACGCCGAGGTGGTGGAGGTCGCCGGTGCAGCGCCCGTCGAGGTCGAGGTGATCGAGACCGACCGCGGTCCGATCATCACGCACGGCCCGGGAGGCCCGGAAGGCCCGGAAGGCCCGGAAGGCCCGGAAGGCCCGGAAGGCACTGCATCGGTCTCGCTGCGCTACCCGCCCCGGGTCACCGGACGGCTCGGGTTCCAGGTGATGCGTCGGTTGCTGCGGGCAACCAGCGTGGGTGATGTGGACGCCGCTTTCGACGAGTGGGTCGAGCCGGTCAACGTCGTGCTGGCGGCCGACACCGCGGGTGGGCTGCTGCATCGCACCGCCGGTGTGGTGCCGCGGCGCGAGCCGGCGAACATGTTGCGGGTCGTGCCGGCCTGGGATGCGACGTACGGCTGGGACGGCTGGCACGAGATGGCGCGGGCGGCGGTGGACGGGCCGGCGGTGATGGCGAACGCCCGCGGGCTCGCGACGCCGTTCGGGGTCGAGTTCGCCGCGCCGCACCGCGCCGACCGGATCCGCGACCTCGTGGAGGCCCGCGACGACTGGACGGTCGACGGCATGCCGGGCATCCACCAGGACACATACCTGGGCTCGGCCGGCTCCCTGCTCGACCTGCTGACCGGTCTCGGCGACCTGTCCCCGCAAGCAGTTGCCCTCCGCACCGAACTGTTCGCGTGGGACCGCCGGATGGACGCCACGAGCACGACGGCCTCGTCGTACGCCGCGGTCCGCAAGGCGCTCGTCTCCCGTCTCACCGACCACTTCACAATGCTCGAGAACGCCGACGTCGCCGCGGTCTTCACGCCGTGGATGGACCCGCTCACCCACGTCTCGTACGCGCTCGAGAATCTCCTCACCACCGACCTGCTGCCGAACGTCGACGTGCGCTGGCTGGCCCGCGAGGCACTGGAAGAGGTCGCCGCCAACAGCCCGCGCCCGCCGTGGGCCGAGACGCATCAGCTCGCACCGCTGCACGCGTTGCGCGGTCCGGTGTTCGCGGCGAACGAGATGCCTCTGGACCTGGGCCTGTCCGGCGACCACCATTGCGTGATGTCGACGTCGAGCCTGCCCGGGCTGACGGACGTCTGCATCCGCGCCTCCGCCGCCCGGTACGCATGGGACCTCGCCGATCGCTCCGCCAGCCGGTGGATCGTGCCGCTCGGCGCGTCCGGCGTCCTCGGCGATCCGCACCACCACGACCAGCTGGCGTCGTGGTTGCGCGGTGCGCTGGTCCCCGCGGTGGGTCCGGCGGTCCGGGAGGATCGCACGTACTCGGCGGCCGTCGACGGGTTCGGGACGGTGCGGATCGAGGAGGCGGATCCGGCGCGCGATCTGGACCTCATCCACGGGTGGGTGACGGCCGAGCGGGCGACGTACTGGGGTATGGGCGCGCTGTCGCGCGACGAGATCGAGGCGACGTACCGCTTCCTGGACTCGGTGCCGACGCATCACGTGTACGTCGTCCGGCTGGACGGCGTACCGGTCGCGTTGCTGCAGACGTACGACCCGCAGGCGGATCCTGCCGGCGCGGCGTACGCCGTCGAGCCCGGTGATCTCGGCGTCCATCTGCTGATCGCGCCCGGGGACGCCCGCGCCGGATTCACCGGTCAGCTGGTCGGCACGCTCGCCCGCTTCGTCTTCGAGCACCTGGGACACCCGCGGATCGTGGTCGAACCCGACATCCGCAACACCCGCGCGATCGAGCGGTTCCACCGCAGCGGCTTCACCCTCGGCACGGAGGCGAAGATCGTCCAGCCGGACGGCTCGACCAAGACCGCCCAGTTCGCGTTCCTCGCCAGGGAACAGGTCAGTCCTTGACGGCGAGGACGGCGGCGATCAGGCGCTGGTAGTCCGTGAGGTCGTCGGGCTCGTTGGGGTTGCGCCATTGGCAGGCGGGAACCAGGCCGGGGGCGAGCACGGTGAAGTCGTCGCCGAAGAGGGCGAGGATCTGGTCGTCGGTGCGCCAGCGGCCGCGGCCGAGCGAGCCTTGCAGGACCTGCTCGAGCTCCTGACTGCGGGGGTCGTTCTCGCTGCGGAAGTGGCTGATGAAGAGGTGGCTGCCGGAGGCGATCCGGTCCTTCCAGAAGCGGACGATGCCGGCCGGGTCCTCGTCGTCGTTCACGTGGTGCAGGGTGGCGCTGAAGATCACGCCGACCGGCTCGGAGAAGTCGATCAGGCGCACCGTGTCCGGGTGCTCGAGGATCGCCTTCGGCTCCCGCAGGTCGGCTTGGATGACCGTGGTGTTGTCGTTCTCGGCGAGCAGCGCGCGGCCGTGCGCGAGCACGATCGGGTCGTTGTCGACGTACACCACCTTCGCGTCCGGCTCGTACCGCTGGGCGACCTGGTGCACGTTGTCGGCGGTCGGCAGCCCGCTGCCGAGGTCGATGAACTGGCGGACCGGCGTCGTGGTGACGATCTCGCGGACCGCGCGGATCAGCGCGCCGCGGTTGTCGTACGCGATCACCCGGGAGCCGGGAAGTTCGTTGATGAACCGGTCGCCGAACGCGCGGTCCACCGCGAAGTTGTCCTTGCCGCCGAGCAGGTAGTCGTACGTCCGGGCGATACTCGGTTTGGTCGTGTCGAAGCCCGGGAACGGCGCGCTCCGCGTCACCTGGTCGTCTGCGTCGGCCATCACCCGGATCCTTCCTGTCGGAACACCCGTCACTCTATGCGACCCGGGAGCCACGCCGCTCGCCGCCCGGCGCGCGCAGCCGTCACCGCGGCTGGACCGGGCATGCCACAGCGGCCGTCGGACGACAGCCGCTGTGGTCAGGTCGGTGGCCTGGTCTGGCGGGCCCTGCCACCGGTGCGCGTCAGTTGAGCGTGTGCTTCGGTACGTCGCGAACGGCCGCACGACGCTCGTGGACGGTGGATTCGCGCACCGCATGGTCCGGGGTGCGTGGTGCCGGGCAGACCGGGCCGCGACGGATCGGGCCGCCACCCAGCTTCCGGCTCTTCCACTGCTTTTCTTCGTAGTCGTAGTAGGTGTCGACGCCTCCGACTGTCATCCGGTCCTCCCTCAAAACCCCCCGTCCCCTGCTGGCCCATCAACAGTCCGCCACGACCACCCCGGCAGACAAGCGATTCCGGAAATCACCACGGATCAACACACTCGAACGCCGCGTTCTGTTGGAATGGCCTACAAACGTGACCCTTTGGAAAGTCTCAGACGGCCAGGATCGCGACGCCGTGACCAGGCAACCAAACCCCGCCGGTGGTCAGGTCCGCGCCGGCGAAGGACATCACGAGGTACTTCGGGAGCTCCGCGAGCGGCACGACCGCGTCCGCACCACCGAGGTTCGCCACCACGCGCAGGCTGCCGCGGGACACCACCAGCCAGGCGCCGGCGGGATCGAACGCGACCTCCACGGACGCCAGCCGGTCGTCGCGGAGCTCGGGCATCCGGGCCCGGAAGGTGAGCAGGTGCCGGTACCAGGCGAGCAGCTCGCGGTGCGGCGCCTCGTCCGGCTCGGACCAGTCGAGCACCGAGCTGCGCCAGGTCTGCGGATCCTGCGGGTCCGGGATCTCGTCCGCGTCCCAGCCGAACTCGGCGAACTCGCGGCGCCGGCCGGTCCGGACCGCATCCGCCAGGCCGGGTTCGGTGTCGTCGGAGAAGTCCGTGAAGAACCGCCACGGCGTCGAGGCGCCCCACTCCTCACCCATGAACAGCATCGGCGTGTACGGCGAGGTCAGCACCAGCGCGGCGCCGATCGCGAGCTGCCCCGGGGTCAGGTTCGGCCGGTCGCCGAGCGCCCGGTTGCCGATCTGGTCGTGGTTCGACGTGTAGGCGAGGAACTCGCCGCCGCGGTGGCTGCGGGGATCGACCGGACGTCCCCAGTCCTTGCCGCGGAACGTCGAATAGCTCCCGTCGTGCAGGAACACCCGCGTCAGCGTCTTCGCGAACACCGCCGGGTCCCCGAAGTCCACGTAGTACCCGAACCGTTCACCGGTCAGCAGGGAGTGCAGTGCGTGGTGGAAGTCGTCGCTCCACTGGGCGGTCATCCCCATGCCGCCCGTGGACACCGGTTCGACCGTGCGCGGATCGTTCAGGTCCGACTCGGCCACCAGCCCCAGCGGCCGCCCGAGATCCTTGGCCAGCTCGGCGGTCTCCGTCGACAGCTGCTGGAGCAGGTGCGTCGGGCTGTCGTCGACCAGCGCGTGGACGGCGTCCAGCCGCAGTACGTCGATGTGGAAGTCGCGGAACCAGCGCAGTGCGTTGTCGCAGATCCACCGTCGTACCTCTGCGCTACCGGCGTCGTCCAGGTTGACCGCGGGGCCCCACGGCGTGGAGTGCCTGGTAGTGAAGTATGGACCGAAGCTGGACAGATAGTTCCCGCTCGGACCGAGGTGGTTGTAGACGACGTCGAGGCACACGGCCAGCCCGGCGTCGTGGCAGCGGTCCACGAACCGCTGCAGGGCTTCCGGGCCGCCGTACGGCGCGTGCACCGCGTAGAGGTCCACACCGTCGTACCCCCAGCCGTGTACGCCGGGGAACGCGGCGACCGGCAGCAGCGAGACCACCTCGACCCCGAGCACGGCCAGGTAGTCCAGGTGCTCGGCGGCTGCGTCCAGCGTGCCTTCGAGCGTGAACGTGCCCAGGTGCAGCTCGTAGAAGACAGCGCCTCGTACGTCGCGACCCGTCCAGCTGTCGTCGCTCCATTCGAAGCGGTCCGCCTCGAAGACGCGGCTGAACCCGTGGACGCCGTCCGGCTGCCACGGGCTGCGCGGGTCGGGGAGCGGGTCGCTGCCGTCGACGGAGTACGCATAGTCGGTGCCGTGGTGCGCCTCGGCCACCTGCCGCTCCCACCAGCCGCCCTCGGCGAAGCGCATCGGCAGCACACCGTCCCGCAGTACCAGGTCCACATTGGTTGCCTCTGGCACCCAGACGCGGAACGTGTGCATGGCTGTCAGCTCCTGACCAGGAGGGCGACCGGGAGGTCCGCGAGCAGATCGCCGATCCGGGCGGCCCCGGTGCCCACTTCACGTCCGGTCAACACGTTCTTCCACCGCCCACTCGGCAGCACGACGGTGCTGTCGCCCCAGCCGCCCAGCCGCTGCAGCGCGGCCGGCAGTCTGGTCGCCACGGTGATGACGGCGTCGCCACGGGCGAACGCGACCGCGTGCCCGTTGGAGGTCGGGAGCGGTGTATAGCTGCCCGCGAAGGCCTCGGGGTACTGCCGGCGGATGCGGAGCGCCCGCGACGTGACAAGCAGCTTCTCGTCGGACAGGTCTTCCGGCTTGCCGCCGTCGTCCAGCCGCTGCAGCCGCTCGATGCGCTCCGTGTAGTCCACCGGGCGCCGGTTGTCGGGGTCCACAAGGGACAGATCGACCAGCTCGGTGCCCTGATACACGTCGGGTACGCCGGGCATGGTCAGCTGCACCAGCTTCTGGCCGAGCGTGGCAGCTCGTACGTAGCCGGTCTGCTCGTCAGCGAAGCGGCGTACTGCGTCGAGCACGGTCTCGTCGTCCAGGACCGCCGTCGCGAAGGCAGCGACGGCCTGTTCGTACTCGTCGTCCGGCGAGGTCCACGAAGTGTGCCGCTTGGCCTCACGGATCGCCTTCAGCAGATAGCCCTGCATGCGGTCCTCAGCGAGCGGTCCGTCGGCCCAGGTGCCGTACAGCGTCTGCCAGAACAGGTACTCCGTGCTGCCGTCCAGCAGTGGACTGCGGTGCTCTTCCGAAAGCCTGCGCCACTCGCGGACCGCCTCCGACCAGACGGCGGGCTGCTCGGACAGTACGCCGAGGCGCGCGCGGACGTCCTCGGACCGCTTGGTGTCGTGGGTGGACAGCGTGGTCATCGTCTTCGGCCAGTCCCGGTTCAACTGGGACGCGTACGCGTGGAACTCCTCCGGCGTCACACCGAAGTGGCCCGGGTCGCCACCGACCTCGTTGAGCGACGTGAGCCGCAGCCACCGGTAGAACGCGGTGTCCTCGACCCCCTTGGCCATCACCGGCCCGCACGTCTGCTGGAAGCGCACGATCAGCTCGGCCCGCGCCTGCTCGTCGACCGTGCTCGTCTCTCGTCCCAGCAACAGATGCAGCACCACGTCCAGGGTCGCCTGGCGGTCCTCGTCCAAGTTCGCCCGCGCTCTCTCCGCCGCCCGCTCGACCGCAGCCACGGCCTCGGGCTCCGGCTCTTCTCCCGGTACGACGTACGCGCGGTAGACGTCGAACTGGACCAGCAGCTCCACGACGACCTCGTGGAACGCCCGCCTGGTGTGGTCACGCAGCCGCACGTCGTCCTGGCAGATCCGCGCGAGCAGCTCGACCAGGCGGTGCACTTCGGCGTACTGGCCGTGCTGGACGATCTCGCGCTTCGCCTCCTCGACCACGGGTCCGAAGTCGGCCGGTGCGCCGGTGAGCTCCGAGTGCAGGGCTGCGAGCGGTGCAGCACCAGCGGGGTCGACGAACAGGCCGCCGACGCGCAGCAGAGCGTCGTACCCGGTCGTGCCGGCGCACGGCCAGTCGCGGGGCAGCTGCTCGTCGCCTTCCAGGATCTTCTCCACCACGACCCAAGCACCGCCGGTGCGCTCCGCCAGTCGACGCAGGTAGCCGCGCGGGTCCGCCAGACCGTCAGGGTGGTCGATCCGGAAGCCGTTGAGCTTTCCTTCGTGCAGCAGCGCGAGCAGGAGCTCGTGGGTGGCGTCGAAGACCTCCTTGGTCTCCTGCCGTACAGCAGCGAGCGTGTCGACGTCGAAGAACCGCCGGTAGTTCAGCTCCTCGTCGGCGACCCGCCAGTGCGCGAGCCGGTACCACTGCGCGGTGACGAGCTCCGCCAGCGGCAGCTCTTCGGTCCCGGGCCGCAGCGGGTACTCGTGCTCGTAGTACCGCAGTACGTCGCCCTCCACGGACAGCTCGCCGTCCGCGAGCACCTTGCCGATCCGCTGGCCCAGCACCGCCATCAGCAGCGGCTGGTTGCCGGCGCCCCAGTCCACGTCGAACCAGTCCGCGTACGGCGAGCCGGGCCCCAGCCGCAGCACCGACCAGAGCGCCGCGTTGAGGCTCTCCGGCGTCGGTACGGCGACGTGGTTCGGTACGACGTCCGCGACGGCGCCCAGGCGGTGCTCGGCCAGCCGCGCCGACAACCGGTCGAACGCCGGCCGGCCGCCCATCGGCTCGGACAGCCGGCTGTGGTCCACCACGTCGTACCCGTGGGTGGAACCGGGCGCGGCCTGCAGGATCGGGGACAAGTACGCGTGGGAGATCCCGAGACCTGCCAGGTACGGCACCACCGCGGCGGCGTCGTCGAAGCCGAACTCGGCGCGGAGCTGGAACCTGTAGGTGGCCTGCGGGACTCCCCTCATCCGGGCTGCCTCGAACGGGTCAGGACCAGGGTGCTGCGGGCCTCGAGCTGGACCGTGCTGCTCGCGGCGTGCGGGTCCTCGTCCCCGGCGCCGGTCGGGTGCGTCGTGTCGACGGCGACCGTCCAGTGCTCGCCGTACTCCTCCGGCGGCAGCAGGAAGTCGACCGGCTCGAAGTTCCCGTTCAACAGCACCAGGAACGAGTCGTCGACCACCGGCTCGCCGCGCGGGTCCGGCTCGGAGATCGCGTCGCCGTTCAGGAACACCGCGATCGCCCGGGCGTCGTCGCGCTGCCAGTCGCCGTTCTGCATCTCGGTGCCGTTCGGCGTGAACCAGACCAGGTCGCCGAGCCCGTCGATCCCGGTGTCGCCGTGGAAGAACCGGCGCCGGCGCAGCACCGGGTGGTTGTTGCGCAACGTGAGCAGCGACCGGGTGAACTCGAGCAGGTGCTTCTGCGGCTCGTCCAGCTCCCAGTCGATCCAGGCGATCTCGTTGTCCTGGCAGTAGACGTTGTTGTTGCCGCGCTGCGTCCGGCCGAGCTCGTCGCCGTGGGCGATCATCGGCACGCCCTGCGAGATCAGCAGCGTGGTGAGGAAGTTGCGCTCCTGCTTGGCCCGCAGCCGCAGCACCTCGGGGTCGTCGGTCGGGCCCTCGGCGCCGCAGTTCCAGGAGCGGTTGAAGCTCTCGCCGTCCTTGCCGCCCTCGCCGTTCGCCTCGTTGTGCTTCTCGTTGTACGAGACCAGGTCGCGCAGCGTGAAGCCGTCGTGGGCGGTGATGAAGTTGATGCTCGCCAGCGGCCGCCGGCTGTCGTCCTGGTACAGGTCGGAGGAACCGGTCAGCCGGGAGGCGAACTCGGCCAGCGCGTACTTCTCGCCCCGCCAGTAGTCCCGGACCTGGTCGCGGTACTTGCCGTTCCACTCCGTCCACAGCGGCGGGAAGTTGCCCACCTGGTACCCGCCGTCGCCGACGTCCCACGGCTCGGCGATCAGCTTCACCTGGCTCACCACCGGGTCCTGCTGGACCAGGTCGAAGAACGCCGACAGCCGGTCGACCTCGTGGAACTGCCGGGCCAGGGTGGCCGCCAGGTCGAAGCGGAAGCCGTCGACGTGCATCTCGGTGACCCAGTAGCGCAGCGAGTCCATGATCAGCTGCAGCACGTGCGGGTGCCGCATCAGCAGGCTGTTGCCGGTGCCGGTGGTGTCGTAGTAGTGCCGCTTGTCGTCGTCCACGAGCCGGTAGTACGCCGCGTTGTCGATGCCCTTGAACGACAGCGTCGGGCCGAACTCGTTCCCCTCGGCGGTGTGGTTGTAGACGACGTCGAGGATCACCTCGATGTCGGCCTCGTGCAGCGCCTTCACCATCGCCTTGAACTCGGTCACCTGCTGGCCGCGGGTGCCGGTCGACGAGTAGGCGTTGTGCGGCGCGAAGAAGCCGATCGTGTTGTAGCCCCAGTAGTTCGACAGGCCGAGCTCCTGCAGGTGGCCGTCCTGGGCGAACTGGTGCACCGGCATCAGCTCGATCGCGGACACCCCGAGCTCCTTGAGGTGCTCGACGATCGCCGGGTGCCCGATGCCGGCGTAGGTGCCGCGGATGTTCTCCGGCAGGCCCGGATGGGTCTTGGTGAGGCCCTTGACGTGTGCCTCGTAGATCACGGTCTCGTGGTAGGCGTGGCCCGGCGGGCGGTCGTTGCCCCAGTCGAAGAACGGGTTGGTCACCACCGACAGCATCGTGTGCTCGCGGTTGTCCATCGTGTTCAGCTCGTCGGGCTCGGCGAACCGGTAGCTGAACAGCGACTCGTCGCCGTCGATCTGCCCGTCGATCGCCTTCGCGTACGGGTCCAGCAGCAGCTTCGACGGGTTGCACCGGTGCCCCTCGGCGGGGTTGTACGGCCCGTGCACCCGGAAGCCGTAGCGCTGCCCCGGCTGCACTCCCGGCAGGTACGCGTGCCAGACGAATCCGTCCACCTCGGTCAGCTGCACCAGTTGCTCGGCCCCGTCGTCACCGACCAGCGAGAGGTCGACGCGATCGGCGACCTCCGAGAACACCGCGAAGTTCGTCCCGGCACCGTCGTAGGTGGCGCCGAGAGGGTAAGGACGACCAGGCCATTTCTGCACCTGACGACAGTAGCCACCTCGGCCCCCGGTCACCGCACGGCGGGGTGTTTCGGTGTCGAGAATTCACCCGGTAAGGGCTTGCACTCCGCCGCAAGACCCCCAACATCCCAAATTCCGCTCGGTTCGGCTAAGCTCTCGCGCTTGTGAGACCGCCTTCCCCTCGGCGGCCAGTCTTTCTGGACTCGACCGGGCGTCGCCGTCGCAGTATCCGAAGAGCAGGCGTGTTCCTCGCCGTACCTACCGTCGGTTACCTCCTGCTCATGGTGAGTAGTCTGCTGGGCGGACCGCGGATGGACACCCCGCTGATCCCCCTCCCCGAAGCCGCCAAGCCCGAGCACCGGCCGACCGCGCCGCCGGCCGAGATCGCGCTCGAGACGCCGCGGCCGACGACCGGGGACGGCCGCACACCGCGAGCCACAACCACCCCCGCGGCGCCGACCGGCACGCCGACCTCGGGCCCCGCCACGGTCCCGACCGGCAGTCCGTCGGTGACGTCGCCGCCCGTGACCGCCGTACCGACCACGGCTCCGACGACCGTGACGAGCACCCAGCCGGGCCGGGCCAAGTCACCGACCGCGGCGCCGACGGCGACCACGACGCACGGCAACAAGCCGACCGCGCCGCCCGGTAAGACGAGGGCGCCGGTCGCCCCGTGAGCCGACCGGGCGCGCGGCGGGCCAAGCAGGTGCCGCTCCGGACGCACTGGATCGTCCTGACGATGTTGCTGGTCTGCCTGGCCGGCATGCTGCTGCTGAACGGCTACACGCACCACATGTACGGAACGGAGGCCGACGGCGCGGTCCGGTCGAGCGGTCCCTCCGGAGCGGTGCCGAAACAGATCGTCAACGGCGGACCGGTCATCGACGCGGGCGACGGCACACCCCGGTCGGTGGCACCGAAAGCACGCACCATCGCGCTCACCTTCGACGACGGGCCGGACCCGGTCTGGACTCCGAAGATCCTGGACGTGCTCCGCAAGCAACAGGTCCACGCCACCTTCTTCGTGGTCGGTACCGAGGTCGCCGCACACCCAGACCTGGCCCGCCGGATCGTCGCCGAAGGGCACCAGATCGCGGTGCACACCTTCACCCACGCCAACCTGTCGACCGCGTCCGGGTGGCGGCGTTCACTCGAGCTCCGGCAGAGCCAACTCGTCCTCGCCGGAGCCACCGGTGTCAGTACGACGCTGCTCAGACCGCCGTACTCCTCCGAGCCGGACGCGCTGAGCAATCGCGACTGGGAGGCGCTCCAGCAGGCCCGCGAGGCCGGCTACCTGGCCGTGCTGAGCAGTCAGGACAGTGAGGACTGGCGGAAGCCCGGCACGCAGCAGGTCATCGCCAACTCGATGCCCCGCAGCACGGCCGGACAGGTGCTGCTGATGCACGACGCCGGCGGCGACCGTACGCAGACCGTCGAGGCCTTGGACAAGCTGCTGCCGCGCCTGAAGGCGCGTGGCTTCCGGTTCGCCACCGTCAGCGACTCGGTCGGCCTGCCGGACCCGACCCGCAAGGCGAGTCTGCTGGATCGCGGACGGGGTCTCGCGGTGATCGGGGCGATGCGGATCAGCGACGGCGTGCTGGCCGTGATCGGCTGGCTGTTGTACGCCGCGGGCGCGCTGAGCGTGCTGCGCGCCATCACCACCGTGATCGCCGCCCGGCGGCACGCGCGGATGCGGAACTGGACCTACGGCCCGCCGGTCACGGAGCCGGTCAGCGTCATCGTCCCGGCGTACAACGAGAGCGCCGGCATCGAGGCCGCGATCCGCTCACTGGCGGCGTCGGACCACCCGCTCGAGGTGATCGTCGTCGACGACGGTTCGACCGACGGTACGGCGGATCTCGTCGAGCGGCTGGGGATCCCCCGGGTCCGCGTGATCCGGCAGGCCAACGCCGGTAAGCCGGTCGCGCTCAACACCGGACTGCGCGCGGCACAGTTCGAGCTGATCGTGATGGTCGACGGCGACACCGTGTTCGAGCCGGACGCCGTGCGCAAGCTGATCCAGCCCTTCGGGCACCCTGCCGTCGGCGCGGTGTCCGGCAACGCCAAGGTGGGCAACCGCCGCGGGCTGCTCGGCCGCTGGCAGCACATCGAGTACGTGATCGGCTTCAACCTGGACCGCCGGTTGTTCGACCTGGCCGAGTGCATGCCGACCGTGCCAGGTGCCGTCGGCGCGTTCCGCCGTACGGCGCTGGAGCGGATCGGCGGGCTGAGCGACGTGACGCTGGCGGAGGACACCGACCTGACGATGGCGCTGTGCCGGGACGGGTGGCGGGTCGTCTACGAGGAGAGTGCGGTGGCGTGGACCGAGGCCCCGGCGTCACTGGGCGCACTGTGGCGGCAGCGGTACCGCTGGTGTTACGGCACGCTCCAGGCGATGTGGAAGCACCGCGGGGCGATGGTGCAGAGCGGCCGCGCCGGTAAGTTCGGCCGCCGCGGGCTGACGTACCTGATGCTTTTCCAGGTCCTGCTGCCGCTGCTGGCACCAGTTGTGGACGTGTTCGCGATCTACGGCCTGATCTTCCTCGACCCGGTTCGCGTCCTGTCGGTCTGGGCAGGGTTCTTGCTGCTGCAGTTGGCGATGGGCTTCTACGCGTTCCGCCTGGACGGAGAGCGAGCTGGGCCGCTGTGGACGCTGCCGCTGCAGCAGTTCGTCTACCGGCAGCTGATGTACCTGGTCGTCATCCAGTCGGTCTTCACCGCACTGGCCGGCACCAGACTCCGTTGGCAGCGCATAGAGCGCTACGGCAGTCTTGAGGCTCCAGTCGTCCGCTAACCTACAGCGATGATCGTTTCACGGAGAGTGCAGGCCGTGCTGCTGACCGCTGTCCTGCTGGTTACCACGGCCGGAGCGAAGCCGGTGATCGTCGGCGGGACGGTGGCGAGCACCGCCGAGGCGCCGTGGGCGATCGCCCTGAACAACACGCAGTCCGCGGCGTCGGGCGGCCGGTACTGCGGGGCCGCGCTGGTGGCGCCGAACAAGATCGTGACCGCGGCCCACTGCATGGACGAGGCGGTGTCGACGTACTACGCGGTCCAGGGACGGGCGGACCTCGCCGACGACTCGGTCGGGCGAGTGTCGGAGATCAGCAAGGTGTGGATCCACCCGGGCTACAACACGAAGGACAACCGGTACGACGTGGCAGTGCTGACGCTGGCGCGGCCGTTCACCGACGTACCGGTGCTACCGCTCGAGACCCGCGCGCGGGCGGATCGCGCGGGCGCCGTACCGACCGTCTACGGATGGGGCGACACGCAGGAGACCGGGCCGGACGAGACCCTGCAGAAGGCCGCCGTACCGGACCTCGGCGACAAGACCTGCCTCGCGAACAAGAGCTACGTGTCCAACGGGTACGCCGCCGCGACCAACGTCTGCGCCGGCTACCTCGCCGGCGGCATCGACGCCTGCCAGGGCGACTCCGGCGGCCCCCTCGTCCTCAACGGCCGCCTGCTCGGACTCGTCTCCTGGGGTCAGGGCTGCGCACAGCCCGGCAAGCCCGGTGTTTACGCCGAGGTCGCCGGGGTAGCGCGGGCGCTGCTCCAACAGGTTCGTTAATCAGAAACATACCTGTCGGTACGAGCGTCGATCCGTCACGATCCTGACACGCTCCGAAAACACCATGTCCTTACCTTTCTGGTCAGCTACCCCGTTGCCCAGTGAGGAGAAGGCATGGCGCAGACCAGACGTCAGTTCCTGCAGCAGGTCGGTATCACCGGTGGAGCGGGGGTGCTGTACTCCACCATGTCGGCGCTCGGCCTCACGGGCGTCGCCGAGACACCCGCGTACGCCGCCCCGTCGCGGGCCGATCTCAACGGCCGCGGCACCAAGCACGTCGTCGTCCTCGGAGCCGGGATCGCCGGGCTCACCTCGGCGTACGAGCTGCTGAAGGCCGGCTACCAGGTCACCCTGCTGGAGGCGCGCACCCGCCCGGGCGGCCGGAACTGGACCGTTCGCGGCGGCACCGTCGAGACCGATCTCGCCGGGAACACCCAGCGTGCGACGTTCTCCCCCGGCCAGTACATGAACGCCGGCCCGGGACGGCTCCCGCAGCACCACGTGACGCTCGACTACTGCCGCGAGCTCGGCGTCGCGATCGAGCCGTTCGTCAACCAGAACGCCGACGCGTACCTGTACCGCGAAGGCACCAGCAGCCTGTCCAACCAGGCGATCCGGCACCGCACCGCCAAGGCGGACGTGTACGGCTACGTCGCCGAACTGCTCGCCACCGCGGCCGACCAGGGAGCGCTCGACGCCAAGCTGACGGCGGCTGACAAGCAGGCGCTGATCGGTTTCCTCAGCAGCTTCGGTTCGATCGGCAACAAGGCCTCCGGCTTCGCCTACACCGGCGCCGACGGGCGGCGCGGCTACACGGTCGAGCCGGGCGCCGGAATGGAAGCCGGCACGACGGCCGCGCCGTACGCGCTGAGCGACGTCTTCGCCAGCGGCGTCGGCAACTACTTCTCGTTCGAGTTCGGCTGGGACCAGGCAATGATGATGTTCCAGCCGGTCGGCGGGATGGACCGGATCCCGTATGCGTTCGAGCGCGCGATCGGCAAGGACAAGATCCGGTACGGCGCCGAGGTGACCGGGCTGACCAACACCGGCTCCGGCGTCCAGGTCACCTACAAGAGCGGCACGCGGACCCGGATGCTGACCGCCGACTACGCGATCTGCACCCTGCCGCCGCATCTGGCCGCGAAGGTGCCGTCCAACCTGCCGGCGCCGATCATCGAGGCGCTCAAGTACGCCCGGCCGACGAACGCGGGCAAGATCGGCATCGAGTACGGCCGGCGCTGGTGGGAGGAGGACCACCGGATCTACGGCGGCATCACCAACAGCAGCCTCGACACCGTGAACACCTGGTACCCGTCGTACGGCTTCCACGGCGAGCGCGGCACCGTGATCGGCTACTACAACACCGGCGCCAACGCGAACCTGTACGGCGCCATGACACCGGCCGGCCGGCTGGAGCGCGCGCTCATGCAAGGCGCCAAGATGCACGGCGACGTGTACGCAAAGGACGTCAAGGCGTCATTCTCGGTCAACTGGATGGGCACCAAGTACTCCGAGGCGTCCTGGGTCAGCTGGCCGTCGCAGACCGACGGGATCTACGCCCGCCTGCTCGAGGCCACCGGCAACATCTACTTCGCCGGCGACCACCTGTCGCACGCCATCGCCTGGCAGCACGGCGCGATGGTGTCCGCCCGCGCGGCCGTGACCGCCCTGCACAGCCGGGTGGCGAGCCGATGAAGACTCGCCTGATCGCCGGGGCCGTCGCCCTGGTCGTCTCGTTCAGCGCCGGCGCCGGGACAGCGGCCGGCTGGTGGGACAAGCCGAAGCCGCCGAAGCCCGGCACCGTCGTACCCGCCCTGCCCGCGGGCCAGGCCAACCCGATGATCGCGACCGGCGTCGGCATCGGCGCGAACACGCCCGTGTACAAGACCAGCGGCATCGGCCCGTCGGCGCTGAACACCGGCGCTCCGTCCGGATCCGAGGCCGCGTACGTCGACACCGCGATCTTCCCCGGCGGGACACTGCCCGCGGGCGTCACCATCACCGAGGCCCAAGGGATCAACGCACTCCGGCGGATCGGCGAGAACCTCGCCGCGGCCGGTCTGTCGTACGCCGACGTCTACACGATGCGCGTCTTCCTGCAGAACCCGGCCGGCGCCACGGTCGCCGACTTCGCCGGATGGAACCGCGCGTACCGCCAGTACTTCGCCAACACCGACCTCACCACCGGCGCCTACGTCCCGGTCCCGCTCGGTACGGCGCCGCCGGCGAAGCCGTTCGTGGTGAACAAGGCGCGTCCGTCCCGCTTCGCACTGGAGATCGAGAACCTTCCGGTGTCCGGCTGGCTCGTCGAGGTGGAGGTCGACGCCGCGTACCCCCAGCGCTGACACTGGAGGTATGAGCGAGCCAGTTCGTGTGATCAAGGCTGGTGACCTGGTCGCCGCCGACCCGACGTCCGGCATGCTCCGGATGCGAGCCTTCGAGCTCCCGATCCTGTGGGCCGGCCAGGTCATCACCCAGCCCGGTGCGATCTCCGGATGGCACCACCACGACAAGAACGAGAGCAGTCTCTACATCGTCTCCGGCGTGCTGCGGCTCGAATTCGAGGGCTCCGGCGAGTACCTCGACGCGGTCGCCGGCGACTTCGTCCACGTCCCCGCGTTCACGATCCACCGCGAGAGCAACCCCACCGGCGAGCCGTCGCTGGCGATCATCGCGCGGGCCGGCGGCGGGATCCCGACGGTCAACGTCGACCGTTAATCTGACGAGGTGGCGACGCATGAGCAGGTGACGGTCGGCGTTGTGGGGGCCGAGCAGATCGTGCACCGGATCATGGATCTGGCCCGCGAGCTGGACAACCCCGCGCTGCGGCTCGAGACCGCCGTCTACTCCGACGAGCACGACGCGCACGAGCAGGCGGCGCGGATCGCCTCGCGGGTCGACGCGTTCCTGTTCGCCGGACCGCTGCCGTACGACGTGGCGGTCGCGGGCGGCCTGCCGGTCCCGGCGACGTACGTGCCGAGCGGCGGGCCGGCGCTCTTCTCGACCCTGCTCCGCGGCGTCCTCGAGAAGGTCTTCGACCCGGCCCGGATCAGCGTCGACACCATGTCCCGCCGGGACCTCTCGCACGTGTACGAGGAGATCGGCCTGAGCGCGTCCGGCGTACGGCTGAAGGAGTACACCGGGCCGGAGTCGGCCGGGACGTTCCTCGACTTCCACCGCTCGCTGTACGAGCGCGGCCGGACCACCGGGGCGGTCACCACGGTGCCGACCGTCGACGTCGCCTTGCAGAAAGCCGGAGTACCGGTGCTGCGGATGACGCCGTCGTCGATGACGATCCGGCAGGCGCTGACCACCGCCGTGCTGATGGGCGGCGGCGCGAAGCTCGAGGAGTCCCGGATCGTCACGATGATCGTCCGCGTACCCGCCGCGTCGCTGCCGGCGCACGCCAGCGCCAGCGCGTACTGGTACCAGGAGCTTCGCCTGTCGCTGCATCGCGAGCTGCTGCGCGACGCCCGCCCGATGGACGCTGCCGTGGTGCCGCGTGACGAGCACAGTTTCCTCATCGTCACGACGATGGGTTCGCTACGGCTGGCCACCGACAACCTGTCGATGGCGCCGTTCCTGGACCGGATCTCCGAGGAGCTCGGGATTCGGCTGGAGGTCGGCATCGGGCTCGGCACGTCGACCCGCGAGGCGGAGGTGAACGCGCAGTCCGCCGTCGACAAGGCGGCCGGCGGCGACACCGCGTTCGTGGTCGGACCGCACGGCTTCGTGCTCCAGATCCCCGGCGAGCGGACCCGGACCGCCGAGCGCTCTGTCCCTGCGGACTCCCGGGCGCTGCAGATCCTGGCCACGCTCGCCGAGCAGCTGGAGAACGCGAACGACACCGAGCGGGTGGTCGACGCCGAAAAGGTCGCGGAGCTGCTCGGTGTGACGCTGCGGACCGCGCGCCGGACCTTGAGCACGCTGGTCGACGAGGGACTCGCCTGGCCGATGCCGCCGCCCCGCTCGAGCAAGCTCGGCCGGCCGCCGCGCCCGTACCAGCTGCTGGTCGAGAAGATTCCTCGCTAGGGCCTAGTTATTACGGACGTCCATAAGACATATTCAGGCCTTGCCGAAGCTATCCGGCTACGGCAGGGTGGTTCGCGTGCCTCTTCATGCAGTCGCGGTGGTGGACGACCAGGCGGCGACCGAGCGGGCCCACCAGGCGGGTCAGGACGCCTGGTGGGTCTACCTGGCCGAGGTCCTCGGGCATCTTCGGGTGCCTTACAGCTCTCTGGCGGCAAGTGCCGCGCCGCCCGGCGAGGTCTGCCTGCTGATCCACGCGACCACGCCTGATGCCGGTCCGACCGACGAGCTCGAGCAGTGGGTGCACGACGGCGGCGCGCTGATCCTCGTCGGCGACCCCGGACCGCTTGCAGTGCTCGCGGGTGTCTCGGCCGACGGTTCGGTGCCGGAGGATCACGTCGTACTCGCGGACAACCCTGTCTGGTCCTCCCGGCCGCCGGTCGCACTGCACGCCGTCGGCGGGAGCCGGCTCCGCGGCAACGACGTCGAGGTGCTCGCCCGCTGGCAGTCCGATGATGCCGCAGCGATCACGCTTCGCCGGCTCGGCGGGGGCGTCGTCCTGACGTACGGCGTCGACCTGTGGCAGACGATCGTCCGGATCCAGCAGGGGTACGCCGTCACCGCCGACGGTCAGCCGGCCGCGGACGGTACGGCGCCGATCGACGACGGCATCCTCAAATGCGAGGACGGGATGGTGCTCAGCTTCGCCGTGGATCGGGCGATGCCGCCGGGTGAGCCGCCGCTGGATCCGGCGTTCCAGCATGTCTATCCGCCGCCGAGCGCCGTACCGATGTTCGACCAGCCGCAGGCCGACTGGTGGTGTTCGCTGTTCGCGCAGAGCCTGTGGTGGAGCGCCGCGCAGACCGGCGCCGCGGTGCCCTGGCTCTGGTACTGGCCGTCGGGTGTCGACGCGGTCGCGCACATGTCGCACGACTCCGACCAGAACGTCGAGGAGCACGGCCAGGCGGCGCTCGACGCGTTCGCCGAGGCCGGTGTCGAGGTCACCTGGTGCCACGTCTTTCCCGGCGGGTACTCACCGGAGCTGTACGCCGCGATCACCGCGGCCGGGCACGAGAACGCCCTGCACTACAACGCGATGGGCGACGCGGACCTCGCGGTGTGGGGCTGGCCGTTCGCGCGGGCGCAGTACGCCTGGGCGCAGGCCGTCACGGGCACCGAGCAGATCGTCTCGAACAAGAACCACTACACCCGCTGGGAAGGGTGGACGGACTTCTACCCGTGGTGCGAGCGGCTCGGCATCCAGATCGACGAGTCGCGCGGGCCGAGCAAGCAGGGCGATGTCGGGTTCACGTTCGGCGCATCCCATGTCTCGTTCCCGCTCGCACCGGTTGCCGAGAGCAATCGACTGTACGACGTCCTCAACCTGCCGCTGCACACACAGGATCTCGCCTGGGCCGGGCATGTCGCCGTCCGGGACGTGATCCTGGACGGCGCCCAGGCGGTCCACGGTGTCGCCCACTTCCTGTTCCACGGGCCGCACCTGCATCTGCGTCCGCCGACCCGGGCCGCGTGCATCGAGCTCGCAGCGGAGGCGCGGCGGCGCGGGATGCCGTGGTGGACAGCGACTCGGATCAACAGCTGGGAGCGGAGCCGGCGCGGCGTCGAGCTGTCGGTCTCGCCGCACCCGGACGGCCTGGCAGTGCTGGCACAGTCCGTGGAGGCGGTGCCGGGCGCCGCGGTGCTCCTCGCCGTACCGAATCCCGGGACCGGTCCGGTCGTCAAGGAGGGCAGCGGATCCGCCCGGACGGTGATCCGGTTCGGGCGGCCCTTCGTCGAACTGACCGCCGATATCGTTGCCGGAGACAACAGATGGGTGATCACACCATGACGTCGTGGCCGCAGTACGGCACGGAAGAGGCCGATGCCCTGCTCGAGGTGCTGAACTCGGGGAAGTGGGGCAGCACGAGCGGCGACGTCGTCGCGACGTTCGAGCGGGAGTTCGCCGCGTACCAGCAGGCCGGGCACGCGGTGTGTCTGGCGAACGGGACGCTCGCCATCGCGGTCGCGCTGAAGGCCGCCGGGGTCGGCATCGGCGACGAGGTGATCGTGCCGCCGTACACGTTCATCGCGACCGCCTCGGCGGCGCTGTTCGTCGGCGCGGTGCCGGTCTTCGCCGACGTCGACCCGGACACCCATCTGCTCGACCCGATCGCTACCGAGGCTGCCGTCACCGAGCGGACCAAGGCGGTCGTCGTCGTCCACCTCGCCGGCCGTCCCGCGGACATGGACGCCTTCACCGCGCTCGGCGCGAAGCACGGGCTGACCATCGTGGAGGACGCCGCACAGGCGCACGGCGCGGCCTACAAGGGGCGTTCGGTCGGCGCGATCGGCGACCTCGGCACCTTCAGCTTCCAGAGCAGCAAGAACATCACTGCCGGCGAGGGCGGCATCGTAGTCACGGACTCTGCGGAGCTGGCCGGTGCGGTGTATTCGCTGGTCAACGTCGGGCGGGTTCCCGGCGGTGGGTGGTACCAGCACGAGACCGTCGGGTACAACCTGCGGCTGACCGAGTTCCAGGCCGCGATCCTTCGGGTCCAGCTCCGTCGCCACCCGCAACTGCAGGAGGTTCGCGAAGGCAACGCGCGTCTGCTCACGGACCTGTTGGAGAAGGCTCCCGGCATCCAGCTCGCCCCCGATGACCCGGCGATCACCGCCCATGGCCGGCACCTCTTCATGCTCCGGGTCCCCGGTCGGCGCGACGCCGTACTCGAGGCCCTCAGAGCCGCAGGCTTCGACCGAGCCTCCTCCGGCTACGTCCCGCTGCACCGCAACGCCGCCGTACTCCGCGAGTCCCAGGCCATCACCACCCGCCTCGGCCAGCCCTACCCGGAACACGCCTGCCCGAACGCCGACCTGGTCTCCACCGACACCATCTGGCTCCCCCAGCCCTACCTCCTGGGCACCGAAGACGAAACCCGGGCCATCGCGGATACCATCGCCAACGCTGTGAGTTGATCCTTCTCGTCGTGAGGGAGCCGATGGTCATCGAGTTCGAAGCCAAAGTCCTGGACGTCGACCCGCACGTAATCGCCGGCAGAATCCTTGCCCTCGGCGGGCGTCGCGTGGCCGACAGGCTGATGAGGCGCTACGTGTACGACGTCGTGCGGGGTGACGAGTCGCGCTGGATCCGGCTGCGGGACACGGGCGCCGAGGTGACGTTGACCGTCAAGCAGATCGCCCACGACGGCATCGACGGCACTACCGAGACCGAGACCGCGGTCGGCGATTTCGAGACCACCAACGAACTGCTGCAACAGATCGGCTTCCACCCGAAGTCGTACCAGGAGAACCACCGCACCAGCTTCGAACTGCAGGGCGCGGAGCTGGAGCTCGACGCCTGGCCGCTGATCCCGCCGTACCTCGAGATCGAAGGACGCTCCCGCGAACACGTCGTCGAGGTCGCCAACGCGCTGGGCCTCCCCGAGGACCAGCTGACCGGGGAGAACACCATCAAGGTGTACGCCCGCTACGGCATCGACCTGACCACCATCCCCGACCTCCGCTTCACCGACTGACGTCGCCGTGCTGTGGGCGTCGTCCGGCCCCTCCGTCCCGGTGGCCGAGCCATTTGAGGGGTTGACCCCCGAGCTTGCCGGTTGTCCCCCCGGCAGGCGAGGGGTCAACCGGCAAAATCAGGGGTCAACCCCCAAGCCGTGAACCTTTCTTGCGACGGCGCTAGTGGTTCTGGCGGATGGGGAGGACCGCGGAGAGGAGCTGTCGGGTGTATGGGTCTTGGGGGGCGCGGAACAGGTTTTCCGTGGTGCTTTCCTCGACCAGTTGGCCTTTGTTCATGACGGCTACCCGGTCGGCCAGGCGTTCTACGACCGCGAGGTTGTGGGAGATGAACAGGAAGGACAGGCCCAAGCGGTCACGGAGGTCGGTGAAGAGGTCGAGGATCTGGGCCTGGATGGAGACGTCCAGGGACGAGGTCGGTTCGTCGCAGACCAGTAGGTCTGGTTCCAGGGCCAGCGCCCGGGCGATCGCGATGCGTTGTTGCTGGCCGCCGGAGAATTGCCGCGGGTACAGCTCCGCGTGACTGGTGTTGATACCGACCAGGTCGAGCAGCTCAAGCGCCTTGGTACGGCGGGAGTCCTTGGAGCCCCGATCGTGCAGGCGCAGTGGCTCCATCACGTTGCCGATGGCACTGAAGTGCGGCAGCAGCGAGCCGTACGGGTTCTGGAAGACCATCTGCATCCGCGGCCTGAGCTCGCGCAACTCGCGGGCCGGTAGCGTGCCGAGATCGCGACCGTCGAAGCTGACACTGCCCGACGTCGGCGTCTGCAGTCCCATCATCAGCCGCGCCATCGTCGACTTCCCGCTGCCGCTCTCGCCGACCAGTCCCAGCGTTTCGCCGCGGTGCACCGTCAGCGACACCTCGTCGACGGCGCGGACCTCGCCGGCACGCGTCCGGAAAATCTTCGTCACCGATGAAGCGCGAACCAGCTCGTCAGGCATCGACGGCCACCTTCCAGCACGCGGCGTCCCGGCCGGGACCGATGGTCAGGATCTCTTGCTCGGTCGCGCAGCGCGGCAGCTCGGCCCGCGCGCACCGCGGATGGAACGGGCAGCCCTCGGGACGCCGGGACAGGTCGGGCGGGCTGCCGGGAATCGGCCGCAGCGGCAGATCCCGGCCGCCGACCTCGACGCCGGATCCGAGCAGCCCGACGCTGTACGGATGCCGCGGATCGTCGAGCAGCCGCCCCATCGGCGCCCGCTCGACCACGCGTCCGGCGTACATCACGACCGCGTCGTCGCAGAAGTAGCGCGCGACGCCGAGGTCGTGCGTGATCATGATGACGCCGGTGCCGCGGTTCTTCAGCTCCGCGAGCAGGTCGAGGATCTGCCGCTGGACGGTGACGTCGACGGCGGTGGTCGGCTCGTCGGCGATCAGCAGCGCCGGCTCGGTCACCATCGCCATCGCGATCATCGCCCGCTGGCGCATCCCGCCGGACAGCTGGAACGGGTACGTGCGGATCCGCTTCTCCGGGTCCGGGATGCCGACGTCGCCGAGCGCCCGGACGGCGCGCTTGCGGGCCTCGGCCTTCGTGCACAGGCCGTGCCACAGCAGGTGCTCGGTCAATTGACGCTCCAGCGTCAACGTCGGGTTCATCGCCTCCATCGCGCTCTGGAACACCATCGCGATGTCCCGCCCGCGGACCTTGCGCAGTTCCTTGTCGCCGATCGCCAGCAGGTCCCGCCCGCCGAACAGCGCCTGACCGCCGGTGATCCGCGCGGTCCGCGGCAGGATGCCCATGACGCTGCGCATGGTGACGCTCTTGCCGCTTCCGCTCTCGCCGACGATCGCCAGCGCCTGCCCGCGGCGTACGTCGAACGACACACCGTCGACCGCGGTCAGCGGCTCGGCGCCGTCGCGCCGGAACGTGGTCCGCAACCCGCGGACGGACAGCAACGCCTCGTCGCTCATCGCTGTTCTCCGCTCGGGTCGAAGGCGTCCCGCAGACCGTCACCGATCCAGGTGAACGCCAGCAGCGTCAGCGCGAACAGCACCGCTGGGGCGACCAGCATGTGCGGCGCGGCCAGCAGGTACCGGCTGCCCTCGCTGATCATCGCGCCCCACGACGGCGTCGGCGGCTGGACGCCGAGTCCCAGCAACGCCAGCCCGGCCTCGGCGGCGATCGCGGCCGGGATCGCGAAGCTCGTGGTGACCAGGATCGGCCCGATCGCGTTCGGCAGGATGTACCGGATCGCGATCGTGGTGCCCTTCGCGCCCATCGACCGGGCCGCCTCGACGTACTCGCGTTCCTTCAGCGTCATCACCTGCGCGCGGACGAGCCGCGCCTGCGTGACCCAGGACGCGATCCCGATCGCGACCACCAGCGCGAAGATGCTGCGGCCGAGCACGGTCACCATCACGACCGCGAACAGGTAGCTCGGGAACGCGTACATCACGTCGGTGAATGCCATCAGCAACTGTTCGACGCGCCCGCCGAGGTAGCCCGCGAGCAGTCCGATCGCGAGCGCCAGCGCGAGTGCCGTCAGCTCGGCGCCGAACGCCACGGTGAGCGCGGTCTGCAGACCGTAGATGAGCCGGCTGAGAATGTCCCGCCCGAGCAGGTCGGTGCCGAGCAGATGCCCCGCCGAGCCGGGACCCGCCAGCTTGTGCTGGATGTCGGTCTCCTCATAGCCGTACGGCGCGATCAGCGGCGCGGCGAGTGCGATGACGATCAGGAACGCACAGAAGACCAGGCTCCCGAACGCCAGCCGGTGCTTGCGGAACCGGGACCACGCCCGCGACCAGGGTCCGCGCGCCGTCGTCCCGCGCTCGATGGGCTCCGGCTCGCCGACGGTATCGACGACGGCCGCTTCACCGGCGGCCTCGACGCCTTCAGTGGCCGTCATCGGCCCCACCTCCCACGGTGCGGATTCGGGGATCGAGGAGTCCGTAGATCAGGTCCACGACCAGGTTGGTCACCATCAGGATCAGCGCGAAGAACAACGCCGTACCCATCAGCAGCGGCATGTCCCGGCTGGCGGCGGCGTTGGCGAAGTACAACCCCAGGCCGGGGATCCGGAGCAGTGCCTCGACGAACACGGTGCCGGTCATCAGCGCCGCCAGCAGCGGTCCGGCCACGGTCACGAGCGGGATCAGCGAGTTGCGCAGCGCGTGCCGGACGATGACCGTACGCCGCGGGCCGCCTTTGGCGAGTGCAGCGGTGACGTACTCCTCGCGCAAGGTCTCCAGCATGCTCGACCGCACGTACCGCGCCAGCACCGCGGCCGGCCCGAGGCTCAGAGCGAGCACCGGAAGGATCAGGTCCTCCGGGCCGTTCCACCCGCCCGACGGCAACAACTTCAGCGTCGCGGAGAACAGCAGGATCATGAACGCCGCGGTCAGATAGCTGGGCAACGCGTGCCCGAGCGTGACCGCGAACATCGTCGCGTGGTCGCTCTTGCTGTTCTGCCGCAACGCCGCGAACACCCCGACCGGTACGGCGATCAGCAGCGCGAGCAGCACCGCCAGCACCGCCAGCGTGGCCGACACCGGGAACGCCTCCGCGATGATGTCCTGCACGTTCCGGCTGGCGTACTTGTACGACGGCCCGAAGTCCCAGACGACCGCGCCCTTCATGAAGATCAGGTACTGCTTCCAGACCGGTACGTCGGCGCCGTACCGGGACTCGAGCTCGCCGACCATCGACTCGGTGCCGACACCGCCGAAGTTGGTGGCCCCGCTGTTCACCCGCTGCAGGTCGGCGAAGTTGCCGGGCGCCAGCTGCAGCAGGGTGAACGTCAGGATCGAGACCGCGACCATGGACAGGACCAGCCGGACCGCCCGCTTGCCGATGTAGACGGCGAGCCCCACGTCAGCTCTCCACGCTCAGCGGCTTGAGGTAGAAGTAGTCCGGATAGGCCCGCAGCTGCAGGCCCTGCACCTTCGGCTTGACGGCGTGGAACAGGCTCAGCCAGAGCACCGGCAGGTACAGGTACTGCTCCTCGCGCAGCTTCGCGGCCTGCTTGTACAACCCGAGTCGCTTCGCGTCGTCCGGCTCCCTGGCGGCCTGGCCGACCAGTGCGGCGATGTCCTGCGCGGGCTTCGAGGCGTGCGCGGCGAGGATCGCGTTGAGCTGCTGGGTCTTCTCGGCCGGCTTCAGGTTCTTGTTGTCCTGCACGGCCTGATACGCCTGCCACTGGTCGCTCGGCAGGCTGATCTCCTGCACGTTCTTCGGCGACCAGAGCGAGCTGACCATCGTCGGCCAGGTCGGCAGGCCGGCGAAGGTGCCGTAGTAGAAGCCGATGTAGTTGCCCTTCTGCACCTGCCAGCGGCGCTCGGTGTAGACGCCCGCCTCGACGTGGTCGACGCTCGCCTTGATGCCGAGCTGCTTGGTCCAGCTGTCCACCATCGCGTCGGCCAGCGTGGTGTCCGGTACGCCGACGAGGATCCGCACCGGCGGCAGGCCCTGGCCGTTCGGGTAGCCGGCCTCGGCGAGCAGCCGCTTCGCCTCGGCGAGGTCTTCCTTGATCGCGATGCTGTCGTCCCAGCCCGCGGTCCGGCTGGTGACCAGCGAGACGCCCGGCTGCTGGCCCGGCTGCACACCGGCCAGCGTCTTGCGGTCGAGCGCCAGCGAGAGGGCCTTACGGACCCGGACGTCCTCCATCGCCTTGTGCTGGCTGCGGAGCTTCGCCAGGTAGAGGATGCTGTAGTTCTCGGTCTGCTTGAGCTGCTTCGACAGGTCCGCGTCCTTCTGGAACCGCAGTACATCCGGTCCGGAGAGCTGGACCAGATCGGTCTCGCCGTTCTCGTACGGGACGGTGGCGGTCGCGGCGGCGCTCGGCTCGACCAGGTTGACCTGGATCCGGCCCAGCTTGACGTTGTCGCGGTCCCAGTACTTCGCGTTCGGAGTCAGGATCAGCCGCGAGTTCGCCACCCACTCGGTCACGGTGTAGGGCCCGTTGGACACGTAGTTCGGCGGGTTCTGCCAGTCCTTCGGCTTGCTCTCGACCAGGTCCATCGGCAGCGGCAGCATCGCCGGGTGGGTCAGCGCGAGCAGGAAGTCCGGGTTCGGGTTGGACAGGGTCAGCACGAGTTCGTGCTCCCCGGTCGCCTTCACGCCCACCTGCGCCCAGTCGGTCAGCACACCGGCCAGGAAGTCCTGGGCGCCCTTGATGCCGGTGGCGGTCTGATAGCTGTTGGCGCCGAGCGTCGTACCGCCCGCGGAGCCGCCGGCCGGAGTGAACAGCCGCTTGTACGTCCGCTCGAAGTCCTGTGCGACGACCGGCTTGCCGTCCGACCACTGGGCGTTGTCGCGCAACGTGAACGTGTAGGTCAGGTGATCGTCGGAGACCTTCCACTCGGACGCGACGGCCGGTACGACGCCGTCGCCCTTCTCGTTCTGGGCGACCAGACCCTCGGAGATCCCACGGCTGAGGATCCACATGCCGTTGGTGATCACCTGCGGGTCGAGCACTTCGACGGGTACGTAGTCGATCTTCAAGGTGGACTGGCCGTCGGCTGCCTTGCTGTCGTCGCCGAACAGGCCGCAGCCGGTCAGCGACCAACTGCCGCCGATCGCGGCCAGGGTCAGTCCGGACAGTCGCAGGAAGTCACGCCGGGTCTGACCGGCCAGGGGAACCGAGCTCGCGCGCAATGGAGTGCCGCCTTTCTGGCGTCCTCAACTCGACTTATGGCGCGACCGTAGGGCCGTCGGAGCGTCGATGTCAACGCTTTACGGCCATTACCGTAATTGATCCAGACCGGTCCTGCCTGCGCACGGCCTGCTGGTCAGCTGAAGCGTTCGTACGCCGGCAGTGTCAGGAAGTCGACGTACTCGTCGGCGAGCGCCACCTCCAGGAACAGCGCACGCGCCGCGTCGTACCGCTCCGGCGTACCGAGTTTGCCGATCTCCTCGTCGGCGATCCGCTCGACCAATTCGGTGCTGACCGTTTCCCCGGTGTCGATGGTGACCTGGTTGCGGCGCCACTGCCAGATCTGCGAGCGCGAGATCTCGGCGGTGGCCGCGTCCTCCATCAGGTTGAAGATGCCGACGGCGCCGGTGCCGTCGAGCCAGGCGGCCAGGTACTGGACGGCGACGCTGACGTTGCTGCGCAAACCGGCCTCGGTGATGTCACCCGGCGTGGCCGCAACATCGAGCAGTTGGTCCGCGGTGACCGCGACGTCCTCGCGGAGCTTGCCGACCTGGTTCGGCTGGTCGCCCAGGACCGCGTCGAAGACCTTCCGGCAGGTGTCGACCATCCCGGGGTGCGCCACCCACGAGCCGTCGAAGCCGTCGCCCGCCTCGCGGGTCTTGTCGGCCTCGACCTTCGCGAAGGCCTGTTCGTTCACCGCCGGGTCCTTGCTCGGGATGAATGCCGCCATCCCGCCGATCGCGTGCGCGCCGCGCTTGTGGCAGGTCCGCACCAGCAGCTCGGTGTAGGCCCGCATGAACGGCACCGTCATCGTCACGCTGTTGCGATCCGGCAGCTGGAAGTCCGTGCCGCGGGTCCGGTGCGTCTTGATCACGCTGAACATGTAGTCCCAGCGGCCCGCGTTCAGCCCCGCCGAGTGCTCGCGCAGCTCGTACAGGATCTCCTCCATCTCGAACGCGGCCGGGTACGTCTCGATCAGCACGGTCGCGCGGATCGTCCCGCGCGGGAGGCCGAGCACCTCCTGCGCCGTCACGAACACGTCGTTCCACAGCCGCGCCTCGAGGTGCGACTCCATCTTCGGCAGGTAGAAGTACGGCCCCTGGCCGCGGTCGAGCTGCAGCTGCGCGCAGGCGCTCAGATAGAGCGCGAAGTCGACCAGCGAGCCGGACGTCCGCTCGCCGTCGACGAGGATGTGCTTCTCCGGCAGGTGCCAGCCGCGCGGCCGGACGACGATCGTGGCCAGCTCCGCGTCCGGCTTCAGCGCGTAGCTCTTCGTGTCCGTGCTGAAGTCGATCCGCCGGGTGATCGCGTCCAGCAGGTTCAGCTGGCCGCCGACGACGTTCTCCCAGGTCGGCGTGTTGGCGTCCTCCTGGTCGGCCAGCCACACCTTGGCGCCCGAGTTCAGCGCGTTGATCGTCATCTTCCGGTCGGTCGGCCCGGTGATCTCCACCCGCCGGTCGACCAGCCCCGGGGCGGCGGTCGCGACCCGCCACTCCGGGTCGTCCCGGACGTCCTTCGTGTCCGCCAGGAATCCCAGCGAGGCCCCGGCCGCGATCTCCGCGACCCGCTGCTGGCGGCGCTCCAGCAACTCGCGGCGCCGCCCGTCGTACGCACGGTGCAGCGTCTCGATCAGGCCGAGCGCGCGCTCGGTGAGGATCTCGTCGTACCGCTCGCCCATCGGGCCGGTGACCTCGACTGCCACTGGGAACTCCTTCATCAACTACGTGATCGGTGATCCGGTCTACCCCGACCGTACTGCGGCGCCGTCAGTCGTGCAGGCGCGGTAGGACGTCGCGGAGGACCTGGGCGTGCTCCTCCGGCCGGGACAGCCCCATCTTCATCGTGTTCACGCCGAGGTGGGTCGCACCGAGGTCGCGCCAGCCGTCGGCGAACGCGCGCCAGTCCTGTTCCGGCACCGCCCCCAGGGTGAGGCGCGCCTCGATGCCGATCGAGGCGGGGTCGCGGCCGGCCTCTTCGGCTGCTTGCCGGATGCGGGCGATCTGGTCGCGCGCCGTCTCGTCCGGCGCCGACTGCGGCATCCAGCCGTCGCCGATCCGCCCGGTCCGTCGCAGTACGGCGTCCGCGCTGCCGCCGAACCAGATCGGGATCTCCCGGCCGGGCAGCGGGTTCAGGCCGGCCTCCTCGATCTCGTGGTACTTGCCGTCGTACGAGATCACCGGATCCGCCCAGAGCCTGCGCAGTACGTCGACCTGCTCCTCCAGCAGCGCGCCGCGCTGCCGGAACGGCACGCCCAGGGCCTGGTACTCGACGTGATTCCAGCCGATGCCGACACCGAGGCGAAGACGTCCGCCGCTCAGTATGTCGACCTCGGCCGCCTGCTTCGCCACCAACGCGGTCTGGCGCTGCGGCAGCACGAGCACGCCGGTCACGAGTTCGAGCTCGGTGGTGATGCCGGCCAGGTAGCCGAACAGTACGAGAACCTCGTGGAACAAGGACTTGTCGGTGTACCCGGTCCATCCGGGGCGGTTCGCCGGATCCGCGCCGAGCACGTGGTCGTAGGCGAGGACGTGGTTGTAGCCCGCGTCCTCCACCGTCGTCGCCCAGTCCCGCACGACCCTCGGGTCCGCGCCGATCTCGAGCTGCGGAAACACCGCACCGATCTTCATTTCGCTCCCAGCAGGTCGATCAGGCCCTGGACGGCGAGCTCGAACGGCTCGGTCGAGTCCGCGGCACGGGCGAGCACATACCCGCCCTGCAGTACGGCGGCGATCGTCGCGGCGGTCGGCCGCGGGTCGAGCCACTCCGGGAACTCGCCCGTACGCTTGCCGTCAGCAACCACCTCGGCCAGCCGGTCGCGCAACCACGCGAACGTCTCCGCGACCGGCGCCCGCAAGTCCGGATCCGCCACCACGTCGGGATCCGCCGCCAGCCGCCCGATCCGGCAGCCGCGCAGCACGTCCCGCTCCCGCCCGAGATACGCGCTGATCCGCTCGGTCGCGGTCCCGTCGGCCCCGAGTTGCTCCTCGGCCGCCGCCCGCAGCTCCGCTCCCGACCGCTCGATCGCCACCTTCGCCAGGTCCGCCTTGCCGGTGAAGTGGTGGTACATACTCCCCTGCCCGGCGTCGGCGGCCCGCTGGATCGCCTTGGGCGAGGTGCCGACGTACCCGCGCTCCCACAACAACTCCTGCGTGCTGCGAATCAACCGCTCCACCGTCTCCACCCACCTAACTGTACCCAGAGGTACAGTCAGGTGGGCGGGCCGCTCAGCTGACGGTGAGGATCTTGTTGACCGTGTACGCCGGGGCGTGGTCGGCGTCACCCGGGAAGTAGACGCGGTAGGCGATCTGCCCGCGCACCGCGGGCTTGATCCCGAACGCGTACTTCCCGGAGGTGCTCAGCTTGACCGACGCGATCGACTTCCACACCTTGCTGCCGTACTGCTGCAGGTAGACGGTCTGCCCGGCGTGCGCCGGAGTGACGTAACCGCTGAACGCCGTCGTGCCGCCGAGGCGGATCGACGCCGGCGACAGCGCGGCCGAGATCACCGGCCTGACCTGGACGGTGACGTCGGCGGTGCGGGTGCCCATCAGCATCCCGTTCCCCGGGAACGTCAGCATGTAAACCGACGACACGAGCGGCTTGTGCGTCAGCGACAGCGTCCCGGTCGACGAGGTCTTCAACGCCGCGAGCAGCGAGAACTTGGTCGAGTTCTTCGGCCGCACGTACACGTTCACCGGCAACCCGGCGTACGCCAGATTGTCGATCCGCACCGTGCTGCCCTTGATCGTGATCGCACCGCCGTAGCTGAGCAGCGTCGACGACACGCTGATGCCGGACTTCATCCCGAGCAGCTGCTTGACCGCGACCGGGCTGTAGTGACCCGCTCGGTCGACGACCCAGCCCGCGTACGTGTACGTCGTGCCCTGCGCCAGCCCGGTGTTCTTCACCGAGGTTCCGGTGCCCGCGTACACGAGCGTCCCGGTGGTCGGCGTCGGCGCCTTGCTGCCGACGTTGCGACGGATGATCACCTGGTCGAGGTCCGTGGTTGGCGGGATCGTCCACGTCAGGTTCGCTGCCAGGTAGGCGCCGACACCGACGAGCTGCACCGGTCCCGGAACCCGGTCCTCCGTACTGAACACCGAGCTGAACGGCACCATCGGCACCGTGGGATCGAGCGAGACGACACCGTCGGCGACGATCCGGAACGGCGTCGCCTCGGCCAGCGGGGCCGCGGGCGAGATCTCCGCCCGGCGGATGTCGTGGTCGTAGGTGACGGTCGCCGGGATCACCGCACCGGTCTTGCCGTTGACCAGTTTCACGCCGCCGTTGACGACGCTGTTCTCGTCGACGTTGCGCGGGAAGGTGAGCGTGGGCTTGGCCAGGATCGAGACACCGGAGGACAGGTCCCCGGGCACCGCGTCCAGGACCGGGTACGCGTTGATCGGCGCGGTGCCGACGGTCCCGTCCGCGTTGGTCACCTTCAGCGAGTACGCGCGGCTGTCCCGCGAGCCGTTGGCGTTCCGGACGGCGACGTACAGGGGCCCGGCCGGCACCGTGACGTACGTCGAGGCGGTCAGCGGCTGCGGGATCTCGTAGCCGGCGCTGTCGGTCGGAGGCTCCGGCTTCTGCACGAAGGCGAGCGGCTTGAGGTTCTCGTCGTACGCCGACACGACCGGACCGAAGTTCTGCGCGTAGGTTCCGGAGTCGAACATCGGCCCGGTGACGTCGATGCGCACCTGGTGGGCGTAGTCGGTCGGCAGCTTGTACCAGTCGACGTCGCCTTCGACGCTGATCGTCGAGGAGACAGCGACCCCGGCGATCAGCTCACCCGCGCGGGACGGCTGGTCGTTCTTGTCCGCGACGCCCTGGGCGAAGTCCGTGGTCCAGCGGCCGCCGAGGGCCTGGTAGGCGTCCAGGATGCCGGCACCGTAGTACGGGTCGTTGCCGCGCGGACCCGCGTCGCGGGCGGTGGCCTTCAGGCGGGCCATCACCTGGGCGGGAGTGAACGACGGCCACTTGTTGCGGACCTGGGCGGCGACGGCGGCGACGATCGGGGACGAGAACGACGTACCGGCGAGGCCTAGCCAGTACGGCTCGTACCCGCTCGGGGTCTGTGCGCGCGGCGCGGTGCTCGTGATGTCGTAGCCGGGGGCGGCGATGTCGACCGCGTCGCCGTAGCTGCTGAAGCTGGTCAGGACGCCGCCCGGGGTGGTGGCACCGACCGAGAGGACCTCGGGGTAGGCGCCCGGGAAGTGGTTCGACGAGTCGCCGCCGGTGTTGCCGGCCGCGGCGACCAGGACGACGCCCTTGGCGACGGCGTTCTGGATCGCCTGGTGCAGGACCGGGTTGTCGCCTTCGCCGCCGAGCGACATGTTGATCACCCGGACGCCGTTCTTGACCGCCCAGTTGATGCCGTTGATCAGGTTCGCGTCGTCGCCGCTGCCGTTGTCGTCGAGCACCTTGACCGGGCGGACCTTCGCGTTCCAGGCCACACCGGCGATCCCGATCCCGTTGCCGGTTCCGGCGGCGATGATCCCGGTGACCGCCGTACCGTGGCCGTCGCCGTCGTTCGGCGCCAGCGCCGTGTTGAAGGTGTTGTAGCCCGGCAGCAGGTGACCCGCGAGGTCCGGGTGACCGGCGTCGACACCGGTGTCCAGGACACCGATCGTCTGGGTCCCCGCGGTCTTCGAGAGGTCCCAGGCGCTGTTGACGCGGACGGTCGCCAGGTACTTCTGGTAGTTCGTGTAGAGCCAGTCGTTCGGCGTCGCGGACTTCTGCCGGATGTAGTTGAGCGAGGCAAGCTCGACCGACGGGTCGGCCTTGACCTTCTTCAGCAGGTCGGCCGCACCGGTGTCGCCGGTCACGGTGACCACGTCCGAGGTGACGGACACGTCCGGCACGCCCTTGACCTTGGCGAGCGCGGCCTTCCGCGCCGAGGTGGTTGCCTTCGGCTTGAACTTCACGATCACGGACTTCGCGTCGTACGCGGGTTCGTGGGCGGTGCTCGGCCGGAACTTCGCGTGCAGCACGTTCGGCTCGGCGGACTGGGCGGCGGTACCTGCCGAGCCGGACACGGTGACGAGACCTGCCGCGACCACGGCCGCGGGCACGGCCAGGCGCAGCAGTTGGGTGGGACGGGACAACGGGGGACCCCCAAGATCCTGAGCGGACCGACCACTTTCGGTCCTTGCCCTAAATCGTTGGAGCGGCCCTCGGCGTTACAGGTCGCCGGATCTATCATCCAGAGGTGTCGACGACAGTGCTCGCCACGAAGCTGTTCCCGCCCGCTCGGCGGTCCGGGCTGGTGGCACGACCGTGGCTGCTGGAGCGTCTGGACGGCGTCCTGACGCCCGGTCATCGGCTCGCTCTGGTCTCCGCACCGGCCGGGTTCGGCAAGACGACCCTCGTCGGTGAGTGGGCGGCGCGGCACGAGCGGGTGGGCTGGTTGTCGCTCGACGACGGGGACAACGCGCTGCCGCGGTTCCTGGCGTACCTCTGGGCGGCCCTGCCCGGTCTCCGGGTCGCACCGCCCGCGGCCGACGTACCGACGGTGGCCGCGCTGACCGCGGTCGTCAACGACTATGCGGACCGGGCCGACGGGCCGACCGTGCTCGTGCTGGACGACTATCACGCCATCGAAGCGCTTGACGTGCATGAGGCGGTGGCGTTCCTGCTCGACCACCTTCCGGATCAGCTGCACCTGGTCCTGTCGACGCGCGCGGACCCGCCGTTCCCGATGGCTCGGCTGCGTGCTCGCGGGCAGTTGACGGAGATCCGGGTCGACGACCTGCGGTTCGCCGAGCCGGAGGCAGGCGCTTTCCTCAACGACGTCATGGGGCTGCGGCTGGCCGGGGACGACGTACGGGCGTTGGAAGGGCGGACGGAGGGCTGGGTCGCAGGGCTTCAGATGGCCGCGCTGTCGCTGCGTGGCGCGCCCGACGTCGCGGGGTTCATCGACGCTTTCACCGGCAGCCATCGGTTCGTCATCGACTACCTGGCCGACGAGGTGCTGGCGCGGCAGCCTGCCGACGTCCGCGACTTCCTGCTGCGTACGGCGGTTCTCGACCGCCTCACCGGCCCGCTGTGCGACGCGGTCACCGGCCGCACCGGGAGCAGTCAGGTGCTGGACGAGCTGGACCGCGGCAACGTCTTCGTGGTCGCGCTGGATCCGGACCGGGTCTGGTACCGCTACCACCACCTCTTCCGGGACGTCCTGCGAGCCCGCCTGCTCGCCGAACACCCGGAGGAGCTGCCGCGCCTGCATCGTGCCGCGAGCGACTGGTACGCCGCGCAGCACCTGGCCCCTGAGGCAGTACGGCACGCGCTGGCGGCTGACGACCACGAGCGGGCCGGACGGCTGATCGAGGAAGCCCTGCCCGAGGTACGGCGGGCGCGGCAGGACGCCATGCTCCTCGGGTGGATCAGGTCGCTGCCGGAGTCCGTCGTCCAACGGAATCCGGTGCTGTGCATCGCGGCCGCCTGGTCGTCGATGATGGCCGGCGAGCTGGACCGGATGGCGCGTTGGCTCGACGCCGCGGAGGCCGCGCTGCAGGCCGGAGCGCGGGATCCGGAGCTGGCCGCGACCTGGGCGGACACCGAAGATCTGCGGACCGCCCCGGCGATGCTCCTGATCTACCGGGCCGCGCTGGCACAGGCACGGGGCGAGGTGCAGGCCACGGTGGAATCCGCGCGGGGCGCGCTGGATCTGGCCGCGGCCGAGGACCACTTCGTTCGGGGGGCCGCCGGCGGGTTCCTGGCGCTCGCGGCGTGGGCGGCGGGTGATGTGGAGGAGGCGCTGGCGACGTTCTCGACGGCGGTTCGCGAGCTGCACTCGGCGGGCAACCTGGTCGACGAGCAGGACAGCACGGTGGTGATGGGCGATCTCTGGCTCGCTGCCGGGCGGCCGTCGCGCGCGCGGCAGGGGTTCGAGCAGACGCTGGCGGCGGCGACCCGCAACGGTGAGCCGTATCCGCGGGTCACGGCGGACCTGCACGTCGGGCTGGCCGAGCTCGACCGGGAGCTGGACGATCTCGACAGCGCGGAGGCTCATCTCGAGACCGCGCGTGGCCTCGCCGCGCAGGGCTCGATCACCGAGAACCGGCACCGCTGGTACGTCGCGATGGCGCAGGTCAAGGTCGCGCGCGGCGACTTCACGGCCGCCCTGCAGTTGCTCGACGAGGCCGAGAAGCTGTACCGGCGCGGCTCGTATCCCGAGCTGCGGCCGATCGCGGCGATGCGCGCCCGGGTACACCTCGCGGCGGGCGATCTGGTCGCGGCCGAGGCGTGGGTCCGCGACATCCCGGACACGGTGTCGTACCTGAACGAGTACGGCCAACTCACCCGGGCGCGGCTCATGATCCGCCGCGGTGAGGACGTACAAGAGCTGCTCGATCGGCTCCAGGCCGATGCCGACGGCCGGCGCGCGGGCAGTCTGCTCGAGATCGGCGTACTGCGGGCCCTTGCCCACCAGACGCGCGGCGATCACGCGGCGGCTCAGGCCGTCCTGCGCGAGACGTTGGACGCGGCGCCGGAGCCGGAACAGTACCGTCGCCTGCTTCTCGACGAGGGGCTGGCGACTGCCCAGACCACCTTGATCGAACCGCTGACCGAGCGAGAGCTCGACGTACTACGTCTGCTCGACACCGAGCTCACCGGTCCGGAGATCGCGCGACGGCTGTACGTGTCGCTGAACACGCTGCGCACGCACACGAAACGCATCTTCACCAAGCTCGGCGCGACCAACCGCTCGGGCGCCGTACGCCGGGCCCGCGAACGCGGTCTGCTCTAGCTGTCACCACGTGAATCACCACATGTTGTGACGCCGGCTCACCATCTCGCGACCTACGTTCCGAACATCCGCAAGATCAAGCGCGAGCAGGGGGAGTTCGGACATGACCATCACCACCACCACACTGACCAAGGCCTCCGCGGCCGCCGCTGCCGCCGCCGGGCTGACCTTCATCGGCGTCCAGATCGGGCACCCGCACCTGGACCTCACCTCGATCGTCACGACCGAGCTCGCCGTCCGGAACACGCTGAAGCTCGTGATGGCGGCGCTGGCGCTGGCCGGGATCAGCGGGTTGTACCTGAGCCAGATCCGCCGTAACGGTCTCCTCGGGCTGATCGGGTACGTCGTCCTCGCCGTCGGCTACTTGTCGATCCTCTGCACGACCTTCGTGTCGGCGTACGTCCTGCCGACGATCGCGGACACGAACCCCGGCTACGTGCGCGACGTCCTCGAGGCGGCGTCCGGCGGTCACCCGGCCGGCGATATCGGCGCGCTGGCAACGGTGCTGCGCGTGCAGGGATTCGCATATCTGGCCGGTGGGCTGCTGTTCGGGATCGCGCTGTTCCGCGCGCGAGTGCTCGCTCGCTGGGCAACTGTGCTACTGGCCGTCGGTGGACTCGTCTCGGCCGCGCTCACCGTCATGCCGGACGCCTTCTACCGCCTGCTCGCCTACCCGAACGGGATCGCGATGATCGCGCTCGGCGTCTCGCTCTGGCGCACCACGACGATGTCGGCGCGGCAGCCGGTCGCGGTGACACGATGAGCGGGTACGCCGCGACGCGGGCGCGATCGGACGCCTGGATCCCGTTCGCGCTGGTGCTGCTCACGATCGTGCCGCTGGTCTCCGGGACGCTCCGCCTGGTGGAGATCGCCGGCGGGCCGGTCGTGATGCCGGACAACCCGCGCGTGGACGCCTCGCCGGCGCCCGTCGTCGTGCACGTCGCCGGCGCGGCGGTGTACGCGGTGGTCGGCGCCTTCCAGTTCTCGCGCCGGGTACGCCGTACGCAGATCGGCTGGCACCGGCGCGCCGGACGGGTCCTCGTCGCGGCCGGGCTGCTCGTGGCGGGCTCCGGGCTGTGGATGACGCTGTTCTACTCCGGCGCACCGGGAGGCGCCCTGCTGTGGAGCGTGCGGCTGGTCGTGGCGAGCGCGATGGGGGCCTCGATCGTCCTGGGCTTCGCCGCGATCCGCCGGCGCGACGTCGCCGTACACCGCGCCTGGATGATGCGGGCGTACGCGCTGGGGCTGGGCGCCGGCACGCAGGTGTTCACCCAAGGCGTCGGGCAGGCCCTGTTCGGGACCGGCGAGCTGAGCATTGCGGTCTCGGTCAGCGCCGGGTGGGCGGTCAACGCCGCGATCGCCGAATGGCTCATCCGGAGGCGGCGTTGACCGTGTACGAACTGAAGGTCGCCGGCCGGCTCGACCCCCGCTGGTCCGGCTGGTTCGCCGACCTCACCCTCGCCCCCGGCCCCGGCAGCACCACCGTCTTCCGCGGCCCGATCGCCGACCAGTCCGAGCTGTACGGCCTCCTCGCCCGAATCCGCGACCTCGGCCTCACCCTCATCTCCGTCGTACCTGTCGACTAGCGCCTTTCGCGATCGGGGCCGGATCTCACCCGCGTTGGACGAGCGGTTGTTGGGTGGGACCGATAGTCTCGGGCGCCATGAGCATGAGTGTCGCCATCGCGGTGATTACCTTCAGGCGACCTGCTCTGTTGCGGGGGTTGTTGACGAGTTTGCAGGCGCAGGAGCTGCCCGCGGATGGGGATTACGCGATCCGGATCGTCGTGGTGGACAACGACGCGGAGGGGTCGGCCGCGCAGGTGCTGGCGGAGTTCGCGGACGGTACGCCGTACCCGGTCGAGTCCGTGGTGGAACCGGAGCCGGGGATCCCCTTCGCCCGGGAGCGCTCCGTCGAGCTGTGCTGGAACGACGATGCGCTGATCTTCGTCGACGACGACGAGGTCGCCCCGCCCGGCTGGCTGCGGACGCTGCTGGAGGCGTGGGAGTCGACCGGCGCCGACGTCGTCACCGGCCCGGTGAAGGGCCACCTCCCGCCCGGCGCCCCGCCCTGGAACCACTACAGCGACGTCCACGACTCCACCGGTCGGCACACCACCGGCGAGGAGCTCCGCAAGGCGTACACGAACAACACCCTGGTCAGCCGCCGCGTCTACCACGCGGTCACCCCGGGCTTCCACCCCGCTTTCCGCTACACCGGCTCCAGCGACCTGCACTTCTTCCTCCGCGTGCACCGCGCCGGCTTCCGGATCGTGTGGTGCGAGGAGGCCTGCATCAGCGAGGAGGTCCCGGTCGGCCGCACCACGCTGCGCTGGCTGGTCCGGCGCGCCTTCCGCTCCGGCAGCGGGGACACGATCAGCCGGCTGCTGATCCGCCCTGGCGCGATCAGCTACGTCCTGGTGCTGGCCTATGCTTCCGCCCGGGTGATCTCGGCGATCGGGTTCGCCCTCGCCGGGCTGCTGCTCGGCCGGAAGACGCACCTGCTGAAGGCAGTCCGCCGGTTCTTCTCGGGCGTCGGTAGTCTCGCCGGGATAGTAGGGATCAACCATGACGAGTACCGGGAACGGCACGGTTCGGCCGACGGTAGCGGAGCTGTGCGCGGCGATCTGGACGGTGGAGAACGATCTGGATCTGCTCGGGTGGCAGGTCAAGGGGATGCATCCCTGGCCGATCATCCGGATGCGCGTCTTCCATGAGCTGAGCCGCCGCACCGGGATCCACGGCGCGTCCCATCCGGTCCGGCGGACGCCGTACGACAAGGCCGCGCTGGTCGGGAAACACGTCGCCGGCATCGTCAGCCGCACGCCGTTCCCCGGCCGGTACGACGCGCTCGTCGTACCGCACCCCCGGAAACCGAACGGTGTCGAGATCTACACCGATGAGCTCCGGGCCGCGCTCGGCGACCGCGCCCTGATCCTGGATTCCGGGATCAACGGCACGCCGCTGCCGGGCAGCAAGAACCTGGACTTCTTCACCTCCGCCGCCGGCGCGGTCCACCGCCGGACGGCCGACGATCGCGGTATCGCGGACGCACTTGAGAAGCTCACCCGTGTCCGGATCCCGGTCGGCGTGCTGCTGGCCCGCGAGGTCCCGAAGCACCTCCGGCTGCGCGCGCTCTACCGCGCGCTGCTCCGGAAGCACCGGATCACGACCGTGTACCTGGTTGTTGCGTACTTCCACCAGCACATCGTTGGCGCCGCCCGCGATCTCGGGATCCGGGTCGTCGAGCTGCAGCACGGGGCGATCAGCCCGTTCCACCTCGGGTACAGCTACCCCGGCCGGCCGGTGGTCGCGGACCAGCCGGACGAGCTGTGGTGCTTCGGGTCGTACTGGACCGGCGTCGCCGACCTGCCGGCCGGCATGCGGACCGAGGTGATGGGCGCGCCGTTCCTGCCGAAGCCCGGCCCGAAGGACCCGCGCCGCGTGGTGTTCCTGTCGCAGGGAACGATCGGCACCGAACTCGTGAAGGTCGCGGACGCGGTCGCCAAGGAACGCCCTGACCTGGAAGTCCTGTACCGGCCGCACCCGAGCGAACGTCCCGCGGACTACACGATTCCGTCCGGCGTGGACCTCTCCACCGGCGGCAGCACACTGGACCTGCTGGCGACCACGACGTACCAGGTCGGGGTGTCCACTACCGCGCTGTTCGAGGGGATGGCGCTCGGCTGCCGTACGGCGGTCGCGGACCTCCCGGGCCACGAGTACCTGGACCCGGCGATCGCGAAAGGCCACGCCCTCCTGATGCAGGACCCGGCGCAGCTCGCCGCGGCCCCGATCTGCCCCGACCCCGCGGCGTACTACGCCCCGACGACCCTCCGCTCCCATTTGCCTGGTTGACCCAGCAATTTGGGGGTTGTTCACCGTGATTCAGGGTGACGAACCCTCAAACTCGTGGGCCAGCCAGGCAAATGGGGCGTTACGGCTCGCGGCCGAGGAGTCCGAGCAGGCGGTCCTGCAGCGGAGCGTCCGGCGGCACGGGCACTTCGGCGCCGTACACCTCGATACCCTCGCCGAACGCGCCCGGCGTCCGGTACTTCGCCATCAGCTCCGGCGGGATCGCGACCGCGGTCGCCCAGAGCCGCTCAAGGTCGACCGGGTCGATCGTCTCGTCCTGCTCGGTGGCGCGCGCCAGGTCCCAGCCGTGCAGGACGAGATCGTCGGACACCACCTGGTCGATGTGCTGCTCGGTCGTCAGCCGCCCGCCCGGGGTGTCGGTCTCGGTCAGCGCGGCCACCGGATCGTCGAGGACGTCCTCGATCGCGGCCCGGGCCTCCTGGAACGCGGTCAGCGGGTCGTCGGCCGGCTCCAGCTTCCGCGCGACCGGCGTCAGCATCGTCCCGTGCATCGTGACGACATGCTCCACCACGTCCCGCGCGGTCCACTTCGCGCACGGCGACTGGTTCCCCCACTGGTCCGGCTGCACCGCCGCGACCTTCCGCTCGAAGGCCTCGGCCCGCCGCCGGTACCGCTCCGCGATCTCACCCATCTCCGCATGGTCCCGCGCCCGCGCCCGCCGAGGGAAGCCCCCACCTCCAGGGCCCGAACGACAGGACGTGTCGGTCTCCAGCCGGCTCGGGGCGGTCCCGGTACGCCTGGAGGCCGGTCCGATCGACGGATACCTCCTGTCGTTCGGTACCGGCTCTGTCGGTGGCGCCTTCTACGGTCGGGGTCATGCGGACGGTGGAGTTGGGGCGGACGGGATTGCGGGTCAGCGAGCTGGGGTTGGGGCTGGCCTCGATCGGGGGGATGTTCGCCGCGGTGCCGCAGGCACAGGCGGTGGCGACGATCGATCGGGCCTGGGAGCTGGGCGTGCGGCTGTTCGACACCGCCCCGGTGTACGGGTACGGGTTGTCCGAGCAGCGCGCCGGGCTGGCCTTGCGCGGGCGGCCGCGGGGCGAGTTCGTGCTGTGCAGCAAGGTGGGGCGGCTGATCGAGCCGGGCGGCCCGGACCTGCAGCCGATCTGGGCGGAGCCGCCGGCCGGGCTGGGGCCGCGGCTGGACTACTCGTACGGCGCGACGATCCGGTCGTTCGAGGCGAGCCTGGAGCGGATGGGGATCGACCGGATCGACGTCCTGCACATCCACGACCCGGAGCTGGACTTCCCGGCCGCCTCGACCGAGGCCTTCCGGGCGCTCACCGAGCTGCGCGGGCGCGGCACGATCCGGGCGATCTCGCTCGGCGTGAACCACGCCGACGTCGCGGCCCGCTTCCTCCGCGAGACCGACGGCGGCCCGGACATCGTCCTGCTCGCCGGGCGGTACACGCTGCTCGACCAGTCCGGCGCCGACGAACTGCTCCCGCTGTGCGAGAAGCTCGGTGTCGCCGTGCTCGCCGCGGGTGTGTTCCACGGCGGCGTGCTTGCCGACACCGCACACGGCGCCCCGAACGGGTACGAGCGCGTCCCGCGGGACGTGCTGCGACGCATCGACGTACTGCGTGAGCTCTGCGGCGCGTACGGCGTACCGCTGTTGGCCGCTGCGGCGCAGTTCCCGCTGAAGCATCCCGCCGTACCGGCCGTGGTGGTGGGCGCGCGCAGCCCGCGGGAGATCGCGGAGGTGGCGGCGTGGCTCGATCACGAAGTGCCTGAAGCGTTCTGGGGCGCACTAAGGTCGGCGCTATGAGGTACATGCTGCTGCACAAGACCAACGACAGCCTGGAGGCCGGCAACCCGCCGGATCCGGAGATCCTCGAGCGGGCGGACGCCGTCCTCGAGGAGATGCGTCAGGCCGGGGTACTAGTGCTCGGCGAGGGCCTGATGCCGAGCTCGCGCGGCGCCCGGGTCACGTTCCCGACGCCGGGTCAGCCGCGGGTGATCGACGGCCCGTTCGCGGAGACCAAGGAGCTCGTCGCGGGCGTGTCGATCATCCGCGTCGACAGCAAGGAGGAAGCCGTCCAGTGGGCCCTCCGCTTCGCCGAGGCCGACCCGTACACCCCGATCGACATCCTGGAGATCGCCGGCTAGAGCCGCAGGTGCAGGATCGGGTACGGCTTGCCGGTCGAGTCGTGCTCGCTGCGGGACGCAAACCGGAAGCCGTGGTGCTCGTAGAAGCCGACGGCCTGCGGGTTCTGTTCGTTGACGTCGACCGACGTGGCGGCGAAGTGCGCGAACGCGTGCTTCAGCAGCAGACTGCCGCCACCGAGCCCCCGGTACGCCGGGTCCAGGAACAGCATCTCGACATTCTCATCCTGCACGCCGATGAACCCGATCAGCAGCCCGTCGCCGGCCCGCAGCCCGGCCAGCTGGGCGATCTGACCGAACGACGCCCGGACCAGCGGCCGGAACACGTCCAGATCCGCCTCGGTGACGAAGGTGTGGGTCGCCCGGACGGAGGCCTCCCACAACTCGGCGGCCCGGTCGTACTCGTCCGGACGGATGTCGCTGATCTCCATGCCGCCACGGTCGCACCGCGGGCCGTGGGTGTCAGGCGAATTACGGGGCGCTGACGCCCTCTTCGGCGACGACGAGCGAGTCGATCGCTGCGAAGAACCGCGCGATACCCGGCAGGTTGGCGCCCTTGTCCCGCGACGCCGCGAAGTCCGCGGGCGTCGCCCAGTCGACGATGTCCAGCCACTGGTTGTCCGGGAGCTGCACGAGGCGCGCGCCCAGAAACCCGGCACGGTCGGCCTCGAAGTCCTTCAGCATGTCGGCCCGCGCCGCCAGCAGCTCGTCCGTGCGCTCCGGCAGGACACGGAAGCGGGTCAGTTCGACAGTCGACATCAAACAGGTCCTCTCAGGTGATGTTGGTCGCGGCCCAGCCGGCGATGTCGTCGTGGCGGATGGCCGCGGCCATCAGGTCGGGAAACTTGTCCGGGGTGCAGGCGAACGCCGGTACGCCGAGCTCCGCCAGCGCGGCCGCGTTCTCGGCGTCGTACGACGGCGAGCCCGAGTCCGCGAGCGCGAGCAGGGCAACCACCTGTACGCCGGACTCCACCAAGGAACGCACCCGCCGCAGCATCTCTTCCCGGATGCCGCCCTCGTAGAGGTCCGAGATCAGCACGAGCACGGTCTCGGCCGGCTTCGTGACCAGCTCCTCGCAGTACGCGAGCGCGCGGTTGATGTCCGTCCCGCCTCCCAGCTGGGTCCCGAACAGGACGTCGACCGGATCGTCCAGCTGTTCGGTCAGATCCACCACAGCGGTGTCGAACACGACCAGCGACGTGCGCAACGTCCGGATCGACCCGAGCACCGCACCGAACAGCGCCGCGTAGACGACGGACTCCGCCATCGACCCCGACTGGTCGATCGCCAGCACGACGTCCCGCTGCACGCTGTGGTTGCGGCGCGCATACCCGACCAGGCGATCCGGCACGATCGTCCCGAGCGCCGGCGAGAAGTGCTTGAGGTTCGCCCGGATCGTCCGGTCCCAGTCGATGTCGGAGTGCCGCGGCCGCGCCGTCCGGCCGGCCCGGTCGAGAGCGCCGGTCACCGCGGCTCTCGTCCGCTCCGCGAGCCGCGCCTCGAGCTCGGCCACCACCCGCCCGACCACGTCCCGCGCGGTCTGCTTGGTCTCCTCCGGCATCACCTCGTTGAGCGCGAGCAACGTGGACACCAGATGGACGTCGGGCTCGACCGCGCCCAGCAGCTCCGGCTCCATCAGCATCCGCGTGATCCCGAGCCGCTCGACCGCGTCCCGTTGCATCACCTGGACGACAGTGCTCGGGAAGTACTGCCGGATGTCACCCAGCCAGCGCGCCACCCGGGGCGCCGACGATCCCAGCCCGGCCGACCGCTGCGTCCCCGACTCGCCCTCGGCGGCGTCGTACAGCGCGGCCAGCGCCGCGTCGACGGACCGGTCCGCGCCCGCCAGCGTCGTACCGGTCTCTTCCTCCGCTTCACCGCCGAGCACGAGGCGCCACCGGCGAAGCCGCTCGTCACTCATGAGACCCCCAGGAGTCGGGCGACCACGGGCAGCGCGGTCGCGGCCAGCTCGGCGTCGAGGTCGTCATCATCGGCGACGACCGCAGCCGCCGGGTCGCTCAGGACGCGGGCCCGGGCACCGATCGACCGTCGCTCCGGTGCCGCGAACGTGCCGAACGTCCGCCGAAGCAGCGGCAGGACTTCGAGGAAAGCGTCGTCGGGGATCGCCGCCAGCCATCCGTCCACCATCGCGAGCAGCCGCTCGTCGTGGACCAGCAGCAACCCGCCGCCGGCCAGGAAGCCCTCGACGTACCCGGCCGCGTCCGCCGTCGGGGTGCCGGACGACAGCGAACGTCCCAGCCGCAGCGCGACCTCGTGATCCGGCAGCCTCGAGGTGTCCAGCATCAACCGCGTCAGTCGGCCCCGGATCAGCGGCGGCACCGAGGCGCGATCGCTCAAGCTCTGCAACGTGTTCAGCCACTCCGAGCGCACGTCGTCGGCCAGCAGCATCGTCGCGTCCTGCACGCCGTCGATCAGCTCCTGGACGGCGGCCGCCGCGTCCGGATCCAGCCCGTGCACGGTCCGGGCGAGACCGGCACACACCCGCGACACCATCCGGCCCGCGACCGAGGCCAGCCCGGCCGTGTCGGTCCCGCGGACGTCGCCGTACCGCGAGGCTCGGGCGAGCGCGGGCAGCGCTGCCATCAGATGCCCGACATCGGCATCGGCCGCCGCCCTGGTGTCGATGCCGCGCAGCAGCGGCGGCAGCGCCTCCGCGAGGTCGGCGAGCAGTGACTTCTCCAACGCGGCCGTGACGTCGGCCAGCGTCGGCGAGCCGGCGTCCTTCAGCATCACGGACGTCGCGGCGCCGAGCACCGTCGTACCATGGGCGCCGGCCGCGACCAGCTCGACCTCCAGGCCCGGATCCCAGGCCAGGCGCCACATCTCCCGGAACGTGCCCTGCGCGCGCCGCTCGTCGGTGGCCGGCACGCCCCACTGCACGCCGAGGATCCGCAGCCGGTGCAGGAGCCTGGACTTGTCCAGGTCGTTGGGCTTGCGCAGGTCGAGCTCGATCACGCGCTCGGTCGGATCCCGCTTCATCCGCAACCGCCGCGCCTGCGCCGCGAAGTCCGCGGCCACCGGCGCCTGCGGCGTCTCCCCCGGCACCGATCCGAGGAGCTCCCCGACGACGGCCTCGCGGGTCACCAGATCCAGCAGTACGTCGTTCCCGCCGCAGAGCACCGCCCGCGTCGCTTCGGTCACCTCGCTGAGCCCGGCGAGCGGACGTTCCCGTAGCGCCGCCAGTGTGTCGGCGAGCCGGACGGCCTCGATCACATGCGCGCTGGACACGGGCAGGTCCTCGTTGCGCAGTACCTCGGCCACCTTGGCCAGCCAGCGGGTCGTGATCTGGTCCGGTGCGGTGAAGAGGTGGTGGTACCAGCCAGGTGACGTGATGCCGGCGCCGTAACCGCTCGCCGCGGCCAGCCGGCCGTGCGTCCACGGGACCCAGGTGCAGGCGACCTTGCGTTTCGGCAGGCCCTTCAGGATCCGCTGATCATGTGTTGCCGGAGGCAACGGCAGCTCGAGCGCGGGAACGTGCCAGGCGCCGCAGACCACCGCGATCCGCTCGAAACCGTCCCGGATCGCCTTACGCAGAACGGTTCTCATGTACGCCTCGCGCTGCGCCTCCCGGCCAACCGCTTCCTCGCCGTGGCGCAGCTCCCGCATCGCGTCTGCGATCACCGTGAACGGTTCGGCGCCCCCGCGACGCGACTCGATCACATCGTCCCACCAGCGTTCCGGGTCGTCGTACCCGCCCGCCTCGGCCAGTGTCGCCAACGGGTCCATCGACACGGATCGGCCGCCCGCGGAGCCGAACTGCTGCGCCGCGGGCAGGTCGCAGAACCGCACCGGAACCCCGGCCGCCAGCCCGTGCTTGATCGCCTGCCATTCCGGGCTGAACACCGCGAACGGCCAGAACGCCGCCCGGGTCGAATCGTCCACCGCGTAGGCCAGCAGCGCGACCGGCGGCTCCATTTCCTCCGACGCCGCCAGCTCGACGATCTTGTCGGCCTCCGGCGGTCCCTCGATCAGGACGATGTCCGGCCGCAGCTCGGCCAGCGCGGCCGCCACCGCCCGCGCCGACCCCGGTCCGTGATGCCGGATCCCGAGCAGGTGAACGGTCATCCGGAGATCTCTCGGCAGGCGCGGTAGAACGGAGCCCAGTCGTCGCGTTCCCGGACGACGGTCTCGAGGTACTCCGACCACACGACGCGGTCCGCCGACGGGTCCTTGACCACCGCGCCGAGGATGCCGCCGGCCACGTCCGTCGGCCGCAGCACGCCGTCGCCGAAGTGCGCCGCGAGGGCGAGGCCGCCGGTGACGACGCTGATCGCCTCGGCGGTGGAGAGTGTGCCGGACGGGGACTTCACCGCGGTCCGGCCGTCCTCGGTGCGGCCGGAGCGGAGCTCGCGGAAGATCGTCACCACCCGGCGGATCTCCTCCAGCGCGTCGTCCGGCTGCGGCAGCTCGAGCGCCGAGCCGAGCTGGGCGACCCGGCGGGAGACGATCTCCACCTCGTCCTCGGCGGAATCGGGCAGCGGGAGGACGACGGTGTTGAACCGCCGGCGGAGCGCGCTGGAGAGTTCGTTGACACCCTTGTCGCGGTCGTTGGCGGTGGCAATGACGTTGAATCCCTTGCGGGCCTGGACCTCCGTGGCCAGCTCGGCGATCGGCAGCGCCTTCTCGGACAGGATCGTGATCAGCGCGTCCTGGACGTCGGACGGCATCCGGGTCAGCTCCTCGATCCGGGCGATCTTCGCCTCGGCCATCGCGCGCTGCACCGGGCTCGGCACGAGCGCCGCCTCACTGGGGCCCTGGGCAATCAGCTGCGCGTAGTTCCAGCCGTACCGGATCGCTTCCTCGGCGGTGCCCGCGGTCCCCTGCACCAGGAGGGTGGAGTCACCGCTGATCGCGGCCGCGAGATGCTCGCTGACCCACGTCTTCGCCGTTCCCGGTACGCCGAGCAGCAGCAGCGCGCGATCCGTCGCGAGCGTGGCGACCGCGACCTCGATCAGCCGGCGCGGGCCGACGTACTTCGGTGAGATCTCGGTGTCACCGGTCTTCCCGCCGAGCAGGTACGTGACCACGGCGGCCGGTGAAAGCTGCCACGCCGGCGGTCGCGGCCGGTCGTCCGTCGCGCGCAGCGCTTGCAGCTCGTCGGCATACTCGACCTCCGCGTGCGGGCGCAGTACTTCGTTCATGTGAGCTCCTCGTACATCTCGCGGCGGAAGGTCAGGGTCTCGACCAGGCGGCGAAGCCAGGTGTCTTCCTCGCCGGTCGGTTCGCGGGTGATCGGATGGTCGAGTACGTCGGGCGGCACCGCGCGGGCCGCGATACTGGCGAGGCGGGCCCAGGCGCGGTTGGTACCGACCTTGGCGAGCTGGTCGAGAATCATCCGGCCCAGCGGAGCCGGCCACGGTACGGGCAGGCCGCCCACCAACTCGGCGACGTCGACGGACTTGCGCAGTACGTCGACGGCGCTCGCCCACTCGTTCGGTGGCAGCAGACGGAGCAGCTCGGCCGGACCGCGGCTGCCGAGGTCGGCGTTCGCCAGCAACAACTCCCGCGCCCACTGCCCCGAACCCTCACGGACGGCGGCGTCGGCCCAGCCTGCCTGGAGAACCTCCAGGGCGCAGCCCTCGACCGGGGTGTGCAGCCAGGCGACATCCATTGCCTGCAAGGGTGTGTTGGCCACGATCTGCTGGAACCACCAGGCGCGTTTGCCGACACCTTCCGGGTTCTGCGAGTCGAGACCGTCGCGTTCCATCGACTGTGTCAGCCGGCGCGGCAGGTCGACCGCGAGCACGCCTTGGGCCGGAGTCAGGTGCGAGTGCAGCCGCTCGGTCATCCGGACGCCGTACTGCGATCCCGGCAAGCGGGCGAGCAGTCGCGCGGCCAGCCGCCGTACCTCGCGGGAACGGTCGTCGAGCGCGGACTCCAGGAACTCCTCGTCCGGCAGCGCGAGGTTGTCGGCGAACAACCCGAGGAAGTCGGCGCGCGTGCCGGCCGACTCGGCCGGCCAGACCTCGACCAGCGCGGCGCGGGCAGCGTCCGGATCCTGACTGCGGGCGGCGCGCAGCCAGGCCCGCCGCTGGATCGCGTTCCCGTGCGTCCACAACTCCAGGTCATTGCTCTCGGCAACCGCCGCGTGCAGGAACCGCCACTCGGGGTTGAGGTCCGCGAGCCAGCGCGCGCGACGCCCGGCCGCGGCGATGACGAGCGGACGATACTCGGCACGGTTGCGCGCGTAGTCGGCCAGCGCGGGCAGGTGTTCGGGCGGCACACCCCAGCCGTTGGTATCCGCGGCCCGCAGCCATTCACCCAGCGCGGACGTCTGGAATCCGCCGAGCATCGCGGCAAGTCGCCGCACTGCCCCCGGGCGCGGCAACGGCCGGTCCTCGCCGGGCGCGGCCGGGAGCGGTTCGAGAGCACGCAGAGGTTTGCGACCGGCCCGCTTGTACACGGTCGCGAGCGCGGCGGCGTCGAGCAGGTTGCCTTCCCCGAGGCGCGCCTGGATGTGCTCCGGCAGCTCCTCGAAGTGCACCGGCCGCCGGTCGGTGCCGAGCAACGCCGAACTGACCAGGCCGTCCCAGCCCTTCACCGCGCCTCCCCCGGATCGTCGTCGGTCACAGGATCACCGGCCGATCGTCACGCCAGCAGGTCATCGGGCGGAGGCCGGCGCGGTTCCATTCGCCGGCCACGGTGACCGGGTCGCCCGCCGACACGGCCAGCAGCTTCATCGGATCCCAGCCCGGCAGCAGTTCCAACCCGTCGCCGTCGCTGTCGACGAGCGCCCACCCGTCGCCGTACGGCGCCGGGCGGACGTCCCGCAGCACCAGCGGCCAGCGTTCGTTCCACGGGTCGGCGGCCAGGGACTCGACGTACGACGCCAACGCCTGGCGGACTGTGTGTCCAGCGGGGCGAGACGCCGGCCGGCGCGGATCGGTCTGGGTCAGGAGGGCGCGCATCGGCAGCGCCCCCGGGTAGAACGAGAGCGCGCCCGGAACATACTCGCCGGGGCGCGCGGGCAGCGGGTCCAGCGGTCGCCCGGCGGCTGCGAACGTCAGGATCAGCCCGATCCGCCCGGTCGTTGCCCCGCGCAACCACACCCGGCGGACCGTGAGCCGCTCGTCCGGCTCGACCACCCGCCCGAGCATCAGCCAGTCGTCCTCGACCTTCTCGCCGTCCGCGAGCACACGCGCGGTCTCGGTCGTCCAGCCGATGCGGCTCTGCACAGTGTCGGCGAGGGACGGCGGAAGATCCGCGAGGCGACCGTGCGCGGCAACGACGAGATGGATCAGGGACAACTCCTCGAGCAGCTCACCCGGCCAGCCGTGACCGCGTCCGACGGCAGCCGCTGCCCGGCGTACCGCTCCTGCCACTCCCGGCGCCTGCGCGTCGACCATGCGGGCCGCCAGCCTGCTCAGCTCGGCGTACGCCCGCTGGTCGAATCCGCCGAGGCCCTGCCGGACCTGGTCGTCCAGCCAGCCGGCCAACTCCGCCAGGCCCGCCGACACCCGGTCCGCCCGCCGGGCGGCCCGCTCCTGTGCCGCGACGGGGTCGGCGACCTCGCCCGGCTTCCGCTCCGGCCGCTCGGCACGCTGGCTGATCCAGGTCTGCACCCAGTCCGGCTCGTCCGCCGCCGGGACCTCGCCTTTCGCCCACAGCAACAGGAGCCCGAGCGCGTGCTTGCACGGAAACTTCCGCGACGGGCAAGAGCACTTGTACGCCGGGCCGCCCAGGTCCACGCCGGTCTGGTACGGCTGCTTCCCACTCCCCTGGCACAACCCCCAGACCGCACGATCCGTAGCCCCCGCGCCCGACCACTTCTCCCCCCGAGCCAACCCCTGCCCGGCCTTCACCGACGCGGCATCAGGCGCGAGCCCCACCACCTGCTCCACGTCCCACAACCCCACACCCGCTCCTCACCCGACGCCGTACCCCGAAGCATGCCACCCCGCTCCGACAGCCCACCCGCCCGGCCGCGCGACCGGTCTCCCGCGGAATTTGCCTGGCCCACCAGCGAAGTTGGGGGTTCCGCACCCTGAGTACGGGTGCAGAACCCCGCATTTGGCTGGTCAGCCAGGCAAATGGGCTGGTCAGCCGAAGGGTTGGCGGTGGTGGGCGTCCTCGGGGTAGCCGTTGCCGGAGGCGGGCGCGTGGGCGGGCGGGAAGGTCTGGTGCGCGGCCTCGCGACCGGGTGGCGCGGCCGGCGGGTGCGGGGTGCTGGAGAGGTTGTCGCGGATCGTGCCGAGCAGGCGGTGCTCGACGGCTTCGAGCTCGGCGATCCGGGCGCGGATCTCCGCTTCCTCCGAGCGGGCCTCGGCCAGCACCTGATCCGCCTCCGTCCGCGCGGTCGTCCGCAGCTGGTCCGCCTCCGTCCGCGCGGTCGCCCGCAGGTGGTCCGCCTCAGTGCGCGCGGTTTCGCGGAGGTGGTCGGCGGTGCGCTGGCTGGCGCTGAGGACGCTCAGCTCGTACCGGCGGAGCTCGTCGACGAGTTCGCCGGCCGGGCGCTGGGAGTCGAGGATCGCCGCCGCGGGGTGCGGGAGGTCCGCATCGGGGAGGGTGTTCTCGAGCGCGGCGATCTGCTGGTCCACCCGGGTGAACAGGTCCGCAACGTCGGTCCGCATCTGCCGGATCGTGTGCGCGGCGGCCTGCACCCGCTCGCCGGCCTCCCGCTCGCGTTCCCGCGCCGTGCGCTCCGCCGAGGTGATCACGTCCAGCGCGACGACGGCAGCCCGCTCGGCCGGATCGTCGGAGATCTCCTGGTACGGCGGGGCGCCGGCCTCGCCCTGGTCGTCATTCCGCATCGCCACCGTCTGTCGCAGCGGGACCTCGCGGATGAACAGCACCGCGAGCAGGCTCACCACAGCGGCCCCCGCGGCGATCACGAAGATCCGCCCGGTGGCGTCGCCGTACGCGTGCCGGACGATCTCCTGGACCGGGCCCGGCAACGAGTTGACGTCCAGCAGGCTGCCCGAGCCGCCGGAGGCCGCGGCCGGGCCGAGGTCGCGCAGGTGCTCGGTGATCAGATCCGTCACCCGGGTGGCGAGGATCGCGCCGAGCACGGACACCCCGACCGCGCCGCCGAGGCTGCGGCAGAACGTCACCGTCGCGCTCGCCGCCCCGACCTCGCTGACGTCCACCGTGTTCTGCACCGCGAGCACCAGGTTCTGCATCGTCATGCCCATCCCGATGCCCATGGCAAGCATCCCGAGCCCGACGTACCAGTACGGCGAGGTGTGGTCGATCGTCCCGAGCAGCCCGAGACCCGCGGTCAGGAACAGCGCGCCGATCACCAGGTACCGCTTCCACTTCCCGAACCGGGTGATCAGCTGCCCCGACCCGACCGACCCGAGGAACGAGCCGAGCATCATCGGGATCGTCAGCAACCCGGCCTCGGTCGCGCTGTACCCGCGGGCCACCTGGAAGTACTGCCCGAGGAACACCGCGCTGCCGAACATCCCCAGCCCGACCGCCACGCTGGCGACGATCGCCAGCGCCGTGGTCCGCTCCCGGACCACGCGCATCGGCACCAGCGGCTCGGCGGCCCGGGTCTCGACCACCACGGCCAGGATCGCGAGCACCGCCGTACCGCCCAGGTACGCGCCGGTCTGCCACGACCACCACGGGAAGTGCTCCCCCGCGAACGACACCCAGATCAACGGCAGGCCGGCCGCACCCGCGATCAGCACCGCGCCGAGATAGTCCATCCGGACGCGACGCTTCACCACCGGCAGCTGCAGAAACCGCTGCAGGACGATCAGCGACACGACGGCGAGCGGCACGCAGACGTAGAAGCACCACCGCCAGCCGAGCCACGAGGTGTCGACGATCACCCCGCCGACCAGCGGGCCGCTGACGGTCGCGAGCGCCATCACCGCGCCCATGTACCCCGAGTACCGGCCGCGGTTGCGCGGCGGGATCGCGGCGCCGACGATCGCCTGCGCGAGCGCCATCAGCCCGCCCATCGCGAGCCCCTGCAGGACCCGCGCCCCGATCAGGAACGGTACGTTGTGCGCGGCGCCGGCCAGCATCGACCCGATCACGAACAGGACGATCGCGAGCTGCACGAGCAGCTTCTTGCTGGCCAGGTCGGACAGCTTGCCCCACACCGGTGTGGACACGGTCATCGCGAGCAGGCTGGCAGTGACCACCCAGGTGTACTGCGTCTGCGTGCCTTCGAGGTCCGCGATGATCGTCGGGAGCGCGTTGCTGACGATGGTCGAGCTGAGCACCGCGGTGAACAGTGCGGCGAGCAGCCCGGCGAGGATCTCCAGGATCTCGCGGTGCGAGAGCTCGGGGTCACCGGACGCGGCCGGCTGTGGTGCGACCGGCGCGTCGTCGGCGTACCGCGAGCGGTACCGGGTCGGGGTGGCGCCGGGGGCCGGCGGGGTCTGGGTGGCAGACATCGGTTTCCGTTTCGTACGGCGGGAACGCTACGACCGGGGGCAGCGACGTGCGCTGTCCCCGAGGCGGAAACGGCTGACTTGGGGTCCTCACCCAGCCCGGCATTTGGTTGCGACTACCAACTTTAATCCCGCACCGTCAGCGATCGTGCACCGGGAGCCACCAAAAGTTCCCTGACCAATTATGAGACGGACCCTCCTCGGAACGCGATTTCCACCGTACGATCCGGTGCTTGTTGAGTAATCAACACCCGGCCTCCGGCGGAGCTGTCAGGGCCCGCCGGAGGTCCTCATCCGAACGCCGCGACCAGTACGTCGACGCACTCGGACGACTGCCCCGCCACCGTCAGCAGGTTCCCGGGGGCCGTCCTGGGCGGATCGAGCGGTCCCATCCACAAGGCGCCTTCGGCCGCCTCGCACGCCGTTCCGTACACCACGGTCCACGCCGGCGAACCCGTCGACATCTCCACGACCGCCGCCTCGAAGCCGTCGATCGGCCGCCCGATCCGCGGCTCGAACCCGGCCTCCCGACAGGCCGTCACGAGCTGGTCCTGCAGCCACGGGTCGTCGGGCAACCGCAGCGGTAGTCCGGCCAGGTCGATCAGCTTCACACCGTCGTCCGCGCGGTACGCCGTCGGGACCAGCACGGACAGCGGATCGCGCCAGAGCTCGATGACCCGCAGGTCCACGGCCGCGACCTCACCGCGGACGAACGCGACATCCAGATCCCCCGACCGCAGCGCAGTCAGATACTCCGCCGTCGCCCCGGAGCTCACCTGGATCTCGAGGTCCGGCGTGTGCGTGCGGAGGGTCCCGAGGCCGCGCTCCAGGCGGTCGCGAAGTCCGGGGGCGGCGCCGATCCGCAGTACGCCGGAACGCCCGGACGCCAGCTCCGCGGCCACCTCCGAAGCACGATCGGCCGCGGCCAGGACGGCCCGCGCCTCGCGCACCATCCGCTCGCCGTCGCCGGTCAGCCGGACGTGGCGCGACGAGCGGTCGAGGAGCCGCAGGCCCAGCTCACGTTCGAGCCGGGCGACCTGCTGACTGACGGCCGGCTGCACGATGCTCAGCCGCTCGGCGGCCCGTCCGAAGTGCAGTTCCTCGGCGACGGTGACGAAGTACCGCAGCTGCCGCAGCTCCATCGGACACCTCCGGCGATCACGATCCCTTATCGCTGCACAGCGTAACTGCGTCTGGGTCGGCGGCCGCCGCTTCCGTTGACTGGTGGACATGAGAATCGGACTGTGGATCGACGAAGAGGGCCGGGCCGTCGACGCGATCGGCGCCGCCGCGAAGGCCGCCGAGGACGCGGGCATCGACCGGATCTGGTTCAGCCAGCGGCTCGGGTGGGACGCGCTGACGCTGATCGCGGGCGTCGCGCCGTACACCTCGACCATCGGGTACGCCGTCGGCGTCGTCCCGGTGTATCCGCGGCATCCGCTCGCACTGGCGGCCCAGGCGCTCAGCGTGCAGGTGCTGACCGGCAACCAGCTGACGCTCGGCGTCGGCTCGAGCCACCCGCACATGGTGGAGGGGATGCTCGGCCTGTCGATGGACCGCCCGGCGGCGTACGTGCGCGAGTACGTCGAGGCACTCGGGCCGCTGCTCGCCGGTGAGCCGACCGACCATGCCGGCGAGCGGCTGACCGCGCGCGGCCAGTTGGACATCGCCGGCGCCGAGGCGCCCGAGCTGATCCTGGCCGCGCTCGGCCCGCGGATGCTGAAGACCGCGGGCGAACTGACCGCCGGTACGACGACCAGCTGGGCGGGCCCCGAGGTGATCGAGGACTTCATCCGCCCGACGATCGACCGGGCGGCGGCCGCGGCGGGGCGGCCGGTACCGCAGGTGGTCGCGGGCGTCTGCGTCGCGGTCACGGATGACCCGGACGCCACGCGGCAGTGGATCCGCGAGCGGTTCGGGGCCGCCGGTGACATGCCGGCGTACCGCGCTGTCCTGGACCGTGGCGGCAAGGCAGGCCCGGAGGACACCGCGGTGCTCGGTGACGAGGAGACGGTGGCCAAGGAACTGAAGCGCTTCGCGGACGCCGGGACCACGGAGTTCCTCGTCTGCCCGGTCGGGACGGACTCCGAGGTGGAACGGACCACCCGGTTCGCTCTCGACTACGCGACGGCGCAGCAGTAGCCGCTGCCGCCCGCCGGGCACAGTGGCGGCGTCGTCACCCCGGAGAGCCGCTCGATGCGTTGAGCCAGTGGGGCCAGCAGTTCGCCGTCGACCACGGTGATCTGGACGTCCGGGTGACGGGTGAGGACTCCGGTGAGTGCCAGGTCGGCGACTGCTCGCGCGATATCGAAGGGAAACTCGATCATCGCGCGGGGCCGGTCGAGGGCGACCTGGCGCCACTGCGGGGGCGAGGTCGGGTGCAGCAGCACCGTCGCGGACCTGTCGTTCAGCGTTCGCCACAAGGGTTCCCAGGAAGGATCGCCCGGGTACTGCCCGCCTGCGTTGCTGAGCAGGACGACGCCGTCGGCCTGCAGTGCGTCGTACGCGTAGTCGGCCTCGGCCACCGCGCCTTCGACGTCCGGCAACGGCAGACTGGCGTAGAAGCCGAACCGTCCCGGATGGTCGCGCGCCATCTCGGCCGCGGCCTCGTTCATCCTGCGGGACAGGACCTGGGCGCGGAAGTCGTCGCCGAAGTGGACACCAGGCGACGGGACCGACAGGACCGCCTTCTCGGTCCCCGCCGCGTCCATCGCCGCCAGGTGCTGCCGGACCGACCACTCCGGCCAGCGGGACATCCCGTCCGGCCGGAGGTGGCCCGCCCGCTCCGCCGCCGCGACGTACTCCGGCAGCAGGAAGTGGGCGTGCCGGTCGATCACGCGACCGGATGCAGCAGGTCGTCGAGGCCGACCCGGCGCAAGAACTCCGCACGGATCCGGTCGGCGACCGCGTTCACCACGATCGCTCCGTCGTCGGACGGGTCGTAGCTGACCCGGAACGGCCGCTTGCCCTTCTCGGTGCCGACCACCTCGGCGATCAGCGTCGCGACCTCGGCGACGTCCGACCACTCCGGTTCGAGCTCGGCCAGTCGCTGACCGACCTGGTCCATCAGTCCGGCGTACTGCGTCTCGTACGCCGCGACCACGTCGGTGTCGGCCGGCGTTCCGCTGTGCAGGAAGTGGTTGGTGCCGTGGGTGAACGCACCCGGGACGACGATCGTCGTCTCGATCCCGAACCGGGCGAGCTCCAGCGCGTAGCTCTGCGCCATGGCGTCCATCCCGGCCTTCGCGGCGAAGTACGGCGCGAGGTACGGCGGGGTGCCGCCGCGGGTGCTCGAACTGCCGACCCACACGACCAGACCGTCGCGCTGCTCGCGCAGCACCGGCAACGCGGCGCGGTTCAGCCGCTGGGTGCCGACGACATTGGTGTCGTAGAGGTCGAGCAACTGCTCCGGTGTGAAGGCCTCGGCAGGACCGGTGACCATGTGACCGGCGTTGTGGATCAGTACGTCGAGCCGCCCCTGCTCCCCGACGACGGTGCGGACGGCCTGCTGGGCGGACTCGTCCGAGCTCACGTCGAGCTCGATCGGCCGGAGGCCGGCGCTGTGCTGCTTGGCGTCGGCGGCGGCCGACGCGTTCCGGCCGGCGATGTCGCGCATCCCGGCGTACACGGTGTGGCCGGCGTCGGCGAGGGCCCGGGCGGTCAGGGCCCCGAAACCGCTGGACGCGCCGCTGATCAGAACGACCTTGCTCATGCTGCCGAACCTCCGTTGGCGTAGATGACCTGGCCGTTGATCCAGCGCGCCGGGCCCGCCAGGAACGCGATGATCTCGGCGATGTCCTCGGGCCGGCCGAGGCGCTCGAGCGGCGGCTCGGCGGTGATCCGGTCGATCAGCTCCTGCGGCTTGCCGTTCAGGAACAGCGGCGTCGCGGTCGGGCCGGGGGCGACCGCATTGACGGTGATGTTCCGGCCGCGCAGCTCGCGGGCCAGGATCAGCGTGATCGCCTCCACGCCGCCCTTGCTGGCGGCGTACGCCGAGTACGCCGGGCGCGCGAGCAGCGTCAGCGAGCTGCTGATGTTGACGATCGCGCCGCCGTCCCGGACCCGCCGGGCAGCCTGCTGGTCGACCACGAACGTGCCGCGCAGGTTGGTCCGGACGACCTGGTCGAACACGTCCAGGTCGAGCTCGGCCAGCGGCGCCAGCGGCATGATCCCGGCCGCGTTGACGACCACGTCGACACCGCCGAACTCGGCCTCGGCCCGGTCGAACAGCGCGCTCATCGCGGTCTCGTCGGCCACGTCGGCCTGCACCGCGATCGCGCTGCCGCCGGCCTGCTCGACCTCCTTGACGGTCTGCTCGGCACCGGCCCGGCTGCCGCCGTACCCGATCACCACGGCGAAGCCGTCGCGGCCGAGCCGGATCGCGGCCTCGCGGCCGATCCCGCTCGACGCACCCGTCACGATCGCCACTCGTTCAGTCATCGTTCCTGCTCCTGATCTCGATGTCGTTTGCTGCTGACATCTCGATCGTGCGCCGCCGAATGGATCAAATCCAACGAATCAAAACGATGCGAAGATCAATTCTGTTGATCCAAGTCCCGGCCGAGCTCGGTGCCGGGCGGCTGGTTCAGGTGACTGCCCACCAGGCCGAGCAGAGCACGCAGCGCGGCGGTCGGTTTCCGCCGCTTCAACGTCGCCATGTACAGCGACCACTGGAACGTCTCGTCCGCGATCGGCACGGCCCGGAGCGCGTCGACGTCCGCGACGGCGTACGCCGGAAGGATGCCGAGGCCGACGCCGTGGGACAGGAACTGCACACCGTTCTCGATGCCGATCGCCTCGACGACCACGCGCCGCTCGATCCCGGCGGCCTCGAACTTCTGGTCGATCAGCGTCCGCGTCCCGAAGCCCGGCGGGAAGTCCACGAACGCCTCGTCGGCCAGGTCGGCCACCCGCACCGACCGCCGGCGGGCCAGCCGATGCCCGACCGGTACCGCCAGCACCTGCGGAACCCGCAGCAGCTCCCAGGCGGTCAGCTCGCGCGGCACACTGCCCTGCGCGACGCCGAGAAAACCGACGTCGATATCGCCGTTCCGGAGCCCGACGACGACGCCGGCGGACCCTTCCGGCTCGACCCGCAACTGCAGCTCGACGTTCGGATGCCGGCGGCGGAACTCACCCGCGGCTGCCGGCAGGTCGATCAGCCCGAGCCCCGGCAGCAGTCCGACGCGCACGCGCCCGCGCATCCCGGCGCCCAGCTCGTCGACGACGTCTCGGGCGCCCTGGACCGCGTCGAGCACGGCGAGCGCCTCCGGGAGCAACGCCGTACCGGCCTCGGTCAGCACCACCCGCTGGGCGTTGCGTTCGAACAGTGTCACCTTCAGGTCCTTCTCCAGCGCGGAAATCGCTGCACTGACCGCGCTCTGCACCACGTGCAACCGGCGGGCGGCCAGCGTGAAGCTCCGCTCGTGCGCCACCGCCACGAAGTACTCCAGCTGCCGCAGTTCCACGAGCGCAGTGTGTCAAAAGTTCCGCCCGGTCTCCGACGTACCCGCGGGAGAGAGGATGGACGGATGGATCTTCAGGACCAGGTACAACGGCGGATCGACGAGCTGGCCGGGACCGAGCTCGGTCTGCAGGTCGCGGTGTACCGGCAGGGCGAGCTGGTCGTGGACGCGGTCGCGGGCGACGGCGTCACGCCCGAGACGTTGTACTTCGCCGCGTCCACCGGAAAGGGCGCGTCCGCGACGGTCGCCAATGTGCTGGTGGATCGCGGTGTCCTTGACTACGACCGGCCGATTGTCGAGATCTGGCCCGAATTCGGGGCGCACGGCAAGGACACTGCGACGTTGCGGCACGTGCTGACCCATTCGGTCGGCCTCCCCGCGCTGCCGCCCGGAACGACCCGGAAAACGCTGTCTGAACAGGCGGACCGCCTCGCCGCCACAGAGCCCTGGTGGGAGCCGGGCACGAAGATGACGTACCACGCCGAGACGTTCGGGGTCCTGGTCGGCGAGATCGTCCGGCGCGCGACCGGCCGGACGATCTCCGACGTACTGCGGGAGGTCCTGAACCCGCTCGGCATCGAGGAAAACGTGTTCTTCGCCCTGCCCGGGAACCAGCGGCACCGGCTCGCACAACTGGTGGAGCCCGAGGGCGCCGAGGAGACGTTCGCGATGCTGGCCGGAATGTTCGAGCAGGTCGTTCCGCGCGCGATGCAGCCGCGGGCCGCGGTGGTCAACCGGCCCGAGCTGCTCGCGATCGAGGACGCGTCGAGCGCGATCCTGACCGCCCGCGGGATCGCCAAGCTGTACGCCGCCCTGATCGGCGAGGTCGACGGAGTGCGACTGGTCCGGCCGGAGGCCGTGCCGGTGATCACCGGGCCGGCACTGGTCGCGCAGGACGAACTGCTCGGCAATCCGGCGACTCTGGCGCTCGGCTACTCGATCGGGCGGCTGGGGTCGAGCGCGGACGAGAGCCCGGCGACCATCGGCTGGCCGGGCATGGGCGGTAGCGTCGCCTGGGCGGACACCCGCTCAGGCGTCACGTTCGCGTTGACCCGGACGCTTTTCGACCCGAGTGGGTCGGCGTCCGCGATCGAGATCGGTAACCTGGTTGCGAAAGCTCTTTGCTGAAAGCCCTTGTTTGTCAAGGGTTTCAGCTTCGGGACTCGCGGACCTGGTGCTGGTCGATCCAGACGAGATGGCCGTGGTGACTGACGAGAACCTCGTCGGTCCCGGCCGCTCCGGTCCGGCGGCCCAGCTCCTGACCCGCGATCCAGCGTCCGCCGATGCGGATCTGTACGGCGATCGGCCGCGCCGGTGAGGGGGCTACGGGCATGGCACCTGCTTCGTGACAGGGGCGGATGATGGAGGAGAGTGTGGAGGGCTGGTTGCTCAGCCAGAGGCCAGCCTACAACCGCCAGATGACAGACCGTTAGCGGTAACTCGAATTCGTCAGGAGCCACCATTGGCTGTGCTGATTGCGGGCCTCCGGCGCGCTGGGTCATGGGGCTGTGACTCCCGTCCTTCCCTCGTCGCTCCGGTCGCTTCGCTCCCTCAGCTCCTCAGTCCAGGACGGGAGGCCCTATGACCAGGCCGATCTTCGTAGTGCAACTGCACGATGCCCGGCGCTTGCACTACGACGTACGGCTGGAGGTGGACGGGGTGCTCAAGTCCTGGGCGGTGCCGCGGGGGCCGTCGCTGGACCCGATCGTGAAGCGGCTCGCGGTGTTCACGAGCGACCACGACCTCGAGTACGCGTCGTACGAGGGTGTGCATCGCGACGCGCAGTACGGCAGCGGCGCGGTGATCGTCTGGGACGCCGGCGTCTACACGAACCTGACCCGCGACGACCGGCAGCAACTGGTCGACCCGGCCGAGGCGATCGACCGCGGACACTTGAAGGTGCAACTGCACGGCGTCAAGCTCAACGGCGCCTGGGCATTCACCCGCACGGGCGGCGACTGGCTGCTGGTGAAGGTGAAGGACGCCGACGCCGACCCGGATCTCGACCTGACCGTCACGGAGCCCCGGTCGGTGCTCAGCGGCCTGACCATCGAGGAGATGGCGGCGTCCTGATCACCAGCCGTCGATGTGCAGGCCGTCGTCGAGCGGCTGCCTGGCCGCGGGCTTGAAGCCGGTCCCGAGCGTGTACGCCGTCGGGATCAGCGCCGTCTGCCGGATCTCCTCGGGCAGCCCGAGCAGCTCGGACACCTCCTGCTCGTACGTCAGGTGCAGTGTCGTCCACGCCGTACCGAGGCCGCGGGCCCGCGCGGCCAGCATGTAGCTCCACGCCGACGGCAGGATCGAGCCCCACAGCCCGGCCTGGTTCCCGGCCGGCAGCTTCCGCACCTCCAGGCAGGGAATGACCAGCACCGGGACCTGCCCCATCCGCTCGCCCAGGTAGGCAACACTGTCACCGACCCGGCGCTGGACCGGCCCGCGCTCGGGGTCGTCGGCGTGCAGCTTGCCCGCCGCGCCCGGTCCGGCCAGGTACTGCTCGACGGCCCGCCGGTAGTACTCGCCGACCGCGGCGCGCTTCTCGGCGTCCGTGATCACCAGCCAGTGCCACGTCTGCCGATTACTGCCCGACGGGGCCTGCAACGCGATCTCGATGCACTCCCGGATCAGCTCCATCGGCACCGGCCGCTCGAGGTCGAGCCGCTTGCGGACGGTACGGGTCGTGGTGAGCAGCTCGTCAGGGTTCAGATCGAGGGTGTATGTCACGCCGGACAGTGTGTCAGCAGACGTAGGTGCTGTTCGGGTGGACCTTCTCGCAGTAGCGGACGTGCAGGTGGTTGTCGTGGGCCGGCCACTGCTGCGTCAGGCCCTCGCTGATCAAGGTCGGATCGTTGAACCAGATGTACTTCACATGGCCCGGCGCCGCGGCGCGGACGGCCTGGATCAGCTGGCGGGTAGCGGCCCGGTCGTACGTCGTCGACTCCCAGGTGATCCGGCCCGCGGTGCACTGGCCGTTGTCGGTGCGGATCGGCCAGATGTCGATGTCCATCCCGTTGTCGTGGCTGGCGTGGCCGGGGATGTCACCGCCGTGTTCGAAGCCCGCGTCGCCGTACGGGACCTTGCCTTGGCCCGTGGACGCGAACGAACGGGCCGCGGCTTCCAGCTGCGCTACCGGCGCAGCGGCTGCCCAGTTGGCCGCCGTACCGTTGCCGTCCGGGTCTTGGTCGCACAGGTTTGCGCTGAAGTCGGGGTAGTCGTAGTGCCAGGCCAGGTTGCGCCAGGTGATCGGGCCGACGATGCCGTCCGCGCCGATGCCCGCGTGCGACTGGAACGACACGACCGCGTCGCGGACCGCCGTACTGAAAACACCGTCGACCGGGAGGCTGAGGCGGCGCTTTGCGTTCAGCTCGACCTGCAACGCTTTCACCGCCGCGTTGCTGTCACCGGAGCGGAGCGTCGGCGTCAGCGCTCCCCACGTCTGCGGTCCGACGATCCCGTCGACGCCCAGGCCCTTGGCGGTCTGGAACGCCTTCGCGGCCGTGACCGTGGTCGCGCCGAAGACGCCGTCCGCGTCGACGGACTGCCCGGCGTACTGCAGCAGGAACTGGATCGCCTGGACGTCGGCGCCGCGGTTGCCGCTGCTCTGGGTCGGGAAGAAGGCGTTGGCGTAGGCCTGCGCGGAGGCCGGCATCAGCGCGGTGAGGAGCAGAACGGTCAGGGCGAGCAGAGCACGTCGCATGAGTCCCTCCGGGGCGGGTGAGGTAACTGACTAACGCTCACCCGCCACCATCAGGCAGTTTCTTGCGAATCGCAAGGGTTCACTCGAACGGAGCCGGGTCTCCCGAGCCCACCCGGACCACCTCGGGGCCGTCGTCGGAGAAGTCCACGACGGTGGTCGGCTCGGTGCCCGCCTCGCCCTCGATGACCGCGTCGATCTGGTTGTCGAGCTCTTCCTTGATCTCCCAGCCCTGCGTCATCGGCTCCTCGTGACCCGGGAGCAGCAGGGTGCTGGAGACCAGCGGCTCGCCGAGCTCGGCGACCAGCGCCTGGGTGACCACGTGGTCCGGGATCCGCACACCGACGGTCTTCTTCTTCGGGTGCAGCAGCCGGCGCGGGACCTCCTTGGTGGCCGGCAGGATGAACGTGTAGCTGCCCGGCGTGGCCGCCTTGATCGAGCGGAACACCGCGTTGCTGATGTGCACGAACTGACCGAGCTGCGCGAAGTTCTCGCACACCAGGGTGAAGTGGTGCCGGTCGTCCAGGTGCCGGATCGTGCGGATCCGGTCGATCCCGTCCCGGTTGCCCAGCTGACAGCCGAGCGCGTAGCAGGAGTCGGTCGGGTACGCGATCAGCCCGTCCTCACGCAGCAGGTCCACCACCTGCCCGATCGACCGCCGCTGAGGGTTCTCGGGATGGATGTCGAAATACCTGGCCATGACGGCCGAGCCTACTGCGCCAGGCCGATCGGCTCGGCGGTCACCACCAGGTTGTCCTCGTACCCGCCGCGGGAGGCGTCGTACGCGCCCGTGCAGGTGATCAGTACGAGCCGGTGGTCGACGGTCTGGTCGAAGGCGCCGCTCTTCGTCGCGAGCGCGTCCTTCCGGACGGACACGACCGAGACGACCCGGTACGACGCCGTGTGGCCGGAGCCCCGCAGTACGACGACCTCACCGCGCCGTACCTCGGGCAACCGGGCGAAGAACCCGAGCCCCTCGGTCTTGCTGTCGACATGCCCCGCCAGCACCACCGAGCCGAACGGATCACCCGCCTCGGCGCCGCCGTCCCACCAGCCGACATGCTGTGCCGTCGGCACCTGGAGTTGGCCGGCGACCGTCGTCGCCGGGAGAACGGACGCGTTCGCGCCGCCCGGCAACACGATCCGTTGCGGCACGAAGCGGATCCGCTGGCTCGGAGCCGGCGTGCCGATCCGCCCCGGTGTGGTCGACAGCGGTGTGGTCGACAGCGGTGTGGTCGACAGCGGTGTGGCGGGCTCGGCGACCGACGGCGGACGGCCGACCGTGAAGCTGAACGTGGCCGTGGGCGAAGGCGTCGCACTGCCCGCCTCGGCCGCACAGCCGGCCAGGGCGAAACAGCACAACGTCGTACACACCAACTTCCGCTTCAGCGACGAACCACCTTCCGGCCGGTGACGACCGCCACGCCGAGAGCGGCGAGGAACACGACGACCCACAGGCCGGACTGGCCGGCAGAGCTCTGCACCTGGTTGAGCCCTGCTGCCTGCCCGCCGGTTCCGGTGTTCACCACACCCGGTTTGTCCGACCCGGTGGCCGGAACCTTGATGGTGCCCAGAGCGACGGTCATCGTCTTCTGCGCCGGGGCGCCGATCGCGAACACCCGGGTCAGGTACCCGGCCTGCACCGGCAGGTCGAGCGGACCGAGAACCACCGGCGATGTCGCGCCGGTCGGCACGATGTCGACCTTGTAGGTGGCGGCCGGAACGACCACGTCCAGGGATTCCCCGTTCGCGACGTTCTGGAACAGCACCTTCCCGTTCACCCGGATGTCGGCCGGACCGACGGCCGCGTCGTGCGCGACCCGCAGACCGCCTTTGTCCTTCGGCACCGCGGTCAACTGGTTCACGTACGTCGTGATCAGCGGGGCACCCGTCGGCGACACCGGCTGATGGATGACGACGTCCAGGCTCGCCCCGGACCCGGCGGACACCTCGCGCTGGATCACCAGCTTCCCGTTCTGCCGGGCGGTGACCATCCGCTTCCCGGCGGCCACCCCGAACGGCCCGACGAGCTTCCCGCCGGCCACCCCGGTCGCGACCTGACGGCCGTCGACGCTGATGTCCAGGGTGCGTCCCGGCAGGCCCTGGACGAAGTAGAGGTTCGCGCCCGCGGCCGCCTCGGCCGGCGCCGTCAGCAGCGCCGGAGCCGCCGCGACGATGACCGCCAGCAGCAGCGGAAGCACCCGCCGAATTACCGGACCGTGAATTCTCGAAACACTTGTGTTTACCGCCCGGGATTGCCCGGGCACACTCCGTCCCCGCATTCTTCTCCCCCTCCGAAGTTCATCGGAAAATAGCGTCAAGAATTGCCCGCCCCCGAGAATTGGGGCGTATCGTATGCGGAAGTCCGACCCGATCGCCAGGGGAAACGGTCAGGTCCGTTTTGGGGGGCGGTGGCCGCGTGGCTGGAGAGGGGCGCTCCGGGTTCCTCCCGGCCAGCACATCGGGGGTGGAGGAACCCCGGCGCACCGGCACCAGATACCTGACGGTGGCCGCGCTGTTGCTGGGGTACGGCGCGATCGCAGCCTGTTCGGGCGGGTCCGTCAAGCCCGCCGCGCCGAGCCCGGGCCTCGGCACCTTGCCGCCGTCCGCCCCGGCCGCCAGGAACACAACGCGGACACCGGGCACCGGGCAGCAGACCGCCGGTATCAAGCTGACCGCCGTGCCGCGCCCGGACGGATCGTTCGACGTCACCGAAAACCTGATATTGCCCCAGGCCACCGACATTTTGCCGCTGCAGGTGCCGGCGACCGGTGAGCACCTGCCCGGAATGATGGCCCGGACGACGCCGCGGGTGACAAATCTGAAAGTGGTCGCCGACAACCAGTCGGTGCCGCTCGGGAACACCACACTGACCGCGTCCGACTACATTCCGTTGACGGTCGCGGCGACCCGGATCCAATTGACGTACCGGCTGTCCGGCTCGACGGTGCTCGCCAGCCCGTCGGAGCCGACCCGGGCCGGGGCGGCCATCCGGCCACTGACCGCCGGCGCCGAGAACACGCTGCCGACCGACCTCACCGTCACCAGCGGACTGCTCAACGCGGTGTGCCCGCTGCTGACCGAGACCCGGTGCGCGGTCGGCGATCCGCCGCACCTCGCGATCCGGTCCGGGATCCCGGCGGACAAGGCGCTCGTCGTACTGCAGCTGGATCTGCCACGCTGACCGTATGACTGAAGAGCGGATCGCGCTGGGTACCGCGCGGGGCCGGTGGGTGCTGGCCGCGACGGCGCTGGGCTCGGGGATGGCCTTCCTGGACGGGACGGTCGTCAACGTCGCACTGCCGGCGATGGGCGAGGACCTGAACGCCGGCATGGCCGGTCTGCAGTGGATCATCAACGGCTACATGTTGATGCTTGCCTCGCTGGTCCTGCTCAGCGGCTCGCTCGGCGACCGGCTCGGGCGGCGGCGGACGTTCGTGGTCGGAGTGATCTGGTTCGCGGCGGCCTCGGTCGTGTGCGCGATCGCACCGAACCTCGAGGTGATGATCGCGGGCCGCGTCCTGCAGGGCATCGGCGGCGCGCTGCTGACACCGGGCAGCCTGGCGATCCTGCAGACCACCTTCCAGCACTCCGACCGCGGCAAGGCGGTCGGCGCCTGGTCGGGCCTGACTTCGGTCGCGGCGGCCGTCGGTCCGTTCGTCGGCGGCACGCTGGTCGACCGCGGCTCCTGGCAGCTGATCTTCCTGCTCAACGTGCCGCTCGCACTGGCGACCGTGCTGGTGACGCTGCGCCACGTCCCGGAGACCCGCGACGAGGAGGCCGCCGGCAAGCTCGACATCAGCGGCGCGATCCTGGCGACACTGGGTCTGGCCGGGCTCACGTTCGGCCTGATCAGCGCCGGCGACCACGGGTTCGGCGATCCGATGGTGCTGACCAGCATGATCATCGGAGTCGTCGCGTTCGCGGCGTTCGTCGAGGTGGAACGGCGCGGTAAGTACCCGATGCTGCCGCTGAGCATCTTCGCCAATCGCCGTTTCACCGGCGCGAACCTGGTCACCGTCGTCGTCTACGGCGCGCTCGGCACTGCCACGTTCCTCCTCGTGGTCTACCTGCAGACCGCCCTGAACTACTCCGCGCTCTGGGCCGGCGCCTCGCTGCTCCCGATGACTGTTCTGATGCTGTTCCTGTCGGGGTACGCGGGCGGTCTGGCGGACCGGATCGGCCCGCGCATCCCGATGACCGTCGGGCCCCTGCTGTTAGCGGGCGGCTTCCTGCTGATGCTGCGGATCGACACCGGCACGAGCTACGCCAACGCCGTACTGCCCGCCGTCGTCCTGCTCGGGCTCGGCCTCGTCGCGACCGTGGCGCCGCTGACCGCGACCGTGCTGGCGTCGGTCGAGGACCACCACGCCGGGATCGCGTCCGGGGTGAACAACGCCGTGGCACGGACCGCGCAGCTGATGGCGGTCGCGGCGATCCCGATGGCGGCCGGCATCACCGGCGACACCTATCTCGATCCCGTTGCCTTCCACAACGGATTCGGCCGCGCGCTGTGGATCTCCGCCGGTCTCGCGGCGGCCGGCGGCGTGATCGCGTGGGTGACGATCGGCGACCGGGACAAGCCGCGCGAACCGCATCTCGTCGACCACCACGTGCATTGCGCGCTCGAGGCCCCGCCGTACGCCCACGGCCGGACGGAGAGCTGATTTGTCGACTTATCGCGCGAGATAGGCTTTCCGGCTGACCGGGTCGAGTCGCTCGATGGCGTAGCGGAGCATGGTGCGCGGCATGCGGGTCGCGTATCGGTCCAGGAAGGCGCGCAGTTCGTCCTCGGACACCCGCTTGCCTGCCTCCCGCAACATCCAGCCGGAGGCCTTGTGCACAAGGTCTTCGCGATCGTGGAGCACCTCGGCCGCCAGTTGGTAGGTGTCGGCGGTCTGTCCGGCGCCGATGAGGTACTGCGTGGCGATGAGCGCGATCCGGCGTTCCCAGAGCGAGCTCGAGCGAACCAGTGCGTAGAGCGGGTCCCGCGGCTTGTCGAGCAGGTACCCGCCGACGATCTGGGGAGCGCTGCAGTCCACGAGATCCCAGTTGTTGATATACGGCGTACTGCGTAAGTAGAGCTCGTAGATAGCGGCGAGTTCGTGCGGGTCCGCGGTCCGTGGCTTGAGACTGCGGGACGCGCGATCGGCCAGCAGGCAAAGGATCGCGAGGCGATGCTCGTGCACCGGGCTGGTCAGCGCCTGCTCCAGCTCGGGCAGCGGCAGACCGGCCCGCAGGTACGGCTTGAGAATGCCGCGGATGGTCGAGAGCTTCACGCCGATCATCCGGTCACCGTGACCGTACCCGCCGGGCTGGAGCTGGAAGTAGCGTGCGAGAACCTCCGCCACCGCGGGGTCCGCGGCGGCGTCGACCTCGGCGATCAGGCTCGTGGTCGTCAGACCAGCATCCCTCCGGTCGCGCGCAGGTTCTGCCCGGTCATCCAGCGGGCGTCCGGACCGGCGAGGAACGCGACCACGTCCGCGACCTCGGCCGGTTCGCCCATCCGGCCGAGCGCGGTGATACCGACCAGCGCCTCCTCGGCCGCGGGCGGGTTGTGGTCGTGGAACATGTCGGTGTCCGTCGCGCCGGGCGACACCGTGTTGACGGTGATCGCGCGCGGCCCGTACTCCCGCGCGGCGACCTTCACGAACTGCTCGAGCGCGGCCTTGCTCGCGGCGTACAGCGAGATCCCGGGGCCCGGCACCACGGTGTTCAGCGTCGACAGTGCGACGATCCGGCCGCCGTCGGGCAGCACCTGGCCGGCGCGCTGGATCGCGAAGTACGGACCTTTGACGTTGGTCGCGAACAGCTGGTCGTAGTCCTCGACCGTGACGTCGGCGATCGGCTTCACCAGCGCCTGCGCCGCGTTGCAGACGAAGACGTCCAGCGTCCCGGTCGGCTCGGCCGCCCGGGCGAACAGCTCGTCGATCCCGGACAGGTCGGCCTGGTCCGCCCGGACGGCGATCGCCCGGCCGCCGGCCGCCTTGACCTGCGTCACGACATCGGCCGCCGCCGCGTCACTGCTCGCATACGTGAAGGTCACCACGGCGCCGTCCGCGGCGAGCCGTCGTACGATCGCGGCGCCGATGCCCCGCGACCCTCCGGTGACCAATGCAGCCTTGCCATCCAGAACGCCCATACCGCTTTGTCTATCACCGTTGTAGGTCCGACGTTCGCTTCGATCCGGAGCGCCTGCATCCGGGAGGTCACGCTCCGGCGTCCATCGGTGGCAGAACCGTTGTGAGGCTCGCACGTTGGGGCATACGGTGGGAGCGCAGGGCAGTTCCATTTCCGCCAGGACCCGCGTTCGTGGCGCTACCCCGGGGGAGAACCCGCGTGACCAGCCACCCAGAGCCGCGGGACGGCGAGATGATCCGCACCACCTTCGACGCGGTCACCGAGGAACTGGCGCCCGACGTCCTGCTGGTCCGGATGTCCGGCGAGATCGACATCGCGAGCACCGACTTCGCCGCCGAGGCGATCCGCGCCGCGGTCGCGCCGCCGGCCCGGCTGGTCCTGATCGACGTGTCCGCCGTGACGTTCTGCAGCTCGGCCGGCCTCGGCAACCTCGTCGAGGCCCGCAACCTGGCCGGCGAGCACAACATCAGCCTGGCGCTGGTCGGCGTCGGCAGGCCCGTCGACCGCCCGTTGAGCATCACCGGGCTGGGCGGACAGTTCCAGATCTACAGCACCGTCGACGAGGCGCTCGCCCAGCTCTGACCGCGGATGCGGTAGCTTTCGGTGTCTCCGACGAAGGAAAGTCATGGGTGAGCTAGCCAAGATCGTGGTCGTCGTACCGACCTACAACGAGCGGGAGAACCTGCCCGTGCTGGCCGGGCTGCTGTCCGACCTGAACCTGCCCGGCCTGGAGCTTCTCGTCGTCGACGACAACTCCCCCGACGGTACGGGCGACGTCGCCGACGAGCTGGCGAAGGCGTCGCCGGAGACGGTCGGCGTCCTGCACCGGACCGTGAAGGACGGCCTCGGCCGCGCGTACGTCGCCGGGATCACCCGCGCGCTCGACGAGGGCGCCGACATCGTCATCCAGATGGACGCGGACCTGTCGCACCCGGCCTCGGTCATCCCGACCATGGTCGAGATGCTGCGCACCACCGACGCCGGCGTGGTGATCGGCTCGCGGTACGTGCCGGGCGGCTCGGCCGCGGCCGAGTGGGGCTGGCACCGGCGCGCGCTGTCCGCGTTCGCGAACGTCTACGTGAACGCGATCCTGCGGCTGCACGTGAAGGACGCGACGGCCGGGTTCAAGGCGTGGAAGGCGGACACCCTGCGCTGGATCGACGTGGCATCGATCCAGAGCAACGGGTACTCGTTCCAGGTCGAGATGAACTACCGCACGGTCAAGCGCGGCCTGAAGATCGCCGAGACGCCGATCCGCTTCGAGGAGCGCACCGAGGGCGTCTCCAAGATGAGCCTGAAGGTCCAGCTCGAATCCGCCCTGATGCCCTGGAAACTCCTCTTCGGCCGCTCCTAGGCCTAGATCGACCGGGCCAGCGAGGCGAGCATCCGGTCGCCGTCCCGGAAGACCGCCTTCTGCGCGTCCTTCCGGGCCGCGACGCACAGCGTGACAGTCACGTTGTGCACCGACTCGACGCCGGTCATCGTCGTACACCTGGCGACCATCGAGAAGACCGTGCCGTCCGGCGCGGTGTAGCGGCCGGAGTAGCTCAGCGCGGCCGCGGCGCCGATGTTCGAGTTCGCCGGGCTGATGGTCCGGACCGGGCTCTGCTTCACGGCCTTCAGCCGGTCGGCCTTGATCAGCGCCCGCGCAACCGCCGCGACCGCGGTCCGCGGGGCGATACCGGCCGGGTTGACCACCGCCATGGCGGCACCGGCCCTGGTCGTCGCGCCGAGCGTCACGGAGTACGTCGTCGAGCGGCTCTTGCGCCAGCCGGCGGCGGGGGCGACGTACACGTCGTCGTACACGAGGATGCCCTTGTCGACGTCCTTCAGCGTGCGTCGCCGTTCCGGAGTCGTTGGCGTGACCGACGGCGTCGTCGGTGCGGTGGTGGACGGGCTGGTGGACGGCGGTTCCGTCGACGGGTTCACTGTCGGGGTGGACACGCCGTCGGTGTACGTGGCGGTCGGGATAGGGGCGTCGGCTGCCGCGGTGTCGTCGCTGCGGGTCAGGAGGACGACGGCGCCTCCGACGAGCCCGAGCACCACGACAGCCGCGGCCGCGGCGAGCCAGGGGCCCTTGCCGCCCTTGGGCGGCTGGTGGTCGCGGTACGGGTCGTACTGCGGGCCGCCGTACTGCGGGGGTTGCGTGCCGTACTGCGGTGGTGGCACAGCGTGCTGGGGCGGAGGGTTGTACTGCTGGGGCTGGCCGTACTGCTGGGGCGGGCCGTACTGCTGTGGCTGGCCGTACTGGGGCAGCGGGGCGGTGTGGTCCTGCGGGGCGCCGTACGGGTTGTTCGGGTTCCAGGCAGGCGGTTGCTGATCGCTCACGGGCGAAGGCCTCACTAGATCGTTCAAAAGAGTAGGCGGACCGGTCCCCGAAACCGGCCGCCCGAGGCTACCCCACCGAACCGCGATCGGCCTACGGTCAGCCGTACCCGAGTTCGTGCAGCCGGGCGTCGTCGATGCCGAAGTGGTGCGCGATCTCGTGCACGACGGTGATGTTGACCTCGTCGACGACGTCGTCGAAGGTCTCGCAGATCGCCAGCGTCGGGTTCCGGTAGATCGTGATCCGGTCCGGCAGGACACCGCCGTAGTAGTGCCCGCGCTCGGTCAGCGGGATGCCCTCGTAGATCCCGAGCAGCTCCGGATCACCCGCGGGCGGCTCGTCCTCGACGAAGACCGCCACGTTGTCGATCAGCGCCGCCAGCTCCTCCGGCACCTCGTCCAGCGCCTGCGCGACCAGCACCTCGAAGTCCGCCCGGCTCATCTCGATCACGCTGCCAGCGTAGTGAGTCAGAGCCAGCCCTGACGGGACGCCTGAACGCCGAGCTGGAACCTGGTCTGGGCGCCCAGCGCCTCCTGCAGCCGACCGATCCGGCGGGCGATGGTGCGCTCGCTGACGCCGAACTCGCGGGCGATCGACTCGTCGGTGAGCCCCGCGCTCAGGTAGGTCAGCAGCCGTTTCGCCTCCAGGCTCGGACCGGCCGTCACGTCGTTCAGTTCGGTCCTGCTGGTGATCGGTACGGCGATCCGCCAGAGCGCCTCGAAGATCCGCTCCAGGCCGCCGAGCAGCGGTGAGTCGTGCACGACCAGCGCGACGAACTCGGGCCCCCGGCGTACCTCCGTCCGCGCGCCGACCAGCGCCCACCGCTCGTCGACGATCGTGATGTTGAGCGGTACGTGCGGGAACACCCGTGCCTGCTCCCCCGCGTCGATGCACTCCTGCACCAGATGCAGCGCGCCGGCGTCCTGGAGGACATGCGCTCCGTAGATGACGTCGTACCGAACGCCACGGCGCAGCGCGTCGAACAGGCCCTCCACGATCCGGAGCTCGCGAGCAGCGATGTTGCCCATCGTCATCGCCCGGACCTGCACCTGGGCGTCGGTCTGGACCAAGTTGAGCACGGACTGCGCGGCGTCGTACGTCGGCAGCACCTCGAGGTAGTCCTGCTTCCCGGCCGCCGTCTTCCAGAGCTCGGTGAGCAGATCGGCGCTCTCACGGGCCAGCGCGGCCCGGCTGATGTGCCGCTCCGCCACAGCGTCCATGGCCAGCCGGGGCGGGCGGACCACCAGTGAGCCGTCAGCCCGCTCCACCAGGCCCAGTGCGGTCAGCTCGGCCAGACAGGCCTCGATGTCGCCGTAGCGCGCCGTGAGCGCGTCCGGCGTGCTCCCCGGGTTCTGCAGGAGGTCGAGGTACAGCGTCTCGGCCGGGCCCGAGACACCCAACGCCTGGAGCGACTCCATGCCTCTGTGTACCAGCAGGCGACAGGTTCTCGCCATGCCGGATTCCGACAGGTTCAAGACCTCGTGACGGCCGCGGGCGGCTGCCAATACTGATGCCGCTTCCCCTCGGTCCCCTAGGAGTGTTCATGAGAAAGAGCTTGATCTGGTCGGCGGTCGTCGCCGTCGGCCTCTCACTCGGGCTGACGGCCCCGCCGGCCTCGGCTGCTGTTGCGGCGCAGACCCTGTCGCCTGAGGTCCAGCAGGTCGTCGACAACCTGCCTGCCATGCGAGAGCGCGCAGAGGCGGTCAGGGCCCAGCTCGGGCTGCCCGACAGCCCGGTCCGGGACGCCCTGCTCGCAGCCATCGACCCGACGCAGTACGAGTGCCCCAGCGCGACGCCGCCCGTGGTGGCGGCGATCACACCCGACGTCACGTCGTGGACCTTCGAGCAGCGCCTCGCCGTACTGCACGTGCTGCTGTTCGACATGGCGATGGTGGACGCCGTGTACTTCCCGCAGAGCGGCCCGTTCAGCTACGGCGTACAGGGTGAGTTCACTCACACCGTGGACAAGACGTTCGCGAAGTTGAAGGGGTTCTGGGACATCGACTCGAGCGACGTCGAGCTGGTGCCGGCGCACGGGCGGATCATGCTCGACGCCGAGCGGAACTACCGGGTGTTCACGGTCCTGTACAAGGAGGACCCGGCCGCCTCGCGGGTCTCGGCCGACTTGGTCGCCCGTGAGCTGAACAGCGCCGCCCTCGGGTACGGCGACCTGCCGCTGTTCACGTTCAACGCGTACGCCTCTCCTGGCGGCGAGAACACCCCGGGGTACGGCGCCTCACACCGGCGGATCGTGTTCGGCGACGGCGTCCTGGAGGGCTTCGCGAAGGTCGGACTGAGCGACGTCGCGCCGCAGGCGATCCTGGCGCACGAGTTCGGTCACCAGGTCCAGTACTCCGACGGGCTGATGCGGACCGACCTGCCCGCGCCGGAGTCGTCCCGGTGGGCCGAGTTGATGGCCGACGCGTTCAGTGCGTACTTCCTCACACACGCCCGCGGCGAGGCGATGAACTGGAAGCGGGTCCAGGCCTTCGGCCAGATGTTCTACCAACTGGGCGACTGCGGCTTCACCGGCGCCGGCCACCACGGCACCCCCAACCAACGGATGCGGTCCGCCCTCTGGGCCTACGGCCTCGCGGACGCGGCCCGGCCACAGGGCTTCGTCCTGCCCGCGCTGAGTTTTCACAGCCTCTTCTCCGCCCAGTACACGCAGCTGATCGCCCCTGACGCGACCACCTGACGTCGCGCGATCAGCTGTCCTGGCCGGCCAGTCCCACCCGGCCCGGGGCGCCGTACGCCGACCTCCTCCCCGGCGTACGGCGCCCTGTCAGGAACTCGTTTTGGAGCCTGACAACATGTCCTCTATGCTTACGGCTGTCCCTGGAGCTTCGGCTCCCGCGGGTCCGAGTCCCCATCGTCTAGTGGCCTAGGACGCTGCCCTTTCAAGGCGGTAACGCGGGTTCGAATCCCGTTGGGGATACGGTCGAAAGGCCGGTGCAAGAAGTACCTCGAAGATGCTGTAAGATCATCGAGTCGCGAGGCCCAGTGGCGCAGTTGGTTAGCGTGCCGCCCTGTCACGGCGGAGGTCGCGGGTTCGAGTCCCGTCTGGGTCGCCAGGAGAAGGCGGCGGTGTCCACAACACCGCCGCCGAATTTTCTCCCCGGTCAGGTAGCTCAGCTGGTAGAGCGTCCGCCTGAAAAGCGGAAGGTCGGCGGTTCGAGACCGCCCCTGACCACCCTTCTGACCTGCACATTTGCGTCGGAAACGATCCGAATCACCCACCTACTGCAGCAACGACGTTGCTGCAGTGGACCGCAGATGAGGGTTCCTGCAGCCGCCCGAGGGCTTCTCCTGCGGTGACGCGTGCGCACAGGGCGTCCGGTCTCCTTCAATGTGCGGTGCGGTCCGCGAGCTTGGCGCTCTCGACTCGAAGATCCTCGACCCAAGTTCCTCAGCGGCCAAGCCATGCGACTCATACACTGCCGCTCGCTGCGCGACGGTGATTTGGCGGCCCCTCGTTCCGGATCGCGGCAGTTGAGTGCGTTAGCCGCGCCCGAGCGGGTCAGTGCGTTTCGACGTGCGCGAGCAACAGCTTGGCCGCCTCTAGGAATCCCGACCCCTCGCCCGACCAATCGTCATCGAGGCAAAGCACGGTGACGGTCGAGCCGTCCTGCGCCGGAATGAAGTGAGCGCGAGCTCCCCGAGACTCGATCGCGTCGTAGGGAATGGACGTCTTCGAGCCGTTCGGCAGCCGCACCAGCGCACGACCGTTCCTATCCTCAATGAACGTCGCGACCACACGGCACAGTTGCCCAGGCTTCACGCCGCGACTCTCTCACGGTGCCGAGGCGCGTGCTCAACCATCGGCAGTTCCGAGCTTCTCCGACAGCGGCAGATCCGGACGTTTCGCGATGGCGCAGTCCACGGGCATGCTAGTGCGATGAGCGGGACTGAGGATCCGGCGGGTGACGGCCGACGCCAGGCCATCAAGGACGGGTTGGTCGACCTGCTCCGGTTCGATGACCACCGCCGCGGCCGGTGGCTGGACCGTCGTCAGCCGGCGCCGAATGAGCGAGCCAACTGGTGGCTGTATCTGTTGTTGGTCATCGATCAGCAGATGGATGGGCAGTCGCGCCGACGGGCGGAATGGACCGAACTGAAGCTCTGGCTGCTGCGCCAGGGGCAGGCACGGGCTGTGTTCACCGAAGCAGACAGCGCCGAGCAGCTTGCGTACTTCACGATGAGGATGCGGCGTGCGGGTATCAACTTGGCGGTGCTGCCATCGGCTGACGAGATCGTCCGGGCGTGCCTAAACGCCCTCCCGGTCCATCTGGACGAGGTCGCGTTACTTGCTGACCGGCGCGACCTGAGCGGCCTTGACCGTGCGCAAATGCGCCAGTCCCGGCAGGCGAAGAAGCTGGTCAGCGCCGCCCAGTGGCACCTGGACGAAGTCCAGGACGCGGCGCTCGCCTCTCTCCTGCGCGAATGGATCGGCGTCAAGTCGCAGCTCGTATAGCGACCCGCGTCGTCCGAGCACCTTCAACGGGAGCCCTCGTCCTGGTAAGGCGCACGATTGGCTTCGAGCGTCCCGCTCGCGCGTGATCCCGTCGCACTGTCTGCGGCAGCTCCGGACGTTCAGCGCTGGCGCCGCGCACGCTTGAAGTCGGCACGGGCGTCGCGTCTCCGCTGCTCGTCCTTCGCCCGCTTTTCGGCGCGATCAGGCATCGTTACGTGGTCGACCTCGGCGTCTACATCGAAGTCAGGGTAGGCAGCCGCTAGGGCAGGACGCACTAACTCAAGCTGAGCACCCTGACGTAGCAGCCACCAGAGCACATCCTCCGGGGCGACGTAGCCGGAGCCTCGGTCGACACAAGCGAAGGATGACCAGCCATCGGCCCGGCGCCAACTGATCAGCACCCGGTGTTCGTTCTGGGGCGAGACTCCGACTTCATCAACGTTCGTCAGGTCCACGCAATGACTCTACTGGTGCCGCGAACGCCTGCCGGCGGAAGCGCGATCATCGGCTGATCCGGACGAGTGCTGTAGCCCTCAATCTCCTGGGTACTTCTCGTCGGTCCGCTCCGGGTGCGGCGAGTTGGTCGGCGGCCGGACACCTGAGGTTCTCCATGCGCTGGAAGTCGTCGCTTGCGAACCGGTTCGGGATCCGGGCTTGGACAGCCTTGACGACCTGGGTCGGGCCCAGTTCGCCAGCGCGAACGACGTTGCGCACGCGCTCCTTGATGATCACGTTGCCGCCACCCTCGCTCCCCCCTGTGTTCCAGCCGTCGCAGACCAAGGGCTGGAACACAGGGGGAGAGGTGAGCGGCGGGTGTAGCAGCTGGTGCAGCAACATAGGGCTACTGCTGCCCCTCTTCATGACCACCCAGCGACCGCGGCCGCAGTCATCGCCGAGATGGTGCGCCACGGTTTCGCGACCTGAAAAGCGGAAGGTCGGCGGTTCGAGACCGCCCCTGACCACTATCACCCTCTCCGTCCAGCGGGGAGGGATTTTTCTTTTCCAGCGTGAATCGGGCCGAACTGGCCCAACCCCGCCAGTCCCCGTGAATCCCCCTGAACGACCATCCGTAGTTGCACGGATGTTGCACACGCCTCCGATCGACAGGCGGTGGCCACAAACCGGCTCCGATCGCGTTGCACATCACGCTGGTTCGTGCGGCTCGCGCATCGCCCATTCGAGCGGCAGCGCCGCAAACCACATCACGTCGATCCGCTCACCCTGCCACACGCTGTGTGCGCGCATCGTTCCCTCGTGCACGAACCCCGCTCGGCGGGCCACCGCAGCCGACGCTTCATTGTCCGCCTCGACCGTCAGGAAGGCGCGAGCTGCGCCGAGCTCGAACAACCACCGTGTGAGCAGAACCACCGCCCGAGTCGCGTACCCGCGCCCTCGCGCGCCCGGCCCGATCCAGTAGCCAAACTGCGCTACGTCTGCCTGCGACCAGTCATCGACGCCGCAGCAGCCGACCAGGCCGCCAGAGGTTGCGTCCGTGATCGCGAATGCAACACCTGATGGTGGCTCCGCCGCGACGAACGCCCGCCAGCTCGACGCGAACTCGTCGATGATCGCTTCAGCACCCTCGATCGAGAGCGGCGGACCCGGTCGTCCGAGTCGGTCATGGGGCCCGTTGTAGCGTCGGATCGACGGATCGACGAATGCTTCCGCCATGAACCCGGCGTCAGCTTTCGACCAAGGTCGGAGAGTGACCACGCCATCCGAGAGCGACACGACCGGAATATCGGCATCCGCCTCACGCACGTCTATCGGCACCTTTCGCTCAAAGTTGCTGATCGGCCGTCGAAGGTCGCCACTCTGGCACACTCGAGACATGGATCCTGACAACCGCCGGGCCGCCATGCGCGACGAACACCAGGTACCGCGCGACGCGTTCTGACCTCGCCGTTCGATGAATGGTGCGGGACGTCCGTGCGTGCTCCCGGAGGACGTCGGGAGAGCGCGGCCTCTCCCGACGGTCTGCGGAGCTCGGTCACGTCTGGCGGATCGCGACACCGTCGATCTGAACGAGCCTGCCGGTGGACCTGGCGGCGATCCGTAGTGTGCCGCTGATCGCCGAGGTCTGCGCCGGAATGCCGATCAGCACTTGACGCTGAGTCGTGGCGGCGTACAGGTTGACCGTCGTGAGGTACCGGGTGCCGAGATACACCGCCACGACTCCGCAAGTGGAGCACTTCGTGGCCAGCAGATAGCCCCGCTTCATCTTGATGGTTCGGACCAGGGACGCGTCGTACCTGACGCTCGAGGTTGAGGTGCTGTAGTACAGGCCGGCCGCCGTACCGCGGACCCAGCCGGTGCCGGCACTCAGCGAACGGTCGTCAAGCGGCCTGGAAAAACATCTCTCGGCGGTCCAGGCCGACGTGTTGCCGACAAGATCGCGGGCGCGGACGGAAACGCAGTACTCATATCCGCCTGCCAATGCGAGGACGTAGGTGCGTGCTGTGGTTCCGGTCTTCGGATACACGTAGTTGCTGAAGGCACCGGACGACGATGCCGTCCGATAGCGCAGGTCGTACGACGCGACTCCCGAGGCGTCGGTTGCCAGGTAGGTCACGGTGGCGCTCGACGCGACGGTCGCCGCGAAGGTCGGGGCTACGATGCGCGCCGCGGGCGGGGCCGCGTCAACCGTGAACGCGCGCGCCGCGACGACCTTCCGGCCGTCGAACGTCTCCCCACCCGGCTCCTGGGCGATCACGCGCAGGGTGTGCGGTCCGCTGGTCAGACCGGTCGGGCGGTACGGCGACGCGCAACTCACCGGAGCGCCTTCGTCGATCTGGCAGGTGATGGCCGATCCGCTCTGCAATCCACTGGAATCGAACGCGATCGACGGCGACGGACCCGTGACGCCGGGCGTCGGCTTGATGTAGGTGGCGAGACCTTGCCATTGGAGGTCGTGGATCGTCTGGCCGGAGACCGACTGCAGCAATTGCCTCGCCGTACCCGGGACACCGGCCGACATCGAAAGGACATGGAGGCGGTCGACACCTGACTCACGGCTGAGTACGGCGATAACGTTCGCGTCAGGCCGCCACGACACTCGCAGAATCGACGACGGCGGCAGCTCCGCACTGAGCCGTGCCGTACCGCCGGTCAGGGGCATGACGCCGATGCGGTTCGGCTGATCGGCAGGCACGAACGCGAGCCATCGACCGTCGGGGGATGCCGCGGCGTGCGTGGCTCCGTTCGCACCGGCCAGGACTGCGATCCGGGTGCCGTTCGTACGGGCCGCCAGCCGGGCCAGTGGCGCTCCGCTGATTCGGGAGTCACGGACGATCAGAGACTGTGCGTCGGGATGCCAGACCGGAAAGTCGAGGGAGCACCCGACCCGAGCCGGGACGCCGCCCGTGGCGGGAACGATGTCAACGCAGGAAGCCGTGCCTTCCTTGGTCGTGTAGGCGATCCGCGTACCGTCCGGTGACCAGGTCGGCGTGTGGATGGCCGCGGCGGTCACGACTCGGGTGACCGGCTGGCTGCCCGGCCCGTCGGCTCGGCGGGTCCAGAGCACGCTGTTGCCGCCCTCGTCGGTCGTGTAGGCCACGCTCCGGCCGTCCGGTGACACACCCAGCTCGGCACGGTTGGAGGAGGGTGCGTCGGGGCCGAACGGAACGATCTGGGTCCCCCAGATACCGACCGCGCCGAACGTCGAGTCCGCACCCGTCGGCCCGCTGAAGACCGCGAGCTGTTCCCTGGCCGGCGCCGGCTGGATCGGGAAGCTCGCAGGTCCCTGTCCGAGTTCGTTGACAGCGGCCACCGAGTAGAAGGCGCCTGGTGTCGGCTCGGGATCGATCCACTGGTGGCGGTCGGCGGGCAGCTTGTACTCGGTGATGGCGTTGTCGACATGACGACGTACGACGAAGCCCTGCACCGGCCTGGCGCCGTCCTGGCTCGGACCGGTCCACGAGAGGTCGACGCCGGTGAGTGTCGCCACCGCGTCGACCGTATCCGGAGCCGACGGAGGGGACTCGCCGGCTGCGACGGCCTTGACGTTCCGGGACTCCCGGCGAGTGGAATCGACGATACGGATCCACGCGTTGAGCGGGTACGTGGTGGCGGCCTTGAACGTGATCGTCATCGTGCAACTGGACGCGGGGGGCAGCGGCGCGCTGCAGTCGTTCGTGAGTCCCCATCGCGTCGAGTCACCGTCGATCAGCTCGGTCCGCGCGATGGTCAGATCAGTTGTCCCCGCGTTCGTGATGGTGATGGAGCGTTCGGCGGTGGTTCCGACCAGCACCCGGCCGAAGTCGACGCTGTCGGAACTCACCGAGGCCGCCGAGTAGGGCTTGGTGCTGTTCACCCGAATCTCACCGACAACCGTGTGACTGTCCGCACCGCACGGCCAGAATGAGAAATATCCGGTCATGAGGGCGATGTCGAGATCGTCGGTGTAGGCCAACTCGGTGAGCGTGAGCTGCGCGTTGCCGGGCACACCACAATCGACGTCGCCCTGGCGCAGCCGGAAGACGGGAAAGTAGGTGCGGGGTGCCTCCAGCAGTGCGGGCAGAGTGATCTGGATGTCGCCCGCCGACAGGGTACGGGTCGCCCCCTCGGGTCGACCTACAGTGACTGTGGTCGCGACCTCGTTGGTGAGGGGCGAGGGCCCGTTGAACCCCCGGCTCACATCCACGGTGAGCGCGTTGACCGACCCGGTCGCGGGATCCTGCAGCGGCCGGGTCGCGGTGGCGATGCCGCTGCCCGAGCTCGCCCCGACGTCGTTCCTCGCCTCGACGTAGTACTGGTGACTCTCACCGGGCTGCAGCGTGGTGTCGATCCAGTGCTGGGTCGACGGATCGACGGAGCCGGAGACGTCCTCCCACTGTCCGTCGTCCCGCTGCCGCATGACCACGTAGCTCTCAGGCGGGCTGTCGAGGTTGTCGGTCGGCGGTTCCCACTTCACACCAGCCGCGCCGACCACCGGGAACGACGTCACCGACTGCGGCACTCCGGGGACGCTGGTGGCGGCCTGCGCCCCGCGGAATCCCGGCAAGAGCGTAGCGAGAGTCGCCACGATGATGAGCACAGCCACGAGTACTGCCTTGCGCTTCAAGAGCCCCCCAGGCATCACAAGCGGCCCCGTCGCGGGCGGGTCCTCGACGGCGGCCGATAGTGCAGAGAAGCTATCGCACCACCGCGAAGATTTCATCAGGCTTAGCGGCCGTGTGGCTGGACTCGCCGATCTTCGCCGGCACCTTGGGCGGCTTCCGGTGTACGAGCAACAGGCGGCCCGCCCGCGACTTCCTGCGACACCGGACGAGACCTGCGCCCTTGAGTCAGTTGATCTGCGAGATGACTTCAACCTCCTGCGAATTTCTGAGGTCTGGAACAGGCAGGAGGCAGGCGGCGGTGTAGCAGCCAGCGCAGCAACATGTCGCTACAGCCGCCACACTTGGCAGGCGTCGAGCACCGGCTCGTGCGCTCGGTAGCAGAGCCGGGTGCGACATTCCAGCGAACTGAAAAGCGACAGGTCGGCAGTTCGAGACCGCCCCTGACCACCTCTCTGCTGCGGTTTTGTCGATCCAAGAACCGCCGGTCCTCCCGCAATGACCGCAACGTCTGTTCGGTTTCTCCTGATCGGGAAGCGCAGCCGGCGTGGAAGACACCGGGCGGTGACCTGGTGCCGCAAGCTCAGCCCACACAAGCGTTTGTGGCGCGCGCGGGAGTGGTGGCGCGTGCCGTGCGGGCGGCGGGGATTCCGGCGCCGGTGACCGGGGTCTTCTTGTACTCGACGCGGACGCCGGGGCTCGGGTTCGACACCTGGCAGCAGAAGAACTCGTGGTCGTCCGGGCGGGTTGCCTTCGCGGACGGGGTCCAGTTCGCAGAAGGTGGTACGACGCGGGTCGATTTCGCAGATGGGTCGAACGAGACGATGCAGGTGCTCGAAGCTCAGCAAGCTCTGACCGAGGCGATCGGGCCGCCGAACGACATCTGCGAGAGGATGCCGAGCTGCGAAACGCTTACGATCACCGGCGGCTCCTTGACGACGACCGACGTGGAGACCAGCCATGGCCGGGCGACCGTGCCGGCTTGGTCCTTCACGGTGCAAGGCCTGTCGAGACCTGTTGTCGCCGTCGCAGCCCCCGCGGGCGTGCTCAAGTCGCTGCAGTGGCCCGACCCGCTACCCGGTCTCGCCCGGCTCGAGCAGGGCCTGCTCCGCGTCGGCGTTCTCGACTGGGTCGACGGCAAGACCCTCAGTTTCGAGGTCAGCCACGGACTCTATGAGACCGACCTCCGGGCCCACGTCGTCGAGTACGACGATCTGGTGGTCATCGGCGGCAGTCACGGTCCATTGCTCCCGGGCGGTGCGGACGTCGGGAAAACATCGACCGGGGTCGTCACCCTCGGCAAGCCGCTCGGCGACCGGGCCGTCATCGCCGAGGACACCGGCGTACGTCTCACGCCGTACCCGTACCTCAGAAAGTAATGGAGGTGAAGGCTCGGGTTTGGTCGGTGAAGGGCTCGTTCGACGGGGAGGCGTCTAGGGAGGAGGCGCCGTGGAAGCGGTGGATGCCGGTGGTTTCGCGGTGGACGCACTCGACGTCAGCGGGTTCGGCGACCTGGCCGCCGTAGACCAGGGCTCGGATCTGATGACCACAGCCGGGACCGCAACAGGTGGCGACAGCAACCATCCGAGCCGACCGATGAGCCTTGCGCTACAACACCGGTTCCATGGAGCCCAAGGGCCGCTGTCGAACTGAAAAGCGCAGGTCGGCGGTTCGAGACCGCCCCTGACCACTATCACCCTCTCCGTCCAGCGGGGAGGGATTTTCTTTTCGGCAGGTATGCGGCGTCTGCGGGCTTGGTGCCCGGTTGTGGCGCTCAGGGCTTGATGCGGCCGGTTTCGTAAGCCCAGATGGCGATTTCGACTCGGTTTCGGGCGTTGATCTTGCCCATCACTGCGGTCAGGTGGGTCTTCACGGTGCTGAGGCTGATGTGCAGGTCGGCTGCGATCTCGGCGTTGGTGCGGCCGGTGGCCGCGGCGATCAGGACCTGTTCCTCGCGGGCGGTCAGCGGCTCGACCGGTTGGACTGCCGAGCGGCCGGTCGGCGGCTCGGAGAACGCGGCCAGCAGCCGTGCGGTGATCCTCGGGGCGATCAGTGCGTCGCCGTTGGCGGCGGCGTGGATCGCCTGGACCAGAAGGTCCGGCCCGGCGTCCTTGAGCAGGAATCCACGCGCTCCGGCCTTCAGAGCGCCGTACACGTACTCGTCGAGATCGAAGGTGGTGATCACCACGATCGGCAGCGGGTCAGCGACGCCGGGTCCGGCCAGTTGGCGGGTTGCCGCGATCCCGTCCAGCCCGGGCATCCTGATGTCGAGCAGACACACGTCGGGCCGCAGCCGGCGAGCGAACTCCACGGCTTCCAGACCGTCGGCCGCCTGACCGACCACCTCGATACCGGGCTGGGCATCGAGGATCATCGCGAGTCCGGTCCGGACGAGGTCCTGGTCGTCGGCGACGAGTACCCGGATCGTCATCGGCCGCCCGCCTTGCGGGGCAGCACCACGTCGACGGACCAGCCCCGGTCCGGGTCAGGGCCCGCGGCGAGCGTGCCGCCGAGCAGCGTCGCGCGCTCGGCCATCCCCACCAGGCCGTAGCCTCCCGGGTTCCTCGAGGTCGTTTCCCCGTTGTCGCGGACGGTCAGCTGGACGGAGTCGTCGGACGACGTCAGCCGGACGTCGATGCGCGTCGCCTGCCGGGCATGCCGGACGGCGTTCGTGATCGACTCCTGCGCGATGCGGTAGATCGCTGCGCCCACCGCGCCGTCGAGATCACCGAGGTCGCCCGACACCTCGACCTCCACCCGCGGCCGGTCGCCGGTGCTGCGGGCGAGCTGCTCCAGCTCGGCTACGCCCGGCTGTGGCGCCAGCGCCGCCGTCCCGTCATCACGCAGTACTCCGACCATCGCCCGCATCTCGGCCAGGGTCCGCGTACCCTCCGCCTCGATGACGGCGAGAGCGTCGACCGCCGCTTCCGGGCGGGTGGCCGCGACGGCTCGGCCGGCCTGGGCTCGGATGACGATCGCCGACACGTGATGAGCGACCGTGTCGTGCAACTCCCGGGCCAACAGTTCGCGCTCGCGGAGTCGCACCTGGCCCAACTCGCGGTTCCGGGCCGTCCACCGATAGCGGACCGCGAGCCCGAGTGTCGCGGGGAAGAGCAGGAACATGCTGCCGAACGCCGCTTCGGCGTATCCGGTGAAGTCGCTGGCGATTCCCAGCACCAGCGCCACCAGGATGAACACCAGCCCGATGAGGATCTCGCGGCCGGATCCCCAGCGAGCCAGTGAGTACGGCAGCAGCACCACGCAGATCATCGAGTAGAGCCCGAAGGTCGCGTTCCCGGTGACCAGGGTGACGAGGTTGATCACGATCAGGACGCCGAACACGGCGGCCACCACCGTCAACGGACGGGTACGACGCCACAGCAGAGCGCACGCGACGACGACGGCGATCACGATCGCGGCAGGTCTCCACACGACGTCCTCGCGCAACACGCCTTCGAGAACGACCGCCAGCAGCAGGCCGCCGACGAGCACCCAGTCGCGCCACACCCGCCCGGGTGGCTCGGGCGCTCGCGGCTCGGCCAGCAGCGAGCGGACGGCGTTTCTCAGCATGCCCACAGCGTAGGGACTCAGGGCGCCGAGCGGATCGGCTCAAAGTACGGGACGCGACCTGGCTGTTCGGCCGACAGAAGTCCGGCCCATCGCCCGAGGTGGCGGCCGCCTGTCCGGCCGCACGCTGAACCCAACTCTCGCCGAAGGGATCCATGATGAGGTCGCATCTGTACGGACTGGGCCGGTACGCCGCACGTCGCCCCTGGGTGGTGATCGGGGCGTGGCTGGTTGTCGCCGCGCTCGTGATCGCGGCATCCGGCGCCTTCGGCAAGAAACTGGAGGAGTCGTTCGGGGCGCCCGGCGTGGATTCGCAATCCGCCACCGACCTGTTGTCGGCCGCGGGAGCGGATCAGGCCGGGCTCACGGCGCAGGTGGTCATGACTCCGCGCGACTCGACGTCGACGCTCAACTCGCCTGACCTGCGGACCGCTCTGACCCGGATTCAGTCGGCTGCGGCGTCGTTGCCGCATGTGCTGAGGGCCGGCGATCCCGTCGTTTCGCCGAACGGTCGCGTCGGGCTCATCCGGCTGCAGTACCCGGTACTCGAGAAGCTGGCGCCGAGCGACCTCGAGCAACTCAAGACCCTGGCGGCAGTTGACTCGCCGCTGCGGATCGAGCTGGGCGGGGATCTCTTCTATGCGTTCGAGCAAGGCCAGGCCGGTCTCGGTGAGGCGGTCGGGTTGATCGCCGCGATGGTGATCCTGCTGCTCGCGTTCGGATCGATCATCGCGATGGGCCTGCCGATCGGGATGGCGGTGTTCGGGCTCGCGCTCGCGATCAGTTCACTGTCCCTGGTCACGTATCTCATCGACCTGCCCAGTTGGGCGCCCGTGCTCGGCAGCATGATCGGGCTCGGCGTGGGCATCGACTACGCGCTGCTCATCGTCACGCGGCACCGGGAGTACCTGGCCCGGGGGATGTCGGTCGCGGAGTCGGTCGGGAGTGCGGTCGCGACGGCCGGACAGGCTGTGCTCTTCGCCGGCGGCACGGTCGTGATCGCGATTCTCGGGCTGGTGGTGGCCGGCGTACCGTTCATCACCGCGGGCGGGATCGCGGTCTCGCTGATCGTGCTGACCATGGTGCTCGCTTCGATCACCTTGCTGCCCGCGTTCCTGGGTCTGGCCGGGCACTGGATCAACCGCCTTCGGGTACGGCGGGTCCGGTCGTCGTCTGGTTCGGGTTGGCAGCGGTGGGCGGGGCACGTGTCCAAGCACGCCACCGCGTACGCCGTCAGCGCCACCGTGCTGCTGCTGGCGCTGGCCGCACCCGTGCTCGCACTTCGCGTCGGTACACCCGACGACGGCGCACTTCCGGTGCAACGCACCGAACGCCGGGCCTACGACCTGGTCGCCGCGGGATTCGGTGCCGGTAGCAACGGTCCGCTGGTGATCGCCGTCGACGTCTCGCGCGATCCGGGCGTCGTACAGCCGCTGTTCGACGCCGTCCGCGCCGATCCGGGCATCGCGTCGGTCGCACCTCCTGCGGTGAACACCGCCGCCGGCGTCGCGACGCTGATCGCCGTACCGACGACCGGACCGCAGGACGATGCCACGATGACGACCGTCAAGCGGCTGCGCGCGGAGGTCTTTCCTTCGGTCCTGCGGAACAGTCCGGCGACGGCTCACGTCGGTGGTCAGACGGCGACCCTCGCGGATGTGGGGGCGCGGGTCAACGATCGGCTGCCGTGGTTCATCGGCGCCGTGATCCTGTTGTCCGTCGTGCTGCTCACCGTGGTCTTCCGGTCGGTCGTCGTACCGCTGAAGGCCGCGCTGATGAACCTGCTCAGTATCGGCGCGTCCTTCGGCGTCATCGTGATGATCTTCCAGTGGGGCTGGGCCGCGGACCTGATCGGGCTGGAGTCGACCATCCCGATCCTTCCGTTCATCCCGATGTTCATGTTCGCCGTGGTGTTCGGGCTCTCGATGGACTACGAGGTCTTCCTGCTCACCCGGATCCGCGAGGAGTACGTGCGTACCCATGACAACACCGCCTCGACCATCCACGGCATCACCACCACCGGCCGCGTGATCACGTCGGCAGCGCTGATCATGATCGCGGTCTTCGTCAGCTTCTCCCTCACCGACGACCCGACGGCCAAGATGTTCGGCCTGGGCCTGGCCACCGCCGTCCTGGTCGACGCAACGGTCGTCCGATTGATTCTCGTACCGGCCCTGATGAAGCTGCTGGGCGACGCGAACTGGTGGACGCCGGCTTGGTTCAAGCGGCGGTTGCCCCGGACAGCTGCGCGTCCGAGCTCGGACATGTCCTGGCAGCGATGACAGGATCGACCCATGGTCGCGGTGGAGGGGACATGAAGGCTGTCATCTACGAGAGATACGGGCGCCCCGACGAATTGCGGGTCGAGGACGTCACGATGCCATCGCCCGCCGCTGGGCAGGTGCTGGTGAAGGTCGCGGCGACGTCGGTCAATCTCAGTGATTGGGAGGGCCTTCGTGGATCGCCGTTCTACGCGCGGCTGGGTGGACTGCGCGCGCCGAGACGCCCGACGCTCGGCTCGGACATCGCCGGCTGGGTCGAGGCCGTCGGCACCGGCGTCACTCGGTTCCAGCCAGGTGACGAGGTCTACGGCGACAATCTCCAACTCATGGGCGGCTTCGCCCAGTACGCCGTCGCCTCCGCTTCGTCACTCGCCCCCAAGCCTGGCGGGCTGACGTTCGCCGAGGCATCGACGATTCCGCAGGCCGGCGCGATCGCTGTGCAGGGCACGGTGGGTGCCGCGAAGGGGCGTCGGGTACTGATCAACGGCGGTGGTGGAGGGTCGGGTTCCTTCGCCATCCAGCTGGCCAAGCGCCTCGGTGCTCACGTGACCGGTGTCGACAACAGCGGCAAGCTCGAGTTCATGAGGGCACTCGGCGCCGACGAAGTGATCGACTACCGCCGCGAGGATTTCACCCGCGAGCACCAGCCGTACGACCTCATACTGGATCTCGTCGCTCACCGGTCGGTGTTCGACTATCGTCGAGCGCTCGCTCCGGGCGGCCGGTACCGGTGCGTAGGAGGATCCGTCCGCGCGCTGCTGCGGGTGCTCACGATCGGCGTCGCCGCCGGGCGAGTCACCGGCCGCCGGCTCGGGGTGCTCGTCGTCAAGGAGGGTCCCCGTTACTTCGAGCCGCTGGCCGACCTGTGCGTCGCCGGTGACGTGAGCATCCACATCGACCGCACCTTCGCGCTTGACGAGGTGCCGCAAGCCCTCGCGTACGTCGGCGAGGGCAGCGCCCTCGGCAAGGTCGTTGTCACCCCGCCCTGAGTGCCACAGAGGGACTGCCCGGCGATCAGCTCCTGGCCTGGCTGCGGAGCTCTTGGGAGGGTTGCGCGTCGTCGGTGTGTGCAGATTGCCGTCTGCGGCTGACCGCGCCGACGATTGATCGAGCTGCCCGGCTAGCTCTTCGGGTGGGATGGCTCGCCGACAGCCTCACGCACCCAGTCGTGGGCGGGACCGGGATCAAGGGCGGCGAGGAACTCGGCGAGCGTGCCGTCCCAACTGGCTTTCGCGTTGTCGGCCGCGGCCGACGCGACCGACTGCCGCGTCTTCTGGTCTTTGCAGCGCACGAGGACCACGGCCGCATGCGGGCCGGCGTCGGCGAGGATCTCGTGGGCCCGGTGATCCTCCGACCCGACGCGCCCTTTACGCTCCCTGGCATCGCGCACTCCGCGCCTGCCGCCCGTGAACATCGAGAACAGGCCCAGGAAGCCGATCACCCAAGCCAGCGAGATGCGCATCAGACCGGCCGTGAAATCACCGGCCTCCAGCACCCGCGAATCCGTGACCACCAGAGATCCGTCAGCGTTGCCGCGGACCACAGCAACGCGAGCGTCGCCCTTGCGAGTCTTCCTGCGAAATCCCCCACCAAGCGACGCCACCATGTGCTCGGCTCGACGGTAGCTGCCAAAACTGGCGAGTACTACTGAATCCTGCCCCGATACCGCGGCCGAGCCTGGCTCGGACGTCATACGAACAATCCTCAGCACCCGGCAACCGAAAAGCAAGACCGGCAAACCCGGTCAGGCTTCGCTTGGCTGAGACAGGGGCTACTTGAGGTGCGGGTAGAAGGTGAGTCGCGTGCCTGTGGTGGCGTTGATGACGGGACGGTTGCCCAGCGGCTGGGTCAGGGTGAGTGTGGTTGGTGTGCTGATGCCTACGGCTCGGCAGGCGACCGGTTTCGTGGTGCGGGACCCGCCGATGAGCACCATGTCGTCGTACTCGATGGCGTGGGCCCGGAGGTTGGTGTCGCAGGCGCCGTGGTGGAGAGTGAAGGCGATGGTGTTGCCTTCGACCCGGGTGAGTCTGCCGACGACAGGACCGTCGCGGTCGGGCTCGGCGAGGCCGGGTGGTGGGGTGGGTTCGGCGAGAGGCTTGAGGACGTCCTGAGAGATTGCCACGGCGACGATCGGTCTCGACAAGCCTCGGACGGTGAACGACCACGCGGGGACGGTCGCGCGGCCTCTGCTCGTGTCCACTGCGGCTGTTTTCAAGGAGCCGGCGCTGATTGTGAGCTTGCACGTCGACGCCGGTACGGCGAGGTGACCGCAGTTGTCGTACGGCGTCCCGATCGCTTCGGTCAGTGCGCGCCGCGGATCGAGAACGGTCGCCGAGACATTCGACCCGTCGCCGAAATCGACGCGGACGGTGCCGGCTGATCCGAGTTTCACGCCTGGCGCGATGGTGACGTACCCGGCGCCCCACGCGGCCTTCTGCTCGGTGGTGTCGAACATGAGGCCTGGTGTGCGGGATGTGTACAGGAAGATGCCATCGGGAGACGGCGGGATGCCCGCGGCGCGGACGGCTTCCGTGACCACACGCGCACGGTCGAGGAATGCCGGGGGCGGAGGACCTTGCGGTATTTGCGTCGGATCCACGGAGCGAACCGGTGCCGGCGTTGCACGGCTCGGCGCAGCAGTCGGCGCCACCTGGTTCCCGCACGCCGGCAGCACGAGAAGCGCGAGTACGAGCGCACAGCGCCTGATGAAGGTCATATTTGGTAGACGCATCGAAGCCGTCCAACCGTTGTGGCGATCAGGTCGGCTGCCGATGTTCTCCGCGCGTCGCGTGGTTTCAGTTGGCTTCAGGTCGACTTCAGTATTACGGTAGATCCACGGTGTAACTGCGGTCAATCGCCAGTTTGTCAGGAGCAATGGCGATCGGAGCCGTACCAGAGAGCCCCCAGTCCTACGGCGACAACGCCATCGGGTGACCCCCGGCGGCGCGGAGTACAGCGGGCTCGGTGGAGTCAGGTAGAGCGGGGTACCGGATCGGCCGATCCGCCGCCCCCGCAGTTGGTCGACCATTTTCGGGAGTGACAGTGGCCCCCTCTCCAGAGGCCGTACGACTCGCCAGGCGACTCCGGGACCTCCGGGAAACCGCGGGACTGACCCAGAAGGACGTGTCGCAGGCGCTCAGCGCCGACGTCCGGGTCGCGGTGGCGACGATCAGCTCGTGGGAGTCGCAGAGCAACCCGAAACTTCCCCCCGAGGACCGGCTGCGGTCGTACGCACTGTTCTTCGCGATGTCCCCGACCCTCGAGCGGCTGCCGCGCGAGCAGGACCTGAGCCCGGCCGAGCGCGAGCGCTTCAGCAGCCTGCAGCGGGAGCTGATGACGCTGCGGGACGACGTGCGCCACCAGCAGAGCGGTTCGTCGTCGTCCAACAGCTCGTACACCTTCGACTTCGAGTCGGGCCGGATCACGCTGATCTGCCCGGAGGTGCCGGAGCTCGGCCGTTCGCCGCTCGCGGACGAGGACAACCCGAACCACACCCGGTTGTACAAGTACGCCGACCTCGACGCGCTGATCGAGATGTGGGGGCATGTGCGCGCCTCCAACCCGGAGCTCCGGGTGCGGCACCGGCTGCCGTCCGAGGTGAGCGCCGACCACATGTCCGGCCATCTGATCCTGATCGGCGGGATCGCCTGGAACCGGGTCACCAGCCGGCTGCTGCGGGTCCTCGACAACCTGCCGATCCGGCAGATGTCGGTCCCGGACCTGGCCGACGGTGAGATCTTCCGGTCACGCGACGGTCGTGAGTACCGGCCGCTCTGGGAGGAGCGCAAGGGCGCCGCGGAGGACGACGCGCCGAGCAAGGCCGAGCTCGAGGCGGAGCAGGCGCAGGACGCCTGGAAGGGCGACACTCCCCGGGAGCTGGTCGAGGACGTCGCGCTGTTCGCGCGGCTGCCCAACCCGTTCAACCACAGCCGGACCATCACGATCTGCAACGGCGTCTACAGCCGCGGTGTGCTGGGCGCGGTCCGGATGCTGACCGACGACGCCGTCCGGGAACGCAACGAGATCTACCTCGCCAACAGATTCCCCGGCGGCGTGTACGGCCTGCTGATGCGGGTGCCGGTCATCAACGGCGAGGCCGTCACCCCCGACCTCGAGATCGAGGACAACCGTCTCTTCGAGTGGTCGCCGGAGGACGAGGACGCATGAGCCGTCGCACCAGACAGATCAAGGCGTCCCACGCGGGCCTGCTCTTCGACGGATCCGCACCGGTAGCAGCTTCCGCGAACACGCGCCTGGACGCGATCGTCGTACCGGCCGCGCGGCCGGCGTCGGAGCTGCAGAGCGTCATCACGCTGTCCGCCGAGCTGGGCGTACCACTCGTCGTCCTCTGCAGTCACAGCGCACAAGTCGGGCAGGTCGTCCAGCGGGTGAAGGACACCTTCGGTGCCCAGGCGCTCGTCATCGACGTCCCCCAGGGCTTCCGGCCCCCGTGTCCGGCCCCGAAGACCTCCGCCGAGAAGTTCCAGAACGCCTCGGCCGGCCGCGCGAGCGATCTCAGCGCGAAACGCAACATCGGCCTGTTGCTCGGTCGGCTGCGCGGCTGGAACAAGATCCTGTTCGTCGACGACGACATCAGGCAGCTCAAGGCGCGGGACGTCCGGCGCCTCACCGGCTACCTGGACCGGCACCCGGTCGCCTCGATGGTCAGCTGGGACTTCCCGGACAACTCGGTGGTGTGCCACGCACGCCGCCTGGTCGGGTCGCAGGACGTGTTCGTCAGCGGTGCGGTCCTCGGTGTGGACCTGCAACGCCCGGAGCTGTCCTTCTTCGCCGACATCTACAACGAGGACTGGTTCTTCTTCGCCCGGCACGCGGCCCGGCGGGCGATACCGAAGATCGGCGAGGTCCGGCAGCTGGAGTACGACCCGTTCGCGGATCCGGACCGGGCGGCCCGGGAGGAGTTCGGCGACCTGCTGGCCGAGGGGCTGTACGCGGCGTTCGAGGGCCAGTCGGGCTCGACCTTCGAGGAGCAGCTGCGGATCGCCATGGAGCCGTCGTACTGGGACTACTTCAAAACCGTCCGGCTGAAGACGATCACCGAGACGCTCGCCGACGTCCGGGCCGCGAAGTCCTCGTTCGACGACATCGAGTACCGCCGCATCGAGAAGTCGCTGGAAACCGCGAAGACCTGGGCCCTGAAGATCTCCTCGAAGCTGTGTGTGGAGTTCATCGAGAGCTGGCAGGAGGACGAGGAGCTGTGGCAGAAGATGCTCGGCAACCTCCCGGCCCGGCTGAGCAAGCAGGAGGCCCTGCGCCACCTCGGCCTGTCGAACTGGATGTCCTGCGGCTACGGCCTACCGACAGAATCGGAGACGGATCTCGCACCGGCCGGAGTGGTCTTCCAGTAACTGACGTTCGCCGGTGGGGCTGAACCCGAGCCGGTCGTACACCTGGCGTGCGACCGCGTTCGTGTCCAGCACCCACACCCGCCACTCGGTGACGTCGGGTTCGATCGCCGCGAGCTCGGCGAGGACGGCCCGCAGTACGCCGGTCCGGCGGTAGCGCGGATCGACCCAAACCGACTCGATATGCCGTTCGCACGCCGGCCGGTCCAGCACCCGCACCGAGCTGGCCAGGGCGATGATCCGCGCCTCGTCGCGGGCGACGACCCATCGCATCCGGGTGAAGCGCTCGCGCCAGCCGTCCTCACCGACGGTCACCTCGACCTCGTAGTCGGCGATGTACGCCGACGGTGAATCCTTCAGGGCCCGGAGGCGCACCTCCCGGGCGATGGGCCAGTCGTCGGCACCGAGCATGGCGAGTTCCAAGGTCCCGGACCCCTTCGGGAGATGGCAACAAGGCATCCATACCAGTGTCGCCGTTTCCCAGGATCACCAAACCGCAACGCGGACAATGTCACATCGGGTGACCGGTTTCCCGGCAGATCACCCGGTCGACGAACGCGTCGACGGACGCGTCCGGGTTGTCCGGGAGGTGCGGGGTGACGGCAACCGTGACCTGCCGCCGGGCGTCCTCGGTCGCGAACGAGTAGGCCTGGTACGCGAGGGCGTCGCCGTCGTTGCCGTACACCCGCACCTTGCAGGCGGTGTCGTGCCAAGACAGCCCCAGGCCGTACCGGCTGTCCGGAGTGCCGGGCGTCTTCATCGCGTCGAGCAGCCGGGCCGGGAGCAGCTGCCCACCGAGCAGCGCGGCGAAGAACCGGTTCAGGTCGCGGGTCGTGGAGATCATGTCGCCGGCGGCACCGAACAGCGTCGGGTTCAGTTCGGTGAAGTCGACCAGCCCGCCGTCCTTGGGCACGTAGCCGTGCGGGTGCGGTCCCTTGATGTACGGCGACGTCCCGGGCAGCGTCGTACCGTGCAGCCCGAGCGGGCGGATCAGCCGCTGCTCGATCTCCTCGGCATACGTCCGGCCGGTGACCTTCTCGATGATCTCGCCGACGAGCAGGTAGTTCGTGTTCGAGTAGTCGTACCGCGAGCCCGGCGTGTCGAACACCGGCGGCTGCGCGAGCGCCCGCTCGATCTGCTCGGCCGCGGTCCAGGTCCGGTACTGGAGCGCGTAGAAGGCCGGGCTCGGCGGCATCGGCAGCGTGTCCTTGAAGTCGTACAAACCGCTGGTGTGGTTGAGCAACTGGCGCACCGTGATGTTCGCGCCGTTCGGGACGACGCCCGGCAACCAGCGCTCCACCGAGTCGTCGAGCCGGATCCGCTGCTCGGCGACGAGTTGCAGCACGACCGTGGCGACGAACGTCTTCGTGATACTGCCGGCCCGGAACCGCCCCGCGACCGGGACTTTCCGCGAACTGCCCAGTTCCGCAACTCCGCTGCTGCCCCGCCAGACCTGCCCGCCGTCCCGCACCTCGGCGAGCGCGCCGATCGCGACAACGCCGTCGAGGCCCTGCTGCAACTCCTGCGGCGAGTTCACCGCAGGAACCACGGCCATCGCCGCAGCTGTCACCAATGCCACCAGCATCCTGATCTCCTCATGTGTCCGTCCGGTCCCCCAAGCCTTCAGCTCAGTGGGCCGCGCACACATCAGGGATCACCCGGTCAGGCGACTACGTAACTCACCCAGTTGTCCAGCAGTCATCCCGGCCTGCAGGAGATAAGCCGACGTTCCGCCGTACCGATCGTCCAGATGCGACAGCAATCCGACAATGACGTTGCGGGACGCAACAGAAGCTTCGTAGTCGGCGGCAATCATCTCGCGCGGCACACCAACCAGATCGAGCAGCAACGCGACGATGACTCCGGTCCGGTCCTTCCCGGCATGGCAATGCACCACCACGCACCCCGGCGGCGCCTCCACGATCGCCGTCATCGCCGACGCGATGCGGCCGCCGAAATCGTCGACGAGAATCCGGTACTGCTCGAACGGTCCCAGCTCCGACACGTCCGCATCGGCGGGATCCCACAGCGAGGCATTCCGCCAGCGCGGGTCGGCGGCGTACGGCGACCGGAACGCCTCGCATTCCCACGCGCTCCGCAGATCGACGAACCTGCTGACCCCGGCGGCCTCGACGGCGGCGAGGCCGGCGGGAGTCAGCTGGTCGAGGTTGTCACTGCGCACCAGTCGCCCGGAGAGCAACTCACCGCTTGCCGTCGGGAGGCCGCCGAGGTCGCGGGTGTTGCGGCAGTCCGGCCAGATCAGAGGGCGCATGGGGTGCAGCCTAGATCGGCCGGACGTTGCTGGCAGCAACTTATGCGGCGGCGGTGGCTTCGGTGAGCTGCTCGGACGTGGGCTGGAGTTGCGGGGCGGCGAAGGTCAGCAGGATGTTGGCGACGGCGAAGGCGGCGGCCGCGAGCAGACCGCGCTCGTACCCGGACTGCAGCGCCTGGAGCTGGGTCGCGCCGTGGGTCAGCTCGTTGGTGGTGTGCGTGATCGACAGCGTGGTGACGATCGCCAGACCGAGCGCACCGCCGACCTGGTACATCGCGTTGACGACACCCGACGCCGCACCGGCCTCGGCGGGACGGACCTCGGACACCGCGCTGATCTGCCCCGGTACGCCGACACCGATGATGCCGAACCCGAAGATGATCAGACCGGGCAGCAGCTCGGAGCTGTAGCTACCGGTCGCGTCGGCCTGCGACAGCAGAAGCAGCCCGGCGACGCTGAGCACCGCACCGGCGACCTGAACCGTCCGCGTTCCCCACCGCTGCACCAGCTGCGAGGCGAGGACCGCGCCGACGATCGCCGCGCCGCCCATCGGCAGGAAGTGTATCCCCGCGTCGAGCGCACTGTCCCCGCGGACCTGCTGCAGGTAGATAGCAGTCAGGAAGAACATCGACAGGAACCCGGCGCCGTTCAGCGCCAGCGACGCACCGGACACGCTCAACGCCCGCGACCGGAACAACCGCAACGGGACGAGCGGCGCTGCCGACCGGGACTCCACGATCACGAACGCCGCCAGCAGGACCACGCCGGCCGTCAGTACGCCGACGACCTCGAACGAACCCCACCCGGAAGGCTCCGAGCGCACCACACCGTAGACAACGGCCATCAGGCCGGCGGTGCCCAGGACCGCGCCCAGCGTGTCGAAGGTACGGCGACCCGTCGCGTGCCGCACGTCGCGGACGAACACTGGGATCAGGGCGACCAGTGCGATCACGATCGGCACGTTGACGAAGAACACCCACTGCCAACTCAGCGAATCGACGAGGACGCCGCCCGCGACCACCCCGAGGGTCCCGCCCAGGCCGGCGAGACCGCCCCAGACGCCCATCGCGATGTTGCGCTCACGTCCATGGGCGAAGGTCATCGTCAGGATGGCGAGCGCCGCCGGAGAGAGCAGAGCACCGCCGAGGCCTTGCACAGCGCGGGCGCCGATCAGGAACTCCGGCGAGTTGGACAGCCCGGCGACCAACGACGTGACGCCGAACAGCACCAGGCCCGCGGTGAACACGCGGCGCGGCCCGAGCAGGTCGGCCATCCGCCCGCCGAGCAGCAGGAAGCCGCCGAAGAGCAGCGTGTAGGCGTTGATCACCCATTGCAGGGAGTCGGCGGAGAAGTTCAGGTCCGCCTGGATGTGGGGCAGCGCGACATTCACGATCGTCACGTCGAGCACCACGATGAACTGCGCGAGGGCCAGCACCGCCAGGGTGGCCCAAGGACTGCGTCGCATCGCCGTACCTCATTCACTAAGTCAGGTCTACCCTGTGTTGTCTACACCGTATGTATACGGCGTAAGCTTACGGAGTAGACATTAGGTCTACGGTGTAAACTTGTCAACGTGATCACCAAAGAACGCCTCGACCCGGACAAGATCGTCGACACCGCGCTGGCCATCGCGGACGACGAGGGACCGGCCGCGATCTCGTTCCGGAAGCTGGCCGCGCAGCACGACGTCACCCCGATGGCGCTCTACCGGCACTTCAAGGACAAGGACGACCTGCTCGCGGCGCTGGGCGACCGGCTGCTCGCGGACATCGTGCTGCCGGAGCCGACCGACGAGCCGTGGGACCGGCAGCTGCACGCGCTGCTGACCGCGTTCGTCACGGCCTTGCGGGCGCACCCGCGGCTCGCGGACCTGACGCTGGCCCGGATCCTGGTCGCCGAGCCCGGCCTCGCCCTGGCGGAGCGGGCACTGGAGCTGCTGGTCGAGGGCGGATTCTCCGTCGACGACGCGGCCGAGGTCGGCCGGCAGTCGATCTGCTCGCTGATCGCGCTGGTCACCACCGACCCCATCGTCCGCGAGTTCGGCGACCCGGTGGCCCGTGAGGCGTCACTGCGCCGCAAGCGTGCCTCGCTCGGCGCACTCTCGCCCGAGCGCTACCCGCTGATCACCGCGTCCGCCGGCTCACTGATCTGCTCGCCGTCCCAGGAGCAGTACTACGCCGTCGGCATCGACCTGGTCGTCGGCGGCATCCGCGGCGTCCTCGCGTAGGGCGTGTGTGCCTGCCGTTTGCGTCACCGGAGGACTACGCTCCGAAGCGGAGCGATACCACTCTCTATGGAGGTACACCGATGGCGGGGAAGTTCGAGCTGTACAAGGACAAGTCCGGTGAGTTCCGGTTCCGCTTGAAGGCCGGGAACGGCGAGGTCATCGCCACCAGCAGCGAGAGCTACGGCACCAAGGCCGCCGCACTGAACGGGATCGACTCGATCAAGCGGAACGCTGCCGAGGCGAACGTCGACGACCAGACGGACTGATATCCCAAGAAAACAAGGGGGTTCTCCACAGGCTGTGGAGAACCCCCTTCGTCGTCGGAGCGGTCAGAGACCGTCCGCGAACTCGACGCCGCGGACCTCGACACCGAGGCCTTCGATCCCGGCGTCCGGGATCATCGCGGCCAGCTCGCAGGCACGCTCGCGGGACGCCACGTCGACCAGGTAGTAGCCGCCGAGGAACTCCTTCGACTCCACGAACGGGCCGTCGGTGACGGCCGGCAGCCCGTTGCGGACCCTGACGACCGCCGACTGGGCCGGCTGCTGCAACGCGACCGTGCTGTGGAACTCGCCGGACGCCTTGATCGTGTCCATGAACTTCTGATGCCCGCTGCCGATGGCCTGCTGCTCCTCCTCGGGCAGCGTGGCGATCACGTCGGGGTTGACGTTCAGGACCAGTAGGTACTTCACGATGTCTCCTTCACCAGCGGCTCCCGGTGTGGGCGCCTCTCAACCATCAGTACGGAGCGCTCCGGCCGATCTTGACATCGGTATAGCGTCACCCCATGTCGGAGCTGAGTCTCACAGATGTCAGGGCCGCGGCCGATCGCCTCGCCGGGGTCGCGCACCGGACGCCGGTCCTCACCTCGCGGACGCTCGACGAGCTGGTCGGGGCGCGGGTGTTCCTGAAGGCGGAGAACTTCCAGCGGATCGGGGCGTTCAAGTTCCGCGGCGCGTACAACGCGATCAGCAAGCTCTCCCCGGAGCAGCTCGCGACGGGCGTGGCGGCGTACTCGTCGGGCAATCACGCGCAGGCCGTCGCACTGGCGGCCCGCCTCGCCGGGACGTCGGCGGTGATCCTGATGCCCGAGGACGCCCCGCCGACGAAGCTGGCCGCGACCCGCGGGTACGGCGCCGAGGTGGTGACGTACGACCGGTACACCCAGGATCGGACCGCGCTGGCTCACGAGCTGGCCGCGGAGCGGGGGCGGCCGCTGATCCCGCCGTACGACCACCCCGACGTGATGGCCGGGCAGGGCACCGTCGCACTCGAGCTGATCGAGGAGGTCGGGCATCTCGGCGCACTGCTGGTCCCGGTCGGCGGCGGTGGACTGATGGCAGGCTGCGCAACCGCGGCGACGCTGATGTCCCCCGGGATCCGGATGATCGGCGTGGAACCGACCGCGGGCGACGACCACGTCCGGTCGCTCGCGGCGGGCGAGCGGGTCGAGATCGCCGTTCCGCGGACCATCGCGGACGGGCAGGCGGTCTCGGCGCCCGGCGAGCTCACGTTCGCAGTGAACAAGCGGCTGGTCGAGGCGTTCGAGCTGGTCAGCGACGAGGAGATCGTGGCCGCGATGGCGTTCGCGTTCGAGCGGCTGAAGATCGTGCTCGAGCCGAGCGGGGCGAGCGCGCTGGCAGCACTGCTGGCCGGACGGATCCACGGGCTGCCGGAGCGCGTCGGAGTGGTGCTCTCGGGCGGGAACGTGGGGCTGGAGCGCTTCCACGAGCTGCTCGGAAGTAGCTGAATGCGCAAGGACTTTAGGATGCCCTGACCACCCTCTGTGCTCGTTGTCACAGAGGGCCACCATCGAATGTGGTGCAGATCACACCGAAGCCCTCGTTTGCCGCCTGCGCCCCGCTCAGACGCGCTCAGGACACCTGGTGTTCACCCCGGCTTATTGAGCCGTCAGGAGCCCTCTCAGGCCCATTTCGGAACAACTCTGTGGATCTGAGGGTTTGCGTCGTGATCCTTCTGTTATACAGTCGTCGGCGGTTCGGTAAACAACACGAACCGCACACGAGTCAACGCCGAGCTCCGCCAGGCTCGTGTGCTCCCCTCGAACAACCAAGGCGGAGGTGGGGGACCCAGGAGGTTGGGTCTCGACCGTGAGTGGTCGGAACCCTGGGGTGAAGTCCGCGGGAGCGGACCGGGCTATGAATCCCAGCCCGAACCCGACAGCTAACCTCGCAGGCGTCGGGAGACAACCATGCCCGTCACTGCCCGACGGACGTCGCTTCTGCGCGCCGTCAGCCAGACCGCTGAGTCCAGTACCGACCGGCCCACGGGCCGGACCCTGGCGAAGCACCGCAAGACCACCCGTCCGGGTGCGCCCCGGGCCGCAGCGGCCGTCCTTTCCGTCGGCCTCGCTGTCGGCGGCGGCGCCGCACTGTCCGTGACGACCACGTCGGCCGCCTCGGCGTCGACCAGCTCCACCACCGCGACCACCGTGCCGCGCGGGTACTGGAGCATCCCCAGCAAGCCCCTGCTCCGGTACGGCGACAAGGGCACGACCGTCAAGTACGTCCAGCGGGCCCTGCACCTGGGTCCGGACGGCTACTTCGGTTCGAGCACCGTCCGGGTGCTGAAGAAGTTCCAGACCTCCTGGGGTCTGAAGGCCACCGGCTACACCGACAAGAAGACCTGGGGCCGGCTGACCTGGGCCGCCAAGCACAAGGTGCTTTACGGTCCCTACGGCAAGTCCACGGGTTCCGTCGGGACGTTCCGGGCCAAGGTGCTCCGGGAGGCCGCCAAGCTCAAGGGCACGCCGTACCGCTACGGCGGCACCAGCCCGCGCGGCTTCGACTGCTCCGGCTACACCGGCTACGTGTACAAGAAGGCCGGCAAGAAGCTGCCCCGCACGTCGCGCCAGCAGTACAGCGCGACCAAGCACATCAGCCGCAAGGCCGCCAAGCCGGGCGACCTCGTGTTCTTCCGCAGCGGTGGCGGCGGTGTGTACCACGTCGGCATCTATGCCGGCGGCAACATGCTGTGGCACGCCTCGAAGCCGGGTAAACCGGTCGCGAAGGCGAAGATCTGGACCAGCAGCGTGGCCTTCGGCCGCGTCTGAGTCCTGACCGGCCGGCGTCCTACCCCCCCAACTGGGCGCCGCCGGTCGTCAGCGTCCTCATCCCCCAGGCACGCTGACTTCCGAAACCGGCCCGAACCGTCGCCCCCACCCCTCCGACGGATCGGGCCGGTTTCCTGTCTCCAGGTATCGCGCCTACGCCAAGGCTGCGTTCACGGCCGCCAGCAGGTCTTTCGGCCGCCGGGCCGGCACCGCCAGCAGCTCAGGAGAGCCCGTACGGCGGACCACGATCCACTGCACGCCGCGCCCTAGCCGGCCCCACGCTCCACCGACGATTCGCACGCCGGTCTCGCCGACGACATCGCTCGCGGTCTGGGTGTTGAGCCTGTCCAGCTGGGCTTTGCTCAGCACGGCTTCGGCCGGATGGGCACCGAACGACCGATCCAGGTCACGCAGGACCACCGTGTGCTTACCGACCACCAACTCCTGCCGGGTGACCCGGACGTTCCCGTAACGGGCGTGCGCGAAGAAGTAGATCGCCACCGGAAGCAGCACGACACCGGCCACCAGGAGGACCGGCTGCGCGATCAGACTGCCGATACCGATCAGTGCGAGCGCCGCGACGGCCAGGCCGCCGTACACCCACTGGTTGCCCATGCTCTTGCGATACAACGTCTCGTCCACGGCGCCAACCCTAAGGTCGAGCAGGTGTACGCGTTCTGCTAGCCGTCGAGCAGGCCGGCCTCGTGGGCCAGGATCGCGACCTGGACGCGGTTGGTCGCGTCGAGTTTGACGAGGGCGCGGGACACGTGGGCCTTCACGGTCGCCTCGCTCATGAACAGCTTCCGGCCGATGTCGGCGTTCTGCAGGCCGCGGCCGACCTCGACGAGCACCTCGCGCTCCCGCTCGGTGAGCTTGCTGATCCGCTCCTGCGCGGCCCGCTTCCGGTCGGCGCGCGGATCGCCCGCGAAGTGCCCGATCAGCCGCCGGGTCACCGCCGGCGACAGCATCGCGTCGCCGGCCGCCACCACCTTGATCGCCTGCACCAGCTCACGCGGCGGCGTGTCCTTCAGCAGGAACCCGCTGGCGCCCGCCTGCAAGGCCCGGAACACGTAGTCGTCCAGGTCGAACGTCGTCAGCACGACGATCTTCGGCGGATCGGGCAGGGCCTGCACCTCCCGGGTCGCGGCCAGGCCGTCCAGCCGCGGCATCCGGATGTCCATCAGCACGACGTCCGGCCGATACTCCTTCACCATCGCGGCGGCGTCCGCGCCGTCCTCGGCCTCGGCGACCACCTCGAGCTCGGAGTCGGACTCCAGGATCATCTTCAGCCCGGCCCGCACCAGCGCCTCGTCGTCCACGATCAGCAGCCGCGTCATCGCTCCCCTTCATCTCCGTCCAGCACCGCGTCGCGGTCCGACACCGCGCCTCCTGGCAGCCCGGCAGCGCTGGGCAGCGCGTCGTCGTCGCGGCCGTCCGGCCAGGGCAGCCATGCTTCCACCCGCCAGCCGCCCTCGGGGGTCGGCCCGATCCAGAGCCGCCCGCCGACCAGCTGCACCCGCTCCCGCAGGCCGACCAGCCCGGCACCCGCACCAGGCAGCAGTGAACCAGCAGCCACCGGCCGGACGTTCGCCACCCTGACCGTCACGCCCTGCCCACGAGCGCCATGGACCTGTACGTCGGTCGCGGCGCCGCGGGCGTGCTTGTGCACATTGGTCAGCGACTCCTGCACCACCCGGTAAACAGTGCGCCCGACCGACACCGGTACGTCGTCCGGCAGCGTGACGTCGTACCCCACGGTGACTCCGGCGTCTCGTGAGGCCTTGATCAACCGCTCGAGGTCCGAGGCCTTCGGAACGGGAGTCAGGTCCGCCCCGGCGACGCTGACGTCGGTCCGCAGCACCCCGAGCACCTCCCGCAGGTCCTCCATCGCCTGCCGCGCGGTCTCGCGGATCAGCCGGGCGGAGCCCTCGACCTTGTCCGGCCCGACGGCCGGGTTCACCTCGAGACCACCGGCATGCAACGCGATCAGCGAGACCTTGTGGGCGAGCACGTCGTGCATCTCCTGGGCGATCCGGGAACGCTCGCCGAGCCGGGCCTGCTCGCTGCGCAGCTCGCGCTCGGCCTCGGCCCGCTCGGCGCGGTCCCGCAGCGACGCCATCAGGTCACGGCGGGCGCCGACGTACGCACCGACGGCGATCCAGGTCCCGACCAGGAACGGCCCCGTGAAGACGGCCACCCAGATCTGGTTCACGTTGCCCCAGCTGTTCAGGACATACGCGGCATACCCGGCGAGGCCGAGGACGGCCAGCGCGAGGTCGCGCCGGCGGATCGCCAGCGTCAGCAGCGCGAGGCCCATCGGGACGAAGATCCCGCCGGTCAGCATCGCCAGCACGGTGACGGCGGTGACCGTCACCGGGAAGCGCCGGCGCCAGAACAGGACGACCGAGGCAACAATCCCGGCGCCCAGCACATACCAGTCCTTGACCGACCAGCCGTTGCCGCCGGACGCGGCCTGCAGCACGATCGTGAGCAGGCTGAAGCCGACGTACAGGATGTCGCGCAGGCGCGGGGCATGCCTGGCCCACCAGGCGTACCACCTCCGCAACCGTCGCATTCCGTCACTGTAGTTCGACGGTCGACGCGATCACGTCCCCCTTCCGGGTGGGTTCCGGAGCCGATCGGACGACTTTCGTAGGGGGTCGGCGCAGCCGCTCGTCCGATGTGCGACGGGGGGCGGAGACGGTTGACTCGTTGCCATGATCACCGTCGAGAACCTGACCAAGCGCTACGGCAGCACCACGGCTGTCCAGGACGTGTCCTTCACCGTTCAGCCGGGCAGCATCACCGGCTTCCTCGGCCCGAACGGCGCCGGCAAGTCCACCACGCTGCGGATGCTCACCGGGCTGACGCCGCCGACCTCCGGCACCGCCACGATCACCGGTAAGCGGTACGCCGACCTGCCGAACCCGGGCCGGGTCGTCGGGGTCATGCTCGACGCCGCCGCGCAGCACCCGGGCCGTACCGGCCGCGAGACGCTGCTGCTGAACGCGAGCCTGCTCGGGGTGCCGAAGACGCGCACCGACGAGATGCTCGAGGCGGTCGGGCTCAGTCACGCCGCGAAGCGCCGCGTCGGTCAGTACTCGCTCGGTATGCGCCAGCGGCTCGGCATCGCGAGCGCACTGCTCGGCGACCCGGCCGTCCTGATTCTCGACGAGCCCGCGAACGGGATGGACCCGGAGGGCATCCGCTGGATGCGCGGGCTGCTCCAGGACTTCGCCGCCCGGGGCGGCACGGTGGTCCTGTCCAGCCACCTCCTCGGTGAGGTGCAGGCGACCGTCGACCGGCTGGTCGTCATCGGCGGCGGCCGGATCGTCGCGAACGGCTCGCTGGAGGAGCTGCTGGCCGGTTCCGGCACGCTCGTCCGCGGCCTCGACCCGGTCGGGCTGAACGAAGCCCTGACCGCGGCCGGGCTGCAGCTCGAGCCGCTGTCCGACGGCTCGCTGCGCGTCGACGCCACCGCCGAGCAGGTCGGGCGGGCCGCCGCCGCGGCCGGCCAGATCCTTCTCGAGCTCCGCCAGAGCGACGGCGCCGGCCTGGAGGACCTGTTCTTCCAGCTGACCGCCCAGCCTGTCGCCGCCTGATCACACCTACTTTCTTCTGGAGACCTTCGATGACCACCGTGACCGACGTCGCACCCACGGCGCCCGCCAAGCACCGCGCCGAGGTGGCGACCAGCCTGCCGCCCGCGCGCGGCCAGTCCTTCCTGAAGCTCGTCGCCCTCGAGCTCCGCAAGTCCGTCGACACCCGCAGCGGCCGGGTCCTGATCGCCGCGATCCTGCTGCTGGCGGTCGCCGCGATCACCTGGCAGCTCACCCACCTGCCGCAGGGGACGGTCGGGTTCGAGGGCTTCCTCGGCGCCGCGTCCGCCGGTCCGATGCTGATCCTGCCGGTGATCGGCGTGATGGCGATGACGTCGGAGTGGACGCAACGCACGGCGCTGACCACGTTCACGCTCTCGCCGCGCCGGGTGCGCGTGCAGCTGGCCAAGTTCGTCTCGGCGGTCGTGCTCAGCGCGGTCGTGACCACGGGCGTCGTCCTGCTCGCGTTCGCCGGCACCGCGCTCGCCGGGGCGACCTCCGGCCGCGGTACGTCGTACGCCGGGCTCGGCGGTCAGCTCGCCGGCGGCTACCTGACCGTCGCGCTGAACGTGGTGATGGGCGCGGCCTTCGGTGCCGTGATCGCGCAGACCGCGGTCGCGATCCTGGTCTACTTCATCGCGCCGACCGCCTGGTCGCTGGCCGGTCCGGCGCTGTTCAAGGACAACGCGAACTGGCTGGACGTGTTCGGCGCGCTCGGCCGGATCGCGGAGCGCGACCTGCACGGAATGGTGCCGGAGACGCTCACCGCGGTGGGCGTCTGGATCGTCCTGCCGACCGTCGTCGGACTGTGGGCTAGCTCACGCCGCGAGGTCAAGTAGCGGTGGTGAGCACGGCGGGGCGAGCCGGTTTGAGGGGACCGGCCCGCCCCGCCCGCTGTGTGATCGGACCTCTGCCCGGGGGCGGTGCGTGTGTCGATCCCTGGCTCCGGGTATCCTTGAACCACGATTACTGACGACTGATCCGTGGGCGCCACGCAGCGTACCCGGTTGACTTGTGCGAGGGGGTCGACGCTATGGGGCGCGGCCGTGCAAAGGCCAAGCAGACGAAGGTCGCACGCGACCTGAAGTACCGCACCTGGGACACCGACTTGGACCAGCTCAAGCGAGAGCTGTCCGGTGAGCAGGGTGGGAACAGTTCTGCGAACGGCGACAACGACGGCGACGACTACGACGCCGACGACTACCACCCCCGTCGGTAAGCAATTTCAGCCCGGCTGAGCTGCTCAGTGCCCTCAGGGGTACCTGAGAGCAGTTCACCGTGCGCCCGACGAATTGACACACAGCACCGCCTGTGGCGGATCGACGATTCAGCAGCCCGAGGCGTCGGACGGCTCCATCGTGACCCGCTCACAGGCGGACGCTGTGCACCCGGGCTCTACTTGGCGTAGGTGCCTTCGAGCGTGACCGTGCCGCCCGGCGTCGCGGTGACCTCACCGCACACCCAGGCGGGGATGTCGCGGGCTGCCAGTGCCTGGATCGCGGCGTCGGCGGACGACGGATCGAGGACGGCGACCATGCCGGCGCCCATGTTGAGCGTCTTCTCGAGCTCGGGCAGCGCGACGTCGCCGAGCAGGCCGACGAGTCCGAAGACCGGCGCCGGCGTCCACGTCGAGCGGTCGATCCGCACGGACAGCTCGTCCGGGATCACGCGCGCCAGGTTCGCCGCGAAACCGCCGCCGGTGATGTGCGACATCGCGTGCAGCGCCTTCTCTCCGCGGTGATTCAGTTCGTCGGCGCCGTTCAGCTCCTGGATCAGCTCCAGGCAGTGCTTCGCGTAGACCCGCGTCGGCGTCAGCAGCACCTCGCCGAGCGTCGTCCCCAGCTCCGGCACGACCCGGTCGAGCGTCCACTTCGCCCGGTCGAAAAACACGTGCCGCACCAGGCTGTACCCGTTCGAGTGCAGTCCCGACGACGCCATCGCCACGACGACGTCCCCCGCGCGCACCCGCTCCGCGCCGAGCACCTCGTCCGCCTCGACGACACCGGTCGCCGCGCCCGCCACGTCGTACTCGTCCGGCTCCAGCAGCCCCGGGTGTTCCGCGGTCTCGCCGCCGACGAGCGCCGTACCGGCCTCGACGCAGGCCTCCGCGATGCCCTTCACGATCTGCGCGATCGTCTCCGGCACCACCTTGCCGGTGCAGATGTAGTCGGTCATGAACAGCGGCTCCGCGCCGCACACGACCAGGTCGTCGACGACCATCCCGACCAGGTCGAACCCGATCGTGTCGTGCTTGCCGAGCTTCTGCGCGATCGCGACCTTGGTCCCGATCCCGTCCGTCGACGTCGCCAGCAGCGGCCGCCGGTACGACGTCAGCGCGGTCGCGTCGAACAGCCCGGCGAACCCGCCGAGCCCGCCGACCACCTCGGGGCGGGTCGCCTTCGCCACCCACTCCTTCATCAGCTCGACGGCCCGGTCACCGGCCTCGATGTCGACCCCGGCAGCGGCGTAACTCGCGCCTTGACTCACTGTGTTCTCCCTGTTGGGTACGGCGTACTACGGGCGGCTGAGCGCGTCCGCGGCGCCGCCACCGCCGGAGACCGTGGCCAGGCCGTCCGCGTCGGTCACCGGCAGCTCGAGCAGGTGCTTGCCGAGCCGCTCCGGATCGGGCAGCGCGACCGGGTACACACCGTCGAAGCAGGCCCGGCAGAGCCGCTCCTTCGGGACCGTGGTCGCCTCGACCAGACCGTCCAGGCTGATGTACCCGAGCGAGTCGGCGCCCAGCGAGCGGCAGATCTCCTCGGTGTTCAGCCCGTTCGCGATCAGCTCGGCGCGGCTGGCGAAGTCGATGCCGTAGAAGCACGGCCACTTCACCGGCGGCGCGGTGATCCGGACGTGGATCTCCTTGGCGCCGGCCTCGCGCAGCATCCGAATGACCGCGCGCTGGGTGTTGCCGCGGACGATCGTGTCGTCCACCACAACCAGGCGCTTGCCCTCGATCACCTCGCGCAGCGGGTTCAGCTTCAGGCGGATGCCGAGCTGGCGGATCGTCTGGCTCGGCTGGATGAACGTGCGGCCGACGTACGCGTTCTTGACCAGGCCGGAGCCGTACGGGATGCCGGACTCCTCGGCGTACCCGATCGCGCCGGGCGTGCCGGACTCGGGCGTCGCGATCACCAGGTCGGCGTCGGCCGGGTGTTCCTTGGCGAGCTTGCGGCCGATCTCGACGCGGGTCGAGTAGATCCGCTGGCCGGAGATCTGGGTGTCCGGGCGGGCCAGGTACACGAACTCGAACAGGCAGCCCTTCGGGTCCGGCTCGGCGAACTTCGTCGAACGCAGCCCGTCGGCGTCGATCGCGACAATCTCCCCCGGCTCGACCTCGCGGATGAAGCTGGCGCCGACGATGTCGAGCGCGGCGGTCTCACTGGCGATCACCCAGCCGCGCTCCAGCCGACCGAGCACCAGCGGGCGGATGCCCTGCGGGTCACGGGCGGCGTACAGCGTGTTCTCGTCCATGAAGATCAGGCTGAATGCGCCCTTGACCTTCGGGAGGATCTTCGCCGCGGCCTGCTCGATCGTCAGATCGGGGTACCCGGCCAGCATCGAGGTCAGGATGTCGGTGTCGCTGGACGCACCGTGCTTCGCGTTCGCCTTGGCGTGATCGACGTCGGCGTCCAGACCGAGATCGAGATCACCTTCGCCGTTCAGGCTGGCGGCGAGCTCACTGGTGTTGGTCAGGTTCCCGTTGTGACCGAGCGCGATCGAGCCGGTCGCCGTACTGCGGAACGTCGGCTGCGCGTTCGCCCACACACTGGACCCGGTCGTCGAATACCGGCAGTGACCGATCGCGATATGCCCCCGGAGCGACGCCAGGGTCGCCTCATCGAAGGCCTGGCTGACCAGCCCCATGTCCTTGTAGACGAGGATCTGACTCCCGTTACTGACCGCGATCCCGGCCGACTCCTGCCCCCGGTGCTGCAAGGCGTAGAGCCCGAAATAGGTGAGTTTGGCAACCTCTTCCCCCGGCGCCCAGACCCCGAAGACGCCACAAGCGTCCTGCGGACCCAGATCCTGCGGGTCGAGTTCATCAGTAAGCCGACCATCGCCACGAGCCACACCCGCAGTCTACGGGACGCCCAGAGGACCGAAGACCAGCGTCTACCAGCAGGCGACGCAGGGGTCCTCCCCGCTCCCGGCTGCGGATGCAGGCACCGGAGCAGCAATGACGAGAAGTAGGGCGACGCTGACCACGGTCAGCAACTTCTTGATCACGTAACGTCCCTTCAGAAATAATCCGAACCCACCATTGGGTGCTCAATGTCGACGCACTCTGTATATGGTCGGTTCCGACAAGTTCTGGAGGAGAAGGATCGTGCTCGAGCCGCTGGGGGTGGACGAAGCCACTTTTGCGATCTATCACGCCCTTCTCAGCCACCCAGACAGTACGCCCGAACAGATCGCCTCGCTACTAGAAAAGCCTCTGGCAGATGTTCTCGCGCTGATGGACAAGCTTCGGATGCTCGAGCTCCTCGTCCCGACGTGGACCAACCCGGATGGAGAGCATGCAGTCCACCCGCGCGTGGGGCTGACCGGCCTCGCTGAGCGGAGGCGGACTGAACTGAACAAGATGCTCGGCGAACTGAAGGAGGCAGAGGCCTCGGCCGAGGCGATCGCCGAGCAGTACAACGAATTGCTGACGTCCCGAAGCAGCGGAGATATCGAAGTCCTCAAGGGCCGCGCGAACGCGTCTCGGCGGATCGAAGAGCTCGCCTTGAAGACCCGGGATAGCTTCTGGGGCCTGGTGCCTGCCCACTTCGACGAATCCATGCCCGCATCGGACCGCTCCCCAGACGCCGAGCTGCTGAGACGCGGAATCAAGATGCGGACTGTTTACCTCCAGAGCATGACCGAGTCCAAGCAGGCCCTGGGGTATGCAGCGACCATCCACAGGCTCGGTGGCGAGGTCCGGGTTACCCCGACGCTGCCGATGCGTCTCCTTCTCCTTGACCAAGAGCTCGCGATCATGCCGATGGACCCGGGGCATCCGTCCGCAGGCGCCGTGATCCACCGCAGCCCGGCCGTTGTGTCGGTAGCGCTGGCCCTCTTCGACGCCTACTGGTCCCGCGCGACCGAGATGTTCAGCCCCGACGACCGCGACGACGAGAACCCGCTCACTCCCCACGAAGCCGAGGTCCTCCGCCTCCTCGCCGGCGGCGCCAAGGACGAGCAGGTCGCCCGCCTCCTAGGCATCTCCCTGCGCACGGCCCGACGGATCACCGCCAACCTCTCCGAACGCCTCAACGCCGCCAGCCGCTTCGAACTCGGCGTAGCCGCCGCGAAGCGTGGCTGGGTGTAGGTCTGACTTGTTCGAGTCGCTAGGGCTGACCAAGGAGAGCCTCGCGGTCTACCGGGCTCTGCTTCAACGCCCAGAGCTGATTCGTACGGCGCACATCGGTGACCTCGCTACCACCGTCGAGGTGACGGAGAGCGAGGTCGAGGCGCTGCTCGGCCGGCTCCGGGAGCTTGGTCTGCTCGTGCCGCGTTGGAATATCCCGGACGAGGAGTACCCTCTCGACCCGCGAGCAGCGTTCGACATTCTTGCCGGCCGCCGTCAGCAGGAGATCGACCAACTCAGCGGCGAACTGAACGCGGACAGAACTGAGGCGGCACAATTTGTCGCGGACTACTCCGACATTCTCGTTCAGAAGACCGCCGGTGGCGTTGAGGTTCTCGAGGGCGAGCGCGCATATCAACGGATGCAGCATTTCGAACCGGTGAAATCCAGTTGGGCGATGTTTCCACCGGATCCGGTGCCACTGTCTCGTCCACCGGAGGAAACTGGCGACATCCGGTTTCTGGAGCGTCGCGTCGACGCTCGGTACCTCGTTGTCGAGTCGCAGTTGAAGGTGCGCGGAACTCGCGAGTACATCGATTACATACGGGACTACGGCGCGGAGGTGCGGGCCGTACCTTCGGTGCCGCTGAAGATGATCATCTTCGACGGTGAGGCTGTGGTTGTAGGGATCGACCCTGACAACAATGCGGTCGGGGCGATGGTTCATCACAGCAAGGCTGTCCTTCGGATCGCTGTCGACCTCTACGAGCACTACTGGCGGCGTGCTCGACCTGTGATCGAAAGCCCCTTACCGCAGGAGAACGACCTCACTGCGCAGGAAGCCGAGTTCCTCCGACTGCTCGTGCAAGGCGCGACAGACGACCAGGTTGGACGAAAGCTTGGGGTCTCGCTGCGGACCGTGCGGCGGATTGCGGCGAAGTTGAGTGAGCAGGTGGGGGCTTCGGGGCGGTTTGAGTTGGGGGTTCGGGCGGCGCAACGCGGGTGGGTGGATTAGCCCCAATCCCAGGCTCGGGATAAGGGCTTGTTCGGGCAGGGCAAAGTGTTGGCTCCTTGTTTGGGACGGGTGAGAGGAATGGGTGCGCCGCCCGGCCTCTCGGTACCGAAGTCAAACAGAGAGACCATGTCCTCGACAACGGACGACATTGGCCGGGAGAGGTCTTTGGCCGGGTGCGGCCACCTGCACGAGGTGCCCGAAATTCAGCGCCTGGCGGTGCACCGCGCCCTCGGCGTACCGCGATCCGACATACGACGGTCAATCACCCGCGCCGTACGACAATCCCACCAACCCCGTCACCGCTGTACGCCGACGCCCTCCGTCACACCACAGCCCGTCGTCGATGTCGGCGTACATGCCGAGGTGGGCCTGGCGTGCTACGGACCCCGCCGTAAGTTCCGACTACCAGCCCGGCGTACGGCGAACCGATCGACCCAGGACGTCACCGATGCCGCCTACAACAGCCGAGCCGAGGGACGAGACCTCGCCGTACGGTCCCACCACCAGCCCCGTCGTCGTCGTACGACGGTTCGCCGGGACCCGATGTACACACACCGCAGTCCGCCACAAACCCCGCCGTGCGTAGCAGCGGTAACCCGCCACGACGAGCCCGCGTTTCCCCATCGCCAACCCCGCTATCGCTGTACGACTGCAGACCAGCATCCCACCGACATACCGCTAGCCGATGCACGCGTCGACCTCGGCCGTCTTGGTCCGCCACACACCCCGCTACCGTCGTACGACCGCCCACCGGACCCGCCGAGGGCGGTTGAGTCAGACGGTTTTAAGTGCCGCCAGGAGCTTGGTCAGGGAGTCTCGGGCGTCGCCGAACAACAATGTGGTTTTGGGGTCGTAGAGGAGTTCGTTTTCGATGCCGGCAAAGCCGGGGCGCATGGAGCGTTTGAGGAAGATGACTCGTTGGGCTTCGTCGGCGTTCAGGATGGGCATGCCGTAGATGGGGGCCGACGGGGTGGTGCGGGCGGCGGGGTTGACGACGTCGTTGGCGCCTACCACCAGGACTACGTCGGTGGTCTTGAAGTCGCCGTTGATGTCGTCCATCTCGCGGAGCTGGTCGTACGGGACCTGGGCCTCGGCGAGCAGGACGTTCATGTGGCCGGGCATCCGGCCTGCGACCGGGTGGATGGCGTAGTCGACCTTGACGCCGCGGCTCTGCAACTCCTCGACGAGGTCGCGCAGTGTGTGCTGGGCCTGGGCGACGGCCAGGCCGTACCCGGGCACGATGATGACCTTGTTCGCGTACCCGAGCAGGATCGCGACGTCCTCCGGTCCGGCCGAGATCACCGGCCGGTCGGATGCCGTGCCGCCGCCGAGGGTGGATCCGCCGCGGACGGCGCCGAAGAGGATGTTGAAGACGGACCGGCCCATCGCGTCGGCCATCAGCTTGGTCAGCAACGTACCGGCCGCGCCGACCAGGGTGCCCGCGACGAGCAACAGGGTGTTGCCGAGGACGTAACCGCCCGCGGCCACCGTCAGACCGGTGAAGGCGTTCAGCAACGAGATGACGATCGGTACGTCGGCGCCGCCCACCGGCAGCACCAGCATGACGCCGATCGCGAGGCCCAGCAGGCACAGCAGTACGCCGACCCACACGCGCGGGTCCGACACCAGCCAGACCGCGAGCGCGACGCCGCCCAGCAGCGAGGCGACGAAGAGCACCGGCAGGCCGGGGAACGTCACCGGACGGGTCGTCATCAGCTCCTGCAGCTTGGCGAACGTCACCACAGAGCCGGAGAAGCTGACCGCGCCGACGACGATCGTGAACGCGGTGGCGATCGCCGAGACGGTCGCGTCGGAGGAGATCTCACCGAGCTCGAGCAGCGCGACCAGCGCGGCCGCGCCGCCGCCGACACCGTTGAACAGGGCAACGAGCTGCGGCATCTGGGTCATCTGCACGCGCCGCGAGCCGACCACGCCGCCGACGGTGCCGATGGCCAGCGCGATCAGGATCGGGGCCAGGTGGTCCGGCTTGTAGGCGGCGAACGTGATGATCACCGCGAGCACCGCACCGGCGGCGCCGATCAGGTTGCCGGTGCGTGCGCTGCGCGGCGACGACAGTGCCTTCAGCGCGACGATGAAGCAGACCGCGGAGACCAGATAGCCGATCTGGGCCCAGGTGGGGATCACTTGTGCAGCTCCTTCTTACGAGCCCCCGGACCTTTGAACATCTCCAGCATCCGGTCGGTGACCACGAACCCGCCGACCATGTTGACGGTCGCGAGCACGACGGCCAGCAGCCCGACGGCGACCACGATCGCCGAGTCGGCGGCACCGGTGACGATGATGGCGCCGACCAGGATGACGCCGTGGATGGCGTTCGCCCCGGACATCAGCGGGGTGTGCAGCGTCGAGGAGACCTTGCTGATCACCTCGACCCCGACGAACGCGGCGAGGACGAAGATCGTCAGCAACGCGATGGACTCACTCATGCCTGTCCCTCCAGAAGGGCGCGGGTCGGCTCGTGGAGCACGCTGCCGTCGTGGGTGACGCAGCAGCCGCGGACGATCTCGTCCTCGAAGTCGGGGTCGAACGCGGCGTTCCGCGTCATCAGCCGGATCAGGTTGGCGATGTTCTGACCGTAGAGCCGGGACGCGGGTCCGGCCATCTGCGACGGGACGTTCGCGCCGCCCCAGACCAGCGCGTCGCCGATCGTCAGCTCGGTCCCGGCGACGGATCCCTCGACGTTGCCGCCCTGTTCCGACGCGAGATCGACCACGACCGAGCCTGGCTTCATCTGCTCGACCATCGACCGGGTGACCAGCATCGGCGCGGTCCGGCCCGGTACGGCGGCGGTGGTGATCAGGGCGTCCGCGGCCGCGACGTACGGCGTGAGCAGTTCGCGCTGGAGCTGGGCACGCTCCGGCGTCATCTCGCGGGCGTACCCGCCGGGGCCGTCGAGGGTGCCGAGCTCGAGCTCGATCGGTACGGCGCCCATCGACGCGATCTCCTCCGCGGCGGCCGTGCGGACGTCGTACGCCTTGACGACCGCGCCGAGGCGTTTCGCGGTGGCGATCGCCTGCAGGCCGGCCACGCCGGCGCCGAGGACGAGGACCTGGGCCGGCGGGACGGTGCCGGCCGCGGTCATGTTCAGCGGGAAGAATCGCGGCAGCCGTTCGGCGGCGACGATGGCGGCCCGGTACCCGGCGACGAGCGCCTGTGAGGACAGCGCGTCCATCGACTGGGCCCGGGAGATCCGCGGAATCAGCTCCATCGCGAACGCCGTCAGCTTGGCCCGGGTTGCGGTCCGGACCACGTCTGGCGGGTTCGTCGGCAGGAACGACATCAGCGCCGTACCGGCGTGCAACCGCTGCAGGCGCTCGCGTTCCAGCGGCTGCACCGACGCCACCACGGTGGCCGCGTGGTCGGCGCCCCAGGCCACCTCGGCGCCGGCCTCGCGGTACTGGTCGTCGGAGAACAGCGCCCGCTCACCGGCGGCCGGCTCGACCGCGACCTCGTAGCCGAGCTCGATCAGTTTCGCGACATGTTCCGGCACCAGGGCGACCCGGCGCTCGGCCGGTCTGGTCTCCCGTACGACTGCGATCTTCACTCGCCGAAACCTATGCCAAACTGTGGGTCGCCGGAAAGCCCGATCACGCCTGGTTGGCCAGGTTCTGAAGGAGCAGGGCCTCCGCGAGGCAGACCTTGCGGAACTCGGCGAGGTGCAGACCTTCGTCGATACCGTGCGCGCGGGTGTCCGGGTCCTCGACGCCGGTGACCAGGATCGTGGCCTCCGGGAAGGCCTGCTGGAACTCCGCGATGAACGGGATCGACCCGCCCATGCCCATGTCGACGGGCTCGACGCCCCACGCCTCCTGGAACGCCGACCGGGCCGCTTCGTACCCGGCGCCGCGGGCGTTCACGCTGCACGGCTGCCCGGTCTGGCCCTCGGTCACGGTCAGCTGCGCGCCCCAGGGGACGTTGCGCTCCAGGTGCTCGGTCAGCGCTGCGCTCGCCTTCACCGCGTCGTCGCCCGGGGCGACCCGCAGGCTGATCTTGGCGCGGGCGACCGGGATCAACGTGTTGCTGGCCTCGGCCACCGACGGCGCGTCGATTCCGACCACGGAGATGGCCGGCCGCGTCCACAGCCGGTCGACGAGCGAGCCCGTACCGGTCAGGCGGACCGAGTCGAGCACCGAGGACTCCGCGCGCAGCCGGTCCTCCGGGTACGTCACATCCGCCGCTCGGGAGGCGTGCAGACCGTCGACAGCGACGTCGCCCTTGTCATCGTGCAGCGTGGCGAGCAGCCGGATCAGCGCCGACAGGGCGTCCGGGATCGGGCCGCCGAACAGGCCGGAGTGCACCGCGTGCTCCAGCGTCCGGACCTCGACGTACGTCTCGACCAGGCCGCGCAGCGAAACGGTGAGGGCCGGCCGGCCGACCTCCCAGTTGCCGGAGTCGGCGATCACGATCGCGTCCGCGGCGAGCTCCTCGGAGTACTCGTCCAGCAGCTGCAGCAGGGTCGGCGAGCCGATCTCCTCCTCGCCCTCCACGAACACCGTCACGCCGACCGGCAGGTCGTTGCCGAAGGCCCGTACGGCGGCCAGGTGCGCCGCGATCCCCGCCTTGTCGTCGGCGGCGCCCCGCCCGTACAGCCGATCGTCGCGCTCGGTCGGCTCGAACGGGTCGGAGGTCCACTGCTCGACCGGACCGGTCGGCTGCACGTCGTGGTGCGCGTACAGCAGTACGGTCGGCCTGCCGGCCGGGGCGGGCTTCTTCGCGATCACCGCCGGCGCGCCGTCGCCGACCCGGACGATCTTCGCCGCGAAGCCCTCCGCCTCGAACAACGCCGCGGTCGCCTCCGCGGACCGCTGGACGTCGGCCGCACGGGCGGGGTCGTAGCTGACCGAAGGGATCCGGATGAGGTCCTCGAGGTCGGCACGGACACTGGGCAGAACGCGGTCGATCGCCGCGGACAGATCGGTCATGCGACAACCGTACGGCGTCCGTTCGGCGAACCGACGCCCAGTCAGCCCTCGCGCGTTACTTATTGGCGATCTACTCTGAAAATCTCGTAGGTTTTCGCCCACAACCGAAGAGGATCATCATGGTCAAGCGCCCCCTTGCCATCGTCATCACGGTCCTGGCCGCGGCACTCACGGCGGCCACGCCGGCGCACGCCGCGATCAGCTGCGACACCTCCACGAGTGGAGGATCGACCTTCTACGACGGACCGTCCGCCTCGTACAAGTACGACGCCCGGTTCAGCAACAGCGCGAGCATTCCCAACCTCGGCACGCACACCCCGCAAGGCGCCGGTACTTGGTACAACTGGGACGGCTCCGGCAAGAACCTGATCCTGATCGGGGCGTACCGCGACGGAGCCGACTCGCAGATCTACGGCATCGACCCGTCCACCGGCTCGACGGTCGGTGTCGTCGCGATCGCCGAGTCCCACGTCGGCGGGATCACCGTGAGCAAGGGCTGGGCGTTCGTGTCCGGCCAAGGCAGCAGTATCCGCAAGTACCGGCTGACGGAACTGCGGGACGCGTTGAAGGCCGCTGGTACGCCCTACCTCGCGCAGGTCGGTACGGCGCGCGACGTGGCCGGGTCGTCGTTCATGGGGAGCTACGGGGACTCGTTGTTCTCCGGGACGTTCAACGCGGACGGCCGCGGGACCATGTACGAGTACAAGATCGCGGACGACGGCACGCTGACCACGGTGGCCGGCGCCTGGGAGATCCCGACGAAGACGCAGGGGCTGACGGTCACCGCCAACCACTTCATCTACAGCACGTCGTACGGACGCGGGAACCGCAGCAACATCTACGTGGTGAAGCGCGGCCAGAAGGACCTGGACGCCGCGGCGCTCAGCTGCTTCCGCGCCCCCAGCATGACCGAGGGCATCACGGAGCTGAACGGGACGGCATATCTGGTCTACGAGTCCGGCTCGTACCTGTACGCGTCGGACCCCGCCACGCTGAACGTCATCCCCAGGATGCACAAGGCAACCATCTCGTCGCTGACGTCGCTGGTCCCTTAGGAGCCGTACTTCGCGGAGCCCAGCACTTCCTGGCGCTGCTTCGGGTTGTCGTCGCGGACCTGAACCCGAAGCAGGGTCGTGTCGTTCACCTTCTGGTACTGCTCGATGACGGTTGGCACGTCGTTGCAGTTGTATCTGAAGGTGGCGACATTCCCGGACGTCTCCGGGGTGCTTCCGGTGCAGCCCTCAGGAGGGGTAGCGGTCGTCGGCAGCTCGGTCGCGTTCACCAAACCCACGAAGACGCCCTCGGTCTCCGGATCGGTCCGCCAGGTCGATGTGTTCGTGCTGACCAGCAGCGACTGGTCACCCGCAGCCTGCTGGCCCCAGTGCCGTGGGACTACTACGGACAACTGTCCGCTCTCCACCTTCACCGGGCGTGTGAGGACGTACTGGTAGCCGCCGTAGCCGCCGGCCGCTGCCAGCACGACCGCCGCGAGCACTGTGAGGACACCGGCCCGCCGACCACGCTTGGGCTTCACGGCGACGGTGGACTGGTTTGCGCTGGCTAGTGCGGTGGCTTGGTCGACCGGGCCGGTGGCGGCGGCCGGGGTGGGCATGTCGGCGGCCGGCACGAGACCCGGTGGGACCTTGCCGGTGGTGTGGGCCTCGCGGAGGGCGTTGAGGAAGCTGTCGAGGTCCGGCCAGCGCTTGTCCCGGTCCGGCTCCAGGGCGCGCCGTACGACGACGTCGATCGCGTCCGGCACGTCCTCGCGCAGGGTGGTCATCGAGGGCGGCGGTGCGTCGATCTGCATCACGGCGCCGAGGCTGACGACGCCGTGCGGCGCCTGGCCGGTGAAGGCGGCGTACGCGACCGCGCCGAGCGAGTACAGGTCGGCGCGGTGGTCCAGCCGCTCGCCCATGACCTGTTCGGGAGCGACGTACGCCGGGGTGCCGCCGGGCATCGTGATGCGGGACACCTCGGCGAGCGACTTGCCCAGCCCGAGGTCGGACAGCATCGCGCGGTCGCCGCTCGGGTCGGTGCGGAACAAGACGTTGGCCGGCTTCACGTCGCGGTGCAGGACGCCGCGCGCGTGCAGGTGCTTCAGGCCGCGGCCGACCTGCGTGATGATCCGGACCGCCTCGGCGAATTCGAGCGGGCCGGCCTTGATCCGGTCCGCGAGCGTGCCGCCGTCGGCGTAGGTGAGCACCATGAACGGGCGGCCGTCGTCGGCCTCGCCGATGTCGTGCACGCCGACGACGTACAGCGAGTCGACCCTGCGCAGGAACCGGCCCTCGGCCAGGAACCGGCGGCGGACGTCCTCGTCCTCGACCCAGTTCTCGGACAGGATCTTGACCGCGACCTCGGCGTCGAGCTGCTCGTCGCGCGCCAGCCAAACGGTCGCGAAACCTCCGGCACCCACCCGGCGGACCAGGGAGTACCGGCCGATCCGGGGTGGCTGGTCCATGGCGTAATTATGCTCGATCCGTTCTGCGACCCGTTCGCCGCACCGAACAAACCGGCCGCCCGCGACGTCAGAAGGGCAATTCATGGGGGACGACGGAGGGGGCCCGCCGATGCGGCACACGAACAGGCGGCTGGTGATCGTGGTCAGCGCGATCGCGGTCGCGGCGGTCGCGATCGGCGGTGCGCTCGCGTATCGCACGGGTCCTGCCGAGGCCGAGGGCCTGGCCGCGCCACTCAGCGGCTCGCCGTCCCCGAGCCCGACGCCCACTCCGGCTCCGACTCCGACACGGGCCGCGAGTCGCACACCGATCGTGAGCCGGACGCCGTCCGTGCCGCCGCCGACCGCCAAGACGTCCAGTCCCCGCGCGACGGCCACCGGCCCGACCAAGGTCACGCTGACCGTGAGCAAGCTGTCCGAAGGCCGTGAGCCGCAGGTGCCCTACCTCGTCGACCGCGAGGTCCGCGGCGGGTCCGGCTCCGTGGTCAAGCTCCCGGGCACCGGCGGGGTGATCGCACTGGGCCGCCTGGACGCGGACGTGCTCGCGATCGTCCAGGACGGGAACGACGGCACCGAACTGCTCAAGACGCAGAACGAGAAGGTCGTGCGCCGTACGCCGGGTGTGAGCTCGCTGGTGACCACCCGCGACCAGTCGGCGGCGGCCTACGCGGTGGCTCGGATCAGCTCGATGGGCCAGGCGGTCAAGGGCGGGACCGTGTATGCCGAGACGACCAGCTCGCTCAAGTCCCTGAAGCTGCCGGACAGCTGGAACCTGCAGGTACTCGCCTTTGCCGACGGCAAGGTCTACTACCGGGCCGCGAGCAGCGAGGACGGAGCCTGGACCTTGTACTCCTGGACGCCTGGTGCGGCGGCCGGCGTCAAGGTCAAGACCGTGGTCTCACCGACGGCCGTGTCCGCCAACGGCCGGGTCGCCGCGTCGATGGGAACCCTGAACGACAGCGGCAGCTGCTCCAGCATCGTCGAGGTCGGCAGCGGGCGGCAGCTGTTCCGGACCTGCGACAACCAGGTGTCGGGGTTCACCCCGGACGGCAGTACGGCGATCGGCGGATCGGCGTACGGCGACGGGTACTGCGACACCGTGCAGGTCGCGCTCGACGTCACCACCGGCAAGCTGATCCGGGAGTGGAAGGGCTGTTTCCACCAGTCGGTGGCCGAGGACGACCAGCACGTGCTGATCGTGGCCGTGGCCTCCGGTGGCGGCGGCGACCCGGGGACGAAGAGCGCGATCATCCGCTGCACGATCACGACCGGCGCCTGTGAGCTCGCCACCTCGATCAGCACCGACAAGGCGCTGCGGATCGGCACCTGATCCAACCAACCGGAGCCGTCCGGCGTCGAAGAGGTGGACAGACCGACAACGGACAGGAGCGTGTCGATGCGGCACACGAACAGGCGACTCGTGATCATCGTCGCCGCGATCGCCGTCGCCGCGGTGGCGACCGGCGGGGCACTCGCGTACCGCCAGGGACCGCGCACGGCCGCCACCGCCGACGCGGCCCCGCTCTCCAGTTCGCCGACGCAGTCCGCGACCACCGAGCCGACGAGGACCACGGCCACGCCGAAGCCCTCGAGCCCGTCGAGCGGCGCCCCTGCCGGGCCGGTGAAGACCAAGATCGACCTGCAGAAGCTCACTACCGGCCGCGCGCCACAGGTCGCCTACCTGGCCGGCCGCACGATCCGCGGCGGCGCCGGCGGCGACGTCAAGGTTCCAGGAACCGCGCAGATCCAGGAGGTCGCACGGCTGCGCTCGTCGGCCCTCGCCGTGGTCACCAAGGGGTACGGCACCGAGATGCTGACGATCGACTCCGAGGGCAAGGTCACGCGGCGGACGCCGGACGTCACCCAGATCTCCACCACCGAGGACAGCACGGCCGCGGCGTACGTCGCGACGCAGCTGAAGGACACCGGAGAGGACCTGCCCGGGGCGACCGTCTACGCAGAGAGCGACAGCATCCACAAGGTCACCGTGCCGGGCATCTGGAACACCACACTGCTCGGTTACCTCAACGGCAAGGTCTACTTCGACGCGTCGACCACCCAGGAGGGCACGAGCAGTCTGTACGAGTGGACGCCCGGTCAGCCGGCGGCCACGCTCGTCAAGCCGATCCCGAAGGCGATGGCAGTGTCCAGCGTCGGTACGGCGGGTTCGCTGACCACGCTGTCCGACCAGAACAGCTGCAGCAGCCTCCTGACCGTTCCGACGGGCAAGCGCCTGTGGCGTACCTGTGACTACCAGATCGTCGGTTTCACACCGGACGGCGCGACCGCGATCGCCGGCCCGATCTACCAGGACGGGTACGGCAACGGCATCGCGGCGGTGCTGGACGCCAAGAAGGGTACGCTCCTGCACGAGTGGTCCGGCGTGTTCCGGCAGTGGGTCCCGGAGGACGACGAGCACCTCTTGCTGCTTGCCGACAACGGCGAGGGCACCGCGGCGTCGATCGTCCGCTGCACCATCTCGACCGGAGCGTGCGAGCTGGCCACACCGCTCGCCAAGGGTGACCTGCTGATCGGCGCCTGATCTGCCCTGGGCAGATCATCCTTCGATACAAGGCTCTACGCGGCAGACTGCAGCTATGACAACAGTTGCTGTCCTGGCTGACATCCATGGCGTGCTGCCTGCACTTGAGGCGGTCCTGGCCGAGCCTGATGTCCAGGCGGCGGACAGGATCGTGCTGGCCGGGGACATCGCCAGCGGGCCGCAGCCTGTCGAGACGTTGGATCTGCTGACGACGCTGGGCGACCGGGCGGTGTGGGTGCGCGGCAATGCGGACCGGGAGCTCGTGGAGATGGCTCGCGGGCAATTCGACAAGCAGCCGCCCGACGCGGTGAGTCCGTGGGCTGCTGAGCAGCTGAGGCCGGACCAGATCGAATTGTTGGCCGGACTGCCGACGACGGTGACGATCGGGGACGTGCTGTTCTGCCACGCCACTCCGCGCGACGACGAGGAGATGGTCCTGGTGGACAGTCCGATCTCTCGGTGGGCCGAGGTGTTCAGCGGGCTGCCGGACGACGTCAGGACGGTGGTCTGCGGGCACACGCACATGCCGTTCGCACGACAGGTCGACCGGCGGCTGGTGGTGAACGCCGGCAGCGTCGGCATGCCGTACGGCACCCCTGGTCCGAGTTGGGCGCTGCTCACCCAGGACGGCGTACAGCTGCGCCGTGCACCGCTGGACGCAACCAAGGCTGCGGAGCGGATCGTCAGCGAGTCGACGTACCCGGGACGGGCGGAGTGGGTCGACGAGTACCTCCTGCACACCTACTCCGACACGGAGGCGCTCGAGGCGTTCAGGCCGCGCGCTCAGGCCTGAGCGGTTACCGTCATGGAGTGTTCACGCGCCGGCGGAAGCATTTCGGGACTCCGGCCGACAAGGCGACATACGCGACCCTGCATACCGCCTCGTTGGCCAGCCCGCACCTGCGCGAGGGCCTGACACCCGCCGCGGCGGGCAAGGCCAGCCGGCACCTGAGAGACCTGCTGGGTACGGCGGCCATCGCGATCTGCGACTCCTCCGGCGTCCTGGCGTGGGACGGCGTCGGCGGACAGTACGAGAGCAACCATCGCCGCGACGCCAAGGACCTCGCCGCGGTGACGCTCCGCTCCGGCCGGACAGCAGTCCTGGGTGCGCACGACGTGGCCTGCGGCGACCCGCAGTGCCCGATCCGTGCTGCCGTCGTGGCGCCGATCGTGACCGAGGAGCGCGTGGTCGCCGTACTGGTCGCATACAGCAACAACACCTCCGCGGCGCTCGTCAGAGCGACCGAGGAGGTCGCCAGGTGGGTCTCCGGTCAGGTGGAGCTCGCAGAGCTCAACAAGGAGCGCACCCGCGCCATGGAGGCCGAACTGCGCGCACTGCGCGCTCAGATCAGCCCGCACTTCATCTACAACGCTCTCGCGGCCATCGCCTCGTTCGTCCGCACAGACCCGGAGCGGGCGCGTGAGCTCGTGCTGGAGTTCGCAGATTTCTCCCGCTACGCCTTGCGGCGTGGTGGCGAATTCACCACGCTCGCAGACGAGCTCCGCAACGTCGAGCGCTACCTGGTGCTGGAGCAGGCCCGCTTCGGCGACCGTCTCAAGGTGTCGCTGCAGATCGCTCCCGAGGTGCTGCCGGTGGTCATCCCGTTCCTGGTCGTCCAGCCGCTGGTGGAGAACGCCGTACGGCACGGATTGGAAGGTACGACGGGGGTCGGCCACATCACGATCCGCGCCCGGGACCAGATCAACGAGGCGGAGATCAGCGTCGAGGACAACGGCTCCGGCAGCGACCCGGAGGTCATCCGGGCGGCCCTGGCCGGCGAGTCGGGCAGTGACTCGGTCGGCCTCGGCAATGTCGACGCCCGGCTGCGGCAGGTGTACGGCGACGCCTACGGGCTGGTCGTGGAGACCGCCGTGGACGCAGGCACCAAGGTGACCTTCCGGATCCCCAAATACTCTTCAGGCGTGCACGCCTCGCCGTAGAGTGCTTTGTTTCGTTGACGGTTCTGGCCGGTCGGACTAGCGTCGGCACCATCCCCCCGCTGACATCGACGGGGCAGGCGACGACCGGATCGCCTTGTCTCTCCCCATGGCGATCGCGGCCCGCGGTAGTGGACGTTTCCACCGTCGCGCGGTGGAAGATCCTGCAGAAGAGGGGCCCTCATGCCAGGAAACAGGGCAGTCATTTACAAGGGACCAGGCTCCGTGGCGGTCGAGACCATCGACTACCCGACCCTGGAACTCAAGGACGGGCCGGGGGTCAACCCCGCGAACGTCGGCCGGCAGGTTCCGCACGGCGTGATCCTGAAGGTCGTAGCGACCAACATCTGCGGCAGCGACCAGCACATGGTCCGCGGCCGGACCACCGCACCGCCCGGTCTCGCGCTCGGCCACGAGATCACCGGTGAGGTGGTGGAGGTCGGCCGGGACGTCGAGTTCATCAAGACCGGCGACCTGGTGTCGGTGCCGTTCAACATCGCCTGCGGGCGGTGCATCAACTGTAAGGAGGGCAAGACCGGAGTCTGCCTGAACGTGAACCCGGACCGGCCGGGATCGGCGTACGGCTACGTCGACATGGGCGGCTGGGTCGGCGGTCAGGCGGAGTACGCGCTGGTGCCGTACGCCGACTGGAACGTGCTGCGGTTCCCCGACAAGGACCAGGCGATGGAGAAGATCCGCGACCTCGCAATGCTGGCGGACATCTTCCCGACCGGGTACCACGGCGCGGTCACCGCCGGCGTCGGCACCGGATCCACGGTGTACGTTGCGGGCGCGGGCCCGGTCGGACTGGCTGCGGCCACGGCCGCACTGCTGCTCGGCGCGGCGGTCGTCATGGTGGCGGACCTGCAGAAGGACCGGCTCGACCAGGCACGTTCCTTCGGATGCGAGGCGATCGACGTGTCCCAGGGCGATCCGAAGGACCAGATCGAGCAGATCCTCGGTGAACCCGAGGTCGACTGTGCGATCGACGCCGTCGGGTTCGAGGCGCACGGCCACGGCAGCGACGCCCAGGCCGAGCGGCCGGCGACGGTGCTGAACACCGTCATGGACGTCACCCGGGCCGGTGGCGCGGTCGGCATCCCGGGCCTCTACGTGACCGGTGACCCCGGGGCCAGTGACGAAGCAGCGAAGACCGGTTCCCTGTCGATCCGCCTGGGTCTCGGCTGGGCGAAGTCGCTGTCGTTCACCACCGGGCAGTGCCCGGTGATGCGCTACAACCGCCAGTTGATGCAGGCGATCCTGCATGATCGGACGCAGATCGCGAAGAACGTGAACGCCACCGTGATCTCGCTCGACGACGCACCCCAGGGGTACGCCGAGTTCGACAAAGGCGCGGCCCGCAAGTACGTGCTCGATCCGCACGGAATGATCAAGTAGCCGGCAGCGCGGCGGGAGCGGGCACCAACCGGCTCCCGCCGGCGCCGAGGCTCCGGACCATGACCGAGCGCCTGCCATGACCGAGCGCCTGCGATGACCAGCGACAGCCGGCTGGACCTCGAGTTCGCTTACACGAGCCACGACGACTCGTGCAAGGACCTGTACTCGCCGTACTACTACTGCCGCCGGCCGCGCGGGCACGACGGCGTACACGCCGCGGGCTACGGCTCGCACCGGCTGCGTTGGGAACACCGTCCCGACCACCCACCGCGCATGCTTACGTAGAGGCCGCTCGTCTTCTAGTGTTCGCTGTATGGCCGACACTCCCCTGCGTGCGCTGGTCGCCGACGACGAGGAGCCTGCCCTGGCCGAACTGGTCTACCTGCTGCAGCAGGACCCCCGGATCGGCTCCCTCCGGACGGCCTCGGACGGAGCCGAGGCGCTGAAGATCCTGCAGGACACCGACCTGGACGTGGTGTTCTGCGACATCAAGATGCCCGGTCTGGACGGGATCGACCTGGCCCGGGTGCTCTCGAAGTTCGCCAGCCGCCCGCAGATCGTGTTCGTGACGGCGTACGACGAGCACGCGGTGGCGGCGTTCGACCTGGAGGCCACCGACTACGTGATGAAGCCGGTCCGGCAGGAGCGCCTGGCCGAGGCTGTCCGCCGCGTCGTCACCCAGGGCGCCCCGGTCGGCCTGCAGTCGCCGGAGGAGTCGGACGACGAGGTGATCGCCGTGGAGCTGGCCGGCGTCACCCGGTTCGTGCAGCGCTCCACGGTCCGGTACGTCGAGGCGCAAGGCGACTACGCCCGCCTGCACACCGGCCAGAACTCACACCTGGTCCGTATCCCGCTCAGCACGCTGGAGGAGCGCTGGCGGGACGCCGGGTTCACCCGCATCCACCGGAGCACCCTGGTCGCCCTGCAGCACGTGGACGAGATGCGGGTGGACGGCGGCCGCTGCTCGGTCCGGGTCGGCGAGGACTGGCTCCCGGTCAGCCGCCGGCACACCCGCGAGCTGCGTGACCTGCTGGTCCGCTCGACCTCACTGAAGTGACTGAGGCCGAGCAGACATGAGTACGCCGGAAGGACCGCGCAGGGTCCGCGTCACCAGCCCCCGGACCAGCGCGGCCCGGCGGCCGATCATGCCCACCGGCACGCGGGAGATCGACGAGCAGACCCGTCTCGGCCAGGTCTACATGCAGTCGCTGATCCAGTCCCAGCTCCGGCTCACGCTGGCCGTCATCGGCGGCGTCGTACTCGTCCTGGGCAGTATCCCGCTGCTGTTCTGGCTGGTCCCGCCAGCCCGCACGCTGTCCGTCGTCGGACTGCCGCTGCCGTGGGTGATCCTCGGCATCCTGGTGTACCCGGTGGTGTACGTCGCCGCGCGCATCTACGTCCGCAACGCCGAGCGGATCGAGGCCGAGTTCACCGAGTTCGTGGGGCGGCAGTAGATGCCCGCCGGGAGGCACTGAATGTCGCCGGCGCTCAGCCTCACCGCGATCGGCCTGGTCGTCGTGGCGACGATCGGGATCGGGCTGTTCGGTCTGCGGATCTCCCGAACCACCAGCGACTTCTACGTCGCCAGCCGCGCGGTCAGCCCGCGCTGGAACGCATCGGCGATCAGCGGCGAGTACCTGTCGGCCGCGTCGTTCCTCGGCGTCGCCGGGCTGGTCCTGGTGAACGGCGCCGACATGCTGTGGTTCTCCGTCGGCTACACCGTCGGCTATCTGATGCTCCTGGTCCTCGTTGCCGCTCCGCTGCGCCGGTCCGGTGCGTACACGTTGCCGGACTTCGCCGAGACCCGTTTCGAGTCTGCCGCCGTACGCCGGATCTGCGCCGGGCTGGTGGTCGGTATCGGGACGCTGTACCTGCTCCCGCAGCTGCACGGCGCCGGGCTGGCGGTCCAGACGGTCACGGGTGCACCGCCTCAAGTGGGCGCGGCGATCGTCGCGGTGATCGTGGTGATCAACGTGGCCGCGGGCGGCATGCGGTCGATCACGTTCGTCCAGGCCTTCCAGTACTGGCTCAAGCTGACCGCCCTGGCGACGCCGATCTTCGTCATCCTGCTGATGTGGCACCAGCCGGTCGGCGTCCTGGACTCGTTGCACGGCGCCGCCGCCGAGTGGGCCGAGCCCTTGTCGCGCGCGGGCGGCCGCGACCACCCGCTGTACGCGACCTATTCGTTGCTCCTGGCCCTTTGTTTCGGGACGATGGGTCTTCCGCACGTCCTGGTCCGCTTCTACACCAACCCCGACGGGCGCGCGGCCCGGCGTACCACCGTCGTCGTCCTGGCGCTGCTCGGGCTGTTCTACCTCTTCCCGCCGATGTACGCCGTCCTCGGCCGGACGTTCGCGCCGGACCTCGTCACGACCGGCGGAGACACCGTCGTCCTCGAGCTGCCCGGCCGGGTTTTCCCTGGTACCACAGGGGATCTGCTCGGTGCGCTGGTCGCGGCGGGTGCGTTCGCGGCGTTCCTGTCGACGTCGTCGGGGCTGACCGTCGCGATCGCCGGAGTGATCGACCAGGACCTGTTGCGCAGCCGGCTGCACCGGTGGACCGGCGGCGACTACGTCGCGGTGAACAGCTTCCGGATCGCGGCGCTGATCTCGATGATCGTGCCGTACCTGGCGTTCACGGTGACCGGGTCGCTGAGCCTCGCGGACACCGTCGGACTCGCGTTCGCGGTCGCCGCGTCGACGTTCTGCCCGCTGCTGGTGCTGGGGATCTGGTGGCGGCGGATGTCGACGACGGGCGCCGCGGCCGGCCTGGTCGTCGGCGGGATCGCTGCCAGCGCGGCCGCGCTGGTGAACGTGGCCGGCGCACCGCAGGGCGGCTGGCCGCGGGCGCTCGTCGGTCAGCCGGCCGCGTGGACGATGCCACTCGCCTTCGTCACCGTCATCGTCGTCTCCAAACTCACCCCGCACCGCATCCCGGCCGGGGCCGCCCGCTCGATGGTCCGGCTGCACACACCGGAGGCCGTCGACGTCGACCGCGGGCTGCCGTCGCGATGAAACCGTTCGTCGTGTGATTCCTACCGCTCACCGCAGTTCAGCGATCCACCGAGCGACTGGTGTGCTCCGCTGAGCGCTCGACGCGCGTTGGTGCTGTCGGGCGGGGCGTGACGCGGGCCACAGTACGGGGCACAGCCGGCTCCAACCGCCCGGCGATCCCCCGTCTTGGAGGTCCCACGTGAATGAGCGTAGCGAATTCACCGACAAGCACAGCGAGTGCCACTCATCGGCGCCCGCAGCGAAGCGAGGACGGCGATGAGTGACATGCGCGATCGCGAGCTGACGACGTACCGGGATGTCCAGTTGTCACCGGACTTCTCCGAGTTGCGTCGCCGCTTCCGGCGCTTCGTGTTCCCGATGACCGCTTTGTTCCTGGTCTGGTACTTCGTCTACGTCCTGCTCGCCGACTACGCCCACGACTTCATGTCCACCAAGGTCGCCGGCAACATCACCGTCGCCCTGCTGTTCGGGCTCGGGCAGTTCGTGTCGACGTTCGCGATCACGATGATCTACGTCCGCTGGGCCGACCGGCGGATCGACCCGGACGCCGAGAAGTTGCGCCACCAGATCGAGGGAGAACCGCAGTGACCGCCCCGCTGATGTTGCCGCTGGCAACCGACATCGGTAACCCGACCGTCAACTTCGTGATCTTCGGCCTGTTCGTGGTCGCCACCCTGGCGATCGTGTTCCGGGCGTCGCGGAACAACAAGACCGCGGCCGACTTCTACGCCGGCGGCCGGTCGTTCACCGGCCCGCAGAACGGCATCGCGATCTCCGGCGACTACCTGTCCGCCGCGTCGTTCCTCGGGATCGCCGGCGCGATCGCGCTCAACGGGTACGACGGCTTCCTGTACTCCATCGGCTTCCTGGTGGCGTGGCTGGTCGCGCTGCTGCTGGTCGCCGAGCTGCTCCGGAACACCGGCCGGTTCACGATGGCCGACGTGCTGTCGTTCCGGCTCAAGCAGCGGCCGGTCCGGATGGCGGCCGCGATCTCGACCCTCGGCGTCTGCTTCTTCTACCTGCTGGCGCAGATGGCCGGCGCCGGGGGTCTGGTCGCCCTGCTGCTCGGTGTCTCCGGGCGGACCGGGCAGAGCCTCGTGATCGCGGTGGTCGGCATCCTGATGATCACCTACGTGCTCGTCGGCGGCATGAAGGGCACCACCTGGGTCCAGATCGTCAAGGCGGTGCTGCTCGTCATCGGCGCCGGGATCATGACGATCTGGGTGCTGGCGAAGTACACCTTCAACCTGTCCAGCCTGCTCGGTGCGGCGGTCGACAACAGCCCGGCGGCCGGCGAGAAGCTGCTGAGCCCGGGCCTGCAGTACGGCGCCACCGGCATCACCAAGCTCGACTTCGTCTCACTCGCGCTCGCGCTCGTCCTCGGCACCGCCGGCCTGCCGCACGTGCTGATGCGGTTCTACACGGTGCCGGACTCCAAGGAGGCGCGGCGCAGCGTCAGCTGGGCGATCTGGATCATCGGCATCTTCTACCTGTTCACGCTGGTCCTCGGGTACGGCGCCGCCGCGATCGTCGGCCCGGACGCGATCAAGGCGGCCCCGGGCAAGGCGAACTCGGCCGCGCCGCTGCTCGCCTTCGAGCTCGGCGGCGAGGTGCTGCTCGGCGTCATCTCGGCGGTCGCGTTCGCGACGATCCTGGCCGTGGTCGCCGGCCTGACGATCACCGCGAGCACGTCGTTCGCGCACGACATCTACGGCCAGATCATCAAGAAGGGCCAGATCAGCGGCGACGGCGAGGTCCGGGTCGCGCGGTACACCGCGGTCGTGATCGGCATCGTCGCGATCATCGGCGGCATCTTCGCGAACGGCCAGAACATCGCGTTCCTGGTGGCGCTCGCGTTCGCGGTCGCGGCCAGTGCGAACCTGCCGACGATCCTGTACTCGCTGTTCTGGCGGCGCTTCAACACCCGCGGCGCCCTGTGGAGCATCTACGGCGGTCTGTCCTCGACGATCATCCTGATCGTCTTCAGCCCGGTCGTCTCCGGCAAGGTCGACGCCAAGACCGGCAAGAGCCTGTCGATGATCACCGACACCAGCATCGACTTCCACTGGTTCCCGCTGGACAACCCCGGCATTGTCTCGATCCCGCTGGCGTTCCTGCTCGGCTGGCTCGGCACCGTGACCAGCAAGGAGCAGGTCGACGTCGACCGCTTCGCCGAGATGGAGGTCCGCTCGCTGACCGGCGCCGGCGCCGAGAAGGCGGTCCAGCACTAGAGACCTGTCAGGCAGGCCCTGCTGAACCGACGCGGACCTGCCTGACAGCCCCAATCCACCCGAACCGCGGGCGGCCAGGTAGGCGAGCACCTGACCGCCCGCACTCCTGTCCGGGGCGCGTCAAAGTTTGAACTTGAGGGTCGGCCAGAGCTCGTAGAAGGTTTCGCGGGAGGTGTTCCCGCGGGCCTCTTCGGTGGCATGCAGGCGGCCGAAGGTGAAGGTGTTGCCGCCTTCGGCGTACACCATCAGGGCCAGGTGGTGGAGGAGCTCGCGGGAGACCACCGAGTCCTGGTGTGCGCCGAGGATCTCCTGGACCTCTTCGGCCCGCGCGGCCAGGTCCGCGGCGTCGTCGCCGAGAACGGGTACGGCGGACTCAGCGGCGTACCGCAGTCGCTTGGCGGCTTTGCGGACCTCGTGCAGCTCGTGGTCCTGCTCGGCGACATCCGGCGCGGCCTTCGACCGGCGCACAGCCTTGCGCATCCGCCGGTAGTCGTGCGAGAGCACGTCCCCGATCTGCTTGCTCGCCTTGCGGTCGTCGTCGCCGATCACCGGCGGCTTCGCGACCAGCTGGTCCAGAGCGTCGAGCAGCCGGAAGTACCGCGGACTCTCCAACGCGGTCAGAGCCCCGGCACGGCCCTTCTTGTAGACCTCACGCAGATGGTCGTCGATCCGCCCCGCGACCCGCCCGATCACCAGCTCGACCGGCTGCTCGGCGACCTCGGCCGCGAAGTGCTCGCGCTGTACTTCCGCGTCCCGGGCGACCCCGAGCTCACTGGCCAGCCACTTCAGCTCGGCCCGCAGCGCGTCCCCGGCCTCGCGATCGATCACCGGACGGTACGTCGCCAGCGCCGACCGCAGCCGCCGGGTCGCGACCCGGAACTTGTGGATCGAGTCCGGAACGTGACGCCGTACCTCGGGGTCCCGTTCGCGGATCGCCTGTACCTGCGCCCCGGCGTACGCCCGGAACAGGTCCGACGTCCGCGGCTTCTTCGGCAAGGTCCAGTCGTCGTACGACGGGACGCGGTCGCCGAGCGCCCGGGCGAGCTTGCTCGGACCGCTCGCCGGACGGGCGCCCGCCGCCGTCAGCAGCTCACCCGCCTGCTCGAGCAGGGAACTGTCCGCGCTGACGAGCTCGACCTCCCACTCACGCCAGCTCTCCGGCTCACTGCCCTCGACCGTCGCGGTCACGTGGTCGTCGGCGAGCTCCGCGAGGACCGCGCCGTCGGCGTCGAGGAGCCGATGGACGACCCGCCGGGTCCGCAACGTCACGACCGGGATCAACGGCCGGTCACGGACCTGCACGCGGACCGTCCGCACCACCGCGATCGGCACGTTCTGCGTCGACCGGCCGAGTGGATGCCGCACCTCGAGCCGCTCGCCGGACGACACCGGGAACTTCACGTGCCACCCGTCGTCCTCGCCGCCGGTACGCCGGCGCAGGGTCACCTTGTGCGCGGCGAGGTCCAGGTCGGCGGTGTCGTAGTACACCGCCTCCAGGTCGAGCTCGACCGGTTGCGCGACACTCGCGACCCCGGGCAGCTCGTGCAACGCCGGGAGGATGACGCTCGCGGCGACGTCGTACTTGGTTTCGATCTCGAGCTGCTCGGTCGGGCTCATGCTTCTTGTTTACCAGGCGTTCATGAACGCGTCCGCAATTCGTCGACCAGACGTTCCAGATCGCGATCGGTGACGCCGCCCACCGTGGGCCGCAACTGCGTGCGCCGGTTGCGATTCAGACCCCAGCAGACCAGGGCGATCAGGACGAGGAAGGCGATCATGTCCGGCCCACTCCCTTGAAGAACGTGTAGTGGAAAGTGCCGCCGGGTTCGGCGGACTTCTCGAGATCGCGGACGCCCGCGGCCCACTCGGCCGCGGTGCGCAGGCCGGCCGCGATCGCGCGGTCGCGAACGGACTCGACCATCGCGATGAAGGTCTTGCGGGTGAAGCCGTCGACGAGGTGCGGGAGGGTCTGGTCGGCGTACACGGTGCGCGGCCCGACCTGCACGTCGTCGTACCCGGCCTGCTCCAGCAACGGCTGCAGCCGGCGGCCGATGAGCGAGTCGCCGCCCGCCGCGGCCTGGAGGTCGACGAGGCAGTCGATGACGGCCTGGGCGCGCGGGCTGCGCGGGTGGAAGAAGGCGGATTCGTGATCGCCCTCGATCACCGTGATCGTGCCGCCGGGGTTCAGCAGGCCCCGAAGCCGGACGAGCGCGGCAGCCGGGTCGGCGAGGTGCTCCAGGACGAAGCAGACGAAGACGTGGTCGAACTTCTCGCCTCGCAGGTCGTGGAGGTCCGCGTGCCGCCAATCGACGGTTGCGTCCGGCGCCTGTTCGGCGACCCGCGACTTGGCCTGGGCCAGCGACGCCTCGGAGATGTCGATCGAGACCAGGTCGATGCCCGGGCTCCGGGTGACGAGCTGCACGGTCTGCGCGCCCACTCCGCAGCCGGCCTCGAGGACCCTGCTCCCCGGCGGGTAGCTGGTGCCACCGTGCAGCAGGTCGGCCAGCGTGCCGGCCTGGTCGGTCAGCCGGCGTGTCTCCGCCGGGGTGTAGCCGTGGACGTAGTCGATTCCCATAGCTCCACGGTCGCGCCACAATGGTCCTGTGAACAGGTCCAATCCGGCAACAAGTGGCAGGTCCATAGGCGGGGCGGACTTCCTCCAGCTCGACCCGGGCGAGGCGCCGCCCGGCGGCCTCGCGGACTGGCTCACCGAGCGCCTCCGCTCGGCGATCTCCACCGGCCACCTGCCGGTCGGCACCCGCCTTCCCGCGACCCGCACCCTCGCCATCGACCTGGGCATCTCGCGCGGCGTGGTCACCGAGACCTACCAGCGCCTCACCGAAGACGGCCACGTCGCCGGGCGCGGCCGCTCCGGGACGGTCGTCGTCGCCGCGCCCGGCGTGGACCGAACGACAGGACGTACACGTCTACGTACATCGGCCCGCCCGCCTGGCGCGCTTCGCGCAAGGGGCTCAGAGGCCGACACCTCCTGTCCTCCTGCACCGAACCTGCGCGACGCCGGGCTCGACATCTTCGACGACCTGCGGGCGGCGCCGTCGCGTATCGACCTGACACCGGGCGTGCCCGATCTGGCGGCGTTCCCGCGCAGCGCCTGGCTGCGCGCGGAGCGAGCGGTGCTGACGGACCTGGCCTCGACCGAGTTCGGGTACGGCGACCCCGCCGGGACGCCGACGCTGCGCCGCGCGATCGCGGGGTGGCTGGCGCAGTACCGCGGGATCGCGGCGGATCCGGAGGACCTGATCGTCGTGGCCGGTGTGGCTCAGGCGATCGGCCTGGTGGCGCAGATGCTCGACCAGCACGACGTGCACGCGGTCGCGGTCGAGGACCCCGGCTCGCTCGGCTCGCGGCAGCACCTGCAGAACTGGGGGATGCGGACCCCGCCGATCCCGGTCGACGACCGCGGCCTGCGGGTCGATGTACTGCGGGAGTCCGGCGCGAGCGTGGTGATGGCGACGCCGGCGCACCACTTCCCGACCGGCGTCGTCCTGGACGGCGAGCGCCGGCGTGAGCTGATCCGGTGGGCGGCCGACGGCGGGCTGATCATCGAGGACGACTACGACGCCGAGCACCGGTACGACCGCCCGCCGGTGCCCGCGCTCCACGCCATGCTGCCCGACCAGGTGATCTACACCGGCAGCGTCTCCAAGCTGCTCGCCCCGGCGCTGCGGATCGGGTGGATGCTGGCGCCCCCGCGGTACCAGGAAGAGCTGATCGCCCGCAAACGGCTGGCGGACCTCGGCAACGCGAGCCTGCCGCAGCTCACCCTCGCGCACCTGATGGAGTCCGGCGAACTCGAACGCCAGCTGCGCTTCCTCCGCCGCCGGCACCGTGTCCGCCGCGACGCGATGGTCACCGCCATCCGCGACCATTTGCCCGAGGCAACCATCCACGGCGCCGCCGCGGGCCTGCACCTCACCATCACCTTCGAGACCGGAGACGACACCGCCCTGGCCGCGGCCGCGCTGGACGCCGGGGTCAAGACCCACCCGCTGTCGTGGCACTGCCAGCTCCCGCACCCGCCTGGGTTGGTCCTCGGCTACGCCGCCCGCCACCCGACCGAGATCACCGAGGCCATCGCCACGATCGCGGCTCAGCGGGTGTAGAGCGGGGACATCGCGAGCGCGAACTGGGTCATCAGGTCCGGGTTGACCGCGCGCTCCGGGAGCGGCACCAGGTCGACGAGCTTGTCGTCGCCGACGCGGATCGTGGTCCGGCCGGTGGCGGTGTCGACGTACCCCTCGTCGCCGAGCGGGATCGACTGCGAGGTCGGCGCCTTGCGGATCGGCGCCATCAGCGCCTCGGCGTCCGGCTCCCGGCGGACCGAGGTGGACAGCGCGCTCGCCGGGCCGATCCAGCCGCAGACCAGGTCGCCCACAAGGGTCTCACCGTCGCGCCGGGCCACCGGCGGCGCGCCCATCACCTTCTCCGCCGCCTGCGAACCGCGGTCACAGTCGGGGCGCGTGATCAGCCGCTCGGGTTCGTCCAGCCCGGGGGCCTGACGGACGACCTCCTGGCCGAGGGCAACGTACTTCGCGAGGGTGGCCTGCGGCCCGGTGAGCTTGTACAGCTTGCCGTCCAGGAGGAACACCACGAACGTGCTCGTGCCGAAGCCGCCCTGCCCGAGCTTCGCGGGCTTGGCGGGCTCGCGCTGGTGTGCCGCGTACGCCTTCTGGGTCGCCGCCAGAGTGGCCGCTGTGGCCGGGAGCACCGACACCCCGACCCGCAGCACCGATGCCTTCGGACCGGTGCCGAGCGTGAACTGACAGACGTCGTACGTCGGGACGCCGAACTCGGCCGGCGGATTCCTGGGCTGCATGGTCGCGACCGGCACCGCGAGCGCCGTCTGCACCACCGTGGGATCCATCCGCGTGCACAACGTGTCCGCGACCTTCGAGGTCTCGGACGGCGTCGCGGACGGGGTTTCCGACGGCGTCTCCGACGGCGGCGCGCTCGTCGACACCAGCGGCGGGACGCTCGGCGCGGTCTCCGACCCGGGACCTGAGCAGCCGGCGAGCACGACGGAGGCCAGCGCGGAAACGGTCACTACCCGGCGGATACGCATGATGGCAGGAACTCTAACCGGCAGCCCGGAGCTCCCTTTCGCGGACGGCGTGTTCGTCGGTACGGGAGTCGTACCGCCAGAACTCGCGCAGCCAGACGGCCGTGGCGACCACGCCGGCCACGCACATCACGCCGCCGCTGACGATCGCCGTGCGGACGGTGGTGAGGTCGGCGACGAGCCCGGAGCGGGCCTGGCCGCCGAGCGGGCCGAGCGAGTAGCCGAGCATCTCGATCCCGGCCAGCCGTCCGCGCATCTCGTCGGGGATGGTCTGGTTCCAGATCACCGACCGGAACAGCACCGACACCATGTCGGCCGCGCCGGCCAGGGCGAAGAACCCGATCGCGAACCAGATGTTCGGCGCCAGCCCGGCGATCCCGACCGCGGCGCCCCAGCCCATCGTGGCCAGCACCACCGCCCGGCCCTGGTGGTGCACATGCTTGGCCCAGCCGCTGGTCAGGCTGGCGCACATCGCCCCGATCGCCTCGGCGCTGTACAGCAGGCCGAGCAGCCTCGGTTCCTGCAGGATGTCCGTCGCGAACGCCGGGAACAGCACGATCGGCATCGCCAGGAACATCCCGACCATGTCGACCAGGTACGTCGCCAGCAGGTCCTTGCGGCGGAACGCGTACACGATCCCGCCGCCGATCGCCCGCAGACTGGGCGCCGTGGAGTGCTCGGCGGCGCGGTACGACCCGAGGCGGGCGTACAGCAGCGTCGCGAAGACGATGCCAACCAGCTCGACCGAGAACGCCCAGGTCACGCCCACTGAACCGACCAGAACGCCGCCCAGCGCAGGTCCGGCCAGCTGGCCGACCTGCGAGGTCAGTGAGCTCAGCGCGACCGCGGCCGGGATCTCCTCGTGCTTGACCACCCGCGGGAGCAGCGCCTCCCGCGAGGGCCGCTGCAGCGAGGAGGCGACCGCGTTCAGGGCGCCGCAGACGTAGATCAGCCAGACCTGCGGGTTCGGGAGCAGCGTGTTCGCGACCATCAGCGCGGAGATCACGACCTGCGCGAGACCGGTGCCGACGAGCAGCTTGCGGCGCTCCACATGGTCGGCCAGCGCGCCGCCGTACAGGCCGAAGACGACCAGCGGGACGATCGTCACCAGGCCCATCGCGCCGACGGCGAAGTTCGAGCCGGTGAGTTGGTAGAGCTGGTAGGGCAGCGCGACGTACCCGACCATGCCGCCGAGGAAGAACACCGATCCCGACACCAGCAGGATGCGGAAGTCGCGAGAACCACGCCACGGAGTCAGATCCACGCGCAACCGGGCCAGCCGCGCGCGAAGACTTGCTGCCACCGCCCCATACTGACAGTTCCGACCGGCCTGGACGAACCTGTTTCATTCTCCGGCCGCGGGGCGCCGGTTCGTTGCCGAGGGCGTCAATCGAGGGGCAGCAGGGCGGACAGGTCGGTGCGTTCGCCGCTGGCGCGGAGTTTGCCGGTCAGCCGGGCGTCGGGCCAGCTGATGCGGCCGAGCGCCACGTCGATCCACAGCTCCGGGGGCATCTCGATCACCGCGCCCGGCGTCCCACGGGTGTGCCGCGGGCCCTCGATGCACTGCACCGCGCCGTACGGCGGGACGCGGACCTCGACCGCGTGACCCGGCGCCTTGGCGACAAGACGTTTCAGCAGTTCCTTCGTGAGCAGTTTCAGGTCGGCGCGTTCCGCCGTACCGTCGTTGTAGCGCTGCAAGGCCTGCCGGAACAGGGGGTCGGACAGGGGGTCGGACGTCTCCACGACGTGCCAGCGTACGCGGCAGTTTGCGGAGACGCCCCTCTCGTCAGGGATAATCGGGCCGGAGAGAGGGAAGCGAGGTCGGGATGCTCACGCCCAGGCACCAGGCGCTGCTGATGACGCTGGCGGGAATGACCGTCGGCGTAGCGGTGTTCGGAACGGTCGTCGCCGTGAACGGTGGAAACCCGTTCACCGCCCACGACACGCCCGTGGGCTTCGTGAGTCCGACGCCCTCCGGCACGCCGAGCCGCGGCGACGGCCTCCAGGCCGACGGACTGCAGTACGTCGTGCAGAACTTCGGCACCGACAACGACCCGGTGTCCGCCGAGGTCCCGGCCGGCTGGAAGAGCGCCCAGGACGGCACCCGGCCGAAGTTCCTCGACTCGACCGGTGTCTGGCAGCTCCGGTTCGACACCCGGGGCAGCAAGCAGCCGCCGGACCAACTGGTCGCGAACCGCGAGCGCAGCATCGACGAGCCCGGCCTGAAGGTGCTCAGCCGGGACAACGGCACGCTGATCTACACCTACACCGACAAGACCCGCGGCCCCCGGATGGGCCTGTCGCGCTGGATATCGCTCGACAACGGCAAGACATCAGCCGTCGAGATCACCGTCGGCGGCCGCCCGCAGGACGAGGCCGGCCTGCGCGCCATCCTCCAGCACGCCACCGAGACCATCAAACTCCCGGTGGCCGACGGCGACGACCGTCCGAACTAACATTTGATGTCGGCGGCTGGTGTGTTGCCCTGCACCAAGTAGCTCTCGACGACGTTCTTCACGCAGGCGTTGCCGGACAGGTACGCCGTATGGCCGTCGCCGTCGCGGGTCACCAGGATGCCGCTCTCGAGCTGGTGCGCCAGCCCGACCGCCCACTCGTACGGCGTGGCCGGGTCGCGCGTCGTCCCGAGGACCATGATCGGCTTCGCGCCGGCCGCCTTGATCTGGTGCGGCTTGTCCGTCGGCTTCACCGGCCAGTTGATGCAGGCCACCGACGACCAGGCGAGGAACTCACCGAACCGCGGCGATGCCGCCTTGAACTCCGGCACCTCCGCCTGCAACTGCGCGATCGACGCGGCATCCGGCCGGTCCGAGCAGTTGACCGCGATCTGCACCTCGTTCGAGTTGTCGGCGTACCCGGACGGCTTGCGATCCGTGTACTCGTCGGCGAGCGCTAGCAGCCGCGCCCCGTTCCCGGCGAGGCCGTCGGCGACGGCGTCCTCGAGCCGCGGCCAGAAGTCCTTCAGGTACAGCGGGTAGACCAGGCCGAGGATGACCAAGGCCTGCGTGACCTGCCGCTGTCCGTCGCCGGGAAGTGGATTCGCGTCGCTGGCCTTGATCAGCTGGTCGATCTTCGCCAGCACCTCGTTCTTGCTGCTGCCGAGCTTGCAGGAGCGCTGCGCGCAGTCCTCGGCGAAGGCGTCCAGCGCCTTGTCGAAGCCCTTCGCCTGCGCCATCCCCATCTGCGCGGACGTGATCGCCGGGTCGACGGCACCGTCCAGCACCATCCGGCCGACGTTCTTCGGGAACAGCTCGGCGTACGTCGCACCGAGGTAGGTGCCGTACGACATGCCCAGGTAGTAGAGCTGGGGGTCGCCGACGATGCCGCGCAGTACGTCGATGTCGCGGGCGGCGTCCTTGGTGTTCACGTGCGGGAGCAGCTGGCCGGAGCGCTGCTCACAACCGGCCGCGAAGGCCTTGGCCTGCTTGTCCAGGTCGGCGACCTCGGCGGCGTTGTCCGGGCTGCCGTCCGCGGCGATCATTGCGTCCAGCTGGGCGGTGTCCAGGCACCGCACCGGCGTGGACTCGCCGACGCCACGCGGATCCCAGCCGATGATGTCGAACTTCCGCAGCAGCGACGACCCGAACAGCATCGGCACCTGCGCCGCGAACTCCTGCCCCGAGGCTCCCGGGCCGCCCGGGTTGATGAACAGCGTGCCGAGCCGGCCGCCGCGGTCCCGGGCCAGCACCTTCCGGGCCCGCAGCTCGATCGTCTGACCGGTGGGCTTGGTGTAGTCCAGCGGGACCTCGATGGTCGCGCACTGCTGGTTCGAACCGCAGCGCTCCCAGTCCGGCTTCTGCTGGTAGTACCTGTCCAGCCCGGCCGGGATCGGCCCCACCGGCCCGCTGGGCGGGTTGCTGCCGACACCAGGCGCCGTACCGTCGCCCGCGTCCTGCGCGCGGCTCGCCACTCCACATCCGCTCGCGAGCACCGCAAGACTTGCCACCAGTACGGTCGACCTGCGGAATCTCACTGCGCGGAATCTCCCTCGTCGTCATGGTGCAGGCGGCGCCGCCGGCGTGGTTTGCGCGCCCGCCGCTCCGCACGGGACTCGGCGCGATCTTCGGTTACGTCTTGTGGCGGCGCCGGCGTTTCCTTCGTTTGCGGTGTTTCCGGTGTTTCCGGTGTTTCCCTCGTCTGCGGCATTTCCGGTGTTTCCGGGGTTTCCGGTACGACGGGTGGTGCGTCCGGGGTCGTCGTACCGGAGGCTTCGTACTGCTGCCGCGGCGAGCAGACGTCCGCCCGGCTGCACGCGCACCGCCTGCCCGAGGCCGCCAGCCGCACGACGACGGTGTCGCTCGGCACGTTGTGCCCGACCACCACTCCATCACCCGCGGGGGTCTCCACCGCGGACCCGACCGCGGGCGCCTTCGCGTTGAACTCCTGGTACAGCGGGTGCTCGTACTTCAGGCAGCACATCAACCGGCCGCAGGCGCCGGAGATCTTCAACGGGTTCAGCGGCAGGTCCTGGTCCTTCGCCATCCGCACGCTGACCGGCTCGAAGTCCTTCAGGAACGTCGCACAGCACAGGTCCCGCCCGCACGGCCCGATCCCGCCCTGCAACCGCGCCTCGTCGCGCGCACCGACCTGCCGCAGCTCGATCCGCGCCCGCAGCGCGCGGGCCAGATCCCGCACCAACTCGCGGAAATCCACCCGGTGCGGCGCGGAGAAATACACGATCACGAGCTGGTCCACATCCGGCCGCCGGTCGACGAAATCGATCCCGACCACCTTCATCGGCAGCCCGTGCTCCCGGATCGTCCGCTTCGCGATCACCCGCGCGTCCGCCCGCCGCTGCCGGTTCTTCTCGTCCCGGTCCAGGTCGGCACCGGTCGCGATCCCGGCGCACAACGGCAGCCCGCCGACGTCCTCGGTCACGTACTGCGGCGCCCACACACACTCCGCAACCTCAGGCCCGTCGTCGGTAGGCACCAACACCTTGTCCCCCACCCGGGGCCGCAGTTCACCCGGATCAAGGTAGTAAAGCCGCCCATACCGCTCGAACGACACCGCCATCACCATACCCACGCCGTCAGAGTACTTCCCACCAGTCACCCGGGCGCCCCACACGGCCGCTCCACACGCTCCCACCTGCCCCGGCTAACGCCCGGCGCGTCCTTTCCGGCCGGCACCGACTGCTGCCGGTCGCCGCAGGCTGTTGCCGGTCGCCGCAGGCTGTTGCCGGTCACCTCCGGCTGTCGCCGGTCACCGCACGCTGTCGCCGGTCGAGAACACCCCGGCGCAGCCCGAACCCCGCGGCGCCAGCCGCAACACCCGGCGTAGCCGGGAGCTGCGGCTCCGGGCGGCAGCCCGGGGGTGGGTGGGAGCGCGCGGAGCGGGTGCGTTGAGGAGCGGAGCGACGAAGGAAGCGCCCGCGAAGCACGCGTGGGCTCGCCGTACTCCAGCCCCGTACTCCAGCCCCGTACTCAGCCCGTACTTCTACCGGTGGCTGTTCTTGACGGTCTTGGTGAGGGGTTCGTCGTCGGGGCCGTATGCGGCGCAGACGACCAGCCTGTCCTCGTCGTTCCAGAGTTGCTCGGTGGGGGTCCAGAAGAACGGTTCGAGGTCCGAGGCCGACGGAGGCTTGCCGACGTAGTTGGTGAACAGCGGCGTGCAGGCGCGGTCGGCGGCCTTGTCGAGGCCGTCCTCGCCGGGCCACGGGCCGTCGGGGAGGGTGGCGTTGCCGATGATCTCGCCGTCGTGGTCGGTGGTGCACGGCTGGCGGATGACCTCGTCCTCGTCGCGGCCGGCGTCGTCGAAGCATTCGCCGACGGCCAGGTCGTCGACCGTGACGATCGGGTCGTTCGAGTACGACGGCACCGGGTCGGGCGCGCCGTAGTCGTCGTCGGACGACGAGCCGAACGCGATCACGAGCCCGAACAGCAGCACGTACCCGATCGTCACCAGCGACCCGATCACGAGGCCGGCGATCGCCATGCCCTTGCCTTCTTGCCCGCGCCGCTTGATCTGCACCAGCGCCGCGATGCCGAGTCCGATCGCCACCGGTGCGGCCAGCCCGACGACGAGCCCGCCGAGCCCGGTGACGAGCGAAGCGGTCGCCAGCCCGTTCGTCCCACCCGAGCCGCTGTACCCGTAACCGCCGTACCCGTAGCCGTACCCGTACGGCCCCGGAGCCTGCCCGTACGCCGACGGATACTGCCCCGGCTCGTAACCGGCCCCGTACGCCGGCCCCTGCTGCCCGTACCCGGCCTGCCCACCCGGCGCCTGCCCGTACTGCCCGTACGCCTGCCCACCCTGCGCCTGCCCGTACGCCTGCCCACCCTGCGCCGGCCCGTACGACGACTGCCCGTACCCGCTCTGGTCGTACGGCGATTGCTGCTGACCAGGCGTCGCCCACGGCGCCCCGCCGTGCGCACCGGCAGCCCCGCCAGCACCGGCACCACTGGCACCACTGGCCGCACCGGACGTCTCGCCCGGGCGCCCGTACGTCGGGAACACCCGGGTCGGATCGTGCGGCCGGTCCTGTGGCCGTTCCGGCTCGTGGCCGTACGGTGGCTGAGTCATGCTGCTACCCCCACTGATCCCCCGCAGGCACTAGCGCTGTGATCCGCGCATCGTACCCGTCAGATGGGTCCCGGGCATCCCGACCAGACACAGGACGTTGCCACTGGCAACAGCGCGGTCTTCCAGCACGACGTAGTACATGTCCAGCTCGGACTGCTCGTAGGGCTTCCCGACGAACTCCCGGAACGCGCCCGCGCACTGCTGCGTGGCGACCGTCCCGGTCTGGCCGGTGGACAGGCCGACGAGCGCCGCCTGCACCTTCGCGTACGCCTCGCCGGTGTGCGCCGCGGCGCAGTCGGCGATCCGGACCAGCCGGAGCGCCTCGGCCTCCAGGTCGGCGTCGAAGCACCGGCCGACATCCACCTGCGAGATCGACACGGTCCGGCCGATGCCGCGCCGGTGCTCGCCGATCAGGTTGAGCGCGACCGCGACGCCGATCGCGATCACCCAGCACAGTGACACCACCAGGGCGCCGTATGCGAGCCGTTTCCCCTGCCCGCCGGCGCGCTTGATCCGCCGCAGCGCGACCCCGGCCAGCACGACCGCGATCGGCACCAGCCCGGGCAGGCTGGTCGCGAACGCGGCGACGGCGTACCCGTCCTGGCGGCCCTTCGGTGCCGGGACGCCCTCCAGCCAGGACTCGGCCGACGGCAACGACGGCCGTGCCGGCTGAATCGGGGAGGACGGCTGGGTCATGGGCTTCCGTTTCGACAGGACGCCGAGCGGTCTGCTCAGCTCGGACACCCAGTCATCGGACCCGCCGGTCTCGGTGTTACACCGTCCGCCCAGTTATCGGACGAGGTGATTCACGCCTCAGCGCGCCAGGCGCCGCGGGATCGTGAAGCCGTCGCTGCGGCCTTCGAACAGCGAGACCGTCATCGCCTCGAGCGCGACCAGCGGCGCCACGTTCGCCTCGATCGCCTCGCGGCTCGTCGCGATCGCCTCGATCCGGCGGACCGTCTGCTCGGCCGTCGTCCGCTGGCTCAACTGTTCGATGTTGCGCCGCAGCTCGGCGTTGATCAGCTCGCTGCCGGCGCCGGTCTGCACCACGAGGACGTCCCGGTAGAGGGCCATCAGGTCGACCAGTGATCGGTCGAGCACATCCCGCTCCCACCGCTTGGCGCGAGCCTTCTGCTGGTCCTCGAGCTCTTTCAGCGCCGCGTTCGCCTCCCGCGGCCGGGCGCCCTTCGTCCCGACCCCGAGCGCCTGCTCGAGCGCGGCCCGTTCTTTCTCGTCGACCTTCTCGGCGCTGGCCTTGGCCTCTTCCTTGGCCGCCTCGACCAGCCGCTGCGCCGCCTTCAGGCAGGCGCCGAGGTCACGCAGCGCGAACGGCACCTCGAGCACCTTGTTCCGCCGCTCGCGCACCGCCTCGTCGCGGGCCAGCGCCCGCGCCCGGCCGATGTGCCCCTGCGCGGCCCGCGCCGCGAACCAGGCCAGGTCCGCGTCCACGCCCATCTTCGCACTCAGCATCTCCGCGATCGCGGCGACCGGCGGCGTCCGCAGCACCAGCAGGCGGCAGCGCGACCGGATCGTCGGTACGACGTCCTCGACGGTCGGCGCGCACAGCACCCACACGGTCCGCGGCGCCGGCTCCTCGATGCTCTTCAGCAGCGCGTCCGCGGCCTGCTCGGTCAGCCGGTCCGCGTCCTCGACGACCATCACCTGCCACCGGCCCTGCGTCGGGCTCATCGCCGCCCGGCGGACCAGCTCGCGCACCTCGCTGACCCGGATCGACAGCAGCTCGGTGCGGATCAGCGACACGTCCGGATGCGCGCCGGTGAGCGCCGTACGGCACTCGTTGCACTCGCCGCAGCCCTCGTTGGCGCACTGCAACGCGGCCGCGAACGCCCGGCCCGCGTTCGACCGGCCGGATCCCGGCGGGCCGGTGACCAGCCAGGCGTGGGTCATCCCGGCGACCGCGGCGCCCGTCTCCCCCCGCAGTACGGCGGCGGCGCCTCCGACGGCCTTGCGCAGTACGGCGACCGCGGGCTCCTGCCCGACCAGGTCGTCCCAAACACTCATAGGCCCACCTTCGGCAGCATCGGTTCCAGTCGGGCGCGGATCTGTTGCGCGATGGCCTCGCGGTCCTGCGTCGCGTCGAGGACCAGGTAGTGCTGCGGCTCGGCCGCGGCCAGCTCGAGGAACGCGTTCCGCACCCGCTCGTGGAAGTCGTCGGCCTGCGCCTCGATCCGGTCCCGCTCCGTGAACCGGCCGAGACCGCCCTTCGGCGGCATGTCGAGCAGGACGGTGAGGTTCGGCCGTAGATCGTTGGTCGCCCAACGGTTCACCCGCTCGACGTCGGACAGGTCCAGGTCCCGCCCGGAGCCCTGGTAGGCCAGCGCGGAGTCGACGTACCGGTCGGTGATCACGACCGCGCCGGCCTTCAGCGCGGGTTTGATCACCGAGTCGACGTGCTCCGCCTTGTCCGCGGCGTACAGCAGGGCCTCGGTGCGGTGCGAGATGTCGCCGGTCGCCGGGTCGAGGACGATCTGGCGCAACGTCTTGCCGATCTCGGTCGCGCCGGGCTCCCGGGTCAGCAGGACCTGCTGGCCCTGCTCCTCCAGCCACTTCACCAGCAGCGCGGACTGGGTCGACTTGCCCGCGCCGTCGCCGCCCTCGAGCGCGATGAACAGACCGGTCGTCGGATAGTCGCCACGGGTCTTGCCGAAGCTGCGCCGCACGTCGCGCCAGAACGGCACCCCGGGGCGGTCGTCCATCTGCCGCCAGGCGAGCACGCCGATCACGCCGGCCAGGATCGCGGCCGCGACCATCGTCATCGAGGCGCCGTTGTACGTCACGGAACGGCCGGCGATCGTCCAGGTCTGCCGGCCGATCGCGCCCGCGGCGAACGGCGCGATCGCCAGCGTGACCGCGAGCACCGTCCGGACTGCCGACTGCACGAACGCGAACGTCCGCCCGCGGACCGCGTCCGGCACCTCGAGCCCGAGCAGTGTGTACCCGGAGACCCACGAGCCGCCGGCGCAGAACCCGAGCAGGACCGCGATCATCGTGGCGATCTCGATCTGCTGGATCAGCGCCAGCCCGGCCAGGCAGATCCCCGAGCCGACCAGCCCGGCCGCGAACAGCCGGCGCCGGGACAGCCCGGAGAAGATCCGCGGCGCGAACCCCATCCCGAGCGCCAGCCCGCCGAACACGGCCCCGAAGAGCAGGCCGTACCCGGGGTCGCCGGCGCCGAGGTCCTCGACGTACGTCCGGCCGAGTCCGATCACGACCGCGCCGGCCGCGAACGCCCCGGAGATGCCGACCACGAGACCGCGGACCACCGGCGTGCCGGTGACGTAGGACCAGCCCTCGACCATGGTCCGCCACAGCGTCGGATGCTCGTCGTGCTCGTGCACCGCGCGGCCGATCTCGGCGACCGACACGATCGCGAACGCCGAGATCACGAAGGTCGCCGCGTTCACGTAGACGGCCAGGTCGATCGAGAAGTCGCCGGCCCAGCGGGTGACCAGCGTGATCGCGGTGAAGATCACCGCGGCCGGGAGGGCCGAGCCGTACGTCGTGATCAGGCTGAGCTGGTTGGCCGCCTCGAGCCGGTGCCGGGGCACCAGGTTCGGCACGCTGGCGTCCTTGGCCGGGCCCCAGATCAGGCTGACGATCTCGATCAGCACGGTCGCGACCAGCAGCCAGGTGAGCGTGCCGACGAGCGGGATCGTCACGAAGAACGCGGCCCGGACCAGGTCGCCGACGATCATCGTCCAGCGCCGGTCGAGCCGGTCCGCGATCCAGCCGGCCACCGGACCCATCACGAGCGCCGGCAGCACGCGCAGGAACAGCACCCCGCCGATCGCGAAGTTCGCCAGCTGGTAGTCGTCGCCCGCGAACGACTTCGCCATCGCGGTCAGCGCCAGCAGCCCGATCCAGTCCCCGAGGCTCGACAGCCCGAACGCGATCCACAGCCGCCGGAACGCCCGGATGCGCAACACCGCCCGCACATCGTGCGCCGGTGCAGGATCGGTCAACGGGTCATGAACCTCCGGCACACCGCAAGCCTAGTGGGCGGCGTGGACAGCCTCGCGCAGCGCATCCAGCGCCGCCTTGAGCTCCTCCTGCGGCAAGAACCCGAACCCGAGCCGGAAGACCCGCGGCTCGTCCCCGAACCAGTCCCCGTCCGCCAGCCGCACCCCAAGCTCACCCGCCGTACGCCGGAACTCGGCCAGGTCCACCTGCGGCCGCAACCGAACCACGCACAAAGCCCCGGCAGAGGGACGAACCCACTCCACAACGTCACTGTTCGCCTGCACCCAGTCCTGGGTGATCAGGAGGTTCTGCTCGAGCCAGGTCCTGCGCTCGGCGAGGATGCGGGGCTCCTGCTCGAAGACCCGCACCGCGAGCGCCTCCGTCACCGGAGACGCGGAGACAACCGTGCTGAACTTCGCCGTCGTCAGCCGCTCCACGAGCCCTGCGTCCGTGCTGATCACCCATCCGATCCGCAACCCGGCCGCCCCGTGGCACTTGGACAACGACGCCACGGACACCACCTTCGGCCCCAGCCCGAGCGCCGTGTCCGCCACCGGATCATCGCCGTACGACGCGGTGCGATAGGTCTCGTCGACCATCAGGTACGCCTCCGGGCAGACCTCACTCATCGCGTCGGCAATCTCGCTCAGGGTCTCCCGCGGAACGGCGACGCCGGACGGGTTCTGCGGCGTCGCCAGGCTGACCAGCCTGGTCTCGGGCGTCAGCTGCGCACGTACGGCGTCCGCGGTCACCCGATAGCCCTCGTCGAAGCTCAGCGGAACGACCCGCACCGACGCCCCGACCGTCTCGAACGCGTTCCGGGTCATCGGGAACTCCGGCGCGGTCGTGACGACCTGACCACCCTGATCCGCCAGCAGGTACGCGAGCAGAAAGATCCCGTGCATGCCGCCGACGGTGATCACCACGTCCTCCGGCCGTACGCCGTGCCGGTCCGCGATCGCCGTCCGGAGCTGAAGGCCTCCGGCGGCGGTGCCGTAGCCGAGTTCGAGGTCGGCGAGCTCCGGGGTGAGCAGGTCCGCGAGCCGGAGGTCCGGCCCGTAGCTCTCACCGAGGTCGTGCCGGGGTTTCGACGCGGTCAGGGACATGATCTGGTTGCGCGGGAAAGTGGCCATACCGCCATCGTTCTGGGCCACGGCTGGTCACCCCAGAGCCAATCCGGCAGAATTGGTTCGCGGATGAGACCAATCGAGGTGGTTGATCGGTTGGGCCGCTGGTCGTCCGGCCGCGGCCCGCTCTACGTGCTGCTCGCGGCCCGCCTGCGGCAGCTGATCGACGACGGCGAGCTACCGCCGGGCGTGCTGCTCCCACCCGATCGCGCGCTGGCCGGAGCCCTCGCGGTCGGGCGTACGACGGTGGTCGCCGCGTACGACCTGCTCCGGGCCGAAGGACGGATCGCCCGCCGCCAGGGCAGCGGGACCCGTGTCGCCGGCGTTCCGTCGGACGTACCGGCTGAGGACGCACCGGTCGATCCGATCTTCCTGGACTCGCTGGAAGCACGCGACGACGACGTACTGCTCGCGGTCTGCGCCGCGCCGGGCGATCCGCCGCCGCAGCTCGCGGACGCGTTCACCGCGATCGCGCCGGAGCTCGGCCGGATCACCGACGACATCGGCTACTACCCGTACGGCCACCCGGAGCTCCGTGCGGCGCTCGCGGACCGCTACACGGCTCGCGGCGTACCCACGGCGTACGAGCAGATCCTGGTGACCAACGGCGGTCAACAGGCGCTCTCGCTGCTCGCACATGCCCTGCTGTCGCCCGGTGACCAGGTGCTCGTCGAGGCGCCGACGTACCCGGGCGCGCTGGAGGTGTTCCGTGAGGAGGGTGCCGTCCTGCGCGGGCTGCCGGTGGGACTCGTGGGCATCGAGGCGGCGGTGCGGGAGCGGCGTCCGGCGCTGGCCTACGTCATTCCGACGTACCAGAACCCGACCGGCGCGGTGATGTCCACGCTCGCGCGGCAGCGGGTGGCCGGCGCCGGGATCCCGGTGATCGAGGACGAGGTGCCGGCCGACCTCGGATTCCCCAGTGCGGAGGAGCCCGTGCCGATGGCAGCGTACGGCGACTCGGTGATCTCGATCGGCTCGCTCAGCAAGAGCATCTGGGGCGGTCTGCGAATCGGCTGGATCCGCGCGGCGCCCCCGCTGATCAACCGGCTGGCCCGGCTCCGCGCTGTTCACGACCTGGGCGGCAACGTCCCCAGCCAGCTGGCGGCCGTACACCTGCTCCCGCTCCTGGACGGCCCTGACCTGCCTCGCACACTCAAGGCACGCCACGACCACCTGCATGGTCTGCTCACCGAGGCCCTGCCCACCTGGGAGATCCCGACCGTGGCCGGTGGCCAGTGCCTCTGGGTGCGCCTCCCGCACGGCGACGGCGTCTCCTTCGCCCAAACCGCGCTCCGCCACGGCCTCGCCGTTCTCCCCGGCGCAGGCCTCGACGTCACCGACGCAGGCGCCCCCTACATCCGCCTCCACTTCCGAGCCCGCCCCACCGACCTCACCGAAGCCGTCCACCGCCTGAAATCAGCCTGGACCGACTACCGCCCTTCAACCACCCGCCAGCACCCCCGCCCCACCATCGCGATCTGACTGGCCAACGTAGAACATGATGTTCTACATTTGAGCCATGGACAGCATTCCCGTACGCGAACTCAACCAGCACACCAGTGCCGTACTCGCGCGAGTCGCGAACGGCGAGTCCCTCGAGATCACCGTCAGCGGTCGGCCGGCAGCGCGATTGGTCCCCATCGACGACAGCACCAGCATCCGCGCCGATCTGATTCGCCGTGGCAGATTGATTCCTGCAAGCAATCCGGGTCCGCTGGTCCTGCCACCAGGCGAGCCGGACCTGTCGATCGACTCCACCGAGATCATCTCGGATCTGCGCGAGGAGCGCCTGTGATCTTCCTCGACTCGGCTGCGATCGTGAAAATGGTCCGGCAGGAGAAGGAAAGCCGAGCACTGGAGACCTGGCTCGCGACGCATGCGGACAAGGAGCTGGTGGCCTCGGCTCTGGTCCTCACCGAGGTTCCGCGTGCGCTGCGTCGGTCGGATCCGGGCCGACTGGCAGCGGTGCCGACCATCCTGACCAGGATCGACCGCGTGCCGGTCGACGATACCGTCCTGGCCACCGCTGCTGCTTACACCGACCCGATGCTGCGAACCCTTGACGCCATTCACCTGGCCAGCGCCCAGACTCTCGTGCTGGAAGGCCTCGCTCTGACAGCCTTTGTCACTTACGACAAGCGGCTACTAGCCGCGGCGGTTGAGGTTGGCCTGGCTACGGCTGCCCCTGGGGCCGGCTGACGGGTGAACGTGCAGCACTCGCCAACCCGGTCGTCAGGACGGACCGGGGTTGGCGAGTGAGCGCGGGAGCCACCAGTTGGTGAGTGGCTCAGGTCCGCTCAGGCGGTGGTGAAGCGGAGGGTGATTGCGGCCGGGGCCGTCTTGAGCTTGTCGCGGTCCGGGAGGGCGGGGCCGCAGGCGGCGGTGCCGACGCCGGTCTGGGCGAGGTCGAGGGTGACGTACGTGGTGTCACCCGGGACCAGGTCCGCGGTGTGCTTCGCGTTCTCCAGGTCGGCCGACGTCCAGTCGCGGACGGTGAGGCCGAAGAGCTGGTCGACGGCCTCGATCCGCAAGCCGTCGAGCTGGGCCCAGCGGGTGTCGATGCGGTGGCCGTTCTCCTGGGGGCGGACGTACGGCGTCTGCAGCTCGGCGACCGTGGCGGAGTACTTGCCCACCGCGGCGGCCTCGCGCGTGTCGACGTACGCCTCGTTCGGGCCGGTGCCGAACCACTCGACCTGCTGGACCTTCGGCAGCTCGAACGTGATGCCGAGCCGCGGCAGCACCTCCGGGAAGAGCCCTTCCGGTACGACGCTCAGCTCCAGAACAACTCCGCCGCCCACGGCGGTCCAGCGCCAGGTGCTGCGCAGACCCCACTGCAGCGCCGGCGGCGCGGTCCGGGTGACGACCTCCCAGGCCCCGTCGCGCTCGCCCTGCGACACGACCCGGTGCTGCACCCGGTGCAACCCGTCCTCGCGCCAGGCCGCCGCGACACCAGGAATCGCGTCGTTGTCGATCGGCGCCCGCCAAACATCCAGCCGAGCGTTCTGCACGCCCGCAACGCTGATCCCGGCAACACCGGCGTCACCGACGGCCGGTGCACCGCTGACCACGCCATCGGCAGCAGCCGGCTCGTCCAGGCGGATCTGGCCCCAGGCGATCCGGTGCCCCGCCTCGGCCCAGGACGTCGCCTCGGTGAGCTCAGCGGTGACCGTCACCCAGGTCTCGGGCTTCGAGGCATCCACCGACGGCAGATCGACCGTGACGGTCTCCCCGGCCGCGATCACCGGAACCGTCAGCGTCCCGGAGTCCACCTGCGAACCCTCGGTCTCCACCGAGTAGCGGAAGGTCAGGTGACCGGTGCCGAGGACCTCGTAGCGGTTGGTGATCGACACCCGGTTGCCGTCGGCAACGATACGCAGCGGCTCGATCACCTTGATGTACTCGTGCATACCCGGCGACGGCGTGCGGTCCGGGAACAGCAGGCCGTCGCAGACGAAGTTGCCGTCGTGGATCGTCTCGCCGAAGTCCCCGCCGTACGCGTAGACCTCACGCCCGTCGATGGTGGTCCGCAAACCGTGGTCGATGAACTCCCAGATGAACCCGCCCTGGCAGCGCGGGTACTTCTCGAACACCTCGCGGTAGTCGACGAGCCCGCCCGGGCCGTTGCCCATCGCGTGGCCGTACTCGCACAGGATGAAGGGGATCCCGCGGTAGAGCGAGCTGTCCGCGCCGATCTCCGCGCAGCCCTCGGGCGAGGTGTACATCCGCGAGTAGATGTCGACCCACTCGGCCTCGGTGTCACGCTCGTAGTGCACCGGACGCGACGGGTCGAGCTCCTTGACCAGGTCGTACATCGCCTTGAGGTTGTCACCCATGCCGCACTCGTTGCCGAGCGACCAGATCACGATCGACGGGTGGTTCTTGTCCCGGTGCACGGTGCGCCGCATCCGGTCGACCAGGTCGTCGCGGAAGCGCTCGTCCATCACCGGGTTCGGCAGCTTCGGCGGCTGCGGCTCGTACCCGAATCCGTGCGTCTCCAGGTCGCACTCGTCGATGACGTACAACCCGTACTCGTCGCACAGCGACAGGAAGTGCGGGTGCGGCGGGTAGTGGCTGGTCCGGACCGCGTTGATCCCGGCCCGCTTCATGATCAGGACGTCGTCCAGCATGTCCTGCTCGGTCAGCGAGCGACCCCGGTCGGGGTGGAACTCATGCCGGTTGACGCCGTTGAACAGCACCCGGTTGCCGTTGACCGTGAAGATCCCGTCGACGATCGCGACCGTCCGGAACCCGATCCGCAGCCGCACCTCGCCGCCGGCGGTCCGCAGTACGGCGTCGTACAGCCGCGGCGCCTCGGCGCTCCACGGCTGCACGCCCTGCACCCGGGTGTGCTCGCCGGTCGGCAGCTCCAGCCCGAGCTCGGGGACGGTCACGGTGCCCGGTACGTCGGACTCGACGAGCAGCGTGCCGGCGCCGTCGACGTGGTCCCAGGCGGCCTTGACGAAGACGTCGGTCGGCGCGTCCGGGCGGAGCGCGAGCAGGTTGACCTCGCGGAAGATCCCGGACAGCCACCACATGTCCTGGTCCTCGACGTACGAACCGGTCGACCACTGGTGCACCCGCACCGCGATCCGCGCTTCGTTGCCCGGAGCAACCAGATCGGTGACGTCGAACTCCGACGCCAGCCGGGAGCCGGACGACCAGCCGGCCCACTCGCCGTTCACGTACACCGCGAACCGCGAGTCCACGCCCTCGAACCGCAGCACGACCTTGGCGCCCGCGAAGTCCGCCGGCACCGTCACGGTCCGGACGTAGTCGCCGGTCGGGTTCTCGGTCGGCACGTACGGCGGCTCGAGCGGGAACGGGTAGACGATGTTCGTGTACGCCGGCGCGCCGTACCCGTTCAGCTGCCAGTGGCCCGGGACCGCGAGCGTGTCCCAGCCGGAGGTGTCCGGGTCCTTCAGGTCGTCCGGCGCGTCCGCCACGGTCGGGGACAGCCGGAAGCTCCAGTCACCCGACAGCGGCAGCCGCCCGGAGTCGTCGTCCAGCCAGGCGCGCGGGGGCAGGACGTTGGCGCCGGAAGCAAAGTCCTCGACGTAGCTGTGGTCATGAGTCACAACTCAGGAGCCTAAGCCCTCCCTGTTCATGAATCCACACCGATCAACAGATATGGACAGCCCTGACCTGATCAGGCCAGGGCTGTCCGGGACTCTCCTAGCCGGTGGTGGCGCTGAAGATGTCGTTGTTGCCGAACGTTGCCGGGCAGTCTCCGAGCGGCCACGGCGCCGGCAGCACGACCTGGCCGGCCGTGGCGGACGCCTGACGCCATACGTCGATCGCGGGGCAGTCGGCGGTACGGCGGACATCGGTCCACACGCCGGCCCCATAGGTGCGAGTGGCGATGGCGTACACGTAGTCGCCGAGGAACTCGTTGTACAGGATCCGGCCCTGCGACGTCCCGCGGGCGTCACCGTCCGGCCCCGTGTAGTCCGTCGTCCAGGCACCTGGCGCACCACCTGCCCCGACCGCCGCACTCTGCAGCACTCCGTGCTCCGGCCGCGGGTTGGCCGTGGTCGTCTGGAACGGCTGCGTGAACGCCTGGGACACGACGTAGATCCGGGCGCCGTTCGGGCTGATGGCCGGAGCGGCGTACGACGTGATGTCGCCGGGCGGCGAGATCGGCGCCGGTGGACTGAACGAGTTCGCGCCGTTGGTCGAGTAGGCGAGGAACGCGTGCTCGTGGTCCGGGCCGTCGCGGCCGTCGACCCAGACGTCGACGATCTCGTTGGTCGCGTCCACCCCGGTCGGCGCCCCGTTGGCGATGTCCACGCTCGGCATCGCGGCCAGGTCCGTGCGGGCACCGGCGACACCGTCGATGACGCACCGCCCGCTCACCGGGTCGGTGTGGAAGCACGGATCCGTGATCCGCACGACGTCTCGCGGCTGCCGCCAGGTCTGACCACCGTCGTACGAGCTGATCACGGTGTGGAAACCGGACAGGCTGGTCCCGCCGAAGTGTGTGAAGAACACGTGGACGACGCCGTGGCTGTCGGTCCGGACAGTGCAACCGTCGTACGCCCCCTGCTTCGCGTTGGCGATCGCAGGTGCGACCTGGTGCTGCTTCCAGGTGACGCCGCCGTCGCGCGACGTCGACACCATCGGCTTCAGCGGGAACGCGTTGCCGCCGCTGAAACTGTGGAAGTCGGAGTAACAGACGTAGACGTTGCCGAAGAACGGGCTCGAGGATGCGTTGTCCGCCCAGACCTGCTCCTTGTCGAGGCCGGAGCTGAACGCCGCGTGCGGCGCCGCGAAGTACGGCCGCGACCAGTTGCGCTGATCGGCGATCCGGGCCGGTGTGACGTTGTCGATGTGCGACACGTTCACCCCGAAAAAGCCGTTCTGGCTCGCGCCGGTGTTGCGCATCACGGTATCGGTCAGGTTGGTCGACAGGCTCGAGAAGTACAGCCGGTCACCGTTTGTCCAGGAGAACCCGTTCGGTCCGGGCGCCGGGCCGAAGGCGACGCCGGTGTCGCTGCGCGAGCGCAGTCCGTTCTCGTAGTAGTTCGGCACCGTGTGGATCGGTCCGAGGTGCGGGACACACGGCTCGATCGTGGGACTGCAGTCCGCCGCCGTCAGGCCGCGGTACGTCGGCTGGATCCAGGTGTGTCCGCGGTCGAACGAGAAGTGCACCCCGGACAGGCCGACGCCCAGGTTGAAGGTCCCCAGCGGGAACGAGCAGGCCGCGTGCTCGGTGGCCGCGAGCCGCGAGCAGGGCTGCATGTCGACCAGGTCGTTGGACCCGGCGGCGAGCACGTCCGTCCGGATCGCGCTGACCGCCAGGGACGGCTCGTTCGACGAGTTCCGCGGGTGAAGGTTGGTGGGACTGGCGACGCTGACGAGAGCGTCCACAGCCGGGGCGGAGTTAGCTGCCGGTACTCCGATCGCGCCGAGCGCCAGAGCAGCTGCCAGGATCAGACATCGTCGCAGGGAACGCACGGGGGACTCCTCTCCGCGCGGCCCAGGTCCGGGCAAGCGGAGCGTTCACCACAGGTTTGGCCTGGGCCGTGACAAACGTGTCCGGCGCCAGCGTAAATCCGCGACGGCCCCGCGCGAAGATGTCGCTCAGGTGTTCTTGGCGCAGTTCTGGCACACGCCGACCAGGGCCACCTGTTCGGGGGCGAGGTGGAAACCCAGCTCGCGGGCGACCTTCTTGCGGGCGGATTCGAGGATGTCGCCGGGGGCGTCGTACACCGTGCCGCACTCGGAGCAGCGCAGGTGCAGGTGCCGCGGAGCGAGGTCGCCGGCCAGGTGGTACGTCGTCCCCGCCCGGCCGAGATGCACATGCGTGACCAGGCCGAACTCGCCCAGCGCGTCGAGCGCCCGGTAGACGGTGGCGCGGTGGATGCCCGGCCGGAGCTGCTCGGCCCGCTCGCCGATCTGCTCGGCGCTCAGGTGCTCCTCGGTCCCGGCCAGCACCTCCACGACCGCGAGCCGGGCAGGCGTGACCCGCTCGCCCCGCTCCCGCAACCGCTGCGCGCTGACCTCGACCGCACTCGTCATGGGCGCCGCTCCCTCAGGACTTCTTGGCTGCCGTCTTCTTGGCCGCCGTCTTCTTCGCAGCGGTCTTCTTCGCGGCCGTGGTCTTCTTCGTGGTCGTCTTCTTGGCCGCCGTCTTCTTCGCGGCCGTCTTCTTCGCGGCCTTCTTGGCGGTCTTCTTCACCGGGCCGCGGGCGCGCTTCTCCGCGAGCAGCTCGGCCGCGCGCAGCAGCGAGATGGTTTCCACCGAGTCGTCCTTGCGGAGCGTCGCGTTGGTCTCCCCGTCGGTGACGTACGGACCGAAGCGGCCCTCCTTCACCACCACCGGCTTCTTGGACTCCGGGTCCTCGCCCAGCTCCTTCAGCGGCGGCGCGGCAGCCCGGCGACCGCGCTGCTTCGGCTCGGAGTAGATCTTCAGCGCCTCTTCGAGGGTGATGTCGAACATCTGCTCCTCGGACGACAGCGACCGCGAGTCCGTGCCCTTCTTCAGGTACGGCCCGTAGCGCCCGTTCTGCGCGGTGATCTCGTCACCGGACTCCGGGTCCTTGCCGACCACGCGCGGCAGCGACAGCAGCTTCATCGCGTCGTCGAGCCCGACCGATTCCAGCGTCATCGACTTCAGCAGCGACCCGGTCCGCGGCTTGGCGCCCTTCGGCGCGTCCTCCGGCAGCACCTCGGTCACGTACGGCCCGAACCGACCCGCCTTCGCGACCACCTTCAGGCCGGTGTCCGGCGCGTTGCCCAGCTCGTGCTCGACACCCGACGGCTGCGCGAGCAGCTCGTGCGCCTTGTCGACGGTCAGCTCGTCCGGCGGCAGGTCCTCCGGTACGTTCGCGCGCCGCTCGTCCTTGTCCTCGACGTACGGCCCGTACCGCCCGACGCGGACGACGATGCCGCTGTCGTCGCCGCCGACAGCGAACGTCGACATCTCCCGGGCGTCGATGTCGCCGAGGTCGGTGACCATCGACTTCAGGCCCTCGAGGTCGTCGTCACCGAAGTAGAACCGGGACAGCACGCCCTCGCGCTGCAGGTCACCGGCCGCGACCTCGTCGAGCACGTCCTCCATCGTCGCGGTGAATGCGTAGTCCACCAGCCGGGTGAAGTGCTCCTCGAGCAGCCGGACGACGGCGAACGCCAGCCAGGCAGGAACCAGCGCCTGGCCCTTCTTGTAGATGTACTTGCGGGCCTGGATCGTGCCGATGATCGAGGCGTACGTCGACGGCCGCCCGATCTCCCGCTCCTCCAGCTCCCGGATCAGCGTCGCTTCCGTGAACCGCGCCGGCGGCTTCGTCTCGTGCCCCGAGGCCAGCACCTCGACCGCGGGCAGGACGTCGCCCTCCTCGACGTTCGGCAGCCGGGTCTCCTGGTCGTCGGTGCCCGCGGACGGGTCGTCCGCGCCCTCGACGTACGCCTTCAGGAACCCGTGGAAGGTGATCACCCGGCCGGACGACGTGAATTCGCACTGCTCGCCGGTCGATGCGGTCGCGTCGATCCGGATCGAGACGCTGTTCCCGGCGGCGTCCTTCATCTGGGACGCGATCGTCCGCATCCAGATCAGCTCGTAGAGCCGGAACTCGGCGCCGCTCAGACCGGTCTGCGCCGGAGTCTGGAAGGTCTCGCCGGCGGGGCGGATCGCCTCGTGCGCCTCCTGCGCGTTCTTCACCTTGGAGGTGTAGACGCGCGGCTTGTCCGGCAGGTACGACGCGCCGTACAGCTCCCGGACCTGGGCTCGGGCGGCGGTGATCGCGGTGTCCGACAGCGTGACGCTGTCGGTACGCATATAAGTGATGTTGCCGTTCTCGTAGAGCCGCTGGGCGACCTGCATGGTCTGCGACGCGGACATGCCGAGCTTGCGGCCGGCCTCCTGCTGCAGCGTGGTCGTCCGGAACGGCGCGTACGGCTTGCGGGTGTACGGCTTGGACTCGATCGACCGGACCGTGAACTGCGAGTCGCGCAGCGCGGCGGCCAGCGCGGTCGCGGTCTCTTCGTTCAGATGGACGGTGTTGGCGCCCTTGAGCTCGCCGGTCGAACTGAAGTCGCGGCCCTGCGCCACCCGCTTGCTGTCCACCGAGACCAGGCGGGAACCGAACTGCCGCGGCGTCCGGCTCTCGCCGGCGTCGAGGGTTGCGTCGAGGTCCCAGTACGACGCGCTGCGGAAGGCGATCCGCTCGCGCTCGCGGTCCACCACCATCCGGATCGCGACGGACTGCACCCGGCCCGCCGACAGCCTCGGCATGACCTTCTTCCACAGCACCGGGGAGACCTCGTACCCGTACAGCCGGTCCAGGATCCGGCGCGCCTCCTGGGCGTCGACGAGCGCCTCGTCGATGTCCCGGGCGTTGCCGACCGCGTCCTGGATCGCCTTCGGGGTGATCTCGTGGAACACCATCCGGCGGACCGGGACCTTCGGCTTCAGCTCCTCCAGCAGGTGCCAGGCGATCGCCTCGCCCTCGCGGTCCTCATCGGTCGCCAGGAAGAGCTCGTCGGCGCCCTTGAGCAGGTCCTTGAGCTTGCGGATCTGCGCCTTCTTGTCGGCGGGCACGACGTACAGCGGGTCGAAGTGGTCCTCGACGTTGACGCCGAGCCGGGCCCACGGAAGGCCCTTGTACTTGGCGGGGATCTCGTCCGCCCCGCTCGGCAGGTCGCGGATGTGGCCGAAGCTGGACTCCACCACGTACCCGGACCCGAGGAAGCCGGCGATCATCCGCGCCTTCTTCGGCGACTCGACGATCACCAGACGGGTCCCTGCCGCTGTCTTCGTCCCTGCTGCCCCTGCCACTGCGCTCCCTACTCTCGTCCTGCCGACAACGTCTCGTCTGCGACGTCTGTTCCCCCGAGCACAGACCGACCCTGCCCGAGGACAGGGTAAGGCCGACGGCAACGCGTTTTCTCAACGCACGGTAACCGCTGACGGCCCCTGCATGCCTCCGAGGGTGCCAGAAAGTGTCGAACACCCCACCGTCACCGCGCGTTGCCACACCGCCACAGTGTGCCCCGGGCGACGGCTACGAGCGTACGCCGTCTCAGCGGGCGAAGCGCACTTCCGGGAATTTCGGCGACTCGCCCCGGAGCAGCAGCGCGGGGCGGCGGCGCAGCGTCTGGTCGAAGAACGCGGCCAGGTACTCGCGCTGGGCGAGAACGCTGCGGGCTGGTTTCGCGCTGCCGACGAGGGCCTTCATGACCGAGGTGATGATCGGGTCCTCGCCGTAGATGTCGTGGAACAGCTGGGAGAAGACGAACTGGTAGTCGGTGAACGCCTTCTGCTTGGTGCTCAGCAGGGTCAGGTTCAGCTTGCCGCCGCGCTGGGCCTCCCAGAAAGTGGCCCATGACTTGTCGTAATGGTCCTTGCCCGGATCGGTCCGCTGCGTCTCGGCCGAGCCGAACAAGAGGAACGGCCGATCCAGTCCGCGCTCTGCGACCTCGCCGAGCGGTCCCTCGAGCCGGTCGTCCTGCAGCGTGCCGTCCAGGTCGACGCCGGCCAGGAACCGCTCGTCCTCGAGCATCGTGTTCGCGGCCGCGTATCCCCCGAGCCCGAACCCGAAGATGCCGGTCTTCCGGAGGTCCAGCGCCGCGGCCAGCCCGCCCGGCAGGTCGGCGCCGTCGGCATCGACGTTCTGGCCGCCGGCGATCCGCTCGAGCTGGTCCAGAACGAACCGCGCGTCCGCGGTCCGGGTCGCGACCGCCTTCCGGATCGCCTCCGGATCTGCCGGCTCGGGCGCCGGCGCCCCCGGCAGGAACCGTCCGCCCGGGAACTCGACCGGCGTCTCGTGCGTGTGGTCCATCGTCACCACGACGTACCCGCGGCTGGCCAGGTCCTCCACCTGCGCCGTGTTCACGAACCGGCTGTACTGATAGCCCGGCGAGAACAGGACGACGGGATGCCGCAGCCGCTGCACCGGTACGCCGACCCGCGCGTGCGTCTCGGTGTTCGCGAAGTCGAACGACCCGCTGGGCAGCGCGAGCCCGTACTCGCCCGTCCACGCGGCGTCCACCTCGACCGCTGTCTTCGGCGGCATGTAGTTCGCGAGCGGTGCCGCGCCGAACATTCCCGCCGGGTACCAGAGGCCGATCATCAACTCCCGCTGCCCACTGGGCATGCTGGGGTCCGGACGCGACCGGTCGATCAGGTGAACCGCCGTCGTCCCGAGCGCCTTGCGCCCGGTCGGCTGCGGCAGCCGGAAGCGCACCGGGTGGAAATCCGGGTTGAGACGGTGGGCGGCACCGTCGTCCGGGTAGCTCGGCGAGGCCTCTGCCAGGCCCGGGACTGCCGCTGCTGCGCCCGCGGCCAGAGCGGCCGTCAGGCCGGCCCGCAGGACGCGCCGCCTGGTGAGGCTGTGACTGCTGAGGCTGATGGGACGCGAGTTCGCCATGCGCTCATCGTCATCGGCCCGATTCACCCCGTGATCGCGACACCGTCTCAACTTCATGAAGGCCGACCTGATGACAACACGTCGCGGGTGAGCTTCAATGTGCGCATCTTGTTCATTGATGCGTGAAGTGAGGCAGTCGTGAGCATCTTTGTCCGCATGAAACGTTCAGTAGTCGCCTTGGCCCTACTAGCGGGTGCACTTGTGCACACGGCCGGTTCCGCACAGGCCGCCGGCACCACGCTCGGTGACGTCACCGGCTTCTCCGCCGACCAAGCGACGTACACCCTCAGCGCCGGGACCGCGAAGGTCCGGGTCGTCTTTCTCGAGGACGACGTGTTCCGGCTGTGGATGGCGCCGGACGGGAACTTCACCGACCCCGCGACCACCGGCGAGGGCTCGAAGATCGTCACCAAGACCGACTACGGCACCCCGCGGACGTCGTGGCGGGATCGTGGCTCCTACTACTCGCTGACGACCGGCAAGATCGAGGTCCGGGCGCAGAAGCAGCCGCTGAAGTTCTCGCTGTACCGCTCGAACGGCCAGCTGGTGTGGTCCGAGGCCGCGCCGCTGTCCTGGACCGACACCTCCACCACGCAGACCCTCGGCCGCGGCGCCGACGAGCAGTTCTTCGGCGGCGGCATGCAGAACGGCCGCTTCTCGCACCGCGACCAGACGATCAAGATCTCCCGGGACTTCAACTGGGAGGACGGCGGCAACCCGAACGCCTCGCCGTACTACATGAGCACCGCCGGGTACGGCGTACTCCGCAACACGTTCAGCCCGGGCAGCTACGACTTCAGCAGCCCGGTGGCGACAACGCACGACGAGAAACGGTTCGACGCGTACTACTTCGTCGGCGACCTCAAGACCTCGCTCGACCGCTACACCGAGCTCACCGGCCGGCCGTTCATGCCGCCGATCTACGGGCTCGAGTACGGCGACTCGGACTGCTACAACCGCGGTCACTACGCGACGGACCCGGACCCCAGCAACGACTGGAAGGTCAACCCGGACAAGGTGACGACGCTGGACGCGGTCAAGGTCGCGCAGCGGTTCAAGGACGAGGACATGCCGGGCGGTTGGATGCTCGTCAACGACGACTACGGCTGCGGCTACTCCGACAACACCGAATCCGAGCAGGTCGACGGCACCTGGTGGGGCAAGCGGGACATCCCCGCGCTGAAGCAGGCCGGCGACGAACTGCGGGCGCGGAACATCCAGATGGGCTTGTGGACGCAGTCCAACCTGGACCGGCAGCCGGCCGAGGTCGGGGACGCCGGGGTCCGGGTGCGGAAGCTCGACGTCGCGTGGGTCGGCCCGGGGTACCGGTACGCACTGACCGCCTGCGACACCGCGCACGACGGGATCGAGCAGTACAGCAACGCCCGCGGGTTCGCGTGGATGGTCGAGGGCTGGGCAGGCGCGCAACGCTGCGCGGTCCAGTGGACCGGCGACCACAGCGGCTCGCTCGACGCCATCAAGTGGCAGATCCCGGCGATCACCGGGTCCGGCAACTCCGGGATCGCCTACAGCGCGGGCGACGTGGACGGCATCTTCGGCGGATCGGCGACGTCGTACGTCCGGGACCTGCAGTGGAAGGTGTTCAACCCGGCGTTCATGAGCATGTCCGGCTGGTCGACCCCGGCGTACAAGCAGCCGTGGGCGTACGGCGATCCGTACACCTCGATCAACCGCAAGTACCTGAAGCTCCGCGAGCGGCTGCTGCCGTACTTCTACACCTACGCCGCCGAGGCGCACCGGACCGGCGCACCGCTGAACCGGTCGCTGGTGCTCGAATACCCGACCGACCCGAAGACATGGGACGACACGACCAAGTACGAGTTCCTGGCCGGCAAGGAGTTCTTGGTCGCGCCGATGTACGGCGCGGACGAGGTGAAGAACGGGATCTACCTGCCCGCGGGCCGGTGGATCGACTACTGGACGGGCCGGGTGTACCAGGGCCCGACGACGGTGAACGGGTACCACGCGCCGCTCGACACCCTGCCACTGTTCGTGAAGGCGGGCGCGGTGGTGCCGATGTGGAAGTCCGGGATCAACACCGCCGCCGAGCAGCGGCCCGGTGACCCGATCGGCGTCGACATCTACCCGTCCGGCAAGTCGTCGTTCAGCATGTACGAGGACGACCGCGTGACCCGGTCGCCCAAGTCCGCCACGCAGACGTTCGCGGTGGACGCGCCGACCACGGGCCGCGGCGACATCACGGTCACCATCGGCGCCAGCATCGGCTCGTACGACGGCAAGCCCGCCAACCGCCCGTACGACCTCACGCTCCACACGGGCAGCGCTCCGCACAACGTCTCTGTCGACGGCAAGCCGGTCAAGTGGACGTACTCGAACGGAATCATCCGCATCCAGACCGCGGCGATTTCCACCGCACGCAACGCCGTCGTCGAGATCAGCGGCACCTCCGCGGTCGGCGGCCCGGACGTGACGAACACCTTCGGCACACCTGAGCTCAGCACACCGTCGCTCTGGAACGCTCCGGGCCAGGCGACCGAGGTGACTGCGACCTTCCGCAACGGCACCGCGACGACCGTGCGCGACGTCCGGCTGGACGTCCAGGTGCCGTCCGGGTGGAGCGTGGCAGGCGCGAACACCTTCGCCTCTGTGGATCCGGGCCGGACCGTGACGACCAAGCTGCAGGTCACCCCCGGCGCGGACGTGAAGCCGGCGAGCTTCACGTTGACATTGAAGGCATCATACGTTGCTCAGGGCAACAAGTACGCGAACACGGCGACGGGGACAGCGCAGTTGCCGTACGCATCGGTGTCGCAGGCCGCGAACGTGGTCGGCGTGAGCGACGCGTCGACGTACAAGCAGGGCAACTTCGACGGGTCGGGCAACAGCTTCAACGGCGAGGCTCTTGCGGCGGCCGGGTACACGCCGGGCGCGACCGTGAACGTGCAGGGCGCCGACTTCACCTGGCCGAGCGGCGCACCCGGTACGCCGAATCTGGTCAAGAACCAGTCGGCGCCGATCCTCGTGTCCGGCACCGGATCGCATCTCGCTCTGCTGGGTGCGGGCGCCAGCCTGAACGCCCGTGGCACCGTGACGATCATCTACACCGACGGGTCGACGTCCGAGGGGACGTTCCAGCTGCCGAACTGGTGCTGCCAGGACCCGACCACGGGCGGCGCGAAACTGGCCGTGTCGGTCAAGGGGCGGTACACCGCCGCCGGGTTGAGCAACACGACGACAGACTACCGGGTGTTCTACACCGCCGTACCGCTGGATCCCGGGAAGACCGTGAAGGCGATCAAGCTGCCCGGCGGCGGGCTGGGCTTCTTCGCCGCGACGATCGCCGACAAGCCGTTGCCGCCGGCACCTACCGGGGAGAACTGGGTCAGCGACCTGGAGTTCCTCGACTCCACCAACGGGTGGGGGCCGGTCGAGCGTGACCACAGCAACGGCGAGGACGCGGCCGGCGACGGCGGGCCGATCACGCTCGACGGCGTCCAGTACGCGAAGGGGCTGGGCGCTCATGCACCGTCGTCGGTCAGTGTCCGGCTGGGCGGCAACTGCACGAGCTTCACCAGCAAACTGGGCATCGACGACGAGATGGAGGACCGCGGCAAGGTCACCTTCAAGGTCCTGACCGACGGCACCGCCAAGTACACGTCGGAACAGCTCACCGGTACGTCCCCGACCGCCACCACGACGGTCGACGTCACCGGCGCCCAGACCCTCACCCTGCAGGTCACCGACGGCGGCGACGGCAACACCAGCGACCACGGCGACTGGGCCGACGCCAAACTCACCTGCAACCCGTAGACCTTGAACACCCTGGTGGCCGTGGACACGTCATGACGTGTTCACGGCCACCACTTCTTGTGCAAGGTCGGGTGGGAGGATGTGGGGATGGTGGAGTTGACGGGGAAGGTGGTGGACGGGTTGCGGGCGGCGTTCCGTGGCGCGGGGTACACCGTGGACGGGGTGGCCGAGCGGCTCGCGGTGCAGGCGAACGCCGCGTTGGCGCGGAACGAGACGGCGCCGGCGTTTCGGCGTACGGCGTCGGGGGATGCGCTCGACACGATGATCCGGCTGTTCCTGCTGCAGCGCGCAGCGCCGGAAAACCTTGTGGACAAGGCGTTTCCGGGTGTTGATCTGGTAGGCCTGGGCGTCGTCGAGCGCAGTGGGGGCGACGTACGGGCACTCCTCGACATTCGGCCGTTCGCGGAGGATGGGCGGGAGTGGTGGGTGGTTGCCGACCTCACGCCGGGGCTCGACGGGCGCCGGGAAGCGATGCGGTCCGATTACGTGCTCGGGATCGCGCCGGCCAGCCTGAGCCTCATCCAGCTCACCGTCCCGATCAAGGCCGAGCGGGCTCTCGACATCGGCACCGGGTGCGGCATCCAGTCGCTGCATCTGGCGGATCGCGTCAACCAACTGACGGCGACCGACGTGAATCCACGTGCGCTCCGACTCGCGAAAGCGACCGCGGCCCTCAACCACATCGACCTCGACATCCGCGACGGCAGCCTGTACGAGCCGGTCCGCGGCGAGCGGTTCGACCTGATCGTCAGCAACCCGCCGTACGTGATCTCACCGCCCGGCGGCGACCTCACCTACCGCGAGACCGGATTCACCGGCGACGCCGTGGTCGAGCAGCTCGTCCGCCAGGCGCCGGACCACCTCACCGACGGCGGCTGGTGCCAACTGCTCGCCAACTGGACCTGCGTGCGCGGCCAGGACTGGCAGGACCGCATCGCCTCCTGGACCGCCAACCGCTCCGCCTGGGCGGTGCAGCGCGAACAGCTCGACCCGCCCGAGTACGTCGAGCTCTGGCTCCGCGACGCCGGCCTGCACGGCTCGCCGCAGTACACGACCCGGTACGACGCCTGGATGCGCTACCTGGACGAGCACGACGTCGAGGCGATCGGCATGGGCTGGATCACCCTGCACAACGTCGAAGGATCGCTGCACGCGGAGTCCTGGCCGTACGAGATCGAGCGCCCGATCGGCCCGCACGTCCTGCACCGCTTCGAACGCCTCGAAGGCCTCCCGGCCGACCTCACCGCGCTGCACCTGCGCGTCGCCGACGACGTCGTCCAGGAGACCGCCGGGCAACCAGGAGCCGAGGACCCGGCGACGATCGTGCTCCGCCGCCAGCGGGGCATGCGCAGAGCCGAGCAGGTCGACACCGTGCTGGCCGGCTTCGTCGGCGCCTGCGACGGCGACCTGAGCGCCGGCCAGATCCTCGCCGCCCTGGCCGACCTGATGGACCGCCCGGTGGTCGACGTCCTGTCGGACTACCTGCCCCAGGTCAGGCACCTGGTCGTGGAAGGCTTCCTGGACTACTGAGCGCCCGCCGGCGCCGGCGCTTCTCGGCGTACATGCGCCGATCGGCCTCGGTCAGCAGCTCGGCGACCGGCGTACCGTCCGTGCTGCTCGCCTGGCCGACGCTCAGCCGCAGCATCGCGAACCACGGCTGCTCCGCGCGTGCCGCCTCGCGATCGGCCGCGCCCTTGATCCGCTCGACCAGCTCGGGCGCACCGCGCTCGTCGGGGTTGTCGAGGACGACGACGAACTCGTCCCCGCCCGCCCGCGCCACGACGTCCTCCGCGCGGCACTGCTCGGTCAGCAGCGTGCCGACCCGGCGCAGGACGTCGTCGCCGCTGGCATGACCGTAGCTGTCGTTGATCACCTTCAGGTTGTCCACGTCGATCGCGAGCACCGCGATCGAGCGGCCGGAGTCCTGCGCCACCGACATCCGCTCGTCGAGCGCGCGCCGGTTCCCCACGCCGGTCAGCGGATCCTCCCGCGCCGCCCGCCATTCGGCGTCGTGCCGGATCGACAGCTCGTGGCTGGCCAGCGCGCTCCGGACGGCGTACAGCCCGCGCAGCCGCTCCGCCCACCATCCGCGACTGATCGCCCGCGCGTACTGCAGCCCGGTCACCGCGCCGGGGTCACCGGACTCCGCGATGATCTGTACGGCGGTGTGCCGGATCAGTGCCTCCACCGGCGGATCGGACGTCGGCGGCAGGTCGCTCGCGGCCCGGTCCGCCGCGTCCATCGCGTCCCCGCCCCGGCCGAGCGCCAGATACGCCTTGGCCAGGTAGGTGCCCGCGATCGCGGCCAGCTCCAGGTCGCCGAGCTTGGCCAGCTGGTCCCGGCAGTCCTTCAGGATCACCGCCGCCTCGTCGGCCTCCGCGGCGTCGTTGCTCGCCGCGAGCCACATCCGTCCGGCGATCGGCCAGTACCCGAGCAGGTCGGCGGCGAGGATCACGTCAACCGCCGCACCCGCCCAGCGGTGCGCCTCCCGGCGGCGTTGCCGGATCTCCTCGTCGTATGACGTGTCGCCGAGCCGCTCGAGCTCGTGCGCCCAGCGCAGATTCGACTCGGCCAGGTTCAGCCGGTTGATCGCCGGCGCCTCGGACAGGCCGAGCGGGTCGTGGTCACCGTCGGCGGCGAGCTCGAAGTGCGGGATGCACAGCTCGTACAGCCGGAGCAGGTCGTAGGCGTAGCCGAGACCGGTGTGCGCCCAGCCGGCCAGGCCGAGGTCCCGGGTCCGCGACAGCGCGTTCTCCGCGGCGACCAGGTCGGCGACCGAGTCACCGCCCTCGCCGGTGCGGATCAGCGTGACGATCCGCAGCGCGATCGCGTTCGCCTCCCAGCCCGGCTCGTCGATCGCGCGGGCGACCCGGATACAGCCGTCGACGGCGTCCAGCGCCTCGACGGAGTCGGTGGCGTGATGCGCCGCGACGGCCCGGACGTACTCCGCGGCGGCCCGCTCGTGACTCGGCTCCGGGCCGAGCTCGGCGAGCAGCGCGTTCAGCTCCAGCGCCGCCTCGGCCGGACTGCCCGACTGCGCCCGCGTCATCGCGTCCGCGATCCGCGTCGTCACCCCCGACGTCTCCCGCACCACACCGCCCGCCCTTCGTCACTTCTTGCGGCGCTTCTCCTCGTACAGACGCTGGTCCGCCCGGGAGATCAACTGCTCCACACCGATTCCTTCGGCCGTCGCGGCGTACCCGATGCTCACCCCGAGCCGACGCAGCCACGGCCTGTCCGTCGTCGCCGCGATCGCCTCGAGGGCGATCCGGATCCGCTCGGCCAGCTGCGCGCCGCCCTTGGCGTCGGGCTGGTCGAGGACCACGAAGAACTCGTCGCCACCCGATCGAACCACGGCATCGGTGGCCCGCGCCTGTTCTACCAGGAGATTTGCCACAACCTGCAGCAATTCGTCCCCGCAGGCGTGCCCGAACGTGTCGTTGACGAGCTTCAGGCCGTCGACGTCGAGCGCGAGCAGCGTCACCGCCCGGCCCGAGTCGCGCGCCGCCGTCAACCGCTCGTCCAGCGCCCGGCGATTGCCCACGCCGGTCAGCGGATCCTGCCGTGCCGCGTGCCATTCGGCGTCGTGCCGGGCCGGCAGATCGTGCACGGCAAGCGCATGCCGTACGGCGTTCAGCGCGCGCTGCCGCTCCTTCCACCAGCTCCGCGCGACCGAGCGGGCGTAGGCCAGGCCGGCCACCGCTCCCGGCGTACCGCCCCCCGCCTCGATCTCCGAACGGGTCTGCAGGACCAGCACGTGGGTCGATGGATCGGCCAACGGAATCAAGTCGTCGGCGGCCCGGTCCGCGGCAGCCTTGGCCTCGTCGGGTTTCCCCTGCGCCTGCAGGGCCCGGGCGAGGTAGGCGCCGGCGAGCGCGAGCCGCTCGGTCTCCCCCAGCTTGCTGATCTCGTCGCGCAGCTGGGTCAGGTCGGCGACCGCGCGGGCCGGGTCCTCGGCGGTCACGGCCGCGGCCAGCCAGAGCCGGGCGCTGAGTCTCCAGAACTCCTGGGTCTCGTCGTCGACCAGGACGTCTTCGGCCTCCCGCGCCCAGTACGCGGCGGACGCCAGGCGCTCTTCGATCTCCTTTGTATACAACGGATCGCCGAGCCGCTCGAGTTCGTGCGCCCAGCGCAGGTAGGTCTCGGCGAGGTTCAGGCGGTCGATGGCGAGCGACTCGGCCAGCTCGAACACGTCGTCGTCCAGCCGGGTGGCGAGCTCGTAATGCGGTATGCACAGCTCGAAGAGCCGCAGGACGTCGTACGCGTAGCCGAGACCGGTGTGCGCCCAGGCGGTGAGGCCCGGGTCGTCGGTGCGGTTCAACGCCGCTTCGGCCGCGACCAGGTCGTTGACCGTGTCACCGCCGCGGCCGCTGCGGGCGAGGTTGATGATGCGGATCGGCAGTGCGTTGGCTTCCCAGCCCGGTTCGTCGATCGCGCGGGCGATGTCGATGCAGGCGTCGACCGCCCGGAGCGCTTCGTCCGCGTCACTGGCGTGGTGCGCCGTCACTCCCCGGACGTACTCCGCGGCGGCCGCCTGGTAGCTCGGCACCCCGCCCAGCTCGGCCCGGATCGCGTCGATCTCCGCGGCCGCCGTCGCATGCCCGCCCGACTGGGCCGCCGTCATGGCAGCGGCGATCCGAACGGTCAGCGGGTCGTCCGCCGCCATCTCGCCATTGCCCATACCGCCGACGGCCCTTCCCTGATCCGTCACCCGCACCTCGGGCCGGACCGCCCATTGTGACCACCTACCCCACATCCTGTCACGACCCGATCAGGCCAACGGCCACCTAGTGCCACCCGAACCGTACTCGGCGTATCGCTTTTCACTTGCTGTCATCGCCGCTGCGCTGGCCCGAGGACCTGCGTCACCTTAGGGTGAGCAGTCGGGTGCCGAGCGTTCTGGGGGACGCGTTGGAAGATCACATGCGCAGGCTGGACGAACTGGCGGCGGCCGATGCTCGTCGGGGCGGCGAGCGGATCGCCTTCGAGCGGGAGTGGGACGAGCTGCTGGCGGAGATCCGGCGCATCGACGGCTTCTCGGGCTTCCTCCGGCCGCCGGGCCTGGACGAGCTGCGGCGGGCCGCGTCCGGTGGGCCGGTCGTCGTGGTCACGGTCGGCCGGCTGCGGTCCGACGCCGTGATCCTGGCGGCGGATGGTGTCGAGCGGGTGATCCAGCTGCCGGCGACGTACGACGACACCGTCGAGGAGGCGCTGGGCTACCTGCAGACCGTTCACGACTTGGAGGTCGCGCGGCAGGTTGCGGCCGAGGCCCAGCGCCCCTTCCTGGACGGCGACCGGTCGCTCGCCTCCATCCAGGCGTTCCACGCCGCGGCGGCACAGTTGCATACCGAGCGGATTCGCGCGGAAGGAACCATCCTCGAGGTCCTCGACTGGCTCTGGACAGCGATCGCGGAGCCGGTCCTCACGGCGCTCGGACACACGACGACACCCGAGGGCGACACCTGGCCGCGGCTGTGGTGGTGCCCGTCCGGCCTGCTCACCGCGATGCCGCTGCACGCCGCCGGGCGGTACGCCGCGGACGCCACCGGCGACACCGTCCTCGACCGGGTCGTCCCGTCGTACACGCCGACCGTCCGAGCGTTGCTCGAGGCAACGAAATCGCCGGTCGGCACGGTCGATCCGGGGCTCCTGGTGGTCGCGGCCCCCGACGTTCCCGGCCAGACTCCACTCCCCAACGTCGAGCGCGAGGTCGAGCTCCTGACCCGCCTCTTCGCCGGCCGCAGCACGGTCCTGTACGGCGAGGCGGCCACCACGACCGCCGTACCGGCCGAGCTGGGCCGCCATCCCTGGGTGCACTTCAGCTGCCACGGGAACCAGGACGTCACCGACCCGTCGAACGGCGGCCTGATCCTGCACGACGGCACCTTGACCGTGCACAGCATCACCGGCGGCACCTACCAGGGCGAGCTGGCGTTCCTGTCGGCCTGCAAGACGGCGACCGGTGGAGTCGAGTTGCCGGACGAGGTCATCACGCTGGCGGCAGCCATCCACTACGCCGGCTACCGCCAGGTCATCGCCACTCTCTGGTCCGTCTACGACCCGACCGCCGCGGATGTCGTCGAGGCGGTCTACACCGAGCTCGCGGGCAACGGCGGCCGGCCGGACAGCACCCGAGCCGCACAGGCTCTGTACCGCGTGGTCCGCCGCTTGCGTGACCGCTACCCGACCAGCCCGAGCGTGTGGATGCCGTTCATCCATCTCGGGCCCTGACCGATCAGCGGCGAAGGAGAGACCGTGACGACAGACGACGCCGTGCGGAACGGACCCGTTCCGTATCGCGAGGTGAGCGAGCCCGGATACGCCGAGCAGGCCGCCGGGACGTTCGTCATCGAGAACTTCGGAGTCGGTACGTCGCTGCTCGGCGGCCGCTGCCCGCGCTGCGACGCCTCGATCGAGGTCCCGTTGCTCGACGACGTCTTCCGCGGTGATCTCGGCAGCCGGCCGGGCGGCGGGACCGGTGCGCCCGGCGGCATCCGCTCGGTGCCGATCATCTGCACCTGTGCCGAGGCGCACCCCGGCCGGCCCGCGGACCGGGTCGGCTGCGGCGCGTACTGGATCTTCGACGTCCCGGCCGGCTCATGACCGACCGTCCGGCCGCCGGCCGCGCGGCCACACCGGCCGATCTCCGGCGGGCCCAGCAGCTCGACGCGATGCGCCGTACCGAGCTCCTGCGGGTCCGGACGGCGGCGACCCAGTGGCGCAACGGCCTCGCCGGCCTGCTCGTCGCACTGATCGGCTTCAGCCTGGTGAAGGGCCGCTCGGATATCGGCGAGCTCGCCTCCGGGGCAGCCGTCGCGGTCGGCCTGCTGCTCCTGCTCGCCCTGGCGACCGGTGCCTCCGGTGCGCTCTACCTGCTCCGGGCGGCCAACGGTCGGCCCTCGGTCGTGCAGGTCAGTACGCTGCCGCCGGGCCCGATCGCGGACCACCGTGAGGCCCAGGACGCCGCACGCGCACTGCGCCGCGGCATCGCGCTCAGCCTGACCTGTGCGGCGCTGCTGACCGCTGCGGTCGCCACAACCTGGTACGGCCCGGCCAAGGACCAGCCGATGGTCGAACTCACGACCGACAGCGCTGTGCTCTGCGGTGCGGTGATCCGGATCGACGACGACCAGGTCACGCTCCGGACCAGCGCGGGTGAGCGGCTGGTCGAGCTGGGCAAGCTCAGGGCGATGCGGGCGGTGGGCTCATGTCCCGGCAGCTGATCGACGCGCTGCTCGCACGGGTGGCCCGGTGCGAACAGGATCCGGCCAGTGACGCCGTACTCGGTCCTGCGGTCGACGACGAGCTGGAGCGGCTGACCGCGCTCCCCGGCTTCCCGCAGGACCTCGAGGCCCGGTACGTGGTCGGGCTGGTGCTCTGGTGCCGCTGCGTCGCGCTAGGCCCGGACGGCGAATTCGCACTCAGCAAGGCCGTCGACATGCTCGCACCGATCGCTCATCAGCTGCCGTACGCCCTGCCTGAGGAGCTGCGGCACTGGGTGCGGATCCGCGAGCAGGCCGTCGCGGAAAGTGTCGAGGCGATGCAGGAGGTCGACCGGTACTACGAGTCGAGGAACCTCGAGACCCTCGACCGGGCGATCACCCTGCTCACCAACGCCGCGCATCGGCTCGACGACACCAGACCCGCCACGGCGACGTTCCTGTTCGACCTCGGGAACCTGTTCTGGATCCGCTATCAGCACACCGGTCTGCCGATCGACCTGTCCATCACGGCCGATGCGATCACCAAGGCGACCGCAGCCGATGAATCGGGGTACCTGCTCGGGCGCGACGGGCTGCTCAACGATCAGGCCTCCCAGGTCTACGCGGTGTGGGAGCGTGACGGCTCACTGGAAACCCTGCAGGCCGCGGTCGACCTGCAACGTTGCGCGTTCCGGCTCGCCACGACGGACCGGCCGTCCCAGGCCGCATCCCTGGCGTATCTGGTGCAGATGGGGTACGAACGCACCGGCCGACGGGAACTGCTCGACGACGCGATCGCCACGTCCCGGTGGGCGGTGGCTCAGGAGCCGGCGAACGGATCCGCGCTGCTCAACCTCGCCCATGCCCTGACTCATCGCGCCCGCGCCGACCAGGACACAGTGGTCGCGCACGAGGCCGTCGACCACGCACGGCGGGCGGTCGGCGCCGTCCCCGCCGCCCACCGTGGACGCGCGCTGCAGATCCTCGGGAACGCACAACGCGTCGTACACACGCTCGCGCCGGAGCCCGCGGTGCTCGCCGAGGCCGTGGAGACGCTGCGGCAGGCGGTCGCCGAGACCGATCCTGAGGACCCGGACCACGTTCGGCGGCTGATGGCGCTCGCCGACGCGCTGCGGGCCGCGGCGAGCGACGAGTCCGAAGCTGCGGAGGCGGTTGCACTGGCACGACGTGTTGTCGCTGCGACGACCCCGTCCTCACCGGAATTCCACGTCCGGCGCGCGGTCGTCGTCACGGCCCTCGTCAAGCAGCACGAGCTGACGAGGGACGCTGCTGTCCTGGCCGAAGCGGTCAGCGAAGGCCGCGCGGCGCTCAAGGTCACCCCTTCCGACTCGGTCGAGCTGCCCTCGGTCGTCCGCGCCCTGGTCAGAGCGCTCAGCTCCGGCCGGGTTACCGCCGACCGCTCCGACGTACTCCAGGAAGCCGTCGACCTCGTCCGCGACTGCATCGGCCGGATCGCGCCCTCGCACCCGGAGGCCGACGCGCTGGCCGGTGATCTGGCTGCCCTGGAGGCCGACCACGCCGACGCCCAGTTGCTGCGGTACGTCGAGACGCCCGACGACGCCGCCCTCGACCGGATCATCGCCTCGGCCGAAGCCGGTACGGCGGCAACCAGCACCGCACTGACGACGCTGTGCGAGGCGCTGCGCCTGCGGTTCGAGGCGTACAGCGAAGTCACCGACCTGGACCGATCCATCGAAGCCGGTCTGCGGGCGATCGACGAGCTCACCGACCAGCCGGAGCCGCTGAGTCGTGCGCAGGTCGCCGTGGGTTTCAGCCTGCGGCTGCGCTACGAGCGGACCGGGCACCTCGCCAGCCTGGACGACGCGATCGAGCTGCTGCGCCGATCAGCGGCGGCCGCCGAGGCGCAGCCCGGCAGCGCGTTTTTGGCCGCACGGCTCAACATGCTCGGCAACGCGCGGTGGGAGCGGAGTATGCGCGACCAGGACGCCGGGCTCCTGGAGAGCGCGATCGCCGACCTCCGACGCTCGGTGGAGCTCGGGAGTGCGGCCGGTGCCGTCGATCCCGGCCACCTCAGCAACCTCGCGCTCGCCGTGCGAACCCAGTACGAAACGACCCACGAGCCGGCGCTGGTGGACGAGTTGGTCGAGATTCTCCAGCGCGCGGTGCGGGAATCCAGGCCGGACAACAACCGGCTGCCGGTGTTCCGGTCGAACCTCGCGATCGCGTTGACCGACCGCTACGGGCGCGACGGGGATCTCGCGGATCTCGACGCCGCGATCGCCGTCCATCACGAAGTCCTCGCCGCGCCGACGGCCGGGCCGGCGTTCCGGGCGGGGAGCCGGACGAACCTGGCGCACAGTCTGGTCCAACGGTATCGGCGGACCGGGGACCGCGAGACGCTGCGATCGGCGTTCGCCGAGTACCGCGCCATCGTCGGCGAGACGTCGCACCCGCCGATCGGGCGCTGCCAGGCGGCCTTCGCGTGGGGTGCGCTGGCGGCCGAGGTGCAGGACTGGGCGGAGGCGCTGGAAGCGTACGCGGCGGCGATCGCCCAGCTTCCGCTCGTGGCTCCACGCTCGCTTGATCGCGCCGACCAGGAACACGGCCTTCGCCAGTTCACCACGCTCGGCCCGGACGCCGCAGCCGCCGCTCTCCAGCTGGCCGATGCGGCGAGCGATCCGGCACTCGCCGGCGAGCTTCGCGCCCGCGCCGTCGAGCTCCTCGACCAGAGCCGCGGCATCCTACTCACCCACCAACTGGAGGCCCGCAGCGACCTCTCCCGCCTGCGCACCCACGCCCCCACCCTCGCCGCCCGCTTCGAGAAACTGCTGGCCCTGCGCAATGAGGTCACCTGACGCGCTTGCCGTGCTCGCAGAGTACGACGATGCCCTCCTGGGCCGCTTCGACCGCAGCCTCGAGACGGTCCGCGAGCAACGGCTTGCCGAGCGTGCGAACCTCGGCCGGCGTGTACAGGCCGGCCGACAGGATCTCGCCGTCGGCGAAGCTGAAGGCCGCGACGTCGGCGTCCGTCACGACACCGCCGTCGAAGACGAAGATCATCCCGTCGGGTCTGCCGTCGTACGCGTGCACGTGATCGACGACCAGCAGCCTCCCCACCGGGCGCTCGCTGCCGAGCTCCTCGCGCAGCTCGCGCGCCGCCCCGGCCCACGGCGACTCGTCGGCCTCGACGATCCCGCCGGGGATCTCCCAGTTCGGCTTGTACGACGGCTCGACCAGCAGGACCCGTCGGTCCACCGCCCGGAACAAGACCCCGGCCGCCGTCCGCTTCTTCGGCAGGTCCACGAAGGACCTGACGCCGTCAGCCGGCGGCTTGTTCGGTGGTGGCGCGGTGTAGCTGGACCGGGAGGGACTCGACGCCGTAGACGATGGAGAAGTCGCGGAAGCGGAGCTGCTCCTCGGGGACGGCCAGTGCCAGGTCGGGGAAGCGGTGTGCGAGCGCGGTGAACGCGGCGCGGAGCTCCATCCGGGCGAGTTCGGCGCCGACGCAGCGGTGCATGCCGTGGCCGAAGGCGAGATGCGCGGCGGACACCGTACGACGGGGGTAGAAGTCCTCGGCGTCCGACCCGAAGACCACCTTGTCCCGGTCCGCGCCGGACAGCGACACCGCGACCAGGTCGCCCTTCTTCACCTGGTGCCCGAACAGCTCGTGGTCGTGCCGGGCGAACCGCGGGAACGCGACCTGCACCACGGTCAGGTACCGCAGCAGCTCCTCGACGATCCCGTCGACGGCGCCGGGTTCGTTGCGGATCCGCTCGAAGTTCTCCGGATCACGCAGCAGCACCAGCGTCCCGAGCGCGAGCATGCTGGCCGACGTCTCGTACCCGCCGAGGAACACACCGTCGGCCAGTCCGCCGAGCTCCACGTCGTCGAGCGCGTCGCCCTGGGCACGGATGATCGACCCGATCAGCCCGTCGCCGGGGCTCACCCGCTGCTTCCGGACGATCTCGAACAGGAACTCCCGCGACTCCGAAGCCGACCCGAACAGCCCGATACCGCCGCCGGACATGTCGAACCGGGCCGGACCGAGCGCCCGGAACCGGTCGCGATCCTGCTCCTCGACCCCGAGCAGGTCCGCGATCAGCAGGAACGGCACGTTGAAGGCGAAGTCGGAGACGATGTCGGCGACCGGGCCCTTGGCCTCCATCAGATCCAGCTGGTCGTTGACGATCTTCTCGATCGCCGGCTCCAGCCGCGCCAGCCGGCGCTTGGTGAACTCCGGCGTCAGCAGCTTCCGCAGCCGGGTGTGGTCCGGCGGGTCGGTGAAGCCGAGGCCGCCGATCCCCTCCGACGGCTTGTTCGGGTCCGAGCCGACCAGCGGCCGGATGTCGTGGCTGTAGTCCTCTTCGTTGGAGAGCACGTACTTCGCCTCGGCGTGCCCGCTGACCACCCAAACGTTCAGCCCGAACAGGTGCGCCAGCTTGTGCACCGGCTCGGTCTCCCGGACCGCGGCCAGTTCCGGCACCGGGTCCACCCCGTGCCGGCGCAGCGGCATCGAGACCTGGCTGGGGAACATCCGCATCTTCGACAGGTCGAGACCACCCTTGCGGGTGGACCTGTTGAGGATCCGGCTGCCGACCCAACGCTTCAGGTATGTCGCAACCATGACTTCTACGCGCCCTCTCTCAACTGCGCCCCCAGGCTCTTGTCGGTAAAAGCTAACCTCGCGGGGGGACCAGATCTGATGGTGTTGGCACTACTCCGGTAGTGGCGTTGGCACCACCATGGGAGGGGGCCACGGCATGCCAGCAGAGACATTGTCATGCACAGAGGCTCCGTTGCCACCGGAACCCACCTGTACTGCGCCCCGGACTGTGACATGGCGTCGCTCAGGGAGTTTTCAGGGAAACCAGCGACGAAAGTCGGATGCGCGATCCGTCCGCAGATCGTTGCCTGGACGCTCAGAGGTAGTACGGAGTCACGATCCGGAGCACGTCGGCCAACTTTGTCTTGACCTGCTCGCGTTGCGGGACCTGTGTGAGTTTCTTCGCATCTCCCACCCGCAGACCGTGATCGGCCAGGACGTACACCACCCGCAGCGTCCGGATCGTGTTCGTCACCTCGGGCGTGATGCCTTCGGCCGGCGGGTTCGACAGCACCCGGATCGCCGGGTCCAGCCAGTCCGTGGCGTCGCTGCCGCTCAGGTCGGAGCGGGTCAACGTGGCCGCGAGCGCATACCCGAGGCGGTCGTCCTCCATGTCGCGCAGCACGTACGACGTCGGCGTCAGCAGCCGCCCGATCCCGAGCCGCAGCATCTGCACCGGCTCGACCGCCTCGTGCAGCCCGAGCGTCCCGAGCAGGTCCGCACCGTGTGCGACCGCGTGCAGCCAGCCGAGCTTCTCGTCGTACCCGCGCAGGTCCTCCTCGCCGACGTACCAGCGCTCGAAGGGCGGCACCCAGCTCGGCTCGAAGACCCCGGCCGACACGATCGAGTCCAGGATCAGCGGAGCGAACGTCCGCGCCTGGATCTCCGGGTCGCCGAACCGCGGCACCATCAGGTCGCCGAGCGCCCGCAACTCGTCCGCGGACAGCACGCCACGCCCGATCCAGGTCGCCAGAACGGAGTACGCGTGCCGGTCCCGGACGACGGGATCCGGCGACCGCAGCATCCCGGCCAGCTCGGCCACCAACTCGCCCAGCGGCCGTCCTTCGGGAACCGCGTCATCGGTGTCGCGCACCTGAGCCCAATCGGTCATGCGCGGCACGGTAGACGTTTGCCGGGCCACCGGCCACCCCAGGACCGGACAGGGAAACGGCCCGCGGTCCATCCGGAGACCGGATGCACCACGGGCCGTCGCGGCCAGGACCCCTCAGCCCGGCCGGGCCCCTGCCCCGGTCAAGGGCCCCTCAACCTCCGACCGGGGTGGACTTGAAATCACGCGGTCACGCGTCGCGCTTGCTCGCCGAGAACAACGCGATCGCCATCAGCACCGCGGCCCAGGCCGCGAAGTACAGCAGCGCCCACCACGGACCCATCGCGTACTGCGCGTCGGCCGGCGGACCGTTGACGCCGAAGTCCTGGCCTTGGTTCAGGAACGAACCGGCGTTCTGGAACGGGGACCAGCGCGACATGTCGTCGCCGACCTTCGGGATCAGGTTGAACAGATTCTCGACCAGCAGCGGCCACAGGATCAGGATCGCGATCGCACCGGCGCTCTGCCGGATCAGGATGCCGACCGCCACCGCGATCACCGCGGACAGCGCGAACACCAGCCCCTGGCCGGCCAGCAGCCGCCATTCACCGGCGGTGTTGATGGACAGGTCCGCGCCGTCCTTGAAGATGTTGCCGATCCCCCAGGCGCCGAACGACGCGATCAGCCCGACGAGGGCGGACAGCGCGGCAACCACAGCGGTCTTGCCGAGCAGCAGCGCCGCCCGCTGCGGCACGGCCTGGAAGCTGGTCCGGATGGTGCCGAACCGGTACTCGGTCGTCACCGCCAGCGCGGCCATCACCATCATCACCATCTGGCTGAGCTGCGCTCCGCCCTGGGTGAGGCCGATGGTCACCGGGCCCTCGGAGAAGCCCGAGGCCAGCGCCGCCAGACCGAGCGTCAGTACGGCGGCGACGACCATGCACCACCACGGTGAGCGGGTGGAGAAGAGCTTGATGCGCTCGACTGCGATCACCGACATGTCAGTTGTCCTCCTTCGGACCCGCGGCCACCTCGGCGGCCTCGGGGGCGTCGAGCGAGGTCACAGCGGCGATCTCCTCGTGCGCGTGGTACTCGACCGAGTCACCGGTCATCTGCATGAATGCCTGCTCCAGCGAACCGCGCTGCAGCGTCAGCTCGTGCAGCACGATGCCGTGCGCGGCGGCGGCCTCGCCGACCTGGTCGGTGGTCAGGTCGCCTTCGACGAACAGCACCTTGCCCTGGTCCTCGACGTCCTCGATCCGGGTGGCCAACTGCTGCTGGCTCAGGACGGCGGCGAACTGGTCGAGCTGCGGAGTCCGCACCTTCACCGTCGTCCCGCTGGCGCGGTCGACGAACTCCTGGGTGCTGCTCTGCGCGATCAGTTTGCCGCGGCCGATGACGACCAGTTCCTCGGCGGTGAGCGCCATCTCGGACAGCAGGTGGCTGGAGACCAGCACGGTCCGGCCCTCGTCGGCCAGCCGGTGCATGAAAGTCCGGATCCAGACGATGCCCTCCGGGTCGAGACCGTTCACCGGCTCGTCGAACAGCAGCACCTCCGGGTCGCCGAGCAGCGCGCCGGCGATCCCGAGTCGCTGCGACATGCCCAGCGAGAAGGCGCCGGCCCGCTTGTTCGCGACCGAGCTCAGGCCGACCATCTCGAGCACCTTGTCGACCGATGACTTCGGCAACTTGTTGGACGCGGCCATCCAGGTCAGGTGGGCGCGCGCCGAGCGGTTCGGGTGCACCCACTTGGCGTCCAGCAGCGCGCCGACCTTGGTCAGCGGCCGGTGCAGGTCCCGGTACCGCTGCCCGTCGATCGTGACCTCGCCGGACGTCGGGGTGTCGAGCCCGAGGATCATCCGCATGGTGGTCGACTTGCCGGCCCCGTTCGGGCCGAGGAAGCCGGTCACCTTGCCGGGTTTCACCTCGAAAGACAGGTTGTCAACGGCAACTGTCGTGCCGTATCGCTTGGTGAGGCCCTTTGCCTCGATCATCGCCGTGCTCCTCGTCAGATGGCGTGAAATCGTCCCCGGTCGGGCGGGATGTGTCGTGATGAGATCAGTATCGAGGCCCACCCGGTGCTGAGCATCGGACCCCGGGCGGATCCGGTGTGTCCACCCGTGGGTTGATTCTGCCGTCGGCACCCGAACGACTGCTATCGGTTAACTCCCTGACCACGACCCCGACGATCCCCCATCCCGCGGGGGAGCACATCAGCCGAAAGTCGACGGCGGGCGTACTTCGGTCGACCGTTGCTGGAAGTGACTACCAAAAGATCAGTCGACCGGAACGCCGTAGAGCACGAGGTTCTGGCTGTAGCGGTGCGCCGCACGGTCGTACGAGCCGGTGCAGGTCACGAGCGCCAGCCGGGGCTTCGCCGCGCCCTGGAACAGGTCGGCGGGCAGGGCCTCCTGCTTGTACGTCCGGCGCGCCACGATGCGGTACCAGTGCTCCTCGCCGTCGCCGCTCGTCACGCCGACGGTGGTGCCGACCGGTACCTCGGACAGCGCCGCGAACACACCACGCCCGCGGGTGGTGTCCACATGTCCCGCGAGCAGCACTGTACCGCCGTCAGCGCCCGGCGCCGCACCGGCGGCCCACCAGCCGACGTCTGCGCTCGACTTGGGCACCTGCAGCTGGCCGTTGGCGCCGGTACCAACCGGCTGCACCGCTGCCTCCAGGACACCGGGCAGCTTCAGCCGGACAGGCGGTACGGCGGCCTCCCGTTCCGCGGCCGTCTTCCCCGCGGCCGGGACCTTTCCCGTGTTGGCGGGCTGTCCACCGAACAGCATGACCAGGCCGGCTCCCAGTGCGATGACGCCGGCCAGACGTCGCCGTACCGAGATCGACTTGCCGACCAGCAGCAGAACCAGTCCGATGCCGAGCAGGATCACCGCGGCCCGGGCACGGGCCTTCTCCGCGTCCGCGTGCTGGCCGCCGTCGCCGGTCGGCACCACCGGAGTGCCGGTGCTGGTCTTGCAGGTCCCTGTCACCAGGCGCTGATGCATCTGGAGTACAGGCTTGGCGCCGTCCGCCAGTGACTCGACAGCCGGCGACGCGCTGATCGGCAGCTCACCGTTGACGAGCGCCAGGTACTGCTGATGCTCCTGCCGCTGCAGGGCCAGCCAGGCAGCGTCGTACCCGGCTGTCCCGGCTTTGGCCGCGACAGCGTTGAGTTGCTGGCGCTGCGTCGCAGAGGGCTCTGTCGGCAGCAGGATGTTGAGGCGGGTGGCGACGTCGAGCTCCTGCGCCGAGAGCTTGCTGTGGTCGCGCTCGAGCTGCGCGGCGGCCCGTCGTACGCAGGCGGTCTTGCCCTTGGTCGTCGCGGCGTGCGCGGACTCGATGATCGTGAGGTTGATCTGGTGCGCGGCATTGAGGTACGCGACATCCGGCTGCGGCGTCGCGGCGTTCGCCGGCTGCAGCGCGCCGAGCACGCCCACCGCGACCAGGAGCAGCAGCGCGGGCACCCGGGCGATCCTCACAGGACGACAGTAGAAGAGCCGACGGCCCCGGGTCCAGACATGCGAAACGGCCCGCCGGACAGGCCGGCGGGCCGCTTCGCAAGGTATCGCGAATCAGGCGGCGGCGTTCACCTCGGCCGGCGTGTCGGCGATGACCGACTCCCGGCGCTTGGAGACGAACACGGCGGCGGCCAGGATCACCACGGCCACGACCGCGATGATGATCCGCAGCGCGGTGTTGGTGTCGTCGCCGATCGCCGACATCCCGACGACCGCCGGAGCGATCAGCACCGAGACCAGGTTCATCACCTTGATCAGCGGGTTGATGGCCGGACCGGCGGTGTCCTTGAACGGGTCGCCGACGGTGTCACCGATGACGGTGGCCTCGTGCGCGGGCGAACCCTTGCCGCCGTGGTTGCCGTCCTCGACCAGCTTCTTGGCGTTGTCCCAGGCACCACCGGAGTTGGCCAGGAAGACCGCCATCAGGGTGCCGGCGCCGATCGCACCGGCCAGGTAGCCGGCCAGCGCCGAGGCGCCGAGGCCGAAGCCGACGGCGATCGGGGCGGTCAGCGCGAGCAGACCCGGGGTGGCCAACTCCCGCAGCGAGTCGCGGGTGCAGATGTCCACGACCTTGCCGTACTCCGGCTTGCCCGTGCCCTCCATGATCCCGGGGATGTCGCGGAACTGGCGACGGACCTCGTAGACGACCGCACCGGCGGCGCGGCCGACGGCGTTGATGGCCAGACCCGAGAACATGAACACGACCGCGGCGCCGAGGATCAGACCGACCAGCGTGCCCGGGTTGAACACCAGGGCGTCGGCCTCGAACTTGGCGTACTGGTCGCCCAGCGAGGACCGGATCGCGTCGGTGTAGGAACCGAACAGCGCGGTCGCGGCCAGCACGGCGGTGGCGATCGCGATGCCCTTGGTGATCGCCTTGGTGGTGTTGCCGACGGCGTCCAGCTCGGTGAGGATCTGGGCCGCCTCGCCGTCCACGTCGCCGGACATCTCGGCGATGCCCTGCGCGTTGTCGGAGACCGGGCCGAAGGTGTCCATCGCGACGATGACGCCGACAGTGGTGAGCAGACCGCAGCCGGCCAGCGCGATCGCGAACAGCGCGACCACACCGGAGCCGCCGACCAGGAAGGCGCCGTACACGGCCGCCGCGATCACCACGGCGGTGTAGACGGCGGACTCGAAGCCGACCGAGATACCGGACAGGATCACCGTGGCGGCACCGGTCAGCGACGACTTGCCGACGTCCTTGACCGGCTTGTCCTCGGTGCCGGTGAAGTACCCGGTCAGCGCCAGGATGACGGCCGCCAGGACGATACCGATGATGACCGAGATGGTCGCGATCAGCCGCGGGTCGCCGTCGGTCGCGGCGATCGACTCGCTCGCGCCGGTCAGGTCCTTGAAGCTGCTCGGCAGGTAGACGAACGCCGCCACCGCACACAGCACACCGGAGATCAGCGCGGAGATGTAGAACGCCCGGTTGATCGTGCGCAGGCCGTTCTCGCCGGTCCGCGGACGGGTCAGGAAGACGCCGACGACGGCGGTGAGCGCGCCGATGGCGGGCACGATCAGCGGGAAGATCAGGCCCTGCTCGCCGAACGCGGCCTTGCCCAGGATCAGCGAGGCCACCAGCATCACGGCGTACGACTCGAACAGGTCGGCCGCCATACCGGCGCAGTCGCCGACGTTGTCACCGACGTTGTCGGCGATCGTCGCGGCGTTCCGCGGGTCGTCCTCGGGGATGTTCTGCTCGACCTTGCCGACCAGGTCCGCGCCGACGTCGGCGGCCTTGGTGAAGATACCGCCGCCGACCCGCATGAACATCGCGAGCATCGCGGCGCCGAAACCGAAGCCCTCGAGCACGGTCGGGGCGTCACCCTTGAACAGCAGCACGACGAGCGCGGCGCCGAACAGGCCGAAACCCACGGTCGCCATACCGACGGTGCCGCCGGTGCGGAACGCGACCCGCATCGCCGGGTTGCGGCCCTCGTCCCGGGCGGCCGCGGCGACCCGGACGTTGGCGCGCGTCGCGAGCCACATGCCCAGGTAGCCGATCGCGGCGGAGAAGCCCGCGCCGACCAGGAAGAACACCGAGCGGAAGATCTTCAGCGTGGTCTCGTTGCCGCCGTCGGTGTGGGCCGGCAGCAGGAACAGCAACAGGAACGCGACCACGGCGAAGATCGACAATGTCCGGAACTGCCGGTTCAGGTACGCCGAGGCGCCTTCCTGAACCGCCGCGGCGATCGTCTTCATGTTCTCGGTGCCATCGTTCGCGGCAAGCACCTGGCCCCGGAAGACCATCGCGATGACGACCGCGAGAATCGCGATCACCCCGACAACGATCACCAGTGTGGTGTTGCTCGACGAAAGATCCACCGCTTGTGGAGCAAGCAGCGCGGACATCCGTCCTCCTTGTAGGCAACCCATCCAGGCTTGACGGCCCCCGTCTGCCGCAACCGAAGGGTTGGGGAAATACGACACAGCGCCAATGGGCTGGCGCGGTGGGTTACTCTAACGGGTTCCCGACCAGACCTGACGACAGGGTGGTCTACGCCATACCGGGTCGGCCCGGCAAGACCCCTGCCGGAACCTGGGCGGAACAATCACCGAAAGTAGCGAGGCGGACACCGTTTCGCTTCATCAGATCGCCGAGGCGACGTCCGGGTGGATGTCGAAGACCTTGGTCAGGCCGGTGATCCGGAAGATCTTCAGCAGCCGTTCCTGGGTGCAGACCAGGGACAGAGATCCGTCGTGGGTGCGCACCCGTTTCAGGCCGCCGACGAGGACACCGAGACCGGTGGAGTCCAGGAACTCCACGCGTTCCAGGTCGATGACGATGTCGTAGACGCCTTCTTCGACGAGCGTGGCGATCTTCTCCCTGAGCTTCGGTGCGGTGTAGACGTCGATCTCCCCGGCAACCTCGATGACGGTTCGCCCGCCCTCGGCGCGCGCGGTCAGCGACAGATCCACTTCAGCCTCCGATCCCATGAACTGCTGCATTCAACCATGTACGGACCGTGAGAAGACCCGTTGCCGAAAACTCTTTCATCTCGCCCACCCGAAGTCGATTCCCCTCCGGAAAAAGCCGCGTGCATCCGCGCGTGCATTCTCAGCGGACTCTCAGCGGCAAGCCCTTGTCCGTGCAGGGCACTACGCTCACCGTATGCGTGCAGGTGGTGAGGCGGCTGCCGTCCTGAAGCGCCTGGCCGCCGGTCGTGACGACCGGTTGACGCATGTCGAGGCGGTGCCGCCACGGCTGGGACAAACATGTGATTGGCCGCGGTGGGTGCCGTCCGAGGTGCTCGACCAGTTGCGGGACTCCGGCATCACGGCCCCCTGGACCCATCAGGTCGCGACCGCCGAGGCGGCGTATTCGGGCAGGCACGTCGTCGTGGCGACCGGGACGGCATCCGGCAAGTCGCTCGGGTACCTGTTGCCGGCCCTCGCCACGTTGAGCATCGCGCAGGCCGCGTCACCACACCGTCGTACGGCGTCGGTGCTCTACCTGTCTCCGACCAAGGCGCTCGCCCATGACCAGTTGCGCGCGGTCTCGGCGTACACCGTGCCGGGTCTGCGGGCCACGACGCTGGACGGCGACTCCGAGCGGACCGAGCGGGACTGGGCGCGCGACCACGCGACATACGTGCTCAGCAACCCGGACATGCTGCACCGGTCGGTCCTGCCGAACCATCAACGCTGGGCGCGGTTCCTGGGCTGCCTGCAGTACGTCGTGGTCGACGAGTGTCACCACTACCGCGGCGTCTTCGGTGCGCACGTCGCCGGCGTACTGCGGCGGCTGCGGCGGGTCTGCGCGCAGTACGGCGCCAATCCGATCTTTGTCTGCGCCTCGGCGACAGTGGCCGAGCCGGCGCTGTCAGGTGAGCGCCTGACCGGGCTGCCGATGGTGGAGGTGGTCGAGGACGGCTCTCCACGCGGCGGCATCGCCTTCGGCCTCTGGGAGCCGCCACTGACGGCCCTGCACGGCGAGAACGGCGCACCGGTACGACGGTCCGCCACAGCCGAGGTGGCCGACCTGCTCACCGACCTGGTGGTCACAGGTGTCCGCACGGTCGCGTTCGTCCGCTCGCGGCGTGGAGCCGAGACGGTGGCGATGACAGCCCGGGAGAACCTGGCCGAGGTCGACCCGGCGCTGACGGACCAGGTGTCGGCGTATCGAGCCGGGTATCTGCCAGAGGAGCGGCGCCGGCTCGAGGGCATGTTGCAGAGCGGCGAGCTCACCGGCGTCGCGGCGACGAACGCTCTCGAGCTGGGCATCGACATCGCCGGACTGGACGCCGTGCTGCTGTCAGGATGGCCCGGCACCCGCGCCTCACTGTGGCAGCAGGCCGGTCGCGCCGGGCGCGCCGGCGGGGACGCGGTGGCGCTCCTGATCGCGCGGGACGACCCGCTGGACACCTATCTGGTGCGCCACCCGGGCGCCATCTTCGGCCGCCCGGTCGAAGCCACCGTGTTCAACCCGGAGAACCCGTACGTGCTCGGGCCTCAACTGTGCGCCGCCGCCCAGGAGCTACCGCTGACGCCCGACGATTTCGAGATCTTCGGCGAGACGACAGCGCAGGTGATCGCACAACTCGTACGGCAGGGTGCTCTGCGGGAGCGGCCGCACGGGTGGTTCTGGACGCGCCGGGAGCGCGCCGTCGACGCCATCGACATCCGGTCCGCCGGCGGCAAGACGGTGCAGATCGTGGAGGACCGGACCGGTCGCCTGCTCGGCACGGTCGATGGCGGCTCGGCCCATGCGTCGGTGCACGAGGGCGCCGTCTACGTGCACGCGGGCGAGTCGTACCTGGTGCGGTCGCTGGACCTCGAGGAGCACGCCGCGGTCGTCGAGCCCGCCTCGCCCGACTACACGACCTTCGCCCGGGACGTGACCGAGATCAGCATCCTGGCGACCGAGGAGACGTGCACCTGGGGGACGGCGGAGTTGTCGCGCGGCTGGGTCCAGGTGACGAGTCAGGTCATCTCGTACCAGCGCAAGCTGATCGCGACCGGCGACGTACTCGACGAGCAGCCGCTGGACCTGCCCGAGCGCACCCTGCGGACCAAGGCGGTGTGGTGGACGATGCCCGACGCCGCCGTCGAGGCGCTCGGGCTGGCCGACGTACCGGGCGCGGCCCACGCGGCCGAGCACGCGTCGATCGGCCTCCTCCCGCTGTTCGCCACCTGCGACCGCTGGGACATCGGCGGCGTCTCCACCGCCCGGCACGCCGACACCGGCCGGCTCACGGTCTTCGTGTACGACGGCCACCCCGGTGGCGCCGGATTCGCCGAACACGGGTACGCCGCGGCGCGCGAGTGGTTGACCGCGACACGCGAGGCGATTGCACACTGTGAATGTACGGACGGATGCCCTTCGTGCGTACAGTCGCCCAAGTGTGGGAACCAGAACAACCCACTCGACAAGAGCGGCGCGGTGGCGCTGCTCTCCGCATTACTGAGCAGTGAGGCCTGACGAGTCCGGCGGTCTCCGGACGGAGAGGCAGCGTGCCATGGTCGTCCTCGGAGTTGTTCTGATCGTTCTGGCCGTGCTGTTCGGCCTGGGCGTCTCGGTGTCGTCCACCGCATCGACGACGATGGAGGTGTTCGGCGTCGACTTCGGCGTCTCGGTGCCGACGATCTTCTTCCTCGGCGCGGTGACCGGTGCCGCGCTGATCGCCGGTCTGTGGCTGACGAAGAAGGGACTCGGTCGCGGCTGGCGGCGCCGCAAAGAGATGCGCGAGCTGCGCGCCCAGGCGGCGAGCACGCCGAGTAACACCGTCGGCGGAGAGATCACGGAAAGTGACGCCGCTGCCGATGTCCCGCCGCGCCTCGAGGGTTCGCCGGAAGCGCCCGCCGACGAGCGCCTGGCGACCGAGCAGGAGCTCGCGCCGGACCCCAGGGACACCAAACAGCCCCACTGACAACTCTGTTGCCTACGGCATCTTCCAACGCGGTGCACTACCTGAATCGCAGCGGATTGCCGTAAGATCTCGAACAGCTCACAACGGCGGAACAGCGGCCTCGCATCCCGATGTAGATGCCTTGCGCAACGACGCCTGCCTGGCAGTTAGTTGCCATTGGCATCAAGTTTCGCAAGGTCGGCATAACCTCCTCGGTCGCTCCTGTGCCTTACTTGTTGTGGCGTCAACGTCGCGCTGAGTCACTGCCGGCGTTCCGGCTCGCGCCACGGGTCCCGACGGCCTGACGCCAAGCGATGGCACGACCTCTGGAGGTTGTCTTGATCATCCGAAAGCTGTTCAGTCGCACCGGCGTGGTGGTGCTCGCGGTCAGCGTGGCGATCGCCACCGCCGTACCGGCCCAGGCCGCGAACCCGGCACCCCGCGGTTCGACGGCACCCGGAGTCACCGTGGGCGTGGCACAACAGATCGCCACCCGCTCCGACACGCGCTACTGCCTGACGTTCGTCGCGGCCGACAAGGTCCCGATGGCGGTCATGATGGCGTGTGCGCCGGGCAAGGAAGGCAAGACCCAGGAGTGGATCTACACCGAGTCCGGCCAGCTGCAGGTCGCGATGAGCAAGAGCGTCGGTGGCGCCCTTGCCGCGACCGGAGCCTGCCTGGACAGCGGTGCGGACCTGGCCAAGGTTCCGGCGTCGGCTCCGCTGCTGGTCCTGCCCTGCCGTGACGGTGACGGCCAGAAGTGGAACTACGACGAGGGCACCGGCACGTTCGTGAACGCCGCCAGTGGGCTCGCCCTGACGTCGCTGCTTGGCAAGGGGAAGGCCAAGCAGGCGCAGCCGACCGGCACGATGAGCGCCGCCGGCACTCCGGTCCAGGCCTGGAGCGGCCTTCCGGTGCCGAGCCTGGACATCCTGGGCGCGGTGCTGGCACTCGTGAACGCGCTGCTGGCGTCGCTGGGCCTGGCCCTGCCGCTGCCGATCGCGGGCGCGGCCGCCAGCCTGCTGTCGCTGCTCAGGCCGCAGGTTCCGATCCCGGCCCAGATGACGGTGCTGCCGAAGCAGATGATGCAACTCGCCCAGAGCTGAGCCGAGGAGGACACCAGCCACCAGCCAACGAGAGGACGGCCGGCCCCGACATCGTCGGGGCCGGCCGTTTCTCTCTCCTTGTCTCTCGTGCCGTCGCTCTCGGTCGGCCAGGCGGTGCTCGGGGATGAGTTCCGGGATGCCCGCTGCTTGCGCGTCAGCGGGAGCCCGGTGTCGTCACCGCGCGGCCCTCGGTCACCACCAGCACCAGCAGTGGCAGAGCAGGTCGTCGACAAGGCAAGCGACTCCGTGGAGCAGTCTCACGTCTTTCACCTCCGATCCGCTGAACCGAACGGCAAGACAGTAGCTCCGCTGATCACCCTCTGTATCTACTCAACTACCTGTTGCCACACAACCTTGAGCATCCTTTAACTCTTCCGCAACGACTGCCACGAGATCCCGACTTGACAGTTCGCGGTTGGTTGCCTCCAGCCCCTGACAACGTTCGCCTCCGGGTTGGGAAAAAGTCTTCACATAGTCGCCGGAGAGTGCCAATGTTTGACCGGCACGCTGCTGGACCACTTCTGCTAGGAGCCCTGATGCGATCTCTCTCGCGGTTGACCACCGCCGGCGTCCTCGGCGCCGCGGCCCTCGCCCTGCTCACCGGATGCCTCGGCTCGTCCGACTCCGGCAGCGGCGACCAGGACGCGAACCGGAACGCCGACGCCAAGAAGGTCGAGCTGACCTTCGGTTCGAACTCGGTCAAGGGCGGTAAGAGCAGCGCCGGCGCGACCTTCGTCGAGGACGTGCTGATCCCGAAGTTCGTCGCCGACCAGAAGGGCAAGGGCGTCGACGTCACGGTCAAGTTCCAGGGCGACGGCTCCGACGACGAGGTCTACAAGCAGAAGCTGTCCCTCGACCTGTCGAACAAGTCCGGGCCGGACCTGTTCCAGATCGACGGCATCTGGGTCGGCGAGTTCGCCCAGGCCAACTACATCAAACCGCTCAGTGACACGGTCGGCGACGGTGCTGGATCTGGGGCCAAGGTGGACGACTGGGACGGCTGGAAGCAGATCCCGGAGTCGGTTCAGGCGCTCGGCAGCTACAACGGCCAGCGGTACGGCGTACCCGGCGGCACCGACGGCCGCGTGCTGTACTTCAACAAGAAGCTCTTCCAGCAGGCCGGACTGCCCGCGGACTGGCAGCCGAAGTCCTGGGCCGACATCATCTCCGCAGGTCAGGCGCTGAAGAAGATCGCCGGTGTGACGCCGATCCAGATCAACGCCGGGACCGCGATGGGCGAGGCGACCACCATGCAGGGTGTGCTGCCGCTGCTGGTGGGCACCGGCGCGACCGTGAACTCCGACGGCAAGTGGCTCGGCAACAACGAGCAGCTGCGGCAGGTGCTCGACTTCTACCACCAGGTGTACTCGACGGGTCTCGGCGACCCGGTGCTGCAGCGCGAGGCGAAGGGCCGGGACAAGTCGTTCGCCGAGTTCGCCGCGAACAAGATCGGCATCCTGCTGGAGAGCGACTACTTCTGGCGCAGCGTCGTCGAGCCCAAGGAGGGCGTCGCGAAGATGGCCGACCGCGACACCGCGGTGGGCTGGGCGATGATCCCGGCGCGGCAGCCGGGCGCCGGTGTGAAGGGCCAGGACTTCGTCTCGATGTCCGGCGGCGGGGCGACCGTGATCAACCCGAACACCAAGTTCCCGCAGCAGGCCTGGGAGTTCCTGCAGTTCATGAACTCCGCCGAGATGGTGAAGGAGTCGCTGGCCGGCGCCGCCAAGATCACCCAGCGCTCGGACGTCAACAGCGAGGTGCTGAAGAGCGACCCGATGCTGAGCTTCGTCGCCGAGAAGGTGCTGCCGATCACGCAGTACCGCCCGGGCCGGGCCGAGTACCCGAAGGTCTCGGCGGCGCTGCAGCAGGCGACCGCGGACGTGGTCGGCGGTAAGAGCACCGACGCCGCCGCGGCGGCGTACGGGAAGGCCGTCGAGACTGCGGCCGGCGGCAAGGACAAGGTCAACAGCAACTGATGACTTCCGCTTCCGCACCTCCCGTGCCCGCCGAGCCGGTGCCGGGACGTGGATCGGGCCGTCGATCAGGCGGTGGCCGGGGACCCGCGCGCGACGTCGCGGGCCTCGGCGTCGGCCGGGCGCTCGGCTTCGTCGCGCCCGCGATGCTGCTGATCGGCGCGTTCCTGATCTTCCCCGCGCTCTGGACCATCTACATCGGCGTCACGAACTACCGGCTGACCGGCGTCGAAGCCGTGTCGCCGTCGATCGTGGGCTTGTCGAACTACACGAAGGCGTTGAACGACGCCCTGTTCCACAACGCGTTGTGGCTGACGCTGCTGTTCGTGCTCGGCTCCGCGATCATCGGGCAGAACGTGCTCGGCTTCACGCTCGCGTGGGTGATGCGCCGCACGCGTCCCGCCGTACGCCGGACCGTCGAGGCGTTCGTCCTGCTCGCGTGGATCCTGCCCTCGACCGTGGTCGCGTACCTGTGGGTCGCGTTCTACGACCGCGACGGCGGCACCTTGAACAGTCTGCTGGGCACACCGGGGACCGCGTGGCTGATCGACTACCCGATGGCGTGCCTCGTGGTCTTCAACACGTGGCGCGGTACGGCGTTCTCGATGATGCTCTACTCGTCGGCGCTGCAGGCCGTGCCGCCGTCGCAGCTCGAGTCGGCGCGGATGGTCGGGGCATCGGGCTGGCAGACCCTGCGGGACGTGGTGTTCCCGCACATCCGCGGGCACGTGCTGACCAACACGCTGCTGATCTCGCTGTGGACGGCGAACGACTTCTCGCCGTTCCTGCTCACCAAGGGCGGACCGAACCACGAGTCCGAGACGGTGCCGGTCTACATCTACAACGTGGCCTTGCAGGGCGGTGAGCTCGGGTACTCGTCGGCCATCTCGTTCCTGCTGCTGATCGCGAACCTGCTGGTCTCACTGGTCTATCTGCGGCTCTTGCGGAGGCGCTCGTGACGACGTCCTTTGTGCTGCGCCGGATCGGCTTCTACGTGCTGATCTGCGCGATCACGCTGTTCTTCGCCGTACCGATGCTGTGGATCGCGTCGGCGCCGTTCGACGCGTCGCCGGGCCTCGGGGTGCACTGGCCGGACTGGACGCTGGAGAACGTCCGGAAAACGCTGGACCACCCGTACGCGATGCACTCGATGGTCAACTCGTTGCTGATCTGCGTGACGACCGCGGTTGCCGTGACAGCTTTTGCCGCGTTGGCCTCTTATGCACTGTCGCGGGTCCGCATCCCCGGACGCGACGCCCTGCTGTACGGGTTGCTGCTGCTGTCCTCGGTCGTCACCGGGACGGCGGCGATGGTGCCGATCTTCGTGATGATGTTCCAGCTCGGGCTGATTGACTCCCGGTTCGGCGTCGCGCTGGTGATGACCGGCGGGCTGTTGCCGGCGGCCATTTTCATCCTGAAGGACTTCGTCGACGCGGTGCCGAAGTCGTACGAGGAGTCGGCGCGGGTCTTCGGTGCGTCCACCGGCCAGATCCTGCGCGACGTGGTCCTGCCGGTCGCCCGCCCCGGGCTGGCGACCATCATGGTCTGGGCGTTCGTCAACTCCTGGGGCAACTTCCTGGTGCCCTTCCTGCTCATCCGGTCGATCGACAAGCAGCCCGGTGCGGTGCTGATGCAGACCCTCACCGACGAAGGCGGCAGCGTGAACCTGCAGGTGCTGCCGGTGTTCTCGCTGCTGTTCTCGATCCCGGTCGTCGTGCTGTACCTGCTGGTGAACTCGCGTTACGGGTTCCGTTTCCACGGAGGGATCAAGAGCTGATGGCGGGCATCGACATCGAAGGCCTCGCAACCGTCTACCCGAACGGCGTCCGCGCCGTCGACGGGCTGGACCTGCACGTGGCCGACGGCGAGTTCTTCGCCCTCCTCGGCCCGTCCGGTTGCGGCAAGACCACGCTGCTGCGAACGATCGCCGGCCTGGAGACCGCGACCGAGGGGACGGTGCGGATCGACGCGGCGGATGTGACTCGCGTGGAGCCCGGCAAGCGCGGCGTGGCGATGGTGTTCCAGGACTACGCGCTCTTCCCGCACATGAGCGTGTCCGAGAACATCACCTATCCCTTGAAGGTCCGCCGGGTCGCCGCGGCTACTCGCGCGGATGTCGCGTCGCGTACCGCGGGCGAGCTGTCGCTGGACGGGCTCCTCGAGCGCAAGCCCGGGCAGCTGTCCGGCGGTCAGCAGCAGCGCGTCGCGCTGGCCCGCGCGATCGCGTCCGAAGGCAAGGTCCTGCTGCTCGACGAGCCGCTGTCGAACCTCGACGCGCGGCTCCGGCTCGAGGCGCGGACGTTCCTGAAGAAGCTCCAGCGCGACCTCGGCATCACCACGGTCTTCGTCACCCACGACCAGGCCGAAGCGCTGGCGCTCGCCGACCGCATCGCCGTGATGGAGTCGGGCAAGCTCCGGCAGCTCGGATCTCCTCGTGAGGTCTTCGCCCGTCCCGCCAACACCTTCGTGGCGAACTTCATCGGGTCGACGCCGATGAACCTGCTCCCGGGCAAGGTGCTCGGCGACGGCACCGTGTCCGTGGCCGGCGGATCGTTGCCTGCGGCCACCTCATCCACCCCGACGGATGCCGAGGTCACGGTCGGCATCCGGCCCGAGTACCTGACGCTGTCCACCGGCGACGTCAGCGGGCCCGCACTGCGCGGCGAGGTCGTCGTCGCCGAGAACCTCGGCACCCAGTCACTCGTCACCGTCGACTGTGCCGGCACCCTCATCGGCGTGACGGTCCCCGAGGAGACCGAGCCGGTACCTGGCGCGCCCGTCGCGCTGACCGCGCCGGCTTCTCGTGTCCTGCTCTACACCCAGGACAGCGGCGAACTCCTGGCCGCCGAGCCGGCCTCCGTCGTCTGATGCTGCCGCACAGCTCGTTCGAGAGCAGGGAGATCGCCTGATGGCCGTTACGTCGTACCGCCGGCGATGGACACTCGACGACCGCGCCGAGTCGGTGTGGCATTCGCTGCCCGTCGACATCCCGGCCGACTGCCCCGGCCTGCACGTCACGCTCACCATCCCGCCGGTCGAGGGCGCCGTCATCGACATCGGCTGCGAGGGCGCGGCCGGCTGGCGCGGCTGGTCCGGCGGTGCCCGCACCACTTTCGCGATCACACCGTCGGCCGCCACGCCCGGCTACGTTCCCGGCGAGCTCGAAGCAGGCACCTGGTGGGTCGTCCTCGGCCTCCACCGAGTACCGGTCGAAGGTGTCGAACTGCTCGTCGAGGCAGTCACCGGCCCGGTCGACACCATCCCCGGTCTCACCGAGTACGCCGAGGCCTCGGCCGCGATCGCCGTACCGCCGCGACCACCTCGCCGTACGCTGCCCGCCTCGTCCGGCCTGAAATGGATCGCCGGCGACTTCCACGCGCACTCCCTGCACTCGGACGGCTCTACCCCGATCGCCAACCTCGCCGCGCTCGGTGTGTCGGCCGGACTCGACGTACTCGCCGTCACCGATCACAACACAGTCGCCCACCACCCCGAACTCCCGTCGCTCAGCAAGCGCTTCGGCATCGGCCTCATCCCCGGCCAGGAAGTCACCACCGACACCGGCCACGCGAACGCGTTCGGCGAGATCGGCCCGATCGACTTCCGCCGACCGGCCGCCACCTGGGTCTCGGAAGTCGCCCGGCGCGGGGGTCTCCTCTCCATCAACCACCCGCTCGGCGGCGACTGCTCCTGGCGCCACCCGCTCCCCGAACACCCACCACTCGCCGAGATCTGGCACTCGTCCTGGCTCGACCAGACCTGGGGCGGCCCCGTCGCCTGGTGGCAGGCGTGGGGCCTCGAGAACACCACCCCCATCGGCGGCAGCGACTGGCACAACCCCACGTCCCTAATGCCACCCGGCTCCCCCACCACCTGGATCGCCGTAGACGCCAACGCCGAAGGCCCCGACGAACTCCCCACCGCCACCCTGCAAGCCCTAGCCGCCGGCCGCACCGCCCTCTCCTGGTCCTACACCGCCCCCGTCCTCATCCGAGCCGACGACGAACTCATCGCCCTGGACGCCCCCAACACCCTCGTCATCTCCCCCGACGGCACCCGCCACCCCGTCCCCACCCCCAAAACCCACCTCCCCGCCACCCCCGGCCCCCACCTCCTCATAACCCACACCGGCCAACTCCTCTCCACCTGCGCCTAACTCCCTCCTTCCCCCCGCACAGGCCCGGCGCGACCTCGCGGCACCCAACAAACAGACACACACCAGCCACACGATGCACCCGCAGCCCGCCATAGATGAACCGATGCACCGGCCGGCGCCGCAGCTAGGCGAGCCGGCACAACCGGTTCCACACACGCCCCACCAGGAGAGGTCCAGCGCGGGGCCGACCAATCACGCAGGTCGGGCAGAGCAGCCCGACACATACGCCAAACCAGGCAAGTCGGCGCAGCCTGGCCAGCGCGGAGGTACGACGGCACAGGCACGACAAGGCAAGCCCACACCCGCAGGACCGCGCCGACACATACACCCAATCCAGGCGGGCCGGCGCAGCCCGGCCAGCACACGCACGACGGCACACGCACGACAAGGCAAGCCCACACCCGCAGGGCGACGCCAGCACATGCATCCAGTCCAGGCCTGTCGGCGCAGCCTGGCCAGTACAGGTACGACGGCACAGGTACGACGAGGCAAGCCCACACCCGGCGGCCCACGCCGGCACATGTACCCAATCCAGGTGGGTCGCACGGTCAGGCCAGCGCGGGTACGACGACACCGGCACAACCGCGGCACACGCGGTGCGGAGCATGCGTCGCGGGAGGCGTGCAGCCGAGGGCGGCCGGTTGATGCGGCGGCGGTGATGTCAGGTCGGCGACGGGATTGGTGCTTGCGGGACGCAGTGGTCGACCTGACGAATCCAGCCCCGGCGAGGCCGCGCAGGGTAATTCAACTTCTGCTACGGCAGCCCGACCTGGGCCTGTTCGTGCGCAGGCCGGTTTGGCACGGCGAGGTCGTGGCTTGTGCCGCGCCAGATTGTTGCCGCACGCATGAATGCCGGCGACCGGCGTACGAGCGGTCCCGGCCAGCTACTCGGGTAACGCGTCCAGCTGATCGAGGAGCCAGCGCGGACCGGTGGGGGTCGCGCCGGTGGGTTCGACACGTTGCCGGAGCTCGCGGTCCGCGGTGACGACGGTGACCGCCGGGTGATGCGCCTGCCCGACGACCTCCGCGGTAACGCTCACGATCGTGTCGTCACCAGACCCCGACGCAAGCACCACCCGAACACGACCTGTATCCGGCGCACCCTCCCCAGACACCGCCCGGCGAGCAGCACCCTCCAACACCACAACCACCTCGGTGTCCGGCAACTCCTCCTGCAAGGCAGCGAGCCGCGTCAACAACCGCCGAGCCGCGCCGACCCGATCCCGCCACCATCCGTCCGGCCGCGACCCAACCACGTTCGCAGCATCGACCACGACAACTCGGCTCCGACCGTCATCCACCACCCCAGTCTGCCCGTCCCCGCAGACCATCGACGATCAACTAGTCGAGAAGCCAGCCGTTTCGTTCCGCGATCTCGACCGCATCGGATCGAGTGTGCGCACCGGTCTTGCCGATCGCCGACCACAGTCGAGTACGGACGACACGCTCGGACACGTCGAGCTTCTGTGCCATCAGCGCGACCGATCCACCGTCCCGCGCCGCGCGAAGGGTGTCAGTCTCGTCAGCGTTGAGCGGAGTTTCGGAGTACCGGAGGTTGTCGGCCGCGAGGTTCGCATCGACCACCCGGAGGCCCAGGTGCACCCGCCGTACCGCATCAGCCAGTTGCGGTACCGGACTGCCCTTCAACGCGAACCCTTTCGCACCGGCATCCAGCCCGCGGCGCATGTGCACCGGCCGCCCGTACGTCGTCAGCATGACGACCCGGCACTCCGGCATCGACGTACGCAACTTGGTGGTCACAGTGATGCTGTCGTTGCCCGGACCGGCCGCGTCGAGCAGCGCGACGTTCGCCCGATGCCGTCTGGCGGCACCTACGACGTCGTCAGATCGGTTGAGCTCGGCAACGATCTTCAGATCGCGCTCACGCTCCAGACCGCTGCGAAGCAAACCTCGGCTGAGGATCTGGTCGTCAACCAGCAGCAGCCGAATCGGGTCGGGCAAACGAGCCTCCGAGGTAGCATCCGGGCGCCGGGGAAGTACGTCCGGGAACATGAGCAGTACTCGGTTCCCGATCATGGAGCGCCGGTCCGTACGTCGTCCACATCAACGCGGCATCTCTACCAGATTGCGACCAGATCGCGATCACCGGAGGACCGGCCGCACGACGAGTGGTTGACGAGGCGACATCAGACCGGGCCGGCTCGCGCGGCCGCGCTCAGAGTTGGACGTGCTATTCGGAGGTCCAACCGCAGCGATACCTCAACAGTGACCGCGTCAGACGAGACCAAGCACGCGGTCAGCTGCACCTTGTTGAGCGCAGCTGCCCGCTCTGCTGTCGCGCAAGGCGTTGTAGGCGGTCTGGTGCCTGTGGGTTTCTGCTCGCCCGGATCAGCCTGACCGGTCGCATCGTCGGGGTCGGAAGCATCGAGAGAATCGGCGGCGCTCAGCGCGGTCATGTCGGCCGCCGCGGTGAGTTTGTGGTGGGCGGTGGAGATGGCCGTCCAGAGGACCGCCGCGGCGAGCACTGTGCAGAGGAGTACGACTGCGAACAAAATGTGAAGCGTGGCGCTGCCTCGTTCGGAGCGGGTCATGGCGTCTCCGGCTCCGCTTGCAGGATGGCAGTTGCTGTGAGGCTCGCGGGAGAGAAGACACCGAGCAACGGCGGGGTATGCACGGGCACGGCAGTGACTACCACTTTGATGTCTGATGCCTCGCGGGTGATGACGATCGTGCCTGTCGGAACGGTACGGTGTCCGATCGCTTTCGCCTGATCGACCGGCTCGCCACGCGCGACCGCCCGGGCGACGTCGCGGGCAGCATCGATGCATCTGATGTTCAGCACAACCAGTCCGATGGACCAGATCCCCAACAACAGAACTGAAACCAACACCGGCAGCACCAACGCCATCTCGGCCGTCACCGCTCCCCGCTCACCCCGCCGCCGCAACCCGTCGGGCATCGCCTCACCAACTGGACGAGCCCCACACCCACCAATCGCGGCGCCCTCTCCGCCTCCACTCCCGTCACCACCGCCGTCACAGCCACCGCGCTGAGCAGGCGTGGCCCCGTCAACGCGGTCGACGGTGTAGCTAAACCAAGTGACGCGATCGAACAGGACCACCCGCCTGACCCGGTCAACACATCTGCCAACCCCGGCACGGTCGGCACCGCCGGCGCCGCCAGCACGGTCGGCACGGCTGGCACGGTCGGCGCAGCTGGCAGGGTCGGCGCAGCCTGCATGGTCGGCACAGCCTGCACGGTCGGCACAGCTAACACAGTCGCCACGGTCGGCACGGTCGGCACGGTCGGCACGGTCGGCACGGTCGGCACGGTCGGCACGGTCGGCACGGTCGGCACGGTCGGCACTGCTAACACAGTCGCCACGGTCGGCGCGGTCGGCACTGCTAACACAGTCGCCACGGTCGGCACCGTCGGCACATTCGGCGCGGGTTGCGCCGGTGACGCGGGTGGCACGATCGGCGCAGCCGGCATATTCGGCACAGCCGGAGCGGGCAACGCGGCAGACACGGTCGACACGATCGGCCCGGCCGGCGCGATAGGCCAAGCTGCCACTGTCGGCGCGGATGGCCCGGGTGGCACCGTCGGCGCGTCTTGCGGGTGCGCGGCCTGCGCGGGTGGCGCGGTCGGAGTGGGCGGCAGCGGATTTGGCTGGGGCTGGGGCGGAAGAGTCTGGGTGATGGGGCATGAGACTCCTTGGGGTGGCGGCCGGTCGAGGAGGGGGGCATCGACCGGCCGCCGGATCGAGGGTGGAACGCGTTGGTGAGATTGCTTGCTAGGGCCGGGCGGTTGGCCGCCTGGCGGGCTGGCTGTTGAGCACGCGTTGCCGAGCTCGGGCTAGGAAGGTTCTGCTCGGTGGGTGATTGAACATCAGGCGGGTGGGCTCGGTTGGGTCAGATGTGTACGCCTTCTACGCCGGCGATCTTCAGGCCGTAGTTGATGATGGCTTTGAGGGCGCCTTGCATCGCTGGGGATCTGAGGAGGGCGACCAGTACGCCGCCGAGGCCGCAGGCCGCGACGATGGCTACGGCGTACTCGGCTGTGATGGCTCCGCGTTCTGCGTGGGGTCGGAGATGGCGGATGGGGTTGCCGTGGAGGCGTCGGATCGCCTTGGCGGGGACTCGGCAGACCTCATCGCGCGAGGTGCCTTCGCGGCGGGTGTGGCTGCGGGCGTGATCGCCGACGCAGACGGTCGCGCTCTTCGGCGTATTGCGATCGAGCTCCGGATCAGCTGTTGGGGCTTGGTGAGCGGTGGGGTGGGGGCGGTTGCTGGTGGCTGCTGATGCCTTGGGCATTGGGCCTCCTGCGGGAGCGGGCTGGGGGTGGTGCGAGGGGTCGTTGGTAAAGGTGCCGTTGTTGGATGTCCTTTTTTCACAGGAGTTTTGGGTTGTGGATACGGGGCGGGTGGTGTGGTCAGGGGTGGAGGAGGTACGGGACGAGGGCGTCGGCGATTGTGGGGACGATGGAGAGGAGGACGAAGGCGGGGAGGAAGCACAGGCCTAGGGGCAGAGTGGCTCGGGATTCTGCGGCTCGAGCTTGTTGGTCGGCGAGGTGGTGATGGGCGCGGCGAGTTTCGTCCGCGAGGTGGTCGAGGGTTTTGGAGAGTGGGGCACCGGAGCGGAGTGAGCGGGAGATGGCTCGGGCCATTGGGGCGCAGGATGGTTCGGCTCGTAGGTGGGACCAGGCGGTGGTTGGGTCGGCGCCCAATGCGAGGTGGTGGGCGATCTTCGTGAAGACGTCGGCCAGGGGGCCGGGTAGGGCTTCGGCTACGAGGGCGAGGGCTTGTTGGGGTGGGCGGCCGGCTCGGAGGCAGGCGGTCAGGAGGTCGATCGCGAGGGGGAGGTCGTGGGCTATGCGGGCGTTGCGTTGTCTGGTGGTGGCTGGTTCGAGGCGGGACAGGGCTCGGGGGATGGCGTAGTACGCGATTGCGCTTGGGATTAGGCCCCACGGGAGGCCGAGGATGGTGAGGGCGGCTAAGGCTGCGCCGACTGCGGCCAGGCGGTGCGATCGCGGGGGTTGGAGGCGGGATCGGGGGCGGGGTGGGGTTAGGCGGCGGAGGTTGGGGTGGGGCGGGGTCAGGAGATAGATGCTGATGGCAATGGCCGCTGCGGCGGCCAGGATGTGGGGCATGCGAGGTCTCGAGGGAGCGGGAGTGAGTTGGGCAGGGAGTGCTTGGGTGAGGTGAATGTTGGGGGGCGGCGAAAGCAGGCGAGGTGCAGCGTCGGTGCTGCAGTCGGGTGGGGGTGCGACTGCTGCAGCTCAGGTGAGGCGAAGCGGCGGGAGGTGGCCAGGTGGGGTGGGAACGCCGTAGGTCAGGTGCGGTGCGAGTGCGCAGGTCAGCCCTACTGAGAGTGGGGCAGCTCAGCCCTACTGGGAGTCGCACAGGTCATCGGTGGGGAGAGTCAGGCAGGCCGGCCCGGTGGGATGGACCGGGGGCAGTCTTGGCGGGAGCCGCGCAGATCAGCCCCGGCGCGAGTCACGCGGGTCAGCCCCGGCGGGATTGGCGCAGGTCGGGCCTGCCGGGACTGGCCAAGTCGGCCCGGACGGAGTCGCGCCAGTCAGGCCTGGCGGGATTGGCCAGGTCAGGCTGGGCGGGATTGGGCAGGCAGGTGGGGGGTGCGGGTCAGGGGTGAGGGGTGGAGATTCGGGTGGTCCAGTGGAGGCCGGTGGTGGTTAGGGCGAGGCCTGTTAGTAGGCAGAGCCAGCCTGGTGGGGTGGTGGTTAGGAAGGTGAGGGGGTCGGCGCCCAGGAGGTAGCCGATGGTTATGCCGAATGCCGGGAGGACGGCGAGGATTCGGGCGGTGGAGCGGGCGCCGGCGAGGCTGGATTGGGTTTGGCGGTGGATGGATTCGTCGGCGCGGAGGGAGTCGGCGAGGCGTTCGGTGAGGGTGGCGAAGGCGGCGCCGGATTGTTCGGTGACGCGCCAGGCTGCGGCTAAGGCTCGGAGGCTGGAGGCGCCAGGGGTGGTGGCTGCTCGGGTGAGGGCGGTGGGGACGTCGGCACCGAGTTTGGCTGCGGCGTGGGCGAATTCGAAGTCTGGGCTGATGGAGGCGGCGCCTTCCAGGGCGGCTATGGGTGGGCGGCCGGCTGTTAGGTCGGCGGCGAGTACGTCGAGGGCTTCGATGATGGTGGTGCGGCGGGCTGCGATGAGTTTCTGCTGTTGATGGTGGGCGCGTTGGTTGGCTGTCAGGGCCAGGATGACGGCGATCGCGAGGGTTGAGACGAGGGCTTGGGGGCCGAAGAGGGCGGTGGCCAGGGCAGTTGGTGGGGCGAGGAGCCAGGCTCGGGGCAGGCGGGATCGGAGGTGGCGGCTCGGCGGCCGGAGGGCGGTCGGTTCGAGGCTGGTCGGTTGGACGCCTGGCAATTGAGCGTGGGGCGGTTGGGGGTGGGGGTTCGCTGGGGTGGGCGGTCGCCGGGTGGGCGGGGTGGTGCGGGTTGTCAGACGGTGGAGGCCTGGTGGGCGGGGTGGCAGAGCGAGGGTGCAGGTGAGGAGGGCCAGGAGGGCGGCGAGGAGAGCTGGGGTCATGCGGCACCGGCAGCGGGCGCGGGAACGGAGCCGGGGGCGGGCATTGGGACCGAGACGGGTGCGGGCGTGGGGAACGGGCTGGGCGCGGGAGCGGGAACGGCATCGGCGGCAGGTGTGAGAGCGGAGCCGGGCGCGGGCGCGAGACCGGAGGCAGACGTGACACCCGAGCCGACAGCAGGCGCGGGAGCAGAGCCGGATGCAGGCGCGAGAGGCGAGCCGAAGGCAGACGTGACACCCGAGCCGACAGCAGGCGCGGGAGCGGCGTCGGTGGCATACCCGGGGCCGGAGTCAGAGGTGGGTGCGGGAACGGGAGCGGGGAGGGCGCCGGTGGCGGGCGGGGGAACGGCGCCAGCGGCGGGCATGCGGGCTGCATCGGACGCGGGCGTGAGAGTTGCACCGGGTGTCAGAGCTGTGCCGTTGGCCGGCGGGACGGGAGAGCCGGTGGTAGGAGTGGGCGCCGGGCTGGGGGTAGGCGTGAGTGCTGAGCAGGGGGCGGGGTGTGGGGGTAAGTGTGAGTGCCGAGTGGGTGGCGGGTGTGGGAGTGGGGGGTGGGGTTGTTGGGGGTTTGGGGGTGAAGCGGTGGGATGGGGGGTGGAGGGTGAGGGTGTTGTTGGGGTGGAAGGTGACGGCGGGGTGGGTGGTTAAGGGGGCGTTCGGGGGTTTGGTGAGGGTGTGGATTTCGGTGATTCGGCGGTGGCCGTTGGGGGATCGGGTTAGGTGGATTACTGCGTGTAGGGCTGAGGCTGCTTGGCTGTGGATGGCGGAGGGGGTCAGGCCTGCTAGGGCACCTAGGGCTTCCAGGCGGGCGGGGACGTCGGCGGCGGAGTTGGCGTGGATGGTGCCGCAGCCGCCTTCGTGGCCGGTGTTGAGAGCGGTCAGGAGGTCTACTACTTCAGGGCCTCGGACCTCGCCGACGACCAGGCGGTCGGGGCGCATGCGGAGGGCCTGGCGGACCAGGTCGCGGAGGGAGATCTCGCCGGTGCCTTCGATGTTGGGTGGGCGGGCTTCCAGGCGGACCACGTGCGGGTGGTCGGGGCGGAGTTCGTTGGCGTCCTCGACCAGGACGAGGCGTTCGGCGGGATTCGCCAAGGACAGCAGGGAATTGAGCAGCGTGGTCTTGCCGGTGCCGGTGCCGCCGCTGATGAGGAAGGCCAAGCGGGAGTCGAGCAGGTCCTGGAGGATTGCGGCGCCTGCTTGCGGGAGGGCGCCTGCGGCCACCAAGTCGTCGAGGGTGAAGACCTTGCGTGACGGGACACGGAGGGACAGGCACGTGCCCGGGGCCGCGACCGGGGCGAGGACGGCGTGGAAGCGGGTGCCGTCGGCGAGGCGCACATCGACGTACGGCGTGGAGTCGTCGAGACGGCGGCCGGCCGCGGCGGCGAGGCGGGTGGCGAGGCGGCGGATGGCCGGCTCGTCGCCGGTGCGGATCGCTACGAACTCGAGTCCCCGGCCGCGGTCGATGTAGACCTCGTCCGGGCCGTTGACGAGGATGTCGGTCACGCCGGGCTCGGCGAGCAGGCTGTCGAGTGGTCCGGCGCCGAGGGCCTCCCGGCGGAGGGCGGTGACGACCGCGAGGACCATCGAGTCGCCGCAGACGGTGCCGTCGGCGCGGAGGGCTGCCGCGACGTGAACGGGCGTCGGCTCCGCGCCGGTGAGTGCGAGAGTGCCGCGGACGCGGTCGAGTAGGTCTGCGGGCACAACCGTCGTGGTCATGTGGGCACCTGCCTGGTCAGAACGGGCGGATCGAGTGGAGTGAACAGGTCCAGCAGGGTGTCGGCGGCGCGAGTGAGCGGGCTTCGGGTGTGGAGTGGGAAGTGGCCGTCGTCCATCGCGGCGGGCAGGCTGCGGTCGACTCCGAGCTTGGTTGCCAAGGGCAACTCGAGGTGCGCCGCGACATCGGCGGCGGAGGGACCGGGGCGGGAGTCGCGCGCGACCACGCGGAGGTCGCCGGCGACGGCCCGGAGTGGGCCCGCGAGGCGTTTGGCTGCGGCGACCGAACGGACGTCGCACGGCACGACGAGCAGGGTGGCGGTGGAGCGGACGAAGCCTTCCTCTACGGCCGGATCCGCGCGGCGAGGCAGGTCGAGGACGACCAGATCGGTGCTGCGCTGGGCAGCGCCGATCACCGAGCTCATCGTGTCCGGGGGCAGGACGGTGACGTCGGACCGGTCCCAGGACAGGACCGACAGGCCGTCGACCGAAGGGAGTGCGGAGCGGAGCGCGGCCGCACTGATCCGGCCCGCTGCGTTCAGCAGTTTGGGCCAGCGGTCCCCCGGGTCGCGCTCGATACCGAGGGCGAGCTCGATCCCGCCGCCGAGCGGATCGCCGTCGATCAGCATCGTCCGGAGCCCGCGTCGGTTGCCGAGGACGGCCACCGCGGCGGCAAGCGTGGTCGAACCCGCTCCCCCGCAGCCGCCGACGAACGCCAGGGTGACAGCGGCGCGAGTGCCACCATCCAAGGTGTCGGACAGCTTGCCGGCCAGCAACGGCTCGTCGTCGGGCAAACGGCAGACCGCATCGGCGCCGACGTCGAACGCGCACCGGTAGAGGTCGTCGCCGTCCGCGGTCGAGCCGACCACGACGACCCCGGGCCGGTGCGCGGGCTGGACGCGGGCCAGCGGCTCGGCGAGGTCGCGGCCGACGACGACCAGGGAGCAGGTGTGCCAACTGCGTCGCAGGCCGGGCAGGTGCGCCTCGACCAAGGGCGTGACGGATGCGGCCGCGGCGAGCCGGAGCAGGTCGTCGAGCAGGGTCTCGTTGGTGGTTGCCATCAGCACCGATGGGGGTGGTGAGTTCGTGTCCATAACTAGAACATGCCGTTGTCCGGCGGCTTCCGGGAACGGCACCGGATCCCTGTGGACAAAGAGTTGTCGGGTTTCCGTCAGCAGCGGGAACCCGCCACGACGAGCCCGCGACCAACCCGCCGGGAACGGTTACGGTTCCTTTCGAAGCGTCTTTAACTAAATTTCACCGGACCGCTTCCGTCCCATCGCTCCGGAGGAACCTGATGAGTCGATTACGCACGCTCGCCGCCACGGCCGCCGTCGCGGCCACCGCCCTGATCACCGCCGCCGGCGTCTCGCTCGCGAGTCCGGACGCCACGACGGCCGACGCAGCCACCGCGGCGCCACAGGCGACCAGCGGCGGCGTCAAGACGGCGTACTTCACCCAGTGGGGGATCTACGCCAACGGCTTCTACCCGAAGAACATGGTCACCACCGGGGTCGGCGCGAAGCTCGGCTTCCTGAACTACGCGTTCGCCAACATCGACCCGGTCAACCACACCTGCTTCATGGCCAACAAGGCCGCGTCGCAGGACGAGAACAACCCGAACGCCGGTGACGGCGCGGGTGACGCGTTCGCCGACTACGGCAAGTCGTACGGCGCGGACATCAGCGTCGACGGTGTCGGCGACGTGTGGAACCAGCCGATCCAGGGCAACTTCAACCAGCTCAAGAAGCTCAAGGCGAAGTACCCGAACCTGAAGATCCTGATCTCGATCGGCGGCTGGACGTACTCGAAGTACTTCTCCGACGCGGCCTCCACCGACACCAAGCGCAAGGCTTTCGTCAGCTCCTGCGTGAACATGTTCCTCAAGGGCGACCTGCCGGTCATCGACGGCTTCGGCGGTCCCGGTTCGGCGGCCGGCATCTTCGACGGCGTCGACATCGACTGGGAGTACCCGGGCTCGCCGAACGGTCACGTCGGCAACCACTACAGCCCGGCCGACAAACAGAACTTCACGCTGTTGCTGGCCGAGTTCCGCGCGCAGCTCGACGCGTACGGTAGCCAGACCGGGAAGCGGTACTACCTGACCGCCGCAACGCCGGCCGGCCAGGACAAGATCGCCACGATCGAGACGAACAAGATCGGGCAGTACCTCGACTACAACAACGTGATGACGTACGACATGCACGGCGGCTGGGAGGCCACCGGGCCGACGAACTTCCAGGACCCGCTGTACACGGCGCCGAACGATCCGAGCAACCCGATCCCGCCGGGCCAAGGCAAGTACTCGATCGACTCCGCGGTGAAGGCCTGGACCACCGGCGACGCGGCGTACGGCATCCCGGGCGGATTCCCGGCGAACAAGCTGAGCATCGGATATCCCTTCTACTACAGGGGATGGAAGGGTGTCCCGGCCACGGCGAACGGCAAGTACCAGAGCGCGACCGGACCGGCCGACGGGCACGCGCTGAGCGGCAACGTGCCGGGCGTCTCGTTCTACAAAGAGCTCACCGGCTTCGTCGACAACCCGTCGGCGACGTACTTCGACGACACCACCAAGTCGTCGTGGTTCTACAGCAACGGCACGTTCTGGTCCGGTGACAACGCCCAGTCGATCAAGGCCAAGGCCGACTACCAGCACTGCAACGGGCTGGCCGGCGCAATGATGTATTCGCTCGAGGCACTCGACCCCAGCGTCACCCTCTTCAACAACGTGGTCGACGCGGTCAACGCCGGCACCGCGGGCTGCTCCGGCGGACCTACGCCCACCCCCACGCCCACCCCGACTCCTACGCCCACCCCGACTCCTACGCCCACCCCGACACCGACCCCCACCCCGACCCCCACCCCGACTCCCACGCCGACGCCGACTCCCACGCCCCCGACGGCTACGCCGTGGGCGCCCAACACGGCGTACGCGACCGGTGCGCTCGTGACCTACGCCGGTGTCACCTACAAGTGCATCCAGGGCCACACGTCCCTGACCGGCTGGGAGCCGCCGAACGTCCCCGCACTCTGGGGACGGGTCTGATCACGTACCGCCCACTGATCGGAGCATCATGAAACGCATCTCTCTGGCGATCGCGGCCATCACCGCGGTAGTCATCGCTCTGCTGACCGCACAGGCAGCCAACGCGGCAGGTGTCACTGCCACCTTCACCAAAGTCTCCGACTGGGGCACTGGCTTCGAGGGCAAGGTGACCATCACCAACGGCACCACGAGCTCTCTCAGCACCTGGTCGGTCGCACTGGACTTCCCGTCCGGCTACACGGTCAGCTCCACCTGGGACGCCAACCACACCAGCAGCGGCCAAACGCACACGTTCACCCCGCCCAGCTGGGCCGGACCGCTCGTCCCAGGCGCAACTGCAAGCTTCGGCTTCAACGGCAGCCCGGGCAACTTCCCCGGCCTCGCCGCCTGCCGGCTGAACGGCGGCTCGTGCTCGGGCGGTGGTGGCGGTACTGTCCCGGCCGCGCCCACAGGTCTGTCCGGTACGTCGACAGCGTCGTCGGTGAGCCTGATGTGGTCGGCCGCGTCGGGTGCGACCAGCTACAACGTCTACCGCAACGGTACGAAGGTCGGCAGCCCGACCGGTACGTCGTACACAGACTCGGGGCTGACCGCGAACACGACGTACAGCTACCAGGTCAGCGCGTCGAACAGCGCCGGTGAGGGACCGAAGAGCGGCACCATCTCGGTCAAGACCGGCACCGGCGGCGGAAACACCGGAACCAAGCAGGCCGCGCCGTACCTGTACATGGGCTGGGGCGACCCGCCGAACCCGGCGACGGTGATGAACGCGACCGGCATCAAGTGGTTCACGATGGCGTTCATCCTGTCGTCCGGCGGCTGCAACCCGGCCTGGGACGGCAGCCGCCCGCTGCAGGGCAGCGCCGACGCCAACGCGATCGCCCAGATCCGCGCCGCCGGCGGCGACATCGTGCCGTCGATCGGCGGCTGGAGCGGGAACAAGCTCGGCCCGAACTGCAGCACGCCCGAGGCGCTGGCCGGCGCGTACCAGCAGGTCATCAACGCGTACGGCCTGAAGGCGATCGACATCGACATCGAGAACTCCGACGAGTTCGAGAGCGAGGTCGTCCAGGACCGCATCCTGAACGCGCTGAAGATCGTCAAGCAGAACAACCCCGGCATCACGACGATCCTGACCTTCGGTACGTCGACGACCGGCCCGAACTACTGGGGCAACCGCCTCGTCGAGCGGTCCGCGGCGCTCGGCGCGAACATCGACATCTTCACGCTGATGCCGTTCGACTTCGGCAGCTCGAACATCTACAACGACACGGTCGGCGCGTCCCAGGGGCTGAACAACAAGCTGAAGTCCGTCTTCGGCTGGACCACGGCGCAGGCCTACGCGCACCAGGGCATCTCCGGCATGAACGGTCTGTCCGACCAGCAGGAGATGACCACCACCGCGACCTGGCAGAACATCACCAACTGGGCGAAGAGCAACGGGCTCGGCCGGCTGGCGTTCTGGTCGGTCAACCGCGACCGCGGCTGCGCCGGCGGCGGCGTGGTGTCCAACTGCAGTGGCATCGCCCAGGGTGACTGGGACTTCACCCGCATCACGGCAGGCTTCTGACCTCGAGGCTGAGTGCGGCCGGCAGGCCGCACTCAGCCGGCCTTGATCGCCTCGATGATCAGGCCGTTGCGGGCGTTCTGCCCGAGCGGGACCGACGGGTGCAGACCGTCGCGGAGCAGCCGGGCCAGCCGGTTCGGGCTGGAGGCCAGGTGCTCGGCCCAGTGCACGATGCGCAGGTTGTCGTAGCGCCGCTGCGCGTCGGCGAGCTGCAGGTTGATCCAGGCGCTGTTGCGCTGGTCGGCGACCTTCACGTCCGGGCCGTGCGCGGTACGAGCCGCCTGCACGTTGACCCAGTAGACGATCCGCTCGTCGCCGACGATGCTCATGGTCCGGTCGACCTGCGCCTCGACGGCCGGCGGCGTGAAGATGTCGTTGGACCCGACCGACATCAGGATCCGGTGCGGCAGACCGTACTCCTGCGCCCAGGTGTCCAGCGCGTCGACGGCCGGCGTCACCGGGCGGCCGGCCCAGTTGTGGACGGCGATGGTGATGCCGAGCTGGTTCAGCTGCCGGGCGAGCGCCGGGCCGTCCTGCACGCCGATGCTGTCGCCGAACATGAAGACGCCGTCGGTCTCCCGGGTGCGGCGGATCTGTCCTTCGTTCGAGATCGCGCGCGCCTGGCGCTCCCAGGCGCCGAGCACGCCGGAGCCGTAGGCGCCGAGTGAGAGCAGTCCGGCGGTGGCTGCCGCCGGGGAGCCCGGAGTGGCCTCGGCCGTGCCGGCGGCAACCGTCGACGCAGCCGCCGCGGTCCCGGCCGCGAACAGCAGCCGGCGACTCGGCCGGAAAGAACCCAGACGCTTCCTCACGCACGTAAGGGTGCGGGGGAAAGCCCTCTCTCTGCAAGTCGAGACCTAGAAAATGGAACGAAGGCTACGGAAGTCACAGTCAACTCGTCGTCACCGGACGGGACCGTACGAACGCCCGGAATCGCTCCGCCGCAGGCGTCAACGGCGCGCTCAGCCGCCACGACATCCCGATCTCCCGTCGCGACCGTACGCCGGCCAGCGGCACGGACACCGCCCCGCTGTCGTTCCCGCGCACCGCGCCGGCCGGCAGGATCGCCACACCGAGCCCGGCACCGACCAGACTGTCGATCGTCGCGAGGTCGGTCGCCTCGAACGCCAACTGCGGGCTGAACCCCGCCTCACGACACAGCCGGTCGGTCACCCGCCGGAAACCGAAGCCCGGCTGCAGCCCGACGAACGCCTCGTCCCGCGCCGCCTCCAACTCCACCCGATGCCGAGCCGCCAGCGCATGCCCGGGCGGTACGTGCAGACAGAGCCGCTGCCGCTCGAGGAGATACCACCCGAAGCGTGACGGGTCCGGCCGCGGCGCGACGATCGCGATCTCCGCCTCACCCGTCTCCAGGTCCTGGACGATGTCGTGCGCGGGCTCCTGCCGCAACTGGAACTCGACGCGCGGCGCCACCGCCCGGAAGGCCTTCAGCAGGTCAGGCATCAAGCTGGTCGCGACCGAGTGCAGAAACGCCAGCCGCACGGTGCCGGACTCCGGATCGAGCAGAGCGTCGATCTGTCGCTTCGCCGTGTCGACCGCTGTGACTCCGGCCCGCGCGGCATCGAGCACGAGGCGGCCGTAGGGATTGAGCCGTACGCCGCGACGCTCCCGCTCGAACAGCGGTACGCCGAACGCGCGTTCGACCCGCTGCAGCGACCGGGACAGGTTCGGCTGACTGGTGCCCAGCGCGGCGGCCGCCTCGGTCAGGTGCTCGGTCTCCGCCAGCACGGCGAACCACCGCAAATCTTCGACATGCATACTGAAATCGTATCGATTGCTGCTGGGATCAACATTTTACGTATCGGAAATCCCGTGCGACCGTCGAAGACATGCACCAGTCCGTCGCCCACCAGACCGGGTACCTGCCCGGCGACCCGGAGTACCGCAAGCTCTCCGTCGCACTGTTCGCGGCCGGTTTGGCGACATTCGCACTGCTCTACAGCACCCAACCGCTGCTGCCGGAGCTCGTCGACGCCTTCCATATCTCCCCCAGCCAGAGCGCCTTCAGCGTCTCGTTCGCGACGTTCGGTCTGGGCCTCGCGTTGCTGATCGCCGGTCCGGCATCCGAGGTCCTCGGCCGGACCAACCTGATGCGCTGGTCGGTCGCCGCAACGTCGGTCTTCGCGCTGCTCAGCGCATTCGCGCCGACCTGGCACCTGTTGCTGGCCTTGCGCGGTCTGCAGGGAATCGCGATGGCCGGCCTTCCAGCCGTCGCCATGGCGTATCTGCGGGAAGAGGTGCACCAAGACAGCCACGCACGCGCCAGTGGCCTCTACATCGCCGGTACGGCCGTCGGCGGTATGGCGGGACGTCTCATCGCAGGCGGGTTGTCCGACCTCGGCGGATGGCGCTTCGCGACCGGCGGGATCGCCCTGGTCGGCGTACTCTGCGCTGGTGTCGTGTGGCTGCTGCTGCCGGCGTCACGGAACTTCCATCCGACCGCTGCGCGACCACATGACCTCTTCCGCGTACTGCGGGACCCAGCGTTGCTGGCGCTGTACGGGATCGCTGCGACGGCGGTGGGCGCGTTCGTCGCCGTCTACAACGGAGCCGTCTTCCGCCTGTCCGGCTCGCCGTACGAGCTGAGCGCCGGCGCGGCCGGGCTGGTGTTCTGTGTCTATCTGCTCGGCTCAGCCGGGTCAGCCACGGCCGGAACGTTGGCGGATCGCTACGGCAGGCGCAAGGTGGTGCCGGTCGGGTGTCTGATCACTCTGGCCGGCGTGGCGATCACCCTGGCCGCGCCGCTACCGCTCATCATCCTGGGGCTGGCTGTGATGACTGCGGGCTTCTTCGCGGTGCACGGCGTGGCCAGCGGCTGGGTCCCGGCGAGGGCGCACGCGAGCGGAGTCGGAACGGGGCAGGCGTCGAGCATGTACCTCTTCGCGTTCTACCTGGGGTCCTCGGTCTTCGGCGGCCTGGCCGGTACGGCGTGGAGCCACGCCGAGTGGACCGGAGTCGCCGGGGAGGCCGGGGCGCTGTTCCTCGTCACGTTGATCCTCGCCGCCCTGCTCCGGAACGTTCCCAGCCGGGTGCAAAACTGATCCGGTGACCAGAGCCACGGATGCTGCCGACCAGTTGGGACTCACCTACGAGGTGACCAGACACGGCCGGGTGAACTCGCTGGAGGAGGCCGCGGCGGCCCGCGGGATCGAGCCGGCGCGGCTGATCAAGACGATCGTCGTCCGGCTGTCCGACGACGACTACCGGTTCGTGCTGGTGCCGGGCGACCGGGAGATCGCGTGGCCGAAGCTGCGCACGCTGCTCGGCGTGAACCGGATCTCGATGCCGGACAAGGACACCGCGTTCGACGTCACCGGCTACGTCCGAGGGACGATCACGCCGCTCGGGAGCACGCACGCCTGGCCGGTGATCGCCGACGAGCGGATCACCGGCACGATCTCGATCGGCGGCGGTGACCACGGCGTCGGGATCACCGTCGACGCCGGGGCACTCGCCAAGGCTCTCAACGCCACCGTGGCTGACGTGACCGATTAGACCAGTAGTCCTTGCTGGCCGGCTCGGAGTCCTGCCTGGAAGCGTGTGGTCGCATCCAGCGCTTTCAGGATGCGCTGCATGCGGCGTTCTACTGTGCGTTGGGCAACCCCCAGTCGGCGGGCGATGGCTTGATCCGTCAGCCCGGCAGCGGCCAGCGAGAGCAACTGCTGGTCCTCCGAGGTCAACGGACCATCCGAGGACACCGACGGCGTCAGCGGGCTGGCTTGCTGCCACAGCAGGTCGAAGAGGCGCAGCAGTGCGTCCAGCAGGCTTGACTGTCCGAGCTCCACCACGACGTCCGGAGCAGTCGGCAGCAAAGCGGTACGGCGGTCGACGGCGACCAGCTTCAGCGGTACGTCGCGCAGCATCCGGCAGCAGCCGGACGAGCGAGCGGCCGCCAGGTCGCCCGGCTGGGACAGTGAGTCCATGTCGTAGATCGCTCGGTAGGTGATCCCGCGCGGGACGGCGACGTACGGCACGCGGTCCAGCACGAGCACCTCGTCCTGCGCACACTGCTGTGCCTGGTAGAAGCGCTGGGCGATCGCCTCGGCGCCACGGATGACCGTGAACGCGTCCGGCTGCCGGAACTCGGCCGTCAGCACCGCAGCGCCCAGCCGCGCCTCGACGATCGCCGCCTGCTTCCGGAGCGCGAGCAACTCGACCGCGGCCTCCGGTACGGCGGGCAGGTATCTGGCCGGACGGCCTGGCGTACGGGACGCCAGGCCGAGGGACAGCAGCGACTTCAGGTGCCGGCCGACGCGGTTGGCCGGCCAGCCGACGTACGACGCCAGCTCGGTCGCAGTGGACTCCGGGCGGGCCAGAAGCGCCCGGTAGAGCTGCTCGTCCTCCGAGCAGACACCGAGCGCCTCCAGCAACGGAGTCGGTCGATAGTTGTGCATGATCAGGGCAGCGAGTGCACGTGGCCGCCGACCTGGGTCGCGAACTGGTTGCCGTTCGACGCGTCCCAGTTGGTCGACCAGGTCATCGCACCGCGCAGCGACGGCCAGGGAGTGCTCGGCTTGTAGTTGCCGCACCCGGTGCCCTTGGTCAGGCAGTCCAGTGCGTTGTTGACGACCGACGGCGCGACGTACCCACTCCCGGCTGCCCTGGACGACGCCGGCAGGCCGAGACCGACCTGGTCGGGGCGGAGGCCGCCCTGGAGCATGATGCAGGCCTGGGCGGTGATGAAGTCGACCGAGCCCTGCGAGTACACCTGGCCGTCGCAGCCGTTCATCGAGCCGGAGTTGTAGTACTGCACGTTGACGATGGTCAGGATGTCCTTGATCGCCAGCGCGAGCTTGAAGTACTCGAACGACGTGCTCTGCATGTCGATCGTCTGCGGCGCCATGGTGATCACCAGCCCGCTGCCGAACTGGCTCTGCAGGCTGTGCAGCGCCTGACCCATGTACTGCGCGTTGACGCCGTTCTCCAGGTCGATGTCGATTCCGTCGAACCCGTAGGTCCGCAGCACCGAGAGCGCGCTCGACGCGAAGTTGGCCGCAGCCGTCGGGTCCGCCACCGAGATGGTGCCGTTCTGGCCGCCGACGGACAGGATGACCTTCTTGCCGGCCGCCTGCTTCGCGGCGATGTCCGCCTTGAACTGCGCGACCGTGTACCCGCCGAGCCCGGCGCTGTCCAGCGTGAACGTGATGCCGCCCGGCTTCGACGGATCGGCGTCCGCGAAGGCGACCGCGATCAGGTCGTACGCCGCCGGCACGTCGGAGATCTTCTGCACCGTCGCGCCGTTGTTGAAGTTCTGCCAGTACCCGGTGAGGACATGGGCCGGGAGGGCAGCGGGCGGGTTGGTGCCGCCCTCGGAGGTGGTGCCGGACACCGCAGGGCCGTACGGCGAGCAGTTGCCGCTCGGGTCACACGCCCGCACCTTGAACGAGTACGTGGTGGAGGCGCTCAGCCCGGTAGCGGTCCAGCTGGTCACGTTGCCGACGCTCTGCGCCGCCCCGGTACCGCGGACGACGTCGTAGTGGTCGATGCCGTTCGCGTCGGACGCCGCGGACCAGGTCAGCTCCAGCGAGCTCGAGGTCGGACTGCCGACCGTCAGGCCGCCGGGCGTCGACGGCGGCGTGGTGTCCTGCGTCCCGCCAGGCCCGTCCAGTACGACGTCATCGACCTGGTACGCCGGCAGCGCGTACCAACTGTGGACATAGATCGTGACGGCGCTGGAGGCGCCAGTGGTGAACCGCACCGTCAGCTGGCTCCAGCCGGAACTGGTCGTCCACGTCGAAGGACCACCGTCCACTCCGAGGTAGACGTTCGAGCCCTTGACCCACGCCGAGAGCGTGTACGCCGTATTGGGCTGGACTGCTATCGACTGGGAACACCGGCCGATGTCGCTCCCGCTCGGCGTCGCCGACAGCGCGTACGAGCCGGAGTGCGGGGCGGTCGTCGTGACGCTGCCGGCCGGGCACGACCAGCCGGAGAGCGTGCCGGACTCGAAGCCGGCGTTCGTGACGAGGTTGGTGGCCGCGGAGGCGGGACCGGGGACCAGGAAGGCCATGACTACGACGAGCAGGCTGATGACGACCGCTGCCTGGGGGCGGTGTGCAGGCGGTTTCATGCCTTACAACCTGTGACCGCGCAATTACATTGTCAAGACCCTACATAAAGTGAGAACGCTCCCACGCGCAGAAAAACGAGAATCTTTACGCTTACTTGGCTGAGCCGGGAAAGGCGACGGCCCCCGGCGGGGGGGTGACCGGGGGCCGTCTTCGGCCACGGGCTCGGGGGGAGGAGCCGGGGGCCGTTCAGGAGGCGACAGTCTGCCACTGTCAGGGGGTATGTACCCCCTGAGATCGGGCCTCACACATCTCAGTTCGATTTCAACCGATTATGTTTCACCCAGGCGCTGGTCCCGCCCGATCGGGCGCTTCCAGCCAGTGTCACTGTCACACTGCTCACCAGTCTAACGGGATACCGGCCCACACAAAAGCCCGGGTCCCCCGGCGTTTCGCTCCGATCTCTATCCTCGACTGCATGGCGCACCCTGGGACGGCTCGATCGGCGGCCTTCTTCGATCTGGACAAGACCATTCTGGCTCGCTCGAGCACGCTGGCCTTCTCGCGGCCGTTCTACGCCGGCGGCCTGATCAACCGGCGGACCGTGCTGCGCAGCGCCTACGCCCAGTTCGTCTACCTGCTCGGCGGCGCGGACCACGACCAGATGGAGCGGATGCGGGAGTACATCTCCGCGATGTGCACCGGCTGGGACGTGTCGACGGTGAAGGCGATCGTCGCCGACACCCTGGACCACATCGTCCGGCCGATGATTCACAGCGAGGCGGTGGAGCTGATCGAGCAGCACCACGCGGCCGGCCGGGACGTGGTGATCGTGTCGTCGTCGGGCGCCGAGGTGGTGGAGCCGATCGGCGCGATGCTCGGCGCCGACCGGGTGATCGCGACCCGGATGGTAGTTGCTGACGGCAAGTACACCGGCGAGATCGCCGAGTACGCGTACGGTCCGTACAAGGCGACCGCGATCCAGGCCCTGGCCGCGGCAGAGGGTTACGACCTGGCCGCGTCCTACGGGTACTCGGACTCGATCACCGACGAGCCGCTGCTGGCCGCCGTCGGGCACCCGTACGCGGTCAACCCGGACAAGGCGTTGCGCCGGGTCGCGGTCGAGCGCGGCTGGCCGATCCTGGAGTTCGCCGAGCCGGCCGAGCGGATCGGATTCCAGGGCGTACGGCGCCCCGCACTGGCGGCCGGGGTGGTCGCCGCGATCGCCGCCGGGGCGCTGCTGCTGGCCTCCCGCCGCCGGTCCCGGGCGAGCTGAAAGCTGAAGCGGGCTTCATACTTCTCAACTCCATGAAGCACGCCGCATCCCCTTCCCAGAAAGGGGTTTCAGGAGTACAAAGGAATCAACAAAGGACCTTCGGGTCCGGTAGAGATTGCACGGGAACCCAGGTACCCACGCGGCGACCAGCCCATCCCAAACGGGCAGCGCGACCCAGGCCAGTCCTGTGGCGGCAAACCGGTGCACGCATGGTAACCAGGGCAACGTGCCAGCGACGGCGTTCTCCCAGGAGAGCGCCGTTCGCACGGTCGGCCGAGCATCCGGGACGCGCTCAGGAGGCGAGCGGCGAGAGCTCGGCACCTTTTGTCACGACCTCGCAGGACCGCAGCAGCCAATCACGAACACCCGTCAGTCCTCGCGCTGTGTAGTCGGTGAGGCCGGACGCATAGCTGGCTCGCAACACATAGTGACCACCCTCAGGGACCGTGACCGCGACCGGGTCGATGCCCCGGGCAACCAACAGGCAGCGCTCGGCGGCCCGGGCGACCAGTCCGTTCGCGGCCGGGAACGGGCGCAGCACGGCGAGTTCGGCGTGCACGATCGCCGCGACGACCAGGCCGGGCGCCTTCGTCGGACGGGTGAGGTTCTGCGCGAGAGCGCTCAACCGCTCCCACATCTCGTCGGCGCCGGGGGCCGGCGGCAGTCCGGGGATGTCGTCGGGTACGGGTTCCGCACTGGTCCGGAGATGGCCCAACTGGTCTTCGGGGAGCAGATCGGCCGCGGCCAACTGGTGCAGTCTGGTCCAGACCTGCACCGAGGCTTTGTCCAGCTGCGGAGCGAGCGTCATCAGTTCGCCGGTCAGCCGGACCGCGCCGGAGGCCAGTCCGTCGGCGGTGCCCCGGCGTACGTCGTCCGGTGTCGCCGTACTGCCGGCCAGCGCGGCGGACGCGTGCGCACCACGCAGCAGCGCCTCCGCGGTCATGTCCGAACCGACCCGGCGCAGACCCCGGTCCCGGAGCAGGACGTCGACCGCGTCCCGTGCCGCCCGGGCCGCCGACCCGACCCCCTCCAGACCACCCAACGGCTCGAACACGTCAACACTCATACCTGCACCCTAGGATGAGGAGGCATGGCGCTCGGCACCGTCCCCAGGTTCAGCATCGTGGTCCCCTGCCATGGCTCGCGGGCGTGGTTGCGGCCGTGCCTGGACTCGGTGCTCGGTCAGTCGTTCACCGATTTCGAGGTGATCGGGGTCGACGACGCGGACCCGGACGGCTCCGGACGGATCCTGGACGAATACGCCGCCGCCGACCCGCGCGTCCGGGCGCTGCACCTGGAGGAGAACATCGGCCTCGGCCCGGCCCGCAACGCCGGCCTGAAGGAGTGCCGCGGCGAGTACGTGCTCTTCCTGGACGCCGACGACGAGTACCTGCCCGGCTCCCTGGAAGCGATCGCGACCCGGATCGACAACGCGCGGCAGCCGGACATCGTGATGTTCGACTACGAGCGGATCTACTGGGACGGCCGGGTGCTCGGCAGCCAGCGGCACGACGCGTTCGCGCGCGAGGGCGCCGGGGTGTTCACGGCGGCCGAGCGGCCGATCTTCCTGACCTTTCTCGAAGTGGTCTGGAACAAGGCGCACCGGCGGGAGTTCCTGACCCGGCACGGTTTCGCGTTCACCAGCGGCTTCTACGAGGACGCGCCGTGGACCTACTCGACGATGCTCACCGCCGAGCGGATCGCGACGCTGGACCGGGTCGTCGTGCACTACCGGCAGCACCGGACCGGCGGCAACATCCACGCCACCAGCGGCCGCCGCCAGTGGGACATCTTCGACCAGTACGACCGGGTGCACGCGTTCATCCAGTCCGACCCGGACCTGGCCGGCTGGCGCCGGTTCGCCTTCGACCGGTCGCTGGATCACATCCTCGCCGTGCTCGCCAAGCCCGAGCGGATCGACACCGAGGACCGGGCCGAGTTCTTCCACGCCGCCCACGCGTTCGCCAAGCGGTGGAAGCCCGAGGGCTACAGCACCGATCGGACGGCCCGCGGGTTCAAGCGCTGGCTGCTGATCCACGACGACTACGCGACCTACTCGACGCTGAAGCTGAGCGCGCGGATGCTGCAGGTCCCGAGCCCACGCAAGCGGGTCGGCAAGCTGCTGCGCCGCGGCAAGCTCGATCCGAACCTGGTCGCGTACGCCGCCGGCGGGTGCACGCAGTACGCCGGCAATCCGCGCGCGATCTGCGAGAAGGCGGCCGAGCTCGCGCCACAGCTGCGCGGGGTCTGGGTCGTCGACGAGGAGCACGTCGGCGCGATCCCGGAGGGCGTCGAGTACGTCGTCGCGGACTCCCCGGCGTACGAGAAGCTGCTCGGCAAGGCGACGTACTTCGTCAGCGACGCGAACTGGCCCAACGACCTGGACAAGCGCCAGGGCCAGGTGCACCTCCAGACCCAGCACGGTACGCCGCTGACGACGGCGGCGTTGCCCGTGGAGGGCAGGGACGAGCTGATGCGCGCGGTCGACCGCTGGGACTTCAACCTGTCCTCGAACCGGTACTCCTCGGAGATCTGGGAGCGCATCTACCCCTCGTACTTCGAGGAGCTCGAGTACGGCTACCCGCGCAACGACCGGCTGCTGACCGCGACACTCGACGAGGTCCGTGCGATCCGCGCCGGACTGGGTTACGACGACTCGCACCTGGTGATCCTCTACGCGCCGGCGTCCGACGAGCGCCTTGATTCGGACCGGCTGGCGACCGCGGCCGGCGAGCACACCCGCGTGCTCCGCATCGAGGAGCAGTCCCGGGCCGAGGACCTGATGCTGGCGGCTGACGTCCTGGTCTCGGACCACTCGTCGATCATCGTCGACTACGCCAATCTCGACCGGCCGATCCTGCTCCTCAATGACGACCGGACCGACACGTACTTCGATGTCGCCGAGTTCCCGCCCGGCATTGTCGCGCGCTCCGCCGAGGAGCTGTTCACCGCGCTGCGCAACGGCACGTTCGCGGCGCCCGAGGCGGCCAAGCACCGGCACCTGTTCCGGGAGAAGTTCTGCGAGTTCGACGACGGCCGCGCGGCCGAGCGCGTCGTCCGGCGGGTGTTCCTGGGCGAGCTCGAGCTCCCGGCGGTCACGCCGTTGGCCGACCGGTCCCCGGCCCCCTCGGCGTACTTCGTGCATAATGGCTGACATGTCGATCAGCCTGAAGCCTGTCCACACCTCGCGTGTGCGCTTCAGCCTGCGACGACGACGCACTGTCTGAACACCTCAGCCTGTTCCAGTCGCGTCATCTTCGGTGAAGGACCACGTCATGTCCGCAGTTCTGCCTGTCCTGTCCACGAGACTGTCCGCTGCCGCCGCGGCCGCCTTCGGTACGCCGTACGACCCGGAGTTGCGGTCGGCGACCAAGCCCGAGTTCGGGCATTACCAGAGCAATGTCGCGCTGCGGATCGGCAACGCCCTCGGCCTGCCGCCGCGGTCGGTCGCCGAGCGTCTGATCGGCGAACTGCAACTCGACGACCTCTGCTGGCCGCCGCAGATCGCGGGACCTGGATTCATCAATCTGACGTTGCTGCCCGAGACGCTCGCCAGGGCGGTCAACGAGCCCGAGACCTTCGGCAGCAACGGCCGGCGGGTCGTCGTCGACTACTCGCAGCCGAACGTCGCGAAGCAGATGCACGTCGGCCATCTCCGGTCGACGGTGATCGGCGACGCGCTGTGCAAGGTGCTCGAGTTCGTCGGGTACGACGTGATCCGGCAGAACCACGTCGGCGACTGGGGCACGCAGTACGGGATGATGATCGAGCAGTTGCTCGACGAGGGGATCACCGCGCATTCCCTTGATCTGCAGGGATTGCAGCAGCTGTACGAGCGGAGCCGGAAGCACTTCGACGCCGACGGCGCCTTCGCCGACAGGTCGCGGCTGCGGGTCGTCGCGCTGCAGTCGGGTGATCCGGAGACGCGGACGATGTGGCGGCACATGGTCGACGTGTCCCTCGACGACTTCGACCAGGTCTACGCGTTGCTGGGTTCCGCACTGACCAGACAGGACGTCGTCGGCGAGAGCGCCTACAACGACGACCTCCCGCACGTCGTCAGCGACCTGGATCAGCAGGGTCTGCTGACGGAGTCCGACGGCGCCCTGTGCACGTTTCTCCCCGGGTTCCAGGGCCGGGACGGCGATCCGCTTCCGGTGATCGTCCGGAAGTCCGACGGCGGATTCGGCTACAGCGCAACGGACCTCGCCGCCGTACGTCACCGGGTGAGCACCCTGAAGGCGGACCGGATCGTCTACGTCGTCGACCACCGGCAGGCCCTGCATTTCGACATGATCTTCACCCTCGCGAGAACCGCCCACTGGCTCGACGTACCCGCAGAGCACGTCTCGTTCGGCACCGTCCTCGGACCGAACGGAAAACCCCTCAAAACAAGAGAAGGCGGCACGGTCAAGCTCGTCGACCTGCTCGAGAGCGCGGTCGCCCGGGCCGACGCACTGCTGGACGGACGGGAGGGCGTCGACCGGGCCACGACCGCAAGGGCAGTCGGCATCGGCGCGGTCAAGTACGCCGACCTGTCGAGCGACCGGGGCAACGACTACGCGTTCGACCTGGACCGGATGGTCGCGATGACCGGCAACACCGGCCCGTACCTGCAGTACGCCCACGCCCGGCTCACCAGACTGCTCTCCAAAGCAGACGTATCAGGTGAGGTCACCGAGCTGAAGGACCCGGCCGAGCAGCGGCTCGCTCTCCTCCTCACCGGCTTCGGCGCCGTTGTCGAACAAGTCGCCGAGACACTCCAGCCGCACAGACTCTGCACCTATCTGTACGACGTCGCCTCGGCGCTCTCGGTGTTCTACGAGCAGTGCCCGGTGCTGAGCAGCGAAGGCGAGACCAGAGCAAGCCGGATCGCCCTCTGCACCGCGACCCGGAAGGTGTTGCAGGATGGACTCGGCCTGCTGGGGATCGAGGCCCCCGATGCGATGTGAGTGGAGGACCGATGCTGCCGTGGTCGGCCGAGTTCAAGGGACGTCTGGACCAGACGACGTACACGAGTGAGTTGCTCCGCGGGAACCCGCTGGGCGATCCGCACGAGCGTCCGGTGCTGGTCTACCTGCCGCCGGGGTACGACGACCCGGACAACGCGGGCGAACGGTACCCGGCGATCTACGTGACGATGGGCTACACCGGCCACGTCGGCATGTGGTTCAACCGGGTCCCGTTCCGGCAGCCGTACCCGGAGCTGCTGGACGCGATGTTCTCCGACGAGAGCGTGCCGCGCGCCGTCGTCGTGTTCGTCGACTCGTGGACGAAGTACGGCGGTAGCCAGTGCCTCGACTCCCCCGGCACCGGGCAGTACCAGTCGTACCTGTGCGACGAGATCGTGCCGTGGGTCGACGCGACGTACCGGACGATCCCCGACCGCGACCACCGCGCCGTCACCGGCAAGTCGAGCGGCGGCTACACCGCGATGGTGACGCCGCTGCTGCGCCCGGACGTGTTCGGGGCGCTCGCGACGCACGCCGGTGACGCGCTCTTCGACGTCTGCTACCGGCCCGAGTTCCCGGAGCGGGCGCGGACGCTGCGGGACAAGTACGACGGCAGCTACGAGAAGTACTTCGAGGTGCTCGCGACCAAGACCGGCCGGACCACCAACGAGGACCTGCACCTGCTGGAGATGTACGGCTATGCGTCGGCGTACTCCGCCGAGCCCGACGGCACGGTGCTGATGCCGTTCGACGACCTCGGGGCGATCATCCCGGACATCTGGGCGCGCTGGCTGTCCCGCGACCCGGTCGAGATGGTGAAGGAGCCGCAGTACGCCGAGGCGCTGCGCTCGTTGCGCGCGGTCTGGATCGACGCCGGCCGGCAGGACGAGTACTACCTGGATCTCGGCGCCACCGCGTTCCACCGGGCCGCCCGCGAGGCCGGTCTCGCGGACGAGCGGATCCACTTCGAGTTGTTCGAGGGCACCCACGGCGGGATCGAGTACCGCTACCCGATGGCGGTGCGCTGGCTCGCCGAGCAGCTCGGCTAATTGGCGTGCCGTCGTCCGGCGGACGCCGTACCGTCGAGCCATGAGCTGGCCGGAGGGGATCGCGGCGCGCCCGATCGACAAGGGTGACGTCGAGGCGTGGGCGGTGTTGATGGCCGCCAAGGAGAAGGCCGACCAGGAGGGCGAGAACTTCTCCGCGGAAGACCTGGCCGAGCATCTGGACCGTCCGAACCGGGACATGAGCCGGGAGAGCATCGGCCTGTGGGCCGACGGCCGGATGATCGGCTACGGCATCGTGCACGTCCCGACGTCGGTGGTGGACGTCGACCGGGTGCGGACCGAGGGCACCATCGATCCCGAACTGCGCCGGCGCGGCCTGGGGACGGCGCTGATGCGCTGGCTGATCCAGCGCGCCGGCGAGCTGCACGCCGCCACCCACCCGGAGGCGCCCGGCGTGGTCGGCGCCGGCACCAGCAGCGACAACGTCAGCGCGACCAGCTTGTTCGAAGGGCTGGGCTTCGAGCCCGAGCGGTTCTTCTTCGACATGCGTCGCCCGCTCGACCAGCCGGTGCCGGAGGCGTCGGTGGCCGACGGGCTCCGGTTGACGGGATACGACCCGTCGTACGCCGAGGCCCTGCGGCTGGCGCACTTCGAGGCGTTCTCCGACCACTGGGGCTGGACGCCGCCGACTCCGGAGATGTGGCGGTCACGGTCGATCGGTTCGCGGGCGTTCCGCGGCGGGCAGTCGTACCTCGTGCTGGACGGCGACACCGTCGCGGCGTACGTGAACTGCTACGAGTGGGAGGCCGACACCGAGGCGACCGGCGTCCGCGAGCTGTACATCGGCCAGGTCGGCACGCGGCGCGCGTACCGTGGCCGCGGGCTGGCGCGGGCGACCATCGCGAGGGTGCTCGCCGAGGGCGCACAGGCCGGCTACCAGCGGGCCGGTCTCGGCGTCGACGCCGACAACCCGACCGGTGCGCTCGGCCTGTACGAGAACCTCGGCTTCACCACTCACAAGAAGTTCACCGACTACGCGCTGCCCCTTCCGTCAGACGTGTGAGTCCGCGACGACCGGGGCCTCGACCGGCTCCGGCTCGCTGCGGAACCACGTCCACGGCCGAACCGTGAACACGATCATCGCCAGGCTCACGGCCGCGTAGACGAGCGCTCCGACGAACGCGGCGTGCACGCCGTGGACCAGGACCTCCCGCGGTGCGGTCGCCGTCGAGTTGCGGCTCGCCGTACCGAAGATGGTCACCAGGATGCCCAGGCCGAGCGCGCCGCCGACCTGCTGGACCACGTTCAGCATGCCGGACGCGGCGCCCGAGTCCTCCGGCGCGACACCGGAAATGGCGCGGCCGACGAGCGGGATGAAGATCATCCCGGCGCCCGCTCCGAACAGCAGCATCGGACCGACCACGTCGTGCAGGTAGGTGCTGTGCGCGTCCAGCCGGGTCAGCCAGATCGTGCCGAGCGTGACCAGGGTGGACCCGGCCACCAGCAGCTTCGCCCCGTCGATCCGGGCGACCAGCTTCGGTACGACGCGCGATGCGGTGAACAGCAGACCGGTGAGCGGCAGGAACGCCAGACCGGCCGTCAGCGGGCTCAGCGCGAGCACGCCCTGCAGGTACTGCGTCAGGAAGAAGAACATCCCGAACATCGTCCCGACCACGAGCAGCATGGTGAGGTACGACGCCGACCGCTGAGCGGACTTGAACAACCGCAACGGCACGATCGGGTGGCTCACGCGGCGCTCGATCAGGACGAACGAGACCAGCAGCACGACGCCGGCCGCGAACGCGACCAGGACCTCCGCCGACGACCAGCCGGCCTCGGCGACCCGGATGAACCCGTACACCAGCGAGGTGATGCCCAGCGTCGAGGTGAGCGCACCGGCCACGTCGAACCGGCCGGTCTCCGGCGCGGTCTCGGTCAGCACGCGGCGGGCCGCGAAGACCAGAGCGATACCGATGGGGACGTTGATGAACAGGCCCCAGCGCCACGACACCCAGTCGGTCAGCATGCCGCCGAGCACCAGCCCGACGCTGCCGCCACCGGAGGAGACGAGGCTGTAGTAGCCGAGCGCCTTCATCCGCTCGGGACCTTCGCGGTACGTGAGCATCAGCAGCGTCAGGGCGGCCGGCGCGGCGATGGCGCCGCCGATGCCCTGCAGGACGCGCGCGGCGAGCAGCAGCTCGGCGTTCGGGGCGAGGCCGCCGAGCAGTGAGGCGAGGGTGAAGACACTGATACCGGTGATGAACACCCGGCGGCGGCCGAGCAGGTCGCCGGCGCGGGCGCCGAGCAGCAGCAGGCCGCCGAACGCGAGCGCGTAGGCATTCTGCACCCACGACAGGCTCGACGGGCTGAAGTGCAGTGCCTGCTGGATGTGCGGCATCGCGATGTTCACCACGGTGCCGTCGAGGATGACCATCAGCTGGGTGACCAGGATGACCGCGAGCACGACCCCCGGCCGCCGCGCAGGCGTGCCGGTTCCGGCGCCGGCCGGGCCTGAGGATGTTGCCGACATATTGCTCCTTACCCCGGAGGGGCTACAGTTGTGGAAGGAAAAGTGGAGTGCTCCTCCGGATACGATACGGAGGCCCCCTCCGCTTTGCAAGCGATATTCTGGACGGACCCGTGAGGAGGTCGAACTTGGCGCCGCAACCCCTGCCGTGCGCACGGCCCACCCGTGCGGACGCCGCCCGGAACTACGACCGCCTGGTGACGGCCGCCCGGGAGACCTTCGGCGAACACGGCACCGACACCTCGCTCGAGGAGATCGCCCGCCGGGCCGGAGTCGGCATCGGCACGCTCTACCGCCGGTTCCCCAGCCGGACCGCGCTGCTCGAGGCGGTCTACGTGGACGAGATCCAGTCCGTCTGCGATCGGGCGTACGACTTCGACCGGGAGCTGGAGCCGTTCGACGCGCTGGCCGCGTGGCTGCGCAGCTTCGTCGGCTACGGGCTGTCCAAGAAGAGCCTGGCCACCGAGCTGATCGATGCCCTCGGCAAGGAGTCCCCGTTCTTCAAGGCCTGCAAGGTGAACGTGCAGGAGGCCGGGCAACTGCTGCTGGACAAGGCGAAGGCGACCGGCGACGTCCGGCCGGAGCTGGAGCTGGCCGACGTCATGCGGCTCGTCGGCGGCATCACCCACAACGCCGACACCCCGCCGGAGCAGGCCCACCGCCTGCTCGACATCGTGCTCTGCGGGCTCAGGCCCGCTGCTCCCGCAGCGCAGCCAGCGAAGGGTTAGCCGCGTCCCGCTCGGTGTACTTGAGCTCGCGGACCGGCCACTCGATCGCCAGCTCCGGGTCGAACAGGTCCACCGCCACCCGCTCCGGCGACCAGTGCTCGTTCACCAGGAAGTTGTACGTCGTGTGCGGCGCCACCGTGCAGAACGAGTTGCCGACGCCGCGCGGCACGTAGAGCGCGTCCGACGGACCGAGCTCGAAGGTCTCGACGCGGCCGAAGGTGTCGTTGTCGCGGAGGTCGACGATCGCGGCGAACACCCGGCCGGACGACGGCGACAGGTACTTGTCCCACGGCTCCGCGTGGATCCCGCGGACGATGCCGGCGTCCTCGAAGTACGCGACGTTGTGCTGGACGACGACCATGCCGAGCTCGGCCAGCTTCTCGCGGTGGAAGTTCTCCTTGAACCACCCGTCGCCGTGCGGCTGGACCTGCAGCCCGACACGCACCACTCCCGGGATCGACGTCTCCTCGGTCCTCACCGGCGCACCTGCCGACGGGCCTCGAGCTGCGCCTGGTCGGCGGCGGCCAGGCCCGCGTGCCATCCGGCGCCGTTCGTGATGCGGGTCCTCCGGGTGGTCGTCCTCGGGAACAGCTGGGTGAACAACGCGTCCACCTGCTCCTCCCGCTTGGCCAGCACCGGCAGCAGCCGGTCCGCGTCGGCCTCGGGCACGGCGGCCTGGGTCGCGGCGGAGGCCTGCTCGAGCCGCTCGGCGATGCGCTGCGCGTAGGCCATCAGGAACGACTGCCGGAACGACCGGGTCCGCGACTCGCCGCGCTGACCGATGTGCTTGCCGGCAGCAATCATCGCCCGGTTCGCCTGGACCAGCAGCGAGGTGCTGAGGATCTCGGTGAGCTGCAGATCGAGCTCGGCGCCGACGATCGTGACGACGGCCAGGTCCTCGATCACGACGGTCCGGCAGCGGTTCGCCGCGGCGACCGCGCCGACCAGTTGCGCCTTGGCCGAGACATACGGCGTGTCCATCCAGAGCCGGCGCGCCGACGAGTCGTCCGGGATCTCCTCCTCCGCCGTCACCAGCACACTGTCCAGCGAGAACTTCGCCATCAGCTCCTGCGCCTTCCCGGACAGCGCTTCCGCCTCGTCCGGGAACTCGGTCGCTTCCGCCTTCGCGAGCAAAGCCCGGATCCGCGCCAGCATCTTTCCGTCCACCGGTACTGCGGGGCGCGCCGGGCGGGACGGCGTACCGGGCAGCGGGAGCAAGCGGGCCATCACCGGCAGTGTTTGCAGGAAGCCCGCAAGCGCGAGAGCGTGATGCAGGCTCAGGTAGCGGCCGACCCGCGCCGTCGCGGCCCACGCGGTCAGGCGCAGCTCGGCGAACGGCTGCGGCACACCGAGATCGGTGAGCTGGTCGAGCCAGCGCGGATCGATGGCGGCGGGAGCATACTGCTGGTGCTCGGCTGAGATCGCGGCCAGCAACAACGGCTCGACGGCTGCCTCCAGCTGGCGCCGTCCGTGCTGGACCACATCCGCCGGCGCCCAGCCGCGCTCCCAGGCACCGCGAACCAAGGCGTTCAGGAATCCTTGCAGGCAACGATCCACGGCCGCCTGGTCGCGCTCGTCGTACGCACCCAGCCTGGCCAGTTGGGCGGCCGCGCGGTCGTCGGCGACGGCAACCGCGGCCGCCGCGATCGGCAACAGGCGGAGGATTTCCTGATCAGTCACGCGGACGAGTCTGACAGTCGCACTCCGTCGACCCAAACGGTGTTCACCGGACCTGTGGACAACTCCGGCCGCAGATCAAGGCGACATACGATTCGGACAACGCGTTCCACCGGAATCAGAACGTCAGACCCGTTGCTTTGAGCCCGCGTCGGGACGATCCTGCCTACAGGGGACATCACAGGGGGGCTTCGTCATGACTCAACTTGCCGGCAGTGGGATCGGCGATCTGCGACAGAACTTCGAAGGATCGGTGCTCGGCCCTGACGACGGCGGGTACGACGACGCGCGCCGGCTGTGGAACGCGGACCAGGACCTGCACCCGGCCGTGATCGCCCGGTGCCGGAGCGCTGCGGACGTCAGCCGTGCAGTGTTGTTCGCGCGTGAGCACGGACTGGAGATCGCGGTCCGTGGCGGCGCGCACAGCATCAGCGGCATGAGCTCGGTCGACGACGGGCTGATGATCGACCTGAACGAGTTCAACGAGGTCACGGTCGATCCGCAGGCGCGCCGGGCCACGGCCGCCGGCGGCGCGTTGCTCGGTCAGCTCGACGCGGCGGCGCAGGAACACGGTCTGGCGACGCCGGCCGGCATGGTGAGCCACACAGGTGTCGCCGGACTGACGCTCGGCGGCGGGATGGGCTGGCTGAGCCGGAAGTTCGGTCTCAGTATCGACAACCTGCTGTCGGTCGAGGTCGTCACCGCGGACGGTCGCATCCTGCGCGCGTCCGACGACGAGAACCCCGACCTGTTCTGGGCGATCCGCGGCGGCGGCGGCAACTTCGGCGTCGTGACACAGTTCGAGTTCCAGTTGCACGAGGTCGCGCCGATGATCCAGTTCGGCATGATGTTCTGGGATCTCGACCAGGGCGCCGAGGTGCTGCGGATGGCCCGCGAGGTGATCGCGAAGCTGCCGGCCGAGGTGAACATCGTGGTGGGCGCGATCAGCGCTCCGCCGGCTCCGTTCGTGCCGGCCGAGTACCACTTCCGGCCCGGGTACGCATTGATCGTCCCTGGCTTCGGGTCGGCCGAGGAGCACGCCGCCGTACTGGCCGAGATCCGCTCGACGCTGCCGCCGCTGTTCGAGTTCGGCGGCCCGATGCCGTACCTCGCGCTGCAGCAAATGCTCGACGAGGCGAACGGCTGGGGATTCCACGCCTACGACAAGGGCTTCTACCTCGACGACTTCACCGACGAGGCGATCGCGGTGGTCACCGAACACGTGCCGCGCAAGCAGTCGCCGGGCTCGGTCGTGCTGTTCTACCGCCTCGACAACGGGTACTCGAAGGTCCCCGACGAAGCCACCGCCTTCAGCGGCAGCCGGGCGCCAGGGTACGCCGGTTTCATCATCGCCGTCTGCCCGACGCCCGAACTGCTCGAGCACGACCGCGAGTGGGCCCGCTCGTTGTGGGCGGCAACAATCCCGGTGAGCCGCGGGATCGGCAGCTACGTGAACGCGATCAGCGACACCGGCGTGGACGACCGGGTGCGCGCGTCGTACGGCGCGAAATACGACCGGCTGGCGGCGATCAAGGCGAAGTACGACCCGGAGAACGTCTTCCACCGCAACGCGAACATCAAGCCCGCCTAGAAGTCCATAAAGGAAGAGAGAGACTGGGAGTCTGCGTGTGTGGCCGGGTTCGTGGGCCGGTGACACGCGCCGACGTCTATCGCCGTTTGGACCGCTCCCGGCTCACCGAACTCGTTCGCCGCACCAGTCGCTGAGGTTCTCCTCCTGTCTCGGCTGGTGCCGCGATCGAGCTGCGGACCGAGGGGTGCAGTCGTCCGCAACCGAGGACGCCCGGTCCTGAAGATGCCAAGGTGTTTGCTGGCGTGGGCCCCCGAAAAGCCCACAAAATAAGGGGATTCCGGCTCGGGAACTGTCGGTGGCGCCGTCTAGAGTCGATGCCATGGAACTCCTGGGCGAGCGGCCGGCGTGGTCGATGAGTGGCAGCGAACTGCTGTCCACTCTCGACACGCTCGAAGCCGAGCTCGCCCGCCTGAAGTCCTACCGGCTGAGCGTGATCGCCGCCATCGAAACCACCGGGTACGCGCAGGAGCTCGGCGCCCGCGACACCGCCGAACTCCTGCGCTTCCGCTACCGCCTGGACCCACCGGCCGCCCGCCGCACCCTCCGCCTCGCCCAGACCGCCCCGCACTACCCGGCCGTGGCGACCGCCCTCGACCGCACCGCCTCCTCCGCCACGACCGCCAACGTACGGGACGACAGCGGATCCGGCGACGGTGCTGGTGATGGCTGGCTGCTGCGGCCGGCGCAGGCGGCCGCGATCGTGTTCGGACTCGACCGGGTCCGGTCGCGGGTCCCGGTGCAGCACCTGGACGCGGCCGCGGAGCAACTGGTCGGCCTGGCCGGTCACCTGTCACCGGGCGAACTGCGTACCGCCGCCAAGGAGATCGCCGACCTGCTCGACTCCGACGGCCCCGAACCCGAAGAACACAAGGCCTACGCCCGCGAATCCCTGACACTCTCGGCCGCCGACAACGGCGTGAAGTTCAAGGGCTTCCTGGCCAACGAGAACGCCGAACTCCTGCGCGCCGTCGTGCACGCCGGTGCCCGCCCACACAAGACCGTCGACGGCGAGCACGACCCGCGCCCCCGTGACAAGCGCCAGGCCGACGCCTTGTCCACCGCCCTGGGCATCGCCGCCGCCGCGTGGGACACCACCAGCCCCACACCCAGCCCCACAGCCGGCCCCGCCAGCGACACGGAGGGCGCCGCGAGCACACCGGGTACAGGGGACATGACAGGCACCGCCGGCGCCGCGGGCACGGGTGGTCGCGCGGCCGGGTACGGCGCGAAGGCGAACATCACCGTCACGATCGACCTGGACGACCTGAAGGCCGCGACCGCGGACGCGATCGGGCGCACCGTCTACAGCGGCGGGCTGTCCGCGGCCACGATCCGGCGGCTGGCCTGTGACGCGAACATCATCCCGCTAGTGCTGGGCTCGAACTCCGAACCGCTCGACGTCGGGCGCCGCGTGCGGCTGGTCACCGGGGCGATGCGCCGCGCCCTGGACGCCCGCGACCGCGGCTGTGTGGTCTGTGGGGCGCCGCCGGTCATGTGCGACGCCCATCACCTGGTCTCTTGGATCGACGGGGGCGACACCAAGGTCGACAATCTGGCTTTGCTGTGCCGTCGTCACCACGTCGACCTGCACAAAGGCCACTGGCACGTCACCATCCTCGACGGCATCGCCCACGTCGCCCGCCCCAGCTGGGCCGAACCCGCACCCACCCCCGCCGTAGCCCGCCGCACAGCACCCCCGCGCGCCCGACCACCCAGCGGCAGCACGGGCCCGCGCGAGTCCGAGCCCACACAGCCCACCCAGCCCACCGAACCCGCCGACGTCGGCCTGCGGGCGGTCGAGGGCGACGTGGTGGACACCGTCGCCGACCGCTCGCGATGGCGGGCCGACGAGGCTGCCCTCCAGCAAGCGGCCGCCTTCGCAGCCACCGGCTGAGCCCCGACAACACAACAGCCTCCCCCGGGCAGGAGGCTGTTGTGCTGCGGTAGGCCGGGAGCGGGCGAGTGATTCCAGCCGCCTCCGACGACTGGCCCATGCTTGTATGCCCTTCGCGCGGTGCCCGGCGCGGCTCTAATCCGAGTGCAGGGTCGAGCGGTAGATCCGCGACACGGTCGGCCGGCTGACGCCGTCCATGTCCACGCGTTCCGCCTGACCGACGTTCTGCCGCAGGTACATCGGCACCAGAGCTGACGTCGCGCAGAGCGATCCGCGAGCCCTAGATCGAGGCGGCGCCGTCCACGACCAGGACCTGGCCGTTGATGTTGGTGTTGTCCAGCAGCAGCATGCGGACCAGCGGGAGGACGTCCTCCGGCTCGGTCAGGTGACCGGTCGGGGTTCGGCGGACGATCTGGTCGAGTTGGGTCTGGCCGAGGACGGCCGACATCTCCGAGGCGAAGAACCCCGGAGCGATCGCGTTGGCGAGAATGCGGCCACCGAGTTCACGGGCCAGTGACCGGGTGGCCGCGTCCATCCCGCCCTTGGTGGCCGAGTAGGCGACCAGGCCGGGGTAGCCGCGTTGCGCGCAGATCGAGGTGATGTTGACGATCCGGCCCTTCAGGCCCTTGGCGAGCATCCGGCGCAAGACGAAGCGGGTCAGCACCAGCGGTGCGGTCAGGTTCGTCTGGATGATCTCGGCCAGGTGCTCCGCGGACGTGTGGACGTGCAACGAGTCCTGGCCGATCGCCGCATTGTTGACCAAGGCATCGATCGGCCCCAGGGCAGTCTCGACCTCGCGAACGAACGCCTGCCCGGCCGCGGTGTCGTTGACGTCGACGGACCCGTAGTACAGGTGCTCGGGGTACTTCTCGCCGAGCGCCGTCAGCTCGGGCGTGACCGTCCGGGCGAACGCGGCGACCTTCAGGCCGGCCGCGAGCAGATCGGTGACGATCGCCAGGCCGAGGCCGCGGGAACCGCCCGACACGAGCACGACCGAGGCCGGCGGGACTGTGGTGACGTCAGACATCGCTCTTCAGGGTTTCCTTCTGCGGGATCTCGTCGAGGAACCTGATCCGCCGCGGTACGCCGTAGTCCGGCAACCGGGTCGAACACCACTGCACCAGGTCGGCGTCGGTGATCGGGCCGAGGGACCGGTTCGGGACGACCTCGGCCGCGACCATCCGGCCGACCAGCGGGGCCTTGCGCGCGAACACCCGCGCCCAGGACACGCCCGGATGGCCCATCAGGACGTTGCGGACGACGCCCGCCGACACCTTCGACCCGCCGACGTTGATCTCGTCGGTGTCCAGGCGGCCGGTGATCAGCACCCGGTCGCCGTCGAACTCGACCCGGTCGCCGGTACGGACCGCCCCGACCAGGCCGGCGCCGTGGTGCGGTGAGCGGATGACGAGCTCGTCGCCGTCGACGCTGACGACCGGGCGCTCCGGGTGCGGGTCGCGGTCCAGCCAGGACCTGGGGAATCCGGCCTTGCCGTCGTGCACCACGATCGAGGCGCCGACCTCCGAGGACGCGTAGATCCAGGAGATCCGGGTGGCCGGGAAGAGCTCCCGGAGCTGATCGAGGATCGCCTGGTCGACCGGTTCGCCGCCGAGCGTGATCTGCTCCAGCGGTACGCCGGCGAGCGCGTCGGCGTCGCGGTAGATCGCCTGCCGCCAGAAGGTCGGCGTACCCGAGGCGGCCGTGACGCCGTGTTCGGCGGCGATCGCCGGCCAGTTCTCCAGCTCGTGCGGCTCGATCACGACCAGGCCCTGGTCGGCCTGGGTCAGCGAGAGCGTGACGACCTGCCACCACGCGTACGTCCCGGGCGAGTACGGCAGGAGCCAGGTCCGCGGCGGCTGGTCGGCGGTGACCGTGGTCAGCGACTCGAGTGTGTGACCGATGCGCTTCGGACGGCCGGTGGAGCCTGAAGTGAGCAGCCAGGCCCGCCCGGACTCCTCGACGCGCTTCAGCCTGGCGGGTGTGACTGCCCCATCGGGCAGGACGACCGCGAACCCGGACTCGCCGAGTTCCTCGCGCATGCGCTCGTCAACGCGTGATTCGGTGGCGACGAGCAGCTCCGTGCCGTGCACAGCGTGGTGGCGCAGGGCGGCGAGCGCGTCGGCGCCGTTGTCCACCAGAACGGCCGCGGGCGACGGCAGCTGCGGCAGTTTGTGCAGCGTCCGCCAGGTCAGGCGCTTGCCCGCGACGACCACGGTGTTGTCGTCGCCGATCAGCGCGGTGGTGCGGCGCCGGCTGCTCACGCCGACTGGAGTTGCTCGATGAAGTCCAGTACGTCGCCGACCGTCGCGATCCGGCGCAGCCCAGGGGCATCGAAGTTCAGCTCGTCGCCGAGCTCGTCCTCCACCCGGAGGGCCAGCTCGGAGAAGTCCAGCGACCGGAACCCGATCTCGCGCAGGTCCGCCGTGTCGTCGGCCGGTAATGCCCGGCCCTGTGCCGTCATCACCTCACCCATCAACTCCCTGACCCGACTCCGATCCACCGAACTCATAGTCCCGAAGCCTAACGCCGGACGTCCCGCACTCACCAACCGTCCGGGCGCCGGACCCGTCGCGCTCGGCCGAGCCCCGCGTCGGCGCTCTTTCCGGGGTTGATGAGTGCCGGCGGTCCAGCAATCGCTTGAACCGGCTCCTGATCTCCAGCGCGACCAAGGTGATCACCGGGGCCGCCGCGGCGAGCGCCGCTAGCAGAACCTCCTCGACCGGCAGTCCGGCGATGTGCTGAGCGACCATCGGGCCCTCCCGAACGCTCCGAGGCTGGGAGATTACCGAGTGTAAACGGGAAGCCGTCGCCGGTAAACGGCTCACCGGTCACGAGCGCGACATGGCGGACTCATACACTTTGCCGATGATCAGAGCGGGCCGGCGGCGTACGACCGGACGGGGCATACGGACCGCGGCGGCGGCGAGTCTGCCTGTGCTCCCACTGGCATGGTTCGTGGCGCTGCAGGAGCACCCGCCGTGGATGCCGGCCGCCTACCTCGCCTATCTGCTGGTCGTGGTCGTCGTCCCGGGCACGATGTTCTGGCGGAGGCTGACCGGCGGCGTCGGCTGGCTGTCCGCGGACGTCATCCTCGGTACGGCGTTCGGGCTGGCCGTCGAGGCGCTGCTCTATCCGATCGGGATGCTGTTCGCGATGCCGTTCGCGGCGTTGCTGATGCCGGCGCTGGCATTCGGGATGTGGCGCGCGCTGCCCCGCCGCACGCTGCCCGAACGCCCGACGCCCTGGTGGTCGATGGCCGGGATGATGGTCGCGGTCGGCGTCGCGGCCGCGTGGTTCGTGCGGGTCGGCTCGCAGCTCATCCCGCTGAACGGCGCACAGGCGCTGCGGCCGGACTCGGACGCTCCGCACAACCTCGCGCTGGCCGGTGAGGTCACGCACCACTTCCCACCGCGGGTCCCGTACGCCGACGGCGGGTGGCTGACGAGCCACTGGGCGGCGTACGACCACGTCGCGTCCGTGCACTGGATCACCAGCGTGCCGCTCGACGTGCTGACGCACCGGATGGTGCCGTTCGCCTGGATCCTGCTGACCGTGCTGGGCGCGGCCGCGGTCGGGATGCTGCTGACCGGGCGAGCGGTCGCCGCTCCGATCGCGGCTGGGCTCGTGGTGGCCGGCGGCGATCTGGTCGCATGGCCGTGGACGGTGTCGGACCGGGTGTTCGCGGACGGGCCGTTCTCGCTGGGCGAGCTGACCAATCCGCCGCAGGCGTTCTCGACGGTGCTGTTGCTGCCGTTGATCGCGGTGACGACGCTGCTGCTCCGTCGACGGCCGGGGACGACGCGCGGTCAGTTGTTCCGGCTGTACGTCGCGGCCGGCGTGCTGATTGCCGCGCTGGCGTTGACGAAGGCGACGACGCTGCCTGTGTACGCGGCCGGGCTCGCGGCCGCCTGGATCTACCTGACGGTGCGGGCCGGGCGGGTGAACCTGCGCGCGCTGGTGCTCGGGGTCGGCGTCGCGGCGGCGTACACGGCGACGTTCTTCCTCGTCCTGCAGGGTGCCGCGTCGAGCGTGCGGTTCGATCCGGGGGCGACCTTCGAGAGCCTCGCGGACCGGATGGGCGGCGGCTCCGCGGTCCCGATCATCGCGGTGGTGATCGTGATCGGGTGGGTGATGCCGCTGGCGGGCGCGCTGCTGATCAGGCGGCGGGTGACCCGGGACCCGATGCCGGTCTTCCTGGTGGCCGGATTCGCGGCGGCGGTGCTGGGCGCGTCGTTGCTGGCAGATCGTGGGGAGACCCAACTGTTCTTCGTGCGGACCGGCTTCGTGTTCGGCGTCCTGCTGGCGACCTGGGGACTGGGATCGCTCGAGCGCCGGCAGTTCTGGATCGCCGGGGTCGCGCTCCTGATCGGGGCCGCGGCGATCTACTGGGGCCGCGAACGGTCGCCGAGGTCGTGCACGACGGCCGACTGCTTCGGGCAGAGCCTCGCCGTCGCGCTGGTGATCGCGGTGCTCGGGATCGGCGTGTTCGGGCTGATCCTGCGCGGTTCCCGGCGGATCTGGGCGGTGATCGCAGTCGCGGTCCTCGTCGGGACGACGGTGTCGCCGACGGTTGCATCCGTCCGGCGGTTCGCGGAACCACCGCTGACGTCGTACGAGTCGATCGCCCCCGGCGGGATCGAGGCGGCGCAGTTCATCCGGCGGAACTCCGGCTCGAACGACCGGATCGCGACGAACCTGCACTGCCACCAGCCGCGGGCCTCGCACTGCGGGACAGGGTCGTACTGGATCGCCGGGTACGCCGAGCGCCGCGTGCTCGTCGAAGGCTGGGCGTACCGGACGAGGGTCGACGACACCTACCCCGCGGGAGTGCAGGGGCCGTACTGGGACCAGGAACAACTGCGGCTGAACGACGAGGTCTTCAGCAACCCGAGCCGCCAGGTGATCGAGACGCTGCGCACCAAGTACGGCGTGCACTGGCTGCTGCTCGACGAGCGGGTCGGCGCGGCGCCGAAGAACCTCGACAAGCTGACCGAGCTCCGGTTCCAGCTGGGCACTGTCCGGGTCTACCAGGTCTTCCCGCCGCCGTCCGAGACCCCGTTCCCCACAAAGCCCCCGTCGCCGACGACGAGCCCGACGAACACCTCGAGCTTGCCGACCAGTACGCCGAGCTTCCCGACCGGCTCGCAGTCTCCAGGGGTGCCGACCGGGCCGCCGTCACCCGGTCAGACGCAGCCGACGCAGCCGTTCCCGACCGGTCCGCTGCCCACCACCGGCAGCTTTCCGACCACTCCGGTCGCGACGCAGGTCACGACCACCGCGGTCCCGGCGCAGTTCACGATCACGCCGGGACCGACGACCAGCCCGTAGCCGGCTCAGCGGACGGTGACGGCCGGGATCGCGATGCTCTGGTTGGCGAGCCGGTCGAGCGCGGTCACCGAGTAGATGTACGCGGTGCCCGGCGTCGCGGTGGTGTCGACGTACGACTGGGCGGCGCCCGTCGAGCGGACCGTGGCGATCAGGTTGCGCGCGTCGTTGTCGGGACAGTGGTCGCCGCCGCGGAGCTCCCGGCGGTAGATCGCGTACGACGTGGTGTCGTTCGACGTCCTGGACCACTGCAGCTGGACACCGTCACCCGTGCGCGCCGCGTGGACCCCGTGCACCGGCAGCGGCGCCCGCGCGTCGAGGGCCGGCATCGCGGGGATCAGCGCCGGCCGCGTGTACCAGGTGTTGTTGAGCAGCGTGGTCGCACCGAGCCGGTCCGCGCGGACGTCCTTCGCGGAGAAGAAGATGTTGCCCTTCACCTCGGGGATCGTGCTGTCGAAGGCCAGGTGGTCGCTCAGCTCCTTCGGATCCGACCAGTCCGGCGACTGCGTCGACGTACCGACCTTGTAGGTTGCCTCGCCGATGTAGAGGTGGACGTGCGTCCCGCGGACCTGCTCGGCCCACCACGGCACGATCTTGTTGTAGTCCGCGGGCGCGAACCCGCCGGCCCAGTACACCTGCGGGACGATGTAGTCGATCCACTCCTCGCGGACCCACTTGCGGGTGTCCGCGGCCAGGTCGTCGTACGTCTGCACGCCGGCCGTGGTGTCGGTGCCCTCCGGGTCGGTGGCCTTGTTCCGCCAGACCGCGAACGGCGAGATGCCGAACTTGATCCACGGCTTGGCCGCGTGCATCTTCTGGCCGAGCTCCTGGATCAGCAGGTCGATGTTGTTCCGCCGCCAGTCGGCGATGTTCGAGAAGCCGGCGCCGTACTGTGCGTACGTCGCGGCGTCGTTGAAGACCTGGCCGGCCACCGGGTACGGGTAGAAGTAGTCGTCGAAGTGCACGCCATCGATGTCGTAGTTCGAGACCGCGTCCATGATCGCGTCCTCGACCAGTTTCCGGGCCGCGGGGATGCCGGGGTTGTAGTAGAGCTTCCCGCCGTACGAGACCACCCAGTCCGGGTGCTGCCGCGCCGGGTGGGTCGGCAGCAGGCCGTTGATGTTGGTGTCCATCGACAGCCGGTACGGGTTGAACCACGCGTGCAGCTCGAGGTTCCGCTTGTGGGCCTCGGCGACCGCGAAGGCCAGCGGGTCGTAGCCGGGGTCGCCGCCCTGCACGCCGGTCAGATACTTCGACCAGGGCTCCACCTTGGACGGCCAGAACGCGTCCGCGGTCGGGCGGACCTGCAGGATGACCGCGTTGTGGTTCTGCCGGACCGCGTCGTCGAGCCAGCCGACCAGCTCGGCCTGCTGCTGCGCGGCGGTCAGCCCGGTCTTCGACGGCCAGTCGATGTTCACCACCGACGCGACCCAGCTCGCCCGGAACTGCCGGAGCGGGGTGGACGCGTTCGGCGCACACGTCTGCTGCCCGTCCGTCTCCACGGCGGACGCCGTACCCGTCAGACCGCTCAGTATCAGTCCCGCCGTCACGCCGAGAACGCCCATCACTCGCCAGACTCTCATGTCACTCTCCGACTATTCTTTCCGGTGAAGTGGAAAGATGTTTACACATCAGCGGCCTTCCGGGAAGACGCTAGGTTAGGACCATGCTGCGCGCCGCGACCGAGGACGATGTCGACACGATCCGGCGACTACGAAATCAGCAGGCGAACCGTGCCGTCAGCATCACCGCGCACGAGATCACCGCGGACGAGCACGCGGCCTGGTGGGCGAAGGCGTCGGCCGATCCGTCCCGGCGGGTGCTGATCTACATCCGGGACGGCGCGACCGCCGGGGTCGTGAACTTCTTCGATCTCGACGGCCCGTCCGGAGCCTGGGGGTTCTTCCTGGACGCGGACGGTCTCGCCGAGCGGGGCGAGACACTGCCGGCCTGGATCGAGGTCATGCGCGAGGCCACGGCGTACGCGTTCGACGACCTCGGTCTCGAAGTGCTGACCGGAGAGGTGCTCGAGCACAACACGGTGGTCCGGCAGATGAACCGGCGGTTCCGGTTCGTCGAGGGTACGCCGGAGACGCGGTACGCCGACGGGCGCGAGATCAGGGTGATTCCGATCAGCCTGCGTGAACACGATCGACGCAAGGGGAAATCATGAGCACCACCATCGAGATCGGCGGCGTCGCGGTCGGGCCCGATCACCAGCCGTTCGTCATCGCGGAGATGTCCGGGAACCACAACGGCGACCTGGAGCGGGCGCTGGACATCGTCCGTGCGGTCGCCGACTCCGGTGCGCAGGCGCTCAAGCTGCAGACATACACCGCGGACACGATGACACTCGACCTCGACCTACCGGCGTTCCGGCTGCCGGCGGAGCACGAACTGTGGAGCGAGGCGCGGCTGTACGACCTGTACGAGGAGGCGCACACGCCCTGGGCATGGCACGAGCCGATCTTCGAGCTGGCGAAGTCGCTCGGGCTGGTCGCGTTCTCGTCCGCGTTCGACAGCACCGCGATCGACTTCCTGGAGAAGCTCGACGTCCCGGCGTACAAGGTCGCCTCGAACGAGATCGGCGACCTGCCGCTGGTGCGCGGGATGGCGGAGACCGGCAAGCCGATCATCATCTCCACCGGCTCCGCGACGCTCACCGACATCGATGCCGCCGTCCGGGCCGCGCGGTCGACGGGGAACGAGCAGATCATCGTGCTGTCCTGTACGGCGAGCTACCCGGCGCCGCCCGAGCAGTCGAACCTGCGCGGCATCCCGGTCCTTCGCGACGCACTCGGCGTCCAGGTCGGGCTGTCCGACCACACCATGGGGATCGGCGCCGCGGTGGCCGCGGTCGCACTCGGCGCGACCGTGATCGAGAAGCACGTGACGCTGAAGCGCGTCGACGGCGGTGTGGACTCCGCGTTCTCGCTGGAGCCGTGGGAGCTCGAGCTGCTCGTCGAGAGCACCCGGGTCGCGCAACTGTCGCTCGGTGAGCCCGTCATCGGCCCGAAGCAGGCCGAGCAGAACGTCCTCCGCTTCCGACGCTCGCTCTTCGTCACCCAGGACGTCCGGGCCGGCGACCTGATCACGTTCGAGAACGTCCGCTCGATCCGGCCCGCCGGCGGCCTCGCCCCCGACCTCTTCACCCAGGTCGAGGGCCGCCCGTTCCGCACCGACGCCAAGGCCGGCACTCCGCTCACCTGGGACCTGCTCTGATGTACCTGCTGTTCCCCGGGCGGCACCACGTCCTGACGCGTTTCCAGGCCGAGTTCCTGCGCCGGCACGCGGACCGGACCGTGGTGTGGGCCGTGACGTCGGCGAATCACCGCACGACCAAGCGGAACCCGGTGGCGTTCGATCGGCGGGAAGCAGCGATCGAGCGGTTCAGCGTGGCGGAGGGGCTCCGCTCGCTGGTGGTCGGGGTGGTGGACACCCCGCCGACGGACGAGTTCGCCGAGGTCACGGTGAAGGCGATCGAGGCCGGCACCGACGATCTCGTCCGGTTGACGCCGGCGAACACGGTGGTGGCGTGTTCGACGCCCGCGGTCGGCAAGCTGTACGAGCAGCTCGGGTACTCCGTGATCGACGTCGAGCCCGACGGTACGGCGCGGCCGTGGGACGTGCTGCTGATGATCGCAGCGGGCGACGAGCAATGGAAGGAGTTCGCGCATCCGGCGACCGTGGACGTGTTCGGGCGGTACGCGCTGGACGCACACATCGCCCGCTGCGTGAACGACCCGGTGGTCGGCGACGACGGCGGCCTCACCACGACCCGCGACTACAAGACGTACGCCGACGCGTTCGAGACCGCGGCCGAGCGGAAATGGCTGCAGATCAAGGACTTCGTGCGTCCCGGCCGGATCCTCGACATCGGCTGCGCGACCGGCGCGACGCTGCAGCTCGCCGACCGCGACCCGCGCTTCCACGAGTCGGACCTGATCGGCGTCGAGGTCGCGCGGCACCTGTTCGCCGAGTGCGAGCACAAGAAGGAGCAGGGTCTCTTCAGCAACCCGAACGTCTACTTCTACCAGCGCAACATGCTCGGCTCCGCGGTGTTCCCGCCGCGGTCGATCGACACCACACTGACGCTGGCGCTCACCCACGAGATCTGGTCGTACGCCGACGGCTCGCGGCCCGGCACGGTCCAGCGGTTCGCCGACGCGCTGTTCGCGCACACCGCCCCGGACGGCGTCTGGATCAACTCCGACGTCTGCGGCCCCGACGAGCCCGAGCGTCCCGTCGTCCTGCGGCTGGACGACAGCGACGGCGAGAACCCGGACGGCGTCGCGGAGCTCGAGGCGCTTGCCGACCCCGCGGCGTACGTCGGGAGGCTGTCGACGCGGGCGAGGTTCTTCCAGTTCGCCCACGACTTCCGGCGGAACGCCCGCGTCCCGTTCTCCTACGACGTCCGCGCCGACGGGCTGGTGCTGCGGCTGGCGGACGCGATGGACTTCCTGACCCGCAAGGACTACGTCGACAACTGGCTGAGCGAGACCCACGAGCAGTTCTGCGGCCTGACCTTCGCCGGCTGGTCCGCGATCGCCGAACGCGCCGGCTTCACCATCGACCCGGCCTCGAACGCCTGGCGCAACGACTGGGTGATCGAGAACCGCATCGCCCCCGTCGCCACCATCACCACCCCCGACGGAGACCCCATCACCTGGCCCGTCACCCACCAACTACTCATCGCCCGCCGCTGACCCCGCACCCCGGCCCGCCGCCGCCCACCCCCCAATTTGCCTGGTGGACCAGGCAAATGCCGGGTCCTGCACCCTGATAATCAGTGCAGAACCCCCAATTCGCCTGGCTCACCAGGCAAATTGGGGGTGGGCGGTGTGCTAGGTGACCTCGAGGTGGAGGGTGCCGGCGAGGGGGCGGACGGTGAGGGTTCGGGGCGCGCGGTTGACGGTGAGGGGGAGGCGGCTGGACAGGAAGGGCTCGCACTGGACGGCGTGGGCGGTGTCGTCGGGGAGGGTGGCGAAGAGGATCCACTCGGCCGGGTCCAGGGCGGCCATCTCCACCACGGCGGCCCAGCCGTCGTCGGAGACCGTACGGCGGCACGGGACGTCGACGTGGTCGTCGGAGTCCGGCAGGTACCGCCGCCAGCTGAAGTCGACGTCACCCCAGTCCGGCCCGCGCACCACCAACATGGTGCCTGCGGCAACCGCAGCGGTGGCGGTCATCCGGATCGGCGACTCGTGCAGATTCACGTACCCGCCGGTCGACCGGGTCAGCATCACCGCGCGACCGCCCTCGGCATGCGACACCAGCCGGTCGCCCGCCGTCCAGAGCAGCACCTGCTCGCGGCCCTGCGGCCCCCGGACCCGGAACGCGCGCGTCGTCCGCTGACTGAACGGGTCGTCCGGGTTGACCTCGGCGAGGATCGGCCCGATCGGCAACCGCGCCGTGAAGTCGCGGCCGTGCACCTCGAGCGGCAGCTCCTCCTCGCCACCCGACAGCGGCCGGCTGACGAACAACGACGGCTCGTCGAACGCCGACCGGCCGTGCAGGATCAGCGCGCCCGGTGTCTGCTCGACCGACGTCAACCGGCACGGATCCGCCAGCCGCCGGACCGCGAACGCCCCGTCCTTGCCCGGACCGGGCTGGATCCAGTTCGTCGCGTCGATCCACGCGCCCGGCGGCCACCCCGGGCTGCCGGCCTTCTGCCCGCGCAGCAGGTCCCGGCGGCGGATCCCGCCGGCTCGCAGCCGGACGTCGAAGTGCGACGGGCCCGCCGTACACCTGGCCAGCAGCTCCCGGCTGACGCGAACCTCGAACCCCACCAGGCTTTCCGCGCCGCGCAGGTCCGCCGCCGGGTAGCGCCGGACCGGGAGCCGGTGCCTGCGGCCCGCGATCACCAGGTCGATCCGGAGGCTCGACGGCTTCGACTGCAGGTGCCGGATCTCGGCGGTGCCGCGGATCGACAGATCGCCGTCGATCCAGGTCACCTCGCGCACCCCGGTCGCCATCGTCAGGTCGGTCTTCGCGAACTGCAGGTGGTCCTGCGCCGCGTCCGGGTCGAGCGCGACCTTGCGCAGCAGCCCGAGGTCCCCGGCGCGTAACGCGTCGAACTGGAGCTGCGCGACGCGGGGCGAGTTCACCAGCACGTCCGCGTCCAGCCGGTCGAGAAGCTCGGTGGTGAGCGCGACCAGGTGCTGCTCCTCCTCGGCCGGGACCGTACCGAAGGCCGAGAGGATCGCATGCAGGTCGATCTGCCGGAAGTGCGCGTGCACCCGCCGCCGGATCTCCGGCTGCGCGTCCTCGACCTCGTCCAGCACCAGGCCGGCCGAGACCACCCGGTCGCGGATGTTCGCGAGCTGGAACTTCTGCTGCGTGATCGAGTCGCCGGACTCCCGCTCGCGCCAGAAGTACACCGGCGCCGCGAGCGTGTCGACGGTGACCGCGTCGAGGTGCGCCTTGAGCGTCACCGGATAGTCCTCGTACCGGATCGCCGGGAAGCGGTAGCCGTACTCGTCCCAGAACGACCGCCGGTACACCTTGTTCCACACCATCCGGTCCAGCACGAGCTGCGGCGTCTCGGAGACGTGCGTGGCCAGCCGGTCGGCCGTGAACGCCTGCGCGTGCAGCCACGACGGCCGTACGCCGTAACTGTTGTTGAACCGTCGCGCATTGCCGCCGGCGAAATCCGAGCCGGTCCGGTCGAGCGCGCGGATCAGCATCCCGAAGCCGTGCCGGGTGACCAGGTCGTCGCTGTCGACGAACGTGACGTACTCCCCCGTGGCATGCTCGACGCCCGTGTTGCGCGCCGGTCCGAGGCCGGCGTTCTGCTGCTCGACGATCCGGAACCGGGAGTCGTTGACGCAGAACTCCTTGGCGATCACGGCGCTGTCGTCCGGTGACCCGTCGTCGACCAGGATCGCCTCGAAATCGCCGAAGGTCTGCCGCGCGATCGAGTCCAGGCAGTCCCCGATGTAAGCCCCCACGTTGTAGAACGGCACTACCACGCTCAGGCGCGACCGCTTCACCGCTTCCGGATCCGGCGAGCGAGCTTGCGGGCGACGACCTTCGGCTTGCGGACCTGGGCCGCGTGGAAGATCACCCGCGAGACGGCGTACGTGCGGGATCCGCGGATCCGGTCGTGGGCCGTGGTCAGCCGCTGGAGCTGACCGCGGAGCTCGCGGATGCGGTTCTCGCGGGTCTTCATCGCCTTGTTGCGGAAGCCGAGGGTGCGCTCGAGGCCGTAGACGTGGCCCTTCAGCTCGAACAGCTTGTGCTTGGCGTCCTCGGCCTCGGCGAGGCTGGTGCGGACGTCGACCGTGGCGGGTTTCCCCAGTACGGCGGCCAGGGCGTCGGCCAGCTCCTTGCCGTGAGCAACTTGTTCGGTGGTGGCGGCAACTGTGTCGGGAGACGTGGCCTGGGCCGGTTCGGGCGGCTCGACACCGGACATGCCGAGCCAGGCGGAGACGAGGTCGTCGCCGATCATCCACGACGGCCACGGATGCCGCCGATGCTGTCCGACCAACCGGTCGTGGAACCGCACCCAAGCTGCTGCGAGAAGATCCTCCTTCTCCACGGCTCCCTCGGACACCCACCCCGAAACACCGTGGGCGAAGGACTCGCCGTCGTAGATCACGTCGTCCCACCGCACGATCACCGGCGAGGCAGTCACCCAGTCGCCGAGCTCCGCCGCCAGCTTCCGGAACGCCGGCACATCCTCCGCGGCCGCGAGCCGGAACAACACACTCTCGACCGACACCCCCGCGGGCACCGTCGCAGGCACGACCGCAGGGTCGAAGGACAGGAGCTCCGCCGCGGGACCGGGATCGCCGGTCAGGGCGATGTCCCAGCCTGTCAGGGTCTGGCCGGCGGTCAGGACGGCGTCGGCGGTTTGGGCGTAGACGTCGTGCGGGGGCTGGACGCCTACGACGGCCAGCCAGCCGGTGGGGACGGCCGGGAGGAGCCCCGCGCGGGCGGCGGTGTCGATGCCTTCGTGGGCGGGAGACAGGAGCGGCACGTCGACCGTTTCCACCGCGGCGACCGCCAACCGGGTGGGCAGCTCGCCCGGACGGGCCGCCGCGGCGACGTCGGCGCGGACGTACGTGCGCGACGCGAAGTCGGCGTACACCTCGGCGGTCCACGGGAGCGCGGCCCGGAACTGGTCGACGGAGACCGGCCGGGTCGGGTCGTCGTGGAGCGGGCGCCACTCGTCGTCGCCGTGGCGCTCGTGCGCAGGCCTGCTGTCCAGCAGGTTGACCAGCGAGAACTCGTTTTCCAGCCCGAGGACGACGACTGCGCCCGGACCGGCCAGCGCGCGCACCGCCTCCAGACGTGCGGTCCAGGACAGGTCTGCGCTGTCGTAGCCCAGCACCCGGTCGAGACCGTCCGACGCGATGATCACGTCGTACGGCTCGGCCTGAAGCCCGTCCAGCGCGCCCGCGATCACCTGCAGGCACGGGCCGAAGTCCTCGCCCAACCGCTGCGCGTCGGCGACCGAGCGGACCAGGATCGACACGTCCGCGGAATGCGCGAGCACCGACTCGATCAGCTGCGGAGCGTGCGGCCCGAGGATCAGCGTCCGCCGGTTGGCGGGGACGACGTCGGTGAGCAGCGCGGCGAGCGCCGGCCGCGGCGTCGTGTGATCGGTCCACGGCTGCATCTCACCGCGGACCACCTGAACCTCAGACACGCTCTCTCCAATCGAACAGGCTCCGCAGTTCCGCGGCCGGCATCATCCAGGGCTTGCCGAGTTCCACGTCGGTGGTGGCCCGGGCGGCTTCGAGGTCGACGGTCTTTCCGAGCATTTCCGGCCAGAGCCGCTCAATCCGGCCCTGACCGCCGAACAGCGGGTTCTCGCCGTCCATCTCCATCGGGTCGCCGTACACCGCCGGTTCGCAGCCGGCGGCGACGCCGTAGAAGATCGCCGTCGACAGCCGGTTCGCGGCCACCCGCTTGTGCTTGCGCAGCTCGGCCAGCTGCTTGAACAGGAACCGCCGATCGGTCCCCTCGTACGAGAACCCGCGGCGCCCGAACGAGACCACCCGGAAGCCCGCGTCCTCGTAGAACCCGCGCACCTCGGGCCGGTCGTACTCGGTGTAGTACAGGCTGAACGTCACCGGGCCGGGCTCGGTCTCGCGGATCTCGTCGATCAGCCGCTGGTGATCGCCGTGGATCTTGCCGCCCTCCCACCCGTGGAAGAGGAACCACAGCGTGCCCTCGCGCTCGACCGGCCCATCCTGGTCCGACACAGCGGGCTCCGGCTCCAGATCCATCAGGTAGAGGAACGGGGCGCCGATGCTGTGGTAGTTCCGCCGACCAAGCGCGTGCCCGCGGCGCTTCGGCGCATCGCTCCAGGTGAACCGCCAGGCGCCGTCGTAGAACTCGTGCACCGGGTTCCAGCCGCAGCCGATGTTCCACCCGTGCTGCAGGTATCCGCGCAGCCGCGGCGGGTGGTCGAAGTCGAAGCCGGCGTACCGCGAAAGGATGTGCGCCTGACCGTAGTAATGGTTGTGGTGATGCATCAGCGCACCTCGACGTGCAGAGTGCCGGCATGGGGTCGGACGGCGAGCGCGTGCCTCCCGTGCGTGATTGCCAAGGGCAACCGGCTGCACAGGAACGGCTCGCACTGGACGGCATGCGCCGTACCGTCGGGAGAGGTTGCGAACAGGATCCAATCGGCCAGCGCCGCCAGCGGGTCGACCGAGACCTGCACCGCCGTCACCGGGATCAGCGCGTCGACGTCGACCGCCGCGGACCACCCCTCGGCGGTGCGGGTGTGACGGCACGGGACATCGAGATGCTCGTCGGAATCGGCCAGGTACCGCCGCCAGGCGAATGTCACGTCACCACGTTCCGCACCGCGCACCACCAACTGCCTGCCGTCGGCGACAGCAGCCACGGCGGTCGTCCGGATCGGCGCCTCGTGCAGGTTCACGTAACCGCCGGTCGACCGGGTCAGCGTGACCACGCGCTCGTCCACGACGCACGAGACGGCCGCGTCGCCCGCGGTCCACAGCAGCACGCGCTGCTGACCCTCGGGCCCGCGGACGCGGAACACCCGGGTCGTCCGCTGACCGAAGGGGTCGTCGTGGTTCGCCGCGGCGAGGATGTCCCGGACCGGCACCCGCGCGACGAAGTCCCGCCCGTCGATCTCCAACGGGATCTCTTCCTCGCCGCCGACGACCGGCCGGCTCAGGTACAGCTCCGGTTCGTCGAACGACGCCGTGCCGTGCAGCACCAGCTCGTCGCCGGTCTGCTCGACCGCGGTCAGCCGGCACGGATCCGTCAGCCGCCGCAGCGAGAACCAGCCGCGCGTCCCCGGCCCGGGCTGGATCCAGTTCGCCGGGTCGATCCAGGCGCCGGGCGGCCACCCGGGACTCCCCGGGCCCTGACCACCGAGCATGCCCTTCCGCTCCCGCCGGCCCGACCGCATCCGCACCTCGAAGTGTGCGGGTGCGCCGGTGCACCGGCTGAGCAGCTCCTGGTCCAGCAGCACCTCGAACCCGACGAGCGTCTGGTCCCCGTGCAGGTCCAGCGCGGCATACCGCCGTACGTCCAGCGGGTACGTCGTCTTGCCGACGGCGAGTGCGATCTCGAGGGTCGACGTACGCAACGTCTCCAGGTGGCGAATCTCTGCGGTGCCCTTCACCGAGAGCTTGCCGTCGATCCAGCTGACCTCGCGGACGCTCGTCGCGAGGGTCAGATCCTGCTCGCGGAGCTTGTACAGCGCCTGGGGCACGACGGGCTCACCGAGCCCCGGATAGTTGTATTCGAGCCGCCAGGCCCGCGGTACGGCGCGCGCCCCGCCGCGGAGGCCGCCCGAGTTCCGGAAGACGGCGAGTCGCCGGAGCAGCTCGACGTCGCCGGACCGGAGCGCGGCGTGCTGGATCCGGTCGTACCGGTGGGTCGCTGCCAGGACGTCCTCGTCGAGCCGGCCGAGCAGCTCGCGGGACAGGTCGACGAGCGCCTGCTCGTCCTCGGTCGGGACCGTGCCGAACGCGGACATCAGCGTGAGGACGTCGATCTGCGCGAGGTGTGCGTGCGTCCGCCGGCGGACCACCGGCGCGGCGTCCGCGACCAGGTCGATCACCATCCCGGCCGACGTCACCCGGTCCCGGATGTTGCCGAGCTGGAACTTCTGCTGCGTGATCGACTCGCCCGACTCCCGCTCGCGCCAGTAGTAGACCGCCTGCGTGATCGTGTCCACGGTCACCGCGTCCAGATGCGCCGCGAGCGCGACCGGGTAGTCCTCGTACCGGATCGGGGGGAAGGTGTAGCCGTGCTCGGTCCAGAACGACCGCCGGTAGACCTTGTTCCAGAGCATCCGGTCCAGGACCAGGTCGGGGAACTCGGTGACGTGCGTGGCGTGCCGAACCCGCGCGAACGGCTGCTTGTGCAGCCACGACGGCCGGACCCCGAAGCTGTTGTTGAACCGCCGCGCGTTGCCGCCGGCGAAGTCCGAGCCGGTGCGGTCGAGGGTCCGCACCAGGGCGGCGAAGCCGTACCGCGAGACCAGGTCGTCGCCATCGACGAACGCCAGGTACTCGCCGGTGGCCTCGCGGATCCCGGCGTCCCGGGCCGGACCGGGGCCGGCGTTGTCCTGCTGGATCAGCCGGAACCGCGGGTCCCGGGTGCAGAACTCCTTCGCGACGACGGCGCTGTCGTCGGGCGAGCCGTCGTCGACGAGGATCGCCTCGAAATCGCCCCACGCCTGCCGCGCGATCGAGTCCAGGCAGTCACCGAGATACTCGCCGACGCCGTAGAAGGGCACCACAACGCTCAACCGCGGCGTCACTCCGGTGGGCCCTCCCTCGCGGTCGCTACGAAGATCTACGTAGCGGCAACGAGGTGAACCGTCAGGAGGTTATGCACAGGTTCGAAGCCGTACCGGGACCAGATGCGCTGGATGCCGATCTGGTGGGCCTGCGTGGTGACGACCAGGCGCCGCGTCGTACAGGCGTCCTCGACCGCCGCGAGCAGGTGACCGTACCGGCCGCGGCCCTGCTCGGCCGGTACGACGCCGGCCAGCTGGATCTCGGTCCACGACCGCTGCTCGTCGACGGCCGCCAGCGCCAGCACCCGCCGGTCCGGTCCTCGCAGTACGACGGCACCCGCGGCACCGATCCGCCGCCGGGCCCATTCCTGCCGGCCGGCCAGTGCGAGCGCCCGGTCGAACACCGGGTCGGCGCAGTAGTGGTTGCCGGAGTCGCCGAAGACGTCCGCGACCACGTCGTCCACCAGGTCGTCGTCGACGTCGGGCTCGACCTGCGCCGTGAAACCGGCCAGCGGCGCCGGGCGGCGGCCCTTGCCCACGGGCAACGCCCAGGCGGTGACGGTGTCGGCCAGCAGCGCCCGGCGCGGACCGTCGGCGAGCGCCGCGAACCAGGTGGTCTCGCGCGCCGGGTAGCGCAGCACGATCACGTCGGCCGTCGACTTCTCGACCGCGGACAGTACGTCGGCGAGCGGCGTACCGGCCGAGGCGGACACCGACATCCGGTCGATGGAGACGCCGAACCGCTTCGCGGCGTCCACGGACGGCCGCACGGTCAGCTCGCCGGCTTCGAGCGCGTCGTACCAACTCATAGGCCGTCGAGCTTAGGCCATCCGGGCCGTCCGGGTCTCACAGGGAGTGACACGTTGCATTCGTGGTGCGACTGATTTCACATTAGTGTTACGGCATGCGCGCGAAAGCGAGGCGGCGGGGGCCGCGGACCGCGGGGCCTTCGCTGTCCGGTCTGGTCGCCGGACTTTCGGTCGTGGTGCTGGCGATCGTCCTGCTGGCGCTGCAGGCGACGGTCTTCGAGGTCGCCCGGTTCGTGCTGTTCACCGTGGTCGCGGTCGCGCTGCCCGGGTTCGCGGTGTGGCGGCTGATCGGCGGGTACGGGCGCAACCTGGTGGAGGACCTCTCCGCCGGATTCGCGGTTGGTACGGCGGGGCAGGTTCTGGTCTACCTGGCGAGCGCGTCCGTCGGGCTGCAGGCGTGGTCGTGGGTCTGGGCGCCGGTCGTCCTGGTGATCACCTTCGTGGACGGTGACGCCCGCGCCCGGGTCTGGCGGCGGGTCGAGCGACCCGTGCGCCCGCTGCAGGCCTGGCTGCTCGCGGCGTCGACCGCGGTCGTGCTGCTGATCGTGTACCGGCGCGGCCCGGCACAGTTCCTGCCGGCGTACACCGATCCGCTGCGCGCCTACCCCGACCTGGCCTTCCAGCAGGCCCTGGCGGCGAGCGCGAAGTACGACGTACCGATCTCGACGCTGTGGCTCGGCGGCGAGCCGATGAAGTACCACACGTTCTTCCATCAAGCGACCGCCGCGACACAGTGGGGGACGCGGATCGACCTCACCGACCTGATCCACTCGCTGAGCTGGCTGCCGCTGTTCCTCGCCGGGTGCGGGCTGGTGTTCGCGCTGGCCGGCCGGTTGGCGCCGACCGCCGAGTCAGGAGCCACGTGGGCCGGGCCGCTCGCGGTCTTCGTTGCCGGTCTCGGCGGAGCTGTGCAGCCGCTCGCGAGCACCGGGTTGGGCGGGATCTCGACCGCGGTGGCGGCGTACCTGAGTCCGACGCAGAACCTCGGGGTCCTGATCACGCTCGCCTTCTGCGTGGTGGCAGTGGATCTGCTGCGGGCCGACGGCAGGCCGCGGAGCCGGTGGGTGCTGCTCGTCCTGCTCGCGTTGATCGCGGCCGGGTCGAAGTCGACGATTTTGCCGCTGGTGGGCACCGGGTTCGCCTTCGCGTTCCTGCAGTTGGGGCTCGTACGGCGGAGCACGCGGCCGGCGTTCCTCGGTGGGTTGCTGTCGTTGACGGTGTTCGTGGCGGCGTTGATCGCGATCTTCGGCGGGAGCACGTGGGGGACGGAGATCAAGCCGTTCGAGACGTTCGTCCAGCTGGCGCCGTACCCGATGCTGGTGTCGAACCCGCACGCCCAGTTGTTGGCCGGGGCAACGACTCTGCTGAGCTGGGCATTGGCCGCGTCGGGGTTGTTCTTCCTCGGCCGGCGATGGCGCGACACCGGTGCCGTGTTCCTTGCGGGTGTCGCGGTGGCCGGGCTGCTGGGCACGGTGCTGACGACCCAGTCCGGCGTCAGTCAGCTGTACTTCCTGCGGACGGCCTTCCCGGTCATCGCCGTCCTCGCGGCCGTCGGGCTCGCGAATCTGGTCGGCCGGCTCGGCGACCGGCGGGCCGTGGTGCTCGTCGGCGCAGCCGGAATCCTCGGCCTGATCGCGGTGGCATTTGCACGCTCGCAGTCGAGCGACCTGCGCGGCATCAAGGGCCCGTGGGCGTGGAGTGCCGTGGCCGTGGCGGCCGTCGCGGTGCTGGTGGCTGTCGGCTGGAAGCTGGCCCGACGACCTGGCAGCTTCTTCGTCGCGCTGATCGGTGCCGCGGTCGCCGCCTGCATGATCGGCGCGACGCTCGTCCCGCTGCAGGGATTCGTGTCGGACAAGGCGTCGAACCTGGTCTTCGCGCATCCGTTCCGCGGCGGCGCGACGGCGGCCGAGGCCGGCGCCGCGCAGTGGCTGCGGCGGAACAGCGCGCCGGGCGACCTGGTCGCGACGAACGCGCACTGCATCATCGAGCGCGACGGCCTCTGCGACAGCCGGCACTTCTGGCTCGCCGCGCTGTCCGAGCGGCCGGTCCTGATCGAGGGCTGGTCGTACTCCAACCAGGCGAACCGGATCGCCCTCGAGAACGACGGCAACCCGAGCCTCATCCCGTACTGGAACCGCGAGGAGCTGGTCGCCAACGACATCGCGTTCAAGGCGCCCACGCCCGCCGCGATCGAGCGACTGCGCCAGGCCGGCGTGCGCTGGCTGTACGCCGACCACCGGGCCGGCACGGTGTCACCCGCGCTCCGCAACTACGTCCGTCTGCGGCACGCCACCCTGGACGCGACGATCTACGAGCTCAGATGAGGCCGAGCAGGGCGTCAGCGACTCGTTCACGCCCGCGGCCGTCGACCAGCTCCCACCCCGCTCTCGCCAAGCGCCCACGCTCGGCCGGATCGCCGAGCAGCCGCTTGAGCACCTGATCCGCCGACGAGCTGTCCTGCTGCAACGCGCTCAACAAACCGAGGCCGGCGGCGGCGCCGGTGTCGACAGCGCGCTCGTAGCCCATCACCTGGTTGTCGACCACGCACACCAGCGCCGCGGTCGCCCCGAGACAGAGCAGCTCCCACGTCGACGTACCGGAGGCGCTGATGGTCAGATCGGCTTCGCGGACGCGGGCCGCCAGCTGATCCGTCGGGCCGATCACGTCGAGCCGCTGGTGCGGCTGCAGCTCGACCGCGGCGATCCGCGCGGCGAGATCCGGTGCCGGCGCGACCACAGTGGCCTCGAACGGCAGACCGGTCGCCGCCAGGGCGCGGGCGACGTACGGCCCGGCGCCGAACGCGTCCGTGCCGCCGAAGAACGCGAACACCCGCGGTACGGCGCTCGCGCGGCCTGTGGTGGGCGGCGTACTGGGCCGGTGGCCGAGGATCTCGTCGCGGATCATCACGTACGGCAGGCCGGCGAGGCGGACCGAATCCCGCGGCAGCGACGGGTGGTCGAGCTCGGCGGCCAGGTTCTGGTCGACCAGCACGTCTGCCTCGGCGCCGCGGAAGTCGCCGTCGACGATCGCGAGCGTCGGGAGACTTGCCCGGACCGCGGAGTAGACCGGCGCGTCCAGGTCGTAGGAGTCGAAGACGACCGCGTCGAGCCGCAGCCGCTTGAAGAGCTCCACATGTTCGTCGGGGCTCCCAACCGCGCGTTCGACCGCCATCCCGCGCGCGGCGATCTGCTCCGCCGCCCACGGCACGGTGTACGCGTCACACACGAACACCAGGTCGACCCCGCGCCGCCGTACCTCCTCAGCGAGCGCCAGGCAGCGCATCACGTGCCCGATCCCCCGGCCCGGCCCGACATCACACCGCACCCCGACGCGTCTCATCCGGCCCAGCGTACGTTTGATGTCGCGGTGCTGAGACAGTGGATTGAGGAGGTACTGAACGGGGCAGCTATTGTTTCGAGGTCTGCACCGCGTGTGTGCGGTTCGGAACTGTCCGTCAGAAGGGTCCCGCTCGCGTGTCAATCCTTACCGGCTCCGACATCCTGGTCACCGGAGGTACCGGGTCGTTCGGCCGGAGCTTCGTGCGGCACGCGCTGACCCACCTGAACCCGCGGCGGATCATCGTCTTCAGCCGCGACGAGCTGAAGCAGTGGGAGGTCCGGCAGTCGTTCGGCGACGACCCGCGGCTGCGGTTCTTCATCGGCGACATCCGCGACCGCGCCCGGCTGAACCGGGCGATGCACAAGGTCGACCACGTCGTGCACGCGGCCGCGCTGAAGCAGGTGGACAGCGGTGAGTACAACCCGTGGGAGTTCGTCCAGACCAACGTGGTCGGTTCGCAGAACGTCATCGAGGCGGCCATCGACTCCGGCGTGCAGCGGGTCGTGGCGCTGTCCACGGACAAGGCGTCCAGCCCGATCAACCTGTACGGCGCGACCAAGCTCACCGCGGACAAGCTGTTCATCAACGGCAACCACTACGCGGCGGCGTACGACACCCGCTTCAGCGTCGTCCGGTACGGCAACGTGATGGGCAGCCGGGGCTCGATCATCCCGAAGTTCCGCGCGCTGCACCTGAGCGGCCAGCCGCTGCCGATCACCGACCTGCGCTGCACCCGGTTCCTGATCACGCTGCCGGAGGCGGTCGAGTTCGTGGTCGACTCGTTCGACCTGATGACCGGCGGCGAGCTGTACGTGCCGCGGATCCCGTCGATGAAGGTGACCGACCTGGCGGAGGCGATCGCGCCCGGCGCGGCGATGCACGACGTCGGCCTGCGCCCCGGCGAGAAGCTGCACGAGGAGATGATCAGCCCGGAGGAAGGCCGCCGCGCGCTCGCCCTCGGCAACCGCTTCGTGCTGCAGCCGGACCTCGCCACCTGGGGCTACCAGCCGCCCGCCGACGGCACACCGGTGCCAGACGGCTTCCACTACGCCTCCGACACCAACGACCAGTGGTACTCGATCGAGGAGATCCGCAAGATCCTCGAGAGCGACGTCTGACGTGCTCCCCTACGGGCGCCAGTCGATCGCGGAGGAGGACATCGAGGCGGTCACCGCCGTACTGCGCGGCGACTGGCTGACCACCGGCCCCGCGGTCACCGCCTTCGAGAACGCGATCTCCGAACTGGCCGGCGGCCACCGCGCCGTCAGCTGTACGTCGGGCACCGCGGCACTCCACATCGCGTACGCCGCCCTCGGCGTCGGCCCCGGCGACGAGGTCGTCACCACCCCCATGACCTTCGTGGCCACCGCCTCCTGCGCCGCCATGCTCGGCGCTCGCGTGGTCTTCGCCGACGTCGACTACGACACCGGCCTCCTCGACCCGGCGGCCGTGGACGCTGCTCTGACGGAACGTTGCAAGGTCATCGCAGCGGTCGACTATGCCGGCCAAGCCGCCGACTACGCAGCGCTGCAGTCCTTGGCCGATCGGATGGGTGCGAAGACCCTCGCCGACGCGGCACATTCCGTCGGCGGGTCGGCATACGGCCGCCCGGTCGGCGACCTCGCCGACGTCACCACCATGTCGTTCTTCCCGACGAAGAACCTCACCACCGGCGAAGGTGGCGCGGTCGTCTGCAAAGACCCGGCGATCGCCCAGCGGGCCCACGAGTTCCACTTCATCGGCCTCGTCCGCGACCCGGCGCGCTTCGAGATCACCGACGAGGGCCCGTGGCACCAGGAGGTCCACGAGTACGGCGTGAACTATCGCCTGACCGACCTCGGCGCCGCGCTCGGCCTGTCCCAGCTCCGCCGGCTCGCCGAGTTCAAGCGCCGCCGCGCGGAGATCACCGCCCGGTACAACGCGGCCTTCGCCGCCGCCGACGGCCTGCGGACGCCGGTGCAGCGGGCCGGGGTCGATCCGATGTGGCACCTGTACCCGGTCCGGGTCCTCGGCGGACGCCGCCGCGAGGTGTTCGAGGCGATGCGCGCCACGGGGATCGGCGTCCAGGTGAACTACATCCCGGTCTACTGGCACCCGGTCTTCGCCCGTCAGGGATACCGGCGCGGCCTGTGCCCGAACGCCGAGCGCTACTACGCCGAGGAACTCTCCCTCCCGCTCTTCCCGGACCTCACCGACAGTGATGTAGACCGGGTGATCGAGACCCTTCTCCAGTTGGTTGGCTAACGTGACGGATGTGACCCGATCGAACCTGATCGGCGGGGAGATGCTGAACTGGTCGGATCTGCGCCCGGGCGACGCCCGTCCCGCGGCTGCCGGACCCGCGGCCGGAGCACTCCTGGCCGCCACGCTGACCGCCGACGACACCGTCCTGCTCGCCGGTCCGCATGCTGTCGAGCTGGTCTCGGCCGTCGCGGCCCAGGTCGCGTCCGTCGATCTGCTGGTCCGGTCGGCGCCGGACGCGGAGGAACTCGCCGAGTTGCTGGACGACGTCAAGGGGCAGGTCTTCTGCGGCTCCGTCGACCGGTTCGCGGCCGGCGGGAAGAGCGGCGTGGGTGACGGGTACGACGTGGTCGTCGCGCTGGACGGGCTCGAGCGGCTCGTCGGGCCGGACACCGCCGGGTTCAGCTGGGCGGACGGTCTCGATCGGCTCACCGGCCTGCTGAAGCCTGGGGGCCGGCTGCTGCTCGGCGCCACGAACGCGTTCGGCTTCGAGCGGCTGGTGCAGCCGGACATCACCGCGGCGCTCCCCCGTGACGAGGACTGGGGCCGCGACGTCGCAGACCGCGCGCCGGCCGGCTTCAAACCACTCGTGACAGCCCTTCGTACGGCCGGCTTGGACAACCAAGCCGCGTACGCGGTGTTCCCGTCTCTTGTGCAGGCAGACGTTGCAGTTACCTCGGTCGAAGGATTCGCCGCCGTGGTCGCGGCGCGAGCTGTTGCCGCGCGCAACGAAGGCCCCGTGCTGATGGACCCGTATCGTGTCGTGCTGGACGCGGCCGCGGCCGGGCTCGCGTTCGAGCTGGCGCCTGCCTGGTACTTCGTGGTCGGCGCGGCGGCACCTGCCGCCCTTCCCGAAGGCGTCGTCCCCGAGGGCGAAGGCGTTCTGCTGGAGGAGCACCTCCTGACGGCCCTGCGATCCGACGATCAGGCCGCCTTGCGCAGGACGATTCCCAGTTATGTGGCTTGGCTGGGAACGGGCGGCGCGGGGTCGCCGGACAACGTGATCCTCGACGGGTCGGCGTACCGGCTGTTCGGGCAGGCGCAGGAGCTGGATGTCGTCGGGCACCTGCAGCGGTTCGCGCGGCGCGCGCTGGACAGTGGCTCGCGGCAACCATGGCCCGCCGCGGCCGATCCGCACGCGTTGACGGCGCGGCTCGCGACGATGGCCGGGATCACGGTGCCGGAGCAGGAGTTCAGCCCGGACGAGGTGATCCGCCCGCGCGGCAGCGCCGAGCAGCTCACCACCGTCGCCCGGCTCGCCGACGAACTCGCGCACGCCAGTGCCCGGGCGATCCTGTTCGAGGGCACGGTCAGCGGTATCCGCCGTTCGCGGCCGTACCGCGTCGGCCACGCGGTGATGAACCCCGCCCGGGTGATCCGCCGCCGGCTCAAGCGGGTCCTGCGGAAGGTCCGGCGCCGCTGATGCACCACGCCAACCACTTCTACGGGCACGCCAACATCATGGCGTCGTACGCCGGGCTCCCGGAACCGCCGCGGATCTGGGGCTACCTGCAGCACGGCTGGAACATCCTGGACGGTTTCGCGCACGGCACGAACTTCGCACCCGGGATGCCGAAGTTCGTCTGGTCCGACAGCGTCCGCCGCCGCGGCCACGCGCTCGGCCTGCGCAACTACTCGGTGATCGGCTCGGTCTGGCTGTACCTGCTGCGGATCCACCCCGAGCTGGCGAGGCCGGACAAGCGGGCCAAGGGCACCATCTTCTACCCGTTCCACGGCTGGGAGGGCCAGCACGTGCTCGGCGACCACGGCCGGATCGTTGCCTCGATCAACGAGCACGAGACCGGCCCGGTGACCGTCTGCCTGTACTGGAACGAGTACGAGAAGCCCGCGATCCGCAACGTCTACAAGGACGCCGGGTTCCGGGTGATCACGCACGGCTACCGCGGCCTGCACTGGCGCCGGACCGACGCCAAGTTCCTGGTCAAGCAGCTGCGTGAGCTGCGCCGGCACGAGCGGGTCGCCTCCAACCGGCTCAGCTCCGCCGTTCTGTACGGCGCCTCGCTCGGCCTGGGCGCCGGGGTCTACGGTGATCCCATGGTGCTGGAGAACGAGCACCCGTCGTTCGGCGGTCAGGCGCGGATCAAGCGGCTGTGGCCGGAGATGGATCAGCCGTACGTACCGGCGGCGGTCGCGGCCGAGTTCACCGACACCGAACTGGGCGTCGACCACGTCGCCGGACCCGCAGAAATCCGGGAGATGTTCCGATGGAACAGCTGAAGATCGGCATCGTCACGCAGGTCCGCGTGACCAGCACACGGCTGCCGGCCAAGGTCCTGCTGGCCGTCGCCGGCCGCTCGTACCTCGAGCACCACCTCGACCGGCTGGGCCGCACCGGCCTGCCGGTGATCGTCGCGACGACCACGAACTTCAACGACGATCTGGTCGCCCAGCTGTGCGCGGAGCTGGGCATCCCGGTGTTCCGCGGCAGCGAGGACGACGTCCTCAGCCGCTTCGCCGGCGCCGCCCGCGAGCACGCTCTCGACGGCCTCGTCCGGGTCACCTCCGACTGCCCGCTGATCGATCCGGAGATCGTTGCCGCGGGCGTCGATCGGTGGCGCGCCGAGAACGACCCCGACCTCTACATCTCGAACTGTCTCGAGCGCACCTACCCGCGCGGCATGGACTTCGAGATCTTCTCCGCGGCCCGCTTGTACGACGCGGAGGCGAAGGCCACGCTCAAGGCCGACCGGGAGCACGTCACGCCGTACCTGCACCAGAACCGTTCCGGCGAGATGCGGCTGCTGAACCTGCCTTGGTCGGGCGGCCCGTCATCCAAAGCAGCGGAGTACCGGCTGACCCTCGACACCGCGGACGACTGGAAGTTGCTCGACGCCCTCATCGAGGACTTCGACGCGACCCGGCTGGGCTGCGCCGAGCTGGTCGCGATCCTGGACGAGCACCCGGAGCTGGCCGCGCTGAACGCGCACATCGAACAGAAGAAACTCGGCGAGTAGCAGGCTTCCCGCTGTCTGCTACGGCATGATTTACGGTGATGACCACCAATGATCCGGCCGGGGACTCCGCCGCAGTCCCGGACAACAGCGCGCACGCCGCCCGGGCGATGTCGTTCGGCGCCGTCGCGGACGCGTACGACGCCGGCCGGCCGACGTTCCCGGTCGAGGCGCTGATCTGGATCCTGGGCCCGGGCCGGGGCCTGCAGGTGCTCGACCTGGGCGCCGGGACCGGCAAGCTCGCCGCGGTTGCCGCCGGGCTGGGGCACGACGTGATCGCCGTCGACCCGTCCCAGGAGATGCTCGAGGTCTGCCGCCGGCGGACCGGCATCGACACGATGGTCGGCGCGGCGGAGTCGATCCCGCTCGCGCACGCGTCGGTGGACGCGGTGATCGTCGGACAGGCCTTCCACTGGTTCGACCACACCCGCGCGTTGCCGGAGATCGCCCGGGTACTGCGCCCGAACGGCGTCCTCGGCCTGCTCTGGAACAACGCCGACACCGTGGTGCCGTGGGTCCGCCGGCTCTTCCAGGTGATGCAGGGCGACGGGTTCGGAGGCATCGACCGGTTCGACCCGGCGCCGATCCTGGAGCAGTCGAACCTGTTCACGATGATCGAGCAGGCCCGGTTCCGGCACTGGCACGACCTGGATCGCAACGGCCTGCGGCAGCTGGCCCGGTCGCACTCGCGGGTCGCCGTCCTGAAGGAGACCAGGCGCGAGCAGGTCCTGGACCAGATCGACCTGATCTACGAGCACACCGCCCGGCCGCCGGAGCCGCTGCGGATGCCGTACTTCACCGGCTGCTTCCGCACCCACCCGAGCGAGTTCGCGAACTACCGCCGAACGCTCGACGGCCCGGTGGCCCCGCACCTCTGAGAACTTTTTGGTTGCAGTAGGGCGTGTCCGACACTCCAGCGCCGTAGCGAGGAGTGCCCCGCAGTAGGCGATGGAGTGTCGGACACGCCCTAGAGGTCACAAACGGGCGACTTGCGGCTAACGTGCACCTGTTCGGTCCAGTGAAGGGGAACTCATGGACGAGAAAGTGGTGCACGAGCGGGACGCCCGAGCGTACGAAGCGGTGCACGACGCGGCCGACTTCAAGGAGCTGAAGCGGCGCTACCGGAACTTTGTGGTGCCGTGGACGATCGCCTTCATGGCGTGGTACCTGGCGTACGTCGCCTGCAACAACTGGGCGCGGGACTTCATGAGCCACAAGATCGGCGGTTCGCACATCAACGTCGCGCTGGTCTTCGGCCTGGGACAGTTCGTGTCGACGTTCTTCATCGCGGCCTTGTACGGGCGGTTCGCCAACCGCAAGCTCGACCCGCTCGCCCACGGCCTGAACGCCAAGTACAAGAGGGAGCGTCGCCGGTGAACACGCTGCTCGTCCCGCTCGCCCTCCCGTTGGCCGCCGAGCCGGGCAACCGTACGCTGACCATCTCGCTGTTCACCGCGATCGTCGCCGTGACGCTGTACATCACCTGGTGGGCGTCGCGGCAGAACAAGACCGCGGCCGACTACTACGCCGGCGGGCGCTCGTTCAGCGGCGCGCAGAACGGCCTCGCGATCTCCGGTGACTACATGTCCGCGGCGTCGTTCCTCGGCATCTCCGGCTCGATCGCCCTCTACGGGTACGACGGCTTCCTCTACTCGATCGGGTTCCTGGTGGCCTGGCTGGTGGCGCTGCTGCTGATCGCCGAACTGCTGCGGAACTCCGGCCGGTTCACGATGGCCGACCAGTTGGCGTTCCGGATGCGGCAGCGGCCGGTCCGGACCGCGGCCGCGACCTCCACGATCGTGGTGTCGATCTTCTACCTGCTGGCCCAGATGGTCGGTGCGGGCTCGCTCGTCGGCCTGCTGCTCGGGGTCAAGAGCGAGGGTCTGAAGGCCGGCGTGATCATCCTGGTCGGCGCGCTGATGATCATCTACGTGACGATCGGCGGCATGAAGGGCACCACCTGGGTGCAGATCGTGAAGGCCGTGCTGCTGATGGCCGGCACGGTGCTGATCACCTTCCTGGTGCTGGTGAAGTTCCATTTCAACCTCTCCGACCTGCTCGGCACGGCCGCCGAGAAGTCCGGGAAGGGCGAGGCGTTCCTGCAGCCGGGCCTGCTCTACGGCAAGGACCTCACCGGCCAGATCGACTTCCTGTCGCTGGGCCTCGCGCTGGTTCTCGGTACGGCGGGTCTGCCGCACATCCTGATCCGCTTCTACACCGTGCCGGACTCGCGGTCCGCGCGTCGCTCGGTGCAGTGGGCGATCGGCCTGATCGGCGCGTTCTACCTGATGACGCTGGCCCTCGGCTTCGGCGCCGCGGCGCTGCTGGACACCGGAAAGGGCTCCGCTGTCGAGGCGTCGAAGGGCAACGTCGCCTCGCCGCTGCTGGCAGAGTCCGTCGGCGGCGGCGCCGGCTCGACCGGCGGTGCGATCCTGCTCGCACTGATCGCGGCGGTCGCGTTCGCCACCATCCTCGCGGTGGTGGCCGGGCTGACGCTGACCTCGTCGTCGTCGTTCGCGCACGACCTCTACGCGAACGTGATCGCCAAGAAGAAGCCGACCGAGAAGCAGGAGCTGCGGGTGGCGCGGTTCGCGGCGATCGGGATCGGCGCGGTGTCGATCGGGCTGGCGATCCCGGCGCAGAAGCTGAACATCGCGTTCCTGGTCGCGCTGGCATTCGCGGTCGCGGCCTCGGCGAACCTGCCCGCGCTGCTGTTCAACCTGTTCTGGAAGCGGTTCAACACCGCGGGCGCGACCTGGAGCATCTACGGCGGTCTGATCTCGGCCGTCGTGCTGGTGATCTTCTCGCCGGTGGTGTCCGGCAACGGCGACAAGTCGATGATCACCGGCGCGGACTTCCAGTGGTTCCCGCTGTCGAACCCGGGCATCGTCTCGATCCCGCTGGGCTTCCTGTTCGGCGTGCTCGGCACCTACCTCGGCAAGGACCGGACCAGCGAGGCCCGCTACAACGAGCTCTCGGTCCGCGCGATGACCGGCGCCGGTGCGGAGGGTCCCGCCAAGCACTGACGCAGTACCTCGAAGGGCCGGCTCGCAGATCCTGCGAGCCGGCCCTTTCGTCGTTCATGAACCGTTGACGCCCGGTTGATGCTGCCGTAACAATGAGCCATCGCCGCGCAAAAACTGAGCAAAGTCAGCGAAAGTTTTGAACTCTCAACGCGGTGGCTCTTCCCTGTCCCGCCCACCAGGAGAGGCCCCATGCGAAATCCGACCTGGCGGTTGCTGACCGCCTTGCTGGCCGCGAGTCTCGCGGCCGCACCCCTCGTCCGGCCGGCGCCGGCCGCACAGGCCGCCGTTCTCGCCGGCCCCAACCTCGCCGCCGGAAAGGCCGCGTCGGCCAGCAGCAGCACCCAGAACTACGTCGCGTCGAACGTCACCGACGGCAACCAGAGCAGCTACTGGGAGAGCGCCAACAACGCGTTCCCGCAATGGGTCCAGGTCGACCTCGGGTCCTCGGTCGCGACCAACCAGGTCGTGCTCAAGCTGCCGGCCGCGAACTGGGGCGCCCGGGACCAGACGCTCGCGGTCCAGGGCAGCACCGACGGGCAGAACTTCACCGACCTGTCCGCGTCCGCGGCGCGCACGTTCAGCCCGCCGGGCAACACCGTGACCGTCGACTACGGCACCGCCACCACGCGGTGCGTCCGGATCCACGTCACCGCCAACACCGGCTGGCCGGCCGGGCAGCTGTCCGAGCTCGAGGTCTACGGGCCGGCGACCGGTGACACCCAGGCTCCTACCGCCCCGGGCGGCCTGGCCTTCACCGAGCCCGGCGCAGGGCAGATCAAGCTCACCTGGAACGCGTCGACCGACAACGTCGGCGTGACCGGGTACGACGTGTACGCGAACGGCCAGCTGCGGACCAGCGTGGCCGGCAACGTACTGACCTACACCGACAACCAGCCCGCCAACGTGTCGATCGCGTACTACGTCCGCGCGAAGGATGCTGCTGGCAACCAGTCCGCGAACAGCAACACGGTCACCCGGAACGGCAGCGGCGGGCCGGGCAGCAACCTGGCGCTGAACAAGCCGATCACCGCGTCCGGCTTCGTGCACACCTACGTCGCGACGAACGCCAACGACGACAACGTCACCACGTACTGGGAGGGCAACGCGAACCCGGCGACGCTCACCACGCAGCTCGGCGCGAACGCGGACCTCAGCTCCGTCGTGATCCGGCTGAACCCCGATCCGGCCTGGGGACCGCGGACACAGACGTTCTCGATCCTCGGGCGCGAGCAGAGCTCTTCGACCTTCACGACGATCGTCGGCTCGGCGGCCTACGACTTCAATCCGGCGAACGGCAACGCGGTGACGATCCCGGTCGGCGCGCGCGTCGCCGACGTACGGCTGAACTTCACCGGGAACACCGGCGCTCCGGCCGGGCAGGTGGCCGAGCTGCAGGTGCTCGGCGTCCCGGCGCCGAACCCGGATCTCACGCTCTCCAACGTCAGCTGGACACCGACCTCGCTGGTCGAGACGGACGTGATCACCGTCCGCGCGACCGTCAACAACGGCGGCACCGGCGGATCCGCGGCGACGGACGTCAACTTCTACCTCGGCGCGACCAAGGTCGGCACGGCGGCGGTCGGCGCCCTCGCGGCCGGTGCGTCGACGACGGTGAGCGCGTCGATCGGGACGCGGGACGCCGGTTCGTACGCGCTCAGCGCGAAGGTCGACGAGGGCAACGCGGTGATCGAGCAGAACGACGGGAACAACACCGCCCAGGCGTCCGGGCCGATGGTCGTGACACCCGTGGCGAGTTCGGACCTGGTGGCGGCCGCGGTGAACTGGACGCCCGGAAATCCGTCGGCCGGAAATTCCGTCGCTTTTTCCGTGGCGTTCCGGAACCAGGGCAGTGTGGCTTCCGCGTCCGGTGCGCACGGGATCACGCTGACGGTGCTGAACGGGTCGTCCGTGGTGACGACGCTGACCGGCGCCTACACCGGGTCGATCGCGGCCGGTGCGACCACCCCTGCTGTTGCTCTTGGCAACTGGACGGCGGCGAACGGCCGCTACACCGTGCGTGTCGTGCTGGCCGACGACGCGAACGAACTGCCGGTGAAGCGGACCAACAACACCAGTGAACGACCGCTGTTCGTCGGTCGCGGCGCGAACATGCCGTACGACCACCTCGAGGCCGAGGACGCCTCGGTCGGCGGCGGCGCGGCCGTGATCGGGCCGAACCGGACGATCGGCGACCTGGCCGGCGAGGCGTCCGGACGGCGCGCGGTGACGCTGAACTCGAACGGCGCGTACGTCGAGTTCACCACGCGGGCCGCGACGAACACCCTCGTCACACGCTTCTCGATCCCGGACTCCGCCGGTGGCGGCGGCCAGTCCTCGTCGCTGAGCGTCTACGTGAACGGGACCTTCGCGAAGTCGCTGCCGCTCACCTCGAAGTACTCCTGGCTGTACGGCGCGGAGGCGTCGCCGAACAACTCGCCCGGTTCGGGACCGGCGCGGCACATCTACGACGAAGCGAACCTGATGCTCGACCAGACCTACCCCGCGGGCACGAAGATCCGGCTGCAGAAGGATCCGGCGAACGGTACGACGTACTCGATCGACTTCCTCGACACCGAGGCGGTGGCCGCGGTGCCGAACCCCGGCACGGGCTTCGTGACGCCGAACGGGTTCACCCAGCAGGACGTGCAGAACGCGCTCGACCGGGTGCGGCAGGACACCACGTTGCAGGGTGTTTACCTGCCGGCGGGCGAGTACCAGACGTCGTCGAAGTTCAACGTCTCCGGGCGGGCCGTGCAGGTCGTCGGCGCCGGGCCGTGGTTCACGCGGTTCGTGGCGCCGCAGAACCAGTCGAACACCGATGTCGGGTTCGACGCGCAGCCGTCGGCGAACGGGTCGACGTTCCGCGGGTTCTCGTACTTCGGGAACTACGACAGCCGCAACGACGGCCCGGGCAAGGTGTTCAACTTCGCCGGCACCTCGAACATGACGATCGACAACATCTGGATCGAGCACCAGATGTGCCTGTACTGGGGCGCGAACACCGACAACTCGGCGATCAAGAACTCGCGCATCCGGGACACGTTCGCGGACGGCATCAACATGACGAACGGGTCGTCCGGAAACACCGTCAGCAACAGCGAGGCGCGCTCGACCGGTGACGACAGCTTCGCGCTGTTCAACGCCACCGACAACGGGGGCGGCGAGGTCCGGGACAACGTGTTCGAGAACCTGTCGGCGATGCTCACCTGGCGGGCCGCCGGGTTCGCCGTGTACGGCGGGACGAACAACGTTTTCCGCAACCTGTACGCGGCCGACATGCTCACCTATCCGGGAATCACGATCAGCTCGCTGGACTTCGGGATCCCGATGAACGGGTTCGGGGCCACGCCGCCGACGCAGTTCCAGAACGCCTCGGTCGTCCGGTCCGGCGGTCACTTCTGGGGCAACCAGACGTTCCCCGCGGTGTGGATCTACTCGGCGACCAAGGTGTTCCAGGGCATCCGGGTCTCCGACCTGGACGTCGTCGACCCGACGTACTCCGGGATCATGTTCCAGACCGACTACGTCGGCGGAAGCCCGCTGTTCCCGGTCGCGGACACCGTCTTCACCAACACCACGGTCGCCGGCGCCCGCAAGTCCGGCGACGCGTTCGACGCCAAGTCCGGCTACGCCGTCTGGGTCAACGAACTCCCCGAACCAGGCGAAGGCCCCGCCCGCGGCGAAGTCACCTTCAACAACCTGACCCTGACCAACAACGCGACAGACATCCAGAACACCACTACAACCTTCACCATCCACCGCAACTGACCCCACGCCCAGGGGCCGCCGAACCATCTCCTCCGGCGGCCCCTGGCACAGATCGCCACCGTATCTCCTTGTTCTGCGTGCGTCTGAGCCCTCTTCCAATATGCCCCGGGATGCCCCGGGATGCCCCTGGATGCCCCGGTGTCACAGCCGGGCCGCCGCCGTTTCACGTGTGAAGCTCATGCCTTGCCACTCAACAGGGCGGGGAAATGCCGATCCACGTGTTCGTCGACGAGATCAAGTCCAAGGGTTTCCTGATGGCTGCCGCGCGGTGCCAGGCAGGCGACGTCGGGGTCAATCGGAAGGCGCTCAGAAGCCTGCTGTTGCCTGGGCAGGAACGACTGCACTTCCGCACCGAAAGCAACCAACGACGCAAGAAGATCCTGCAGATCGTCACCGACTTTCGGCTGTTGGTCGACCTGTACCCGGTCCGTGTGAACTCTCACGAGGCCCGCAAACGGTGTCTGGACGCGATCGTCAGAGACACCGCAACGTCGGCAGAACGTCTGGTGATCGAGCGCGATGACTCGACCTACGAGCACGATCGCAGGTGCTTGCGGGAGGCAGCGCACCGCTTCGGGTGTCACGACACACTTCGCTGGGATGTGCTGGCGGCGAAGAGCGATCCGCTTCTCTGGATCCCGGACGCCGTCGCCTGGAGCTGGGTACGGGGCGGAGAATGGAGGAAGTCGGTCGCCGCCTTCTGCCAGGTCAAAGTGCCATGACAGCGCGAAACCCGGCTCGTCCACCGTCCGGAGGGCTGCCGGGTTCACTTCCGGGGGACTCGTGTCCCTCGGCAACCACAACTGTAGCGCTGGATTCAGGTGTTCGGGGTGGATTTTGCTATCTGCCCCTGGATGCCCTGGGATGCCCCGGTGAGGAGGTTGTGGGCTGTGGGGGTCAGGGCGTGGAGGGCGGTGCCTTGGGTTCTGTGGGTGGTTATGAGGCCGGCGGTGCGGAGGACTCGGGTGTGTTCTGAGGTGGAGGCCAAGGAGATGCCTACGCGGCGGGACAGTTGGGTTGTGGTGGCGGGGTGGGTGAGGGAGCGAAGTACAGCGGCTCGGGTGCGGCCCAGGAGGTCTGCTAGGGCGTCGGTGGCTTCGACGGTCGGGTCGGTCAGGTCGGCGCAGGGGTAGACGAGGACGGGGCGTCGGTCGGGTGCGTCCATCGCCAGGCAGTTCGAGACCAGCGGTGACGGATAGAGCTCCAGGCCGCGGCCCTCCAGGTGGATGTCCGCAGTCCAGTCGTCCTCCGGGCCGTACGTCGTCAGCACCGGCGTCGACCACTCGACGTCCGGATGCAGCGTGGACAGCAACGCATCGGTCCCGCCGTGCAGGACCGCGCGCGACCGGACTCCGAGGTCGGCGCCGTACCGCCGTTGCAGTTCACCCGACGACGGCCGCAGCACCTGCCGATGAAAGTCCCGGACCGCCATTCCCAGCGCCCGCCGCGATCCGGCGCGCCCGTCCAGCAACCCCCGCATGTACCGGTCGATGTCCGGCGGCAACCACGGCTCCAACTCGCCCCGGATGACATCAGCCGGCGTATCCAGCAATGCCTCGACCGCCGAGTTCAGATCGGGCCCCGGCACGTCCGGGACCAGGAAGTCGGGGAACAACCCGCCCGGCGAGATCAGCTTGAACAGCGGCCGCATCGACACCTGCACCCGCGGTGCCGCCGTACGTCGCCAGCGTCGCGCGGCCGGTGAGATCGACCGGTCCCCGAGCGCCCGGGCCGCGAGCGCTGCCTCCCACAGCGGGTGCGGCTCGGCGGGGAACGTGACCCGGCCGAGGTCCGACGCGGTGAAATGGACCCGGATCATTCCCCGATTGTGACGGCCGCCGGGTCTCCCGCCCAGACCTCTTCGGCCCAGGCCGAATCCGGTCGCCGGCGGCCGTCGTACGATCCCACGCTGGCCCGATGAAACGTCTCGCAGCCCTCACCGTCCTGGCCCTGGCCGCGGCCACCCCGTCGGTCACCGCACAGGCCAGTCCCGTCCATCGCCCGACCGAGTACGTCGTCTCGACCACGCCGGGCGAGAACCTCGAGGGAATCGCGGTCACGCCCCGCGGCACGATGTACGTGACCAGCGTCGCCACCGGCGCCGTGTACCGCGGCACCACCCGCTCGTCCCGCCTCAGCCTGTTCCTCAAGGCCGGCAACGACGGACGGACGTCGGCAACCGGCATCCACCTGGACCGCTGGGGCCGGGTCCTGGTCGCCGGGGCAAGCACGTCGAAACTCTTCCTGTACGACGCCCGCGGCCGGCTGCTCGGCGTACGGAAGGCTGCCGACGGCTCGTTCCTCAACGACTTCACGATCGCCGGCGACGCCGTCTACGTGACCGACTCGGCGCACAACCAGATCTGGAGGGCGCCGCTGACCCGCGACGGTCTCGGCGAGCTCGAACCGTGGATCACCCGCGACCGGATCCAGCCGACGCCGTACTTCCTGAACGGGATCGTCACCGACGGCCGCGTCCTCCTGGTCGGCGAGCAGGGGCAGGACGTCACGTACCGGATCGACCTGCGCAACCGGCAGGTGACGGTTCTGGACGTCCCGAACGGGATCCTGTCCGGCGATGGCTACCTCCTCGAAGGACACCGGCTGTACGCCGTCCACAACGCCGGCGGCGGGAAGTACGTGACCCGGCTCGCGATGCTGAACGACGACCTCACCGAGGCGACGCTGCTCGCGGACTCGCGGCCCGGCGCGGCCGGTGCGACCCCGACGACGATCGCCCGCGACCGAGGCCGTCTGCTGTGGGTGAACAGCCAGCTCGACGTCGCGCCGGGCACACCGCCGTACACGGTGACCGTCGTACCGGGCCTGCGTTAGAGCCCGTCGGTGACGCGGGCCAGGACCGCGCCCGCCTGCAGGACGAGCGCTCGATCGGACTCGTCCAGCCGGTCGAGGAGCTTGGCGAGCTCGTCCGCGGCCTGACGGCCGGACGCCGCGACGGTCTGGGCGCCCGCCTCGGTGAGCACCACCGCGGTCGCCCGCCCGTCGACCGGGTCCGGTTCCCGCCGGACGAGGCCGGACTCCTCCAGCGCCGCGACCGTGGTGGTCGCCGTCGGCTGGGAGCACGGGACGCGCGCGGCGATCTCACCGATCCGGATCGGCTGCTCGTCGGCGATCAGCATCAACGCCAGGAACTGCGTCGGATGCAGCAGCGTGGTGGTCCTGCTGCGGCGCAGGTGCCTGACGATCCGGTGCATGCTGACCAGCAGCTGCAATGCTTCCTGCGCCATCGTGATCACCTCCGTCGGGAAGCGCAATCCTGGCACAGGCATCCAAACATCACCTACCGCGCCGGCCCCGCGGCCCGGAGCCCGGGGAGTCAGGACGCGGGCAGCTCGCCGCCGTTGGCCGGTGCCGAGACCACGCAGTTCCGCCCGGCATCCTTGGCTTGGTACATGGCCAGATCGGCCGCCATCTGGAGCTCGTCGAGGCTGCTGCCGGACTCCGGGTACGTCGCGGCGCCGATCGAACACGTGATCGTCTCGCACAGGACGGGCCCGGTCGGGGTCGGGATCGTGACCGCCAGGCCGGCCACCCGGCGCCGGATCCGCTCGGCGGCCAGCGCGGTGTCGGCCGCGGACGTCTGCGGCAGCAGGATCACGAACTCCTCGCCACCGAGCCGCCCGACCAGGTCGTTGTCGCGGACTTCTTGGCGCAGCTCGGCGGCGACCGCCTTCAGGGCCTCGTCACCGGCCATGTGACCGAAGGTGTCGTTGATGGCCTTGAAGTGGTCGAGGTCGAGATACAGCACACCGAGCCGGGAGCTGGTGCGTTCGGCGCCGGCGAACTCGCGGCGGGCGATCTCGTGCCAGAACGCGGCGTTCGCCAGGCCGGTCTTGGGATCGGTGCGCGACGCCGCCTGGAACTGCTCGACCAGGAGCGCCCGGTGCAGGCCGAGGATGGTCAGCAGCAGGACCGCGACTGCCCACGGCTGGCTGAGCAGCAAGGCGGCGGTGGCGACGCCCAGCCCGAGCGAGCCGGCCACGATCAGCTGCTCCGAGAGCTTGCCGATGGCGTTGCGCCCCGGGGAGTCCGGGTTCGACAGCATGATCGCGCCCGCGACCAGCGCGAAGTTCACGAACCAGTACGCCAGACCGGCCGTCACGACGGCGACGAGTCCGAGCGGACCGCCCGGATAGCCGGGATAGACGCCGGGGCGGATCGCCGCCAGCGCGACGGCACCGGCGGCTCCGGCCAGCACCACGGTGGTCGCGGTGAAGACCGAGCGGTACGGCGGAACCCGGCGTACCCGCAGCCAGGAGTGGACGTAGGTGCTGACGATCAGCGCGGCCGCCAGCGGCGGCGGCAGGATGAGGACGCCGGCGAAGGTCCACATCCCCTTCAGGTTCGTGTACGGAATGCCTTCGGCGCCGACCTTGCGCAGCCGCTCGATGTCGCGGGCGGCCTCGATGTGGATCGCCGACCCGGCGGCCAGCACCAGCAGCCGGATCCAGTCACCGGCCGTGATCGCGACCAGGTCGAACGTCGAAGCGACGACGACCGCGGTGATGATCTCGACCGCCAGAACGTAGCCCAGCACCGTGCGCGGCAGCGACCATAGCGCCCATTTGGTCGGGCTCCACGCCGCGTCCTGACGCCGGCGCAGGCGACGGTGCGCCAGCCGATGCCGGATACTCATGAAAAAGACCCCCGCCTCACAGTCGGTCCTTGTCACAGAGTAGCCGCGATGTGCACGCATTGTCATGGCTTCTCTGGTTTTACCTCGCCCGGATTCCGCGAGAGGAGGCCGCCGCCATGCAGAACAACGACTGGTGACCACTCATGCCGGTTGTCGCGTAGCGCCGGCGTATCCGTACGCCGCGCCCGCTGCGACGAGCACACCGACAACACCGGCGGTCGCCACCACCAAACCCGGCGACCACCGATCTGCCGCCGCCCCGGCAGTGAGCACTCCGACTCCCTGGGAGACGATCAGCGCAGTGCGCGCCAGGCCGAACGCCTGGCCGCGCTGTGCGTCGGGGACGTTCAGCACGAAGGCCGCGCTGGCGGCGAGCTGGTACGACGCGCACAGTCCGGAGAGCATCCACAACCCGACGGTCGCCCACAGCCCGGGCTGGACGACGCAGCCGATCAGCGGTGCACAGGACCCGATCGCCAGCGGCCCCATCAGCGTGAGCCGCCGCGCCGGCGCGGCACGCGTCAGCAGCAGCATGCCGACCATCTGGCCGGCCGGATTCGCGGCCAGCAGGATCCCGACGGCGATCGGTCCGCCGCCGACCGCCGCGGCGTACGGCGCGGCGAGTCCCTCGACGCTCACGTAGAAACCCGCGACACAGGCCAGCGCGACGAGGTAGCGCAGCCGCCGGTCGCTCCAGACGAGCCCCGCGCCCGCCGACAACGACTCCCACCAGCCCGGACGCGCGTCGGCCGTCTGCGGCAGCGGGCGCTCCCGGACGCCGAGTTTCAGCAGCAGCACGGACAACGCGAACGTGGCCGCGTCGGCCAGCAGCGCCTTCTCGACGCCGAAGGCCGCCACCAGCGTGCCACCAGTCACGAACCCGGCCAGCTGGGCCGCCTGCGCGGTGATGTTGGTCACCGAACTGGCCAGGACGAACTTGTCGCCGGTCAGGATCGACGGCAGCAGGGCCGCCCGCGCGGACTGGAAGGGTGAGGCGAGCAGTTGCACCGCGACCAGCAGGACGCAGAGGATCCACAACGAGGTGCCGGGGATCGCCATCGCAGCGAGCAGCAACGCCCGCAGGATGTCGCAGCAGATCATCACCCGGCGGCGCGGATACCGGTCGGCCAGACCGGACAGGAGCGGGCCGCCGACGATGTCGGGCAGGAAGGTCAGCGCGTAGGTGACCGCCGACAGCCCGGCCGAGCCGGTCCGGTCGAAGACGAGCACGGCGAGGGCGACCCGGGCCAGCTGGTCCCCGATCACCGAGCCCAGCTGCGCCAGCCACAGCCAGCGGAACTCGGCCACACCGAAGACCTCGCCGTACGTCGCAGGCTGCTCGGCGGGGTCTGTCGGAGGATGAACAGGGCGGGTCACCAGGTCAAACTACCCACGATCCGCGACGGAATGCGCACGCTACGGTGCGCCGCTTTTCACAGGTGTACGGCGAGCACCCCCAGAGTGAATGCTGTACCGGCCAGTCCGAGCATCGCGGTCGCCAATGTCACCAACCGTGACTGCAGCTTCGGCAGCTCGGCCGTGGTCGCGAAGATGCGCTGCGGCCAGTGCCGCCAGGAGACGTACCAGAAGATCCCGGTCGCGATCAGCAGCAGCAGTCCCTTGACGGCGTGGAGCTGCCAGTGGTCCTGGTCGATCAGGAGCAGGCCGCCACCGGTGAGCGCGATGACGGCGCTCAGACCGATCACCTTCCACCTGTTGCCCGAGGCAATCACCGCGGTCAGTGTCTCGCGACCGTCCTGGTCGGGTCCGAAGTACTTCTTCAGCTTCGGCTGCACCACGAACAACGAGTACGCCATCCCACCGACCCAGGCCGCAGCCAGCCCGGCGTGGATGATCGCAAGCACGGCCGTCATGCCCCGAAAATAGTCCTCGCCAGGGGCCAGACCTCTATAGCCTCGCGGCATGGACCCCTGGCAAACGTTGACCACCGACTACGAACGATCCCGGGCCCGCGACGACTCGCTCGACCAATTGATGGAATGGGACGCGCAACGCTGTCTGATCGGCCCCGTCGAGGGCCGCACCGTGCTGGACATCGGTTGCGGCAACGGCGAGAAGACGATCGAACTCGTCCGCGAGCACGGCGCCGCCTCGGCGGTCGGCGTGGACGTCGGCGGCCAGTTCCTGACCCCGCCCGACGGCGCCGACGTGACTCTGGTCCCCGGCGACCTGTCGACGCTCGACGAGATCTCCGCGCTGGACGGCCACCGGTTCGACGTCGTCCTGTTCCTGCAGTCGCTCGCCTACGCCCAGGACCGCGGCAGAACCCTTCGCGCCGTGCGGTCCCTGATCGCCGACGACGGCGTGCTGGTGGTCTCGATGGCGCACCCGATCCGCTGGGCGGTGGAGCGCTCCGCGCAGGAGGGGATCGCGCTGGGAGACGCGTATCACACGGTCGGCCCCTACTCGTACCCGTCGCGGTGGAATCCGGACATCACCATCACGCACACGACGGACACGTTCTCCAGCATCCACAATGCGCTGACCGACAGCGGTTTCCGAGTCGAGCACATCCTCGAACCGCAACTGTCCGACGAGAACAAAGAGCGTTTTCCGCACAAGCAGGAATGGCTCTCGGAGCACGTCGGAATCATCATTTTCCGCGCCCGGCCGGCATGAGGGTCCTGCACCGGTCCGGGCAATGGTGTCCGGCCCGACAGATCGGAGAGGTCGTCGCGTACGACGTGCGGATCCTCCCGCAGTACCAGGTGCCGGGCCGGCCGACCGTCGATCGGAGTTATCTGCTGCTCGGTGAAGGGGTGCAGCTGACCAAGCCCGCCGCCTTCGAGGGACCGGTCGAGGGCTGGTGGTACGTCGACCTGGTGGAGATCGAGCGCACCGACGCCGACTTGATCGTGCACGACCTGTACGTCGACTTCCTGATCCCGCCCGCGGTGGATCGCTATCAGATCCTCGATCTCGACGAACTGGGTGAGGCTGTGCGGGACGGCAAGCTCACCGCCGCCCAGTGCGCCGACGTCCTGATCACGACGCAGCGCTTCGTCGACCGCTACCTGCGCCGTCCCGAGGAAGGCCCGAACGGCCCATCCGCCGCGTTCCCACCGCCCGAGGTGACCGCCCTCGAGCAGCTGCCGTCGTTCCTCTGAAAACCACAGGCCCCCGGGATGCACCCGGGGGCCTGTTGTCTGCGAGTTTGTCAGTCCTCGTCGGACTTCCCGGCCTCCAGGTTGGTCTTGATCAGATCCATCACCGTGGAGTCGGCGAGCGTCGTGACGTCGCCGACCTCGCGGTTCTCGGCCACGTCGCGGAGCAGCCGGCGCATGATCTTGCCGGAGCGCGTCTTCGGCAGCTCCGAGACGACCATGATCTGCCGCGGCTTCGCGATCGGGCCGATCTCCTTGGCGACGTGGTTGCGGAGCTCCTGCACCACGTCCGGACCGCCGTCGCCGGCCTCCGAGCGCAGGATGACGAACGCGGCGATCGCCTGACCGGTCGTCGGGTCGGACGCGCCGACCACGGCGGCCTCGGCGACCTTCGGGTGCGAGACCAGCGCGGACTCGATCTCGGTCGTCGAGAGCCGGTGGCCGGAGACGTTCATCACGTCGTCGACCCGGCCGAGCAGCCAGAGGTCGCCGTCCTCGTCCTTCTTCGCGCCGTCACCGGCGAAGTACACCCCCGGCCAGCGCGACCAGTACGTGTCGACGAACCGCTGGTCGTCGCCCCACAGCGTCCGGAGCATGGCCGGCCACGGCTTGGTGATGACCAGGTAGCCGCCCGACCCGTTCGGCACCGGCTTGCCCGCGTCGTCGACGACGTCGACGTTCACGCCCGGGATCGCCTTCATCGCGGCGCCCGGCTTACCGGCGGTCACGCCCGGCAGCGGCGAGATCATGTGCATCCCGGTCTCGGTCTGCCACCAGGTGTCGACGACCGGCGCCTTGCTCCCGCCGATGTGCTCGCGGTACCAGACGTACGCCTCCGGGTTGATCGGCTCGCCGACCGACCCGATCACGCGCAGCGAGGACAGGTCGAACTTCGCCGGGATCTCGGCGCCCCACTTCATGAACGTCCGGATCGCGGTCGGCGCGCAGTACAGGATCGAGACCTTGTACTTCTGGACGATCTCCCACCAGCGGCCCTGGTGGGGCGTGTCCGGCGTGCCTTCGTACAGCACCGAGGTGGTCGCGTTCGCCAGGGCGCCGTACACGATGTAGCTGTGGCCGGTGACCCAGCCGATGTCGGCCGCGGTCCAGTAGACGTCGGTGTCCGGCTTCAGGTCGAACACACCCCACTGCGAGTACGACGTACCCACCAGGTAGCCGCCCGTGGTGTGCAGGATGCCCTTCGGCTTGCCCGTGCTGCCGGACGTGTACATCACGTACAGCGGGTGCTCGGCGTCGAACGCCTCCGGGGTGTGGTCGGTCGACTGCTTGCCGACGAAGTCCTCCCACCAGAGGTCGCGGCCCTCGACCATGGCGGTCTCCTGGCCGGTGCGCTTCACCACGACCACGTTCCGCACGTCCGGGCAGTCGGTCAGCGCGGCGTCGACGGCCGGCTTCAACGCCGCGGGGGCGCCGCGGCGGTAACCGCCGTCGGAGGTGATGACGACGCGGGCGTCGCAGTCCTGGATCCGGCCCTTCAGGGCGTCCGAGGAGAAGCCGCCGAAGATCACCGTGTGCGGCGCGCCGATCCGGGCGCAGGCGAGCATTGCCACCACGGTCTCGGGAATCATCGGCATGTAGATCGCGACGATGTCGCCGGGCTTGACGTTCAGCTCGAGCAGGGCGTTCGCGGCCTTGCTGACCTCGTCCTTGAGCTGCGCGTAGGTGATCTCCCGGGTGTCACCGGGCTCGCCCTCGAAGTAGTAGGCGATCTTGTCGCCGAGACCGTTCTCGACGTGCCGGTCGACGCAGTTGTACGCCGCGTTCAGCTTGCCGTCGGCGTACCACTTGGCGAAGGGCGGGTTGCTCCAGTCCAGCGTCTCGGTCGGCTCGGTCGCCCAGGTCAGCCGCTTGGCCTGCTCGGCCCAGAACCCCTCGAAGTCGGCCGCGGCCCGGTCGTAGGCGTCGGCCTTCAGGTTCGCGTTGGCGGCCAGCTCGGCGGGCGGGTCGAACCGGCGCTCCTCGTGCATCAGGTTCGACAGTGCCTCGGACTGGGGTGGCTCTGCATTCGTCACGTCGACGACTCCTCCTCGCTGGCTTCGGCGCGCTGGAGCGCCCGGTTACCTTTCTACCAACGCCGACCCCGCCACGGGAACCGGCGTATCGCCGAGCCGGTCCGAATCTGCGCCGAACAGGCCGCGCCGGAGGACGGGCGGCCCGGGAATTCCGGCGTACGGCGGAACCGAACCGCCCGGCCGTGCATCGGACGTGATGTGAACCCGATGCAGCCGAACGCCCAGTCGCCGACTCTCGCCACCGCGGAACGCCGGAAGATCTCCTGGGCCGCGCGCCGCCGGGTGCACGCCCGCGAGCTGCGCGTCCGCCGGACCCAGAAGGCCGCCCGCGCGCAGCTGCCGACGTACTAGGCCTGGTGGTAGGCCAGGAGCTTGCCGAGGATCGTGGTCAGCCGGGTACGGTCCGTGGCCGACAGCGGCGCGAAGATCTCCTCCTGCGCCTTGCCGACCAGGTTCGTCAGCCGGCGGTACTGGCGCTTGCCGGCCGTTGTGATCGTGATGACGTTGCGGCGGCCGTCCTCCGGGTCCGGGCTGCGCTCGACGTACCCGTCCGCCTCCAGTTCGTTGAGCGCGGCAACCACATCGCTGCGGTCGATCGAGCTGCGCCGGCCGAGCTCGGCCTGACTGGCCGGCCCGAACTCGACCAGCGTCGCGAGCAGGCGGAAGTGGTACGCCCGGGCGCCGCCGGCCGCGAACGACTCGGTGACGACCCGGTGCGCCTGGGCCGCACTCTGGGTCAGCAACCAGCTCGGCAGTTGGGTCAGGGCGGTCGGAGTCTGCTCATCCACCCGCGCAGTCTAAGCGCTGACCGGTTCGTCGCCAGCGTTGGCGCGACCTACGATTCGCGGGCGTCCAGAAGCTCGTCCCAGTGGTCCTCGGCCCAGTCGCAGAACGCGCGCAGCGGACCGAGCAGGCTGCGACCCAGAGCAGTGAGCTCGTAGGTGACCCGTCTTTCGTGCTGCGCCCTGCTGACGAACCCGTCGCGCTCGAGGTTGCGGAGCGACTGGGTGAGCATCTTCGGGCTGATCCGGGCGAGCGGGACCCGCAGCTCGGAGTACCGGCGGGGGCCGTCCTCCAGGCAGCGCAGCACCAGGCCCGCCCATTTGTCACTGCCGATCCGGAACGGCAGCACCGTCGACGGGCAGATCTCCTCGAACATGTCCGCTCGCAGCGCCTCCATGCCTCCCAAGGTATCCAATCGGTAACCACACCTCCTTCTACGGTCGCCGTACCTGTTTCGGAGGAGGAGGTTGCGGTGAGCAAGATTCTGGTGATCGGAGCCCGTGGACGGGCGGGCGCGGCGGCGGTCGCGGAGGCGCGGGAACGCGGGCACGACGTGCTCGGGGTCGCTCGTACGGCGGAGGGTGGGCTGGTTGCGGGGGACGTGACGGACGCGGGACGGATCGCCGGCCTGGCCGCCGGATACGACGCGGTGATCGCCGGTGTGTATGACGGCGGGAGTGATCCGGGCGACTTCTTCCCGGCGGCGGCTCGGGCGCTTGTGGAAGGGCTGGAGAAGGCCGGCGTGTCCCGGCTTGTATGGGTCGGGCTGGCGTCGATCCTGCCGACCGTCGACGGGACGTTGCTGATGGACACCGGCGGGTACCCGACCGAGTACCGCTCGTTCTTCCTCGCCCATCAGGCGGCGCTGGACATCTTCGTTGCCTCGTCACTCGACTGGGTGTCAGTGGCACCGACCGGCGACTTCGACCACGCGAACCCCTCCCGGAAGGGCGGCTACCGCGTGGCCCCGGCGAATGCCCAGGACCTGATCTCGTACGCCGACCTGGCCATCGCCCTCGTCGACGAGGCGGACCACCCGGCACACCACCGCGAGGCGATCGGAGTTGTCGCTTAGCCCCGGCGAGGCGGACCTGGGTCACACACCAACCGGAACACCACACGTCCCCGCACGCTCAACTCCGCGCATGGACCACCCAACAACCAGGGTTGGTGAGTGCCCCAGGTCCGGCAACCACCAGCCAACCGCACCACCCGCGCCAAGGTAGTGGTCTAGACGGGTGTCTGGCGCGGGCCGGCGTGCGGACGATAGGTTCGGGGCATGGCTGGGGCCGAGGAGTACTTGGGCAAGGCGTTGGCGATCGCGCAGCGGGCCGCCGACACACAACTGGGGGCGATCCGGGTGGCGGCCGGGCTGGTCGCCGACGCGCTTGCCGGCGGGAAGACGTTCTGGGTGTTCGGGACCGGGCACAGCCACGCCCTGGCCGAGGAGCTGTACGGGCGCGCCGGCGGGCTGGCCGACGTACGCGCGATCCTCGAACCGGGGCTGATGCTGCACGAGGGCCTGCAGAAGAGTTCACTTCTCGAACGGCTCCCCGGCCTGGCCGACGTCCTGCTCGAGATCAACCCGCTGGCCGCCGGCGACGTCGTCCTGATCGCGTCCAACTCCGGCCGGAACGCCGTACCCGTCGAGTTCGCCCTGGGTGCCCGTGCGCGCGGCGTCCAGGTGATCGCACTGACCTCCCTGGCCCACTCCAATGCGGTGACATCCCGAGCCCCCGGCGGCCAACGCCTCTTCGAAACCGCCGACGTCGTCCTCGACAACTGCGGCGAACCAGGCGACGCCCTCATCGAGGTCCCCGGCACCCCAGAACCCACCGGCGCCACCTCAACCCTGGTAGGCGCCCTACTCCTCCAGGCCCTGACAGTAGAAGTAGTAACCCGCCTGACAGACCGCGGCCAACCCCCCAACATCCTCCGCAGCCTGAACGTCTAGCCCAAGAGCGGGCGTGCGGTCGACCCCCGCGCGACTACTCACGCTGGACCGGATGGTGGCAGAGCCGAGGAACGTTGGACACCAGATGGGGTCTGGAGACAAGGCATTGCTTGTTCAAGGTCCCCGTTGCTTGTCCGAGGTACAGCAACTAGAAGTCCGGCGCTGAGCCGGGGTCAGGTGGCGCGGTAGGCGACGGTGATGTCGTAGCGGTCTGAGCGGTACGTCGAGATGCCGAATTCGATGACCTGGTCGTTCGCGGTGCGGGGGGCCGAGGTGATGATCAGGCACGGGGTGGTGCTGTCGATCTCGAGGAGTTCGGCGTCGCCCGGTTCGGGTGGGGCGGCGACGATGGAGGCGGAGACCATGCCGAGCGTCACGCCGTACCGGGTGGAGAGCTCGGTGTAGAGGGACTTCTCGGCGAAGTCGATCTCGTCGAGGCCGGGGTAGCGGTGCAGGGACAGGGCGGTGCGCTCGATCGCCATCGGGTCGCCGTCGGCGGTGCGCAGCCGGACCAGGTGCAGGACCGGCGTGCCGATCGGTTCCTCGAGCTCGCGGGCGAGGTGCTCGTCGGCGGCGCCGACGCGGTGTTCGAGAACCTTGGCGCCGGGCTTGATGCCGCGGTTGACCATGTCCTGGCTGAACGACGACGCGAGCATCCGGGACGGGCGCGGCTCGGCGACGAAGGTGCCACCGCCGGGGCGGCGATTGGCCAGGCCCTCGGCCACGACGCGGTCGACCTCCTGCCGGACGGTCATCCGGGCGACGCCGAAGCGTTCGGCGAGAACACGTTCGGACGGCAGCACGGTGCCGACGGCCAGCGAGCGGGTGAGGTTCTCCAGAATCTCGCGGATCTGGTCACCCTTCGGGCGATCGGGCCGCAGCTCGGTGGGGAGCTCGGCGAGGTCGCCGGGGTTGTTCCGTGGGCGGGCCATGAGGTCAGTATCCCTGGGAATCTGCCCGGCAAACCGGTTGCCGGGGACACGGGCCGCGGTGGGGTCGACCGCGCAGGCCGCCCGTGACCGCGTTGTCGCGGACGACCTAGTCAGCCCGACTGTAACGTCCGGTGCCGCCTCACGGCCAGTGACGGCTCACCGCCCCAGGCAATTCACAGCGGGGGTAGTTTTAGCGCTATGACCCCGGGACAGTTCGTACAGGAGACGTCGTCGACCGGCGAATGGAAACGGCAGGGCAACAGATTCACCGGCCGCATCACCCGGGACTCCACCGCGGCGCCCGGCGAAGGACCGGACGGCCAGGGCCGCTGGCCGGTCGAGCCGGGGCGGTACCGGCTGGTCGTCAGCCTGGCCTGCCCGTGGGCGCATCGTTCGATCATCGTGCGCCGGCTGCTCGGCCTCGAGGACGCGATCAGCCTCGCGGTCGTGGACCCGATCCGCGACGACCGCGGCTGGCGGTTCACGCTCGACGCGGACGGTCGCGATCCGGTGCTGGGTATCGAGTACCTGTCCGAGGCGTACCTGCGCACGGATCCGTCGTACGACGGCCGCGTGACCGTGCCCGCGATCGTCGACACGACGACGGGCGTGGTCGTCACCAACGACTACCCGCAGATCACGCTCGACCTCTCCACGGAGTGGACCGACTTCCACCGGGCCGGCGCTCCGCGGCTGATCCCCGACGACCGGGCGGAGATGGACCAGCTGATCGACGAGATCTACCGGGACGTCAACAACGGCGTGTACCGCTGCGGTTTCGCGACCAGCCAGGAGGCGTACGAGGCGGCGTACGACGCGCTGTTCGCGAGGCTCGACGTCCTCGAGGACCGCCTGGAGGACCGCGAGTACCTGCTCGGCGACACGCTCCGCGAGGTGGACGTGCGGCTGTTCACGACGCTGGTCCGCTTCGACGCGGTGTACCACGGGCATTTCAAGTGCAACCGCCAGAAGCTCACCGAGTTCCCGAACCTGTGGGCGTATGCACGCCGCCTGTACGGGCTGCCGGGCTTCGGTGAGACCGTCGACTTCGACCAGATCAAGCGGCACTACTACGTCACCCACGACAGCATCAACCCGACTGGCATCGTCCCGAAGGGGCCGGACCCGCGCGTCTGGACCGCCTGATCAGGCGGCGAGCGCGTCCAGTGCCGCGGTGACCGCGGACCGCAGTTGCGCCCGCGTCGCACCGGACCGCGAGCGCAGGTTCACCGCGTACGCGAGCAGCGTCAGCATCTCGGCCGCGCCCGCGACGTCGACCCCGGAGCGCAACTCCCCGTTGCTCTGAGCAACCTTCAGCGCGGCGGCCAGCGCGTCGCGCAGGACGGCGTGGTGCTCGGACAGGACCGCCCGTACGGCGTCGGGCGGGTTCTCGGCGTTCGCGTTCGCCATCATGCAGCCCCAGCCGGCGTACTCGCCCGCGCACCGCAACCGCAGCAGTTGGTCGAAGAACGCCCGCACGGCATGGAGGCCACGACCGTCGGCGGCCAGCCGGTCGAACATCGGGCGGGACCGGTGCTCCAGGTACCGGCGCGCAGCCGCCGCGTACAGGTCGTCCTTGCCGCCGAACGTGTTGTACAGACTCGACCGGCTCAGCCCGGTCGCGGCGACCACGTCCTGGATCCCGGTCGCCGCGCTCCCGCGGCGCCAGAACAGCTGCTCGACCACAGCCAGCGCTTCCGCCTCGTCGAAATGTTTGACATCCGGCATACCCGGCATCATATCTTGGAACGACCGATCCAAGATAGCGAGGAGTCGTGATGATCGACGTGCTGGTGCTCGACGTCAACGAGACCCTGACCGACATGGAGCCGCTGCGCGACGGGTTCGCGGCGGCCGGGCTGCCGCGGCACGGCCTCGACGCATGGTTCGCGGCGATCCTGCGGGACGGGTTCGCGCTGACCGCGGTCGACGCGTACGCCGCTTTCCGCGACGTGGCCGCCGACCTGCTGACGGACCAACTCGTCGCCGCCGGGATCGAACCGGATGCGGAAACGATCCAGAACGTGCTTTCCGGGTTCACCCGGCTGCCGCTGCATGCGGACGTCGCACCGGGGCTGCGGCGGATCCACGACGCCGGCGTCCGGATCGTCACGCTGACCAACGGCGCGGCCGCGATGTCGGAAAACGTGTTCAGAAACGGCGGAATCCTGCCGTTCCTCGAGCACCGGCTCGACGTCTCGGCGCCGCAGCGCTGGAAACCGCACCCGGACGCCTACCGGCACGCCGCCGAGGTCTGCGGCGTACCCGTCGACCGCGTGGGCCTCGCCGCGGTCCACCCGTGGGACATCGACGGCGCGCAGCGCGCCGGCCTCCAGGGCTTCTACGTCGACCGGCGGAAAACGCCGTACCCGACGGTGTTCAGCACGCCGGATCACGTCGTTCCGGATTTCGAGGCGCTGGCCGCGCGGATCACCGGGTAAAATCCTCGGCAGGGTGTGCCGGGAAGCCTGGTCGGCGTCCGTCCGACCGACCCCGAAAACGAAGGGCCGACATGAGCCAGCACCCTCGGATCCGGCAGAAGAAGCGCGCCTTCCCCCGCATCCTCGGGCGCGAGCGGGCGTTCCTCGCCGAGACGTTGCGCGCCGAGACGACCGGCGGCCTGCTGTTGCTCGCGGCCACGGTGGTCGCGCTGGCCTGGGCGAACTCTCCCTGGCAGGACGCGTACCACCACCTCAGCGACACGAAGCTCGGCCCGCTGACCGTCGAGGCCTGGGCGTCCGACGGAGCGCTGACGCTGTTCTTCTACCTGGCCGGCGTCGAGCTCAAGCGCGAGCTGGTCGTCGGCACGCTGTCGAAGCTCAACGAGGCGGTCGTGCCGGTGGTCGCGGCGATCGCCGGAATGGTGCTTCCGGCAATCATCTACCTGGCCGTCAACCTGGTCGCGGACGACGGCAGACCGCAGGGCTGGGCAGTCCCGACAGCGACAGATATCGCTTTCGCGCTCGCCGTCCTGGCGATCGTCGGGTCGTCGCTGCCGAGCGCGCTGCGGGCGTTCCTGCTGACGCTGGCGGTGGTCGACGACTTCGGCGCGATCCTGGTGATCGCCGTGTTCTTCTCGCACGGATTCCACCTGATCCCGCTGCTCGCCGCGATCGTCCTGATCGCCGTCTGGTACCTGCTCCAGCGCCGCCGCGTCCGTACGCCGTTCCTGTACGTGCCGATCGCGCTCGCGGCCTGGTGGTTCATGCACGAGTCGGGCATCCACGCCACGATCGCCGGCGTCGCGCTCGGCCTGGTCACCCGTGTGGTCGCCGATCCCGGTGAGGAGCATGCGCCGGCCGAGCGGATCGAGCACCGGCTGCGGCCCTGGTCCGCGGGCGTCGCCGTACCGCTGTTCGCGCTGTTCGCCGCCGGGGTGACGTTGAGCGGCGGCGCCGTACGGCAACTGCTGACCGACCCGGTCGCGATCGGCGTGGCCGCCGGGCTGCTGGTCGGGAAGTCGATCGGGGTGTTCGGCGGCTCGTGGCTGACCGCGCGCTTCACCCGCGCCGAGCTGAACTCCGATCTGGCCTGGCGCGACGTCGGCGCGGTGTCGGTGCTGGCCGGGATCGGCTTCACGGTCGCGCTGCTGATCGCGCAGCTCGCGTTCGGGTCGGACGCTGCCCAGGTCGAGCGCGCGAAGGCCGCCGTCCTGATCGCCTCGGTGGCCGCCGCACTGATCGCGTCGCTGTTGCTGGCTCGCCGAAACCGCGCGTACGCCGATTGACCGCGGCACTGCCGGTAGTGTCGGGGCCACGGACGTGTGGGAAGGAGTTGCGATGTCGATGGGGCAGAACGGGGACGAGCCCACGGTCGGTCAGCTGGTCGCGAACGTCAGCAGAGATCTGTCCAGCCTGGTCCGCAGCGAGGTGGAGCTGGCGAAGACCGAGCTGAAGAAGACCGCGGCAGCGGCCGGGACCGGAGCCGGCATGTTCGCGGCGGCCGCGTTCCTCGCGCTGCTCGCGGTCATCCTGCTGAGCATCGCCGCGGCGTATGCGCTGACCGCGGTCGGCCTGCACCCGGCCGTCGCGTTCCTGGTCGTCGCCGGCGTTTACCTGCTGGTCGGCGCGACCCTGGTGCTGATCGGGATGCGCGCGCTGAAGAACGCGAAGGCTCCGCAGCGCACGATCGACAGCGCGAAGGAGTCGGTCGAGGTCCTGAAGGCGATCGGCAAGGGCAACGAGGAGCACCCGGCCCTGCCCGAGCCAGGCGTACGGCGCTGAGCCCGGCAGGCGTCGTCGACCTCCTGGTCGACGGCCCCTGGTCGCACTCGCTGGTCGCGGCCAACGGGGCCCGGTTCCACGTCGCGGAGTGCGGCGCGGCGGACGATCCGCTCGTCGTGTTCCTGCACGGCTTCCCCGAGTTCTGGTGGGCCTGGCGGCATCAACTGCCGGTCGTCGCGGCCGCCGGGTACCGCGCGGTGGCGATGGACCTGCGCGGGTACGGCGCCAGCGACAAGACACCCCGCGGCTACGACCCGTACACCGCTGCGGCGGACGTGTCCGGGGTGATCCGCTCGCTCGGCGCGACGGATGCCGTGCTGGTCGGGCACGGGTGGGGCGGGTTCATCGGCTGGTCGGCCGCCGTCCTGACGCCGCGGCAGGTCCGTGGACTGGCAGCCGTGTCGGCGCCGCACCCGTTGCTGCTGACCCGGTCCGGGCAGACGAAGGCGTTGACGCGGAGCGCGTGGTTCCAGCTGCCGATCCTGCCCGAGCGCCGGCTGCTCGCCCACGACGGGATCCACATCGAGCGACTGCTCCGCGCCTGGGCCGCGCCGGGCGGGACGTTCCCCGACACGGAGGCGTCGCGCCGCTACCGGGCCGCGCTCCAGGTCTGGCCGGCACCGCATTGCGCGCTCGAGTACCACCGCTGGTTCGCACGGTCCCGCTTGCGGCCGGACGGGCGGAAGTACTCCACGAAGATGCGCACACCGGTCGCCGTACCGGTGCTGCAACTCCAGGGCGCTCAGGACGCCGCGGTGTCCCCCACCGCGACCACACCCCCGGACCTGGTCAGCGCACCGCTCCGCCACGAACTCATCACCACCGCCGGCCACTTCCCGCACGAAGAGACGCCGGAGACCTTCAATCGCGTGTTGCTCGACTGGCTGCGCGCTACCAGTTCGCCGAGCTCGTCGACACAGTCCCAGTGACCACCCAGCTCGGGCCCCGGTGCTCGACGCGGTACGTCGCGTTCGACGCGTGGTTGCAGTCGTGGAAGAGACTCGCCCGGGCCTCGACGTGGTCGCCCTTGTCGACCACGTCGGCGATCATCACCACTCCGACCCGGTTGTCCTGGCACGTCGGCGGCGCCGGCAAGAGGTGCCCGCGGAACTGGAGCGGCGCGATCCTGCGCACCAGGTAGGTCATCATCTCCTGCTGGTCCGCGGAGATCGGCGGTCCCTTGGGGGGGTGGTTCGTCCCATCGTCGGATTGCTCCAGCACGATCACCGACCGCCAGGCGCCGGAGCCGGGTTTCACGGACCGGAGCAAGGTCTCGATCGAGGCCGTCCAGATCAGCGCGTCGTCCGACGCGGTCCGCGTGGGCGTCGGAGTCGCTGCCGGCGGCGCCGGGTCGGCGGCTCCGACCCGGCCGACGCCGTACAGGGCCCCGGCGAGGACAGCCAGTACGGCGGCCGCGGCGAGCAGCACCGGTGCGATGCGGCGGCGCTTGGTCGCCTCGGGCAGGTGGTCGGCCAGGTGCTCATGGTCGGCGAAGGTCTCGCGGAGGAGGTCGCCGAGTTCGTCGTCGGTCAGCTTGGGCATGTCAGTTCGCCTCCTCGGCAGACATGTGGTCGCGCAGGGTCGCCAGGGCGCGGGCGGCGTTCGAGCGGACGGTGGCTGGGCTCACGCCGAGGACCTCGGCGATGTCGGAGTCCGCAAGGTCCTCGTAGTACCGCAGGACCAGCACCGCGCGCTGCTTGCGCGGCAACCGGGTGAGCAACCGCCAAGTGGCGTCGCGTTGCGCCTGGCGGGCCCCGAGGTCGTCGTCCGTCGGACGCTCGATCGGCTCGGCCAGCGGGACCTCGCGGTTCTTCAGCAGCCGCCGCCACCCGAGGTACTCGTTGACCACCATGGTCCGCAGGTATGCCTCGGGATACTCGAGTCCGCCGATCCGCTCCCACTGCCGGTGCGCCCGGGCCAGCACGCTCTGGACCAGGTCCTCAGCGTTGTGCCTGCTCCCGGACAACATCAGCCCGAGGCGCAGCAACCGATGCTCGGTCGACCGCACCACCTCGTCCAGCGAACTCACCGTCACACCCTTTCAATGCGGCGGACGGCGGAAATTGCTGCATCACGTGCAGGACTGGGTGGACACCTCTTGGGTGGCGCTGCTGCCGGCGCGAGCGTCGGCCGCGACCTGTTGCGCGGTGAGGACGTAGCCGGTGCGGTTGTCCTCGACCGAGGCCGCGAACACCACGCCGTACACGACGCCCTTCGCGGACAGCAACGGGCCGCCGGAGTTGCCCGGGCGGACCGAGGCCCAGATCGAGAACGCCTCGCGGGTGACCGTCTTGTCACCGTAGATGTCCGGGCCGCGGAGCCGTTCCTCGGAGCGGATCCGGGCCGGCTCGGAGTCGAACGGACCGTTCTCCGGGTAGCCGAGCACGACCGCCGGGTCGTCGGCCTTGCCGGTGAGGTCGAACGCCAGCGGCTTCACCGACTCGCTCAGGTCCTTCACGTACAGCACCGCGATGTCGGTCTCCGGGTCGAACACCACGACCTTGGCGTCGTACTTCTTGCCGCCCACCTCGACCTGCGGCGAGCTGACGCCGGCGACGACGTGCGCGTTCGTCATCACCCGCTTCGGCGCGTACACGAAGCCGCTGCCCTCGAGTCCGCGCGAGCAGCTGGCGACGCCGGTGACCTTGGCGATCCGGCTGTACGCGTCCCGGACGGACTGCTGCCGGGCGATCCCGCTGTCCGGCGGCTGGGTCTCCCGGATCCGCTCCGGGACGAACGGGTCGAGGAACCGCGGGAACAGGTCCGTGTTCACCACGTCGTTGAACGACTGCAGCGCGCGGTCGGCGCTGTCCGGCAGCACTTCGTCGGTCTTGGCCAGCACCTGCGAACCGCGGACCGCCGACGTCACGCTCGGGATCCGCGCGCCGCTCACCGCGACGCCGAGCACCCAGGCGACGATCAGCACCGACGCGGCCGCCAGCGCGGCGCCGCCGAGCGCGTCCAGGAACCGGATCGGCTTCCAGGACAGCTTGTTTCTGACCCGCGACCCGATCAGGGCCCCGAGTGTTCGCCCGATCGAGGCGAGCAGGACGACGAGCACCAGCGCCGCGAACGACACCGACACGCTCGGTGAGAAGTTGTCCAGGACCTTCGGCACGCCCCAGACCCCGAGCGCGGCGCCGGCCAGCAGGCCGACGGTGGCGCAGGCTCCCAGCACGAAACCCTCGATGTATCCCGAGATCGCCACCAGCGCGGTGACGATCAGCAACGCCCAGTCGAGCTTGCTCACTCCACACCTTCCGGCTCGGGACCCTGCGTACGGCCGAGGTCGTGCTCGATCGCTGTCATCCGGCGAACGTCCGCCGGCCGTCGCCCCTCGCTCCGCCAGGCCGCCTCGACCAGCCGGTCGGGCAACGGTACGACGTGCGAGGGGTCCCAGTCGCGGTACCAACCGCCGAGCTGGAGCATTTTGTCGAGCAGGCCGGCCGTGAAGCCCCAGATGTAGAGGTTGCCGATCGTGAACGCCGGGCCGGTGAAGCCGCTCGGGTGCAGGCAGCTGATCCGGTTCGCCGGGTCGGCGAGCGCGCTGATCGGCACCTCGTGCACGGAGGCGACCTCGGCCGGGTCGACGACCGCGACCGGCGACGGCTCCCGCCACCAGGCCAGCACCGGCGACACGCCGAAGTTGCTCACCGGCACCCACAGCGCCGGCCAGATCCCGAACGGCACCACACCGTCCGGGTCCAGGCCGGTCTCCTCCTCGGCCTCCCGCAGCGCCGTCCGGACCAGACCGCTGTCGCCGGTGCCGTCCTCCGGGTCGGCGCCGCCGCCCGGGAACGCCATCTGCCCGGCGTGCTTGCGCAGCGTCCAGGCCCGCTCGGTGAGCAGCACCTCCGGGCCATCGTTGCCCTCGGCAAGCAGGATCAGGACGGCGGACTTGCGCACCGACGGGTCGTCCGGCGGCAGGAACCGGGACAGCACGTTCGGGTCCACATCCTCGGACGCCTTGGCCAACGGTCGCAGCCAGTCCGGGATCCCGACGTCGGCGAAGATCATGGGGTTACTCCCAGCTTGTCCTTGACCAGCTGGTCGAGCTGCTGCTGGGACGTCAGTACGCCGCGGTGCACGTATGCCACCGCGCCGTCGTCGTCGACGAAGACCGTCAACGGCGGGCCGCCGACCTTCAGCGCGCGCTGGATCGCCTTGTCCCGGTCGACGACGTGCGGGTACGCCAGACCTTCCTCGCTCGCGAAGGTGACCGCGAGCTCCGGCCGCGGGTCGTCGTAGTCGATCCCGAGCATCGCCACCTTGCCCGACTTCGCGAGCGCGGCCAGGTACGGCGCCTCGTCGCGGCACGGTCCGCACCACTGCGCCCACACGTTGATCACCAGCGGCCCCCGCAGGTCGGCGAGCCGGACATCGGGGCCGGAACCGAGGCACGGCAGGCTGACGTCCGGCAGTCCGTTGCTGACCGGCGGCTTCGAGGGCGCGGCCGGGCACGCCTCGAGCTTGTCCGCACCCGCCACCGCGGTCCGCCCGGACGACGGCGTACCGCTGTCATCGGCTCGCTCCGATCCACACGCCGCCAGTGTCACCGACAGCACCAACGCGACCGCCCCGACGAGGTGCGGCCTGCGGAGCGGCGTACCGGTTCTCATGCCGGGGTCTTCACCAGCTTCGCGGCGGTCTCTGGGTCGATGGGGCCGGCGCCGTACGACGGGCACCACTGGGCGATCGGGCAGGCTCCGCAGGCCGGCTTCTTGGCGTGGCAGCGGCGGCGGCCGTGGAAGATCAGCCGGTGCGACAGCATCGTCCAGTCCTTCTTCGGGAACAGCTCGCCGATGATGTGCTCGACCTTGACCGGATCCTCCTCCGCGGTCCAGCCGAACCGGCGGACCAGCCGGCCGAAATGGGTGTCGACGGTGATCCCGGGAATACCGAACGCGTTGCCGAGGACCACGTTGGCGGTCTTCCGGCCGGTGCCGGGGAGCTTCACCAGCTCGTCCAGCTTGTTCGGCACGACGCCGTCGTAGTCGTCGACGAGGGCCTGGCCGAGCTTGATCACACTGTTGGTCTTCGCCCGGAAGAAGCCGGTCGGCTTGAGGATCGCCTCCATCTCGTCCCGATCCGCCTCGGCGTACGCCTGGGCGGTCGGGTACTTGGCGAACAGGGCCGGGGTCACCTTGTTCACCGTGACGTCGGTGGTCTGGGCGGACAGGATGGTGGCCACCAGCAACTCGAGCGGGTTGGTGAAGTCCAGCTCGCAGTGCGCGTCCGGGTAGGTCTCGGTCAGCACCTTGTGCATCTTCCGCGCCCGCCGGACCAGCTGGGTGTGGGTCTCGTCGACGAACACCGGGGCCTTGCGGGGGAGCTTCAGCGGGACCAGGACGGCTGATTCGGCGGAGGCGGGAGCCTCGACACGCTGGGTCGGCATGGAGGCCAGCCTACGTCCGGCCACCGACAGGCGCCGGGCGGATCCGGGAGGCGTCCCGGAGAGTGCTCCGGCGAGTCCGGACGGGCCTACGTGGCGGTGCCGACACCCGAGGGGCTACGGTTTTGTGGCGACCGGGTGTACACATATCGGTCGACGGACGTGGCGGATCCCATGTCCGGAGTCGTGGTCGAAGGTCCTAGGAGGCCCAGAAGTGGATGCCGCAGTGCTCCGACAGGCACCGCTGTTCAGTCAGCTCGACGACGAGGCGGCCGACGCGCTGGCAGCCTCGATGACCGAGAGCCGGCTGCGCCGCGGCCAGGTGCTGTTCCACGAGGGTGATTCCGGTGACCGGCTGTTCATCGTCGTCGAGGGCAAGGTCAAGCTGGGCCGCACCTCCGCCGACGGCCGGGAGAACCTGATCGCCGTGCTCGGGCCGGGACAGATGTTCGGTGAGCTGTCGCTGTTCGACCCCGGACCGCGGTCCGCGACCGTCACCGCCGTCACCGACGCCTCGCTGATGTCGCTGACCCACGACGAGCTGCTCCGCTGGCTCGACGGCCGCCCGGCGGTCGCCCGCGGCCTGCTTCTGCAGCTGGCCTCCCGGCTCCGCAAGGTCTCCGACGTGGTCGCCGACCTGGTCTTCTCCGACGTACCGGGCCGGGTCGCGAAGGCCCTCCTGGACCTGGCCAGCCGCTTCGGCCGCACCGCCGACGACGGCGTCCACGTCCACCACGACCTCACCCAGGAGGAGCTCGCCCAGCTGGTCGGCGCCTCCCGCGAGACCGTCAACAAGGCCCTCGCCGACTTCGCCTCCCGCGGCTGGGTCCGCCTCGAGCCCCGCTCCGTCGTCCTCCTCGACGTAGACCGCCTCCAGCGCCGCGCCCGCTAGACGTCTTCCCCGCCCAATTTGCCTGGCTGACCAGTCAAGTTCCGGGTTCTACACCGTGATTCAGAGTGCAGAACCCCCAACTTGACTGGTCAGCCAGCAAGACGGGTACGGCGCGCGCGGTCGAAGGCGCGCCGGATCTCCCATGCTGTGCGGCGTGGGTGGGCGAGGTCGTCCCAGGTTGTGCGAACGACCTCGAGCCCCATCGCGCGCAGGCGGTCCTCACGGAACTTCTCCTGAATCAGCGCCTCGCGCGCGCCGTCGGCGTACTTCAGCAGGCCGTCGAACTCGACGACGGTGTTCTGGTCGGGAAAGTCGAAGTCGACGCGGGCCACGAACCCGTCGGCGTCTCTGTACGTCACCTGTAGCCCCGGGGCCGGCAGACCCTGCTGGTGCATCAGGACCCGGAGCCGTGACTCGCCGACGGACTCGGCCAGCGGATTCGCGAATGCGAGCGCGGCCCGGATGGTGGGGCCTCCCGGCCAGTACTCGGTCAGCTCCAGCACGCGCCGTACCTCATCGTCAGACAACCGCCCACCGCGTAGCGCGGCATCCGCGCTCACCACGGCCGCCTCGAACGCACCTGTGCCGGCGGTCTCGACCAACGCACGGGCGACCGTGGTGCCCTTCAGTCCGTCCACCTCGCCGACGTCTGATGCGCTCAGCTGTCCTCGGTGATGCCTGACACCCGCCACCGCCCCCTTCCGCCAGCCGCTGGACCTGGTCAGCTGAACTTCAGAGAGGTCCGCATCCCACACCGGTACGCCGTGCATGATCAGCGCAGAGTGATGGCTCACCACAGCAGTTCCTGGTTGCATCGAGTTCACGGCTGCGTGCACGAGACGCCGGTGGAGCTGTAGTTCCCGCTCCCAAGGCGGCAGGTGTCCGGAGTCCACGCGCTCGGAGTACTGCCCGTGGCGCAGTCGCACCCAGCGTCCGTCGCCGAGACGTTCCTGGATCTGCTCGTGCGTGTAGCCGGCCGCCAACGCCTGACGCCGGCTGAACACGCCGCCCTGGCCGTCCGCGACGAGTGTCAGCAGAGGATTCACGGCTCCAGCATTCCCGAAACCAGCCCCGGCCGAGCAGCCTTCCGTCGTACCTGTGGAAAACCCCAATCTGGCTGGTTGGCCCATCAACTTGGGGGTTGTGCACTCTGAATACGGGTGACGAACCCCCAAGGTGGCTGGTCAGCCAGCCAAATAGTCCAGCTGGGCCCGCACCGAGCGTTCGGCGGCGGGCCAGAGGGTTTTGTCGACGTCGGCGTAGACGTGTTCGACGATGGACTCGGGGGTGGTGTGGCCCTCGGCGATCGCGGCGCGGACCTGGGCGAGGCGTTCCTGGCGGTGGTCCAGGTAATAGGTGAGGACGCCGGTGGGGTCGTCCACGACGGGGCCGTGGCCGGGGAGCAGGCGCAGGACGTCGGCCGGGCTGTTGGCGAAGGCCCGGAGGCGTTCGAGGGAGTCGAGGTAGGGGCCGAGCGCACCGTCCGGGTGCGCGACCACCGACGTACCGCGGCCGAGGACCGTGTCCCCGGTCAGCAGCGAGCCGTCCTGCGGGAGCCAGAAGCACACCGAGTCGAGGGTGTGGCCCGGCGTCGGGAGCACCTCGACGCGGAGGCCGTCGACCGTGATCACGTCGCCCTCGGCGAGGCCGTGCGCGTGGTCGGTCGGGATGCGGAACGCCGGGTCGACCGCGCGGACGCCGCAGCTGGCCTGGTTGGCGAACCACGCGGCGCCCTCGGAGTGGTCCGGGTGCTTGTGGGTGAGCAGTACGACGGCGACCTGGCCGGCCTGCTCGAGGACCGCGCGGAGGTGGTCCTCCATCAGCGGGCCGGGGTCGACGACCACCGAGCGTTCCGCGCCGGGCGCCCGCAGGATCCAGGTGTTGGTGCCGTCCAGCGTCATCAGGCCGGGGTTGTCGGCGCGTACCAGCGTGGCGTACTCGGTCATGTGGTCTCCAGATAGGCCTGGTCGCCGTCGACGCGCACGGTGGGCATGATCGCCCGGATCGCCCGCTCGCCGGCCGCATCCAGGATCGCGGCCACGTCGTCGTACTGCGAGAGTTCGTGGCAGCAGACGTACGTCGGGGGCAGCATCAGGACCTCGCCCGCGTCGACGGCCGCGACCGCGTCCGCGGGGCGGATCCAGGTGACCTGGTCGGACTCGCTCGTCACGTCCCGCGTGACCTGCCCGGACGGGAGGGCGGCGACGAAGAACGCGGTGTCGTACCGCTTCGGCTCGAATTCCGGCGTGATCCAGTGCGCCCACGGGCCGAGCAGGTCCGCCCGGAGCACGAGACCGCGCCGGTGCAGGAACTCCGAGAACCCCAGCTCCCGGGTCTCCAGCGCGACCCGGTCGGCCTCCCAGCCGGCGCCGGTGGTGTCGCCGACGACCGAGTCCGCCGAAGGGCCGGCCAGCAGTACGCCGGACTCCTCGAACGTCTCCCGCACCGCGGCCGCGACGTACGCCGCCGCGGTCTCCGCCGAACACCCGAGCCGCTCCGCGAACCAGGCCGGCGAAGGGCCGGACCACGAGTCCGCCACGGTGGAGTCGGTCGCGTCGACCCGCCCACCGGGAAACACCGTCATCCCCGCGGCAAAAGCCATCGTCCGTTGCCGCCGCAGCAGATAAACCTCCGGCCCACCGCTGAGCGCGTCGCGGAGGAGGATGACGGTGGAGGCGGGGCGGGGTGCGACCGGGGTTCGGTCGCCGCGGGCGTAGTCGAGCGCCACCTCGGCCATCCGGCCGCTCATCAACTGCGACTTCAGATCACGCACGACGGCTCCCGGAACAGCAAGCCGCACGCGCCGACAGGCCGAGAGCGGCGTACGGCGCTCCCGGACGACACGCGGCGGGCGTCGCACGGCTTGCCTGAGTGCTCGGACGGCAGGCTGCGGAGGCGACCGGCCCGGGCCGGTCGCCTCGCTTACCCGTGTGGCGGTGGATCAGTTGACCTCGACGATCAGCTCGACCTCGACGGGGGCGTCGAGCGGGAGGACCGGGACGCCGACGGCACTGCGGGCGTGCTGGCCGGCCTCGCCGAAGACCTGGCCGAACAGCTCGGACGCGCCGTTCGCGACCTGCGGCTGGCCGGTGAAGTCGGGCGTGGAGGCGATGAACGCGACTGCCTTCACGATCCGCTTCACGTTCGCCAGGTCGCCGATCTCCGCCTTGACCGCGGCCAGTGCGTTCAGCGCGCACTGCTGGGCGCACTCGCTGGCCACCTCGGGAGTGACCGCGTCGCCGACCTTGCCGGTGGCGATCAGCGTGCCCTCGCGCAGCGGCAGCTGGCCGGACGTGTAGACCAGGTCACCGGTCCGGACCGCCGGGACGTACGCCGCGACCGGCTTGGCCACCTCGGGCAGCTTCAGGCCGAGCTCGGCGAGCTTCTCCTCGGGGTGGCTCATTTGTCCTCGATCTCCCGCTTGAAGTACGCGACCAGGTTCTCCGGGTTGAGGCCCGGGATCACCTGGACCAGCTCCCAGCCGTCCTGGCCGAAGTTGTCCAGGATCTCCTTGGTCGAGTGGACCAGCAGCGGCGCGGTGAAGTACTCGAACTTCTTCATGAAGGGGACTGTACCGAGACCTTCCCCGCCCCACTGCCCCGGTCAGGAACGGTGTGTCCTGCACCACGCCCTACCCTGGGACGTATGGCGCGACTGCACGTGGTGACCGGCAAGGGCGGCACCGGGAAGACCACGGTCGCGGCCGCCATGGCGCTCGCGCTGGCCGAGGAAGGCAAGCGCGTCCTGCTCGTCGAGGTCGAGGGGCGCCAGGGCCTCGCGCAGCTCTTCGACGTACCGCCCCTGCCGTACGTCGAGCGCCGGATCGCGCAGGGCCCCGGCGGCGGTGAGGTGTTCGCGCTGGCCGTGGACGCCGAAGCCGCGCTGCTGGAGTACCTCGACATGTACTACCACCTCGGCCGCGCCGGGAAGGCGCTGGAGAAGGTCGGCGCGATCGACTTCGTCACCACGATCGCGCCCGGGCTCCGCGACGTCCTGCTGACCGGCAAGGTCTACGAGGCGACCCGCCGCAAGGTGCACGGCCGGCTCGCGTACGACGCCGTGGTGCTGGACGCGCCGCCGACCGGGCGGATCGCCCCGTTCCTGAACGTGAACACCGAGGTCGCCGGACTCGCCAAGGTTGGGCCGATCCGCAACCAGGCGGACGCGATCATGGGCATGCTGCGCTCGGACGTGACCCGGATCCACCTGGTCACGCTGCTCGAGGAGATGCCGGTCCAGGAGACGCTCGACGCGTTCGAGCAACTGGAGGCGCTGGACCTGCGGATCGGGTCGGTGGTGGTGAACATGGTCCGGCACAGCCCGCTCGACGACGACGCGCTCGCCCTGGCGGTGAAGGAGAAACTGCCCACCGCCGAACTCACCCGGGGCCTGAAGGCGGCCGGGATCACGATCGGCGCCGACCTGGTGCGGACGCTGGCCGCGGAGGCCCACGACCATGCCATCCGGGTCGGGCTCGAACGCGAGAACCGGGACCGGATCGATGCCCTGGGCAAGAAAGTGACCGAGCTGATGCTGCAGCCGGAGGGCATCGACCAGGGCACGCTGCTCGACCTGGCAGAGGAGTTCCGGGCATGACCGAGCTCGACCTGGACGCGTTGATCGACGATCCCACGACCCGGATCGTGGTCACCTGCGGCGCCGGCGGGGTCGGCAAGACGACCACGGCGGCCGCGCTCGGGCTGCGGGCCGCGGAACGCGGGCGGAAAGTCGTCGTGCTGACGATCGACCCGGCCCGCCGGCTGGCGCAGTCGCTCGGGCTGACCGAGCTCGACAACACCCCGCGGGCGGTAGCCGAGGTCGAGGCCGCGAACGGCGGCCGGCTGGACGCGATGATGCTGGACATGAAGCGGACGTTCGACGACGTCGTACTCCAGCACGCGACGCCGGAGAAGGCCGAGCAGATCCTCGCGAATCCCTTCTATCAAGCGCTTTCCTCGTCGTTCGCGGGCACTCAGGAGTACATGGCGATGGAGAAGCTCGGGCAGCTGCACAAGCAGGCCGAGCGGACCGGCGACTGGGACCTGATCGTCGTGGACACTCCCCCGTCGCGGTCGGCGCTGGACTTCCTGGACGCGCCGGAGCGGTTGGCGTCGCTCCTCGAGGGCCGGTTCCTCCGGTTGCTGCTGGCACCGGCGAAAGGCCCGTTCCGGCTGATGTCGGCCGGGGTGAACATGGCGATGTCGGTGCTGAACAAGGTGCTCGGCGCCCAGGTGCTGACCGACGTACAGACGTTCGTGGCCGCTTTCGACACCCTGTTCGGCGGGTTCCGGCAGCGGGCCGAGCAGACGGTCGCGCTGCTGCGGGAGCCGCACACGGCGTTCCTGGTTGTGGCGTCGCCGCAGAACGACGCGCTGCGCGAGGCGTCGTACTTCGCCGAGCGGCTGCGCGCCGAGGGAATGCCGCTGGCCGGCGTCGTGCTCAACCGGGTCACGAACGCGCAGGCGCCGGACCTGTCGGCGGAGCGCTCCCTCGCCGCGGCCGAGAAGCTCGAGGAAGCGGACAAGTCCCCGCTGACCGTCGCCGTACTGCGGTTGCACGCGGACAAGATGCAACAGGTCGTCGGCGACCACAAACGCGCCGACCGCTTCCGCCGCGGCCACCGCGCGATCCGCACGGTGGAGGTCCCCGCCCTCCCCGACGACGTCCACGACCTCACCGGCCTACGCCAGATCGGCGACCTCCTCACCGCCTGAACATGCCCGGCCACCGTCCCGGGTTCACTCTGAGCGAACGTGGATGGGGGCGGGAATTACCTGCTTACACCTGTGGTTGAGCCTGTCAGACTCAATCTTGAAAAGGGTGTGACAGCGTGACCGATACGTTGAATCTTCCTGTTCTGCCGCTGGACGACGTGGTGGTCCTGCCGGGGATGGTCGTGCCGGTCCGACTCGCCGACAGCGAGGCCCGGGCGGCGATCGATGCCGCGCAGGCTGCTGGGCAGGACCAGGTGCTGCTGGTGCCGCGGCTGGACGGGAAATATGCCAAGGCCGGGACGCTCGGTGAGATCGAGCAGATCGGCCGGCTGCCGGGCGGTGCCCAGGCGGCCGTGATCCGTGGGGCCCAGCGGGTCCGGATCGGCGCCGGGACCACCGGTCCGGGTGCCGCGCTCTGGGTGGGCGCGACGGTGATGCACGAGATCACCGACGAGCGCTCCGCCGAGCTGGCCCGCGAGTACAAGACCCTGACCACCTCGGTGCTGCAGCGTCGCGGCGCCTACCAGGTCATCGACTCCATCAAGGGCGTCGACGACCCGGCGGAGCTGTCCGACCTGGCCGGCTACGCGTCGTACCTGAGCACCGAGCAGAAGTCCTGGCTGGTGGAGAACGCGAACGTCTCCGAGCGGCTGGAGAAGCTGATCGGCTGGGTGAAGGACCACCTCGCCGAGCTCGAGGTCTCCGAGACGATCCAGAAGGACGTCCAGGAGGGTATGGAGAAGCAGCAGCGGGAGTTCCTGCTGCGCCAGCAGATGGCCGCGATCCGCAAGGAGCTGGCCGAGCTGGACGGCAAGGCCGAGTCCGAGGAAGAGGACTACCGGGCCCGCGTCGAGGCTGCCGACCTGCCCGAGCACGTCAAGAAGGCGGCGCTCGCCGAGGTCGACAAGCTGGAGCGGACCGCGGAGCAGTCCCCCGAGGTCGGCTGGATCCGGACCTGGCTGGACACCGTCCTCGAGCTGCCGTGGAACGAGCGGACCGAGGACAGCTACGACATCCGCGAGGCGCGGGCCGTGCTGGACGCGGACCACGCCGGCCTGGACGACGTGAAGCAGCGCATCACGGAGTACCTGGCCGTACGGCGTCGTCGTGCGGACCGTGGTCTCGGTGTCGTCGGCGGCCGCCGCAGTGGCGCCGTCCTGGCACTGGTCGGTCCTCCTGGCGTGGGCAAGACCTCGCTCGGTGAGTCCGTGGCGCGTGCGATGGGGCGCAAGTTCGTCCGGGTCGCGCTGGGCGGTGTCCGCGACGAGGCCGAGATCCGGGGCCACCGGCGGACGTACGTCGGCGCGCTGCCGGGCCGGATCGTCCGCGCGATCACCGAGGCGGGTTCGATGAACCCCGTCGTGCTGCTGGACGAGATCGACAAGGTCGGTGCGGACTACCGGGGCGACCCGACGGCCGCGCTGCTGGAGGTCCTCGATCCGGCGCAGAACCACACCTTCCGGGACCACTACCTGGAGGTCGAGCTGGACCTGTCCGACGTGGTCTTCCTGGCCACGGCGAACGTGCTGGACTCCATCCCGGCGCCGCTGCTGGACCGGATGGAGCTGGTGCAGCTGGACGGGTACACCGAGGACGAGAAGGTCACGATCGCCCGTGACCACCTGCTCCCGCGTCAGCTGGAGCGGGCGGGCCTGACGGCGGACGAAGTGACCGTCGAGGACTCGGCGCTGCGGGTGCTCGCGGGTGAGTACACCCGGGAGGCCGGCGTACGGCAGCTCGAGCGCTCGATCTCACGGGTGCTGCGGAAGGTGACGGCCAAGCTCGCCCTGGGCGAGGACCTGGGCAACCTGACGATCGGTTCGACCGACCTGAAGGAATACCTGGGTTCGCCGAAGTTCACCCCGGAGTCGGCCGAGCGGACGGCGCTTCCGGGCGTGGCGACCGGGCTGGCGGTGACCGGTGCGGGTGGTGACGTGCTCTTCGTCGAGGCGTCGCTGGCCGACAAGGAGACCGGCCCGACCGGAGTCACGCTGACCGGACAGCTCGGTGACGTGATGAAGGAGTCGGCGCAGATCGCCCTGTCGTACCTGCGCTCGCACGGCGCGGAGCTGGGGCTGCCGGTCGGCGACCTCGCCGAGCGGAACGCCCACATCCACGTGCCGGCCGGAGCCGTCCCGAAGGACGGACCGTCGGCGGGTGTGACGATGACGACGGCGCTGGCCTCGCTGCTGTCCGGGCGGCCGGTCCGCTCGGAGGTCGCGATGACCGGTGAGGTGTCGCTGACCGGACGGGTGCTCCCGATCGGCGGTGTGAAGCAGAAGCTGCTCGCCGCGCACCGGGCCGGGCTGACCACGATCCTGATCCCGAAGCGGAACGAGCCGGACCTGGAGGACGTACCGGCGTCCGTGCTCGCGGAGCTGACCGTGCACCCGGTGAGCGACGTCCGCGAGGTGCTGGATCTGGCGCTGGAGCCGGCCGAGGTGCAGAGCCACCAGTACGCCGCGTAACGCCGTACCGAACGAGGGCCCGGGCAACTGCCCGGGCCCTCGTCCTTTCGGATGAACTTTGTCCAGCATGAGTGACCGAACTCACACGCGCAGCGGTAACCCAAAAAGCTGATCCCGTAGTCTTTACAACCATGCGCGTCAGGGAGAAGGGCGACCGGGGAGTCGTCCAATCTGTGGTTCTGTTCCTCGGGGTGAGCGTGCTGTCGGGGGCCTTGGCCGCCGGTCTCGCGATCCCCCTCGCCGGCCTCGCCGGGTTCACCACGGAGAAGACTTCCGACACGTTGCAGGACCTGCCGCAGCAGTTCGACGAGGTGCCGCTGAAGCAGAAGAGCACCATCCTGGCGGCCGACGGGTCGGTGATCGCCACCCTCGCCGAGCAGAACCGGGTCCCGGTCAAGCTCAAGGACGTCGCCTCGATCATGCAGAAGGCGATCGTCGCGATCGAGGACGACCGGTTCTACGAGCACGGCGCCCTGGACGCGAAGGGCACGCTGCGCGCACTGCTGCAGAACCAGTCGTCGGGCTCGGTACAGCAGGGCGGTTCGAGCATCACCCAGCAGTACGTGAAGATCAGCCTGGTCGAGAAGGCGAAGACGCCGGCCGAGGTGGCCGCCGCGACCGCCGACACGTATCAGCGCAAGGTCGCCGAGCTGCGGTACGCGATCGCGGTCGAGAAGCAGTACTCGAAGAACGAGATCCTGGAGAAGTACCTCAACCTCGCCAACTTCGGCGACGGCGCCTGGGGCATCCAGGCCGCCGCCCAGCACTACTTCTCGGTGAACGCGTCCCAGCTCACGCTGCCGCAGGCCGCGATGCTGGCCGGCCTGGTGAAGAACCCGACCGGCTACGACCCGACCAACAACGCCAAGCGCGCCAAGGACCGCCGCGACGTGGTCATCCGCCGGATGCTCGAGCTGCACGTCATCTCGGTCGCCCAGGCCAACTCGGCGCTGAAGACCCCGGTCATCGACCCGGCCAAGGTCCGCCCGAACAAGCTGGGCTGCGCGAACGGCAAATACCCGTTCTACTGCGAGTACGTCGTCTCTCAGCTTGAGGACAACGCTGCTTTCGGCAAGACGAAGGCAGACCGCGCCAACTACGTCAAGACCGCCGGCCTGACCATCAGGACGTCCCTTGACCCGAAGATCCAGGCGGCCGCGCAGCACTCGATCGACGCGCACAGCAAGCCGACGGACTCCGCGATCGCGGCGATCACGATCGTCGAGCCGGGCACCGGCCTGGTGAAGGCGATGGTGCAGAGCAAGCCGTACGGCGGGAAGCGGAATCAGACGTCGTACAACTACAACGTCGAGAAGTCGTACCCGGGCGGGTACGGCGGTTTCCAGAACGGTTCGACGATGAAGGCCTTCACGATCGCGGCCGCGATCCAGAAGGGCATCCCGCTGAACTACAAGATCAACTCGCCCAACCAGATCGACCTCAGCGGCAAGAAGTTCAGTACCTGCACCGGGACCACCGAGGATCCGAAGTACACGCCGAGCAACTCGACGTCGAACGTCCCGGAACCGACGATGATCCAAGCGGCGCAGAAGTCCACGAACACCTACTTCCTGCTGCTGTCCCAGCGGACGGGGCTGTGCCCGATCGCCAAGATCGCGGCATCGCTGGGCCTGTACGACGCGCAGACGGGCGACGCCCAGTCGGCCAAGCCACTCGACCAGGTCGTCTCGATGACACTCGGCGTCGGCTACGTCACGCCGCTGCAGCTCTCGAGCGCGTACGCCGCGTTCGCCGCGCGGGGCATGTACTGCACGCCCTGGCTGATCACCTCGGTCAAGGACGCGGCAGGCAAATCGGTCGCGACGCGCGGCGCGGACTGCAAGCAGGCCCTCGCTCCCGAGGTTGCGGACGGCGTCAACGCAGTCCTGCACCAGGTCATGCAGAAGGGCGGCACCGGCGTCAAGCTGAACTTCGGCAAGAGTGACCTGGCCGGCAAGACAGGAACGATCACGGCGAACAAGGCCGTGTGGTACGCCGGTTACTCGACCCGGCTCGCCGCCGCCTCGGTGGTGGCCGACGCCTCCGTGCCGTACAAGAACCTCATCGGCCAGACACTCAACGGCAAGAAGATGTACGACGCCTCCGGTTCCGGCACAGCGGGTCCTCTGTGGATGACTGCGATGCAGGGCGCCCTCAAGAACTACCCGACCACGCACTTCGTCGCGCCGTCCGACAAGACCCAGCGCGGTGACGTGAAGAGTCTCCCGTTCGTGAACGGCATGAACCCGGAGGACGCCGCGAACAAGCTGCGCCAGGCCGGCTTCGAGGTCGCGATCGCCTCCGGCACGGTGAACTCCGAGGAGACCGCCGGCACCGTCGCGTACACCGACCCGCGGCAGCGCGACGGCGCCCCGGCCGGCTCCCTGGTGACGATCTACGTCTCCAACGGCAGCAAGAAGAACCAGCCGAAGCCAGGGACGACCACCAACACCCCGCAACCACCGCCCACAACGCTGAATCCGAACTGCCCGCCCTGGAACCCGAAGTACCCGAACTGCGGCGGCCGCGGCCACGGCTGACAGCACTGAGGGCCTCGTCCACCATGGACGGGGCCCTCAGTCTTTGATGATCAGGCGCCGAGCTGGCGTTTCACCTCGGCGGAGACGACTGCGCCGTCGGCCTTGCCCTTGACCTTGGGCTGGAGGGCGCCCATGACCTTGCCGATGCCGCGCGGGCCGAGTTCGGCGGCGCCGGTGGCGGCGATGGTCTCGGTTACCAGGGCCTTGATCTCGTCCTCGGTGAGCTGCTCGGGGAGGTACTCGGCGAGGATGTCCGCCTCGGCCTGTTCCTTGTCGGCGAGCTCGGCGCGGCCGGCCTCGCGGTAGGCGACGACGGACTCACGGCGCTTCTTCGCCTCGGAGCTCAGCACGTCGACGATCTCGGTGTCGCTGAGTTCGCGGGCCTCCTTGCCGGCCACCTCCGCCTTGGTGATCGCGGTGAGCGCCATCCGCAGGGTCGACTTGCGGATCTCGTCGCGCGCCTTGAGGGCGGCGGTCATGTCGTCGTGCAGGCGCTGCTTCATTCCGGAGTTGGACATACCTGAGATTGTGGCAGGCTGGTGAATTGGCGTCCTCCTCGCCCGGAGCAGACGGGGATTCCAACCGCTACGCGGAGGTAGCGAGTTGAGGTTCACGCTTCGGCGAGACCGGTACGGCAATCTCTCGGCGTGCGTTCACGGCCCGCCCGGCCGCGATGTTGACTGCCGCGTTCACGTCTGCGTGTGCCTGGTGTCCGCAGGCCACGCACCGGAAGACCGCTTGGTTCTTGCGGTTCTCCGGTGCGCAGTACCCGCAGACGGTGCAGGTCTGCGATGTGTACGCGGGGCTGACCTTCTCGACCCGTCCTGCCGCCTTCTGCTCCAGACGGGTCACCAACAAGCCCCAGCCATTGACCAGGATGCCCCGGTTGCGGCCGGACTTGGCACGCCGACGGTTCGAGACGAAGCCCCCGGGCCGTTCGGGATCGGGTCTCGGCCTAGGCCGCCTCGTCATCTGCGCGATGCGCAGGTCCTCAACCCGGATCACGTCGAACCGCTCAGCAAGGTCGGTGCTGGTCTTCTCCACCCAATCCTTACGACGGTCACCGGCGCGCGCATGCAACTGGGCGATCGCAGCCTTCACGCGCCGGCGACGGTTCGAGCCACTGAGGCACCGCGCCAGTCGGCGTTGCAGGTGCTTGAGTCGCTCCCACTCACGTTCCGACAGCCCAGGACACGACAGAAGCTCACCAGTCGACAGGGCAGCCGAGACGGTGACGCCGCGGTCCACGCCAACGATCTCGCCAGCACCCGGGGCGGGGATCGGTTCCGGAATGGCCGCGAACGCGAGGTGCCAGCGGCCAGCCTGATCGCGGGTGATGCGGTACGACTTCGCGCGTGGCACGGCGCGGGAGAGCCGGAACCGTATCCAGCCGACCTTTGGCACGAGCACTTTCGCCCACTTGCGGTTCATCTTCTCGATCCGCATTGCCTGACCACCGACGATGCGGAATCCCTCGTGTCGCCCCGTCTTGCGCCAGGCAGGCCGCCCGTGGATACCGGCGTAGAAGTTCTGCACGGCTTGATCGAAGTCGCGCAGAGCCTGCTGCTGGACGGTCTGCGATCCCGCTCGCAACCACCCGAACACTGCGCGCGCTTCGGTCAGCTCCCGGGACTGATCGACGTACCCAGGCGTGGGGCCTTTGTCACGGGACCACATCGACCACTGCTCCAGCGCCAAATTCCACACGTACCGGGCGTGCCTACACTGTTGCAGCAGGCCGGTTTGCTGCGCCGGAGTCGGGTACAGCCGGAACCGGGACATAGTAGCTACCCAATCAGACAGGACCGACAGTCCTCGATCACTGAACGGAGGCAGTCGCGGTTTCCCCGGCCTGAACGGGCGCCCGCGACAGATCCAATGAGCAGCAGGCTAGCCAGCACCGTCGTGAAGACCACCGCGGTGGTCGGCGCCGTCGGCGCCGCGTGTGTCGGGTACGCGGCCGGGATCGAGGTGCGCTGGTTCACACTGCGCAAAGTCACCGTGCCGGTGCTGCCCGAGGGGTCGGTGCCGCTGCGGGTGCTGCACCTGTCCGACCTGCACCTGATGCCCACGCAGGAGAAGAAGATCCGCTGGGTCAACGACCTGGCCGCGCTCGAGCCCGACCTGATCGTCAACACCGGCGACAACCTCGCGAGCGAGTACTCGGTCCCTCCGCTGCTCCGCGCGTACGGCGACCTGCTCGACCTGCCCGGGGTGTTCGTGTTCGGCTCCAACGACTACTGGAAGCCGCACTTCAAGAACCCGGGCAAGTACCTGCTGCCCGCGAACAAGCAGCGGCACAAGCCGCACGGCCCCGACCTGCCGTACGAGGAGATGCGCCGCGCGTTCACCGGCGCCGGCTGGACGGACCTGAACAACGCCAAGGCCACCCTCAAGGTGAACGGCCTGCGCCTCGACTTCGCCGGCACCGACGACCCGCACATCAAGCGCGACCGGTACGACGACGTCGCGGGCGAGATCGACCCGGCCGCGGACCTGTCGATCGGCGTCACGCACGCGCCGTACCAGCGGGTCCTGAACGGGTTCGTCGGCGACGGCTATCCGCTGGTGCTCGCCGGCCACACGCACGGCGGCCAGCTCGCCGTCCCGTTCTACGGCGCCCTGGTGACGAACTGCGACCTCGACACGTCCCGCGTGAAGGGCCTGACCACCTGGGGGTACGGCGGCCGTCAGGCGGCGCTGCACGTGTCCGCAGGCCTCGGTACGTCGCCGTACGCGCCGGTCAGATTCGCCTGCCGGCCGGAGGCGACACTGCTGACTCTGGTCCCTCGAAATAACCCGATTTCGTCCGGACGCTGAGCCCATGTAAGCTACTCGCGACTTCGGGCTGTGGCGCAGCTTGGTAGCGCGCTTCGTTCGGGACGAAGAGGTCGCAGGTTCAAATCCTGTCAGCCCGACCACCATTGAGGGTCAGTCACTGCGGTGACTGGCCCTCAGTGCGTTAGGACGTGTCGCGGAGGTGCTTGGGTGGGCGGGGCCGATCACTACGAGGTGCTCAACGTCGAGCGCACGGCCAGCACCGCCGAGATCAAGTCCGCGTACCGGAAGCTCGTCCGGCAGGTGCATCCGGACCAGGGCGGCAACGCGGCGCTCTTCCGCCTCGTCCAGGACGCCTGGAACACCTTGTCCGACCCGGCGAAGCGCGCCGCGTACGACCGCGGCCTCGACCGGCCGGCGGAGGCGCCGCGCGCCGATCCGCGCCGGGAGCCGGATCCCGAGCCGGAGCCGAGCTGGACCTGGTCGACCGACCAGCCGTGGTCCGACGAGCAGTCCCGCTCCAATGACCAGTCCTGGTCGTCCGAGCAGGCGTGGTCCGACGGGCAGCCTCGCGCGGCCGACGAGTCCAGGGCAACCAGTACGGCCGGCGACCCGGCTCGGCCGGTCGATGCCGGCCTGGTCCAAGCCCGCCCGGGGTTCGGCCGCTGGCGCCTGCCGGCGCTCATCGCCTTGGCCGTCTTCGCCGCCCTGGTCATCGGCATGCTGGTCAGCGCCGGCTACCAAGGCTTCTGGGACATCGCCTTCGGCATCTGCACCGCCGCGATGATCGTGGTCGCGCTGCCTCCGCACTGGAGCCGGCGAGTGCCGTTCCGCGGCCTGTTCACGACCCTCGGCGTCCTCACCGCGGCGTTCTACCTGCTGGCGCTCGTGCTGACCGCGCTTCCGTTCGCGGCGGACAACGGGTCCACCGTCGGCCGCATCCTGATCGGCGTGACGGTCGTCGGCCTCGTGGTCACGCGGATCCTCACCGGCCGCTGGTCGAAGGCGCATGCCCTCGACCGGGCGATCGACCGCACGGCGGCGTACGAGTTCAACCTGTGGGGCCGTCCCGGAGAGCCTCTCGTCGACGACGCCCTGGCCGCGCCGATCACGCCGTACGACGTCCTGCTGCAGCGGCGGACGGCCAACCTGCTCGATCCGGTGATCACCGCCCTGCCCGCGGCGAAGCTCGTCCACGGCGCGCAACTCGGCGCGGTCGCCGTCGACCACATGCTGCTCAACGGCCACCGCGTCGCACTGATCGTCTCGCTGGTAGGACCGCCCGGCGTGTACTCGCTGGACGCCTACGGATCCCTCGTCCTCAACGGCCAGCCGCTGGACAGCCCCGCGGCCGCCTTGGAAGCCGCCGTGACCTCCTGGCGCAGCCGCCTCCGCACAGCCGAGGTCCGCGGCTTCCTGATCGTCCACCCGTCCACCGACGGCCGCATCACCACCCGCCCCACCACCGACACCGCCGTCACCTGCCTCCCCTCCCAGTCCGCCGCCGACGAGCTCCTCACCTGGCTCCAACGAGAAGGCAACCTCCTCGACCGCCGCCTCCTCTACGACGTCCTGCACCGCGCGCCGTACGGCCTAATCTGAACGTATGCAGCGGGTTGATCTCGGTGAGGTGGAGTACGGCGTTGCCGCGAAGGACATGCGGGAGTGGGTCGAGGAGCGGGTTGCAGGCAAGGTTGGGGATCGGCTGTTCTTGCTGAGTCATCCGCCGGTGATCACGTACGGGCCGCGGACTGTGCTCGACCATCTGCCGGCGGAGGCGGCCGGGATCCCGGCGGTGGAGGTTGATCGGGGTGGGTTCGCGACGTATCACGGGCCCGGGCAGCTGGTCGGGTATCTGGTGATCGATCTGCACCAGCGCGGGCCGGTCGACGTCGTGCGGTGGGTGGAGAACGGGCTGATCGACGCGCTCGGGTCGCTCGGGTTCCCGCTGGTGCGGCGGGACACCCCGAAGGGTGCGAGCAGCCTGGTCGGGGTCTGGACCGCGGACGGCCGGAAGCTGTGCTCGATCGGGATGCGGATCCGGCGGGGCGTGACCAGTCACGGGTTCTCGATCAACGTGGACCCGGACATGACCGTTTTTCACACGTTCACGAGTTGCGGACTGCACGACGTCACGATGGTGTCGCTCGCGGAACTGGCCGCCGAGCAGGGCCTGGCCGCGCCGAGCGACGCCGACGTGCGCGATGCCGTCGCGCGCAGCCTGGGAGCCCGATAACCTGCGGCAATGAGTCAGGAGGACGACGGCGACCGGATGCCGGAGGATCTGGAGGCCGTCCTGGAAGCCGCCGACGAGGCGGAGCAGGCCGAGGAGGGGCGGTACGACGCCCCGCCGCTGCCGCCCGCGCTGATCCTCGGTGTCGTCGGGCTGCTGTGCGGGTTCGCGACCATCGCGCTGGTGTGGCTGAGTGAGCGCAGTTGCGAGCGGTTCCGGGACACCACGAACTGCGGCGCCCTCGGACTGCCGCTGCTGGTGCTGATCGTCGTGGTCACGATGGTGCTCGGCGGCCTGGCGCTCAGCCGGCTGGCGATGCCGCACCCGAAGCTGATCCCGTTCCTCGGCGTCGCGTTCATGGTCGCGCTGGTCGTCGCGTTCCTGACCGGCCACCTGGACTCGCCGTGGATCCTCGCCGTCGTACCGGCGCTGACCGCTGTCACCTTCCTGCTCGCCGATCTCGTCGCCCGACTGCTGGAGCGTGCCGATGCCTGACCTGCCCGTCTACGAGTGCCCGCGGACCGCCACCACGCCGAATCTCGACGGCACCCTGACCGACCCCGCCTGGGACGCCGCGCCCTGGACCACGGACTTCGTCCCGATCCACGACGGCCCCGCGCCGCGGTTCCGGACCCGGGCCAAGCTGATGTACGACGACCGGTACCTGTACATCGGCGGTCTGCTCGAGGAGCCGCACGTCTGGTCGACGATGACCGAGCACAACACGAAGCTGTTCCACGAGAACAACTTCGAACTGTTCCTCGACCCGGACGGCGACGGGCTGAACTACTACGAGTTCGAGATCAACCCGCTCGGCACGATCTGGGAGCTGACGCTGCCCAAGCCGTACGTCGACGGCGGCGTCCCGATCGACCCGACGAACCTGCCCGGTCTGCGGACCGCGATCCACGTCGACGGCACGGTCAACGACCCGTCCGACACCGACACCGGCTGGTCGGTCGAGCTCGCCGTACCGTGGGCCGACCTGGCCGCCTACAACAAGGGAAGGGCGACGCCGCCGAACCCGGGCGACGAGTGGCGGATGAACCTGATGCGCTGCGAGTGGCCGCATGAGGTCGTCGACGGGGCGTACGTCAAGGGTGAGGACATCGAGTTCTGGGTGTGGTCGCCGCAGGGCATCGAGGACATGCACCGGCCGGCCACCTGGGGCGTCCTCCGTTTCTGACCCCGATGACCCCTGTGACACGGCGTTAACACGGCCAAGAGACAATGAGGTACGTGAACTTGGGGGGCAGCGGCGATCTCGACGGCGACCAGGTCGTCAGTGCGATCGAGCGTGCCTGCGAGAGCGATCTGCGGACGGCTTTGCGGCTGGTTGCGCGCTACTCGGCGTACTGGTGGTCGAACGGGCTTCAGGACGAGGCCGCGGCCGCGGCGGAGCGCGTGCTGAGCATGCTCGGCCGGACCGTCCCGGTCGGGCTCGACGAGGAGTACCTGCTCGCGGTCGTCCACGGAGCCGCGACGGCCGAGCAGGAGCAGGTGGAGCTGGCCCAGCAGATCGTGCTGACGACGACCGGCCCGTTCCGGTACTCCGTGACGGTGCTGCTCTGGTCACTCGTGTTCGGGCCGTTCGAGCCGGCCGCCGTGGTCGAGGACGTCCTGGAGCGGAACGAGGGCGGTGACGCGTGGACGCGCGCAGCCGTCGAGCTGTGCCGCGGGTACCCCGGTCTGACCACGGCTGCGCCGGGTGACGCCGTACAGGCGTTGCGTACGGCGCTGGGCCGGTTCCGGATGCTGGAGGACCGCTGGGGCATGTTCCTGGCGCTGAACGGGCTCCGGCAGGTGGTCGACGAGCCGCTGGACGTCATCACGGAGGCGATCCGGCTGGCCGAGGAGCTCTGTCTGGGTGACCACACAGCGCTGCTGCTGTGTGAGCGCGCCGCCCTGTACCTGCGGTCCGGCAAGCTTGAGGACGCGCAGGACGACTACAGCCGCGCACTGTCGATCGGCGAGCACTCCGACCTCCCGGAGAGCGTCGCCGCGGCACGGATCGGCCTGAGCCGTGCGGCGCGCGGCTCGGGGAACCTTCCGGCAGCCCGCGCGCACCTGTCCGCCGTGCTCGCGCTCCCCGACCTGGATGTCGCCCACCACGAGGCGATCCTCGAGCTCACCGCGCTGAACGCCTCCGAAGCGTCCGCGTAGGACCCGACCACACAGCCGGGTGGTACGTCGCCACATCTGTGGCACCGCCCACATCGCGAGACACCGTTCCTCTGGTTAGAGTCGGAGCGAATCGGCAGAAGACAACACCGGCCACTGCAACGGAGCAGCTGATGGACAAGACGTACGGGTCGCCGCAGGAAGCGGTGGCGGACATCGGGGACGGCGCCAGCCTCGCCGTCGGCGGCTTCGGGTTGTGCGGCAACCCGATGCAGCTGATCAGCGCTCTGCACGACAAGGGGGTGTCCGGGCTCAGCGTCGTGTCGAACAACTGCGGCGTCGACGACTGGGGCCTCGGCATCCTGCTCGCGGACAAGCGGATCGCGAAGATGACCTCGTCGTACGTCGGGGAGAACAAGGAGTTCGCCCGGCAGTTCCTGTCCGGTGAGCTGGAGGTCGAGCTGACGCCGCAGGGCACGCTGGCCGAGAAGCTCCGGGCCGGCGGCTGCGGGATCGCCGCGTTCTACACGCTGGCCGGCGTCGGCACGCAGGTCGCCGAGGGCGGGCTGCCGCAGAAGTACAACGCGGACGGCTCGGTCGCGAAGGCGTCCGAGGCCAAGGAGACGCGGGAGATCAACGGCACGACGTACGTCCTGGAGGAGTCGATCACCACCGACTTCGGGCTGGTGCACGCGCTCAAGGGCGACACCCACGGGAACCTGGTCTTCGACCGCAGCGCACGGAACTTCAACCCGCTCGCCGCGATGGCGGGCCGGGTGACGATCGCGCAGGTCGAGGAGCTCGTCCAGCCTGGTGAGCTGGACCCGGACTCGATCCACCTGCCGGGCGTCTACGTCCAGCGTGTCGTTGCGGTCGGCAAGGACATCGAGAAGCGGATCGAGAAGCGCACGGTGCAACCCCGCGAGGCCTTCGAGGCGCAGCGCGAGAAGCTGGAGGCCTGAGATGCCACTCACCCGTGAGCAGATGGCGGCCCGCGCCGCCGCGGAGCTCGAGGACGGCTCGTACGTGAACCTCGGCATCGGCCTGCCGACGCTGGTCCCGAACTACATCCCGGACGGCGTCACCGTCGTCCTGCAGTCGGAGAACGGCATCCTCGGCGTCGGGCCGTACCCGGTCGAGGGCGAGGAGGACCCGGACCTGATCAACGCCGGCAAGGAGACCGTCACGACGATGCCCGGAGCGTCGTTCTTCGACTCCTCGCTGTCGTTCGGGATGATCCGTGGCGGCGCGATCGACGCGGCCATCCTCGGCGCCATGCAGGTCTCGGCCAAGGGCGACCTGTCGAACTGGATGATCCCCGGCAAGATGGTCAAGGGGATGGGCGGCGCGATGGACCTGGTGCACGGCGCCAAGAAGGTGATCGTGCTGATGGAGCACGTCGCCAAGGACGGCTCGCACAAGATTCTCTCCGAGTGCGACCTGCCGTACACCGGCCGCGGCGTGGTGAACCGGATCATCACCGACCTGGCCGTGCTGGACGTCACCGACGACGGCCTGCGCCTGGTCGAGCTCGCCGAAGGCGTCACCTTCGACGAGCTCCAGTCCAAGACGGGTGCGCCGATCAAGCAATGAACTTCGTCTCCGGCAGCGCGTGGCTCCAGTCGGAGGGGCGCTGCCGGAGGTGCTGGTCGAAGAACGCCGGGACGTAGGTGCGGAGGGCGCGCAGCACGTGGCCCGCGTCCGCCGTACCGACGGTGTTCGCGATCAGTTCCGGCGGGACGGTGAAGAACCGCTGGAACCACGGGATCAGCGCCTGGTAGTCGACGAAGCTGTAGTGCCGGCCGTTCGGCAGGTTCAGGTCGCGCTTCCAGCCTGACGAGCGGTCCCAGAACAGTCCCCAGGACGGGTCGGTCCGGTGGTCGTGCGGCCCCGGACCGATCACGCCCGAGCCCATCAGCAGGAACGGGCGAGTCGTCCCCTGCGCGACGGTCGGGCAGTCGGCCGGGTCGTCGTATCCGTAGCCGAGCTCGCCGTCCATGTCGATCGCGGCGCGGATCCGCGGGTCGGCGACCATCAGGTCGATCGAGCTGAGCCCGCCGGCCGAGTGGCCGTACGCCCCGATCCGGTCGAGGTCGAGGACGGCGCCGAGTCCGGCCGGGAGGCGGCGGTGCTCCGCATCCGGGTTCTCGCCGCGGGCGAGCCGGCCGAGGGCGTCGAGGACGAACCGCAGGTCGTCGAAGCGCGCGGTGCGGGCGAGCAACGCGTACGGCGCCGGCGGCAGCGTCTGCACCTCGATCCGGTTCCCCGGGAACTCGACACCCGCGACCTCGTACGTGTGGTCGACGGTGACCACGACGTACCCGCGACTGGCGAGCTCCGCGACGCTGATCGACGCGAGCCCGCGCGGCACACCGAACCCCGGCGAGAACAGCACGACCGGCCGCTTCCCGGGCAGGACCGGTGCGAGCAGGCCGCCGTGGCTCTTCGCGCCGGCCCAGTCGATCGTCCCGACGGGCTGCTGGAGCGCGATCGCCGCACCCTCGCCGAACACCTGCGCGGTCAACGGCGGCAGGTACGGCGCGGGCGCGGCCGGGCGGGCCGCCGGGTACCAGACGCTGACCATCAACTCACGCGGCCGGCCGGGAACGTACGGATCGTCGCGACCGCGGTCGACGAGGTGCAGCTCGGTGGTGCCGACGGGAAAGGCGCCGGTGGGTCGCGGCAGCCGGATCGGCACCGGCACCCCACGACTCACCGCACGATTCGCGGAAGCGGTCAGGGCCGGCGTGGCGAAGCTGCCGAGTGGGGCCAGCAGGGCGGAGGCGATGAGAGTTCGGCGATTGAGCATGGCCCGACTGTGCCCGGACACCAACTATCCGTTCAGCTTGCGAAAGACACCTGTGATCCCTGGCGAAAGTCGGGTATGACGGGACAGGTGGAGCTGGATGTGCTGGTGATCGGCGGAGTAGGCATCGACACGATCGTGCGGGTGCCCGGCCTGCCGTTGGCGGACGTGGACACGGTCCCGGTGGAACCGATCGAGTCGTACCTGGCGCACACCGGTCACGGCGTCGCGCTCGGCTGCCACCTGCTCGGATTGCAGGCCGGACTGGTGGACGTGATCGGCGACGACCCCGAGGGCGCGCGGATCCGGCGTGCGTACGACGAGCTCGGCATCCCGCTGCGCGTCGTGCTGCACCCGAGTGGCACCCGCCGGTCGGTCAACCTGGTCGCCCCGGACGGCCGCCGGCTGTCGATGTACGACGGCCGCCACCCGCGCGGTCTGCGCGTCGACCCGAACCTGTGGCGCCCGGTGCTGCGCCGCGCGCAGCACGTCCACGTCTCGATCATGGACTTCGCCCGCGACGCCCTCGGCGACGCGATCGCCGCCGACCGGTCGATCTCCACCGACCTGCACGACTGGGACGGCCGCAACGACCACCACAAGGACTTCGCCACCGCCTCCGACATCGTCTTCGTCTCGGCCACTGCGCTGCCGGCCGACGGCGTCGACTGGATCCTCGCCAACGGCCGCGCCGACGTGGTGGTCGCGATGGCCGGCGCGGACGGCAGCTACCTGCACGTCCGCGGCGAGCCGGTGCGGCACTTCCCCGCGATCACGTTCCCCGACCGCCCGATCGTCGACACCAACGGCGCCGGCGACGCCTACGTGGCCGCCTTCCTGGCCCGCTACCTCGACGGCGCCCCCTGGCAGGACGCCGCCACCGCCGGCACCGTCGCCGCCAGCTGGGCCTGCAGCTCCCCCGGCACCCACACCAACCTGATCACCGCAGAAGAACTCGCTGTTCGCAGCAGAACGCTCGGCTGAGGGTCAGCCCCGGGTCATCGGCGGGTGCAGGGTGGTGGCGGTGCCGCGGTGGAAGAGTTGGGCCGGGCGGCCGCCGTCGCGCGTCGTGGTGGCGCCTACGGGGGCGACGAAGTCGGGTGTCTTGGTGACCTTGCGGTGGAAGTTCCGCGGGTCGAGCGGGATGCCCCAGACCGCCTCGTAGACGCCGCGGAGCTCGGAGATCGTGAACTCCGGCGGGCAGAACGCGGTGGCCAGCGGTGAGTACTCGAGCTTCGCGCGCGCCCGCTCCACGCCGTCGGCCAGGATCCGGTGGTGGTCGAACGCCAGCCGCCCGGCGTCGTCCAGGACGTCGGTCGCGTCGACCCAGCTCGCCGACGCCGCGTCCGAACCGGCGACCGGCGCGGGCAGGTCCGGCACGAGCGCCAGGTACGCGACGCTGACCACCCGGCCGCGCGGGTCGCGGTCCGGAGCGCCGTACGTCGCGACCTGCTCGAGGTGGATCCGCTCCGCGGACAGCCCGGTCTCCTCCGCGAGCTCGCGGCGAGCGGTCGTCTCGAGGTCCTCGGCCGGCCGGACGAACCCGCCGGGCAGCGCCCAGCGTCCCTCGTACGGCGGGATGCCGCGGCGGATCAGCAACACCTCGAGGCGGCCGTCGCGGACGGTCAGGATGACCAGGTCGGTGGCCAGGCCGAGCGGCTCGAAGTCCATCACCCCACTCTAATCGTCATCTTGACGAAAAGTCACTCAACCCCTTATCGTCATAGTGACGACAAGGAGTACGAGATGGCAGACATCACCCGGTTCCGCTTCATCAGCCACCTGCGGGCCAACCCGACCACCCACGTGCGGCACCTGCGCAACGGCAAGGTCGCGCACGACGGCCCCGGTCAGGCGTTCTGGTTCCGGGCGCTGAACTCGTCGCTGAGCGAGATCCCGATCGACGACCGGGAGCAGCCGTTGCTGTTCCACGGCCGCACGCAGGACTTCCAGGACGTCGCGGTGCAGGCCACCGTCACCTACCGGGTGACGGATCCGGCGCTGGCCGCGAGCCGGCTGGACTTCGGCATCGACCCAGGCACGGGGCTGTGGCGGTCCACGCCGCTCGAGCAGCTCGGCGGCCTGCTGACCGAGCTGGCTCAGCAGACCGCACTCGACGTGCTGGCCCGGATGACGCTGACCGAGGCGCTCTCCGAGGGCATGACCGCGCTGCGTCAGGCGGTCGGCACCGGCCTGCGGGAGGATCAGCGGCTGACCGGCCTCGGGATCGGCGTCGAGGACGTCCGCGTCGTCGCCGTGCGGGCCGAGCGTGACGTGGAGAAGGCGCTGCAGACGCCGACCCGCGAGATGGTGCAGCAGGCCGCGGACAAGGCGACGTACGAACGGCGCGCGCTCGCCGTCGAACGGGAGCGCTCGATCGCCGAGAACGAACTGCAGAACCAGATCGAGCTCGCCCGGCGCGAGGAGCAACTGGTCAACCAGCGCGGCCAGAACGAGCGCCTCCGGGCGACCGAGGCGGCGGCCGCCGGTCAGATCGAGACGCACGCGGCGGCCGGTCGGCAGCGGGCCCTGGCCGAGGCGGAGGCGGACGCCAAGCGGGTGATCGGCGCCGCGGAGGCTGCGGCCGAGCAGGCGATGCTGGCGGCGTACGCCGAGCTGGACCAGGGGACGATCCTGGCGATGGCGATCAAGCAGGGCGCCCTGCCGGAGATCGGCACGCTGAACCTGACACCGGACCTGCTGACTCCGATCCTCAGCAAGCTGGCCGAACAGCGATGACACTTCCTCCGAGGGCGGTGATCGTGCACCGGGCGACCGAGCTCACCGAGCTGGTCGCCCGGCACGGGACGCGCCAGCAGGCCGGGTTCTTCCTGGCCGGGCGCGGACGGGATCTGGCGGAGCTGGATGCGCGGCACCAGGCGCAACAGGACGCGCTGGCGACCGTGTCGGCGGCGATCCCGCTGGACTGGCGGCGCGCGGTCGCCGAGCGCGACGATCTCGACCGGTTCGGGTTCGGGCCGGAGGACGTGGTGATCGCCGTCGGGCAGGACGGCCTGGTCGCGAACGTGGCCAAGTACCTCGACGGCCAGCCGGTGATCGGGATCAACCCCGAACCGGCCCGCAACCCCGGCGTACTCGTCCCGCACGAACCCGAGGCGATCGCCGACCTGCTGGTGTCACCGCAGGTCGCCGAGCGGACGATGGTTGCCGCCGGCACCGATGACGGACAGCACCTGGTCGCGTTGAACGAGGTGTACGTCGGCCACCGCACGCACCAGTCCGCGCGCTACCGGCTGAGCGCGCCCGACGCGCTGCCGGAGCGGCAGTCGTCGTCCGGGATCCTGATCGGCACCGGGACCGGATCGACCGGCTGGTGCCGATCGGCCTGGCAGGAACGCCGCAGTCCGCTGGCGCTACCGAGGCCGAGCGATCCGGTGCTCAGCTGGTTCGTGCGCGAGGCCTGGCCGTCGCCGGCGACCGGCACCGACAACACCGAAGGGCTGCTGAAGGCGCCGGATTCGCTGACGATCACGGCCGAATCGGACCTGGTCGTCTTCGGCGACGGCATGGAGTCCGACACCTTGAGCATCAGCTGGGGCCAGCGGATCGAGGTCGGCGTCGCAGCGGTCAAGCTGCACCTGGTGGTCTGATCGTGGCCGGGGCGGCGATGGTGTGCACGCCCGACAGGTAGTGCACCGGCGAGACACTGTACGCACAAACAGTTTCACGCCCAGGTGCACTACCCGACCAACCGACACCTCCTGTCGAGGGTGCACGCCGGTTAGTTCTCTCTCGACGGCTGGATGATGACGTGTGGGAGGTTGACCTCGCGGGGGCGGCTGGTGATGTAGGCGATCAGGTCGGCGACCTCGCTGACGGGGACGGCAGGGAGGGTCGCACGGAGGTCGTCAACCGCCGCCTGGAGGTCGGGCGGGAAGCTGTCGGCGAGTTCGGTGCCGTCGATCATGCCGGGCTCCAGGTCGGTGACGCGGATGCCTTCACCGGACAGTTCGGCGCGTAGCGTCCGGGTCAGGTGGCTGACGGCTGCCTTCGAGGCGCCGTACACCGCCATGCCGGGGTTGGTCCGCACGCCGGCCAGCGACGACACGTTGATCAGGTCGGTGGTGCGCGTCGCGGCCGACCTGCGCAGCGCCGGCAGGAACGCGTGGGTGACGTTGATGACGCCGGTGAGATTGACGTCGACCGTACGCCGCCACGCCTCGACCGGCCCGTCCGCGAACGGGATCACCTCCATGACCCCGGCGTTGTTCACCAGCAGGTCGACGTCGCCCAGCCGTTCCTGCACCAGCGCGGCGGCCTCGGCGACGGACTCCCCGGAGGTGACATCGGCCGGTACGACGAACGCCGTACCGCCGGACTCGGCGATCTCGGCGGCGACCTTCTCGAGCCGGTCGCGGCGCCGGGCGAGCAGTGCGACGGACGCGCCGTCGGCGCCGAGACGAGTGGCGACAGCACGGCCGATTCCGCTGGCGGCGCCGGTGACGAGTGCGATGCGTGAGGTTGTCATGGCTCCACCTTCGTCCGCCCGGCGCGGGCTCAGGAGATCCGCTTCGACCCTAGGTCCGGCAGTACCACCCAGGCGGCGGGGATACTGGTCGGGTGAGCGCGAGACCGCAGCTGGGAGAGTTCCTGCAGAGCCGACGGGCCCGGGTACGGCCCGAGGACGTCGGGTTGCGGCCCGGCCGGGACCGGCGGGTGTCCGGTTTGCGCCGTGAGGAGGTCGCGCTGCTCGCCAACGTGAGCGTCGACTACTACGTGCGGCTCGAGCAGGGGCGCGCCGGGAACCCGTCGACGGCTGTCCTGACCGCGGTGGCGGACGCGCTGCGGATGGATGATGCTGAGCGGGACCACTTGCGGCTGCTCGCCTGCGCGGCGCCGCCCGCCGTACCGCCGAAGGCCGGGGTCCGCCCGCAACTGAAGGCGATGCTCGACGCGATGCAGGCCGTGCCGGCGCTCGTCGTCGACCGGCTGAGCAACGTCCTCGCGTGGAACGCGGCGGCGCTCGAGGTGGTCGCGGACTTCGAGAACCCCCAGCAGCGGAATCTCGCTCGTGTCTACTTCCTCGATCCCAGCTCTCGGGAGTATTACGCGGACTGGCCGACCGTGGCGCAGGACGCGGTCGCGCTGCTTCGGCGGGCATCGGCCGAGTACGCCGACGACACGGAACTGGCGGCGCTCGTCGCGGAACTCCGCGCCGCCAGCCCCGACTTCGAGCGGTTCTGGATCTCCCAGAACGTCCAGAACCGCTCGCACTGCCCGAAGACGGTGAACCACCCGGTCGCCGGGCAGCTGACCTTCTCGCTGGAGTCGCTCCAACTCCCCGGCGACGACGGCCAGTACGTCCTCACCTACACCCCCGCCGACGCCGCGACGCGAGAGCGCCTCGCGGCGTTGGGGAGTCGACCGGTGTCCGGCCGGTCCTAGTCGCCGTTCGCGACGTCGTACTCGGGGTGGGTCTGGACCCAGCGGAAGTACACCGGGTCGTCGAAGGTGGCGGGCACCTTGCCGCGAGACTGGATCACCGTGGACAGACCGTTCGCGTGTCCGACGGCATACAGGTAGGCGCTCTTGGTGTCCTTGTCGATGCCGAGCAGCAGCGTGCCGTTCTTGCCGCACGCGGCCGCGGAGAGAGTCTCGAAGCCCTGCCACGTCCGAGTCCGGACGGGCGTGACGACCGGCTTCGACGATGCACTCACCGGCATCCGGATCGTGTACAGAGCGCCGCCCCGCGTATTGGCGAGGAATGTCTCGTACGTCGGTGTCTTCGCGATCAGCGTCATCGACTTGACCGCAGCGAACCCGGCGTACGAACCGGCGGCCCGCCAAGCGCCGTTGCTGATCGTCCAGCGGTAGAGCCTGCCGTCGGCGCGGAGCGCGTAGGCGGTCTCGCGGTGGAGCGTGCTGGGGTACGGCGCCTGGTACACCGACACCTCGAGTGACTTGAACGGGCTCCAGCCGCCCCCGACGCGACGCAACTCGGGCGTACCGATGAGCTTGCCGTTCGCATCGGAGACGTAGCTGCTCCAGTAGAGCGAGTCAGCGGCCACGACGTACCCGGAGCTCGTCATCGAACCTCCCGCGTTCGGGAGGCGCGACTGGCGCGCACTGAGCCGGATCTGCCCAGGCTTGTAGGGAGCAGTGATCACGTCGTTGACGACCGAGATTCGCGCGGTCGCGTGAATCCCCAGCGATCGGTGCCCGCCGGCCGGCGTCACGGACCCGAGCCAGATCGAACAGGGCACCACCGCAGTCGTCGCGACCGGCTTCCCGCTCGCCGGCAGCACGGTTCCCAAGGCGAACATCGCGGCACAGGCCAGACCTGCGCCGCGCCGCAACACCGAGATCACGTCAGTCACCGTTCGCGACGTCGTAGACGGGGATCGGGACCCAGCGGAAGTCGACCGGGTCGTCGAACGTTCCCGGGACCTGGCCGCGCGACTGGATCACCGTCGACAGGCCGTTCGCGTGCCCGACGGCGTACAGGTAGCCCTTCTTGGTGTCCTTGTCGATGCCGAGCAGCAGCGTGCCGTACTGACCGCAGCCCATCGCCGACAGCGTCTCGAAACCCTGCCAACTGCGGGTCCGGACCGGCTTGACGACCGGCTTCGCCGAGCCGACCGGGATCCGGATCGTGTACAGCGCCCCGCCCCGGGTGTTCGCCAGGAAGGTGTCGTACGTCGGGGTCTTGGCGATCAGCGTCATCGTCTTGACCGCCGAGAAGCCCGGGTACGATCCCGTGGACCGCCAGCCGGCGGTGCCGGTGTTCCACCGGAACAGCACGCCGTCGTTGCGCAGCGCGTAGTTCGTCGAGCGGTAGATCTTGTTCTTCACGCTGTCCGGGCTCTCGTAGTCCGCGGACTCGAGGAACCGGAAGCTGCTCCAGCCGCCGCCGATTCGCTTCAGGAACTTGTTGTCGACGGTCCCGTCCTCGTACTCCTGGTACCCGCTGAGGTAGAGCCCGTCGCCGATCACGACGTACCCGTAGCGGTCGGTGCCGGAGATGTCCGGCTCGATCGTCTGCCGGGCGCTCAACCGGACCTGGCCGGGCTGGTACACCCCGTCCGTCTTCCAGTCGTCCGGCACCGTTGGCGGGACGGTGGCGGTCGGGTCGGTGAAGTGGTGCCCGCCGGCGGCGTTGACCCCGCCGTGCCAGACGAAACACGCCGCGGCCTGCGCCGCGGTGATCGTCCTGCTGGTGCCGGGCACTTTGGCGCCGGGCTTGGTCGGGTCGGGCCTGGCCGTCCCTTGGGCGTGCGCGGCGGCCGGCATCAGCGCGGTCAACGCGAGTACGGCGCTCCCGGCAAGGGCAGTGAGTCGTGGATTCATGTCGCCCCCTCTCAGAACTCTTGATACGAGGCGGACACAGAAAGTTGCGGGTGAAGTATTACCCGTGCTTGTTCACGAATGGTGAGCACGCGAGTGATTTCTGTGCACAGAATAGAGCCTCACCTACCGCCCATAGGGGGAGATCCACCCATGCGCAGAACTCGGTTACGTGCCGGGCTGGCCCTGGTCGTCGCAGCGGTCGTGGCTCCGGCCGCCTCGCTGACCGCCGCCGCAGGACCCACGGCCAAACCCTTCGTCCAGGGCACCGCGACGGTGCCCGCGTACGACTACGACAACGCGATCCACGAGCGCGTGCAGGTCGACGTACCCAAGCTCGACGGGGACGCGAACGGTGTCACCGACCAGATCACCGTCGACATCATCCGGCCGGGCGAGGCGGCCCAGGCCGGCATCGACGTACCGGTGATCATCCAGGCCTCGCCGTACTACGCCGGCGACCCGGCGAGCTACTTCGACGCCACCGGCACCCGGCAGGTGTTCGGGAGCTGGCTGGACAACTACTTCGTGCCGCGCGGGTACGCCGTCGCGTTCGTCGACATGCCCGGCACCTTCCGGTCCACCGGGTGCAGCGACGTCGGCGCCGACCTCGAGGTGCTCGGCACCAAGGCGGTCATCGACTGGCTGAACAACCGCACCACCGGACACACACCGGACGGCGGCGCCGCCAAGGCCGACTGGTCGACCGGCAAGGCCGGCATGATCGGCGTGTCCTGGAACGGGACGATCGCGAACTCGGTCGCCGGTACCGGCGTTCGCGGGCTGGAGACGATCGTGCCGATCGCGGCGATCTCCAGCTGGTACGACTACACCCGCGGCTTCGGTGTGCCGTTCTACGACGAGTACATGGGCTTCCTGCACGACTACGTCAGCAACGACGCGTCGCCGCGGTGCGTCGAGATGACCAACGAGATCGAGCAGGACTCCGACACCCGCACCGGGTCGTACAGCAGCTGGTGGGACCCGCGGAACTACCGGCTCGACGCGTCGAACGTCCGGGCGAGCGTGTACGTCGTCCACGGGCTCGGCGACGAGAACGTGAAGACCCGGCAGTTCGGCGAGTGGTGGGACGAGCTCGCGCAGCGGAACGTGCCGCGGAAGATCTTCCTGCACCAGGGCGTGCACCTGGACGGGTTCAGCTTCCGCGACGAGTGGGTGAACAAGCTGCACCCGTGGTTCGACTACTGGCTGCAGGGCCTGCAGAACGGCGTGATGGACACGCCGCAGGCCACGATCCAGCGTGAGGACGGCTCGTTCGTGGACGAGGCCCGCTGGCCGGCGGTCGGCGCTCGCCCGACGACGTTGCAGCTCAGCAAGCTGTCCGGCACGAGCGGCCCGGTCAGCTTCACCGGGACGGACAAGGAGTCGGTGGACACCGTCGTCCTCGATCCGACGGCCGCGCGGACCGATCGGGCGGTGTTCCTCAGTGACGAGTTGACCAAGGCCGTCCGGGTCAGCGGCACCGGGAAGGTGTCGGTGCGGGTCAAAGTCAACAAGGTTGCCGCAGGCATCAAAGCGCGACTCGTCGACTACGGTACGGCGAACCGGTACGTGAACGTCACGAACGTCCCGGACACGCGTGTCTGCTGGGGTGACGGGAACGCGCTCGACACCGGGTGCTACGCGGACACGCAGATCAACACCGCTGTCTCCGACACGTCCGTCGTCGTCCGGACGCTGGCCGATGTCGGGCACTACAAATCCCTGTACACCAAGGAATCGCTGCGGTCGGACCGTTGGTACGACCTGTCGTTCGAACTGAACGCCGACGACGTGGTGTTCGCGGCCGGGCACCGTCTGGGCCTGGTGTTGACGGTCGAGCCGGACAACCCGTCCGTACCGTTCACCGGCGCGACGATCACCCTCGACCCGACCCGCTCGTCCCTCACCCTTCCCCTCACGAGCTACACCTCATCCCTCCAAACAGCCGAGCAAGCCCGAGTCCCCTCCACCCGCCTGGCCCAGCCAGAACCGGAGAAGAACCCGGTGGACCTGATGCGCCAGATGGTCGAAGCCTCCCGGTAAACCACATTTGCCTGGTTGACCAGTCAAATGCGGGGTTTGCCACCCGGAATCAGGGTGACAAACCCCCAACCTGGCTGGTCAACCAGCCAAATTGTCTGGGGCTCGGCGGCGAGGGGGCGGGCGGTGTCAGCCGGCCAGTTCGGCGTAGGCGGAGACCAGGGTGGTTGCGTCTTGTTCCCAGTTGAGTTCTGTGGCGGCTGAGCGGACGCCGTCGGTGTAGGTGGTGTAGTTGTCGATGACCGAGCGGACGGCGGTGGCCAGGGACTCCGCGTTTCCGGGCTCGTACAGGCCGCCCAGCTTGTACTGGGTCACGACCGCGCGGAGTTCGGGGAGGTCGGCGGCGACCACCGGCACGCCGGCGCGGACGGCGTGGAAGAGCTTGTTGGGAAGGGCGAGGCGGTGGTTCTCGCAGGTGTTCGTCAGCGTGACGAGCGAGATGCCGTACGAGCGCAGTGTGTCGTCGACCTCGTCGATCGAGCGCTCCGCGACGGTTTCCACCGGCCCCAGATCCAAGCGATAGTTGGGATCCACCGACCCCATCAGCACCGTACGGAACGGCGCCAGCTGACGAGCCGCCGCCACCACGGTCGGCAGGTCCCGCCCAGCTCCGACGCGTCCGGCGTACAGCAACCCCTCGGGCTTCGAAGGTGCAGCCGGTACGTCGTCCGCGCGCGGGAACGTGTTCCGTACGACGCGCACGTCCGTCAGGCCCCGCGACCGCAGCCGCGCCGCGATCCCGTCCGACACGGTGAACACGACCCGTGCGCGCGACGCCAGCGCAACCTCGTGTCGCCGCCCACGCGCACGCCACAACGGTGTCGGCCGTCCGGGCAAAGCGCGGTCGAACCACAGCTCATGACTGTCGTACACCAGCGCCGCAGACCATCGCGAGGCGTACTCCGCGGCGAGCTCGAGCGTGTTGAAGTCGTGCGCGTGCACGACGTCGACCGGACCGGCCGCAGCCACCAGCGGCGCCGCGGCGGTCCGCCACTGCTTCTCGGTGCGCAACCGGTGCTCGGGCAGCAACAACCACCGCCCGAACCGTTTCGCCAGCACCTTCGGACCGGTGTGCCCGTGCCCGACCGTCAGTCCGCCGTTCCCGGTCCGGAGACCGGAAGAGCGGGAGACCGACGCCACCGTGATCCCGGGGCCCACCTCGAAGCCTTCCGGAACGTCGCGGCCGATCACGTGCAGCGTGTGACCGGCCGCGGCGAGCGCCGTCGCCTCCCGCAGGATCCGCGAGTCCCCGGCGATCGGGGACTGCGCGATCATCAGAATTCGCACTTACTCGCTCTCGTCCTCGGCGTTGTCGAGGCTGAGCTCGTTGTTCAGGAACGGCAGCAGCACCTCGACCGACTTCCGCCCGTCGTGCAGATCGCGGACGAACGACGGTCCCGCGTCGGCGATCTTGCGGGCGGTGTCGCGCTCGGCGACCAGCCGCTCGATCACCTCGGCCAGGTCGTCCGGGTTCGCCTCGGCGATCGGCAGGTCGGTCGGCAGCAGGTCCCGGACCGGGTCCGCGATGTGCCCGACGGTGACCCGGCCGGCCGCCATCGCCTCGCACGCGAACACGCCGTACGAACCGAGTAGCAACTGGTCGACCACGATGTCGGCGCTCTTCACCATCTCGGCGAGCTCCGCGTGCGGCACACCCTGGACACGGTTGTACTTGATCAGCCCGCGCGCATCCAGGTCGGTGAGCACCGGGTCGACGTACGCCGAGCCCTTCAGCGCGGACGCCGACGGTGCGTGCAGCACCACCGGGACCTCACGCTCGAGCACCGGCTGGGTCGACACGAAGCCCTCGACGTCGACGGCCAGCGGCAACCAGATGCCGTTGTCGACGAACTCGAGCAGGTCCGGCGTGGTGACGAAGACCGGGCCGTTGTAGCCCTCGAGGTGGTGCCGCATCAGGTTGTTCGCGGCCTGCAGGCGCACCGTCAGCTCGTCGTCCGGGTCGCGGAACGGCGAGTAGCGGTACTGCTCGCGGTGCTGGGCGGGATCGCGGATCTCCGACCCGTGGAACACCAGGCCGTGCTTGATGCCGGCCTGGTCGAGCATCGGGACGTCGGTCGTCCACATCTGCCCGCGCTGCTGACCGAACATCGGCCGGCCCGCCTCGAACAGCACGTGGGTGACCTCGCGCAACGCGTAGGCCGTGAGCTCCAGCTGCCAGCGCAGATCCGACCGGTACTGGCGGTAGGTGCCCGTGCGGTGCACGCGGAAGTCGAACGCCCCGCTGCCCGTGGTGAGCGACTCCGCCTTGATGTCCGGCACCGCGCGCTCCAGCGCGGTCGCCCACAACCACGCCTGGCCCGCACTGTTGACCGGCCCGAGCAGCAGGTGCCGCCCGGTCTTCGTGATCTTGCCGCCCGGCCGCGTGATCTCGAGCTGCCGCCCGGTCAGCTCGCCGTACAGCGCGCGCAGCTTGGTCGCCTGTCCGGCCCAGGACACCTCTTGCTGGTACGCCGGATCGGCGACCCGCTCGCGGTACGCGTCCAGGTCGCCGAGCACCGTCCGGACCTTCGATGCCAAGTCGTGCGCGTCGGCCGCGGTGAAGACCTCGCCGATCCGGATACGGTCGACGAACTCCTTCATGCTCGGCATGTCGCTGACCACCACCGGCAGCCCGGCGAAGGCGTACTCGAACAGCTTGTTCGGCAGCGCCATCTCGTGGCTCGGGTAGCGCAGGATCGGGATCAGCCCGACGTCCGCGGTGCGCAGGAACGCGACCACCTCGTCCGGCTTCACCGGGTCCAGGCAGTGCAGACGGTCCTGCACCTCCAGCTGCACGGCCTGCGCCTGCAGCTCGCGAACCGCGTCCGTCGCGACACCAGGCACACACACGACAGCCAGATGTGCGTCCGGCAGGTCCACGAGCGCCTGGACGGCGGTGTGGATGCCGCGCGCCCGCGTGACGCCGCCGCTGTAGACGAGCAGCGGTACGTCGGACGCGAGGCCGATCTGGCTGCGAATGTCGGACACCTCGACCGACACGTCAGCAGGGTTCGGCGTGTTCATCACCACGGTCGGCTCGTCGCGCAGCTTGTGCTCGCGCTGCAAGCGGGTCGCGATCGCCGGGCTGACGGTGATCACCCGGTCCGCCTGACCGATGTACTCGCGCTCGTGGTTGGCCCAGGCCGCGATCGACCGCCGGGTCCGGGCGCCGTACTGCGAGAGTCCGGCGACGTACTCGTGCGCGTCGTACACGACCTTCAGCGAGCGGCCGCGGAGCTTCGCCCGGCCGGCGGCGCGGGTCGCGACACCGATCACGTGCATGTCGTGCGCGTGCACGACGTCCGGCTCCAGACGGTCGATCAGGTCACCGAACGCGATCTCCAGATCCAGCGCCTCTGGGTGCAGCTTGCGCCACGGCGCCGGCCACGGCAGCCGGTGCAGCACGCCGTCGTACGCCCGCCAGCTGAACTTGAACGGGACGTCCGCCTTGTTGCCGACGCCCTTGCGCACCCAGGTCGCCCGCTCGGCGGCCTTCCAGCGCGCACGACGAACCAGCCGGGTGGCGACGCCGGCCTTGAACTTGAGCGGATTCCCCTGGCCCGCCTTGGCCCGCGCGATCGCGTGCCCGGAGTCGGCCTTGAGCTCCTTGAGCTCGGCCGCGATCCGCTGGCTCCGCGCGACGTAGGACGCGCGGTACCGGTACCCCACCAGCGGCGGCCGCCAGTTGCGGCGCGCCGTACGGCTTCGTTTCCGTTCCTCACGCAGTGCGAAAGGCACCGCCACCCGGACGATCAGCGCACCGTCGAGCATCTCCCTCGACGGGAGGCCGCTGGCCGAGACCCCGAGCACAGTCACCTCTGCTCCGGTCTCGGCCAGTGCTGCGGCCTCTTTGCGGACCCGGCTGTCGTTGGTGACGTCGTTGGCGACCATCATCACGACCCGCAGGCCGGCATCTGTCACTGGCTGACCGACCTTCCGATCACAATCCTCCGCACGCCCGCCCACTTGGCCGCGTCGGTGCGGTCCCGGCCGTCGACGAGCACCTTGACACCCGGCAGGTCCGCCGGGCCCAGCTGCGCGTACTCCGCGTGGTCCGCCTGCAGCACTGCCGCGTCCACCGGCGCGCCCAGCGTGTACGGCGTGAAGCCGAGACCCTGGAGCTCCTCGTCGGTGTACATCGGGTCGTGCACGGACACCTCGGCGCCGCGCGCCTTCAGCGCCTCCACGGCCGGGAAGACCCCGGAGAACGCCGTCTCCTTGACCCCACCACGGTACGACGCGCCGAGCACGACGACCTTCGCGCCCTTGAGGTCGCCGAACGCGCCCTCGAGCAGACCGATCGTGTAGTCGGGCATGCCGGCGTTCGCCTCGCGGGCGGCCCGGACGACGGTGGCGTCGGGGTCGGTGTACAGGTACAGCCGCGGGTAGACCGGGATGCAGTGCCCGCCGACCGCGATGCCGGGCCGGTGGATGTGGCTGTAGGGCTGCGAGTTCGACGCCTCGATGACGGCGTGTACGTCGATACCGTTCTGGCCGGCGAACCGGGCGAACTGGTTCGCCAGGCCGATGTTCACGTCCCGGTAGGTGGTCTCGGCGAGCTTCGCCAGCTCGGCCGCCTCGGCCGACCCGAGGTCCCAGACGCCGTTCGCGCGCTCCAGGTCGGGGCGCTCGTCGAAGTCCAGCACGGCCTCGTAGAACGCGGTGGCGCGCTTCGCGCCCTCCTCGGACAGACCGCCGACCAGCTTCGGGTACTTGCGCAGGTCCGCGAAGACCCGGCCGGTGAGCACCCGCTCCGGCGAGAACACCAGGTGGAAGTCGGTGCCCTCGGTCAGGCCGGAGATCTCCTCGATCATCGGCTTCCAGCGGCCGCGGGTGGTGCCGACCGGCAGGGTGGTCTCGTAGCTGACCAGGGTCCCCGGAGTGAGGTGCTCGGCCAGCGAACGGGTCGCGTTCTCCATCCAGCCGAACTCGGGCTGACCGGTCTGCTCGTCCACGAACAGCGGCACGACCACGACGACCGCGTCGCTGTTCGGGATCGCGTCCGCGTAGTCCGTGGTCGCCCGCAGGCGGCCGTCGGCCACGGTCTCGGAGAGCAGCTCCTGCAGGTGGGCCTCACCCGGGAACGGCTCCTGGCCGGCGTTCACCAGCTCGACGAACTTCTCGTTGATGTCGACGCCGACGACCTGATGGCCCTTGGCCGCGAACTGGACCGCCAGCGGCAGTCCGATCTTGCCTAAGGCAACTACACTGACACGCACAGCAACTCCACTAGGTAGTGATTCTTCATCGGGGGCCTCGGAGCTTCCGTTCCAGCGGGTGCTCGACGAACTCGTAGAGCAGCGCCGAGGCGAAGATCGAGAGGGCACAGACACCGGCGTACCAGGTCAGGTTGGACCAGCCGATCGGGCCGGCGATCCCGTGGTACTCCTTGATCGCATACATGATCGTGGCGTGCACCAGGTAGAACGCGTACGACCACTGGCCGAGCTTGACCAGCGGCTTGCTGCGCAGCAGCGACCGGCCGCCGCGCATGTCGCGGGCGGCGACCGCGAGGATCAGGAAGCCGTACAGGAAGGTGAGGATCTCCTTCTGGCACAGGCCCATGGTGATCGCGCCCGGGAACGTCTTCGCGTGCACACCGGAGTACCAGAGCACGTACAGACCGCCGCCGGTGACCAGGAACGCGAACCACACCGGAATCCGCGGCTTCCAGCCCGACCGCAGCGAGATCGCCAGACCGATACCGAAGAGGAACGCGACCGAATGCAGGATCGGTTGCGGCAGGATCGGCACGACGTCCTTGTAATGGAACAACGCCAGCCGGTACGCACCGCCGGCCACCAGCACCAGGACGCAAAGGATCAGGCCGCCGGCTGTCTTCAGCCGCTGCGTGGCCCGCCAGACGAACGGGAAGTACGCGTAGAAGAACGCCTCCACCGACAGCGTCCAGCCGGCCGGGTTCCCGCCGTACAGGACGGTCGGGTTGTTCGACCAGCCCTGCAGCAGGAGCCCTGACAGCACCAGCACGGTCACCGAGACCGGCTTGATCCAGGACATCCCGGCCGGCGGCTCGAACCGGTAGAAGACGAAGATCGCCGCGACCAGCGTGAGGAAGTACAGCGGGAAGATCCGCGCGAACCGGCGCCGGTAGAAGGTGCTGATCTTCGTGCCCGGCCGGGACGACCAGGTGAGCACGAATCCGGACAGTACGAAGAAGAACGTGACGCCGGATGTGCCGTACTTCAGGAAGTTCCAGATCGGCAGCGGTGCCAGCTGCGTCATGTGGTGGCAGAACACGAAGAAGGCCGCCCACCAGCGCAGACCGGTGAGCGACTCGACTCGTGGCAACCTCCCACTGGGGGCGGCCGGCGGTGCGGCCTCCCCCGGGAAGGTACTGACAGGCGCGCCGGGAGGTGGGGTCCCCACATCGGCCGACCCAGGCAGATCCTGGGTCGGTGTCTGGTTCTCTTCGGCGGCCTTCGTCATGTAGTTACTCCGCGAGAGTAGAGACGACACGCTCTGCAGCGTGACCGTCGCCGTACGGCATCGGGCGGTCCCCCGTGGGCGCCGGCCGGGCGGCCAACTGGGGCAGCTTACTCACGTCGGATGTCAACACGTTCCATCCGTCGTCCAGCGTCTCGACCCACTCGGTCTCGGTGCGCAGCGTGGTGCACACCCGGCCGAGCAGGAAGGCCTCCTTCTGCAGGCCTCCGGAGTCGGTCACCACACCGGCCGAACCGAGCACGGCCTGGACCATCTCGGGATAGGCCAGCGGCTCCCGGACGTGCAGCGAACCGTCCGGGCGCTCGAGCTTGATGCCGTGCTCGGCGCACTTCGCGACCAGGCGCGGGTGGGCGAGCAGCAGCACCGGCGTACCGGTCGCGGCGAGACCGTCGACGATCGCGGCCAGCCGCTCCGGGTCGTCGGTGTTCTCGGCCCGGTGGATCGTCGAGACGACGTACTCACCGCGCTTGAACGGCCCGCCGAGCTCGCTGTCCTTGACCGCGTCGCGGACCCGGAAGCACACGTCCGTCATGACGTCGCCGACGAGCCGCGACTTGCCCGCCAGACCCTCGGTGGCCAGGTGGTCCATCGCCACCTGGGTCGGGGCCAGCAGCAGGTCCGCGGCGTGGTCGGTGAGCACCCGGTTGTGCTCCTCCGGCATCAGCCGGTTGAACGAGCGCAGCCCGGCCTCGAGGTGCGCGACCGGCAGGTGCATCTTCACCGCGGACAGCGCGCCGGCGAGCGTCGAGTTGGTGTCGCCGTACACCAGCACCCAGTCCGGCTTGTGCTCGTCCAGGACGGCGTCCATCGCGGCCAGCATCGCGCCGGTCTGGACACCGTGGCTGCCGGACCCGACGCCCAGGTGGACGTCCGGGTCCGGGATCCGCAGGTCGGCGAAGAACACGTCGGACATGTTCTTGTCGTAGTGCTGGCCGGTGTGCACGATCACGTGCTGGTGCTCGGTGGCGGCGAACGCCTCCGCCACCGGCGCCAGCTTCACGAACTGCGGGCGCGCCCCGACAACGCTCAGAACCTTCATGACTACAGGGTCTCCCCGGCGACAGCGACGGTCCGGTCCTCGGTCGCCGACTGCAGAACGGCCTCGGCCACCCGAACGGTGGTCAGACCCTGCTGCAGCGTGACGATGTCGGCCTCCTTGCCGAGCACCGCGTCGCGGAACTGCTCGTGCTCGGTCTTCAGCGGCTCGGGCTTGCTGATCGCGTACCGGACCATGTCGCCCTCGCTGACACCACGGAAGTGCGCGACGTCGTCCCACGCGGTCTGCACGGTGCCGTTGGCGTGGAAGGTCAGGTCGGCGGTCAGGGTGTCGGCGATGAACGCGCCCTTCTCACCGGTGACGACGGTGAGCCGCTCCTTCATCGGGGACAACCAGTTGACCAGGTGGCTGGTGACGGTGCCGTTGGCCAGCTTGCCGGTCACCGCGATCAGGTCCTCGTACTGCCGGCCGGACTTGTGGGCACTCTGCGCGGCCACCGTGACGAACGGCGACTGCGTCACCCACGCGGTCAGGTCGATGTCGTGGGTGGCCAGGTCGAGCACCACGCCGACGTCGGCGATCCGGGCCGGGAACGGGCCCTGGCGGCGGGTGGTGATCTGGTAGATGTCGCCCAGCTCGCCGGCCTCCAGCCGCACCCGCAGCGCCTGCAGCGCCGGGTTGTACCGCTCGATGTGGCCGACCGCGCCGACCAGGCCGGCCGCCTCGAACGCCTTCGCGATCTCGGTCGCCTCGGCCGAGGAACCGGCAAGCGGCTTCTCGATCATCGCGTGCACGCCGGCCTCGGCCAGCGCCTTCGCGATCTCGGCGTGGTACTGCGTCGGCACCGCGACCATGCAGTAGTCGATCTTCTCGGCGATCAGCTGCTCGATGTTCTCGTGCACCGGACGACCGCCGGCGACGCCGAACTTGTCACCACCCGGGTCGGCGACCGCGACCAGGTCGACGCCCTCGAGGGACGCCAGCACCCGGGCGTGGTGCCGGCCCATCATGCCCAGGCCGATCAGGCCCGCACGCAGGTTCGCCATGCTCACGCACCCGCCTTCGCCACGGTGTTCACCGCGGCCACGATCCGGTTCAGGTCTTCCTCGGACAGCGAGGGGTGGACCGGCAGCGAGAGCACCTCGGCCGCGGCCTTCTCGGTCTCCGGCAGGTCCAGCTCGCGCTGGAACGAGGGGAGCCGGTGGTTCGGAATCGGGTAGTAGACGCCGCAGCCGACGCCGTACTCGGTCCGCAGCGCGTTCGCGAAGCCGTCGCGGTCCTCGGTCACGCGGATCGTGTACTGGTGGTACACGTGGCTCGCCTCGGCGGCGACCGCCGGGACGCCGACACCGGCGAGGTTCGCGTCCAGGAAGGCCGCGTTCTCCTGCCGCTGCTTGGTCCAGCCGCCGATCTTGGTGAGCTGCACGCGGCCGATCGCGGCGTGCAGGTCGGTCATCCGGTTGTTCAGGCCGACGACCTCGTTCTCGTACTGCTTGAGCATGCCCTGGTTGCGGAACAGCCGCATCCGGCGCTCGAGGTCGGCGTTCGCGACCGAGTTCATGCCGCCCTCGCCGGACGTCATGTTCTTGGTCGGGTACAGGCTGAACATCGCGAACTCGCCGAAGGTACCGACCGGCGCGCCGTTCCAGGTGGCGCCGTGGGCCTGCGCGGCGTCCTCGTAGATCTGGATGCCGTGCTTGTCGGCGATCTCCTGCAGGGCGGTCATGTTCGCCGGGTGACCGAACAGGTGCACCGGCATGACGGCCTTGGTCTTCTCGGTGATCGCTGCCTCGACGGCCTTCGGGTCCAGGCAGAAGTACGTCGGCTCGATGTCGGCGAACACCGGGGTGGCGCCGGTCAGCGCGACGCTGTTCGCGGTCGCGGCGAAGGTGAAGGACGGGACGATGACCTCGTCACCCGGACCGACACCGGCGGCCAGCAGGCCCAGGTGCAGACCCGAGGTGCCCGAGTTGGTCGCGACGCACGCCCGGCCGGAGACCAGCGCTGCGCCGAACTCCTGCTCGAACGCCGCAACCTCGGGGCCCTGCGCCAGCATCCCGGACTGCATGACCCGGTCGACGGCTTCGCGCTCCTCCTTCCCGATGATCGGCTTCGCGGCCGGAATCGGCTGCACCATCAGTTCTCCTCCTGGTTTTCTCCGGCCGGCCGCAGCCGTCCGTCGGTTTCGATGTACATCTCGCCCGTGTTCGGGCACTTCCACTCGCCGTTCCCGACGTCGAGCAGCGGCACCCCGGCCTTGCCGACCCACTTGAGCCGGCGCGCCGGGACCCCGGCGACCAGCGCGAAGTCTGGCACGTCCTTGGTCACCACCGCACCCGCGGCGACCGTGGCCCAGCGGCCGATGGTGACCGGCGCCACGCACACGCTGCGCGCTCCGAGCGAGCAGCCTTCCTTCATCGTCACCCCGACCGGTTCCCAGTCGTGCCCGCTCTTCGGCGACCCGTCCGGGTTCACCGCGCGCGGGAAGTAGTCGTTGGTGAGCACCACGGCCGGGCCGATGAACACGCCGTCCTCGAGGGACGCGGGCTCGTACACCAGGGCGTAGTTCTGGATCTTGCAGTTGTCGCCCATCCGGACCCCGGTCCCGACGTAGGCGCCGCGGCCGACGATGCAGTTCTCGCCGAGAACCGCGTTCTCGCGGATCTGGGCCAAGTGCCAGACCGACGAACCGTCGCCGATCTGGGCGCTGTCGTCGACGTCGGCGGATGGCGCGATGCGGGCCGTCACAGGGTCTCCTTCTTGGTGAGCCAACTACTCAGTACTTCGGCCGAGCGGCGTCCGTCGTGCAACTCCGCCACGAACTCCGGGCCGGCGGCCGCCTGCTCGGCGGCGGCGTCACGATCCGCGATCAGACCGCTGACGACATCACCCAGGGTGTCGGGATCCGCCTCCACGATCGGCACCTCTCGCCCGGCCAGACTACGCACCCGGTGGCGCACGGCGTCACCGACGTACGAAACCACGATGCGCCCGGCGGCCAGGGCCTCCGCGGCCGCCACGCCGTACAGGCCGATCCGGAGCTGGTCGACCACGATGTCGGCATCGCCGATCACGCTCGGCATCCGCTCGTGCGGTACGCCGGTGATCCGCCGGTACTCGATCCGGCCGCTCTCGTGCAGCCGGGTGAGCACGGCGTCGATCTCCTGCGTGCCCTTGAGTTTCGCGTTCGACGGGACGTGCGCGACGACCGGCTTCTCGCCCGCGAACAGCGGCTGCGCGGCCTGCTGCCAGGGCGCCGGGTCGATCGCGACCGGCAGCCAGGTCGCATCCGGTACGTCGTCCAGCAGGTCGACCGTGGACACGAAGACGGGGAGCTGCAGCGACGCGACCAGCTCGGCGTGCCGGCGGGCCTGCGGCTCGAGGCGCTCGGTCAGCTCGTCGCCAGGTGTGAACGGCGACCAGCGCTCCCGCTTCGCGTGCCGGCTCGGCAGCCGGATGTCGGAGCCGTGGAACAGCAGCGAGACGTTGATGCCGCGCGCGACCATCGCCTCGATGTCGGCGGAGGCGTCCGAGAAGCCGCGGGCGCCGAACAGCGGACGCAGCGACTCGACCATCACATGCGTGTAGTTCTCGACGACGTACTTCTGCTGGGCGCGCTGCCAGCGCGGCTGGCCGAACCAGGCCAGCGGCACGCCGTAGTCACTCTTGAACGCGAACTGGCCCTTCCGGTGCAGGGCGAACGAGACGGCGTCGACGTCCGGCAGGGTCTTCGCGGCCCGGGTCCAGGCGTGCCCCTGACCGGCGGAGTTGGTCGGTCCGACCAACATCCGCACCGGCGTCGTCGCTACCGGCGGGAAGGCCGGCAGCTGCGCGTACGAGTACCGCAGGCCCCGAAGGCGCCGCCGGACCGCTCCCGCGGTCCGGGCCAACGGCGCCGGCAGGTGCTCGCGGATCGCACGCGTCACCGTCACTGTGTCACCCATTACGTAGTCGGGGCCTTCATCATGTCGAGCTCGCGGCGGGCGGCCGGCAGACCCAGCACCACCGGGGTGCCGGCCTTGCGCTGGCCGAGGTTCCAGCCGGCCCAGATCGCGCCGGCGTCCAGTGCGATCACGACATCGGCCTGGTCGATGGTCGTCAGCACGTCGCGACGGCTGAGCACCCGCTCCCAGTAGGTCTTGCCGAGATCCTTGTTCGCGCGGTTCCCACTCAGGAACTTCACCGGCGCGGAGGTCTTGATTGCCTTCGGCAACATCCTGCCCGCCACCTTGCGCGCCTTCCGGGCCCGCCACTCCACGGCCTTCACGACCCGCTTGGCCCCGGTAGGCCGCGGCTTCGCCGCGGCAGCCGGGGTGGAGGCGGCGGCAGCGCCGGCTGCGGCTACCTCGGCGGCGGCCGGGGCGATCTTGGCCTCGTCGGCGACGACGGCCTCGGGGTCCGCGACCGCCTCAGGGGCGATGACGGCGTCCGGGGCCTCGTCCGTGGACTCGGCCGGCTCGGGCTCGGGGGCCGGCTCGGCCGGCATCCGGCCGGGGCCGATCAGCGTGAACGTGTTGACCTTGTCGGCCACCCACGCCGACGGCGCGACCCAGCCGACGACGTCGATGGTGATGTTCTGGTCGCCGAGGTCCTCGCGCACCTGGTCGAAGTACGTGGGCGGCAGCCGCCGCGTCGACAGCAAAACGACGTTGCTCATGCCGCCACTCCCTTCACACTCGCAGCCAGCGCCTCGATCCGCGGATCCAGCTGCAGGTCCCGCCGGTACGACGCACCGAACTCTCGCGCCTTCGCCCGGATCCCCTCGTCGGCCGTACGCGCCGCGTGCGCCGCCTCGATCAGCGCCGCCGCGATCGCCTCCGGCGTCACGTCCGCGACCGGGAACCACAGCGGGTGCCCGCGCAGGACGTCGGACGCCGCGTTCTCCGGGTCGTGCACCGACACCACCGGCAGCCCGGTCGCGAGGTACTCGAACACCTTGCCGCTGGTCACGTACCGCCCCTTGCCCAGCATCAGCAGCTGCGCGTCGAACTCGTCGTACGCCTTGGCGATCTCGGCCTTGCCGACCGGGCCCTCGTAGCTGACACCGGCGTCGGCGGCGCCGTTGATCGTCGCGAGCATGTCGGCCCGCGGCTGCGCGTAGTACCCGAGGTAGCCGTGGATCTTCGCCTTCGCGCCGGCCAGCTCCTCGGACTGCTCCTTGGCGAGCTGCCAGCCCTCGACGAACTCCTTCAGCGGCACCTTCGGCGACACCGTGCCGACGTACCCGAAGACGAGCGGCCGGTCGGTGACCGCGCCGCGGTCCTGGGTGTCCGGCACCAGGTCCGGGTCGAAGCCGTTGGCGACGGTGTGCATCTTGCCGGCGTGCGCCGGGTAGAGCTTCTCGTGCCAGTCCTTGATCGGGTCGTTGACGAACCAGACCTCGCGAGCGGACTCGACGAGCTTCTTCTCCCACTTGGCCGCACGGCTGTTCGGCTCGTGCAGCCGGTCGCCGGTGAAGACGTCCAGCAGCCAGGCGTCGCGGTAGTCCATGACGTACGGCACCTGGAACTTCTTGTGCAGGTGGTACGCCGCGGTGAACGCGACGTGCGGGTTCGCGGTGGCGACCGTGAGGTCGACCTTGTGCGCCTTGTGGATCTGCTCGGCGGCCTTCTCGATCACCGAGCGCCAGGGCCCGTACCCGCTCTCCGGGAACGGGATCTGGTCCTGCTTGGTGCGCCACTTGCTCCACAGCTTCGGGTTCTGCGCCCGGCGCTTGGACCACTTGCGCAGATCGGCCTCGAGGATCGGCCACTCGAACGGGACCCGGACGACCTCGACGGACGGGTCGACCCGCTCCTCGAGGGTCAGGTCCGCGCCGGTGAACCGGAAGAACGTGTCGCGGTCGGCCGTCAGCACGGTCACCTTCCAGCCGAGCGCGGCGAACCGGTTGGCCGTGGCCAGGGCCCGGTAGACACCGCCGCCACGGCAGGGCGGGAAGCCCCAGGCGACGTACAACAGGTGTGGGCGGTCGGTCATGCAGTTCCTCTTAAGAGATTGAGAATCGCGTCGGCCAGGTCGTCGTACGGCGTGTTCGTGGGCAGATGGTCGGCTGCCCACTGCAGCGCGTGGTCGCGCAGTTTCTCCAGCTCACCGGGATCCGCGGACCAGCGCCGCAGGGTCTCGGACGCCTCCGCCACCGAGTCCACCAGTACTCCGCCACCGGACTCCTCGATCACCTTCGACTGCCGGGGCAGGCGGGTGGACAGCACGGGAAGGCCGCTGGCGAGGTACTCGTAGATCTTGGACGGCATCGCTTCCACGAACGCCGGGGTGGGCTGGAGCATGGCCAGGCCCGTCCAGGCGCCGTGCGCGATCCGCCAGGCGTCGGCAGGCGGCTGGCGCCCGTGCAACCGGACCCGGCCGTCCAGGTCCGGCTGCGTGATGCGGGATTCGAGCCGGTCCCGGTCCGCCTGCGCGACCGGGCCGACCAGGTCGAGAGACCAGTCCGGCGCCGCGGCGACGGTCTCGACCATGTCGAACAGACCCCGGCTGGCGCGCAGGTCCCCGACGTACACCGCGCGCGGTGTGCCGATCGGCGGGGACGGCGCCAGGAAGCCGTGATCCGGGAGGTTCTGCACCACCAGGCGGTGCTTCGCCTGGTGCGGTGCGAGGTGCGAGTCGGCGACCACCGTGAGATCGGCGCCCGCGGCCAGCTTCGACCCCGCGCGGACGATCAGCCGGGCCGGCAGTCCCGCCGGCCCCTGCGCCCAGGCGCGGTCGGCCAGCAGCCGCTCGTAGTCCTCGTGCACGTCGACGACGAACTTGCGCCGCCGCAGCGTGGTGACCAGCCGGGTGACCGGGATCATGTCCGGGTCGACCGTCATCACCACCTTGGCCTTGGTCCGCCAGGGCAGGACGGCGGTCCGCGCCAGCCGCTGCACCATGTTGCCGCGCGGCCCGGCGTGCACGACCGCGCCGGCCGGTCCGCCCTCGGCATCACCGAGGCCCCACAGCTCGACCGTGAGGTCGCGGTGCTGCAGGGCCGCGGTGATCTTGTGCAGGCGCGCATCGGCCACGTCGTGGCCGGTCGTGATGATCCCCACGTCCGGCGCGGTGCTGCGTGACATTGGTCAGAGGTCCTCGAGTGAGACAGCTTCTGCTTCGCCGACCTGCAGGAACTTCGTGTACGCCTGGATGACCTCGTTGGGCTCGCCGCGCATCATCAGCTTGCCCTTGTGCAGCCAGATGCAGTCGTTGCACAGCTCGCGGACGCTGCTCATCGCGTGACTGACCAGGAACATGGTCCGGCTGTTGGTGACCAGCTCGGTCATCTTCGCCGCGGCCTTGGTCTTGAACGACGCGTCACCGGCGGACAGCGCCTCGTCGATCAGCAGGATGTCCGGGTCCATGTGCACCGCGACGGAGAACGCCAGCCGGCTGAACATGCCGGACGAGTACGTCCGCATCGGCATCTCCATGAAGTCACCGAGCTCGGCGAAGTCGGCGATCTCCTCGTACTTCGCCTCGATCTCCTTGCGGCTCAGCCCGGACGCGAGACCGCCGAGGACGACGTTCTCCCGGCCCGACAGCGCCGCGTTGAAGCCGACGCCCAGGGCCAGCAGCGTGGACACCCGGCCGTGCACCTCGATCCGGCCCGACGTCGGCGGCAGGATGCCGGCGATCGACCGCATCAGCGTCGACTTGCCGGCGCCGTTCGCGCCGATGATGCCGATCGTGGTGCCGTGGTCGACGTCGAAGGACACGTTCTGGACGGCCTTGACCTCGCGCACCGCGCGCTCGCCGCGGCCGAGCCGGACGATCGCGCTCTTGAACGTCGGCACCCGCTCGAACGTGGTCCGGTAGGTGATCGAGACGTCCTGCACCTTGACGGCCGGAATGCCCGTCGGGGTCTTCTGCATGGGCTTCTTCTCGGTCTCAGAGACGGACAACGAACTCACGCTCCCTCGACATGAAGAACAACGAGCCGACCACGAAGGCCAGAATCGCCCAGAACCCGGCGCCGGCCCACATCTGCCACTTCGGGATGTCGCCGCGGACCAGCAGGTCGGTCCACCCGCCGATCAGCGAGTAGAGCGGGTTGTACTGGATGAAGCCCTTGAACTTCGCCGGGGCCTGCTCGGCGAACCACAGCACCGGCGACAGGTACAGCCAGATCCGCACGAAGTACGGCAGGAAGCTGGTGGTGTCGCGGAAGTAGACCTGCAGGGCCGCGAAGATCATGCCCATGCCGGCGGCGAACACCGTCAGCATGATCAGGAACGCCGGGGCCAGCAGCATCTGCCACTTCAGCGGCTGCCGCATCGCGACGTGAATGATCAGGTACACCGCGAGGGTCGGCAGGAAGCGGAAGAACGCCGTCCTGACCGCCGACAGCGGCAGCAGCATCCGCGGGAACGACATGTTCATCAGCAGCTTGCCGCCGCCGACCACGCTCGCCGCACCGGCCGTCATCGCACCGGAGAAGTAATAGAAGGCGAAGAGACCGCCGCACATGTGCGCGAACCGCTCGGCCGCATCCACCTTGCCGCTGCCACCGGCGATGATGTCGACCAACAGGTAGTACACCGCGGCCAGGAGCAGCGGGTTGAGCACCAGCCAGACCTGTCCGAAGAAGGTGTTCGTGTTGGCCGCCCGGATGTTCGTCCGGGACATCTCCGCCGCGAACTCCCGCCGCTGCCACAGCGCCTTGAAGTACGGGCGCAGTGCCGGCAGTCCGACCTTGTGTGGTTCGTACACGTGCACCGACGGGTTGAACTCCTCGTCGACGCTAGTCGCGTTCATTCAGGCGATGCCTCTCTCTGCCGGAAAGTTGGATCCACAATGGCCGATCACCTGGGTTTCGGCGGTTGCCGCCCGGGGTACGGCGACGTGCCACGCGGACCGGGAAGCAGAGTAGCGGATCGGCACGGACGCCGACGACACAGCGGTCCTCCTTAGTGAGCAACGACGTACGGACGGCTACCAAACGTCGTACCCCGCTGCGTCCACAACACCTGCGTCGTCCTTCGCCGATCGTTATCCGGAATATACATTTGACAGCCAGCGACGACCAAAACGCCTTGCGGGCAAGTCAAATCGCCGTCAATTCACGATGTACGACGCTACCCACCCGCGCCAAGTTGACGTGACCTGTCCCACCAGGACAGACAGTCACCGATGAGACCCCAGGAAGTGCCTTCCGGCGGCGGACGTGTCACGCAACAGCACGTCCGCCCTCCCCATGGACAGCCTCACCATCCACGGAGTACCCGTCGGCACCTCCCGGGGTTCCACCGTCGATCCGGTCCGGTGCCCGCGGTGGGCGGATGCGGACACGTCCGGATCGACCGGCACGATGACCAGGGCGGCGGTCATCGCGCCATCAGTCCGTCCCCAGAGGTGCTGCGTACGCCGGCAGGTGCGCGCAGCAGGTGTGGGGGCGGACCGGAGACCGGAGAAGGACAGCGCACACCGGGCAGCCCGGGCGCTGGGGACGGCAGCCACGACGCGAGGGGCGGCGGTACACGGCGGAACCGGTCGCATCGGGCACTCCTCCTCATCGGCCTCACGATTGGAGATGCCACAGTTTGTACACCCTCCGGCACAGCGGGTGATGGCACGGAAGTGCGAGGGCACCGATGCGCCGGGATCGAGACCCAACCGAAACAGGCTCCGCTGACGAGACAGCCAACTCGGGCCAGAATTGGAACAGCAGCCCGGCGGCGCTCAGGTGGTCCGTCGCCGGGCTGCTGGACCTCAATTCTCGCTCACGACTGCGCGGAAATGGTGGCCAGATGGTGACACGGCACAAGAATGCTGACAGGACAACAAATATCGCTGCGTGTTTACACGTCGACACGGACCGTGCCGACGGCGCTGGAACGCCCCGTCTACGCTGGAGGGGCGGTTGCGGACGGTGACAGCAGTCGGAAGGGAGGGCGGCGTTGTGAGCGCAGCGGACACGGAGCGTGTCGGTCATCTGAGGGTGCTCGGGCTCAACGACGACGAGATCAGGGTCTACCAGCATCTGCTGCGGACCGGCCCGTCGTCGATCACCGAGCTGGACGACGCGGTTCCCGACCGGGAGCGTTCGATCGACTCCGCCCTCGGCGGACTCGTGCAGGCCGGCCTGGCCCGCCGGTCCGGCTCGGACCACTCCCGGTACCTGCCGGTCCCGCCGGACGCGGGTCTGGAGGCGATGACGCTGCGCCGCGAGTCCGAGCTCAAGCAGGCCCGGATCGAGGTCCTGAACGCGTACGACGAGTTCCGCCGGACCGTGCACAACGAGTCGACGACGCACCTGATCGAGGTGGTCACGGGCAGCGCGATCGTCGAGCGGATCCACCAGATCAAGGGCGGCGTCCAACGCGAGATCCTGGCGATCGACTCCCCGCCGTACTACATCGGCGGCCCGAACCAGGAGGAGATCGACCAGCTCAAGAGGGGCGTCTCGTACCGGGTCGTGTACTCGCCGGAGTCGGTCGAGGTGCCCGGCTACCTGACCGAGAACATCCTCCCGTGCGTCGAGGCGGGTGAGCAGGCGCGAGTGCTGCCCGACGTACCGGCGAAGCTGACCATCATCGACGGCTCGATCGCGTTCGTGTCCATGTCGGCGCGCGACACCGACGTGAACCGGTCGCTGCTCATCATCCGGCCGAGCAGCCTGCTGACCGCGCTGATCGGCATGTTCGAACTGTGCTGGCGCAACGCGCTGCCGCTGCACGCGTCGGTCGGCGCGGAGGACGACCGCCTGGAGCCGATCGAGCGCCGCCTGCTCGCCCTGCTGGCCACCGGCGCCGCGGACGACACGATCGCCCGCACGCTGGGCATCAGCCGCCGCACGTTCTTCCGCTACCTGGAGCGCCTCATGAACCGCACAGGCGCCAGCACCCGCTTCCAGCTGGCCCTCCACGCCGCCCGCGAGAACTGGCTCTGAGGAACGCAGAAGGGCCCGCACACGCTGGTGTGCGGGCCCTTCGGCGTTCCGGTCAGGCTTCCGCCGGGATGAACTCCTTGGCGACGACCTCGGCGATCTGGGCCGTGTTCAGGGCCGCGCCCTTGCGCAGGTTGTCGCCGCACACGAACAGCTCCAGCGCGTTCGGGTCGTCGAGCGACTTGCGGACCCGCCCGACCCAGGTCGGGTCGGTGCCGACGACATCGGCCGGCGTCGGGAACTCGCCCTCGGCCGGGTTGTCGAAGAGCAGCACGCCGGGAGCGTCCCGCAGCACCTCGCGGGCGCCGTCGGCGTCGACCTCCTGGACGAACCGGGCGTGCACCGACAGCGAGTGCGTGGTGACGACCGGGACCCGCACACAGGTCGCGGAGACCTTCAGGTCCGGCAGGCCGAGGATCTTGCGAGACTCGTTGCGGACCTTCAGCTCCTCCGACGACCAGCCGTCGTCCTTGAGCGATCCGGCCCACGGCACGACGTTGAGCGCCAGCGGGGCCGGAAACGGACCGAGGTCGTTGCCTACCAGCCGCCGGACGTCACCGGGCGTGCTGCCCAGCTCCCGGTTGCCGGCCACCTTGGTGAGCTGGTCGTACAGCGCGTCGATCCCGGACTGCCCGGCACCGGACGCGGCCTGGTACGACGCCACCACGAGCTGCTCGAGCTCGTAGCGGTGGTGCAGCGCGCCCATCGCGACGATCATCGACAGCGTCGTGCAGTTCGGGTTGGAGATGATGCCCTTCGGCCGGTTCCGGGCCGCCTCGGCGTTCACCTCCGGGACCACCAGCGGGACGTCCGGGTCCATCCGGAACGCGCCCGAGTTGTCCACCACGACCGCGCCCTTGGCCGCCGCGATCGGTGCCCAGTGCGCCGACACCTCGTCCGGTACGTCGAACATCGCGACGTCGATCCCGTCGAAGGCGTCCTCGCTGAGCGCGATCACCTCGACCTCTTCGCCGCGGACGACCAGCTGTTTACCCGCGGAGCGCTCGGAGGCGATCAGCCGGATCTCTCCCCAGACGTTCTGCCTGGTCGAGAGCAGGGTCAGCATCACCGTCCCGACGGCGCCGGTCGCACCGACCACCGCCAGGGAAGGCAGGCCCTTCCGGTCCTCGATCGTGTTCTCCACAGCGCTCACAGGGGTCACCGTCCCGTTCCTCCGTACACGACAGCCTGGGTGTGCTCGTCGTCCAGATCGAATGCGGTGTGCGCCGCGGTCACGGCGGCGTCCACCAGGTTCTCGTCCACGACCACCGAGATCCGGATCTCCGAGGTGGAGATCATCTCGATGTTCACGCCGGCGTCGGCGAGCGCGGAGAAGAACTTCGCGGAAACGCCCGGGTGCGAGCGCATTCCGACGCCGACGACGGAGACCTTTCCGATCTGGTCGTCGTACAGCAACTGCTCGTAGCCCACCGCGTCCTTCATCCGCGCCAGCGCGGACATCGCCCGGGCGCCGTCGGCGCGGGGCAGCGTGAACGAGATGTCGGTCCGGTTCGTGGCGACCGCCGACACGTTCTGCACGATCATGTCGATGTTCGTGTCGGCACCGGCGACCGTCTCGAAGATCCGGGCCGCCTCACCGGGCTTGTCGGGCACACCGACCACCGTGATCTTGGCTTCGCCGCGGTCGTGGGCCACGCCGGAGATGATCGCCTGTTCCATCTGATCCAGTTCCTTCGCATCGACGACCCAGGTGCCTTCCTTCTGCGAGAAGGAGGAACGCACATGGACGGGGACGTTGTAACGCCGCGCGTACTCGACGCAGCGCAGGTGCAGCACCTTGGCGCCGCAGGCGGCCATCTCGAGCATCTCCTCGTAGGAGATCCTCGAGATCTGCTTGGCGGCCGGCACGATCCGCGGGTCCGCGGTGAAGATGCCGTCCACGTCGGTGTAGATCTCGCAGTAGTCGGCCTCCAGCGCGGCGGCCAGCGCGACCGCGGTGGTGTCGGAGGCACCGCGACCCATCGTGGTGATGTCCTTGGTGTCCTGGGCGACGCCCTGGAAACCGGCCACGATCGCGATGTGGCCCTCGCCCAGCGCGTCCTCGATCCGGCCCGGCGTGATGTCGATGATGCGCGCGTTGCCGTGCGCGGCGGTCGTGATCACGCCGGCCTGCGAGCCGGTGAAGCTGCGGGCCTCGTAACCCAGGTTCGCGATCGCCATCGCCAGCAGCGCGGCCGAGATCCGCTCACCCGAGGTGAGCAGCATGTCGAGCTCGCGCGGCGGCGGCAGCGGAGAGACCTGCTGGGCCAGGTCCATCAGTTCGTCGGTGGTGTCTCCCATCGCTGAGATGACGACCACCACGTCGTTCCCGGCCTTCTTCGTCGCGACGATCCGTTGGGCCACGCGCTTGATGCAATCGGCGTCGGCGACCGAAGAACCGCCGTACTTGTGTACGACGCGTCCCACAGTGTTTCTCCTCAAACCACTGGTTGCGGTACGCCGTGCGGCGTTGCACCAGGCGTAGTCGATCGCCTCATTCTAGCCGTGACCTGACCGTTGCCTACCGGCTGACCAGCACCCGGGCCGGCCGTCCGGCCGATCGCGACCGCGGCCGGAAGGTTCCCCGGCCGGGGTCGGCCAGGGCCGGAAACCGTCCGGCCACTTGTTCATATAAGTCATCGCTGAAATACTTGCCCGGTGCACGCGTTCGACATCCTCGGCGATCCGGTCCGGCGCCGGATCCTGGAGCTGCTGGCCGACGGCGAGCTCCCGGCGGGCAGCATCGCCGGGACGATCGGCGCCGAGTTCGGCATCAGCCAGCCGGCCGTCTCGCAGCATCTGCGGGTGCTGCGCGACAACGGCTTCGCCACCGTGACCGTCGACGGGACCCGCAGGCTGTACGCCGTGGACCCCGAGCCGCTGCGGGAGATCGACAGCTGGCTCGACCGGTACCGCGGGTTCTGGACCAACCGGCTCGACGCGCTCGAGACCGAGCTGCAGCGCGGCCGCCGGACGTAACCTTCGCGGCTCCGGCTGCATCTGACTTGGTATGCGAAACATCGTGGCCAGGTTGTGCATGTCCGAGGACGGCGTCGTCGAGCGACCGGAGCAGTGGCTGGCGCAACCGGCGCTGGGACAGCTGATGCCGTCGGGCGGGACGGTGCTGTTCGGCCGCCGTACCTTCGAGCGGTACGCCGGTACGCTCGGCGGACTCGAGCACACCCGGAACCTCGTGATCGGATCGCGCCCTGTCGTCGCCCGCGCGGGCACCGAGATGCTGCAGGGCGACACACGCCGGGTACTGACCGCGCTGAAGTCCGTTCCGGGCGACGACCTGCAGGTGATCGGCAGCCTGATGCTGGTGCGGTCGCTGCTGCGGTGGCGCCTGATCGACGAGATCTCCCTGCTGATCCACCCGGTCGCCGCGGGCCGGGGGATGATCCTGGACCGGCGGCACCTGCACCTGATCTCCATGTGCGCCCGCGACGGCGGCGTCCTCGAGGCGAACTACCGCATGCGTTACGCCGCGACCGCCGCACCCTCGACGGCACTGGTGTCCACCGGCCGGTGGGGCGGGACGCGGAGCAAGGACAGGGTCGCGAGCACGCCGAGACCGGCCGCCAGGACCCACGCGTAGCGCACGCCGTACGCCTCCACCACGGCCCCCGCGACGGCCGAGCCGACCGCGGAGCCGACCATGCCGCCGCTCTGCGCCCAGCCGAAGATCTCGGTGTGCGCGGAGTTCGGCGTCAGTTCGCCGATCCGCTCGTACACGGCCGCGATCGTCGGCGCGATCAGGCAGCCGGCCGCGAACATCATGATCGCCAGCGCGACCACGGACGACGTCACGAACACACAGCCCGTGACCAGGACCGTGAGGGACAGCATCCGCCGCCAGACGTACGAGTTCCGGCCGCCGGGCAGGGCGCCGTTGACGATGCCGCCGGTCACGCTGCCGATCGCGGCGACCATCTCGAGGACGCCCGCGATCAGGCGGTTCCCGTGCTGGTCGGCGACCGCGACCATGCCGAGCGACATCGCGGCGAACCCCATCACGAGGCACGCCCAGGCGACCAGCAACGCCGTACGGTGCCGATGGAACAGGAGTTGCCGGGCGGTCGGCCGCGGCTCGGCGTTCTCGTCGTGGTGGACACCCGGGCGCTGGTTCAGCCCGAACCACCAGATGCTGGCGGCTGCCGTGACGGCACAGGCCAGCAGACCCGCGCGCGGACTGGCGAAGCTGACGATCACCGCGCCGGACATCGGGCCGATGACGAACAGCAACTCCTGCGCGGTCGCGTCCAGCGAGTAGACCGCCCGGAGCCGCGAGCCGTGCACGATCCGCGGCCAGTTGGCACGCAGCGCCGAGGTGACCGGCGCCACGCAGACGCCTGCGATGAGCGCGGCGACCGGCAGCAGCCGGTACCAGCTGTACGGCAGTAACGCGACGACGGCCATCGACGCGCCCCAGGCCATCCCGGTGCCGATCACGACCTTGCGCGCACCCTTGCGGTCCGCCATCCGGGACCAGACGACGCTCGCGACGGCGGTGCCGATCGAGTAGGCACCCGCCACCACACCGGCCCAGCCGAAGTTGCCGGCGGCATCCTTGGCCAGGAAGGCGAGCGGGACCATCGTCGCCAGCACCGGCAACCGCGCGACCAAGGCGGAGGCGAGCAACGCCATCACGCCCTGGGTCTTCCAGAGGTCGCGGTACGCGGTCAGGTCCATGAGGCTCATTCTTTCCTGACATCGATGTCTGCCGCGTCGGGAATTCTCCCTATCTGTTTTGTCCGCGGTCTATGCGAACATGTGTTCGTGTCGTCGTCGGGCGGGGCCACCATCCTGCATGCCGACCTGGACGCGTTCTACGCGTCGGTCGAGCAGCGCGACGACCCGCGCCTGCGCGGCCGCCCGGTGATCGTCGGCGCCGGCGTCGTGCTCGCCTGCAGCTACGAGGCCAAGGCCTTCGGCGTCCGGACCGCGATGAACGGCGGGCAGGCCCTGCGTCGCTGCCCGGGCGCGATCGTGGTCGAGCCGAGGATGTCGGCGTACTCCGAGGCCAGCAAGGCCGTGTTCAAGGTCTTCGAGGACACCACGCCGCTGGTCGAGGGCCTGTCGATCGACGAGGCGTTCCTCGACGTCGGAGGACTGCGCAAGATCCGCGGCACGCCGGTGGAGATCGCAGCGAGGTTGCGATCCGAGGTGCTGTCGCGGGTCGGGTTGCCGATCACCGTCGGGGTTGCGCGCACGAAGTTCCTGGCGAAGGTCGCGAGCGGCGTCGCCAAGCCGAACGGCCTGCTCGAGGTCGCACCGGACCGTGAGTTGGACTTCCTGCATCCGCTGGACGTTTCGCGGTTGTGGGGCGTCGGCGAGGTGACCGCGGAGAAGCTGCGGAACCGCGGGCTGACCAAGGTCGGCGACGTCGCGATGCTGCCCGAGGCGGCGCTGATCGCGATGCTCGGCCGGGCGTCCGGGCGGCACTTGCACGCGCTCGCGCACAACCGGGACCCGCGGCCGATCGAGGTCGGCCGGCGGCGGCGCTCGATCGGATCCCAACGGGCTCTCGGTCGTTCGCCGAAGTCACCGGCGACGCTGGACGCCGTGCTCGCGGGTCTCGTCGACCGCGTCACCCGGCGGATGCGATCCGCCGGGCGCTCCGGCCGGACGGTGACGTTGCGGCTGCGATTCGACGACTTCACCCGCGCGACCCGGTCACATACATTGCCTCAGGCAACCGATCAGACGCGCGCGATCCTGGTCACCGCCCGCGCGCTGCTGCGCACGGCACAGCCGCTGATCACCACGCAGGGCCTCACCATGATCGGCATCTCGGTCGGCAACCTGGAGAACGAGGCCGCCCTGCAACTGGCGCTCCCGTTCGACAAGGCCGCCAACAACGAGCTCGACACCGCCCTCGACCAGGTCAAGGACAAGTTCGGCACCCACGCCATCACCCGAGGCATCCTCCTCGGCAAGTCCCAGGGCCTCGAGATGCCGATGCTTCCGGATTAGTTCTCAGCTGCGGGGGTAACCGGCTTCGGCGATCCCTTCCTTGAGATCGATCAACCGCCGCTCGGGATTGAGCGACGTGACGACGTACTCCGTCAGCGGCATCAGGGCGTACACGTGCCGGACGGCATCGAGGTCCAGTGCGCGCTCGTAGTAGTCCTCGGCGAAGGTCAGGTACGCCTCGGGGCGGCCGTCCGCCACGAGGTCGAACAACCAGTCGGCCCCGTCGGCGTCCACGTCGTGCACCGGGCCGCACCGCCAGGCCGAGTCCTCCGTCGCACGCCAAAAACAGACTGTCGCCTGGGGCACTCCGTTCGGTTCCGCGAACGCCTTGTCGTCCCGCGCCGAGTGGAAGACCTCTGGCACACCGTCCAGCAAGCCGGGCCAAAGCTTTCCCGTGGTCCACGGCGACATCGGCGACTCGTGGTCGAACCCGTACGCGAACGCGCCGTCCGGCGAGAACACGATCGAGTACCCGTTCCCCGAGCCGTCCCGCATCAACGCGGCCTCCTCCGTCGGCGACCACCGCGCGTCGAAGGAGTAGAAGTTGAGGATGTCCTGGTCATCGTTCAGCACCAGGTCGAGCACCGCGAGCGCCCGGCTCACCCGCCGCACCGCACCGATCTCCGGAAGCCGCCGAATCACCTCGAAAACCGACACCGCATCATTCAACCGGATCTACCCGGTCACGCCCAACGGCCTGTCGGAGAGCTGTGGACAACCAGCCTCGCGACAGCGGGTCAGCGGCGCTGCACGGCCTCTTCGGCGACCTCGACCAGCTCGCGGTCGGTGGCCTCGGTCTCCGCGTCGTGTGCCGGCTCGAGCCGGTCGTGCGCGATCAGCGACTGGATGGCCCGCAGAACGGCGCTCGCGGCGGCGCCCCAGGTCGACACGTACGAGAACTGCCACCACCACAGCGCCTCGACGATCCGGCCGTCCTCGTAGTGCGCGAGGCCGTGCACCAGGTCGGTCGCGATCGCGGTGAGGTCGTCGGAGAGCCGGTTGACGGTGATCTCCGGCGGCGCGGCGTACGGGTCGAAGACCTCGGCGTACTCGTCCAGGCCCTCGAAGAGCACCGCGAGCCGGTCCCGCATCGCGTCCAGGTCCGGGTCCGGGCCGGCGTCGCTCTCGAAACGCTCCTCCGGCACGAAGTCCTCGAACGCGCCGAGCCGGCCGCCGGCGAGCAGCAGCTGGCTCACCTCGAGCAGCAGGTACGGCAGCGAGGCGAGGCCCTCGTCGACCCCGTCCTCGTCCGGCTGCGCGGCGATGTCGCGCACCGAGATCAGGAAGCTCCGGACCTGATCGGCGATCTGCTCGGCGAACTCTGTCAGGTCCTCGCTGTCGGTGCCCAAAGCGCGTTCCGCAATATCTGTTGGTTCAGTCATCGATCGATCGTCGCCCTTCAAATGCCCGTCCGAGAGTGACCTCGTCGGCGTACTCGAGGTCACCGCCTACTGGAAGTCCACTAGCCAATCGGGTGACGCGCAACCCCATGGGCCGCAGCAGGCGGCTCAGGTAGGTCGCGGTCGCCTCGCCTTCGAGGTTCGGGTCGGTGGCCAGAATGATCTCGGTCACCTCGCCGCTGGCCAGCCGCTGCATGAGCTCCTTGATCCGGAGCTCGTCCGGGCCGATGCCCTCGATCGGCGAAATCGCCCCGCCGAGCACGTGGTACCGGCCGCGGAACTCGCGGGTGCGCTCGATCGCGACCACGTCCTTGGCCTCTTCGACCACACAGATCAGACTCAGGTCGCGGCGCGGGTCACGGCAGATCCGGCACTGCACGTCCTCCGCGACGTTGCCGCAGATCTCGCAGAACTTGACCTTCTCCTTGACCTGCACGAGCACGTGCGCGAGCCGCCGCACGTCGGTCTCGTCGGCCGCGAGCAGGTGGAACGCGATCCGCTGCGCGGACTTCGGCCCCACACCGGGCAGCCGCCCCAGCTCGTCGATGAGATCCTGAACGGCCCCCTCGTACACGTCAGCCCGGGTTCTGGCCGGGCTCGCCGGCCGCGCTCCCCGGGTTCACGAACCCGACGCCACCCGAACCGCCCTGCTCACCGCTGGCCCGCGCTGCCCCGCCCGGCCCGGCTGTTTCATCCGGGCCCTGGGTCTTCGGAGCGCTCTCGTCCTCGTCGATCCGACCGATCTGCGGCGTCTGCGACTCAGGCAGGGCGAACCCGGCGGGAGCCGACGACTCACCGCCGCCGAACCCGGGGAAACCGCCCTCGCCACCGAACGCGCCGCCCAGCCCACCGGCCAGCGGTCCCATCGCGGCAGCAGCAGCCTGCTTCGCGTTCTCCGAGGCGTCCCGGACCGCGGCGACCACCAGGTCGGCCAGCGTCTCGGTGTCGTCCGGGTCGACGGCTTCCTTCTTGATGTTCAGGCTGAGCAGCTCGCCCGTGCCGGACACCAGGGCAGTCACCAGACCGCCGCCTGCCGATCCCTCGATCTCCTGACCTTCCAGGTCGGCCTGCGCTTCCATCAACTGGTTCTGCATCGCCTGCGCCTGCGCGAGCAGGTTGGACATGTCGAAGCCCCCAGCACCGCCACCGTCGAACACCGCGATCTCCTCGTCCGAACCGCTCTCCCGAGCCCCGAGCCTGCCTGCCCGGCCGGTCGGCGAAACCCACCGCCAACCACCGGAGCCTCAACACTAGCCGGTCCCCCGGACAACCCACCTCGCGCCCGGAAACCGACCAGTCTCCCCACGCTTTTCCACAACCCTGTGAACAACCCTATCCACACCCCTGTGAATCCTGTGGACCCTCACCTCGACCCCGACCCACCTGGCTGTGGATGGCCGTTCTAGTTGGGTTCTTCGGTGATGATCTGTGCGCCGAGGGTTTCGCGGAGCAGGTCGGTGTGGGAGCGGGAGTCGTCCTCCAGGACCATGTCGTCCTCGCCGATCGCGTCGGCCTCCTCCTCAGGCGTCAGCGGTACGTCGGGTGCGGCCGCAGCCGCCGACGCCTGCCGCGCCTGCTCAGCCGCAACGGCAGCCTCCGCCGCCCGGCGCTTGCTGCCCGTCTGCCGTCGCCCCGCCGGCGCGGCCTGTTGCGCGGCAGGCTGCTGACGCGCGATCGGCCCGTCTTCCCACGGGTCTTCCGGAGGTATGTCGTACTCGTCCGGCGGCTCCTGCAAAGCAATCGCCGCCCCGGGCCCGTCGTCCCAGGCCCCAGTCCGCCCACCCCGAGCTCCCGAACCCGCAGCCCCCGCTCCAGCTGAGCCCGCCGCGCCCGCTGCACCCGCTGCACTGCCGCCGCCTGCAGCACGCCCAGCCGGTCCCGCTGCACCGCTACCGCCCGCACCTGCTCCGGTCGATCCCGCCGCACCGCCACCGCCCGCGCCATGCCCGGCCGAGCCCACCGCGCCGCGTCCACCCGAGCCCGCTGCGCCGCTACCGCCGGCATCTGCTCCGGCCGATCCCGCGGTACCACCGCTGCGCGCACCTGCTCCAGCCGCGCCGCCGCCGCCCGCAATGGGCCCAGCCGCGCCCGCTGCACTGCCGCCGGCTGCGCCGTGCTCAGCTAGGCCCGCTGCACCGCCAGCAGCGTGGCCGGCCGCTCCGCCGACCCCGCTAGCCGCACCTGAGCCACCGGCATCGGGCGCACCACCGTGACCGCCCGCCCCGGCACCCAGCCCAGCCGCATCGGATCCGCCGGCGCCTGCCCCAGTGCCACCGGCCCCGCTGGCGCCTGTCCCGGGATCTCCTGCGCCCGATGCGCCCGCGCCGGCCGCGCCACCTGCACTCGGACCGCCAGGTCCGCTCGCACCTGGCCCACCCAAAGCCCCGGAACCACCCGCCGAAATCCCACCGCCGCCCGGAGCGCCGCTCCCGGAACCGTCCGCCGAACCTGGGCCACTGGATCCGCCGAGGCCAGCGGCCCCGCCGGATTGCGAGCCGCCAGCTTGACCAGGACCGCCCGACTGCGGGCCCGGGCGACCTGCAGAGCCGCCTCCTCCTGCGCCCGGGTCGGCCGACGGGTCGACGACTGCCTCGACACGACGGTTGATGCCGATCGAGTCGATCATCGCCTGGCGAAGAATCTCGTCGCTGCCGGACCGCGCGAAGCTCTCCCGGGCACCGGCGTTCACCAGACCGAGTGTCAGCGTCTGGTCGTCGATCGCGATGACCTGAGCGTTCTGACTCAGCATGATCCAGGCGAACCGCCGCTGCGCCTTGACGGCTTCCAAGACCTCGGGCCACAACCGCCGAATGTCAGCCAGCCCGACACCCCCACCGGCCGCCACTCCCGCCTGACCAGGCGCCGAAGCACCCTGGCCGGCCGGAGCCGACTGCGCGGGCTCGCTTAGCTGCGCGCTCTGGCCTGCCTGCTCCGGTGCGCCGGCCGGTTCATCACCCCAGGCACCAGTGCGCGCCCCGCCGGACGCGCCAACCGGTCCGCCCGCAACTGGTTCACTGCCCTGGCCAGCTCTATCGCCCGTCCCACCTACACCCGCCGCAGTCCTACCTGGACCAGCGGACGCGGCTGAGCTCGCAGGGCCGGCGGTCTCGACTGAGGCCGCCGGAGCGCTTGAGCCCGCAGTAGAGGCAGCAGATGCTGTGTCGTCGGGGCTGGAGCCGGGGCGGTTGCCTGCGCCTGCGGCGGCCCGAGCGGCCGCTCTGCTCGTCGCAGCCGCAGCAGGCGCGCTCCCGTCGCCGTACGAGTCCGCTCCGGCGACACCCGACACACCAGCCGCCTGAGCAGGACCGGACACACCGCCCGCCTGAGCAGGCGCAGACATGCCGCCCGCCGGACCGGGCCCCGGCGTACCCGCGCCCTGGACAGCGCTCGTCGCGGAGTCCGGCGTGCCGCTGGGGATGGCGAGGCGGCGTTCCATGCGGTCGAGGCGGGCCTGGATACCGTTCGTGGAGTCGTCGGCGCCGGGGAGGAGGACCTTGGCGCAGATGAGTTCGAGTTGCAGGCGCGGGGCGGTCGCACCGCGCATCTCCAGCAGACCGGCCGCGACGATGTCGGCGGCCCGGGTCAGCTCCGCCGGACCGATCCCGGCGGCCTGGGTCTGCAGCCGCTCAGCCTGGTCCTCGGCGGCCTCGATCAGACCGGAGGTCACAGCAGTCGGTACGGCGGACAGCACCACGAGGTCTCGCAGCCGCCGCAGCAGATCCTCGGCGAACCGCTTCGGGTCCTGGCCGGTCTCGATGACCTTCTCGACTGTCTCGAACACTGCAGCGCTGTCATGCGCCGCGAACCCGTCAACACACGCGTCGAGCAGCGAGTCGGGCGTGAACCCGAGCAGCGCGACCGCCAACTCGTACGTCACGCCGGCCGGGCCTGCCCCGCCGATCAGCTGGTCGAGCACGCTCAGCGAGTCACGCACCGAACCGGCACCGGCCCGCACGACGAGCGGCAACGCGGCCGACTCGATCGCCACGCCCTCGGACTGGCACAGGGTCGCCATGTAGTCGGCGAGCACCTTCGGTGGCACCAGGCGGAACGGGTAGTGGTGCGTCCGGGACCGGATCGTCCCGATCACCTTGTCGGGCTCGGTGGTGGCGAAGATGAACTTGAGGTGCGGCGGCGGCTCCTCGACCAGCTTCAGCAGGGCGTTGAAGCCCTGCGTGGTCACCATGTGCGCCTCGTCGATGATGTAGATCTTGTAGCGGCTCTCGACCGGCGCGAAGAACGCCCGCTCGCGCAGGTCACGCGCGTCGTCCACACCACCGTGCGAAGCCGCGTCGATCTCGATGACGTCGATGCTGCCCGGGCCGCCCCGTGCCAGGTCGGTGCACGACTTGCACACCCCGCACGGCTCGGCGATCGGGCCCTTCTCACAGTTGATCGCCCGGGCGAGGATCCGCGCGCTGGTGGTCTTCCCACACCCGCGCGGCCCGGAGAACAGGTAGGCGTGATTGACCCGGTTGTTGCTCAACGCGTTCCGCAGCGGTGCCGTGACATGGTCCTGCCCGATCACCTCCGCGAACGTCTCCGGGCGGTACCGGCGATACAAGGCAAGGGGCGCTTCCACGCGGCAACCCTAGCGCCGCCCGCGGACAATTCCCCGCCCACGGGGCCCGGCGCGCGACCTAGGGTGGTGCGGGTGACGACTGGGGACGAGCGGCAGCAGGCGGTGATCACCCGGGCGGCCGAGGTCCTGCGCGCCGACGAGCGGGTGCTGGGGGTGTACCTGATCGGCAGCTACGGGACGGGCGCCGCCGACCGGTTCAGCGACGTCGACGTACACCTCGTGGTGACCGACGACAGCACCGAGTGGTTCGAGGAGCACTGGGCCGACGTACTACGGGCGCTCGCCGGACCGACCGTGCTGGCGGATCGGCTGCCGGGGCTGATCGGCGGGCTGGGCATCACGCCGGACTGGCTGCACGTGGATCTGATCGTGCACCCGCTGGCGTCGTTCGACCGGTTCCAGTACGACGGGGTGCGGGTGCTGTTCGACCGGGAGGGCACGCTGTTCCCGGAGGGTGACATCGCACCTCGAGGCGGCCGACCCGGCGAACCGTACTGGCCGGACCGCGCCGTCAATCTGTTCTTCTACTTCCTCGGCAACCTGGTCACTGTTCTCGGGCGGGACGAGCGGATCGTCGCGAACCAGGGCGTTGGCGCCGTCCGCGACCAGCTCATCGCGCTGATGCTCGCCGAGCGCGGCGTTCACCGGACCAGCGGAGCGAAGCGCTTGAACGCGCTCCTGTCCGACGAACAACGCATCGCCCTGGAATCCATCCCCGCCGCCGGCACCGACCCGGCCGACATCATCGCGGCCAACCAGTACATCTGCCGTCAGTTCATCCCCCGCGGCACGGCGCTGGCCAAGGTCACCGGCAACGTCTGGCCCACCGCCTTCGTCGACGCGACCCTCGAGCACCTCCAGAACCACTTCGGCTGCAGCTTCGACTGACCACCGTCTCCGTGGGCACGAAATCTTCGTGCCCACGGCAACAACTGCCTACTCCAGGTGGTAGTTGGCGAAGCGGGTGCGGAGGTCCTTCTTTGAGAACTTGCCGACCGAGGTCTTCGGCACCTCGTCGATGAACTCGACCGCGTCCGGCAGCCACCACTTCGCGACCAGCGGCTGGAGGTATTCGAGGATCTCCTCGCTGGTCGCGCTCGTGCCCTCCTGCAGGACGACGCAGGCGAGCGGCCGCTCGTCCCACTTCGGATGCGGCACGCCGATCACCGCGGCCTCCTTCACCGCCGGATGCGCCATCAGCAGGTTCTCCAGCTCCACCGAGCTGATCCACTCGCCGCCGGACTTCACCAGATCCTTGGTCCGGTCGACGATCCGCACCGACCCGAACCGGTCGATCGCGGCGACGTCTCCTGTCTTCATCCACCCGTCCTCGGTGTTCAACTGCGCACCGTCGTCGGGCCGGTAGTACTCAGCTGCGATCCACGGGCCGCGCACCTGCAGCTCCCCGGTCACCTCGTCGTCCCAGGGCAGCGGGGTGATCGAACCGGGCTCGACGATCCGCACCTCGACACCGGGCAGCGGCAGGCCGGCCCGCGCCCGCAAGTGTGCCTGCTCCTCCTCGGGGAGGTCCGTGTTCCGCGAAGGGACGTGGGCCGCGGTCGCGACCGGGCTCGTCTCCGTCATGCCCCACGCCTGGAGGATGGGCCGGCCGAGCTTGGCGCGGAATGCCTCGGACAGCGCCTCCGGCACCGCGGATCCGCCGCACGGGATGCGCCGCAGCTTCGGCAACTCCACGCCGTCGAGCAGCGGCAGCAGCCCCTGCCAGATCGTCGGCACGCCGGCGGACAGCGTCACTTCCTGCTCCTGGAGCAGCTTCAGGATCCCCTGCGGGCTCATGTCCGGCCCGGGGAACACGAGCGACGCCCCGGCCATCGGCGCCGCGTGCGCCAGACCCCACGCGTTCGCGTGGAACATCGGCACGACGGGCATCACGGTGTCGGTCTCGGCGAGTCCGATCCCGGCGTTGGTCAGGACACCGATCGAGTGCAGCCAGGTCGAGCGGTGCGAGTAGACGACGCCCTTCGGGTGACCCGTCGTACCGCTCGTGTAGCACATCGCCGCGGCCTGGTTCTCGTCCTCGACGTGGAACTCCACCGGCTGAGCGGCGGCGAGCAACTCCTCGTAGTCGTGGAACCTCGGGTCGTCCGGGATCTCCGCCGCGGGGGCGCCGGCCGGGAGGTCGTCCATCACGACGATGTGGCGGAGCTGCGGCAGGCGCTCCAGCAGCGGCAGGAACAGGCCGAGCAGCGACCGGTCGACGAACACGACCTCGTCCTCGGCGTGGTTCGCGATGTAGACGACCTGGTCCGGGAAGAGTCTGATGTTCAGCGTGTGCAGCACGCGGCCGGTGCAGGGCGCAGCGAAGTACAACTCGAGGTGCCGGCCCGAGTTCCACGCGAAGGTCGCGACACGGCCGTCCGAGCTGATCCCGAGAGTGTCGAGGACCCCGCCCAGGCGTCTTGTGCGGTCGGCCCACTCGCCGTACGTCAGCTTGGTCGGCGCCGGGCCGCCGGTGTAGACGGTCTTGTCCGGGTAGAACTGCTCGGCCCGACGGAAGATCGTGTCGAGCGACAGCTGGTAACTCTGCATCAGACCCTTCATGAAGACACTGTGCCAGCCGCGGTGTCACCTTGACCATGACCTCAACCGGACTTTCTCCGGCACTCTTCCGGACCCCTGCCGGAATCGTCGCCTCCGGCAACAGCCACGAAACACTCACCGCAAACAGATGACACGACATACATGTCGTGTAATATGTCTGCCATGAAGGTTGTCGAGGAGCTTCGCTATCTGGTGCTGGCCATCCAGCGCGAGGGCAATCGCCTGCTCGCCGCGGAGCTGCGGCCGCTCGGCATCACGCCTTCACAGGCGGAGGTTCTGCGCGTGCTGCGCGACCACGGCCCGATGACGCTCAACGCCCTCGGCGGGCTGCTCGTCTGCGAGACCGGCAACAGCCCGAGCAGGCTGGTCGACCGGCTCGTCGCGCAGGGCCTGGTGAAACGCGGCGTCGACAAGGTCGACCGGCGTTACCTGACGCTGAGCCTGACTCCGCAGGGCCGCGCACTGCACCGCCGCATCATCACCGCGGAGAACCGGCTGCATCGCACCATGGACGACCGTCTCGCCGGCCAGGCACTCGACGAGACGATCAGCACCCTTCGCTCGCTCGCCGACGCCTTCCCGACCGGGGCCGCCCTGGCCCGCCGCCGGGGTCCCGAACTCGCCCATCAGGAGAACTAGTCATGGAACAGGCCACCGAGACCATCCACGCCGGCCAGGCAGCGATCCGGCAGGTGCTGCTGGACGCCCTCGGCCTGCCGGAGTGGAACGAGGCGTTCCTCGCCATCGACGGCCCCCGCGAGACCAACCCCGGGACCCGTTACGCGCTCCGCGTCCGTCCAGGCTTCTCCGGCGAGCTGCAATACACAGTGGTCGAGGCGGACCGCGTCGAGATCGTCTGGCAGGTCCCCGGCTTCCGCGAGGTCGGCACGTGGACGATCGGCGCGGACAGCCGGGTCACTCATACGTTCGAGCAGTCCGGACCGCTGGCGACCGTCCTCCGCCCGGCCTACCGGAACATCGCCACCATCCGCCTGGCCCGCCTCGCCAACCGCATCCGCCAGGTCCAACTGGCCCACACAGCCTGAGCCGGGCGCGCACTACGCTCCGGTCATGCTGACGGAGGTGCGCGACACCAGGCTGTACGTCGACCGGCGCGGCCGCTCGGACGCGCCGCCGCTGCTGTTCGTCCACGGCGGCCCCGGCGCGGGCTCGTACGACTTCATGGCGTTCCAGGGCGACCGTCTGGCGCGCGACTTCCACCTGATCGGCGTCGACCAGCGCGGCGTACAGCGCTCGGACCCGCTCGACGGACCGGTGAGCGAGCAAGACCTGATCGCCGATTTCGAGGCGCTGCGCGAGCACCTCGGCGTCCGGCAGTGGTCGGTCCTCAGCCACTCGTACGGCGGTCGCCTGGCGCTCAGGTACGCCGCCGCGCACCCGGCCTCGGTGACTCGCATCATCTTCGAGAACCCCGCCTGGGACATGCCACTCGCCACCGAGAACCTCGTCCGCGCGGCGCTGCCGCTACTGCCCGCAGCCGAGCTCCCGCCGCACACCGGTCCAGCGACCAAGCAGATGTGGGACGAGCGCATCGCTGTGATCGCGCAGCTCGGCGACCGCCGGATGGAGATCTATCTCGGACCAGGGTCCCGAGACTTACAGCTACCGGCCGACACTGAGCTGCCGGATGAGTACCACCAGCGCTCGGGTCACTTCTCCGGTGAGATCACCAAGTCCCCCAGCTTCGCCGAGCCCGTCTTGCAGCATTTCGCTCAGCTGACGCAGCCCGCCCTGCTGATCAAAGGCGAGTACGACCCAGCCACCAGCCCGCGGGAGATCGAGCTGTTCCGCTCCGACGTACCGAACGGCACCTACTACTACGCGACAGGCGCCGGCCACTTCGTGCACGCCGAGCAGCCGGAGTCCTTCGCCCGGCTGGTGACCGAGTTCGTCAGCTGAAGGCGAGCGGTACGGCCCGCTTGTGAGCGGTACGGCGGTGCGTGGCAATGATCTTGGCGGCAGCCGACTCGTCGACGTCGCGGCCCTCGAGGAAGTCGTCGATCTCGTCGTACGTCACGCCCAGCACCGACTCGTCCGGCACGCCCGGGTTGTTCGTCTCCAGGTCGGCGGTCGGCACCTTGCCGGTGATCTCCGGTGACGCGCCGAGCCACTCGCCGACCGCGCGGACGCGGCGCTTGGTGAGACCCGACAGCGGCGTCAGGTCGCAGGCGCCGTCGCCGTACTTGGTGAAGAAGCCCATCACCGCCTCCGCCGCGTGGTCCGTGCCGACCACCAGCCCGCCGCGCGCGCCGGCCACGAGGTACTGCGCGACCATCCGCTGGCGGGCCTTGATGTTGCCGACGTGGAAGTCCTCGCGGTCACCGAGCCCGGAGTGCCGCACCGACTCGACCATCGCGTCGGTGGCGGGCTGCACGTCCACCACGAGCGTCTCGTCTGGCTTGATGAACTCGAGCGAGCGCTGGGCGTCCACCTCGTCGGCCTGCACGCCGTACGGCAGCCGCATCGCGACGAACGTCGCCTGACCGCCCTCCGACCGCACCCGCTCCACCGCGAGCTGGCACAGCCGGCCCGCCGTGGCGGAGTCGACACCGCCGCTGATCCCGAGCACGTACGCCGAGGCGCCGGTCCGCCGGAGCCGGTCGGCCAGGAACTCGACCCGCTGCTCGGCCTCGTTGGCCACGTCGAACGCCGCGGGTACGTCGAGCTCCGCGATGATCAATTCCTGCAGATAGCGGCTCTCGGGGTTCATCGGTCTCCTTGGTCTCGGGACGACGTCTCGGAGGACCAAGCCTAGACATAAGGATTCCCCGCGCACCCGGAAGAGCTCACTTACCCTTGCTGCCTTCCGGCCCTGGGGGGATTGGGCGAGATACCGCCACGCGGGGAACCAGGCACGAGTGTACGGGATCGGAAGAGCATGCCCGAAATCCACCCGAACTCGCGCATCCGCGGGACGGCGCGTTCCACCTCCAGCCGGCGGGTCAAGAGCGCTCAGCTGCGAACGCTGTGAGCGAACAAGGGTGGCCGTCGGTGCCGGCGAGGGGTGAGACTGGTTTGGTGACGGATCATCGTTTTGGAGCATTCGGTATCACGACCGGGCTCGACAGCGTGCGGAGTCCATCGCGGCGGCGCGGGCGGCCGAGGAGCTCGGCTATCCAGTGATCTGGTTGTCCGGCGGGCCGCTGCCCGGGCTGCAGACCATCACCGACCTGGTGGACGCGACGACGGCGATCAAGTTCGTCAGCGGGATCCTGGCGGTCGTGAAGTACAGCCCGGCCGACGTGGGTACGACGTACGCCGCGCTGGAGGCGTCCGCGCCGGGACGGTTCACCGTCGGTCTGGGGGGAGCACACGGCGCCAAGCCGATCGCCACGCTCAACGCGTACCTGGACGAGCTGGATGTGCCCGTGGACCGTCGGGTGCTCGCAGCGCTCGGTCCGAAGATGCTGAAGCTGGCCGCGGAGCGGTCCGCCGGCGCGTACCCGTTCCTGACCCGTGCGGCGTACTCCGCCGAAGCGCGGAAGGTGCTCGGCCCTGACAAGCTCCTGGCCGTCAGCCACCTCGTCGTACTGGAGAGCGACGCGGAGCGGGCCAGGGCGATAGCGCGGGACACCATCAGCTTCTTCACGACGATCCCTGGCTACGCCAGCTCGCTGAAGCGGCAGGGGTTCAGCGAGAGCGATCTGTCCACACTCCCCGACCACATGGTCGATGCCCTCGCGGCTTGGGGCAGTCCGGCAGACATCAAGGCCAAGCTCACCGAGCACCTTGATGCCGGTGCCGACCACGTCGCCGTCAACGTGATCACTGGGGTGACGGGTCCGCAGCCGATCGAGCAGTGGCGTGCGTTAGCTCCCGCCCTGCTCCGGTAGCTGCTTCTCGTACAGGCGGGCGCTCGACTCCAGCTTGTCGTACCGGTACGGGCGCACCTCGCCTGTCGCCTCGAACCCCTGCCGCTGCCAGAAGCCGGTGGCGACCTGGGCGTTCGTGTCGACGACAGCCAGCCGCATGGTCCGGACCTCGGGCCAGGTGGTCTCGACGTACCGCTGGACGAGCCGGTACGTCGTCCCGCCGTACCCGCGGCCCTGGTGCTTCGCGTGGACCTCGAGGAGACCGATGAACGCCGTGCGCTCGTTCGGGAAGCCCCTGAGCAGGTCGACAACAGCAACGAGCTGACCGTCGTCGAATGCCCCCAGCACGACCTTCGACTCCTGGGGCAGGTCCGCTGGACGCATCATCAACAGGCTCTGGGCGTCTGACTCACCCGGCAGATAGCCGGTGATCCGCTCCGTGTACCCCGGATCGGACTCGATCAGCTCCTGCACCGCGTCCACATCTGCCGGGGTGATCGAGCGCAGTTCCATGCAGCCGACCCTAGATGAGGAGCCCTACCACCAGCAGCAGGATTAGCACCGCTGCAAGCACCAGGCCGACCCGCCGGGTCCCGAAACGCCGAAGGGCAATCGCCAATGGTCCGATCGGTTTCACCGTCGCTCCAGTCGTCTTTTCGCTCGATGGGTGAACAAGAGGTAGGCGACTGCCGCCAGTACGAACGGTGCGCCGAGTCTGCCGTGGCCGGCTAGTGCGAGTCCGGTCGCCAGCAGCACTGCGAACCCGGAGGCGATCCAGCTGGCGATGACCTTGTCGTTGGCGAACAAGTGACCGCGCTGACGCAGTACGTAGACCGCCCTGGTCATGACAGCGAGTCCTACGAGCACTACGGCTGCGAAGCCGGCCTGTGTCCTGGCCGGCAGCCCGTCCTCGGTCAGCCAGAGCACTACGACCAGTCCGATCACCGCAGCGGCGCCACAGAGCTGCACCAGCGACCGGACACGGCGCCGGAGCGAGAGTGCGTCGTGCAGACCCGCGATGGTGTCCTCTGCCGAGATCACGAGCCCGCCTCCTCCCTCAGCAGCCGGCGTGCGCGATGCAGGCGGGACTTGACCGTCCCCACCGGTACGCCGAGCACCTCTGCACACTCCTCCAAGCTGAGGTCCTCCAGATGAAACAGCACCAGCACCTCCCGCTCCATCACAGGCACCCCGCCGAGCAACCGCCGTACGTCGACCCTGTCGACCACCTGATCCGCCAGGTCGGGCTCCTCGTCCACGTCGACCCGCGGCTGGTCGGCGTACCGCTGCCGCAAGTGGTTGACCACGCTGCGCCGAGCGATGGTGAACAACCACGCCGCGAACCGCTCCGGCTCCTTGAGCCGCGGCAGCCCCCGCACGACGGCCAGCCAGACCTCCTGCGACACGTCGTCGGCCAGGTCCTCACGGCCGAGCATGTGCCGCACATACGACCAGACCGCCCCGTGCCACCCCCGCACCAGCTCAGCGACCGCCTCCCGCTCCCCCACCTGAGCCCGCACCACCACACCCACCCAACCCGACTCCACGCGTCACCTCCCTCACCCCCACAGTCGCCCCACCCGCCCACCAGGTTCACGCCCCCGATTTCGGATTCCCGCGCCCCCTCGGTATCCTCTCCGCTTGGAGGATTCGCCTAGAGGCCTAGGGCGCACGCTTGGAAAGCGTGTTGGGGGCAACCCCTCACGAGTTCGAATCTCGTATCCTCCGCCACTCATCAGGGCGGTTCTCAGACATGAGAGCCGCCCTGGTGCTTTGTCAGGGGAGATGGTGGAGGGCCTGGCGTAGGAAGTGGTTGCGGCGGGTGGTGGCTGTGGGGCTGTAGAGGGTGGTGGGGGTGGTGGGGGTGTTCAAGGCTGCTACGGCGTCCCAGTAGGCGACGTGTTGAGCTGGGGTGTCGGCGGTTTGTTGCCAGCCGGTGAGGACGTGGGCGGGGGCGTCAGGGCCGAAGCTGATTGCTGCTTGTTTGCGGAGTTCGGAGAGGTCTACTCCGGGCGCGCCTACGCCGGCGGTCTTCCAGTCGATGAAGGCTTCGAGGTGATGGCCGGACCAGACCAGGTTTCCGGGCCACACGTCGCCGTGGAGGTAGACGGACCGCTCACTGGGCAGACCGTGCGCGGTGACGAGGTCGTCGGCCTGGGACAAGAGCGGCGTGGTGGGCAGGTGACCGGCGCGGCGGTCTCGGGCGAAGTCGTCCACGGCGATGGGGCGTGGGCGGAATGGGAGATGGGCCTGCGGACGCATCGGGACAGAGTGCAGGTGGGCCAACGCGGCTCCAGCAACGCGAAGGCTCTCGGGGGTTCCGACTGCCCATGTCGATGTGCCAGGCACAAGGGTCTCGAGAGTGGCGGGTACGCCGGAAGCCGAGCCGGACAGATCGACGTCGACCAGGCGTGGGGCAGGCAGGTCGTGTTGTTCGGCGACTTGGAGTGCCGCGGCGCCCGTCGCGATCATCGGCGCATCGATGCGTGGAGTCGGTGCCCGTAAGACGTAGCGCGCGTCGGCGGTGGTCAGGCGCCAGGGGCCCTGGTCGCCATGGAGTGGACTGATCTCGAGCACTGGGCCGACCGCCGCCGCGGCCCAGGTCAGCAGGTTGCTTTCCCTCATGGCCGAGCGTACGCCGGGTCAGTGGTCGCCTGGGGTGATCAGGCCGGTTTCGTAGGCGAGGACTACGGCTTGGGAGCGGTCTCTGAGGGTTAGTTTGGCGAAGATTCGGGCGGCGTGGGTTTTGACGGTGGCTTCGCTGAGGGTGAGGGCGGTGGCTATTTCGGCGTTGGAGAGGCCTTGGCCCATGAGGGTGAGGACTTCCAGTTCGCGGGGGGTGAGGGACGACAGGTCGCGGTGCAGGGTGGGTGTGGGGGTGGCGAAGCGTTCTACCAGGCGGCGGGTGATGGAGGGGGCCAGCAGGGCGTCGCCGGTGGTGACCAGGCGGACGGCGGCGGCCAGGTGTTCGGGGGTCACGTCCTTGAGCAGGAAGCCGCTGGCGCCGGCGGACAGGGCGGCGTAGACGTACTGGTCCAGGTCGAACGTCGTGAGGATCAGGATCCGGCACCTGGTCGGGGTGGCGAGGATGCGGCGGGTGGCCTCCAGGCCGTCCATGGTCGGCATGCGGATGTCCATCAGGACGACGTCCGGGTGCAGGCGCCGTACGGCGTCCACTGCCTCCACGCCGTCCGCGGCCTCGCCGACGACCTCGATGCCGCGCGCGGACAGGATCATCCGGAAGCCGGTGCGGACCAGGGCCTGATCGTCCGCGATCACGACCCGCGTGGTCGCGGGCGTCGTCACGGGCGCTCCAGTGGGAGCTTGGCGCGGACGCGGAAGCCGCCGCCGAGGCGTCGGCGGGCGTCGAGCTGCCCGCCGTACACGGCGACGCGTTGCTTCAGCCCCAGCAGCCCCCGCCCCTCACCGTCGGACGCGACCGGGCGGCCTCCGGTGAGGACGCTCGGACCCGTGTTCAAGATCTCGACCCGGAGCGCGTGCGGCGCGTAGCGAACGGTCACCTCGGCGGTGTTCCCGTCGCCGTGCTTGAGCGCGTTGGTGAGCGCCTCCTGGATGATGCGGTACGCCGTGACGTCGACGCCGGCCGGTAGCGGAACCGGGTCGCCGGAGATCCGCACCTCGACCGGAAGACCGGCGAACGCGATCCGATCGATCAGCTCGCTCAGGCGCGTCAGACTCGGCTGCGGCGACAGTGCGTCCTCCTCGGCCCCGTCCGCCTTCGGTGCGAGTACACCGAGCAGATGCCGCAGCTCCGCCATGGTGTCGCGGCCAGCCGCCTCTACCGCGAGGAGAGCTGCCTCCGCCTCGTCGGGTGACGTTGCCAGCACCTGCCGGGCAGCACCGGTCTGGATGACCATGACGCTGACGTTGTGGCTGACGATGTCGTGCAGGTCGTGCGCTATCCGCGCCCGCTCGGCGTCGACCGCTTTCCGCGCCGCGGTCTCCCGTTCCCGCTCCAGCAACCAGCCCCGCTCCTCCAACGCACGCTTATGGGCACGCCGAGTGCGCACAGAGGCGAACGCGAGCAGGCCGGCCACCACAGCCAGCAGCGCTACCAGCAACCACATCACGAGATCCACTGTCCCAAAGAATGCGTGGCAGGTCGTACATCTCCAGGATGACAAGGCGCGCACTTTAGCCCGGCAGGCTGACGTCAGCGACCGTTCCGCGGCTCTAGCGTGAAGAGCATGACGGAGGACAACGGACAGGCGGTCGTACAGCTCACCGCCGTACGCAAGGAGTACGGCGAATCCGCCGCGCTCGACGGAGTGTCGCTGGAGATCCACGCGGGCGAGGCGGTCGCGGTGATGGGACCGTCGGGCAGCGGCAAGTCGACGCTGCTCAGCATGGTCGCCGGGCTGGACCGGCCGACGTCGGGATCGGTCATCGTGCACGGCGACGACCTGGGCACGCTCGACGAGAAAGGGCTGGCGCTGTTCCGGCGCCGGCGGATCGGGATGATCTTCCAGTTCTTCAACCTGCTGGACGACCTGTCGGCTCTCGACAACGTCGCGCTGGCCGCACAGCTCACCGGTACGTCGGCAGCACATGCACGGAAGCGCGCGCTCGAGCTGTTCGAGGAGCTGGGCATCGCTGGACGCCGCAACACCTACCCGGCACAGCTGAGCGGGGGTGAGCGGCAACGGGTAGCAGTCGCCCGCGCACTGATGAACCGCCCCGCCATCCTCCTCGCCGACGAGCCGACGGGCGCGCTCGACACCAGGGCGGGCGAGCAGGTCATGGATCTGCTCCTGGACCTCAACCAGATCGGTCAGACGCTCCTGCTGGTGACACACGACCAGCAGCTCGCAACACGCTGCGCCAGCCGGGTCATCGACTTCCTCGACGGACAGATCGCCGGGGAGCGCAGCCTGGAGCGTACGCCGTGAGCGCCGTCTGGCCGGTCGCGCGGGCAGCTGTACGACGGCGTCGCGTGCAGACTGTGGTGATCGGCGTCGTCGTACTGCTCTCCACAACGATGATCGTGGTCGCACTAGGCCTCCTGGCCGCGTCGAGCGGACCGTTCGACCACGCGTACGCGAAGCAGAGCGGTTCCCAGCTGACGGCGTCGTACGACCGCAGCAAGGTGACCGACGCGCAACTGACAGCGGCGGCGCGGAGTGCGGCCGCTGTCGCCGGGCCGTTCGCGCAGGCGACGCTCGAGCTCGACCGCACGCAGCTGATGGATTCACTGGTGACGGTGGGCCGTGCTGATCCAGGTGGCGCTGTGGATCGGCTGAACGTGTGGAAGGGGCGCTGGGCAACCAAGCCGGGCGAGATCGTGCTCAACCGGAACCCGGTCGACATAGAGGGCCGCGGGGGCCCGCAACTGAACGGCACCATGACAGCGGGCGGTCGAACGCTGACCATCGTCGGGTTTGCATACAGCGTTAGCCAGTCGGCCGATGCCTGGGTGACACCGGAACAGATGAACGCGCTGCACCCGACGGCGACGCAGATGCTTTATCGCTTCGCTCACGCTGCGACCAACGCGGACGTCACGGCGGGCCAGCAAGGCGTGACGGCTGGTCTGCCGTCCGATGCCCTCATAGGCACACAGTCGTACTTGGCGTTGCGAGCGATGGCAGCGGGTGAGCCCAACACGTTCGTACCGTTCCTGATGGTGTTCGGATGGCTGGGACTCGCCGTCGCCGTACTGATCGTGGCCAACGTCGTGAGCGGTGCTGTGGTCGCAGGGTTCAAGCACATCGGCGTTCTGAAGTCGCTGGGCTTTACGCCGACGCAGGTCATGGCGGTGTACCTGGGGATGATCTCCATCCCGGCCGTCATCGGCTGCGCCGCCGGTGTTGTCCTCGGCAACGTACTCGCGACGTCCTTGCTGACGAGGGCTTTCGAGAACTACGGCGCCGGCGGGCTGGGCGTGCCGATCTGGGTCGACATCGCGACGCTCCTCGGCGTGCCTGCTCTGGTTGCATTGTCTGCCCTGTTGCCGGCGTTGCGAGCACGCAGTCTGTCAGCGGCTCAGGCGATCAGTGCGGGGAGCGCACCGCGGGCCGGACGAGGGCTACGAGTACAGCGGTCGCTGAGTGGGACCCGGCTGCCGCGGGCGGTCAGTCTGGGACTGGGCATGCCGTTCGCGCGTCCTGGGCGTACGGCGCTGACCCTGGCGGCAGTGGTGCTCGGAGTGACCAGCGTGACGCTGGCTGTCGGGCTGGGGAAGTCACTGACGACCTACCAGACCGCAGCGAGTCGAGCGGATGCTGTTGACCTGACGATGTTCGCCGGCCAAAGCGGTGCCGAGGGCGAGGCACCGCCGCCGGGTGCGCCCCCTGGCGCCAAGCTGACCGACGCCGAAGACGAGGCCGTACTGCGGGCAACGCCTGGTGTGACTTCCGTGGCTGCCAGCACGGACATGGGAATGCGGCTTCCTGGGACACGAACGGACGTCCGGGTCTCGTTCTACCGCGGCGACTTCGATCAACTCGGGTACCGGATCCTGGCCGGACGCTGGTTCGACGGTCCGGGCCAGGTGGTCGTGTCGGAGCGGTTCCTGCGGCAGCGCGGCCTGGCTGTCGGCGACACGATCACACTGCAGTCCAGGGGCAAGAGCGTACGGGCGCAGATCGTCGGGAAGGCGATGTACAACTCCGGCGACGAGGCGCTGTCCAACTGGGCAACGCTCGCGCTCATCGCGCCAGAGCTCCGGGCCAACCTGTACGAGGTCAACGTGAAGCCGGGGACCGATCTCGACGCCGTCGTCAAGGCGGTGCAGGCCAAGGACTCCGGTTTGGAGGAGACGCCCGGTCAAGACCCCGGTACGTTCGTGGCCGTCGTACTGGCGACCGTAGTACTGCTCACGCTGATGCTGGGAACCGTTGCGGCGCTAGGTGTGTTCAACACCGTCGTACTCAACACCCGCGAACGCCGCCGCGACCTGGGCATGCTCAAGTCGATCGGTATGACGCCTGCGCAGGTGACCGCGATGGTCGTGACGTCGATGGCCGCGGTAGGAGCGGTCGGCGGCCTGCTCGGCATCCCGCTGGGGATCGTTGCGCACCGCTTGGTCGTCCCGGCGATGGCCAACGGCGCCCAAATCGAGCTGCCGGACTTCATGCTCGAGGTATACCCTGCGGGCCTGCTCGCCCTGCTGGTCCTCGCCGGCATCGTGATCGCCGCGGCCGGCGCGTACTTCCCCGCCCGCACGGCCGCCCGCGCCACGATCGCCGAGGTCCTCCACAACGAGTGAGCTTGGACAGGAGGTCGCACGGTGACACCGGAGCGGGTGCTGCAGTTGCTGGACGCGCTGAAGCCGCTGGACGTCTGGGTGGACGGCGGCTGGGGTGTGGATGCGCTGGTGGGCCGGCAGACGCGGCCCCACGGCGATCTGGACCTAGGTGTGGCCAGGCCGCAGCTGGATGAGGTGGTGCAGGTCCTGGAAGGACTGGGGTACGCGGTGACAGATGCCCGGTTCGTGCAGGTCACCGTGCAGCTGACACATGCGGCCGAGGGGCATCGCGTGGACCTGCACCCGAGTACACCGGTCGACGGCGGGACCGAGCAGTTCGACTTCGATGGCAACACCCACCTCATACCGCCTGCCGTCGAAGGGTGGATCGGCGGGCGGACGGTGCGCTGTATGCCGCTCAGTGCGCAACTCCGGTCGCACCAGGGCTACCAGCTGAGACCGGTGGACCTGCACGATATGCAGTTGCTCGAACAGCTGAGGTCGGGCTGACTTAGGGCATGGACGAGGTCGTCGCGGGCAATCGGATGGTGTGGGAGCGGGCTTCACAGAAGCACGTTCACGAGTACGACGAGTTGCTGGCGGAGGCTCGCGGGGACGAGCAACTGTTTGCGCGGGAGCGGGAGCTGCTGGCGCCGGTCCTGGCGCAACGGCCGGTGGTGGTGCATTTCCAGAGTGGGCACGGGCTGGACGACGTGGCGTTGGTGAAGGCCGGTGCCGACCGTGTCGTCAGTGTCGACTACAGCTCCGTGGCGGCCGGCGCTGCGCAGCGCCGGGCCGACGACCTGGGCGTGAGCTGCCGGTACGTCGTGGCCGAGGTCCCCGGCGTACCGCTGAAGGACGCATCGGCCGATCTCGTGTACACGGGCAAGGGCGCGCTGATCTGGATGCGGGACATCGACGCCTGGGCCGGGGACGCGGCCAGGGTGGTACGACCGGGTGGACACCTCTTCGTGTACGAGGCGCACCCGGCCGTACCGCTGTGGACCTGGGACCAGGACGAGCCGCGGATCCGACCTGACCGGAGCTACTTCGCCAAGTCGCACATCAACGACACGTTCCCCGGCAATGGCGCCCAGGAGTGGCAGTGGACGCTCGGCCAGATCGTCACCGCGATCACGAAAGCCGGTCTACGGCTCCAGGTCCTCGAGGAGTACGCGGAGCCGTTCTGGCGCCCGCAGGACGACACGAGCGCCGCAGCGTGGTCCGGCCGACTCCCCAACTCCTACGCGCTGCTGGCGCAACGGCCGCTATAGATACGGCAGCAGCTCTGCCTCCTCACGGTCCAGGTGCGCGTTGAGCTGGGCGATCAGCTCATCGACCTGGGCCAGGACGTCCGGAGCACCGACCAGACGCTTCAGCTCCTCGAGCAGTACGGCGATCTGGTCGTGCTCCGTCTGGAGTACAGCGATCACGTCTGCGAGCTCGGGGTGCTGCTCCAGCAGCGACGGGAACAACATGGTCGACTCGCCGGTGTGATGGAAGTGCAGCCCCTGGCAGACCGTCAGGCAGTTGATGCGGAGCTGTGCGCCCAGCGTGCCCGACGTGGCGACCTCGCGCCGGATCAGGGCCAGCTCGCGCCGGAACGCCGCGTGGATGGTGTTCAACGCCTCGGCGAACGAGCCTCCGCCGTGCGGCGGCGGCCCTGGTTTCTGGACCAGCGCGACCACCGGGATCGTCCGAGTGGTGCGCTGCTGGTACTCGCCCCACCCCGCGTCGGCCTCGACGAGCCGTGCGAAGACCTCGTCGCGCTCCGCGCCCCGCAGGACGACCGCGGTCGCCGGATAGTCGAACAGGCCCAGGTCGATGTGGACCTCCGGGTCGGCGAGCAGGTTGTGGTACCAGCCCGGATGTTTCGGGCCGCCGCCGGCCGAGCCGACGACCAGGACCCGGTCGCCGTCCGGGTAGTACCCGAGAATCGCGGTGCGCGGTGTGCCGGTCCGCGCGCCAGTGGTTGTCAGGAGCAACAACCGGGAGTTCTCGAAAGGACCGCCGACCTTACCGTCGTTGGCCTTGAACTCCGCAATGAGTTGTGCGGTGAAATCGTTCAGGATTCGCTTCTCTCTCTGGTGTCATGACAAAGGAATTCGCAGACAACAGAGAAGCGGGGCGGGCCCCGCGCGGCGCTCAGAACGCAGCCGGGGACCCAACTCGGTAATGGCTCGAAGCCGACCCGGCAGTCACGTCGGCGATACTACCGTACGTGTCCTTGCCCGATCGGCTCGTCCAGGCCGGGGTCGAACTCCTCGAGGAGGACGGCCTCTCCGACCTCACGCTGCGTGCGATCGCGCGCCGGACAGGCGTCTCGCACGGTGCACCGCGCCGCTACTTTCCGACCCACAACTCGCTGCTCGCCGCCATCGCCGCGACCGGCCTGCGGGATCTCGCCGCCCGCCTGGAGCCCGCCGGCGACGGACCGCCCGAGGAGCAGTTGGTCGCGGCCGCGACGAAGTACCTGGAATTCGCCGCCGAGCGGCCCGGGATGTTCGACCTGATCTTCCGCCACGACCTGCTGGCCGGGGCCGGCGGCAATCTGCGCGCGACCTCGCTGCCGCTGTTCCGGACGTTCGTCGACCTGGTCGCCCGGCTGCACCCCGCCGACGCCGAGCTCCGCGCCACCGCGCTGTGGACGAACCTGCATGGCCTGGCTACGCTCCGCGCGACCAACGCGCTGGAGCTCCTCGGCACGACCGATCTCGGGCCGATGGTCCGGTACGTCGTCCACAGCCACCTGCACTGATTCGCTCACGGACCGTCGCCGAATGCATGCGAAAGGAAATCGTCTCGCGGATCGGCGAAAAAACCTCACGATTCTTGTAACGAGGGCCACACCGCGCCGATAAACGGGTGAGTGACCCAGCGGGGGGACCGAGTGGGAAACTCCGGTGTTTCTTCGGGACCACCGCATGTGGAGGGGGCCTCGCAGGTGCTCACCCGGGGCGGGGTGAGCACCTGTTCGAGGATTCAGCCCTTGATGCCCACGTTCGCCATTCCTTCGACGAACCGCTTCTGGGCGAAGACGAACAGCACGATCATCGGCAGCGTCGCGAGCGCCGTCCCGGCCATCAGGTACGGCCACTGGATCTCCGCCGGGTTCTGGGAGAAGATCGCCAGCCCGAGCTGCAGCGGCCGCAGGTCGTCCGACGTGGTGATCATCAACGGCCAGAGGAACCCGTTCCAGGCGGCCTCGATCTGGAACACCGCGATCGTGATCAAGGCCGGCTTGATCAGCGGCGTCATGATCCGCCAGAAGATGCCGAACTCACCCAGCCCGTCCACCCGGGCGGCCTGCGCCAGCTGGTCCGGCAGCGAGACGTAGAACTGCCGCGCCAGGAACGTGAACAACGGCGCCGCGCCGAGCGGGATGATCAGGCCCCACCACGAGTTCAGCCAGCCGATCCCGCCCTGGCCGAGGATGTTGTTGCCGCCGAACAGCGGGATCGACTTCACGATCAGGAACAGTGGCACCAGGATGATCTGGAACGGCACCAGCAGCAGCACGATGAAGTAGTTCAGCAACGTCTTGCCGCCGCGGATCGGCAGTTTCGCCAGCGCGTACCCGGCCGTCGTACAAACCGCCAGCGTGAACGCGGTCTCGCCGACCGCGATGATCAGGCTGTTGCGGAAGTACCGCAGGAACGGCGCGGTCTGCATCGCCTCGACGAAGTTCCGCCAGCGCAGCTCCCCCGGCAGCCAGCCGAACTTCGCGATCTCCAGGTTGCTCTTGAACGCGGTCAGCAGCATCCACACGAACGGCGTGATCATCAGCAGCGCGCCGACCAGCAGGACGACGTACAGCAGGATCCGGCCGGGCCGGAACGCCGACGGCTTCGCCGAACCCACCGCCGGCAACGAAACGCTAGTCATTGGCATCCGCCTTCTGGAGCAGGCGCCCGACGCCGATGAAGAGCGCGATCACGATCATCATGATCACGGTCTCGGCGGACGCGTAGCCGAGTTTCAGGTCCTGGAACGCGTTCTGGTAGATGTCCATCACCAGCACCCGGGTCTCCGATCCGGGGCCGCCCTGCGTCATCACGTACACCAGGTCGAACACCTGGAAGGTCCCGACGATCGACGTGATCAGGACGAAGAACTGGACGGGGCCGATGGCCGGCCAGGTGACGTTGACGAACCGCTGCCAGCGGCCCGCGCCGTCCAGCTCGGCCGACTCGACCAGGTCGCGGGACACGCCCTGGAGCGCGGCCAGGTAGATGATGATCTTGGTCCCGAGGCCCTGCCAGATGCCGACCACCATCAGCGACGGCAGCGCCGTGGCTGGGTCCGCCAGCCATCGGTTCGGCGCGAAGCCGAACAGGCTGAGGAAGCCGTTCGCCAGGCCCGAGCCCGGGTTGTAGATCCACAGCCAGATCGTGGCCACCGCGACGGTCGCGGTCACGGTCGGGATGTAGAACGCTGTCCGGAAGAACCCGAGGCCGCGGATCTTCTGGTTCAGCCCGATCGCGACCGCCAGCGAGATCGCCATCGAGATCGGGATCACCACGATCGCGTACAGCACCGTGTGCCACAGCGAGGCCAGGAAGTCGACGTCGCGGAACAGGTCGGCGTAGTTGCCGAAACCGACCCAGGCCCAGGTGTCACCGAAGCTGTAGTCGGTGAGGCTGAGCACCAGTACCGCGATCACCGGGATCACGATGAAGACGCCGGAGTGCAGTAGCGCGGGCGCGAGCAGGGCCCAGCCCGCGCGGGCCTGGCTGCGGAGCAGCGTGCGACCGTCCTTGGACGGGCTCACCTTGCGGGGAGTGGCAAGTGTGGGACGTTCAAGAGTTGTACTCATCGGGACTGTCCTGCCAGGTTGTGCAGCACCTTGGCGGGGTCCTTCTGTCCGAGGACCGCCTGGGTGAGCTGGATGTCGAAGTTGCCGCGCATCTCGAGCCAGTTGGACGGCACTTCGTTCTCGTTGACCGCGTAGACCAGGCCGTCCGCGACGAACTGGCTGAGCGGGTTGGACTTCGCCTGCGGCGAGTTGCTCGCGTCCTTGTAGGCCGGGACCTTCTTGTTCAGCTTGGCCAGCGCGTCCAGCGTGGCCGGCTTGGTCAGCGACTGGATGAACGACCAGGCCGCGTCCTTGTGCCGGCTGCGGGACCCGATCGAGGCCAGGTCACCGCCGACGTACTCGATCTCCTTGCCGCTGTTGAAGCGGAAGAACTTCAGGTCGTCACAGTTCTTCTGGCCGATGCCGTCCGCGGAACAGTCCACACCGCCGTTGACGATCCCCATCGCGGCCTCACCAGTGAGCACGAGTGGTTGCTGGGCCGCGTTCGTCTGGCCGTACGGCTGCACGTTGTTGATCATCGACTTGATCCACAGCAGCGTGTCGAGGCCCTTCTGGTTGTCGAAGTTCGGCTCGCCGCCGACGTACAGCGGCGTACCGGTCGAGGCCAGGAAGGTCGTGAACGACTGCCGGAAACCGGTCGCGGACGCGAGGTCGAACCCGCTGCGGGTGATGTTGCCGTCCTTGTCCCGCTTGGTCAGCTTCTCGGCGGCGACCTTGATCTCGTCCAGCGACGCCGGCGGCTTGTCCGGGTCCAGGCCCGCCTCGCGGAACGCGCTCTTGCGCAGCGCGACGGCGCGGGCGTCGGCGATCAGCGGGTAGGCGTACAGCTTCTTGTCGTAGGTCACCGCCGGGATCAGCGCCGGGGTGCTCTTCTCCCTGATGTAGTCAGGCGTCACGCCGTACTTGCCGAGGTCCTCGAAGATGTTCTTCGACGCGAACGGCTGCACCCAGCCGACGCCGGTCACCATCACGTCGTACGGGATGCCGGCCGCGATCGCGGTGGACATCTTCTCGTTGAGGTTCTTGTACGTCGCGAAGTCCGGCTCGACCTTCATCTTCGGATAGGCCTTGTGGAAGTCGTCGACGACCTTCTGGAACTCCGCCTTGCCCTTCGCACTGGGCGGGAAGGACGGGAGCAGCACCCGCAGCGTCCCGGTCGCCTCGGCCGGGGGCACGCCGTCCGTGCTCTTGTCGATCACCCCGCTGCCACAACTGCTGACCACGACGCTGAGCGCAGCGGCCAGCAGGGTCAGTCCCACTCCACGTCTCACAGGGGAACTCCTTCGCTGACTTTGTTCAGCCGGGGCCTACGACCCCTAAGTGCAGCGAAAGTATGGGAAAGGGCTTTCCTCGTCAATACCCAAGCGCTCGAATGATCACATTCGATCAGGATCGGAACACGGACAGGTTCTGTTCCGCCTCGGCGGTGCCGCAGGAGGTGCGGATGTTGAGGGTGGGGAGGAGGCTCAGGTGCTGGATGGGGGTGGCGGGGGACTCGAGTTTGCGGAGGAGGAGGTCACAGGCGGTTTCGCCGAGGGCTCGGCGGGGTGGGGAGATGGCGGTGAGGGGGACCACGGCCAGGGACGCGGTGACGTCGTTGTAGGCGATCACCGCCAGGTCCTCGGGGACGCGCAGACCGAGCTCCATCGCACGTTCGACCAGGCGGGCGCCGTGTTCGTCGGAGTGCACCAGGACCGCGCGGCTGCCGAACGACTCGCATTCGGCGAGGAACGCGTCCAGCTGCGCGATCGCGCCGGGGTCGTCGCCGCGCATCGGCAGGTCGACCGGCGACAGGAACACGTCGACGCCGAGCGCCTTCGCGGCCGACTCGATCCCGCGCCGCAGCCAGTACGCCGTGACCGTGGCCTGCAGGTTGATCGCGATCCGGCGGTGGCCGAGCGCCAGGAAGTGCCGCAGCGCCAGCATCGCGCCGTACGCGTGGTCGGTGCGGACATGGTCGTACTCGCGGGCCGCGTGCGGGAAGCCGAACGCGCGCTCCATCAGCACCACGGGTACGTCGATGTCGTCGAGCCGGCTGTCCAGCCGGGCGGCGTCGCCGTCGCCGAGCGCGGTGCTGATCAGCAGCCCGGCGACGCCGATCCCGAGCACCTTGTCGAGCCGTTCACGCTCGGTGGTCACGTCGTACCCGGAGACGCCGAGCACCAGCCGCGCGCCGTACCGGTCGGCGATCGCCTCGGCGCCGCGGATCACCTCGGAGTAGTACGACGTCGCGCTGGGGACGATGATGCCGATCGTCAGGCGGCTGCCGTGCGCGCCCTGCTCCGCGGTCCCGACGCCGATCGCGCCGCCGTGCACCCGGCGGAGCAGTCCGGCCGAGTCCAGTTCGGCCAGGTCCCGGCGTACTGTGATCGCGGAGACGCCCAGCTCGGCGACCAGGTCCGCCACCCGGAGCCGGCCGTGCCGGCGCAGGGTCCGCAGGATCAGCTCGTGGCGCTCCTGTGCAAGCATGTGATCCCCTGGTCTGTCCGTGATTGTTCGTGATCATACGATCAGGACCCGCCCGTACGGAACGAGGAGGCGATCGGTGGAGAAGGCCGGCCGGACGAGCACCGTGTTGGGAAAGCTGACGGTCGTCGGCGACCTGTTGATGCTGCAGCTCGTGTTCGTCGTGATCAGCCTGGGCATCCTCACGCTCTTCCCGGCCGCGTTCGCGATGCAGCGGGTGGTGCCGGACGCCATCAGCCAGGAGAAGCCGAAGCTGCTGCGGCGGTTCTTCCACGAGTTCGGCTGGGCGATGAAGCGGTTCTGGCTGCCCGCGTTCGGGCTGTGGGTCGGCGGCGTGATGCTGGCGTTCGGGATCTCGTTCTGGGCGTACGCCGACGGCCCGGTGCGGATCTTCGCGCTCGCGGTGCTGATTCCGCTGACCGGCATGATCCTCGGGCTCTATCTGAGCGGCCTGGCGATCCTGCCGGAGGCGCCGGAGACCGCCACGTTCAAGTCGCTGTTCCGGTCCGCCAACTTGTTCCTGTTGCGTCGGCCGCTGCCGGTGGCCGGCGGGGTCGTCGTACTGCTCACCTGGTTCGCCCTGGCGTCGCAGCTGCCCACACTGCTCGTTGTCGGGTCCGGACTGGTGCCGGCGCTCACGGCGTACGCGCTGTCCCGGCCGCGGCGCGAAAAAACTTCTGAAGACGTGTCAATCTGAGTCCTCCTGGTTCGACGTAGAGGTGTAAGGCCACTACGACGGACTGCAAGGAGAACCGGAATGTACGCGACGACCGACACCCTGGCGACGACGCCGGCCGCGCAGGGCGGCCGCTCGCGCTGGCTGGCTCTGTACACCCTGTGCGCGGGCATGTTGATGATCGTGCTCGACGTGACCGTGGTGAACGTGGCCCTGCCGGCCATCCAGGACGACCTCGGCTTCACCAGCTCATCCCTCGCCTGGGTGGTGAACGCGTACCTGATCGCGTTCGGCGGCCTCCTGCTGCTGGCCGGGCGACTGGGCGATCTCCTCGGGCGGCGGAACGTCTTCACCGCCGGACTGATCGTTTTCACCGCCGCCTCGGTGCTGTGCGGTCTGGCCGGGTCGCAGGAGGTGCTGGTCATCGCGCGGTTCATCCAGGGCGTCGGTGGCGCGCTGACCTCCGCGGTGATCCTCGGCATGATCGTGACGCTGTTCCCCGAGCCGCGGGAGCAGGCCAAGGCGATCGGCATGTACGCGTTCGTCGCGTCGGCCGGCGGGTCGATCGGCCTGCTGGCGGGCGGCGTCCTGACGCAGGCGATCAGCTGGCACTGGATCTTCTTCGTGAACCTGCCGATCGGCGTGCTGACCGTCGTCCTGGCCGTGAAGCTGATCGAGAAGGACAAGGGTCTGGGCATCGGCAAGGGCACCGACGTACCGGGTGCGGTACTGATCACCGCGGCGCTGATGGTCGGCGTGTTCACGATCGTGAAGCCGGCTGCCGAGCTGGGCTGGACCGCTCAGCGGACCCTGGTGCTGGCCGCGGTCACGCTGGTGCTGCTGGCCGGGTTCATCGTCCGCGAGGCGACTGCCGCGAACCCGCTGGTACCGCTGCGGATCTTCCGCTCCCGCACGCTGACCGGCGCGAACCTGGTGCAGGCGCTGTCCGCGTCCGGCATGTTCGGCATCTTCTTCCTCGGCTCGCTGTACCTGCAGCGGGTGCTCGGGTACGACGCGCTGGAGATCGGGCTGGCCTTCCTGCCGACCACCGTGGTGATGGGGCTGCTGTCGGTGAGGTACTCGGAGAAGCTGGTGATGCGGTTCGGGCCGCGGCGCCCGCTGGTCGCCGGACTGTCGCTGATCGTGGTCGGGCTGGCGCTGTTCACGCAGGCGCCGGTCGGCGGCAACTACTTCGTCCACGTGCTGCCGGTGCTGGCGCTGCTGGGTCTGGGCGGCGGTATCTGCTTCCCGGCGCTGATGGGTCTGTCGATGTCCGACGTGAAGCCCGAGGACGCCGGCCTGGCCTCCGGTCTGATCGGCACCATGGGCGAGGTGGGCGCGGCCCTGGGCCTGGCCGTCCTGGCCACGCTGTCCGCCACCCGCACCGCTGCGGTCGCCGACACCAAGCCCGCACTGGACGCCCTGACCGACGGCTACCACCTCTCCTTCGCCGTCGCCGCCGCGATCGTCGCCGCCGCGGTCGCCATCGCCGTCACGGTGATGCGCCCCGCAAAGCAGCAGACTGAGGCCGAGGACGACGTACTCCTCGAAGCAGCCTGACCCTTACGACCCGAGCTCCCCGGCGGCGCGCGATCTGGCTGACGACCACGGAAACCAGCGCCAGCCCGACAGCCGCCAGGAGACTGGTCCGCCGGGACAGGAAGTGGGCCAGGAGCGCGAAGCCGCCACAGGTCAGCAGCAGGGCCAAGTACACCGAGGCCAGCACGGGGTGGGCCTTCATGCGGGCGGTCAACCGAGTGAAGCCCTGCGAGCTGATGCCTGCAGGCACCAGCATGCCGACCAAGAACGCCGCCAGCAGGATGTCTTCCAGACGGCGCGTGCTCACCGCCTGAACGGTCACTGCCACGAGTATCAGTGCGTTGATGACCCGGGCTGCTGCCCGCGGCGGTTCGAGGCTGCGCTCGACGTACCTGCTGAACTGCCCCATGTGTTCCTCCCCGACGGGATGATCGCACGGGTTGTCCACAGGTGGGGGTGGGACGGGTTTCGGGGTGGGGGGTGGGATGGGGAAGGATATGGGACCTGACCGGGGCAGAATGCTCGGTGGTTGTCGGGCGTAGAGGGGAACGGACAGTGGTGGTGCAGTCGATCGAGCAGCGGATCGCCGAGGAGCTGGAGGTCGGTGAGAACCAGGTGCGGGCAGCGGTGGCGCTGCTGGACGAGGGGTCGACGGTCCCGTTCATCGCGCGGTACCGCAAAGAGGTCACCGGGATGCTGGACGATGCCCAGCTGCGCACCCTCGAGGAGCGCCTGCGGTATCTGCGGGAGCTCGAGGAGCGCCGGCAGACGGTGCTCGAGTCGATCGAGAGCCAGGGCAAGCTGGACGACGCGCTGAAGGCCGCGATCCTGGCGGCCGACACCAAGTCCCGGCTGGAGGACATCTACCTCCCGTTCAAGCCGAAGCGCCGGACCAAGGCGATGATCGCCCGGGAGAACGGCCTCGAGCCGCTCGCCGACGGGCTGATGGCCGACCCGGACGTCGAGCCGATCGCCGCGGCCGCGGTCTTCGTGAACGCCGAGGTCCCGGACCCGCAGGCGGCGCTCGACGGCGCCCGGGCGATCCTGGTCGAGCGGTTCGCCGAGGACGCCGACCTGATCGGCGCGCTGCGCGAGCGGCTCTGGGAGCAGGGCCGGCTGGCGTCGGCGGTCCGCGAGGGCAAGGAGACCGACGGCGCGAAGTTCTCGGACTACTTCGACTTCGACGAGCCGTTCACGAAGATGCCGTCGCACCGGATCCTCGCGCTGTTCCGCGGCGAGAAGGAGGACGTGCTGACGATCTCCGTCGAGCCGCTGCCCGCCGGTGTGGAGGTGGACGGCCCGACGGAGTACGAGACCACGATCGCCCGCAAGGTCGGCATCGAGAACCAGGGCCGCCCGGCCGACAAGTGGCTGGTCGAGACGGTCCGCTGGGCCTGGCGGACGAAGATCCTCGTGCACCTCGGCATCGACCTGCGGATGCGGCTGCGGCAGGTCGCCGAGGAGGAGGCGATCCGGGTGTTCGCGGCCAACCTGCGCGACCTGCTGCTGGCCGCCCCGGCCGGCACCCGCGCCACGATGGGCCTCGACCCGGGCTTCCGGACCGGCGTGAAGGTCGCCGTCGTGGACGCGACCGGCAAGGTCGTCAACACCGGCGTCATCTACCCGCACGTCCCGCAGAACCAGTGGGACAAGTCGATCGCCACGCTGGCCGCGCTCGCGGCCGCGCACGACGTCGAGCTGATTGCCATCGGCAACGGTACGGCGTCGCGCGAGACCGACAAGCTGGCGGCCGAGCTGATCGCCAAGCACCCGGAGCTCAAGCTCACCAAGGCGGTCGTGTCGGAGGCCGGCGCGTCGGTGTACTCGGCGTCCGCGTTCGCCTCCCAGGAGCTGCCCGGGATGGACGTCTCGCTGCGCGGCGCGGTCTCGATCGCCCGCCGGCTGCAGGACCCGCTGGCCGAGCTGGTGAAGATCGACCCGAAGTCGATCGGCGTCGGCCAGTACCAGCACGACCTCCCGGAGAACTCGCTGTCCCGCTCGCTCGACGCGGTCGTCGAGGACTGTGTGAACGCGGTCGGCGTCGACCTGAACACGGCGTCCGCGCCGCTGCTCACGCGGGTCTCCGGGATCACGCCCGGCCTGGCGGACAACATCGTCCAGCACCGCGACGTCAACGGGCCGTTCACGTCGCGGACGGCGCTGAAGGACGTGGCGCGGCTGGGCCCGAAGGCGTTCGAGCAGGCGGCCGGGTTCCTCCGGATCCCCGACGGCGACGACCCGCTCGACGCATCCAGCGTGCACCCGGAGTCGTACCCCGTCGTCCGCCGGATCCTGGACGCGACCGGCTCCGACGTGAAGGCGCTGATCGGGTCCTCGGAGCTGAAGCGGCTGAAGGCGGCGGACTTCGTCGACGACATGTTCGGTCTGCCGACGGTGACCGACATCCTCGCCGAGCTGGAGAAGCCGGGCCGCGACCCGCGGCCGGCGTTCAAGACCGCCGTGTTCGCCGAGGGCGTGGACAAGATCGCGGACCTGAAGCCGGGGATGCGGCTGGAGGGCCAGGTCACGAACGTGGCCGCGTTCGGCGCGTTCATCGACATCGGGGTGCACCAGGACGGGCTGGCGCACGTGTCGGCGCTGTCGAAGAACTTCGTCAAGGATCCGCGCGAGGTGGTCAAGCCGGGCGACATCGTCACGGTGAAGGTGCTCGAGGTGGACATCCCGCGGCAGCGGATCTCGCTGACGCTGCGCCTGGACGACGAGGTCGGCTCGGGCGGCCAGGGCAACCGCGGTCAGGGCCGTGGGCAGGGCGGCGGGCAGGGCGGCGGCCAAGGTGGTCAGGGCGGCCAAGGTCGTGGCCCCGGCGGCCGTGGCCCGGGCGGTCAGGGTCGCGGCCCGGGCGGCTCCGGCGGTCAAGGCGGTCGCGGCCCGGGCGGTCAAGGCGGCCGCGGCGGTTCCGGTGGTCAGGGTGGTCAGGGTGGTCGCGGCGGCAACCGCGGGTCCGGCGGCCGGGGCAACCAGCCCGAGACGCCGATGGACGAGACCTCGCTCGCCGACGCGTTCCGCAAGGCGGGCTTCACGGTTCGCTGACGTCGAGGGGTGACGGTCGGCTCCGACGTACCCGGTGAATCCAGCGAGGAGGATCCTGATGCGCGACCTGATCGTCACCCAGAACGTCACCGTCGACGGCGTGATCGAGGCCGGTGACTGGTTCGGACCGGCGGACGGCGGCCCGGAGGTGCTCGCCGCGCTGCGCGACCAGATGCTGCGCGCGGACGCGTTCCTGACCGGCCGCGTGACGTTCGAGCAGCTGCGCGGCTACTGGCCCGCCCGGACGGACGATCCGAGCGGCATCGCGGCGTACCTCAATCGCGTCCAGAAGTACGTCGTGAGTTCGACGCTGCACGATCCGGGCTGGTCCCCGACGGCGATCCTCCGCGGCCTGGACGACGTACGCCGCCTGAAGGACACCGCCGGCGGGGACATCGTCTGCACCGGCAGCATCGACGTCACCCACCAACTGATCGCCGCCGGCCTCGTCGACGAGTATCGCCTCTTCGTCTACCCCACCGTCATCGGCACCGGCCGCCGCCTCTTCCCGGACAACACACCCCAGCCGCTCACCCTGACCAGCCTCAGGTCCTTCCCGAGCGGCGTCGCGCTCCTTACCTACCGCCGCACCTCGACCTCGTAGCCGGCTTCCTCCACCGCGGCGCGGATCGCGGCGGGATCGACAGGCCGGTCAGCGACCAGGACAACCGTTCCGGTCGGCAGATCGATCTCGACCGACTCGACGCCGGGCACGGCCTCGAGTTCCTCGGTGACGAAGCCGACGCAATGGCTGCAGGTCATCCCGAGCACCTTGAACGTCGTCATGCCGCAGTCACGTCCCTCGTGGCCTGCGTCGTCCGGCGCATCCGCCCGTCCGGGGCGAGCTCACCGAACAGGTACACCTCGGTCGCGATCGTCCGCCCGCGCCGCAGCTCCGCGTGGATGGTGAACCGCGCAGCCACCCGGTCGCCGGTGCGGATCGCCTCGTGCACGTCGTACGAGCAGAAGACGAGGTTCTTCCGCACCGGTCGCAGATGGTCGATCAGCCGCTGCCGGTCGAGCGTCACGCCGTCGGCGATCTGTTCGATGTCGGGCGTGTAGTACCGGTCCACGATCGCCGCCGCGTCACCGCCCGCGATCACCTCACGGGTGAACGACCCGAAGAAGTCCGCGACGAACTCACGCGCGCTTAAATCTGACATACCGTCAAAGATAAGCATCTCCGCTAACCTTGACAAGGTGTCAGAGAACAAGCCGGTACGACGCCGCCGCGCCGACGCCGACCGGAGCCGCACGGCGATCCTCACCGCGGCCGTCGCCCTCCTGGACGAGCACCCCGACGCAAGCCTCGAACGCATCGCCGAGGCAGCAGACGTCGCCCGGCAGACCGTGTACGCACACTTCTCGTCGCGCGGCGTCCTACTGGACGCCGTACTCGACCAACTCACCACCGAGACGCTGAGGGCGATCGACGCGCTCGACCTCGACGAAGGACCGGCACTGACCACTGTGCTCCGTCTGATCGACGTGGCCTGGCGAGCTTTCGAGCAGCATCCGCTCCTGCTTCACGTGCCGCAGACCGTCACCGACGACGGCCGCCATGACCCGGTTACCGAGCGCCTCGAGCGCCTCATCCGCCGCGGTCAGCGCGCGGGTGAAATCACCCGCGACCTTCCCGCGCCCTGGCTGGTCACTGCGCTGACAGCACTCGGCCACGCAGCCGGCGCGTCAGTAGCCGCGGGCCGCCTTACCACGACAACCGCGCACAGAACCCTCCACACCACTCTCACCCGCCTGCTCCAACCCACCTGACCCCTCTCGTGGGTTCGCCCACCAGATTGGGGAGTGGGAAGGGTCAGCGCAGGTCGGCGAGGTGACCGCCGGGGTCGCCGAGGTGGACGGCGGTGGCTCTGGGGGCGTAGCCGAGGCGGCGGTAGACGCGGTCTGCGCCGTCGTCGCCTGGAGTCAGCCAGGCCAGCGTCGCGCCGCCCAGTTCGTACGCCTTCAGCGTCGCGTACGCCGTGGCGATGCCGCCGAGGCCGCGCCGTCGGTGGGCGTGGATCGTGCCGACACCGGCAACCTCGGTCACGCCGTCGGCCACTGCGGTCCACGAGGCGGTCGCGGCCGGTACGCCGTCGACGGTCACGAGGACTGCGCCGCCGTCGGCCGGGTCGGGCTTGAGCGCGAATCCGGCGCCGTCCATCTCGTACGCCTCAGCCGCCACCGTGTTCGCCACCTTCTGGTCCTCGTCGGACGAGACGACCTTCACCGTGACGCCGGCCGGCAACTCAGGTACGAGCAGGTCGTCGGGTTCGGCGACGAGCAGCGGGAGACGCGACACCAGCGTCATTCCGTTCGCCGCGAGCGCCTCGGCCAGGCCTGGGCTCGCCTCGTCGACGAGTTCGGCGCTCAGCCAGCGGTCCTCGGCGGCGAAGGCCTGCCGGATGACAGCCAGCGCGGGCGCGACCTCCTCGGGCGCGAAGGGCTGCCCGGGTTCGGCGGCGACCATGGTCGACAGGTACCACTCGTCCCGGTCGTGCAGCATCCCTACCAACGGCCCTGCGACGATCTGCCGCCGCGACCTCGCCAGCCCGTCCACCTGCGCCCGCGCGATCCGCGCCCCGATCTCCATGTCGCGGACCCTACGACGATCTCCTGCGGCTACGCGAGCCGGTTACGCGAGCAGCAGGAGGTCGAGCAGGCGGTTGAGGTCGGCGGCCGTCGGAGGACGCCCCAGGAGCAGGGCAAGCGCGTCGAGAGTCGCGACGAGCTCGCGGCGCGTCGCTGCGCGAGATCTCCCGTTCGCGATGGCGGTGACGACCACTTCGGCCCGGTCGGACGCGGCCAGCAGCTCGGCGGCGCCCGAGGGCGCAGGCGACGGTTCTTCGTCGTCGATGCGCACCTCGAGCCGCGCCCCGAGGGCGGTCGCGAGGCGATCCAGGGCGGCCAAGGTCGGGTTGCCGCGGCCGTTCTCGAGGTTCGCGATGTACGGCACGGACAGACCGGCGTCGACGGCCACCGACGCGATGGTCCGCCCGGCCGCCTTCCGGCGGTCGCGCAGGACGTCGCCAAGCTCCATGGAACCTATCTTCACAGAACACTCTTGCCGATGTCTATCTCGACAAGATAGATTCCGGCGGCGTGAGGGACTTCCGGCGCCTCTGGCTCAGCGGCGCGATCTCCGGCATCGGGTCATGGCTGCTGGTGGTCGCGATCCCCTTCCACGTGTTCGCGTTGACCGGATCCGCGGTCGCGACCGGTCTGACCTTGGCGTTGGAGGCCCTCCCGGCGCTCCTGATCGGCCCCTGGGCCGGCGTCCTGCTGGACCGCTGGAACCTGGCGCGGGCGATGTGGATCGCCGACCTGGTCAGCGCGGCGGCGGTCGGGCTCATCCTGACCGCCGATCCCGACCGCATCTGGCCGATCTACCTCGCGATCCTGCTCGAGAACACCGCGACGACCGTGTTCCGGCCGGCGGCCCGCGCGCTGCTCCCGGCGGTCGTCGGCACCGGCAAGGAGCTGGCCACCGCGAACGCGGTCAACGCCGCCACCGGCAGCGCGATCCGGCTGGCCGCGCCGCCACTCGGCGCACTGCTGCTGGCCGGACCCGGTATCGAGTTCGTGCTCGCCGTCGACATCGCCAGCTATTTGTTGTCTGCGGCAATCATCGCGACTGTCCGCACCCGCCGGCACAGCACTGCCGGCGAACCGCCACGGCCGCTCGAAGGATTCCGGGCGACGATCGAGCACCGGGCACTGCGCGGCATCCTGATCGGCCAGACGACGTTCCTCACCGCCAACGCCGGCCTGACCGCGCTTCTCGTACCATTCACCGTCGGCCGCCTGCACGCCCCCGGGTACGTCGTCGGCTACCTGATCTCCGGCCTCGGCGCCGGATACCTCCTCGGCGCCGCGCTGAGCACGAAGGCCGCCCGCCTGCTGGGGACCCGAGAGCTCCTCGCCCTGACACAACTCGCGACCGCCGCAGCGTTCTTCGCGCTCTTCAACGCCCCGAACGTCCCGATCGCGATCGTCGCCGCGGCCTTCATCGGCCTACCGGGCAGCATCCTGCTCATCACGGCGCAGACGACGATCCAGCGCGCCGCTCCACCGGAGGTCCTCGCGAGCGTCAGCGCGATCTTCTTCGCCGCCGACTCACTCGCACTGCTGATCGGAGCGTTGGCAGCACCCACGCTAACTCTCGTCCTCGGGCTGCCGCTGACCCTGAACGTCATCGCCGCCCTCGCGGTCGGCGCCGCGGCTGTCACGCTGGCCGTCGTACCGCGCCATCCGGCGCACCTGCTACCGGTACGTAAGCAGTCGCGCGCAAAGGGTTAGCAGGACGTCATAGATTTCTATCGCCGTCGAATAAAGGGCGGACGCCGAATCGTTATCTGCAAATACCTGCAGCCATTCTTGACATGCTTTCCGGCCGCCTCGACGATGCCGCGCAGACGGCGCTGACCTGCAGGTTCGTAGGGTTTCCCTACTCTGCGTTAGGCCTCTGTAAAGGTCCCTACGGAAGTGTTCCGAAGGTCGGTGCCGGTGAGGTTTCTTTATCTCAACGCCGGACAAAGCCGTCCGGGGTGAGACCGAGACTGCCGAAGGAACCGCGATGACCGAGACGCTCGAGACCCCCGCAACGCACCGTCGGGTGCGGGTTTGGTTCGGCGCGAACCCGATCGCGGACCACACCGCCACGGCGGAGCAGGCAGCGCAGTACGAGGAAGCCATGCGCCGGCGCTTCGCGTCCCTCCGGGTGACGAGCGAGCCGGTGCTGGTGGACACTCAAGCGGTGCCTGGGCGATGACCACCCGGCCGACGCTGCTCGGGTACGTACGGGCCGACGCGCTGAGCTGCGCGGAGGAGCTGGCCGCCGCGACCGATTCTCTGGTCGCCTTCGCCAGCGCTGAGGGGTTCACCCTCGGCACCGTCTACACCGAGCGCGATGCGGCCGAGTCGGCGGCGTTCCACGCACTGCTCGACGAGGTGAAGCGGTCCGACGTGCACGCCGTCGTCGTACCGACCATGAACCACCTCGGGTTCGGCAGCCCCGGCGGCACTCCGGCGGCGATGCGGCAACACCTCGAGTTCCACCAGGCGCAGGTCTGGGCGGCCGACTCGAGATAACTCCACACAGGCAAGCGGAGCTGACGTCTTGACCCCTGCATCGGCGTCGGTTCCGCTCTCCACCTCCACAGCTGCACCGGGGATGCCCGGGCGGTAGTGGACCACCAAGGCCCCACCGGCTGCTACCGGTGGGGCCTTGCCGTTGCTGGGGGTGGTTCAGGCGACGATCGTGTACCCGTACCGCTTCATCACGCCGGCCACGGCGGAGTTGAAGATCCCGGTGACGTCGAGCTTGAAGTGCAACTGCACCTTGCGGATCACCCGCTGGAAATGCAGGTGCCATTGCACGCCGGCCGGCGGCACCGTCTCTGCCTTCGTGATCGCGCCGACCCGGGGATGCGCCGCCCAGGCGATCACCCGGGCCCGGTCCGCGCCCCACACGCCGGTCATCGCGTCGTGCGTCCGGGCGTACTCCATCGCGGCCAGCGAGATCGTCGAGTCGGGTACCGGCTCCTTCGGCGGGTGCGCCTTCAGGTACAGCTCCCAGGTCATCCCGTAGTACCCGGGCGGCCCGTCGTCCTTCCCGCGGTTCGCCAGCCCGTTGAGCTTGCGGTGGTACTCCGCGACCTGGACGGCCGCTCCCCGGGACAGGTCCTTGTCGCCGACCGCGATCGCGTGCACGTGGTACGGCCAGTTGCCCTGCGCCGGCGTCCGCAGCCAGGCGGCGAATCCGACCTGCCGCAACGCCTTCACCACCGCGACCCGCTGCGCGGCGCTCTTCGTCCGGACGTCGACGTCGACCGCGCCGCCGCCGTCGTGGGTGCCGGCCGAGGCCTCCACACCGCCGGCGTTGTACGAGCCCTGCAGGATCGCGAACTTCGAGTCGTACAGCTGCTCCGCGGCCTCGACCATCGCCACGGTCCGCCGGTTCACCGTGACACCGCGCCAGGAGATCCTTGCCTCAGGCACCTTTCTCACCCACCGCACCGAGGATCACGTCCGCGTCCTCGGCCGCGCCGAGCGCCTCCAACTCGTCCAGCACGTCGTCGGTCAACTCGTCGTCGAACAGTTCCGGCATCGCCGTTCCTTCCCCCTGGCTGTCCGCACACCGACCCGGGTGCGCGAAAATCGCCGCCAGCCTAAGCGGCTGTCAGGTCAGCTACTACCGGTGAAGGTTTGAGGAACGTCAAGTTTTCCGTCCGATACGCGTGCCGGAGTGTGTGCCGGGCCGCGATCTGGGGTACCTCTAGGTGGTCCCGCGGTTCGGTCAGTGCCATTCGGGCATGGGTGGTGTTCACCGAGCCGCGAGTTCTCCCACTGAGGGGCGGGAGAACGACCGGCCGGCGGGTGTGTCTCTCCCAGGACGCACCCGCCAGGCACGTCACAGCGCGGACGCGACGAACAGGTACCTGTTCAGGCTGAAGAAGTAGCTCTCGCCGAGACCGCGCAGATCGTCCGCCCACGCTCGCGACTCGTCCTGCGTCGGCGTGAAACCGGTCTTCACCAGTACGTCGGCCAGCGTCCGCGGCAGATACGGATCGGCGCACATCATGGACCTCCGTCTCGCCGCGGGGAGGCGATCTGGAAATCGAGGGGCATGCCCCGGGTTGCCCCGCTACGGTTTCGGGATGATCGAGCTCCCCCGGACGTTCCTCGACATGCCACGCTGGTGGACCGAAGGACAGGCCTGGCTGGAGTCGCTTCCGCACGCCGTCGACGAGCAGTGCCGCCGCTGGAACCTCGCCGTCACGGGCCCGATCGCCCACGGCGGCAACGCGATCGTCGTACCGGTCGTGCGCGACGGCGCGGAGCTCGTACTGCGGATGTCACCGCCTGGTGACGAGGTGACGCAGCAGGCCTGGGCGCTGAGGTGGTGGGACGGCCGCGGCATGGTCCAGTTGTGGGACGACGACGCCGAGGCCGGGGCGATGCTGCTCGAGCGGCTGTCGACACCGCTGACGACGCGGCCGATCGACGAGGTGATCGCCGTGCTCGGGCAGTTGATGCGCAGACTCGCCGTCCCCGGGCCGGAGGACGCGCTGTCCACCGCGGACATCGTGACGACCCGATCGGCCGAGCTGGAGCCGCAGTGGGAGCGGCTCGGGCGTCCGTTCGACGCCGCGATCCTGCGCGAGGCACTCGACGTCGCCCCGACCGAGACCACGTCCACCGCCGCGGTCAACGGCGACTTCCACTCCGGCCAGGTTCTCGCGGGACAGCGGGAGGCGTGGCTGACCGTGGACCCCGTGCTCTACCGCGGCGACATCGAGTTCGACCTGGGCCGCGTGCTGTGGTGGGACCTGGACAGGATGACCGAGATCGTCCCGTACTTCGACATCGCTGTTCGTGAGGCGGGACTGCACCGCGATCGCGCGCGCGACTGGGTGTTCTGGCGGACCGTCGACTATTGGCTGTGGGGACTGCAAGCCGGTCTCACCGAGGACCCGGTCCGCTGCGCGCGGCTGGTCACTGCGCTTTCCAGATGAAGCGGCTGCGCATCATCCGCGGAACGTCGCCGGCGTTCGGCGCGATCGAGTGCAGGATCCACGGATGGGTCAGGTACACGTCGCCGGCCTGACCGGTGAGCTCGACGACGCGGGCCGGCAGCCCTTCGATCTCGGTGGGCTCGAGGGGGTCGACCGTGCGCTGCTCGGAGGTCAGGTTGCGCAGCCACGGATCGGAGCGCAGCACCTGGTCGCGGACCGCCTTGAACTCGCGCTCGTCCGTCGTGGTCAGGAACCGCTCGATGATCCGGTGCGAGCCCGCGACCTGCGGAGTCCCGCCGCCGCCCGGCTCCAGATCCCCGAGCAGGGCCCAGATCTTGACTGCCTCCGTCGGCGTCTCGAACCCGACGTCGGTGTGCCACTGCCGATGCGGCACCGACCACGACACGCCTTCCGGCATGGTGACCAGCACCTGGCCGGCGTGCTTCGGCTGGGTCCACTCGCCGAGCAGCCCGTCGAGCGCCGAGCGCACCCTTGGACCGAGCACCGCGAGGGCCGCGCGGCTGGACTTGGCGGTCTTCAGGCCGGTCGGCCGCAACGGCGTCCAGGTGGCACGGTCGTCACGATCCATCCCGTGCCGCTCGGACAACTCGCTCCACAGCACGTCCCGCATGGCGGCGGCCTCGTCGGAAGTGAAGGCGGACGGGATCTTCACGATCCCGTCGCGCTCGAAAACGTCGTGCTCCTCGGCGGTGAGCATCCGTCCATGCTGCGCCGACCGCCGCGGACCTTCCACCCAATTAACAGTCGCCCGCCGGCAGCTTGCCCTCCACGCGCCGGCCGAGAGTCGGATGTGGGCGAAAGGTCAGTGCTCCGGGGCGAAGTCGTGGAAGCCGATCAGCTTCTGGATCTTCCCGTCGGCGTCGAGCACGACGATGTCGGTGCCGCCCGCGACCGGCTCCTGCCCGTCGGCCTGCAGGTGCCAGGTCCAGCGCAGGTAGCCGTGGTGCTCGTCGATGCCGCCGATCCGGACGAACGACAGCCCCGGGAACATCTGCTGCGCGGCGCCGACCAGCTTGTTCAGCTCGTCGTGGCCGGTGGTCTCGAAGCTCGGGTCCTGGAAGGTCGCGTCCGCGGTCCAGTTGGCCGCGATCAGCTCGGCCCGGCGGTCGGCGTCGGCCGCGTTCCACATCGCGAAGTACTGGTCGGCGAGAGCGGTTGCGTTCATGGTGTTTCCTCCTCGGTTCGTGGTGATGACCAGAACTTTGCCGCCGCGCCCGGCGTACCGTCGATGACGTCGGAGGTAATGGAGCTGTCTACGCGAACCGCTACGGTCGGGGTATGGCAGCCACGATCGAGGAGACGTTCCAGCGCCCGGTGGGCGAGCTGCTGCGCGGCTGGCGGGAGCGCCGGCGGCTCAGCCAGCTCGAGCTCGCGAACCGGGTCGAGGTGTCCACACGGCATGTGAGTTTCGTCGAGACCGGGCGATCGCGGCCGAGTCGCGAGATGGTGCTGCGGCTGGCCGAGCAACTCGACGTGCCGCTGCGGGACCGCAACCAGCTGCTGCTGGCCGGCGGGTTCGCGCCCGTGTACAGCGAGGCGTCGCTGCACTCGCCGTCGATGCTCGCGATCCGGACGACGCTGCGCCGCCTGCTCGAGGCCCACGCGCCGTACCCGGCGCTGGTCGTCGACCGCTGGTGGAACATCGTCGAGGCGAACGCCGGGATCGCGATCTTCACCGCGGACGTCGACGAGAAGTTGCTCCAGGCACCGATCAACGCGCTCCGGCTGACCCTGCACCCGGACGGCCTGGCGCAGCGGATCGCCAACCTCGCCGAGGTCCGCGCGGCCGCACTGGCGAGCCTGCAACGCCAGGTGGCCGGCACCGCGGACCCCGAGCTCCAGGACCTGTACGACGAGCTGCGCGGGTACGCCGTCCACGACAAGCCGGCGCCGCCCGCGGCGGCCGAGGTCGTCGTACCGTTCCAGCTCACGCACGACGGACACGAGCTGTCGCTGCTCACCACCATCGCGACGTTCGGCACGCCGCTCGACGTCACGGTGTCCGAGCTGATGATCGAGTCGTTCTATCCCGCGGACACGAAGACGGCCGACTATCTGAGGACGCTGTCGTGAAGCCTGCGCGCGACCTCGCCGACACGATCGAGCTGCACCTGCAGTACCTCGACCGCTATCGCGGCATCATCGAGACGAAGCTGACCGGGATGAGCGATTCCGACCTGCGCAGCAGTCGTCTGCCGTCGGGATGGACGCCGCTCGAGCTGCTGAAACACCTGATCTTCATGGAGCGGCGCTGGCTGCGCTGGGGATTCGTCGCCGAGCCGGTCGACCACCCGTGGGGTGACTCCGCGGACGATCCGGACGGCCCGTGGACACTCTGTCCCGACGACACGCTCTCAGGACTGCTGGCCGCGCTGCACGCGGGTGGCGAGTTCACCCGGAGCGTGGTAGCCGGTGTCGATCCGGCGACGGTCGCGTCGGCCGGCGGCCGTTTCGGGACCGACGACCGGCCGACGCTGAACTGGATCCTCTTCCACGTACTGCAGGAGTACGCCCGGCACGCGGGCCACCTGGACGTGGCCCGCGAGCTGAGCGATGGCGCCACCGGCGAGTAGCTGCGTGACCCACTCGCCGGTGGCTTGGTCCCTACCGGTTTGAGGAGGGGTGACCGGTGGGGAACGTCGTCGGGAAGCTCGGCGTGGGGATGCTGGGCTTCGTCGTCGGGAACGTCGGCATCGTGGTCGGTACCGAGGGCTTGTTCGGCAGCGTCGGCTGGGCGGTCTGCTGCGTGCCCGGGTCGACGGTCACCTTCACGCCGCCGGAGACCGTGACCGTCGGCAGGGACGGAGCGGTCGGCTTGCCGTTCGGCTTGCCCGGCACGTTCGGCAGCGTCGGCTTCGGCGCCGTCGGCTTCTCGGTCGGTACGCCGTCGACGCAGTCCGGCAGCGTCGGCTTCGGGACCGGCTTGGCGGACGGAACCGCGGTCGGCAGGCTCGGCTTGGCCGTCGGCAGGGTCGGCTTGCCCGGCAGCGTCGGCTTGGCCGTCGGTACGGTCGGCAGCGTCGGCAGGCTCGGCTTCGACGGCAGGCTCGGCTTCGTCGTCGGAAGCGACGGCTTGGCGGTCGGCAAGGTCGGCTTGGCGGTCGGGAGCGACGGCTTCGACGTCGGCCAGCTCGGCTTCGTGGTCGGGATGCTCGGCTTAACCGTCGGCCAGCTCGGCGTCGTACTCGGCAGGCTCGGCTTGCCCGGAAGGCTCGGCTTCACGGGCAGCGTCGGCTTCGCAGTCGGCACGCTCGGCTTGGCCGGCAGCGTCGGCTTCTGCGGGTTGTTCGGGTCGATGGTCTTGTTCACCGAGACCACGACCTTCGGCAGCTGCGGCTTCTGCGGGAGGCAGGTCGGGTCCACCGACGGCACCTTCGGGGTCTCGGTCGGAACCACCGCCGGCACCGGCGGCTTGCCGCCCCCGGCCAGCAGATTCTTGACCGGCGCCGGGCCGCCGACCGCGGCGGACACCGTCGCGACAGTCCCGGCCAGTGCGGTCACGCCGGCGGCGGCCAGCCCCCGGCGTACCCAGGCCAGCCGCTTGCCGCGCCGCATCAGGTCGGCGGTGGCCGGCTGCCACGGCTCCATTTCGTACGTGAGCGCGTCGTGTACCCGCTGCTCGTCACTCATCAGTTTCCTCCAACTCCGCTGTCGATCAGGTCGGGTGCCAGACGCAACTTGGCCAGGGCCCGGGAGGCCGTGCTCTTCACGGTCCCGGCCGCCATGCCCAGCAGCTCGGCGGTCTCGGCCTCGGAGAGATCCTGCGAGTAACGCAGCGCGACCACGGCTCTCTCCCGGACGGTCAGACCGTCGAGGGCCGAGAGCACGGCCTCTCTGGTCTGAACCGCCCCGGCGAAGTCCGCCACCGCTCGCTGGTCCCAGTCGTTCTGCACCGGATCACTGGGTACTTCGTTGTTCCAGTGCCGGCGGGCCTGGGAGAGGAATCGGTTGACCAGTACGCGCCGGACGTACCGCAACGGGTCGCCGGTCAGCTTGTGCCACTTCGGATAGGACCGCATCAACGCTTGCTGCACCAGGTCCTCGGCGGTGTGCCGATCGCCGCACAACATCTCCGCGAAGCGGAGCAAGGGTGTCGACTGCGCCACGACGAAGCGCTCGAAGTCGGCGTCCGCGGTCCGGGTCATCGATTCTCCTCAGCCTCTGTCACAACGATCCAGACCCGCTGGGTGACCGAACAGGTTCTGTTCCGTCACGAGAAATTTATTCACGGGCTATGCAGAAGAGGTGTTTGTGAGTCACATTGGGTGCACAAGCCTTCACCGCCCCGGAGGTTCCGCCCATGCGTATCACCCGCTCCACCGCGCTCACCGCCTGTCTGGCGCTGACCGCCGCGATCTTTACCGCGACCTTGCCCAGCACCGCCGCCACCCCGGATCCGGTCGCGATCGCGGCCCAGCCGCTGGCCGGATCCAGCAACGTGAAGGTCGAGGGCAGCCGGATCATCCTCGGCGACGCCCCGGCCGCGATCGGCTCGACCGAGATCAGGCAACGCTCCGGCCTGGCCGAGCTCGCCCCGGTCCGGTTCGGCGCCCCCACGTCCGCCGTGGTCATCGGCTACACCTCCGGTACGCCGGACGGTTCGTCGGCCGAGGTCGACGTACGGTCGTGGGCCGGCAACAGGTGGTCGGAGTGGACCGCCGCCAAGGCAGGTACGCCGACCGCGCTGCCGGCGGCGAGCGACCAGGTCCAGGTCCGCATCATCGTCAGCGCCCCCTCGACCGGCGCCGCGCCGTGGGTCGGCGACGTGACCGTGCAACCCACCGACACGACCGCGGCGCCGCGGATGACGATCCAGGCGGCACCGCTCAAGTCGCACGTCTTCGCCACCCGCGAAGGCCTGGTCGGCGGGACGACGGCCAACGGCCACGTGATCGTGAGCCGGGACCACTTCGTCGCCCTGCCGTCACGACGCGGACTGTCCAGCGCCGGATCCGGCACGTACTCGGTGAAGGTCTGCACCGCCACCCGCTGCGCCTTCGAGCCGGTGTGGGACGTCGGCCCGTGGAACACCAAGGACGACTACTGGAACCCGAGCGCGACCCGCGAGATGTGGAAGGACCTGCCGCAGGGCAAGCCTGAGGCGCAGGCGGCGTACCAGAACGGCTACAACGGCGGGAAGGACCAGTTCGGCCGGACCGTCGCCAACCCGGCGGGGATCGACCTCGCGGACGGCGTGTTCTGGGACGCACTCAAGCTGGCCGACAACTCGTGGGTCGACGTCACCTATCTGTGGACCGGCGACGGTGGCCGCGGCACCGTGTCGATCTCGTCCGGCTACCTGAATGTGCGCAACGCCCCGAACTCCTCCGGCGCGGTCGTCGGGATGGCGGGCAAGTCGGCGCAGGTCACCGTCGAGTGCCAGACCACCGGTGAGAGCGTGACGGGGTCGCAGGGCACCAGCAACGTGTGGCTTCGGGTCAACGCCGGCATGTACGTCGCGAAGGCGTGGGTCTCGGCCGGCACTTTCGGCGCCTGCTGAACCTCCAACACTCACCAACTGACATAAACGTCACGGCCGCACGCTCAGCGAGCGTGCGGCCGTGCGGTTGATGAGTGCTGGAGGTCCGCTACTTGCCGGCCGGGAAGGCCGTCGGCAGCTGAGCCGAGGTCGGCGCGCAACTCGGCGACGGAACCCCACGAGTGGGCGACACCGTCGGCGGAAGGCTCGGCGTAGGCACCGGACGACGGGTCGGCTTCGCGGTCGGCGGAGGCGTCGGGGTGGCGACCGCACGGCGCGTCGGGGTGGTGACCGGGCCGCGGGTCGGGGTCGCTGACGGTGGCAGCGAGGGGGTGGGGACCGGTCGGCAGGTCGGCATCGCGGTCGGTGGGAGAGTGGGTGGGACCGGGCGCGCGGACGGTGCGCGGGTCGGGGTGGCGATCGCGCTGGGGGTCGCGCGGGACGCCGGTTCCTGCGACGCCGACCGGGTCGGCGTTGCCGCGGGACCGCCTTGGGCCGCGGTGTCCGCGTTCGAGCCGCCGCTGCGCGCCATCGCCGTTCCGGCGACCGCGATCCCGACGACGGCCGCGGACGCGATCGCGCCCACCAGCACCCGGGTCGTCCGCCGCTTCCGGCCTGCCTCGTTCATTGTTGCCCTCCGCACCTAAGTGATGTTCGGTCGGGCTGAAGGACGCACCCGGGCAACGAAAAGGTTCTGCCCCGGTCAGTCCGGCGTCCGCGTCGGCGGAGTCGACGGGGTGGCCTGCCGCAGCGGCGTGGTCCGGTCACCGCGCGGCCACGGCGGCGGGCTCAACGTCGGCGCGCTCGTCGGCCGCACCGTCCGCCGAGGCGGAAATGTCGGCGTCGCGCTGGGCGGTGGCGTCGGTCGCACCGAAGGCGTACGAACCGGCGTCCGAATGCTCGGCTGCACCGGCACGGCCGGACCGGGGCCCGCCGGCTGCGGTACGTCGGCCCGGGGCAGCCCCGCGACCACCGTCACGGCGACCACCCCGGCGACCGCAGCCGAAGCGGCGGCAGCCGCGACCCGGCCCCGGACCCGTCGGCGTCGCGCGCCGGCGATCACCCGCGCCGGGTCGAGCGGAGCGATCGTGTCGTCGGGCGCCAAGGCTGCCCGGAGTTGTTCGTCGTTCATGCCCGCTCCCCCACACCGCTCAGCTCGGGCGCGGCCCGCAGCTTGTCCAGGGCTCGCGCGTTCGCGCTCTTCACCGTCCCGATCGCCACCCCGAGAACCGCGGCCGTCTCCCGTTCGGTCAGGTCCTCGAGGTACCGCAGTACGACGACCGCCCGCTCTCGCCGGCTCAGCGTGGCGAGCGCGGCCCCGACCGCGACCCGCCGATGGACGCCGCCGCTCGGATCGGCGTCCGCCTCGAGGAGCAGCTCGAGCTCGGTCGTGTCACCGCTCGGCCGCTCGCGCCACGGCCGTCGCCGTACCCACGACAGGTGCTGGTTGACCACGGCCTGCCGGACGTACGCGAACGGGTCGGCCATCTCGATCCGGTCCCAGCGCAGGTACGCCTTCTCCAGCGCGGTCTGCACCAGGTCCTCGGCGAGGCCGGCATCACCGCAGAGCACCCGCGCGAAGTGCACCAGGCGCGCGGATCTGGCCAGCACGAATGCCGTGAAGTCGTCGTCACGACTCCCCGTGGCCGTCATCTGTGCTCCGTCCTGCCGTCCTCACCTCACAGGACGCTGGGCAGGAGCCAAAGGTTCTGTCTGGTCCACGAATTGTGCGGTCGCGGTCAGCCGGGGCAGCGGGACGATGTCCGCGGCCAGTCGGACCCGGTTGCGCCCGGCGGCCTTCGCGGCGTACATCGCGCGGTCGGCGCGCAGCAGCAGGTCGTCGACGGTCGTCCCGTCGGCCGGGTACACCGCGACGCCGATGCTGACGGTCAGGTGGAAGGTGTCCGGATCCAGGTCCGGGTCGTCCAGGACGCCGGCGCACATCGCGGCCAGCGGGCTGTTGGCGACCGCGTTACGGAGCCGGTCGGCGGTCACCGTCGCCTCGTCGAGCCCGGTGTCGGGGAGCGCGATCACGAACTCCTCGCCGCCGAACCGGCCGATCACGTCCTTGGCCCGGATCGCGCTGCGCAGGATCGTCGCGACCGCGCGCAGCGCCTCGTCGCCGACCAGGTGGCCGTGCCGGTCGTTGACCTGTTTGAAGTGGTCGATGTCGATCAGCAGCACCGCCATCGGCTCGTGCTGGTTCCGCGAGGTGCGCAGCATGTGCTCGGTCCGGCGCCGCCACCAGTCGACCCGGGTCAGGCTGGTCTTCGGGTCGGTCTGGGCCTCGGTCTCCAGCTGGCCGAGGAGCAGGGCACGCTGCGCGGTCAGCGTGACCGGGATCGCGACGAACGCGAACCACGGGCTGATCAGGCAGGCCGCCGCGAGCAGGCACCCGAAGGTCGCGGCGGTGACGTCGGTGCACAGGTCGTCCAGGTCGCCGACCGTCTCGCGGCGGTTGCTGCCCGGGATGATCAGCGAGATCGCGAGCCCGCACAGCAAGGTGTCGGTCACGACATACGCGAAAGCGCCGCCGGCCATCGCGACGACCAGGCCGAGGCCGCTGTCGCCGGTCAGCCCCCGGGCCGAGACGAAGACCGCATGCGCGGCGCCGACCGCGAGGACGTGCACGGCGGTCGAGAAGGCCCACCGGTACGGGATGCACTTGCCGGCCCGGATCCGCCACCAGATCCGCAGCAGCACCGCGACCAGGATCGCCAGCGCCGGGTGCAGGATCACCGACGCGGCGATCATCCACGCCGGGGAGAGGTCCTTGTGCAACGCGCCGCCGCGCCGCCGGCGGCTCTCCACCCGGCGAGCGCCTTCGACCGAGATCAGCGCCGAGACGGTCAGCGCGAACACGACGTCGAGACCGCGCCAGCTCGGCACCTCGGTGTACGCGCGCACGCCGTACCCGATCGCGGCCAGGTCGACGAGCACCACGACGGCGAACGCCGGGACCGTCAGGGTCCAGAGCGCCCAGGAACGCATCGCCCGCCTACTCTGTGCAACCATCACTTCACACGGTACGGCGTGTAGGCGTCACGGCCCAATCGGTGACGGCGCGGCTGTGGATGACGACTTGGAAACGATCGGCAGTGCTTGCTGAGTCAGTCGTTTGATCAACGATCGGGCCGGGTTTCCCCTGTCCTGACAAGGAAAACCCGGACCGTCAGCGACGCTTCCGGGCGGCGCCGAACAGGCCCCGGACGATCTCCCGGCCGGCCGACCGGGCGAACTGCTTGAAGGCCGAGGACCCGATCACCTGCTCGACCATCGACTTCTCCTGCTTCTGGGCCCGCGGCCGCGGCTCCTCCTGCTGCTTGGCCTGCTGCTGCTGCTGTTTCTCGGCCTCGGCCTGCGCCGCACCGGCCTGCACCTTCGCGGCCAGGATCTCGTACGCCGACTCGCGGTCGAGCGTCTGCGAGTACTTCGCGTTGTTCGCCGAGGCCTGCACCGCCGCGGTCAGCTGCTCCGCGGACGCCGGCGCCATCAGCGACTGCGGCGCCCGCAACCGGGTCCACGCGACCGGGGTCGGCGCGCCCTTCTCGTTCATCACGGTCACGATCGCCTCGCCGATCCCGAGCTGGGTCAGCACCTCGCCCAGGTCGTACGACGAGCTCGGGAACGTCGAGACCGTGGCCTTCAGGGCCTTCGCGTCGTTCGGCGTGTGCGCGCGCAGCTGGTGCTGCACCCGCGAACCGAGCTGGGCCAGCACCGCATCCGGCACATCCTTCGGCGTCTGGGTCACGAAGAACACGCCGACGCCCTTCGACCGGATCAGCCGGACGGTCTGCGCGATCGCGTCCAGGAACGCCTTGGACGCGTCGTTGAACAGCAGGTGCGCCTCGTCGAAGAAGAACACCAGCTTGGGCTTGTCCACGTCGCCGACCTCGGGCAGGTCGTGGAACAGGTCGGCGAGCAGCCACATCAGGAACGTCGAGAACAGCGCCGGCCGGTCCTGCAGGTTCGGCAGCTCCAGCAGCGACACGACGCCCTTGCCGTCGCGCTGCTGCAGCAGGTCGGCGGTGTCGAACTCGGGCTCGCCGAAGAACGCCTCGGCGCCCTGGTCGGCGAACCCGATCAGTGCCCGCAGGATCACACCCGCGGTCGCCGCGGACAGTCCGCCCAGCTCCTTCAGGTCGTCCTTGCCCTCGTCGGAGGTGAGGTGCTGGATGACCGAGCGCAGGTCCTTCAGGTCGAGCAGGGTCAGCCCGGCCTTGTCGGCGTAGTGGAAGATCAGCCCGAGCGACGACTCCTGGACGTCGTTCAGCCCGAGCACCTTGGACAGCAGCACCGGGCCGAACGAGGTGATCGTCGCGCGGATCGGGATCCCGGCGCCCTGGCCGCCGAGCGCGTAGAACTCGGTCGGAAAGCCGGTCGCCGTCCACTCCTGGCCGATCGTCTTGGTCCGGGCCAGCAGCTTGTCACTGCTCTCACCGGGCTGCGAGATGCCGGACAGGTCGCCCTTGATGTCGGCAGCGAACACCGCGACACCGGCCGCCGACAGCTGCTCGGCCATCAACTGCAGTGTCTTCGTCTTGCCGGTACCGGTGGCGCCCGCGACCAGGCCGTGCCGGTTCATCATCCCCAGCGGGATCCGGACCGCCGCCTCCGGATTCGGCTCGCCGTCGACCAGCAACGCACCCAGCTCGAGCGCCGCCCCCTCGAACGCGTACCCCTGCTTGACGGTCTCCACGACGTCGGCTTTCTCGGCCATCTGGCGCGCCTTTCCCCGGTTGCCTCGACTCTGGCTGTACTACCCGGTCGGCATGCTAGTCCTCCGAGATCAGCGCATGACGACCACACGCGTCGCGCCGGCCGCGAACGACCAGATCGCGATCGACATCGAGGCCGACACCCGGATGCAGCCGTGCGAGGCGCGGTAGTTCGTGCCGAGCAGCCAGTCGGCGTGGATCTGCTGCCCGTTCGACTTGTAGGTCGGGATCTGGTGGAACCCGACGCCGCACGGCGCGAACCGGACGAAGTGGTTCAGGTACAGCCGCCCGCCGTCGGTGTTGCGCAGTACCCGGGCCGGCCGGCCGCATTTCGAGCCGCTCGTATACGTACCAGCCTTGAGGTACGTCGGGTTGTCGATGATCCCGCCCTGCCGCACGACCTTGCCCCGGGCATCGATCAGCCACACCCAGTTCTGCGTCTGGCTGACGACGATCCGGCGCCCGGTCCCGGAGCGGCGCGGCACCGCCCGGACGTCGCAGCGCTTAGCGGTCGAGGCCATCAGGCGCGCGTACGTCGTACTGTTCAGCGAACCGGTCTGGCTCAGCACGTTGGCGGACTGGAACCGCACCGTCGCCGCCTGGGTCATCGCGCCGGCCTTGCCGTCGACCGGGCCGGACGTGCAGCCGAGCGTGTTCAGGCGGGCCTGGGCGGCCTTCACCTGGGACACCGTGACGGCCTCGGCCGGTACCGACGTACCGAGCCCGATCAGCGTGATCGCCGCAGTCGCGAGGCCGAGTTTCGGAAGAATTCGCATACCGTTCACTCCCCCTGGTCGTAGGCGCGGATCCGCCCCCACCGCTCCCTGTTCCTGTAGGACGCCGGGCGGCCCGGAAAGGTTGAGTCGGTGTACCGGACTGTTCCGGTGACATTCGTGACCTCTCGGACGACCTGTGATCCGGCTAGACTTCGGGGGGTGATCTTCAAGCGCGTCGGGGACGACAAGCCGTACCCGGACCACGGCCTGCGGCCGAAGGACTGGTCCTCGCTGCCGCCACGGCAGGTGCGGCTGGACGAGCTTGTCACCACCAAGGGCACCTTGGACCTGAACGCGCTGCTCGACGAGGATTCGACCTTCTACGGCGACCTGTTCGCCCACGTGGTGGAGTGGAAGGGCGACATGTACCTCGAGGACGGCCTGCACCGCGCGCTGCGGGCCGCACTGCAGCAGCGTCAAGTCCTGCATGCACGGGTACTGGTAGTGGACTGACCATGGCTGCCGCTCACGGGGGGAGGAGCAAGTGACAGCGATTCATCCGCAACCGAGACCGCACTCGCGGCTCCGGTGGCGCACGCCGATCACGATGGTGATCTTGCTCGGGATCCTCGCCGGCGGCGGCTGGTGGGGCTGGAACTCGCTGATGAACAGCAGCGCCGAGCCGACCTGTACCGAGCAGAAACTGACGAACAACCGCCTGGTCCCGAAGCAGGTAGTGCTGAACGTGTACAACGGCGGCGCCCGTGCGGGCTCGGCCGGCCGGGTCGCGGAAGTGCTGAAGCAGCGCGGCTTCAACATCGACCGGGTCGCCAACGAGCCCAAGGGCGACAAGACCGAGGTGGTGGCGTTGCGCGGCGCCACCGAGGACGCGCCGGAGATGCTGCTCGTCGCCGGTCAGCTCAACCAGAAGGCGCAGCTGATCGCCGACGGCCGCACCGACCACACCGTCGACCTGGTGATCGGCGCCGGCTTCGGCGCGGTGAAGCTCAAGGGCATCCCGTCGGTGGCGGTCGCCCCGGGATCCACGGTCTGCCTCCCGGTGGTCCCCAGCCCGCAGCCCGTCCCCTCCGGCCAGAACCCGAACTGAGGCGTCCGGCCGCGGTCAGAAGATGAAGAACCCCGTGACCGCGGTCGGGAGGATGCCCGGCAGCAGCCAGGCCGAGACCAGCCTGCGGCGGTGAATGGCGAGGATGCCGACCGCGGTGAGTACGCCGATCACGCCCGACATCAGCCACAGGCCGACGCCCTTGCCGAAGTCGCCGCCGGCGACGCCGATGCTGTAGACGGCCAGGGTGACGGCGGGGACGCTGCCGACGTGGAAGAGGATGGCCGAGACCACCCAGCGCTGCACGGTCTCGATGTTCATCGGCCGCGGGGTCCGGCGTCGTATCACCTGCGTCATTGCTCCCTCACTGACTCTTGGCACTAATAGTTAGTGTACATAATGTTGCTACACTAACCGCATGGCAGGGACGAAGATCACGCCGCCGGACAACCCTCTCGCGCTGGAGCATCAGGTCTGCTTCGGTCTCGCGGTCGCCGCGCGGACCGTCATCGCGCTCTACCGCCCGGTCCTCGAGCCGATGGGCCTCACCCACCCGCAGTACCTGGTGATGCTGGCGCTCTGGGAGCACGAGCCGGTCTCGGTCAAGGACCTCTCCCGGATGCTGCAGCTCGAGCCCGCGACGTTGTCCCCGCTGCTCAAGCGTCTCGAAGCGGCCGGCCTGCTGCGTCGCGACCGATCTCGCGCCGATGAACGCTCCCTCGCTGTCGCCCTCACCGACAAGGGCCGGGCGCTGCGCGAGCAGGCCCTCGAAGTACCACCGGCCGTCGTCGAGCGCCTCGGCATGGACGTCGACGAACTCATGGACCTGCACGCCCGCCTGACCAAGGTCATCGCCGCGGCGACACGCGCCTAGGGTCTAGTGCTGTTCGCGGCCGCGTTCGCCGAACCAGCCGGCCAGACGGCCGGCCCTGGAGACGGCCCGCAGGCGGCGGACGGTCTGCTCGCGGACCGGGCTGGGCGCGACCACGAGCAGGTTGTCGCCGGCCCGGAGCACGGTACGGCGGTCCGGAACGAAAGCTTGCTCGCCGCGGATCACCAGCGAGACCGAGACACCGGGCGGTAGCCGGAGTTCGCCGATCTCGACGCCCGCCAGCCGGGACTCGCTCGGGACGAACACCTGGAGCATGTCCGCGCCGAGCGACTCCAGCGGCGCCACGTCGATGTCCACCTCGTGCGCCGCGTTCTCGTCGAGCACGTTGAGCCGCTTCGCCAGCCACGGCAGCGACGGCCCCTGCAACAGCGTGAACAGCAGCACCAGCACGAACACCACGTCGAAGATCCGGCCGGCCTGCGGCACTCCCTCGGCGAGCGGGATGGTCGCGAGCACGATCGGCACCGCGCCGCGCAGACCCGCCCACGAGATGAACGTCCGCTCCCGCCACGGCAGCCGGAACGGCGCCGCCGAGATCGCCACCGACGCGAACCGCCCGACGACGGTCACCGCGACCCCGATCACGAGCGCGACGAGGACGTCGTTCAGCTCGAAGTCCCCCGGCGACGCCAGCAGCCCGAGCATCACGAACAGCCCGATCTGCGCCAGCCACGCGATCCCGTCGACGAACGACCGGGTCGCCATCCGGTGCGGCAACTCGGCCCGGCCCAGCACCAGCGAGGTCACGTAGACGGCGGCGAATCCGGACACGTGCAGCAGGACCGCGCCCCCGGCGTACGAGATGAAGGCCACGGAGAGCACCGCGAGCGGATACAGGCCGGCCGAGCCGAGCGCCATCCGCCGGATCAGGCCGACGCTCAGCCAGCCGATCAGCAGGCCGAACAGGGCGCCCACGACGAGCTCGTACACGACCAGGCCGCTGAACCACAGCAGGCCCTTGTCGCCGATCTCGCCGGTGCTGACGAGTGTGACGAGCAACACGGTCGGGGCGTCGTTCAGACCGGATTCGGCCTCCAGCGCGCCCCGCAGCCGCGGTTGGATCGGCACCCGTCTGAGCACCGCGAAGACGGCCGCCGCGTCCGTCGGGGATGTCACTGCGCCGAGCAGGACGGACAGCTGCCAGCTCAGCCCGAGCACGAAATGCGCGACGCAGGCGACGACGCCGACACTGACCGCGACACCGACCGTCGCGAGCACCAGCCCGAGCGGCATCACCGGGCGGACCTCGTTCCACCGGGTGGTCAGGCCGCCCTCGGTGAGGATCACCACCAGCGCCGCGAACCCCAGCGCGTGCGCCAGCTGCGCGTCCTCGAAGTGGATGTGCCCCGGCCCCGACTCGCCGAGCAGCAGGCCCATCCCGAGGTAGATGAGCAGCGACGGGAGCCCGACCCGCGCGGACAGCCGCACCGCGACCACGGCGACCAGCAGAACCGCCGCACCCGCCAGCAGAATGCCGTCGAGCTCCGCAACATCCATAGGGGCCCTCTCGCCGAGCGTCCCGAGTCAGGTCCAGAGAGACGAAAACCCTGACGCATCACACAGCATCAGGGTCTCCGGCTATCGGCCGCCCCGAGGGGCGGTTGGCGGTGGCGGAGGGAACCGTCGCGGGCTCCTCCCAAATCCCACAGCCGTTGATATTCGGTTGGATGGTCCCACACTTCGTGCGGGACCATCCAACCGAATGGCGGTGGCGGAGGGATTTGAACCCTCGGACGGGGGTTGCCCGTCACGCGCTTTCGAGGCGCGCTCCTTCGGCCGCTCGGACACGCCACCGCCGAGGACACTATCAAGGTCTGTGCCCGATGAAGAAATCGCGGAGCCGGGCACCGGCCTCGTCCGCCATCACACCGCCCACCACCTCGGGCCGGTGATTGAGCCGGCGGTCCCGGACGACGTCCCAGAGCGACCCCACCGCGCCGGCCTTCTCGTCGTACGCCGCGAAGATCAGCCGGTCCAGACGCGACAGCACGATCGCCCCGGCGCACATCGTGCACGGCTCCAGCGTGACCACCAGCGTGCAGCCGGTCAGCCGCCACTCACCGACGTGCCGGGCCGCTTCCCGGATCGCCAGGATCTCGGCGTGCGCCGTCGGGTCGCCGGTCAGCTCCCGCTCGTTGTGCCCGCGCCCGATGATCTCCCCGTCGCCGTCCACCACGAGCGCACCGATCGGTACGTCGGGCAGTGCCCGCTCGGCCTCCTCGAGCGCCAGCGCCATCAACCGCGACCACGCCTGCCGCAGGACCGGACTAGCCAACGGCTTCGATCGCGTCGTCGAACTGGTTGCCGAAGCCAAGCGCCTCGGCGACCTCCTCGAGCATCTCCACCGGGTAGAGGTCGACGTCGTCGCAGAGCGCGCCGAGGTCCATCGCGGTCATCCCCAGGTCGGCCACGATCGTCAGGTCGCCGGCCGGGACCTGCTCGTCGTCGTCATCGGCCAGCGGGATGTCGAGCTCGTCCACGACCTGCCGGGCCAGCGGCCATTCGGTCGCGGCGGTCACGTCGGAGATCAGGAACCGCGCCCGCCCGCCGTCCACCCGCACCAGGACGAAGAAGTCCTCGTCGACCGACACCATGCCGAGCACGCCCGCCTCGCCCGGGTAGCGACGCAGGGCGGAGACCAGGGTGGACAGGTCGAGCTCACCGCGCAGTACGAGCGGGGTGACAGTCCAGTGCCCGTCCTCGAGGTAGGCGGCAACCGCACAGTCGAGATCGGTCATAGCCGTGGCATCGGACACCGGCTCATCGTCCCAGACTCCAGCTTTCCAGGCGATCTCGTTGTGGTATCAGATCCGCCAACACAGGTCGACACCGCCCGGTCATGGTCAGTGATGGAACGTCGCCCGGCGCATCGCCTCCCGGAGCTGCCGAACGCGGGCCCGCCGGGGCGCGATCCGGTCCCGCAGGGCCGCCGCCTCCTCGCGCTCGCGCAGGAAGGCGGCACGCCGGCGCAGGCGGTCGAGCTGCTCGGGCGACTTCTCGGTCATCGGGTCACTCCCTGGTGGGCGACAGGGCAGAATCCAATGCGGTTTCCAGTTTGGCAGCGAGCGCGCTTTCCTGCCGCGAATCGCCGACGGTACCGTTCGGGCTTATGCAGATCCTCGTCGTGGACCACCCGCTCGTCGCCCACAAGCTCACCGCGCTGCGCGACGAGCACACGGACTCACCCACGTTCCGGCGGCTGACCGAGGAGCTCGTCACGCTGCTCGCCTACGAGGCGACCCGGGACGTGCGGACCGGCCCGGTCACGGTACAGACCCCGGTCGCGGAGGCGCAGGGCGTGAAGCTCGCCGCACCGAAACCCCTAGTCGTCCCGATCCTGCGGGCCGGCCTCGGCATGCTCGAGGGGATGACACGGCTGCTCCCGACCGCGGAGGTCGGCTTCCTCGGCATGGTCCGCAACGAGGAGACCCTGACCGCGTCGACGTACGCCGAACGGCTCCCGGAGGACCTGTCCGGCCGCCAGTGCTACGTCCTCGACCCGATGCTGGCCACCGGCGGCACCCTGGCCGCCGCAATCCAGTTCCTGGTCGACCGCGGCGCCGACCACATCACCGCCATCTGCCTGCTGGCCGCCCCCGAGGGCGTAGAGCGCGTAGAACGCGAACTCACCAACCTCCACGTCCCCTGCAACCTGGTCATCGCCGGCATGGACTCCCACCTGAACGACAAGGGCTACATCGTCCCCGGCCTGGGCGACGCCGGCGACCGCTTGTACGGCGTCGCCCAGTAACTCACACGAGGTCGTTGCGGTAGAAGAGGTTGGCTCGGCGGTCGCCGGTTACGCCGGAGGCGAAGCCGAAGTAGAGGCGGGCGGTGGTGTCGGTGGAGCCGTAGACGGCCATGCCTTCTGGTTCTCGGTAGGTGAGGCTTTTGCCGGCCAGGGTGAGGAACGAGTCGACCAGTTGGCCGGCGTTGATGTCGTAGCACCACATCTTCGACGTCGCCTGGGTCTCGTCGGGCTCGCCGGGATAGGCCTCGCCTTCCCAGAAATAGGCGTACGAGCCGTACAGCGCCCAGCCCTGGAAGTCGATGCCGGGCGTCAGTGCCGGCTGCTTGAACGATGCGAGGACCGTCGAGAAGTCACCGCTGCGCGCGGCCGTCAGCGAGTAGACGTTGATGTGCATGCCGTCGGACAGCGAGTGCCTGACGCCGAGCTGGTTGAAGCGTTGGTCCACGGCGGGGGTGAAGACGCTGCCGCTCGACACCGGCTTCCATTTCGTCACCGCGGACGACGTCAGCGTCTTCCCGTTCTGCCAGGGAAAGCGGCAGATCTGCCGGCCGCGCCCGTTCGCGGTATCGACGTCGGTCTCGGTCCACAGGTACGTCGTACTGCCGGAAGCCTCCGCGCCGATCGACACCGCGTGGCCGAACCCGGTCAGGTACATGTACCCCAACTGGTTCCCGGAGAAGTCGAGCTGGGTCAGGGCGAGATCACCGCTGTTCGCACCGCTCCCGCCGCGCAACTGGGCGGCGAACAGGCGGTTGTTGGGGGTGTCGAACGCGAACGACTGCATCACGGTCGCGTCCTGCAGCGGCTTGCTGCGGAAGAACTCGTTCGTGGTCGCGCTCATCTGGAAGCGCTTCGAGGTCGGGAGGGACAGGGTCCGGGCGGTGGCCGCCGGTACGCCGAGGGTGCCGGCGGCAACTAATGCGCCGGCACCGGTCAGCAACCCGCGGCGGGACAGGTTGTCCATGCGGTTACACCAATCTGCTCCGATAAAAGAGGTTGGCCCGGCGGTCGCCGGTCACGCCGGAGGCGAAGCCGAAGCACAGCCGCGGGCAGCCGAGACGATCGACGTGCACCCCGACACCCTCGGCCTCGCGGTAGACCAGGTCGGCGCCGTCCAGGATCTGTACGGACTCGACGACCTCGCCCTTGGTGATGTCGTACGTCCAGAGCTTCGACGTCGCCGCGGCAGGATCCGGCGTACCGGCGTACGCCTCGCCCTCCCACAGGTAGACGTACGAGCCGTACAGCGCCCAGCCCTGGAAGTCGATGCCCGCCGTCATCGCGGGCTGCTTGAAGGACGCGAGCACGCGCGAGAAGTCCCCGGCGCGCGCCGCGGCCAGCGAGTACACGTTGATGTGGAACCCGTCGGCGAGTGTGTGCCGGATCCCGATCCGGCCGTGCAGCTGGTCCACCGACGGCGTGAACACAGCACCGTCCGCGACCGGCTTCCAGCTGCGCAGTCCCGGCGAGTCCTTGGTCAGCGTCGCGCCGTCCTCCCAACGGAACCGGGCGATCTGCCGGCCGCGCGCGTTCGCGGTGTCGACGTCGGTCTCGGTCCACAGGTACGTCGTCCGCCCGACGGCCTCCGCGCCGATCGAGACCGCGTGGCCGAAACCGCTCAGGTACATGTGACCGACCACGTCGCCGGCGAGCGTGAGCTGCGTCAGCGTGAGATCACCGCTGCTGGACGGCGAGCCCGCACGCAACTGCCCGGTGAACAGCCGCTGGTTCACGTTGTCGAACGCGATCGACTGCATGACGGTCACGTCCGCGAGCGGCTTGCTCCGGAACAGCTCGCCACCCGGCCCGTCGAGGACGAACCGCCGCGACGGCGGGAGCGCGAGCGTCCCGGCGGACGCCGGCACTCCTACCGCTCCGCCAACCACCACAGCACCGGCACCAGCAAGCAACCCACGGCGGGAGAGATTGTTCATAGCGCCCGACGGTAAGCGATCTACCGCGAACTGTCAGCACTTCGCACGAATATTTCTGTGAAGAGCACAGGATTTAGTGTTAAAATCTATCAAGGCTGAACAGGCTGGCACTCACCCGGACGCTCGACGGAACACCAGCTGCCGATGCGCGAATCGTTGCCTATGCCAACAGACGTGGGCTAGAAGGCATATGGGTAAGGCGACCAGTCGGCCGGCCGCTTCTCCAGGAACGAGTCGCGTCCTTCGGCAGCCTCGTCGGTGCCGTAGGCAAGCCGGGTCGCTTCGCCCGCGAACAGCTGCTGCCCGACCAACCCGTCGTCGATCAGGTTGAACGCGTACTTCAGCATCCGCTGCGCCGTCGGGGACTTCGCGCAGATCTTCTTGCCCCACTCCAGCGCGACGGCTTCGAGGTCCGCGTGCGGGACGACCTTGTTCACCATGCCCATCCGGTACGCGTCGTCGGCGGAGTACTCGTCACCGAGGAAGAAGATCTCCCGCGCGAACTTCTGCCCGACCTGCCGCGCCAGGTACGCCGAGCCGAACCCGCCGTCGAACGACGCCACGTCCGCATCGGTCTGCTTGAACCGCGCGTGCTCGGCCGACGCCAGCGTGAGGTCCGCGACCACGTGCAGGCTATGGCCACCGCCCGCGGCCCATCCCGGGACGACGCAGATCACGACCTTCGACATGAAGCGGATCAGCCGTTGTACTTCGAGGATGTGCAGCCGGCCCGCGCGCGCCGGGTCGATGCTTTCGGCGGTCGTGCCCTCGGCGTACTTGTATCCGTCCTTGCCGCGGATCCGCTGGTCACCGCCCGAGCAGAACGCCCAGCCGCCGTCCTTGGGCGACGGCCCGTTGCCGGTGAGCAACACGCAGCCGACGTCGGTGGACATCCGCGCGTGGTCCAGCACCCGGTACAGCTCGTCGACGGTCTGCGGCCGGAACGCGTTGCGCACCTCCGGCCGGTTGAACGCGATCCGCACCACCCCGGCGTCGACCGCACGGTGGTAGGTGATGTCGGTCAGCTCGAAGCCGTCCACCTGCTTCCAGGCCGACGGGTCGAAGATCTCGGAGACGGTCACCGGTCGAGCATATTTCAGGCGCGGGCGGTGCTTTCGCGCAGTACTACCTCGGCCTTGAACGTCTCGGTCGTGGCGTCGCCGCCCTCGATGGCGAGCTCCAGCGCACGGCGACCCATCTGCTCCAGCGGCAGCCGAACGGTCGTCAGACCCGGCCACACGTCCCGCAGCGTCGCGATGTCGTCGAACCCGGCGACGCCGAGCTGACCCGGTACGTCGACGCCGCGCGCACGCAACGCGGACATCGCGCCGACCGCCATCACGTCGTTGACCGCGAACACGCAGTCGACGTCGGCGTTGCGGTCGAGCAGGTGCTCCGCGGCGGCGTACCCACCGTCGCGCGTGAAGTCGCCGGCCTCGACCGCCACCGGCGCCAGCCCGGCCTCGGCCAGCCCGGCGACGAACCCGTCACGCCGATCGCGTGCCGTCGCGAGCGTCTCCGGCCCACCCAGCACGGCGAACTTGCGCCAGCCGAGCCCGACGAGCTCGCGGGCCAGGTCGGCCGACCCCGAGCGGTTGTCCGGCTCGACCGTGTGCGCGGGCATCCCGGACTGGCTGACCAGGGCGAGACCCGCGCCGGAGTTGAGGAAGCTCTCCACCTCGGCCGCCGTCCGGGCCAGGCTGTCGCTGTCGGTCCGCCGGCTGCCGATCATCACCGCGGCCCGCGCCCGCTGCGCCCGCAACGACGACAGGTAGGCGATCTCGCGGTCGGCGTCCCGGAAGGTGCTGGCCATCATCACCAGCAGGTTGCGCTCGTCGGCGGCGCGCATCACGCCGTTCGCGATCGCGGCGAAGTACGGGTCCTCGATGTCGTGCACCAGAATGCCGACCACGTTCGTCGACGACTTGGCCAGCGCCTGCGCCTGTGCGTTCGGCGTGTAGCCGAGCTCGTCGGCCGCGGCCTTCACCCGTTCCTGCAACTCCGGACGGGGCACGCGGTCCCCGCCGTTCAGCACGCGGGACGCGGTCGCGACCGACACGCCCGCACGCTGTGCCACGTCCAGCAACGTGACCGGTGCTCGCAGATTCATGGCCTACCCTTTCGTGCGTCCCCCCGGTGGGCGGTGGCGGTCACCCTATCGAACCACGCAGTTCTCACGCTGCGTATCGGGCAGGTCGCTGCCAATCTCGGCAGAACCTGGCGTTGCGGCCCGCGAGTGACTAGCCTTCCCAGCCATGAGGACCGTCCGCGCCCGGGTGACGATCCTGGTCTCGTCCGCCGTGCTCAGCCTGTCGACCGTCGTCGGTCCGGCCGTCGCTGCGCCGCTCCCGGACGGGCCCGGTACGCCGGCCCCGGCTGCTGCTCCCAGTGTGCCGCAGCACATCGACACGCGCACCAAGAGCACCGAGCCGGTCTACGACTACGCGAACGCCATCCGCGAGTCGGTGTACGTCGACACCACGATGGACACCGACTCCGACGGCGAGAACGACGAGATCGCGGTCGACATCGTCCGGCCGAGCGAGACCGCCCTCACCGGCGTGAAGATCCCGGTCATCATGGACGCCTCGCCGTACTACTCCTGCTGCGGACGCGGCAACGAGAGCGAGAAGAAGACCTACGACGGCGACGGCGTGATCCGGAAGATGCCGTTGTTCTACGACAACTACTTCGTCCCGCGCGGCTACGCGATGGTCGGCGTGGACATCGTCGGCACCGGCCGCTCCACCGGCTGCGGTGACGTCGGCGGCCGCGACGAGATCCAGTCGGTCGTCGACGTGATCGACTGGCTGAACGGCCGCAACACCGCGCACACCGCGACAGGGCAACCGGTGAAGGCGTCCTGGACCACCGGCGCGGTCGGGATGATCGGCAAGTCGTACGACGGGACGCTCGCGAACGGCGTCGCGGCGACCGGCGTACCGGGCCTGAAGACGATCGTGCCGATCTCGGCCATCTCGTCGTGGTACGACTACACCCGCTCCGGCGGCGTACCGTACTCGGACGACTACATGCCCTGGCTGGCCGGATACGTCGGGCACGACAGCGCCGCCTGTGACGAGGTCCGCGGCGAGCTCGGTGACAACGACGACGACGAGACCGGCGACTACACGTCGTTCTGGGCCGAGCGCGACTACACCGAGAACGCGTCGAAGGTGAAGGCGTCGGTCTTCATCACCCACGGACTCAGCGACTACAACGTGCAGACGAACCACTTCTCGCAGTGGTGGTCGGCGCTGTCGCGCAACAACGTGCCGCGCAAGCTGTGGCTCGGGCTCGAGGACCACGTGGACCCGTTCGAGTTCCGCCGCGACGAGTGGGTCGACGAGCTGCACCAGTGGTTCGACTACTGGCTGCAGGGCCTGCAGAACGGCGTGATGAAGGAGCCGATGGTCTCGGTCGAGACGACGCCGGACGTGTGGCGCGACTACCGGACGTGGCCGGCCGTGAACCGGCCGACGCCGGTGCCGCTGGCGGCCGGCAAACTAGGCGCCGCGGGCAAGGGTTCGGTGACGATCACCGACGACCCCGAGCTCACCGAGGACGACATCGTCGCGGACCCGACGCAGGTGATCGCGGGGCGTCAGATGTTCCTGTCCGCGCCGCTCGCGGCACCGCTGCGGGTCAGCGGGACGCCGTCGGTCACGCTCCGGCTGAAGTCCGACTCGCCGACGACGCCGGTGACCGCGCGCCTCATCGAGTACGGCGAGGCCCAGCGTTACACCGGCATCCGCCGTACCGACGACAGCACCTGTGAGGGTTCGAGCACCGACTACGACGACAGCTGCTACTACACCGTCGAGAAGCTCACCGCACAGAGCGACCACGGCATCGTCAGCCGCGGCTGGATCGACGCCGCGCACAGCAAGTCCCTCACGCAGCCGACCCCCCTGAAGCCCGGCCAGTGGACCACCGTCACAGTCCCCCTCCGCGCCCAGGACCAGATCATCCCGAAGGGCCGCATCCTCGGACTGGCCATCACCCTGTCCGACACCGAGTGGACCAGCCCCAACGACACCGGCGCCACCATCGACATCGACGTAGCAGCCAGCCAACTCAACATCCCCATCTCCTCAGGCCACCTGACGGCCCCCACCAAACCCCAGTCGATCCAGGTAGAGATCACCACCCCCACCCAACGCCCCAACCTCCACGACCCCAAGAACTGACCCTCCTCTCCCGCCGAGTCGTGGAATTCGGCTGTGCAGGTCAGCCAGAATCCACGACTCGACGAAGGTGATCGAAGCCAATCGCCACGACTCGGCGGCGCTGTGGACAAGTGAAAGCGTGGGACAGGGGATCCCGCGATGATGGTGGTGTGTTGTTCACGGTGGCGGATGCGCGGGCGGCGGGTATCTCGCGCGGCGTGCTGCGCGGCCCGCGGTACCGACAGGTGCTGGGTCCTGTGTACGTCGACGCAACGGTCGCTCTCACGTCCCGGTTGCAGGCCGAGGCAGCGTTGATGCTGACGCCCGGTGCGGTCGTGAGTCACGACACCGCGCTGAGCCTGTGGAGCGCCGACGATCGCGCCGCCGAGATCGTCCACGTGACCGTCCGACGCGATCCGCGGCGAACCCTTCCACGAGTGAGCGGGCTGCGCGTTCACGAAGTACAACGACTCGACCGCGCGCTGCGTGCCGGACTGCCGCTGACGTCGCCCGAGCGGACGTTCGTCGACCTGTCACCGTACTGCGATCTGACCGGACTGGTCTGCGCAGGAGATTCCCTCGTACGGCACTCCGACGCGGAGCCGAACCACCTGGTCGAAACAGCCCTCGCGGCGATCGGAGTCCGGGGCGCCCGACGTGCTCGGGAAGCAGCGGCCCTGGTCCGCTCAGGCGTCGATTCTCCGATGGAATCGCGGCTCCGGCTACTGCTCGTCTTCGGTGGCCTGCCCGAGCCGGAGACCGGCTACGTGGTCACCGACTCCGCCGGCGGCTGGCTGGCCGAACCGGACCTTACCTACCCCCACTCGAAACTGGGGATCGAGTACGACGGGAAGCACCACCTGGTGGATGCGCGTCAGTGGCGGCTGGACATCCGCCGCCGCGAGAACCTCGAACGCGAAGGCTGGCGGATCCGGGTCGTCACCGCCTACGACATCCTGCAGATTCCGCACACCGTCGTGGCCCGCGTCTCCGAGGACCTCCGCACCCGACGCCACCCCCTCCGCGCCGCCTGACCCACTCCCACTGCCCCAGACCGCCGAGTCGTGGCGATTGGTCCCCACCTCCGACGCCGAGTCGTGAATATCGGCTGCGCGCGTCAGCCAATTCTCACGACTCGACGGGTTAGTTGCCTTCGGCTACGAAGTGCATTGGGTCGCCGGTGTCGAGGTCGGTGATGCCGGCGGTGTAGAAGGCGCCTACCAGGAGGGATCGGCGGTGGGCGGCGAAGGTCAGGACGTGGGCGACCATGCCGCCGTAGGTGAAGACGCGGGGTGGTTCGCAGGTGGTGTCGACGAAGGACTCGTCGAAGCGGCCTTCTTCGTTGAGTTGGTTGACGAGGGCCACGAAGCGGGCGCCGGCGTCGGCGTGCCGGGTGCGGAGTTCGGGGATCGGGGTGACGACCTCGCGGCCGCACTCCGGGACCTGGAACGGGCGGTCCTCGACGGACGCGAGCCACATCTCCTCCTGCCAGACCAGGCGGTCCAGGAGGTAGCGGATCGAGATGTCGTCGTCGATCCCTTCGACGGACAGCTCGATGGGGCGGTCCAGGGTCGCGGCGTCCAGCCGGGCGCCGCGTTCGATCAGCTCTCCGGTCAGCCACACGTGGTGCTCGACCATCCTGACAAGTACGTCCATGCCTCTCACCTTTCTACGGGCCGGCAGCCGAAGACCGGCCGGCGGCTGGAAATGCACTCCACTCGGCGCCGCGAGGAAGAAGACCCGCGACGCTTCCCGCCGCCACTCCCGTGGCGACATCCCGTACGCCCTGGCGAACGCACGCGTGAACGCCTCGTGCGACCCGTAACCGGCCTCGACCGCGACATCGAGTACGGCGACCGGCTCGGTCAGCAGCCGGTACGCCGCCCGCTCCAGCAGCACCCGCCGCCGGAACGCGAACGGCGACTCGCCCGCCACCGCACCGATCACCCGGTCGAAGTGGAACCGCGACAGGTGCACGCGGCCCGCCAGGCCGGCGCCGTCGAGCGGGTCGTCGGCTTCCCGAAGACCGGCCGCGACCACCGCCACGAACTTCTCGAACACGTCCGCCATGTCCACCACTGTGCCCCAGCCGCCCGGCACCGACTTGATCGAAATTGCGGAGTCGCTCAGTCTCCCAACCGGAGTACTCCGCAATGTGTAGTAGTCTTCTCCGCGGAACACCGGAGGAGGCCGCCATGGACACGAGCCAACTGCTCAAAGGCGTACTGGATCTCGCCGTGCTCGCTGTACTGCGAGACGCCGACGGCTACGGGTACGACGTACTGCGCCGCCTGCGCGCGGCGGGACTCGAGGACGTCGCGGACGCGTCCGTGTACGGGACGCTCCGCCGGCTGTTCCAGGCCGGCGCACTGACGTCGTACGTGCAGCCGAGCGAGGAAGGCCCGCACCGCAAGTACTACGGGCTGAACAAGACCGGGCGCGAGCTGCTCGAACAGTCCACGAAGACCTGGAACCACTTCGCCGACACGATGTCGGTGCTGCTGCTGGAGAAGGAGGCCGCGTGAACAGCACCCTGACCGGAGCGGTCGCGAGCTACCTGACGCAGGTGCGGGCCGAACTCGACGACCTGCCGCCGGGTGAGCTCGAGGACGTGCTCCACGACGTCACCGATCACCTCACCGAGGTGGCGGCCGAGCTCGGTGACCAGCCGTCCTTCGCCGACCTGCAGGCCCGCCTGGGGACGCCCCGGCAGTACGCCGACGAGCTGCGGACCGCGGCCGGCTATCCGGCCCGCACCGAGCCGGTGAACCAGGACCAGCTCGCCGCCGGCCGGCGGGCGCTGCACTGGGGCCTGATCGCCTGCACGGTCGGCCCGTTCTTCGTTGCGGTCAGCATCTTCGCGTGGTCGCGCGACGAGACGACGTTCTTCGGGCTGCTCGGGCTCGGCGTCCTGTTCGTGGCGGCGACGCTCGGTCTGCGCGCGCTGCACGGCAACGACCCGCGGATCGTCCTGGACACTCCACGCGGCACCCGCGGCGAGGCGGCGATCCGCGGCTGGATCGACCAGATCCCGCCGAACGTCCGGCACGAGCTGGTGACGATCGGCCAGCCGGTCTGGTGGGTCGTGCGGGGCATGATCGGCGCGGGCGGGTTCTTCGCGTTGTTCGGCGCCCTGTCGGTGACCGTGGTCGGCGCCTTCGCCGGCGCCGCGGTGTCGGTGTGGATCGGTCGCCGGACGCAGCAGGACCGGCGCTGGCTGTGGTACGTCGTACCGCTCAACGTCGTCGCGGCGGTCGCGGTCCCGGCGTTCCTGGCCGCGGCGTACGCCGGTGCGTCGTTCGGGTTCCTCAACAACTACAACGACTACCGCGGCACGAGCACGCGCTACAACCCGCCGGAGAACGGCATCACGGTGAACGGCACCCCGGTCTCGAACATCTACCCGTTCGATGCCCAGGGCAAGCAGGTGTCGGTGCGGCTGTACGACCAGAACGGCAGCCCGATCACCCTGGAACTGCAGGACTGCGCGGCCAGCTACGGCCAGGTGTCCCGCGACTCCACCAGCAACCTGTTCCCACAGGCCGTCGTCGTCGCCGACGAGAACGGCAACGTCACGTCCGACAACTGCAAGGACTCGACGAAGGCCCCCTTCGCCCCACCCCCGGCCCCGGCGACGCCCACCACTGCCAAGCCCTCCGGCACACCGACTCCCGGCGTCACCCTCACCGTCAAGCCGACGAGGTGACCGACGCTGCCGCGACGCGGCGGTAGCTGTAGCCGAGGCGGTGGTAGACGGCGATCGCGGCGGCGTTGCTCGCGTCCACCATCAGGGCCGCTCGGCCGTGGCGTTTCACCAGCTCGGCGGTCGTGAATCCGCAGACCTGGCGAGACAATCCCTTGCCGCGGGCCACAGGATGTGTCGCGACGCCGGCGAGGAAGCCGACCTCGGGTGCGCTCCACGCGTCCGCGGCGATACTCAGCAGCTCGCCACGCTCACCCGTCACCGCAGCCCAACGCCGTACGCCGGGATGCCCGGGCCACGCGTACGACGTGGGCGAGGCGAGTGTCAGCAGCTCTTCGACGCCGGTATCGCCGTCGATCCAGGCGGCCGTCGTGGTGACGTCCGGGATCACCTCGGCATCCATCCACCCGAAGGCCGCCGAGAACGTCAGCCCCGGCACCCGCTCTGCAAGGTCGCGGATCAGCTCCTCGTCCCCGAACGGCCGGTACGACGGACCGACCTCGGCCAGTACGCCGGTCGTCAGCCGCGCCGCGTCCTTGACCGGCCCGACCACCGCCAGCCGGTCGTGCTTCGACACGTCCGGTGACGCGACCGCCACCGCTGCGCCCGCACGCCAAGCACGCACCCCGGCGGCCAACCCCTGCGCCGCCCACCCAACAATCGGGTCGCCCCCGCCAACCAGCTGCAGCTCAGCCGGCGTCCTGATCTCCCGCACACCCCGAACCGTATGTCACGGACGACAGCTCGACAGGAGGTGTCCGCCGACAGGCGCGTCCAGCAGGCGTGCGCGGCGCGCCGATCGGCCGCAGTGGGCGTATACGTCCTGTCGAGCTTGCCGCTCAACCGGCTCGCTGGATGGCGTACGGGACCAGATGGCGGTAGCCGCGGACGGCGACGCGGCGCAGGCGGTGGATGGCGTACGACGGGTGGCCGTCGAGGGCCGCGGCGAGTTCACGGTCGGCGAGGACCCGGCCGGGTTTGCATTCCGTTGTGAGCCGGGCGGCCAGGTTGACCACCTCGCCGTACACGTCGCCGAGCCGGATCAGGATCGTGCCGTACGCGAGCCCGATCCGCAGCTCAGGCAGGTCCGCGTCGGCGGTCACCGCGTCCTGCAGCGCGAGCGCGACCGCGGCGCCCTGCGCGGCGGTGTCGGTCACGAACAGCACCTCGTCGCCGATCGACTTGATCACCCGGCCGCCGTTCAGCGCGACCACGTCGGCCGCCGTGCCCTCGAACCGCTCGATCAGCTCGCCCAGCTCCGCCTCGTCCAACCGCCGGGCCAGGCGGGTGTAGCTGACGATGTCCGCGAAACCGACCGCCCGGACACCGCGGGCCAGCTCGTCCGAGCCGGCCACCGCGCGCCCGGCGGCCGCGGCGAGGTGCCGACGCCAGACGTACGTCTGCAGGCGTTCCATAGCCGGCAGCAACAGGCCCGCGACCTCGATCGCCTCGTCCGCGGACAGTTTGGACCCGCCGAGGAACTCCAGGAACATCGCCGACTGCCACGACGCCAGCCGGGACTGCGTCTGCCCGAGTTTGCGGGCCAGCGAGGACTCCATCTCGGGCTCGATGAACCCGTCGTCCTCGAGCGCCGCGACCAGCCGCAACGCCTCGACGTCGTCGTCGGTGAAGGCGACCTCGTCGTCCGGCACGGTCGCGAACCCGAGCGCGCGCCACATCCGCTCGGCGCGCTGAGTCGAGATCCCGGCCCGCTCGGACACCTCGATCCGGGTGAACTTCCGCTCGCCACCGAGCAGCGTCCGCTCGAACTCCCGGGTCAGTCCGGCCAGATCCGGTGTCCCAGGGTCAGCGGCCACCGCGGCGCTCGGCGATGGTGGCGTCGATGGCGTCCCGGAACGCGGGCAGCCGGCGGGTCAGGTCGTCGAACTTCTCCCGGGTGAAGTGCAGCAGCTGCAGCCGCGACTTCGCCGTGACGGTTGCCGTTCGCAACGTGTTCTTCCGGACCGCGACCTCGCCGGCGATGTCGCCCGGGCCGAGCTCGGCGATCTCCTCGCCCTTCTCGCGGACCGCGGCCGTCCCGCTGAGGATCAGGTACGCCGCGTCCGGCGGCGTCTGCTCCAGGATCAGCGACCAGCCGGCCGGTACCGAGACCTCCTCGCCGGCGCGGAAGATGTCCCGGATGTCGCGCCCGGACAGATCCGCGAACAGCGGCAGGTCCCGTGGGGACGTCCTACCCAGTGCCACGTCGATCCTCCTCGCCGATGTTTCCCGTCGGTAACTCTAACGTGCCGTCGACACGATGGTCACCCTGCGGCGCCGCCCGCCGGGTGTCGTCGACCACTTTGTGCACCCACCGCTCGTTTCGCGGCGGCCGAAATGCGCGGTACGTGCACAAAGTGGACCTTGGCGGCGGAAATTCGCTAGGCGGCGCGGCGACGGCGGCGGGTCGTGCGGCCGGTCCGGCGGCGGACCGGGCGGCGCGGGCCGACGAGGCGGGGCCCGGCCAGGCGGTCCTCGAGGCGGCGGGCCTCGCGGCGGATCGGCTGGGCGACGTACTCGCCGAGGATCAGGCCCGAGGCGAGCGCGACGCCGATCGCGACCGCGGTGGTGAGGCTGACGATGCCGATCAGCTGGCCGACACCCATCAGCTCGTACAGGCCCTTGTAGATCGTCAGCCCGGGCAGCAGAGGGATCGATCCGGCGACGACCACGACCAGCGGCGGTACGCCGGTGCGCCGGCCGCTCGAGTACCCGCCCAGACCGACGACGAACGCGGCCGCGGCCGTGGACCACGCCGGGCCGAAGGACGCGCGCGTCATCAGCGTGAACACCAGCGAGGCGAGGGCGCCCATCAGGGCGACGGGCAGCAACGCCCGCAGCGGCGCGTACGTCGCGTAGGCGAAGGCGACCGCCATCACCGCGCCCGAGATCACCATGATCGGAAGGTTCGCCAGCTGGATCGTCTGCGGTTCGATGCCGACGTGCAGACCGAACCTCAGCCCGAGCGCGAGGCCGAGCGAGACGCCGGCGATGATCCCGCCGGTGAGCAGCATCGCCTCGAGGCTGCGGGCCGCGGCGGTCACGTAGTACCCGGTGATGGCGTCCTGGACGGCACCGGTGAGCGCGATCCCGGCCAGCAGCATGATGATGCCCGCGGCAACGACCAGGGACGGTTTCACCGGTGCGTGCACGGCGTACAGGATCAGCGCGACGGCGGTCGCCACGAACGCGCCGGCGACCTGCTGGTAGAACGCGGGCAGCCGCTGCCGGGAGAACCACCGGTTGTTCAGGTCGATCACGATCGCGGTCAGCACCGCGACCAGCGTGATCAGCCAGCCGCCGCCGAGCAGCAGCGTCGCGCCGCCGGCCATCACACCCCAGGCGAGCACGGCACTCCAGCGCGGGTACGGCGGACCGGCGGACGTGATCCGGGCGAGCTCCCGCGATGCCTCTTCGCGGGTCAGGTCGCCGCGGGCGAACCGCCGGACCAGCTGGTCGACCTCGGTCAGCCGGGAGAAGTCCTGCGACCGGTACCGGACCAGCCGGATGTGCGTCTCCGGCGCGACGTCGGGCGCGGCCTGGTACGAGACCGCCATCGACGTGAACGTGATGTCGACCTCGCACCCGCGCAGCCCGCCGGCCGCGGTGACGCCGAGGATCGTCGCGGTCGCGTCCGCCGTACCGGCGCCGCTGGACAGCAGCACCTCACCGACCCGCAACGCCAGGTCGATGGTCGCGTAGACCTCCCGCTGCTCGTCAGGCTGCATCGAGAAGCTTGTGAGCCATCGCGAGGTCGGTGATCAGGATGTTGACCCAGCCGCCGAGCAGGGCGGCGCGGATCGCGGAGTACTTGCGGTCGCCGCCGGCGACGCCGATCCGGCGCGGCACCGCCAGCAGCTCCTTCGCGGTCACCCCGATGACCCGTTGGTCGAACGTCGAACGCACGAGCTTTCCCTCTTCGTCGAAGAACCGGAAACACACGTCCCCGACGGCACCGAGCCGGCGCAGCTCGTCCTGGTCGGCCTCCGCGACCGCGTTGCCACTGCGCTGCAGCAGCGGCGAAGGTTCGAGGCTGCCGATCCCGACCAGGGCGTCGGTGAGCTGTCCCCACGTGCCCAGAACGTCCCGAACCGACACATCGTTCATCATCGCCCGGCGGACGGCGGGGGTGCCGACCAGCCCGGGAGCGGGCAGGTAGACCGGCATCCCACCGGTCAGCTCGGCGAACCGCGCGGTCAGCCGGGTGGCCTGCATCTGCACCGCGGCGTCGCCCAGCCCGCCGACGATCTGGACCACCTTGTCCACCACCGGAACGCTCTTGCGCGGCATCCGGTCGACGGCGCTGATCAGCGTCTCGCTCCACGACGAGATGCCGACCACGTGCCCGCCGGTCAGCGTCATGTCCAGGTACGCCGCCGCGCCCGACCCGAGCGCCGGCAGCACGTCGTCGCCCACGCCGAGGGTGTCGACGACCACGGCGTCCCGCAGCCCGTACCGGCCCTGCAGCTCGTCCTCGAGGTCACTGTGCACGCCGCTCGGCATGGTCACCACGGTGTGCACGATGCCGACCTCGACGGCCTGTTTCAGCATCCGGGAGACGCGCGCCTGGGACAGGTTCAGCTCGGCTGCGATCTGCGGCTGCCGGATGCCCTTCTCGTGGTACATCCGGGCCACCTTCGCGAGCAGCCGCAGCTCGTCCAGCCCGGGCTGGCGGACACCACGGTTGGTGTTCACGGCGCTCCCCCTTCGAGACGATCAACCTGGACTATAGGCAGATGTAGACCCGCGGTGCGCCACCGGCGTCAGGCAGTGGACTTCCCGGCGTGTCCCGCCGCCCGGTCGCGACGACCGAGCCGTCGCGCGGGTCGACGATCGTGTAGTTCAGCGGGACCGTGTCGTCGAACACCATCACCGGCCCGCCGTTCTCGCGATAGACGATCAGTCCGCCGTCGGTCATGCTCAGCGCGCGGCCCGAGATCACCCGGGTCCAGTCCGGCGCCATGTCGGTCGTCGGCAGCCCGTCGAGGATCTTGCCGAGCATCCCTACGTACGTCGATCCCTCGAAGCCGATCGCCTCCCGCCAGCCGGCGCCGGGGGCGAGGAAGAACTCGGAGTGCCCCGGCTCCTCGCCGTGCAGCCGCCACTGCCACAGGCTGCCCGCGCCGTAGACGACGCCCATCGTCCCGCCCGCGCACAGGTTGCTCCACGCCTCGTGGCCCTGCCACCAGCCCTCGGCCACACCGGTCCGGCCGGTGTGCTCGTACGTCGGTTCGCCGTTCGCGACCGCCTTGACCGGGTGGTTCCGCCACATGTCGGCGACCCGCTCGGGGACGTGCTCGCCGGTGTGGCCGGTCTGGCACCACTGGAAGTCGAGCCACTCGGCGTCCTGGTGGGCGTCGGCGCGGATGTGCGGGCGGTAGTGGATGCCGGTGGGCTGCTCGTAGCAGTCGACCGCGTGTACCTCGGCGCCGCCCGCCGCGGTCTGCGGCTCGACTCCGGAGCCGTCGCCGCCGACCAGGTAGATCGCCGGCCGGGCGCCGTACCGCGCGACGAGGTAGCGGCAGTAGGCGGCGTACTCCTGCTCTGGCACCACGGTGCCGGCCACGTCGAGGCCTTTCCAGCCGAACCCCTGGAAGACGGGCTGCAGGACCGGGACGATGCCGTGCTCGACGAGGATGTCGAGGAGGTCGTCGAGGTACTGGAAGTACTCGGCGTTCAGTTGCCGCAGGTGACCGTCGGGCAGGTCCTCGAAGCCGACGTCGAAGCCTTCGTCCTGGGTGCGGTCGCGCGGACCGACCGCGCGCATGTCCGGCTGCACGGTCATCAGGAGTACCGCGTTGAAACCCTTGGACTGCCGGTCCGCGGCGTACTCACGTACTTGCTCCGGGGTGGCGCGCCAGGGCAGCGCCCAGGCAGTGTCGGCCACCAGCAGCGCCGGCGTCCGGTCCGCATGCACGAGACTGCGCCCGCCAGGCGACATCCGCCAGAACCCATGGCGAAAGAACGGATTGAGCTCGTCGTCGAGCGCGGGGGCCACGTCGAACTCCCCGAAGCCGGGCGCTGTGGGCACGTCCGGCCGGGTCGGGGTCGGCTCGCTCGTCCACCGCCAACGGCCGGCAAGCGGTGCCGCGAAGCGGACCTTCCGCACCACAGCAACGCCCGCCGCGGCGGCTCCTCCGGCCGCACCATCGCCCGGTCCCGTGCCACCTCCCGCCGCCGCGCCGCCGTAGAACGTGGGGCGGCGGAGTGCCAGGCCGGACTCGTGCTCGAAATCGACCCAGTCGCCGGTAGCCGGCAGTTCGATCTCTCGCCAGACGGATGAGATGGACATGACACTCCTGGGGTGCTCGTTGCCGTTAAGCTGATGGTCGAGAGAACACACGTGCTCTGGGGTCGGTGAAATTCCGAGCCGGCGGTGACAGTCCGCGACCCGTGACTCCGCGAGGAGGAGCGGTTGACCTGGTGGAACTCCAGGACCGACGGTGAAAGTCCGGATGGGAAGACGCACGTGGCAGTCGCACGTCCTCGGAAACGGGGGCGTGGGCTTGTCGTTGCCCCCGGAGTGCTCTGCGTGCACTGCCGAGAGGACAACGACCGTGAACACCGTCACCAGCCTGGACACCATCGAGCGCGCCGTCGCCGAGATCGCCGTCGGGCGACCCGTGGTGGTCGTCGACGACGAGGACCGCGAGAACGAGGGCGACCTGACCTTCGCCGCGAGCCTCGCGACCCCCGAGTTGATGGCCCTGCTCGTCCGCCACACCAGCGGCTACGTCTGCGCGCCCGCCGCGCCGGAGATCCTGGACCGGCTCGAGTTGCCGCTGATGGTGCCGGACAACCAGGACAGCCTGCGGACGGCGTACACCGTGTCCGTCGACGCGGCGACCGGCGTCGGCACCGGCATCTCCGCCGCGGACCGGGCGCGGACCGTCCGCGTGCTGGCCGATCCCTCGGCGCAGCGCGCGGACCTGATCCGGCCCGGCCACATCCTGCCGTTGCGTGCCGTCGACGGCGGAGTCCGGCAGCGGCCCGGTCACACCGAGGCCACCGTCGAACTCGTCCGGCTGGCCGGACTGCCGCCGGTCGGCGTGATCGGCGAGCTCATGAACGACGACGGCACCCTGATGACCGGCGCCGACCTGCGCGGTTTCGCCGACACTCATGGCTTCGCGATGATCTCGATCGCGGATCTCGTCAGCTACCTGGCCTGAGCAGCTTGCGGGCGGCGTCGGCGATGCCGTCCGCGGACAGGCCGTACCGGTCGAGCAGGTAGCCGGCCGACCCCGTCGGCGCGAACTCGCCGATGCCCAGGATCGACACCCGGGCCGGGTGGTGCTGGACGACGGTCTCCGCGACCGCGCCGCCGAGCCCGCCGCCCGGCACCGCTTCCTCGGCGGTCACGATGCCGGCCGTCTCCCGCGCGGCCGCGACCACGGCGTCGACGTCCAGCGGTTTCACCGTCGGCATCGACAGCACCCGGGCCGAGATCCCTTCCGTGGCGAGCCGTTCCGCGGCGGCCAGCGCCCGCCACAGCACGGTCCCGTTGCTGATCACGGTCACGTCGTTGCCTTCGCGGACCGTGATCGCCTTGCCGAGCCGGAACTCGTAGTCGTCGCCGTACACCTTCGGCACGCTCATCCGGCTGACCCGGATGAACACCGGCCCGTGCGCGGCGGCCGCCCAGCGCAGCGCGGCCGCGGTCTCGACCGGATCCGCCGGCACGACGATCCGCAGGCCGTCGATCGCGCGCAGCCAAGCGATGTCCTCGATCGAGTGGTGTGTCGGGCCGAGCTCGCCGTACGCGACGCCCGGGCTCATCCCGCACAGCTTCACGTTGGTGTTCGAGTACGCGACGTCGGCCTTGATCTGCTCGAGCGCACGTCCGGTGAGAAAGCAGGACGCCGCCGACACGAACGGGATCCGGCCGCCGTTGGCCAGCCCGGACGCGACCCCGACCATGTCCTGCTCGGCGATGCCGACGTTGATCAGCCGGTCCGGGAACGCCTTGCGGAAGCTGTTCAGCTTGCTCGACCCGACGGAGTCGTTGACCACACCCACGATCCGGTGATCGGCCTCGGCGAGCTCCGCGAGCGTCTCGACGTACGCGTCCCGGCAGTCGTACCGTGGCTGGTCGGCGATGGAAGGGGTTTGTACGGCGGTCATGCCGGCTCCTTGGCAAATCCGGGAACAACAGCCTCCAGCTCGGTCAGCGCCTGCTGGAACTCCGCCGCGTCCGGCACCCGGTGGTGCCAGGCGACGTTGTTGCTCATGAACGAGATCGGGTGGCCCTTGTGCGTGTGGGCGATCACGAAGGTCGGCTTGCCCGGGCGGAACGGTACGGCGGACAGCACGTCGAGCAGCTCGCCGTGGTCGTGGCCGTTCACCTCGACCACCGCGAACCCGAACGCGGCCGCCTTCTCCGGCAGCGGGTCGAGGTCGTTGGTCTCCTTGGTGGTCGCACCCTGCTGCAGCCGGTTCCGGTCGACGATCACGGTCAGCCGGTCGAGCTGGTACTGCGAGGCCGCCATCATCGCCTCCCAGTTCGACCCCTCCTGCAGCTCGCCGTCGCCGACGAGTACGTACGTCCGCCGCAGCGAGACGTCGAGCTTGGCCGACAGGGCATGGCCGACCGCGACCGGCAGGCCGTGCCCGAGCGGGCCGGTGTTCGCCTCGACGCCGGCCACCTTGTTCCGGTTCGGGTGCCCGTTCAGCGCGGACAGCGGCTTGAGGAACGTCGCGAGCTCCGCGACCGGCAGGAACCCGAACGCCGCGAGCGTCGTGTAGAGCGCCCCGGCGACGTGGCCCTTGCTGAGGATGAAGCGGTCCCGCTCCGGGTCGTCGACCGCGTCGGGCGAGATGTCGAGCACGGCGCCGTACAGCGTTGCCAGGATGTCGATCGCGGAGAAGTCACCGCCGATGTGCCCGGCGCCGGCGTGGTGGACCAGCTTCAGGTCCTGGATCCGGATCTGCTTGGCGGCCTCGGCGATGTGCACGATCTGCTCGGCGCGGCTGCTGTGGATCGGCAGCCGTCCGAGGACCGGCAGCGTCGCGTGCTCGACGGTCAGCGTCATACGATCTCCGCCATCGAACTCAGCAGGACCTTCTGGACCAGCTTCTGCGCGGCGAGGGCGTCGTGGGACGCCTGTGCCGCCGCCAGCGCCTCCTCGTCCAGGACGTCGAGCGCGTGGTGCACCGCCTTCAGGAAGGTGATCGCCTGCTTCGCGGCCTGCACGCTGTCCTCGCGGAACGGGAACTGGTCGAGCTGCCAGACGCCGTCCCAGTTGTTCCGGCGCAGCGTGTGGAAGAACTCGAACGTCTCGACCAGGTGCACCGAGCCGACCACCATGTCGTCGTCCCAGCCGCGCAGGTTGTCGTTGACGTCGATCGCGAACAGCCGGCCGTAGTCGATCGCCAGCTGCGCCGCGTCGGCCGGCGTCTCCTGGCCGTACAGCGAGTGGCCGAAGTCGAGCAGGATGCCGAGGTTCGGCAGGCCGATCTTCTCGATGCCGAGCAGCGTGCGCGCGACGTTCGGGAAGATGATCTTCACCCGCGGCTCACGCGGCTTGTACTCGATCACGAAGTTGATGTCGCGGTGCGCCGACACCAACTCCTTGAGACCGTCCAGCGCCAGGTTCCAGATGTCGTGGTAGTTGACCTGGAACGGATAGTCCCAGCCGTCCTGGCCGGGCCACAGCTTCACGTACGAGCAGCCCAGGTCCTTGGCCAGCTCGGTTGCCTGGTGCAACAGCTCCAGCGCCTGCTGACGGACCTTCGGGTCCGGGTTCGTGAACGACCCCTTGACGAAGTCCTTGGTGTAGATCTCCGGCGTGATCGCGATCGCCTTCAGGTTGTTCCGCTGCAGCGCGGACTTGACCTCGTCGAGCGTGCCGTCGTACCCGGCGAACGGCCAGTTCAGGTCGACGACGGACAGGTCGCCGACGGCACCGGCCCGGTCGATCTGCTCCAGCAGCCCGACGGGCTCGCCGTACCCGTCGGTGGCGTAACGGTCCTTGTAGGTGGCGAAGTGCCAGATACCCGCGCCGAAGACCGGCATGTCTGTCATGGTTTCGATTCTCCTTGTCATGGGGCGGTGTGGGGCGGTGTCAGCCCTTCAGCGAGCCGGCGGTGAGGCCGCCGACGATCCAGCGCTGAAGGAGGGTGTAAGCGATCAGGATCGGCACGACGGCGATCAGGATGCCTGCCGCGAGGCCGGTGTTGTTGTTGGCGAACTGGCCCTGGAAGTTCAGCAGCCCGACCGGGATGGTCTTGTGCGCGTCGGAGTTCAGCAGGATCAGCGCGAACAGGAACTCGTTCCAGGTCGCGACAGCGTCCAGGATCGCCACCGTGACGAGCGCCGGCACCGACAGCGGCAGGATGATCGTGAAGAACACCCGCCAGTCGCCGGCGCCGTCCACCCGGGCGGCCTCGATGATCTCGTCCGGGAGCTGCCGGAAGAACGACTGCAGCACCAGCACCTCGAAGGGGATGCCGAAGGCCAGGTACGGCCCGATCAGCCCGAAGATGCTGTCGGTCGCACCGGCCTGCCGCATCATGATGAAGACCGGCACGATCGTGATGTAGATCGGGATCGTCAGCCCGAGGAACACCGAGAACATCACCGTCCGGCGGAACTTCATCCGCAGCTTGGCCAGCGCGAACCCGAGCATCGCCGACACCAGCACGCCGAGCGGCACCTTGATCGCGGCCAGGATCGCGCTGTTCTTGTACGTCGTGGCGAAGTTGCCGATGCCCCACGCGTCCTTGAAGTTGGACCAGGTGAGCTGATCGGGCCAGGACAGCGGCCCGTTGCCGATGAAGTCGGACAGCGGGCGTACCGCGGTGATCACCAGCAGTGCCAGCGGTGAGATCCAGAAGAGCGCTATCACTGCCAGGACGAGAGTCATCACCAGACCGCGACGACCCTTGGGACCGGAACTGATCGGTTCGGTGGCGGCGGCCTGAGCCGGCGCGGTCACCTGGGCCGGGGCAATGGTGGTCATGAGGCCTCCCTCGTCTGGGAGCGGACGTACGGGATGCCTACCGCGATTGCTACCAGCGTGATCACGACGGCGATCGCGGTGCCGTAGCCGGCTTGGTAGTACTGGAAGACGTTGAAGTACATCCACGTCCCCATCACCTGCGTCGACGTCCCGGGACCGCCGTACGTCATCGCGTAGATCATGTCGAAGACCTTGAACGAGTCGATCAGCGACAGCGCCAGCACGATGTAGTGCGCCGGCCGCAGGCTCGGCATCGTCACGTGCCAGAACTGCTGCCACTTCGTCGCGCCGTCGACGGTCGCGGCCTCGTACAGCTCGTTCGGGATGCCCTGCAGCGCGGCCAGGTAGAGCAGCATCGGGAACCCGGTGCGCAACCAGATCGCCGGCACCATCACGGCCCACAGCGCGGTCGAGTCCTGCCCGAGCCACGCCTGCGCCAGCCCGTCCAGCCCGATCAGCCGCAGGAACGAGTTGATCGCGCCGTACTGCGGGTTGTACAGCCAGCCCCAGATGCTCGCGATGGACACGAGCGGCAGCACCGCGGGCGTGTAGAAGATCAGCCGCAGGATCGGCTTGCCGTGCACCTTGCCGTTCAGCGCGATCGCCAGCAGCAGCCCGATCACGGTCGGTACGGCGATCGTGACCACGGTCCAGATCAGGTTGTTCTTCACCGCGGTGACGACCACCGGGTCCTGCGGCAGCTTGAAGTAGTTGTCCAGCCCGACGAACTTGTACGTCGCGCTCAGGCCGTCCCAGTTGGTCAGGCTGAACCACAGTGACGACAACGCCGGGTACACCAGGAACGCGACGTAGACCGCCAGGGCCGGCAGGGCGAACAACCACGGCGACCAGCGGCCACCGCGATTCGGTTTGGCGACTGCGACTGAGGTGGCCATGCGCTCAGCTCTTCGCCCAGGCGGAGACGATCTCCTGCATCTTCTTGGCCGCGGCGTCCGGCGCGACCGAGCCCTGCAGCAGGTCGCTCTGCACGCTGAAGTACTGGTCGGCCTGCTTCTTCGGGAACGCCTGGTCCTGGATCGTGTAGAACGGGTTGCTGCCGTACTTCTGCGCCCACTCGGCCGCCAGCGGCAGCGTCTTCGGGTCGGGCTCGGCGCCCTTGACCGTGGAGGCAGTCACCTGCAGCGCCTTCTGGGTGGCCGGCTGGATGATGAAGTCGATGAGCGCCGCGGCCTTGTCCGCGTTGCCGGACTTCGCGTTGATCATGTAGCCCTCGACGAACCCGGAGTGCCGGGCCGGGCTCTTGTCGGTCGGCAGCTCGAAGTTGCCGAACGCCGACGAGCTCTTCTTCGCCGACAGGATCGCCGCGGCCTCGGTCCACGGTCCGGTGATCGTGTACGCCGTCTTGCCCTGGACGTACGCCGGCTCGATGTCGGCCGGGTCGAGACCGAGCGCGCCCTGCGGCAGCCACTTCTTGTCCTGCCACTTCTTGAACAGCGCGAACGCCTCGACCACCTCGGGCCGGTCCCAGCTCTCGGCGCCGGTCAGCAGCTTGTCGTGCAGTTCCGGTCCCGCCGTGTGCTCGAGCAGGTACTCGAACAGCCTCATGATGTGCCAGCCGTACTTGCCGCCGGTCCCGAGCGGCGTCACTCCGACGGCCACCAGCTTGTCGTTGATCGCCTCCAGCTCGGCATAGGTCTTCGGCGGGCCGCTGACGCCGGCCTTCGCGAACAGCGACTTGTTGTACCAGGCACCGATCCCGAGGGACACGAACGGCACCCCGGCCTTCATCCCCTCGAAGGTCATCCCGCCGATCGCCTGGGTGTTGATCTTCGAGTCCCAGCCGTACTTGGAGTAGTACGGCGTCAGGTCGAGCGCCTGCTTGGCCTTCGCGAACGGCGCTCCGATCTGGCCGCCCCAGATCCGCCAGACGTCCGGGCCCTTGCCGCCGAGCAGTTCCGTACGCAGCTTGTCCGGGTACACCGCCGCCCCCGAACCGGGCAGGCTGTCGACCGTGGTCGTGGTCCCGTTCTGCTCGTCGAACTTCTTCACCTGCGCCTTCAGCAACCCGATCGTCTCGTCACCCTCGTAGGTGAACAGCCGCAGGTTGTTCGACGCTGCCTGAGTGGCTCCCCCGCCGGTCGACGTACCACCGCCCGTGCAGGCGGACAGACCGGCGCCGAGCGCGGCGGCGGACGTGAGACCGAGGAATCCCCGGCGGGAGAGGTTGCTCATGAGTTGCTCCTTAGGCGGGCAAAACGGCGGATCTTGGCGAACATGTCCTCGAGCAGGAACCGGACGTCGACCTGCTCGCAGACCTGGATGGGGTTGTCGGTGCCGGGCAGGTACCAGCCGTCGACACCGAAGCGCGGCGCCGGACGGGTCCGGAAGTTGCCGCTGTGCGGGTAGAGCATCAAGGAGATGGCGGGCGAGTCGCCGAGGGAGCGGGACTCGATCGGCTCGCCGTGCCAGGTGGCGTTCCACTGCACCAGCTGCTCGATCAGGTACTTGCCGAGCCGACCGGCGTCGCCGATCTTCTCCTCGAGCTCGGCGTAGCTGACCGAGACCTTCGTGTAGACGTCGCTCGGGACCTGCCAGACCGTGATCCCGGACCCGAACACGACATTGGCCGCGTGGATGTCGTTCGACAGGTTGAACTCCATCCGGTGGTCGGCGGCGTAGCCGTTGTAGCCGCGGCCGCCGATCCAGATCACGATCACGTTCCGACGGACGAGCTCCGGGTCGAGCAGGATCGCCGAGGCCATGTCGGTGAGCGGCCCGAGGAACGACACGAACAGCGGGTCACCGTCGGAGGCCAACTTGGACTCCTCGACGATCAGCCGCGCACCGGGCGAGTCGAGCGGGGTCTGCTCGTCCGGGATGCCGGTCGGAGCGCCGTTCGCGACGGTGACCCGGCCGGTCAGGTCCAGCAGGTCCAGCAGCAGGTCGATCTCCTCGCGGGACTCCTCCATGCTGCGATCCGACCGGCGGGTGCCGAAGTGCGCGGGGATCAGGCCGCGGACGTCGAAGGTGGGCGACAGCAGCCCGTGCACGATCGCGAACTGGTCGTCCGCCTCGTTCTTGGCATCGGTGTTGATGATCACCCGGCGTCTGCTCGGCTTCACGCGGTCTCCTCCGACTCTTATGGTGCGAATAGATATTCACTACTGCATAGCCTGTCGCCATGAGTGTCACCACGCGGCTAGAGTCACGTCAAGAGCTCAGTTGAAACTTGGAGGGCCGATGGTCCAGGCGGTACTCGCGATCGACCAGGGCACGACCAACTCCAAGGCGGTCCTGGTCGCCGCCGACGGAACCGTGCTCAGCACCGGCTCGGCCCCGGTCGACCTCTCGACGCCCCGCCCCGGCTGGGTCGAACAAGACGCCGAGAATCTGTGGCGGAGCGTCCTGCGGGCAATCACCACCTGCCTCACGGGCGGCGCAGCGGAGATCGTGGCGGTCGCGTTGTCCACTCAGCGCGAGTCTGTTGTCGGCTGGAACTCCTCGGGCGAACCCGTGGGTCCGGTTCTGGGCTGGCAGGACGTTCGCACCAGTAGTTGGTGTGCCCAACTACCGCCGACGGTCGACGGCCTGGTCCGTCGGCGTACCGGCCTGCGCGTGGACGCGATGTTCTCCGCGCCCAAGATGCGCTGGCTTCGCGACCGGTCCGACTGCCTGGTCGGGACCGTCGACGCGTGGTTGATCTACCGGCTGACCGGTTGCCAGGAGCATCTGACCGAGGCCGGCAATGCCTCTCGTACCCTGCTGTACGACCTGACGACCCTGGCCTGGTCGGACGAGCTGCTCGAAGCGTTCGGCGTACCGCGGGCGGCGCTGCCCGACGTGCGCCCGTCGAACGCCGGATTCGGGCTGACGAAGGGCGTACCGGGGTTGGGCGACGGGATCCCGATCGTCGCCGTGCTCGCGGACTCGCATGCGGCGATGTACGGGCAAGGGTGTACCGAAGCGGGTCTGGTGAAGGCGACGTACGGGACCGGCTCGTCGGTGATGACGCCGGTGGACGGGTTCGCGCCGGGCGGATGCACGCTCGCCTGGCTGACCGACCGGCCGGTGTACGCGCTGGAAGGCAACATCGTGTCGTCCGGCGCCGCGCTCGCCTGGACCGCGGACCTGCTCGGTCTTCCCGACGTCGGCGCCTTGACGGCTCTCGCGGGGACGGTCCCGGCGGCGGAGGGCGTCGTCCTCGTGCCGGCGTTCGCGGGACTCGGCGCACCGCACTGGGACCGGGAAGCGCGGGCGGCCCTGACCGGCATGAGCAGCTCGACGACGCGGGCGCACATCGCGCGAGCGGCCGTCGACGCGGTCGCGCATCAGATCTGCGACATCGCGGACACGATCCCGGGCCCGCTCAGCAGCCTCCGTGCGGACGGCGGCGCGACGGTGTCGGACCTGCTCATGCAGACCCAGGCTGATCTGCTCGGTCATCCGGTGGAGGCGTCCGACGTACCGGAGATTTCCGCTCTGGGCGTCGCCGAGCTGGCCTGGACGAAGCTCGGTGCGACGACCGGCTGGGCGGGGAAGCGGTCGTACCGGACGTTCGAGCCCGGTCCCGGCGCGGGCGATCGTGGCCGGCGCCGGGAGGAATGGGCTCAGGCGGTCGCGACGGTCCGCGTCACGCGAGCTTGATCCGGAACACGGCCAGCCGGGCGTCGTGGCCGTCGACGTTCATCGGGATCACCTTGGTGTTGACCAGGTCCAGCCGGACCTTGCCGTCGCCGGGCAGCCAGTTGATCCGGTCGATGCCCTTGAAGAAGGCCCGGTGCTCACTGTCCTGGCCGGTGGCCCGCACGTAGCCGGGGTTGTTGGTGTCCGCGGTCCAGATCACCAGGTGACCCTGGTTGTGGTGGGCCATCACGCGTTCGCGGTGCAGCTTCTTGTGCAGCTGCCACTCGTCCTGCAGATTCGGGTTCTTGGTGCCGTTGTACGCGTTCGCGATGTAGTGCGAGTTGATCAGGGCGAACTTCAGGCCCGGGTGCGCGCTGTGCTCGACGACCACCTCGTTGATGTACCGGGGCGGCGTCACGTGGGCGATGCCGCCGTGGACGAAGGTGCGCTTCGAGTTCACGATCTTCCACGGCTCGGGGATCGAGATCGGCACCCGGAACGATTTCGGATCGTGCAGGAACGCGTTGCGGTACTTGCTGCCGAAGTGCCGCGTGATCATCGGCGGCTCGCCCGAGTCGCCCTCGCTGATCTCCTGCCAGCCGACGCACGGCCGATGCCCCGGGTCACCGCCGCGAACGGCCGTGATCGCGGCCTCCCGGGCGCCGAGGTGCTTGCGCCCGATGTTCGCCGTCACGACGGGTAGCTGGAACCACCCCGTCCCCGCCTGCGCCGCCGCACCCCGCTCCACCGGCCGTGCCGCCGAAGCCGGCTGCGCACCGGCCGCCGAGCCGAGTGCAACCAGCGCACCTCCACCGAGCATCATCGCCTGCCGCCGGCTGATTCTGTCGGCCATAACCACCTCCACAAGAGTCCGGCCCGAGGGCCGGAGGGCGAATGTCTTGTCGACCGGCTACGACGTACTCGGCCTCCCAGTCGTTCCACAGCGTGTCGGAGATCGCTTTCCGTTGCAGGTTGACTCGGCCGTGGCGCCCACCTATGGTTGCGATCACAGGCGGTGGAAAGCCCTTTCCAAGCCTGCGGGAGGGAGGCGTCCATGTGTGAGTTCGAGCCCGGGCCGGCTGCGGCTCTGCCCGGCGGCATCGGCATCTCGAAGCTGACGGTGTACGACGTCGAGGCACCCGACGGCCTGGTCGGCGGGACGCCGCACGTCCACCTGGCGTGCTCCGAGGGGTACTGCGTGGTCGCCGGCGCCGGCGCCGTACAGACCCTGAACACGAAGGGTTACACCGAGACGCCGCTGCAGGCCGGAACCGTGGTCTGGTTCGACCCCGGCACGATCCACCGGCTGGTCAACGACGGCGGGCTGCAGATCCTCACCCTGATGTCCAACTCCGGACTTCCCGAGGCCGGCGACGCCGTCCTGACGCTGCCGCCCGAATACCTCGCCGACCGCGAGACGTACCTGGCGGCGACCGCCCTGACCGGCGAGGGCGAGGCTCGTACCCGGTCGGCGATGGCTCGGCGCGACCTCGCGCTCCAGGGATACGCCGTACTGCGGGAGCGGTACGAGGCGGAAGGCCCCGCGGCGCTGGACGAGTTCTTCACGGCAGCGGTCCGGATCGTGCGGCCGCAGCTCGCCGACTGGCGCAAGCGCTGGGAGCAGGGCGCCCGGCGGCTCGCGGACGAGACCGGCGCCGCGCTGGACGCGCTGGAGGCCGGCACCGCGCCGCACCTGCAGACCGCCGAACTCCACCGACTTCCGACCCCCACCGAGTTCGGCCGACACGGTATGTGCGGCCGCCTCGACGTCTATGACACCACCCGAGCGTGAGAGGTAGAACTGTGAACGAGCGACGCATCGGCATCGTGATGAACGGCGTCACCGGCCGGATGGGCCTGCGCCAGCACCTCGAGCGTTCCATCGTGGCGATCCGGGAGCAGGGCGGACTGCCCGCCGCCGACGGCACGATGATCATCCCCGAACCGATCCTGGTCGGCCGCAACGAGCTCAAGCTGCGCCGGATCGCGGAGCAGTACGGGCTGGAGCGGTGGACCACCGATCTGGCCGAGGCATTGGCCCAGCCGGACGTCGAGATCTACTTCGACTCCCAGCTCACCCAGCTGCGCGAGAAGGGCGTCCGGGCCGCGGTCGAGGCCGGCAAGGCGATCTACTGCGAGAAGCCGATCGCCGAGAGCCTGGACGCGGCCGTCGACCTGGCCAAGCTCGTGGTCGACTCCGGGTTGAAGAACGGCGTGGTGATGGACAAGCTGTCACTGCCCGGCCTGCGGAAGCTGAAGCGGCTGGTCGACGGCGGGTTCTTCGGCCGGATCCTCTCGGTCCGCGGCGAGTTCGGCTACTGGGTCTTCGAGGGTGACTGGCAGGAGGCGCAGCGGCCGTCCTGGAACTACAAGTCCGAAGAGGGCGGCGGCATCATCCTCGACATGTTCTGCCACTGGCGGTACGTGCTCGACCAGACGTTCGGCTCCGTGAAGTCGGTGTACTGCCAGGGCGCCACGCACATCCCGACCCGCGTCGACGAGAACGGCGACCCGTACACCGCGACCGCCGACGACGCGGCGTACGGCGTGTTCGAGCTCGAGGGCGGGATCGTCGCGCAGCTGAACTCGTCCTGGGCCACGCGGGTGTTCCGCGACGAGCTCGTCGAGTTCCACGTCGACGGGACCGAGGGCTCCGCGGTCGCCGGCCTGCGCAACTGCCGCGTCCAGCACCGGTCCGCGACCCCGAAGCCGGTGTGGAACCCGGACATCCCGGTCACCGAGAAGTTCCGCGACCAGTGGGCGACGGTGCCGGACAACGAGCCGATGGACAACGGCTTCAAGGTGCAGTGGGAGATGTTCCTGCGGCACGTGGTCGACGACGCGCCGTTCACCTGGGACTTCGTCGAGGCCGCGAAGGGCGTCCAGCTCGCCGAGCTGGGTCTGAAGTCGTGGCACGAGGGCCGCAAGCTCGAGGTCCCGACGCTCGATCTCGGGGCCAACTGATGGAGCTGAACCTTCCTGTCCACAGGGGACTCGAGAGGTACCGGCTGACCGGCGAGCCGGTTGCCCGGGGCACCTATTCGCCGGCGCACTCGCGGCTCGCGTTCGCCGCGGCGCACGTGGTGGCGGATCCGCTCGGGGACAACGCGCCCGGGGCGCCGGCGGTGATCGACTGGGAGCACACGCTGGAGTTCCGGCGGCACCTGTGGTCGCTGGGCCTGTCGGTCGCCGAGGCGATGGACACCGCGCAGCGCGGCATGGGCCTCGACTGGAAGGCAACGCAGGAGCTGATCCGCCGGTCCGCCGCCGAAGCGCCGGACGGCAGGATCGCCGTCGGCGTCGGCACCGACCAACTGGCGGGTCCGGCCACCCTGGACGCGGTCATCGGTGCGTACGAAGAGCAGTTGGCCGTTGCCGAGGATGTCGGCGCGCGGCCGATCCTGATGGCCAGCCGGGCCTTGTGCGCGGCGGCGGCATCGCCGGACGACTACCGCAAGGTGTACGACCGCCTTCTCGCCCAGTCCACCCAGCCGGTGATCCTGCACTGGCTGGGCCCGATGTTCGACCCCGCCTTGGAAGGGTACTGGGGCAGCGACTCGTTCGATTCCGCGGCCGCGATCGTCGTGGACCTGATCAACGCCGACGTCGAGAAGGTCGACGGGATCAAGATCAGCCTCCTCGACGCCTCGAAGGAAGTTGCCCTGCGCAACTGCCTGCCCGCGCGCGTCCGGCTCTACACCGGGGACGACTTCAACTACCCCGAGCTGATCCGCGGCGACGGCGAGCGGCACAGCGACGCGTTGCTCGGGATCTTCGCCGCGATCGCCCCGGCGGCGGCAGCAGCCCTGCACGCGTTGGACGCCGGTGACCTGGAGACCTACGAGCGGGTGTTCCAGCCGACCGTACCGTTGGCTCGGCAGATCTTCTCCGCGCCGACGTACTACTACAAGACCGGGATCGCGTTCCTGGCTTGGCTGAACGGGTTCCAGCCCGGGTTCACGATGGTGGGCGGTCTGCAGACCGGCCGGTCGTTGCCGCACCTGGCGGACACCTTCCGGCTCGCGGACCAGGCCGGCGTACTGACGAATCCGGAACTGGCCGTCGACCGGTTCCGGCAGCTGTTGCGGGTCGGCGGGATCGACGCATGAACCGGTACAGCCTCAACCAGGCGACCACGAAGTACTGGCCGCTCGAGGACGTTGTCGCGGCGAGCGCGAAGGCCGGGCTGGAGTGGATCGGGCTGTGGCGCGAGCCGATCCAGGAGTACGGCGTCGACCAGGCGGCGAAACTGGTCGCCGACGCCGGCCTGAAAGTCTCGTCGCTGTGCCGCAGCGGCTTCTTCACCTCGACCGACGCCGCCGAGCGGAAGGCGAAGATCGAGGACAACCGGCGCGCGATCGACGAGGCCGCGACCGTCGGCACGCCGGTCCTCGTGCTCGTCAGCGGCGGACTCCCGGCCGGGTCCCGCGACCTCGACGGTGCGCGCGCGATGGTGCGCGACGGGCTCGCCGAGCTGGCGCCGTACGCCGAGGAGCGCGGCGTCACGCTGGCGGTCGAGGCACTGCACCCGATGTTCTGCTCGGACCGCTGCGTGGTGTCGTCGCTGCGCGGCGCGCTCGACCTCGCCGAGCAGTTCCCGGCGTCGCAGGTGGGCGTGATCGTGGACGCCTACCACCTGTGGTGGGACGCGGACGTGTACCGGCAGATCGAGCGGGCCGGCGAGCGGATCGTGTCGTACCAGGTCAGCGACTGGGTGGTTCCGCTGCCCGCGGACACGCTGCTCGGGCGCGGCATGATGGGCGACGGTGCGATCGAGCTGCGCCGGCTGCGCGAGGCCTGCGACGCGGCCGGGTACGACGGACCGATCGAGGTCGAGATCTTCAACCAGCAGTTGTGGGACGCGCCGGGGCAGGAAGTCTTCGACCTGGCGCTGGCGAGGTACCAGGAACACGTCCTCTGACGAAGGAGCCTGTATGACTGACCGGACCATTCCTGCCGACGGAATCGGCATGCACCTCTACACGATGCGGGACGTGCTGGCCGAGGACTACCCGGGGACGCTGAAGCGGCTCGCCGGGATCGGGTACCGCACGGTGGGGGTGAGCGGGCGGTTCGACCACAGCGCCGAGGAGATTCGCGGGTTCGCGGACGACGCCGGGCTCGCGATCGTGCTCGAGCACGTCGGGTACGCGCGGCTGAGCGACGACTGGGCCGGTGCGCTGGCCGACGTGAAGACGCTCGGCGCGCAGTGGGCCGTCGTACCGTCGATTCCGTCCGAGCTGCACTCGGTCGAGGGCTTCCGGACCGCGGCGGCCGCGTTCACCGAGGCCGGCAAGGTCGCGCGGGACAACGGCCTGAAGCTGCTCTTCCACAACCACGGCCGGGACTTCGACGAGGTCGACGGGCAGGTGCTGTACGACATCCTGCTGGACGTGGACCCGGAGCTGCTCGGGTTCGAGCTGGACCTGTACTGGGCGGTGGACGGCGGGCACGACCCGGCGAAGCTGTTCCAGGAGCACCCGGGCCGGTTCCCGGCGCTGCACGTCAAGGACATGGCCGCGGACGGCTCCTGGGAGGACGTCGGGGCCGGGAAGCTCGACTTCGGCGCGATGTTCGCGCACGCCGAGGCGGGCGGTGTCGAGCAGTATCTGGTCGAACACGACAAGCCCGCCGACGCCTGGCAGTCGGCCGAGCGCAGCTACCGCGGACTGACCGAATTGCGGTACTGACGCATCTCATAGCAAACGCTTAACCGGGTCACCTGTGCATACACCTGCTCACCCCCGGTGAAATCGGCTTATTCTCAACGAGTGCAGAACGAGCCCACGGTCCGGCTGTCCGCCGTACGGCGCTTGTACGAGGTGAGCGCGCGGATGGGCGCCGGGCGGAGCCTTGCCGAGACGCTGCAGGCGGTCGTCGACGGGGTCGTGAACGGGCTCGGCTTCGGCATCGCCGTGCTGAACCTCCGGCACCCGGACGGCAAGTTCGAGGTGATCGCCGTGGCCGGGTCGCCCGGGGCCCGGTCGGCACTGCTCGGGAAGGTGAGCGCGGCGGACCTGTTCGACGCCGAGTTCGCGATCGCCGACGAGTGGGGCAAGCTCCGGTTCGTGCCGCACGAGCGGCTGCCGGAGGGCGAGGTCACCGGCTGGGTGCCCGACGTACCGGTCTCGGACGCGCCGGAAGCCTGGCACCCGCTGGACGCGCTGTTCGCGCCGCTGTACTCCTCCGACGGCGAGCTGGTCGGGATGCTCTCGGTCGACCTGCCCGAGGACCAGCGGCGGCCGGGGCCGATCCACCGGGAACTGCTGGAGATCTTCGCCACCCAGGCGGGGCTCGCGATCGACAAAGCCCGGTTGACCGACCGGCTGCTGGCCGAGAAGACCCGCCTGGAGGCGAGCGAGGCGACGTTCCGGCTGGTCTTCGAGGGCGCCGGGAACGGGATGGCGACGGTCGCGTTCGACGGACCCGAGCTGGGCCGCATCCTGCGCGTGAACGCCGCGTTCTGCCGGATCACCGGCTACACCCCGGACCAGCTGATCGGGACGCGGCTGGTCAGCTTCCTGCGGGACGAGGAGCCGGAGCAGACCCGGACCGAGCTGGAGAAACTTGCCGCCAGCAACGGTACCTACCGGTTCGAGCGGGTGTTCACGCAGCCGAGCGGGAACGCGATCTGGCTCGGCGGCACGGCGTCACTCGTCGAGCAAGGCGCCGGGCTGCCGCGGATCCTGCTGGTCCAGATCGACGACGTGACGGCCCGCAAGGACGCCGAGCGCGAGCTCCGGCACCACGCGGCGCACGACCCCCTCACCGGCCTGCCGAACCGCCGGCTCCTGCAGCACCGATTCGCCAAGGTCCTGGAACAGACCCGGATCACCGGCCGCCCCGGCGCGCTGCTGTTCTGCGACCTCAACCACTTCAAACTCGTCAACGACGGTTACGGCCACGAGGCCGGCGACCGCGCACTCCGCGAGATTGCCACCCGCCTCAGCGCCGCCGTCCGCCACGGCGACACCGTCGCCCGGCTCGGCGGAGACGAGTTCGCCGTCCTCGCCGAGGACATCTCCGGCGACGACCTCACCACCCTCATCACCCGCCTCGAATCCGCCGTCAGCCGCCCCCTCCCCAACATCGCCGTCGAGGTCACCACCAGCGTCGGCACCGTCCCCATCACCCCCACCACCACCGACCTCGACACCCTCCTCCACGAAGCCGACCAGGCCATGTACGCCGCCAAGAGCCGCCGTACCTAGCCGCACGACTGGCGCGAACCCCCGGAGTGTGGTTGAAAGGACCCCGGCACCAACGATCCTGGGGGGATTAAGCCATGCGCACCTTGATGACCGGGCCTGCCGACGTCGCCTACGGGCAGATCTACATCGAGAGCGGTGAATGCTCCCCGGAGGTACCGGAGAGCTTCGGCGGCCAGCGGAACGGCCTGTGCGGCGCGACGGTGGCCGGCACTCTGTTCCTGGTGACCGGGATGCATACCGGGCGGGTCGGGTTCGGCGTCGAGTTGTACGACGAGGCGCCGCCGGTCGACGAGGGGTGGGAGGAGATCGTCGAGGCATCGTTCCGGCCGGCCGGGGACGTCGCCCTGCGTGGTTGGGACAGCGGCTACTGGCCGCTGGACCTGGCGCAGGTGGACTACCGCGTGCGTTACTGCGGTTCGGGGATGGACGCCGGCCATGATGCGGCTCCGCCGGACGAGGACGAGCCGGAGATCGACCGGTACCTCCTGCAGTTCTGGCCGGCGGCTCCGGCACCGGACGAGGTGGTGAAGGAAAGCAGCCGCACCGCGGCGTACTGGCACGGCGTCGCGCGGAAGACACCTCCGCCGCCGACTCCGGATCAGCGCGCGGAGATGCAGCGGGCGCGTGAAGTCCGCGAGGTGGAGGAACGCCGGGCCGCGGAGTTGGAGTCGTGGGGTGGGAGCCTCCCGAGCGAACGGATCCGGGACAAGTACATGTCGATTCTGCTGGTGCAGTACGACCGGCCGCTCCTCGACCAGCTGGATCGGGCCGCCCCGGAGACACTCGTGAAGATCGCCCGATGGGCCGCTCGCCGGGGGTGCGTCGCCACGGGGCTGGACCGCACCGACTGGATCGCGCAGCGGCTGGACCAGATGGACGAGGGGCTCGATCCGCGTGAGCTGACCGGTCCGCCGCCCGGCACCTTCGACACCGACGGCCCGATCCTGGTGTCCACGTTCGGCGGTGCCTGGCCGCACAACCTGAGCGCGCCGCTGCAGGCGCTGACGGTGATCGACTCGACGTACGACGACGACCCGCTGGACGCAGTCATCGATACCCTACTGCGCGCCATCGACGCGGTCGGCGACGGTCACCGGGTCGTCACCGAGCTCCGCGAGTCCTTCCCTCACCTCAGCCAGGCGAACTGATGCGCACGGTGATGACGGGAACTGCGTGGGTTGCCTATGCGCAGATTTATGTGGAGAGCGGGGAGGGCTTCGCTGATCTCGGGGAGTGCTTTGCCGGGCAGCGGAACGGGCTGTGTGGTGCTGCGGTGGCGGGGAAGTTGTTCCTGATCACTGGGTTGCATACGGGCAAGGTCGGGTTCACGGTCGAGGTGCACGAGCGGATGCCGTCGGTCGAGTACAGCGCGGAGGACGTGGTCGAGGCGTCGTACCGGCCGATCGGGGACGCCGCTCTGGTCTCGTGGGGTGGGAGCGGGTCGTGGCCACTGGAGCTCCAGCCGGGGGTGGACTACCGGGTTCGGTACTCCGCCTGGGGTATGGATGCCGGTCATCAAGCCGGTCCGCCGATGGACGAGCCGCCGGTCGATCGGTACCTGCTGCAGTTCTGGCCGGCGCGGCCGGCGCCTGATCGGGTGGTGAAGGAGACGAGCCGGCAGGCGGCGTACCACCACAAGTTCGCCCGCGAGCAACCCACGCCGGAGGAGTTCGCCGAGCGTAAGCGCGAGAAGGCCCGCCAGGCCGAGGCGGAACGGCTGGCCGAACGGATGGCGGCCTGGGGCGGGGCGTTGCCGACCGAGCGGATGGAGCGTGCCCCCTACTGCCGCGAGCTGTCGGCGCTGGATCGGGCCTTGGTGGACATGCTCGAGCAGACCGAGCCGGAGACGCTGCAATCGATCGCTCGCTGGGCGGCGCGACGTGCCTGCGAGGAGGCCGGGTACGGCGGCAACGAGCAGGTCGCCGGCATGCTCGATCGGATGGACAGCGGCGCCGGCTGGTTCGAAACCCTCAACGGACCGCAGTTGCCGGTCGAACCAGGCCCGGGCATGCCAGTCATTCGGCTCGTCACCCAGATCCACGGGTGGTTCGACAACCGCGATCCCTACGAGAACACGTCGACGGTAGTGACCCCGACCTTCAACGACGACCCGTTCCAGGCCGCCGTCGAAACGGTGTGGCTGGCAACGAGTCCGTTCACCGACAAGAACGAGTTGCTCACCGAACTGCGGCGCCGGTTCCTCACGAACCCAGGCTAGTGAGGGCCTCGTCGGTGAGGCGGTAGATGGTCCATTCGTCTTGGGGGGTGGCGCCGAGGGATTTGTAGAAGTCGATAGCGGGGGTGTTCCAGTTGAGGACGGACCATTCGAGGCGTTCGTAGTTGTTGCGGACGCATTCCTGGGCGAGGGCGGTGAGGAGAGCCTTGCCGAGGCCGGTGCCGCGGGTTTCGGGGCGGACGAAGAGGTCTTCGAGGTAGATGCCGTGGACGCCGCGCCAGGTGGAGAAGCTGAGGAACCAGATCGCGCAGCCGACGACCTCGCCCTCGTGTTCCGCGACGTGGCAGAACACGGCGGGCGTGGCGCCGAAGAGTGCGGTGTGCAGCTGGTCGGCGGTCAGGTGGCACTCGTGGCGGGCGCGTTCGTACTCCGCGAGGGAGTACACGAGCTCCACGATCGCCGGTACGTCGTCCGGCCGGGCACGGCGGATCCGTTCGTCGGTCTGCATACCGCCTATCCTGCACCGGCGGCGCCCGCGCTCAGCTTTCGCGTTCGGTTTCCTGCTCGGCGACCCGGTCGACGGCGTGGGTGTCGGGACGCTCGCCCCTGCCGGTCGTGTGCTGGGCGTCCACGCCGGCGTACGTCGAGTTCTGCAGCTGCAACGCCGCCGCCAGTTCCGGGTCGGCGCGGATCACGGCGCCGCGTTCGACGGTCATCTTGTCGAAGACGGCGTACAGCGCCCGCGGGTCCGGGTCCGTGCTCTTCTCCAGGTCCTTCGGGTACGACGCGTCGGCCGCGGCGTTCCACTCGTCGCGCTCGACCTTGTCGAAGTCGAGGCGGTACGGCGACATCTCCGACACGTGCTGGGCGAACACCTTGGCGGCGGCTCCGTTGCCCTCGCGGAACGGGTGCGTCAGGTTCTGATAGGCGTAGACCTCGGAGATGCTCTGCACGAACTCCTCGCGCGACATCGTCGACCAGTCCTTGTCCTGCACCTTCGCGCTCACCTTGTCGGTCCACGCGTCCAGCCGCCCCGGCGGAACGAACTCGTTGCCCTGCTTCTGGATCTGGACGTTCCGGAACTCGCCGGCCCAGTCGTACACGTCCTGCAGCAGATGCCGGTGGATCGCCTGGATGTGCGCCTTGTCGTAGGTGCGGGGGATGTCGGCCTCACCGCGGTCGATCTCCGCCTGCCGGTTGGCCCGCAGCGCGTATTCGGCGAAGTGCAGCTCGATCGGGTTCTTGATGTCGAGCTTGTTCCGCAGGCAGCTGCCGGGCTCCCACAGGTAGGCGTTCCAGCGCTCCTTCTCGGCGGCTCTCCACTGCTCCTCTTCGGAGAGCTGCGCGGAAACCTCCTGGGTCACGCCGAGCCGCCGCGGGTCACCTTCGCCATGGTCCGGCGGATGTACTCGGCGGTGTCGATGCGGCCTGCTTCGCGGTCGACCAGGTCGGCCACGTCGTCGCGCTGCGGCTCCCAGCCCTCGAGCCGGTTGTTCGACAGTGCGTCGCTGACGCGCTGCTTCTGGTCGTCGTCGAGCGCTTCGAACAGCTCCGGCCAGCGCTGCGCGTAACGGCAAGGTTCGTAGGCCATTGGTAACTCCCCGGTAGCTAGCAATTCGGGCAAGCCTAGCGAAGACCGGATTCATACCGTCGCTTGTCGTTAAGTTCCCGGACGATCACGTTAACCTCCCCGCCATTCTCCGCCAGAACACTGGCACCGCTTCGACCGCCCAGCATCTGGAGGAACCATGTCCGTGTCCCGCCGTCGCTTCCTCGGGTACGGGGGTGCGGGCTCCGCCGCCGTACTGCTCGGCACCGGGGCCTGGACCGCCTCGACGACGTACGCCGCCCCGTCCGGCACCGGCAACCCGTTCACGCTCGGTGTCGCGTCGGGCGACCCGCAGTGGAACAGCGTGGTGCTGTGGACCCGGCTCGCCACCGACCCGTACGCCGTGGACGGGAAGGGCGGCATGCCCGCGAAGCCGGTCCGCGTCGAGTACGAGGTCGCCCGGGACGAGAACTTCCGGCACGTCGTCCGGCGCGGCAGCGTCGTCGCGACCCCCGAGCTCGGCCACTCGGTCCACCCGGAGGTCCAGGGCCTGCAGCCGGACCACGTGTACTACTACCGTTTCCGCACCGGCGCCGAGGTGTCGCCGACCGGCCGGACCCGCACCACGCCGCACCCGTTCGCACAGCCGCGGGAGCTGCGGTTCGCGTTCGCGTCCTGCAACGCATGGCAGGACGGATACTTCACGGCGTACGACCACATGGCCCGGGAGGACCTCGACCTCGTCGTGCACCTCGGCGACTACCTGTACGAGTCCGGGGTGAGGACCAACAAGCGCGGCGTCGCCACCGACCCGCGGTTCCACACCGAGACGTTCGACCTGGCGCGGTACCGGCTGCAGTACTCGCTGTACAAGACCGAGGCCCCGCTGCAGGCCGCGCACGCGGCGCACCCGTGGATCCACACGTTCGACGACCACGAGGTGGAGAACAACTGGGCCGGCGACATCTCCCAGATCGACACCGAGCCGGACCAGGACCCCGCGGTCTTCCGCGCGCGCCGGGCGCAGGCGTTCCAGGCCCTGTACGAGAACATGCCGGTGCGGCACGAGCAGATGCCGGCCGGGCCGGACATCCGGTACCACCGGCGGCTGCCGTACGGCCGGCTCGCTGACTTCACGATCCTTGACACCCGCCAGTACCGCAGCGACCAGCCGTGCGGCGACGGCGACTCGTCGACCTGCGACGACCGGTTCGACCCGGACAACACGATGCTCGGCGGCAAGCAGCGCGAGTGGCTGCTGAACGGGTTCCGGACCTCGCACGCACGCTGGCAGATCCTCGGCAACCAGGCGCCGATGGGCCAGACCGACTGGACGCCCGGCCCGGAGACGCACGTCTGGCTGGACCCGTGGGACGGGTACGTTGCCGAGCGCAACAAGGTACTCGCGGCCGCGCAGGACAGCGGCGTCCGCAACCTGGTGGTGATCACCGGCGACCGGCACCAGAACTACGCGCTCGAGCTGAAGCGCGACTTCGCGGACCCGGACTCGGCGACCGTCGGCACCGAGTTCGTCGGTACGTCGATCACCAGCGGCGGCAACGGCGCCGACACGACCGACCAGGGACAGCAGTTCCTGGCCGCGAACCCGCACCTGAAGTTCTTCAACTCCCAGCGCGGGTACTCACGGGTCACGGTCGACCAGCACCAGTGGCGCAACGACTTCCGCGTCGTGCCGTACGTCGACACGCCGGGCGCCCCGATCAGCACCCGCGCGACGTACGTCGTCGAGGACCGGCGCCCGCACGTCCACGCCGGCTGATCCTCAGGGCCGGGCGAAGAGGCCGAGAGCGTCGTACGCGATCCAGGAGCCGACGTCCTTGAAGAGTTCGAGGACGTTGGCGCCTGGGCGGAAGAGCGTCCGCGGCAACGGCTGCTCGAGGTACGACGGCTTCAGCGGCGAGCCGGGATAGGTGCTGTCGGCAATCGTCGAGCCCTTCGTCGCGCCGTTCGCGAAGGCGAGCCGGCCGACCTCGACCCCGTTGACCGTCAGCAGGGCCGATGCAGCCAAGCTGGCGTGGCTGTCGATCAGCCAGAGCGCGAGATCGAGATCCTGCGACGGTACGGCGGGCAGCTCGAAGCGGAACGTCGCGCGGTGGTTCTTCGAGCCGGCCCACTTGTCGGCGGGCCCCGGCAGCAAGTACGACCAGTCCGCCGCCGGGGTCGACGTACCGAACGTGTAGTCGACGTCCGCCGGGAAGCGGGTCGGATACTGGGCGTAGCCCTTCGGCGAGAGGGCCAGCTCGGAGCCCTTGCCGTCGAAGGTGCCGACGGTCGCCACCGGCGTACCGGAGATCGTCACCGATGTCAGGTTGGCGACGGCGGCGGCCGCGGACTCCACGGACCGGTTGCCTGCGGCATCGACCGTGACGACCGAGTAGGACCTGGTGACGCCGGTGAAGCCGAGGCCGCGATGGACGAAGTGCGGGTACACGGTCTTGCCGATCAGGGCGCCGTCGGCGTAGACGGCGTAGTGGTCGACGACGGTCGCCCACGACACGGGCTTCCAGTCGAGCGTCACGATCCGGATGCCGCCGCTGCCGTGCAGACCGGTGATTGCTGGTGGACGACGCATTACAAGGCCTCCAGGCGGGGGTCGGCGACGGGCGTGCGGAAGCGGGCGAGGATGTTCGGCTGCGCGTTGGCGTCGGCCTGGATGTACGGGAAGTTGACGAACTCGGTGGTCAGCTCGGTGCGGGTCATCGTGCTGTGCACGTAGCCGCGACGAGCGTTGTAGAGCTTGATGTTCGGGTGCTGCAGCCAGTCCTTCGCGTAGGTATCGGTGTCGGTGCCGTCGCCGTTCGAGCCGACCGACGAGCACACCAGCTCGACGCCGACGGTGCGCTCGTCGAGCTGGAGCTCCGACGCGACATGGCGGTGGATGTCGCCGGTGAGCATCACCGACGTCCCGGCCCCGGCCATCGCCTCGAGCACACGGCGCCGGTTGGCGGGATAGCCGTCCCACTGTTCGGTGCGGTCGTCGGTGACGGCGGTGAGGACGACGCCGCCCGCGACGATGTTCCAGGACGCGCGCGAGCTGCGCAGGCCGTCGTACAGCCAGGCCTCCTGCTCGGCGCCCATGATGGTGCGCTGCTCGGAGACGCGGTCGGCTTCGTCGACAGGCAGCGGGTCGCGGTACTGGCGGGTGTCGAGCAGGTGCACCCTGGCCAGCGAGCCGATGTCGTACCGGCGGTAGACGCGGCTGTCCGGCCCCTGCGGGAGGCTGTCGAGGGCGAGCGGGGCGTTCTCGTAGTACGCGCGGTACGCGACGGCTCGGCGGTGGACGAAGAGCTCGGGCGGTACGCCGTACAACGAGTTGGCTGCGCCGTAGTTGTTCTGCACCTCGTGGTCGTCCCAGACCATGAACCACGGCGCGACCGCATGCGCGGCCTGGAGATCGGGGTCGGTCTTGAAGAGGCTGTAGCGCAGCCGGTACTGCTCGAGCGTCTCGATCTCGACGCCGTGCTCCGGCCCGACCGCGACACCCGCGCGCCAGAGGTTGTCACCGGCAACGATTCCGTACTCGTAGATGTAGTCGCCGAGGAAGAACACCGCGTCGGGGGCACGGCGGGCGATGTCGCGATGCGCCGCGAAGTACCCGTGGTACCAGGCCTGGCAGGACGCGGTCGCGAAGGTGAACCGGTCGCCGTACGTCGGCAGGGTCTTGGTCCGGCCGACCGGGCTGAGTTGCGTGCCGACGCGGAAGCGGTAGAAGTACTCGCGTCCCGGCCGGAGCCCGGCCACCTGCGGATGGACGGCGTGCGCGAGTTCCGGCGAGGCGATCGCGAGCCCGCGCCGTACGACGTGCCGGAAGCCGCTGTCCTCGGCCACCTCGTACTGCACCGGCACGTCGACGGCGGGCATGCCGCCGTGGCCGTCGGTGGCGAGCGGGGTCGGGGCGAGGCGGGTCCAGAGGACGAAACCGTCCGGGCGCGGGTCGCCGGACGCGACCCCGAGGGCGAACGCGCCGTCGGGGATCGGGCGGGCCGGCGTCGCGTCGGCGGTCGCCGGGGCGGAGACGCCAAGCGTGACCGAGGCCGCGCTGAGGCCGGTGAGCTGGAGGAAGGTACGACGGGACGGCACGGGGCGGGCTCCGTTCCTGGGGTGAGTTCCGCCATATTCTTACGTAACTTCTCTGCGTTTTGTAAGCCCTTGACTCGGCATTGTCCACTCGGAGTGCTGAATCCGTGCGGAGATCCCTGTTGGATTTCGCAGTCCGCGCGCGGGAGGTTGGAGGTATGGCAGCTGACACGAACAAGACCCGCCGGATCGGTGACGTCGAGGTGTCCGCGATCGGGCTCGGCGGGATGCCGATGTCGATCGAGGGCCGCCCCGACGAGGACCGGTCGATCGCGACCATCCACGCCGCCCTCGACGCCGGCATCACGCTGATCGACACCGCCGACGCGTACCACCTGACCGCGACCGACGTCGGCCACAACGAGAGCCTGATCGCCAAGGCGCTGTCGACGTACGGCGGCGACACCTCGGACGTGCTGGTCGCAACCAAGGGCGGCCACCTGCGGCCCGGCGACGGCAGCTGGACCCTCGACGGCTCGCCGAAGCACATCGCGGAGGCCGCCGAGGCGTCGCTGAAGCGGCTCGGCGTCGAGGCGATCGGGCTGTACCAGTTCCACCGGCCGGACCCGAAGACGCCGTACGAGGAGTCGATCGGCGCCGTCCGCGACCTGCTCGACGCCGGCAAGATCCGGATGGCGGGCATCTCGAACGCGAACCCCGCCCAGATCAAGCAGGCCAACGAGATCCTCGGCGGCCGGCTGGTGTCGGTGCAGAACCAGTTCTCGCCCCGGTTCCGCTCGAGCGAGCCGGAGCTGCAGCTGTGCGACGAGCTCGGTATCGCCTTCCTGCCGTGGTCCCCGCTCGGCGGCATCTCCAACGCCGGCGAGCTGGGCGCCAAGTACCCGGCCTTCCAATCGCTGGCCGCCGAGCTCGGTGTGAGCCCGCAGAAGCTCACGCTGGCCTGGATGCTCGCCAAGTCCCCGGTCGTCATCCCGATCCCCGGTTCGAGCCGCCCGGAGACGATCCGCGACTCGTACTCGGCCGTCGACCTGAGCCTGACCCCGGACCAGGTGGCCGCCCTCGACGCCGCCTGAGGAATACCGCCCCGGCGTACGGCGTTGCGGCGCCCATGGAGGACATGCGCGCACTGAGCTACGGACTGGCACAGCAGTACTTCGAGGAGCGGGACTACCGCGGTGCGATCCGGGCGCTGAAGCCGGTGGTCGACGAGACGCCCGACGACGTCGGGACGCGACTGCTGCTGGCCCGGGCGTACTACCACGCGGCCCTGCTGAAGCCGGCCGAGGAGCACCTCCTCGAGGTCATCGACCGCGAGCCGACCGAGTACTACGCCCACCTGATGCTGGCCCGCACCCTCGAGCGGCAGTCCCGCCGCGACGAGGCGGGCAAGCACCGCCGGATCGCCGCCGCGCTGACCGGCGACGACGAGCTGCTGAAACCGCATACCGTTTGACCTGGACACCCGAAGGCCCGCGATCCCGTCCGGATCGCGGGCCTTCGGCGTATCCAGGACGGAATGCCCGGGCGAGGATTGGTGTTCTGGTGGGTGTTAGTAGTTTAATAGTGAACTATCTACCCGAGGAGGACGGATGCAGTTCGGCGTGTTCAGCGTCGGGGACGTGACCGAGGACCCGACGACCGGGACCACGGTCAGCGAGGGCGAGCGGATCAAGTCGATGGTCCGGATCGCGAAGAAGGCCGAAGAGGTCGGTCTGGACGTGTTCGCCCAAGGTGAGCACCACAACCCGCCGTTCGTGCCGTCGTCGCCGACGACCCAGCTCGGGTTCGTCGCGGCGCAGACGTCGAAGATCATCCTGTCCACCTCGACGACCCTGATCACGACCAACGACCCGGTGAAGATCGCCGAGGACTACGCGATGCTGCAGCACCTGGCCGACGGCCGGGTGGACCTGATGATGGGGCGCGGCAACACCGGTCCGGTGTACCCGTGGTTCGGTCAGGACATCCGCAACGGCATCGCGCTCGCCGTGGAGAACTACGCCCTGCTGCGCCGGCTCTGGCGCGAGGACGTCGTCGACTGGGAGGGCAAGTTCCGCACGCCGCTGCAGGGTTTCACGTCGACCCCGCGGCCGCTCGACGACGTACCGCCGTTCGTCTGGCACGGGTCGATCCGGTCGCCCGAGATCGCCGAGCAGGCGGCGTACTACGGCGATGGCTTCTTCCACAACAACATCTTCTGGCCGATGTCGCACACGCAGCGGATGATCCAGCTGTACCGGCAGCGCTTCGAGCACTACGGGCACGGCGCCGCGGACCAGGCGATCGTCGGTCTCGGCGGTCAGGTCTTCATGCGGAAGAACTCGCAGGACGCGGTCCGCGAGTTCCGGCCGTACTTCGACAACGCGCCGGTGTACGGGCACGGACCGTCGCTGGAGGACTTCAGCCGGGAGACGCCGTTGACGGTCGGGAGCCCGCAAGAGGTGATCGAGCGGACGCTGTCGTTCCGCGAGCAGGTCGGCGACTACCAGCGGCAGTTGTTCCTGATCGACCACGCCGGGTTGCCGCTCAAGACCGTGCTGGAGCAGCTCGACATCCTCGGTGAAGAGGTGATTCCGGTGCTGCGGAAGGAGTTCGCGGCGTTGAAGCCGGCCCACGTACCGGACGCGCCGACGCACGCCTCCTTGAAGGCGGCGGCGGAGCGGGCGCGTGAACTGGAGACGATCGAGGAGCCGACCCGATGAAGGACAAGGTCATCGCCGTCGTGACGGCCGGGCTGACGACACCGTCGTCGTCCCGGCTGCTCGCCGACCAGTTGGCGGCCGCCGTGCGGGACGAGCTGTCCGGACGCGGCATCGGCTCGCGGATCGAGCTGATCGAGGTCCGCGACCATGCCCACGCCCTGACCGACAACCTGCTCACCGGCTTCCCGTCGGCGTCGCTGCGCGAGGTCCTGGACACGGTCGCCGCCGCCGACGCCCTGATCGTCGTCAGCCCGACCTTCAGCGCGTCGTACTCCGGTCTGTTCAAGATGTTCTTCGACGTGCTCGACGACAAGGCCCTGGCCGGCAAGCCCGTCCTGCTGGCTGCGACCGGCGGCACCGAGCGGCACTCGCTGGTCCTGGAGTTCGCCCTGCGGCCCTTGTTCGCCTACCTGAAGGCGCTGCCGGTCCCGACCGCCGTGTACGCCGCCTCCACCGACTGGGGCCCGAACGCCGTCGGACTCCGCGCACGGATCACGCAGGCCGCCACCGAACTGGTCGCGGCTCTGCACAACGAGACGCCCACGCAGGCCGACCCCTTCGAGAACCCGACTCCGTTCGAGGACCTACTGAACAGCTGATCGCGACTCGATCAGCTGGGCCAGACCGTCGAGGATCGTGCTCAGCCCGAAGCTGAGCGCGTGAGCCGGGTCGATGACCGACTGGAAGTGCTCGCCGACCGAGGTGCCGACGCGCCCCGCGACCGGGAAATGCGTGCCGGACATGACCGTGGTGAGCGTCGGAGAGATCTGACGCCACCACTCCTCGTCCGACAGGCCGGAGTCGCGTTGGGTGCGCAGCTGTTCGGCGCCTGCCCGCGCGGTGCCCTGCACGTGGGTGAGGACGAGGGTCAGCGCCGAGTCCATCTCGACGTCGGTCAGGCCGAGGCCGTCCAGGGGACGCAGCTCGGTGTCGTACTTCCGGGTGATGTTCGGCCCGAGCGCCGTCCGCATCGTCGGCACCTCGTGGATCCACGGGTGCGCGGTCAGCACGTCCCAGTTGCGCCGGGCGATGAACTCGAGCGCACCGCGCCAGCCGCCCGGTTGCCGGGCCGGCTCGTCCGCGTCGGCGTACAGGTCGCCGTACGCCTGGTCGAACATCAGGTCGGTCAGCTCGCCCTTGCCCGGGACGTGCGTGTAGAGCGACATCGTGCCGACCTTCAGCCGGTCGGCGACCATCCGCATCGACAGCGCCTCGAGCCCGCCCTCGTCCGCCAGCGCGATCGCCGCGCCGACGATCGCGCGCACCGTCAGGCCGGAGCGGCCGGGCTTGGTGTGACTTCCCCAGAGCAGCGCCAGGCTGCGCGCCGGATCGGGTGCCGCCGCCTTCCTACCCGCCACTCGGACCCTTCCTCCAGCGCTCGTCGTTGGCTGCATCGTACCTGAGCCGTACAATGTACGGTACACTCTACGGCTCAACGGACGGAGAGGTGGGAAGTGACCACGGAACGAGTGATCGAGGCCGTCGGCGTACGGAAGAACTACCGGGGCGGCACGGAGGGCGCGGGGCTGAACGGCTTCGACCTGGAGGTCACGGCCGGCACGGTGACGGGCCTGCTCGGCCCGAACGGCGCCGGCAAGACGACAGCGGTACGGATCCTGTCCACACTGCTGGAGATGGATTCCGGTACGGCGACGATCGCGGGGTTCGACGTGCGCCGGCAAGGGGCGGAGGTACGACGACGGATCGGACTGGTCGGGCAGTACGCCGCAGTGGACGAGATCCTCACCGGGCGGCAGAACCTGGTGATGTTCGCGCGGCTGAACCATCTGAGGAACGCCAAAAGCCGGGCGGACGAGTTGCTGGAGCGGTTCGGTCTGACCGAGGCGGCCGGACAAGCGGTGAGCAAGTACTCCGGCGGGATGCGGCGGCGGCTCGACCTGGCGGCGAGTCTGATCGTGGCGCCGCGGGTGCTGTTCGTCGACGAGCCGACAACCGGGCTCGACCCGGCGGCGCGGATCGAGGTGTGGTCCGCCGTACGGCAGCTGGTCGCGGGCGGTACGACGGTGTTGCTCACGACGCAGTACCTGGAGGAGGCGGACCAACTGGCGGACCGGATCTCGATGCTCAAGGCGGGGAAGGTCGTCGCGGAGGGCACACCGGACGAGTTGAAGACGCGGCTGGGGTCGGACTGGCTGGATCTGGTCCTCGCGGATCCGGCCGAGGTTCCGCGGGTGCTGGAGCTCGCGGCGGCGCTGGCGGACGGGGAGGTCCGGGTGCAGGACGTCCGGGTGAGCGTGCCGGTGAAGGATCGCACGAAGGCGCTCGTACAGCTGGCGAACTCGTTGCATGAGGCAAAGATCGAGCCGGAGGACATCACGTTGCGGAGGCCGACGCTGGACGAAGTGTTCCTGCACCTGACCGGGGCGGCCGCATGAACGGCCTGGGCTGGGCGCTCGCGGACAGCTGGACGATCGCGCGGCGGACCTTGACGCACTGGCGGATGCAGCCGGGACTGGTGATCTTCCAGTGGTTCTTCCCGGTGCTGATGCTGCTGATGTTCGGCGGGCTGCTCGGCGGGGCGATGGAGCCGCCCGGTTCGTCGTACTACGAGTTGCTCGTGCCCGGGATCTTCGCGCTGGCGATGCTCTTCGGGCTGGAGGGCACGATGACCGCGGTCACCACCGATGTCTCGAAGGGCGTGACGGACCGGTTCCGGTCACTGCCGATGAGCTCGGCGGCGGTGGTGCTCGGGCGCTGTATCGCCGACATGCTCGACTCGGCGGTGACGCTCGCCGTCCTGGGCGGGACCGGGCTGGTGCTCGGATGGCGATGGCACGAAGGTCTGCCGTCGGCGCTGGCCGCGTTCGGGTTGCTGTTGCTGCTGCGGTTCGCCTTGCTGTGGGTCGGCATCTTCATCGGCCTCACGGTCAAGAACGCCCAGAGCGTGACGATGGTGCAGGTCCTGGTCTGGCCGATCGGTTTCCTGTCCAGCGCCTTCGTCGCCACGTCGACGATGCCGCCCTGGCTGGGCACGATCGCCCAGTGGAACCCACTGTCAGCCACCGCCACCGCCTCCCGCGCCCTCTTCGGCAACCCCGACCCATCGGCCACCGCCACCTGGATCGGCACCCACGCGGAAGTCGCGGCCCTCGTCGCGCCGCTCCTGCTGGTAGCGATCTTCCTGCCGCTGTCTGCCCACCGCTTCCGCACGCTGTCGCGATGAACCGGACGCCCGTCACTCACTAACCACGGATTCCTCTGCGCCGCTGAGCGTGACGCAGTGCTCCGGCCGGGGGTTAGTGAGTGGCGGACGTCCGCTGTCACCAGGGTCGGCGCAGGGATCCACCTCGTGTGGGCAGTCGCGTCGGCTCGACGGGAGCCGGCGACGCGATCGCCGCGGCCAACTCCCGCTGTCGTTCGAGATCGGCCTCGGCGGCGGCCTTCGAGTGGTAGCGCACCTTCCTGTAGTAGTGGTCGCCGACGGAGACGTGCAACGTCCAGCCGCACTTGAACACGAGCACGTGAGTCAGCACGTTGCCGACGAAGGCGACGGGGATCAGGAGCAGCAGCGCCCACAGTTCGTCGGCATAGACGAAGCACCACTCCACGAAGCCGGAGCGGCGTAGCTCGACGTTGACGTCCCCCACGACGTGAGTATGCATCCTGATCCTGGGTAACGGCTGAGGATGGACGTCCGAGACGTGGGGGTACGGCGGCTGGCCTGGAGCCTGGCATCTGCGGTGGAGCGCGCGATGGGTCCCGGGGCGGCGCGCCGGGCCGGGCGGATGGCGGGGGCGGTCGAGGGGCTGACCGAGGCAGGGGTGCATCGGGTCGCGCTGCGGATCTCGCCGCGGTTGGCGGAGGCGAATCCGGGGTTGGTGAAGATTCCCCCGCGGTGGGCGGCGACGGTGCAGGTACGGCGGCAAGGGGTGCTGCTGGAGTTGGATCTGCGGGACAACCTGCAGGCTGTTCTGTATTACGCGGGACGGTACGAGCCTGCCGTACGGCGGTTCTTGCGTGCTGAGCTGCGGCAGGGGGACGTGATGCTGGATGTCGGCGCGAACATCGGTGTCCATGCCCTGGCTGTCGCGAAGCGGTTGCAGGAGCTCGGGGGTGGGCGGGTGATCGCGTTCGAGCCGGCCGCGGACAGTGTGGCGAAGCTCGGCGCGGCGGCGGCGCGCAACGGCGTACAGCTCGAGGTCGTGCCGATGGCGCTCGGTGAGCGACCGGAGCTGGCGCTGCTCCGGGCGGACCGGCGGTACGACGAGGCGGACGCGGGGGTGCGTTCGCTGTACGGCGACGGCGACGTGGTGCAGGAGGTGCCTGTCGTCCGGCTCGACGACTGGGCCTGCGGGCTGGAGCGGCTGGATGTCGTGAAGCTCGACATCGAAGGCGCCGAGATCGCGGCCCTGTCCGGAGCCACGCGGACGTTCAAGCGGTTGCAGCCGCGCGTCGTGATCGTCGAGGACAAGCGCCCCGAGTCGCGCGCGCGGCTGCACGCCGTACTGGATGAGCTCGGTTATCTGCCGACCGGTGAGGTCTTGGACCACAACGCGGTCTTCAGGGCGTCAACTGACCGCCGTTGACCTCGATGATCTGGCCGGTGATGTAGGAGGACATCCGCTCGGAGGCCAGGAAGAGGATCGTGCCGACGCATTCGTGGGGAGTGCCGGTCCGGCCCATCGGGATGGTGGTGAGCATGGTCTGCATCTGGGCCTCGGCGGTGTGGCGGTCGTGGAAGGGGGTCTTGATCACGCCGGGGGCGATCGCGTTCACACGGATACCTTCCGGGGCAAGTTCCTTGGCGAGACCGCGGGTGAACGTGCTGACCGCGCCCTTCGACGTCGCGTAGACGACCGAGCCGCCGGCGCCGCCGGTCCGCCCGGCGATCGACGTGACGTTGACGATCGACCCGCCGCCCTGCGCCCGGAGCACCGGCACGATCCGCCGGCTGAGCGCGAACACCGAGGTCAGGTTGACGTCCAGGATCCGGTGGAACTCCTCGTCGGTGACCTCGGCGATCGCGGACCGGTTCACCAGGTCGCCGGCGTTGTTGACCAGGACGTCGATCCGCCCGTGCTGCGCGAGCACCTCGTCGACGAACGCGTCCGCCGCCTTCGGGTCCGCGAGGTCCGCCTGGTGCAAGGACGCCGTACCGCCGGCCGTCTGCACCGCCCCCACGGTGTGCTTCGCACCCTCCTCGTTGCGGTGGTAGTGCAGCGCGACCGTGGCCCCCGTCTCCGCGAACCCGACCGCCGCCGCGGCCCCGATCCCGCTGCTGGCCCCGGTGACCACCACGACCTGATCCCTGAAATCCAGATATGCCATGCGTCCTATCCTCTCCCGGCCGCGCCGGGAACGCGCCGGAGGACGGGATGCTGGGACGGGTCCAGGAGTATTTTCGTTGGATGGGATACGCGCTCGGGGAGCTCGGGCTCCGGCGGTGGCGGACTGGTGACGCGCTGCGGCTGGCGGCGGCGCACGACGATCCGGAGATGGTGCACCAGGGTGGGATCGTGGACCGCGCGTCCGCCGTCGACTGGATCGGGCGGGTCGCGGACCTGGACAACGGGCACGTGTACGCCGTCGCGGACGCGGACGATCACCCGATCGGCTGCGTGGGGGTGACGAACATCGACCGGCACCGGGTCGGCTGGACCTGGTACTGGACGCTCGCCGACGTCCGCGGCCAGGGAGTCGCGCGGGACGCGCTGCGCGCGCTCGCCGACTGGGCCCATCACGACGCCGGGCTGTACCGGCTCGAGATCGGGCACCGGCTCAACAACCCCGCGTCCTGCGCGGTCGCGGCCGCAGCCGGATTCCTGCCCGAGGGCGTCGAACGCGAACGCCTCACCTACGACGGCAACAGGTACGACGTGGAGCGGCACGCGCGGCTCATCACCGATCCGTTGACACCTCCGCTGCGCCCGGTGACCGTCAGAGCGTGAGCTTGGGGTGCCGGTTGACGTCCTTGTAGAGCAGATACCGGAAGCGGCCGGGCCCACCCGCGTAACAGGCCTGCGGACAGAACGCCCGGAGCCACATGAAGTCGCCTTCCTGTACCTCGACCCAGTCCTTGTTCAGCAGGTAGACCGCCTTGCCTTCGAGGACGTAGAGGCCGTGCTCCATCACGTGCGTCTCCGGGAACGGGATCACCCCGCCCGGCTCGAACGTCACGATGTTGACGTGCATGTCGTGCCGCACGTCGTCCGGGTCGACGAACCGCTGCGTCTTCCAGGCGCCGTTCGTGTCCGGCATCTCCCGGCCCTCGACGTCCGCCTCGTTGGTGACGAGCGCCGGCGGTACGTCGATGCCCTCGATCCGCTCGTACGCCTTGCGCACCAGGTGGAACGTCACGGGGGCGTCGCTGGTGTTCCGCACCGTCCAGTCGCCGCCGGGCGGCAGGTACGCGTAACCGCCTTCGGTCAGCGTGTGCTTCTCACCGGCGACCGTGAGCACAACGTTGCCAGCGACAACGAACAGTACGGCCTCGGCGGCCGGGTCGATCTCGGGCTTGTCACTGCCGCCGCCCGGTGCGACCTCGACGATGTACTGCGAGAACGTCTCGGCGAACCCGGACAGCGGCCGCGCGATCACCCACAAGCGAGTGTCGTCCCAGAACGGCAGCCGGCTGGTGACGATGTCGCGCATCGTGCCGCGCGGCAGGACGGCGTACGCCTCGGTGAAGACCGCGCGGTCGGTGGTGAGGTCGGTCTGCGCGGGCAGCCCGCCCTTCGGCGCGTAGAAGGTCATCGTTCTCCTCGGGTCAGCAGGCGGCCGCGCGGGTCGGCGGCGAGGTCGACGGGTACGCCACGGAGCCAGGTGCTCCGCACGACACCGGTCAGCGTGCGGCCGTCGTACGGCGTGATCGCGTTCTTGTGCTGGAGCTGCTGGGCGTCGACGACGAAGGTCTCGTCGGGGGCGAGGACGCAGAAGTCGGCGTCGTACCCGGCCTCGATGCCGCCCTTCGCGGACAGGCCGGTCTGCGCGGCCGGGGCGGCGGACATCCAGCGGACGACGTCGGTCAGCGTGAAGCCGCGGCGGCGGGCCTCGGTCCAGACGGCGGGCAGGCCGAGCTGGAGGGACGCGATCCCGCCCCACGCGGTGCCGAAGTCGCCGGTGTCGAGGTGCTTCAGGTCGATCGTCGACGGCGAGTGGTCGGACACGACCAGGTCGATCGTGCCGTCGCGCAGGCCTTCCCACAGCAGCTCGCGGTTCGCGGCCTCGCGGATCGGCGGGCAGCACTTGTACTGCGTGGCGCCGTCGGGAATGTCCTCGGCGGCGAAGCTCAGGTAGTGCGGACACGTCTCGGCGCTGATCCGTACGCCGTCGTTGCGGCCTCGCGTGAGCAGTGCGAGGACGTCGGCGCTGGAGACGTGCAGGATGTGGACGCGGCAGCCGGTCGTCCTCGCCAGGTCGATGACCTGCGTGACGGCCTCGTTCTCGGCCGCGCGTGGGCGGGAGTCGAGGAAGGCTTGGTAGCTCGCACCGCTCGGTGCGGTCGCATCGTCGATGCGGTGCGCGTCCTCGGCGTGCACGATCAGCAGGCCGTCGAACGCGGCGATCTCGCGCATCGCCGCGACCAGTTGGTCCGCGTCGAGCGGCGGGAACTCGTCGACGCCGGAGTGCAGCAGGAAGCACTTGTAGCCGAACACGCCGGCCTCGTGCAGCGGACGCAGGTCGGGCACGTTGCCCGGGATCGCGCCGCCCCAGAAGCCGACGTCGACGTACGCCTGGGTCTCGGCGGTCTTGCGCTTGAGCGCCAGCGCCGGCACGTCGCAGGTCGGCGGGATGCTGTTCAGCGGCATGTCGACGATCGTGGTGACGCCGCCGGACGCCGCGGCCTTCGTCGCGGAGGTGAAGCCCTCCCAGTCGGTGCGGCCGGGGTCGTTGACGTGGACGTGGGAGTCGACGAGACCGGGCAGCAGCACTTCGTCGTCCCCGAGGCGCAGCTCCGTCGCGGCGTCGAGCTCCGCGTCGTACGGCGAGATCGCGACGATCCGCCCGTCCCGGACACCGACCGCGGCCGGCCGCTCCCCGTCGGGTCGCACCACGCGGCGGGCCCGAATCACGAGATCAAGAGCGCTCATACGATGCCTTTCTCTCTTCGTGCCATCGTAAGGTGATCGACCGCGATCCGTTCGCCGAGCTGTTCCAGCAGCGGGCGGGGTTCGGCGATGCATCTGCTGACATCAGGCTCCAGGTCTGTCAGTGCGTAGGCCGCCGATACGCCGATCTTCTGGAGTTCGTCGGGCTGCAGGAGGTTCACACCGCAGACCGCGACGACCGGGATTCCCGCGCCGTCGCGACCCAGCCGGCCGGCAGCGGCCGCTACGCCGGCAACGGCCTTGCCGTGCAGCGTTTGTTCGTCCAAGGCCCCTTCGCCGGTGACGACGAGATCCGCGTCGGCGAACTGTTCGCGGAAGCGCACCATCTCCAGCACCAGGTCGATCCCAGGGCGTAGTTCAGCATCTAGCAGCGCTAGCGCGGCGAAACCGACCCCGCCGGCCGCACCGGCGCCCGATGTGTCGCGGAGGTCCGCGCCGGTCCAATCAGCGACCGCATCGGCCCAGCGCCCCAGGCGAGCGTCCAGCTCCGCAACCTGCTCCGGCGTAGCCCCCTTCTGCGGCCCGTACACAGCCGCCGCACCCCGAGGCCCGGTCAACGGATTGTCCACATCACAAGCAACGACCAACCGCGCGCCTTGGAGCCTCGCGGCGACAAGCGCCGGGGTCTGGGAACAAGCAATGGCCTGTTCCCAGACCCCAGCGGGTGTTCCCAGGTCCGCCAGGGCGGCGATCAGGCCGAGGCCGCCGTCGGTGGAGGCGCTGCCGCCGATGCCGAGGATGATGCGGGTGCACCCGCAGTCGACGGCCGCGGCGATCAGCTCGCCGGTGCCGTACGACGTGGCGGTGAGGGGTGCGGGTATGCCGTCGGGGAGGCGGACCAGGCCTGAGACATCGGCCAGCTCGACCACCGCGGTGTCGCCCAGTCGGGCGTAGCCAGAATGCACTGGCTCGCCGGTGGGGCCGGAGGCTACGACTGGGACGAAGGTGTAGCCGGCTGCGACCGCGGCGGCGAGGGTGCCGTCGCCGCCGTCGGCGACCGGGACTGCGACCACAGTGGCGTCGGGGCAGGCTCGTCGTACCCCGGCGCCGACCGCGTCCGCGACCTCCGCGCTCGTCAGCGTCCCCTTGAATTTGTCGGAGGCAACAACCACGCGCACAGGTCAGTCCAGCAACGCGAGGGCCGTGGGCGCGTCCTCGGGTGAGATCGCCAGGTCCTCGAACTCGACGACGTTGTCGATCTCGACACCCATCGACACGTTGGTGACCCGCTCCAGGATGACCTCGACGACGATCGGGACCTGGTGCTCGACCATCAGCTTCTTGGCCTGCTCCAGCGCCGGCAGGATCCCGTCCGGCTCGGAGACCCGCAACGCCTTGCAGCCCAGGCCTTCGACGACCTTCACGTGGTCGACCCCGTACCCGTTGACCTCCGGGCTGTTGATGTTCTCGAACGACAGCTGCACGCAGTAGTCCATGTCGAACCCACGCTGCGCCTGCCGGATCAGCCCGAGGTACGAGTTGTTCACCACCACGTGGATGTACGGGATGTTGAACTGCGCCCCGACCGCGAGCTCCTCGATCAGGAACTGGAAGTCGTAGTCACCCGACAACGCGACCACCGTGCTGTCCGGATCCGCGACCGCGACCCCGAGCGTCGCCGGGACGGTCCAGCCGAGCGGACCGGCCTGGCCGGCGTTGATCCAGTGCCGCGGACGGTACACGTGCAGCATCTGCGCGGCCTGGATCTGCGACAACCCGATCGTGCTGACGTACCGCACGTCCGGCCCGAAGGCACGGTTCATCTCCTCGTAGACCCGCTGCGGCTTGATCGGCACCGCGTCGAAGTGCGTCTTCCGCTGCAGCGTCGTACGACGCTCCCGGCACTCCGCCGCCCACGCCGTACGGTCCGGCAACCGTCCGGCGGCGGCCCACTCGCGCGCCACCTCGACGAAGACCTCCAGCGCGGCGCGCGCGTCCGACACGACCCCGTAGTCCGGTGCGAACACCCGCCCGATCTGCGTCGGCTCGATGTCCACGTGAATGAACTTGCGCGAGCCTCGATAGACATCCAGCCCGCCGGTGTGCCGGTTCGCCCACCGGTTGCCGATGCCCAGGACCACGTCCGAGGCCAGCATGGTCGCGTTCCCGTACCGGTGCGACGTCTGCAGCCCGACCATGCCCGCGCTCAGCGGGTGGTCGTCGGCGATCGCGCCCCAGCCCATCAGCGTCGGTACGACGGGGATCCCGGTGATCTCGGCGAAGGAGACCAGCAGGTCCGACGCGTCGGCGTTGATGATTCCGCCGCCGGCCACGATCAGCGGCCGCTCGGCGGCGGCGAGGAAGGACAGCACCTTCTCCGCCTGCGCCCGGGTCGCCGCGGGACGCGAGACCGGAAGCGGCTCGTAGGTGTCGATGTCGAAGTCGATCTCGGCGAGCTGCACGTCCAGCGGCAGATCGATCAGCACCGGCCCCGGCCGGCCTTCGCGCATCACCTGGAACGCCTTCTGGAAGGTGCCCGGGACCTGCGCGGCCTCCATCACGGTGACCGCCCACTTCGCGACCGGCTTGGCGATCGAGGCGATGTCGACGGCCTGGAAGTCCTCCTTGTGCAGCTTCGCGACCGGGGCCTGGCCGGTGATGCACAGGATCGGGATCGAGTCCGCGGAGGCGGAGTACAGCCCGGTAATCATGTCGGTTCCGGCCGGTCCCGACGTACCGATGCAGACGCCGATGTTGCCGGCGCGGGCCCGGGTGTAGCCCTCGGCCATGTGCGACGCGGCCTCGACGTGGCGGGCGAGCACGTGCTTGATCCCGCCGTGCACGCGGATCGCGCTGTAGAACGGGTTGATCGCGGCGCCGGGCAGCCCGAACGCCTGCGTCGAGCCTTCCTTCTCCAGGATCAGTACGGCGGCGTCGACCGCGCGCATGCGGGTCATCAGCCGACCACCTTGCCGGACAGGCGCTCCACGCCGCGGAGCAGCGCGGAGTGGTCGAGGCCGCCGTCGCCGTTCGCCCGGGCGGACGCGACCAGCTGGGCGACCAGCGCGCCGAGCGGTACGACGACACCCGCCTCGCGAGCGGCCGCGGTGACGATCCCCATGTCCTTGTGGTGCAGGTCGATCCGGAACCCGGGCTCGAAGGAGCGCGACAGCATGTTCTCCTTCTTCTGGTTCAGCACGGTGGATCCGGCCAGCCCGCCGCCCAGGACCTCGAGCGCGGCCTTGGTGTCGACGCCGTACGCCTCCAGGAAGACGACGGCCTCGGAGACGGCCTGGATGTTCGCGGCGACGATCAGCTGGTTGGCGGCCTTGACCGTCTGGCCGGACCCGCTCGGGCCGACGTGCACGACGGTCTTGCCGACGACGTCGAACAGCGGCTTGGCCGCGGCGAAGTCGTCCGCGTCGCCGCCGACCATGATCGACAGCGCGGCGTTCTTGGCGCCCGCTTCGCCGCCGGAGACCGGGGCGTCGAGCAGCCGGAAGCCGTTGGCCCGCGCCTGCTCGGCAAGCTGCTGCGTGACGTCCGGCCGGATGCTGGAGAAGTCGATGATCAGCGTGCCGGTCTCGGCCAGTTGGAAGACGCCGTCCTCACCCTCGAGCACGTCCTGGACGTCGGGCGAGTCGGGCACCATCACGCAGATCACGTCGGCGCCCTTGACCGCGTCGGCGAGCGAGGTCGCGGCGCGGCCGCCGGCGGCGACCAGGGCCTCCGCGCGCTCCGGCGTACGGTCCAGGCCGGCGACGGTGTGGCCGGCGTTGGCGAGGTGGACGGCCATCGGGTTGCCCATGATGCCGAGGCCGATGAAGGCGAGGTTGGTCATGATTCGTCTCCTGGGTCGATCAGCGGCGCTCGAACGGCAGCCAGCCGAAGCTTGCATCTGAGGTGGTGGACGGCTTGTACTCGAGCCCGACCAGGCCGGTGTAACCGTTCGCCTCGAGGGCGGCCAGCCGGCGGTCGAGCGGGAGCGTGCCGGTGCCGGGCTCGTTGCGGCCCGGGTTGTCGGCGATCTGGACGTGGGCGACGCGGCCGGCGTGGTCGGCGATCACCCGGTCGACGTCGTCGCCGTTGACCGCCAGGTGGTAGAGGTCCGCGAGCAGCCCGACGTTCGGTACGTCGTACGCCGCCTGCACGCGATCGATCACGCCCAGCGCGTCGGCCGCGATCTTCAGCGGGTAGCGCTCCGCGCCGCTGACCGGCTCGACGAGGACCGTGGCGCCGATCCGCGCGGCGGCCTTGGCGGCGAGCGCGAGGTTCTCGACGGCCAAGTCGTCCTGCTCCTGCACCGTGCTGCCCTCGACACGGTTCCCGTACAGGGCGTTGAAGCCCTGGGCGCCGAGCCGCTCGCCGATGCCGACGGTGACGTCGATGTTGTCGCGGAACTCACCGGACCGCTTCGGCCAGGACACCAGGCCGCGGTCGCCGCCCGGCATGTCGCCGGCGAAGAAGTTGAGGCCGGTCAGCCGCACGCCGGCGTCGGTGACCGCGCTGACGAACGCGTCGACCTGCCGGTCCGGCGGGACGGCCTCGACGAACGGCCACCAGAACTCCACCGCGCTGAACCCGGCCCGGCGCGCGGCGGCCGGCCGCTCGAGCAGAGGCAACTCGGTGAAGAGCAAAGAACAGTTCACCGTGTACTTCAGCTGGTGACTCATCCCGACTCCAATTTCCGCATTGTGGAACTTGATTTCTGTTCTGCGAAATGACCATAAGCTCACACCCTCCACCCGTCAAGGCGCTGCCCGGAGCCGTTTGAGTGGTTAACCACCGCCCCTGCCCCTTCACCCCTGGCATGCGGCAGGTGAAGGGGCAAGCCGCGCGGTTAACGTCGGAAACGACGGCTGGGCGAGGTGCCGGGGGCGCGGGAGGGCTGTCGTGCGCGGGCGCGCGCGTTGTACTTTCCTCTAAAGGGAGGTACGTCGTGTTGCTGGCCGAGTTGCTCGATGCGCCCGAGCTGGGGCTGCGGTTGCTGTACTCCGGCGCCGGCATGCTGGATCGGCCGATCGGGCGGCTGGTGACCACAGACCTGCTCGAGCCCGGGCGGTACCTGAGCGGCGGCGAGGTCGTCCTGACCGGGTTGGTCTGGCGCCGGCAAGCCGCCGACAGCGAGGTGTTCGTGGCGTCGATGGCCGGCCGCGGCGCGACCACGATCCTGGCCGGGAAGGCGCAGCTGGGCGACGTGCCGGCGGATCTCGTGGCGGCCTGCCGGCGGCATGACGTGACCCTGGTCGAGGTCCCGATCGAGATCGCGTTCGCCGACGTCACGGAGTACGTCGCGGCGGCGGGATCGGCCGAGACCGGCGCGCGGCTGTCGGCCAGCCTGGTACGCCAGCGGCAGCTGCTGTCGTCGATCGCCGCCGGGCGGAGCCTCGACGAGCTGGCGGCGCGGATCTCCGCCGAGATCGGGCACGACTGCCGGGTGCTGACCCCGACCGGGCGGCACGTCGTTCCCGGGCCGGGCGAGCTCGACGCGGCCGCGGTCGACGCGGTCACCCGCAAGTTCCTGACCGCGGACCGGACACCGGCCGTGGCGATGACGATCGACGCGTCGTACAGCCTGTTCCCGGTCGGATCCGGGCTCGGCAACCGGCTGACGGCGTGGGTGCTGGTGATCGAGGGCGACCACAACGAATGGTCCGGCGATCACGTCGAGGCGGTGCACGAGCTGTGCGCGATCGCCGCCCTGGACCGGGCCCGGCGGGACGAGGGCCGCCGCGCACTGCGCCCGTTGGTGGCGGACGCGTTGGCCATGGTCGAGTCGGGCGCCCCGCTGACAGAGGTCGCCGCCCGGCTGCGGCAGGCCGGCGCGCACTCCGAGCGGCCGATGGTCGTGGCGGTGGCCGAGCTACGCGACGACGGTCCGAGCGAGGTCGCCCTGAGCCTGCTGGAAGATGTCGCGCTGACGGTCGGCCCAGCCGTGGTCGCCCCTGGGCGGGACGGGCTGCTCGTCGGATTCCTGCCGTTCGCGCCGGGCCTCCCGGAGCACCTGCGCCGGGCGTTCGGTCGTCTCGCCCCGGGCCTCAACCGGGCACGCCTCGCGGTCGGGATCAGCGGCGAGACGGCGGTCGACGCACTCGCCGGCGCGCTCGAGGAGGCCAGGTTCGCGCAGCGGGCGGCAGGTGCCGCGCGAGCGCCGGTGTCGGTGGTCACTTCGGACGAGGTCGCCTCGCACGTCCTGCTGCTCGCCACGTTGCCGGACGACGTACGCCGTACCTACAGCCACCGCGTCCTGGGAGCGGTCCTCGACCACGACCGCCGGACCCACGCCGACCTGCTCACGACGCTGCAGGCGTTCCTCGCCTGCTCGTGCTCCTGGACGCGGACGGCGGAGTCGCTGCACCTGCACGTCAACACCGTTCGCTACCGGATCGAACGCGTTGAGCAACTGACCGGACGCGATCTGTCGAGCCTCGAGGACCGGGTGGACGTGTTCCTCGCGCTCAAATCGCTGTAGTTGTGTGATCGCACAAAACGGCCCGTTCTCCGGCCGTTCATCTTCGGAGGTTCACCGGGTGCAATCCGTAGCCCGGTGAGCCGATGCTCAGGTGCAGGTCAAATCCCCGCACCGCCCCAAAGCAGCCGAGGAGCGTGTCCCCGATGAAGGCAGTCCTGCGACCGAGCCGCCATACCAACCGCCACCCCGTCGACCAGGTGCTGCCGCCTGCGAAGCTTGCGGTGTACGGCGCTCAGCACGTACTGGCGTTCTACGCCGGGGCGGTGATCGTACCGATCCTGCTCGCCAGTGCGATCGAGCTCAGCACCGAGCAGCTCATCCACCTGATCAACGCCGACCTGTTCACCTGCGGCATCGCGTCGATCATCCAGTCGGTCGGCTTCTGGAAGGTCGGCGTCCGGCTGCCGCTGCTGCAGGGCGTGACGTTCACGGCGGTCTCGCCGATGATCGCGATCGGCCTCGCGGCCGGCGGTGGCACCGACGGGCTGCTGGTGATCTACGGCGCCGTCCTGGTCGCGGGACTGGCCACGTTCTTCATCGCGCCGTACTTCAGCCGGCTGATCCGGTTCTTCCCGCCGGTGGTGACCGGGTCGGTGATCACGATCATCGGTCTGGCGCTGCTGCCGGTCGCGGCCGGGGACGCGGTCGGCGGCGCCGGCCCGAGCGCCGCGCCGACCAGCGGCAAAAACATGGCCTACGCACTCGGCACGCTGGCGCTGATCGTCCTGATTCAGCGGGTGTTCAAGGGCTTCATGGCGACCATCGCCGTCCTGCTCGGCCTGGTCGTCGGGACGCTGGTCGCCTGGGCGTTCGGGGACGCGCATTTCGGCGCGGTCGGCGACGCGGCCTGGGCCGGGGTGACCACGCCGTTCTACTTCGGCTGGCCGAAGTTCTCGATCGCCGCGATCATCTCGATGGTCGTGGTCATGCTGATCACGGCGGTCGAGACCACCGGCGACGTGTTCGCGACAGGCGAGATCGTCGAGAAGCGGGTCGGCCGCGAGGACATCGCGCGGGCGCTGCGGGCCGACGGCCTGGCCACCACGATCGGCGGCGTCTTCAACTCGTTCCCGTACACCTGCTTCGCGGAGAACGTCGGCCTGGTCCGGCTGACCCGGATCCGCAGCCGGTGGGTGGTCGCGGCCGCGGGCGCGATCATGATCCTGATCGGCCTGGTGCCGAAGGCCGGTGCGATCGTGGCCGGCGTACCGCATCCGGTGCTCGGCGGCGCGGCGCTGGCGATGTTCGCGACCGTGGCCGTGGTCGGGTTCCAGACGCTCGCGAAGGTCGACTTCCACGACCACCGCAACGTCGTGATCGTCGCGACCAGCGTCGGGCTGGCGATGTACGTGACCGCGCAGCCGCAGGTCGCGCAGGCCGTACCGAACTGGGCCGAGATCATCTTCGGCAGCGGCATCACGCTCGGCAGCCTGACCGCGATCGGCCTGAACGTCCTGTTCCACCACGTCGGCAAGAACTTCGGGCCCGCGGTGGCGGGCCAGCCGGGTGACACGGTCCGGCTCGACCAGGTGAACGAGATGACTCGCGAGGAATTCGTCGAGACGTTCGGTCCGCTCTTCCAAGGTCCGCGCTGGGCCGTCGAGCGGGCCTGGGAAATGCGGCCGTACGCCGACACGCACGCGCTGCGCCGCTCCTTCCAGGAGGCGCTGTTCTCGGGCTCCCGCGAGGAGCAGCTGCAACTGATCCAGGCGTACCCGCGGCTCGGCTCGCAGTTCGTCGCCGACGGTCTCAGCGGCGAGGCGTCGCTGCGGGACCAGTCCGACAAGGGGCTGACGTTCCTCGGCGACCCCGAGCGGGACGAGCTGACCGCGATCACCTCGGCGTACGAGGACCGGTTCGGGTTCCCGCTGGTGATCTCGGTCCGCGACGCCGAGTCGTACGAGCGGATCGTCGAGCAGGGCCGGGAACGGCTCGGGAACTGCGAGAACCAGGAGCACGCCGCCGCCCTGCTCGAGATCGCGAAGATCGCCGGCTACCGATTCGACGACTTCGTCTCCGACGCCAATCCGATCCACAGCGCACGCACCCGATGGAGCACCAACCGATGACTACCCAAGCCCTGCGCGCCCCCGCCTTGACGGTGAACGGCGAACTCACCGCGATCGGCGCGGTCTCCGTGCACACGACGGTTCTGGACTGGCTGCGCGACCGCGGCCTGACCGGCGCCAAGGAGGGGTGCGCGGAGGGCGAGTGCGGTGCCTGTTCCGTCCTCGTCGCCCGCCCCGGCACCGACTCGCGCACCGAGTGGACCGCGGTGAACGCGTGTCTCCTGCCGGTCGCGTCCCTCGACGGCCAGGAGGTGATCACCTCCGAAGGCCTGGGCACCCCCGCCGACCTGCACCCCGTGCAGAAGGAGATGGCGGTCCGCGGCGGCTCCCAGTGCGGCTTCTGCACGCCGGGCTTCATCTGCAGCATGGCCGCCGAGTACTACCGGCCCGGTCGTGCTTGTGGTGAAGGTGACCACGAGCATGGCGCGAACGGGTTCGACTTGCACGCGTTGAGCGGGAACCTGTGCCGGTGCACCGGCTACCGCCCGATCCGGGACGCGGCCTATGCGTTGGACATGCCTGCGGAGAACGACGCGCTCGCCGTACGCCGTGACACGCCGCCGCCCGCCCCGGCGCCGACCGGCATGGTGTCTCCGGAAGGCGAGTTCGTCCGCCCGGCGTCACTCGGCCAGGCGCTTGCGGTGCTGGGCGATCGGGACGATGCGGTGGTCGTTGCCGGTTCGACCGATCTCGGTGTTCAGGTGAACATCTTCGGTGACCGCCCGTCGCTCACCGTCGCGATCGACCGGCTGGAAGAGCTGCGGGAGTTCTCGTTCGGCGACGACGAGGTGCGGATCGGCGCGGCGCTCACGCTGACCGAGATCGAACGGCGGCTGGCCGGGCGGATCCCGCTCCTCGACCAGCTCTTCCCGCAGTTCGCCTCACGCCTGATCCGCAACGGCGCGACGATCGGCGGGAACCTGGGGACCGGATCACCGATCGGCGACACTCCACCCGCACTCCTGGCACTGGACGCGGAGCTGGTTCTCGCATCCAGCCGGGGCGAGCGGCAGGTGCCGCTGGCCGAGTACTTCACCGGCTACCGGCAGAGCGTGAAGGCGCCGGACGAGCTGATCAGGACGATCGTCATTCCGTTGCCCTTGGCACCGATGAGCGCGTTCCACAAGATCGCCAAGCGGCGCTTCGACGACATCTCGAGCGTCGCGATCGGGTACGCCGTCGACGTCGCCGACGGCATCGTCCGGGACGCGAAGATCGGGCTGGGCGGTGTCGCGGCGACCCCGCTGCGCGCCCGCGAGACGGAGGGGGCGCTGATCGGCCGGCCGTGGACCGAGGAGACCGTGCGGACGGTCGCCGCTGTGATGGCGGCCGAGGGTACGCCGATGGACGATCACCGCGCGAGTTCGTCGTACCGCTCCGCGATGCTCGGCCAGTCCTTGTTGCGCTTCTACTTCCAGGGGGTCGGCGCATGAGCTCGTTGTCTGAACGGCCCGCCGCGGCCGTGGTCGGCGTACCGATGCCGCACGAGAGTGCTGCGCTGCACGTGACCGGTGCGGCGTTGTACACGGACGATCTGGTGATGCGCACCCGCGACGTACTGCACGCGTGGCCGGTGCAGTCGCCGCACGCGCATGCCCGGGTCACCGCGTTGCGCGTGAAGCCGGCGTACGACGTACCCGGTGTGGTCCGCGTCCTGACGGCGGACGACGTACCAGGGGTGAACGACGCGGGCGTCAAGCACGACGAGCCGCTGTTCCCGGGTGAGGTGATGTTCAACGGGCATGCGGTGTGCTGGGTGCTCGGCGAGACGCTGGAGGCCGCGCGGCTGGGGGCGTCGGCGGTCGAGGTCGAGTACGAGCCGCTGCCGTCGCTGGTGACCGTTCGCGAGGCGATCGAGGCGGAGAGCTTCCAGGGCATCGGGCGGCACCTGGAGCGCGGCGACGTCGAGCAGGCGCTGGCCGGGGCGGAACACGTGTTCCGTGGCGAGTTCGAGTTCGCCGGGCAGGAGCACTTCTACCTCGAGACGCACGCGGCACTGGCGCTGGTCGACGAGTACGGGCAGATCTTCGTGCAGTCCAGCACGCAGCATCCCTCGGAAACGCAGGAAATCGTCGCCCACGTGCTCGGGCTGGCCAGCCATTCGGTGACCGTGCAGTGCCTGCGGATGGGCGGCGGCTTCGGCGGCAAGGAGATGCAGCCGCACGGCTTCGCCGCGATCGCCGCGCTGGGCGCGACGCTGACCGGCCGGCCGGTGCGGTTGCGGCTGAACCGCACGCAGGACATGACGATGTCGGGCAAGCGGCACGGGTTCCACAGCTCGTGGACCGTCGGCTTCGGCGCCGATGGCAAGCTTGTCGCGCTGGACGCGACGCTGACCGCCGACGGCGGGTGGAGCCTCGACCTGTCGGAGCCGGTGCTGGCGCGGGCGATGTGCCACATCGACAACGCGTACGAGGTCCCGCACGTCCGGGTCGACGGCCGGATCGCGAAGACGAACAAGACGTCGCAGACCGCGTTCCGCGGGTTCGGCGGGCCGCAGGGCATGCTCGTGATCGAGGACATCCTCGGACGGTGCGCGCCGCTGCTCGGGTACGACGCGGCGGAGTTGCGCCGGCGGAACTTCTACCAGCCAGGCGACTCCACGCCGTACGGGCAGCCGGTCCGGCACGCGGATCGGCTCGAGTCGTGCTGGTCGCAGGTGCTGGCCAACGGAGAGATTGCCGAGCGGCAGGCCTCGGTGGAGGCGTTCAACGCGTCGCACGAGCATGTGAAGCGCGGGCTGGCGCTGACGCCGGTGAAGTTCGGGATCTCGTTCAACCTGACCGCGTTCAACCAGGCGGGCGCGCTGGTGCACGTCTACAAGGACGGGTCGGTGCTGATCAACCACGGCGGCACGGAGATGGGCCAGGGCCTGCACACGAAGATGCTGCAGGTCGCGGCGACCACGCTGGGTGTGCCGCTGGCGCGGGTACGGCTGGCTCCGACGCGGACCGACAAGGTGCCGAACACCTCGGCGACCGCGGCGTCGTCCGGTGCCGATCTCAACGGCGCGGCGATCAAGAACGCGTGCGAGCAGATCCGCGAGCGGCTGGCGCAGGTCGCCGGCGGGAAGCTCGGGATCAGCCCTTTGGATGTCCGGTTCGTCGATGGAGTCGTCCGCGGGCTGTCCGGGGACGGCGTGGACTGGAACGAGCTGGTCAATCTCGCGTACCACCAGCGCGTGCAGCTGTGGGCGGCCGGCTTCTACCGGACCGAGGGGCTGCACTGGGACGCGAACGCGATGCGCGGCGAGCCGTTCAAGTACTTCGCGTACGGCGTCGCGGCCGCCGAGGTGGAGGTGGACGGGTTCAGCGGCGCGTACACGCTGCGCCGCGTCGACATCGTCCACGACGTCGGTGACAGCCTCAGTCCGCTGATCGACATCGGCCAGATCGAGGGCGGTTTCGTGCAGGGCGCCGGCTGGCTGACGCTCGAGGATCTCCGCTGGGACGAGAGCTCCGGTGATCGGCGTGGGCGGCTGTCCACGCAGGCCGCGAGCACGTACAAGCTGCCGAGCTTCTCGGAGATGCCCGAGGTCTTCAACGTCACGCTGCTGGAGAAGGCACACGAAGAGGGCGCCGTCTACGGCTCCAAGGCGGTGGGCGAACCGCCGCTCATGCTGGCGTTCTCGGTCCGCGAGGCCCTGCGCCAGGCTGCGGCCGCCTTCGGCCCAGCCGGCACCAGCGTGGATCTGCCGTCGCCGGCCACACCGGAGGCCGTGTACTGGGCGGTCGATCGGGCCCGGGGAGGTATCTCGTGGAGTGGGTGAAAGCCGTTCAGCGGTTGCGATCCGGACGGCGGGCCGGCGTACTGGTCACCGTCGTGTCCGTTCGAGGACATGCTCCGCGGGAGGCCGGCGCGAAGATGGTTGTTGCTGCCGACAACGTCTGGTCAACGGTCGGCGGCGGGAATCTCGAGGCGTTGGCGGTCGAGCGTTCGCGGCAGATGATCGCCGACGGCCTGACGACCCCGGAGGAGCTGACGGCCGCGTTGTCCGACAAGGCGCCGTACCAGCACGGAGTGCAGTGCTGTGGTGGTGAGGTGAAGCTGTTGCTGGAGCCGTTGCCGGTCGTTCCGTCGGTGGCGATCTTCGGGGTCGGGCACGTCGGCCTGGAGCTCGCGCGGATCCTCGCCCGGCACGATCTCGAGCTGCACCTGATCGACTCCCGGGCCGATCAGCTGACGGCCGAGCGGCTGTCGGCGCTGGACGCTGCGGTCGCGCACGTCCACGTCCACAACGTGCCGGTGCTGCCGGAGCTCGTCGTCGGCGAGCTCCCGCCCGGCACCCACGCGGTGATCATGACCCACGACCACGCCGAGGACGCGGCTCTGTGCGACGCCGCGATCCGCAAGGAGGACCTCGCGACGATCGGCCTGATCGGCTCCAGCGCCAAGTGGACGCGGTTCCAGCGCAAGCTCGCCGAGGACGGCAACCCGCCCGAGGCGATCGCGCGGATCACCACACCGATCGGCCTGCCCGATCTCCCCGGCAAGGAGCCGGCCGTGATCGCGGTCAGCGTGGCCGCGTGGCTTCTGCAACGGTTCGCGGCCGAACGGCCACCCGCACCGTCCCGATCCGCCGAGCGATCCGCCCGGCCCGAATCCGCCGACCGGCATCCCGCGTCGGCTCGTCCTGCCGTGCGTCGCCCCACGCCGGCTCAGCGTGAGGCACAGGCATGACTCTTTATCGTGGCACGTTCATCGACACGCCGGAGAACCCGTTCGACGGCGCCGGCCTGCGGGTCGGCAGCGACACGGGGCTGCTGGTCGATGACGGGCTGATCGTTGCCCGGGGCCCGTTCGCGGAGCTCCGCCAGGCGCATCCCGCCGAGCAGGTCGTGGACCTGCGCGACGGCGTCGTACTGCCCGGATTCGTCGACACCCACGTGCACTTCCCGCAGATTCGCGCGGTCGGCGGTCTCGGGCTGCCGCTGCTCGAGTGGCTCGACCGGTACGCGCTGCCCGAGGAGGCGCGGATGGCCGACGTGGACTACGCCACCGGTGTGGCGAACGAGTTCGTTCGCGGGCTCGCGGCCGCCGGTACGACGTCGGCGCTCGTCTTCGGCGCGCACTACACCGACGCCGTCGACGCGCTGTTCGGCGCCGCGTCCAAGGTCGGCCTGCGGGTGACGAGCGGTCTGGTGCTCAGCGACCGGCTGCTCCGGCCGGAACTGCTCACCACACCGGTCCGCGCGTACGCCGAGTCGCTCGCGCTCGCGAACCGCTGGCACGGCACCGGCCGCAACCGCTACGCCGTGACGCCGCGGTTCTCGCTGTCGTGCACCGACGAACTGCTCGCGACCTGCCGGGAGCTGATGGAGGCGATCCCCGGCGCGCTGTTCACCTCGCACGTGAACGAGAACGAGGCCGAGATCGCGTCGGTCGCCGACCTGTTCGGCGGCTGTGACTACGTGACGACGTACGACCGGCACGGCCTGGTGGACCGGCGTACCGTCCTCGCGCACAACGTGCACCCGACGGACGTCGAACTGAAGACGCTGGCCACCAGCGGCGCGACGGTCGCGCACTGCCCGACCAGCAACGCGGCGCTCGGCAGCGGACTGTTCCCGCTGACCCGGCACCTGCAGTTCGGGGTCCGGGTAGCGCTCGGATCGGACGTCGGCGCGGGCACCGGCTTCTCGCTGCTGAAGGAAGGCCTGCAGGCGTACTTCTGCCAGCAACTCCTCGGCGACCAGGGCCGACCGCTCACCGCAGCCCACCTGCTCTACCTCGCCACGACAGCCGGCGCCGAAGCCCTGGACCTCCCCCACGTCGGCCACCTCTCGGTCGGCCAGCACTTCGACGCCCAACTCCTCCGCCCCGCGGAAGGCTCCCCCCTGGCCGTAGCCATCACCCACGCCGAAGACACCGAAGAAGCCCTCGCCCGCATCTTCACCCTAGGCACCCCCGCCGACGTCCAGGCCGTCTGGATCAACGGCGACCTGCTGCACCACTAACGAACCTGGTCGAGCGCCGCGCGAAGGTCGGCCCCGGAGGCGTCGGACGACACCTGCTCGGGTCAGGGAACAAGCAATTGCTTGTTCCCAGACCCCGCCGTGTGTCTCTTCAGCGCGTCCCAGATCCGGGCGGCCGTGTCGCGCGGGTGGTCGAGGTCGGCCCAGCCGACGCGGAACACGCCGTACCCGTGTTCGCGGAGGCGGTCCTCGCGCCACTTCTCCGCGAGTACGGCGTCCGCGGTGTTGCCGTACTTCAGCGCGCCGTCGAACTCGATGACGAGCACGCCCGCGAGCAGGAAGTCGACCCGCCCGATCAGCCGGCCGAAGGCATCCCGGATCTCCACCTGCAGCTGCGGTGCCGGCAGACCGTGGTTCGCCAGCAGCACGCGCAGGCGCGATTCCCCGACCGACTCGCTCAAGGCGTTCGCGAACTGCGCGGCGGCCGTCGCGGCCGGAGAGCCGTGCCGGCGCCGATGCCGTCGTACGACGTCGGCCAGCCGCTCCGGGGTGGTGAGCCGCATTCGGAGCGCGGCGTCCGCGAGGACCACGCCGACTTCGTACGAAGTCGTACAAGCGGTCTCCACGATCGCCCGATCGACGCTCGTGAGCCGCAGACCGCCGACCTCCACGAGCTCGTCAACAGCAGGCGTTCCGCGGTGTATCCGGATCCCTCGACCGCTCCGGGCGCGGCCTGACGCGACGCGAGTGAAGTGCGCCCTCGTCAGATCGGTCCCCCAGACAGGCAGACCGTGGAGCACGGCCGCGGACTGATGGCTCACGACGACGTCACCGAGCCGCGCGCTCGCCATCCGCACGTTCAGCAGATGGAGCCGGATCGCGCGCTCCCACGGCGGCTCGTCGGCCGGCCAGCCGCGCGGGTCGACGTACGAGTTGAAGCTCAGTCGGAGCCACTGCCCGCTTCGCACCCGCTGCCGCAACTCGCTGTCGCTGTACCCCGCGGCGACCGCGTCCGGGCGCGTGAACCACCCGCCCCGCTCGGCCGCAATCACTTCCAGTCGCCTGTTCATGCCCAAGAAGGTGCACGTTCCGCACCCCGCCCGGACGTCCGATCGCGCATCTGTGGATAAGCCCCGGGGTCCCGAGACAGGTTATTCCTTGTTCCCCGACCCCGGCGCCTGTCCACTCACCCCAGCAACCGGGCTTGGGTCCGAGCTACGTCGGTGGAAAGGGTGGGTTCGTCGGCGGTGCGGAGTACGTCGTGTTCGACGATGGGGTGGCCGTTGCTGAGGAGGAGGGTTAGGGGTGGGGGTGTGGAGAGAGCGAGGGCTGCGATCGGGTCGGGGATGCCGGCGTGGGGGAGGGTGGTGAGGTTCCAGACGGCGAGGTCGGCGAGTTTGCCGGGTTCGAGGGAACCGAGGTCGGCGGAGCGGCCGAGGATGCGGGCGCCGTCCAGAGTCGCCATTTCCAGTGCGGCGCGGACGGTCAGGGCTTGTGGGCCGCCGCGGGCTCGGGCGAAGAGGAGGGCGTGGCGCAGTTCCTCCACCAGGCTGCCGGATTCGTTGCTGGCCGCGCCGTCCACGCCGAGGCCGACGGGCGATCCGGCGGCGCGGAGGTCTGCGGCGCGGGCGATGCCGGCGCCGAGGCGGGCGTTGGAGCTGGGGCAGTGGGCGACGCCCGTACCGGTGCCGCCGAGGTGCTTGATCTCCGCGTCGTCGAAGTGGATGCCGTGCGCGAACCACACGTCCGGACCGGTCCACCCGAGCTGGTCGGCGTACTCCAGGGGCGTACACCCGTGCGTCTCCTGGCACCACGAAGTCTCGTCGGTGGTCTCGGCGAGGTGCGTGTGCATCCGTACGCCGCGACGCCGCGCCAGCTCGGCCGACTCGCGCATCAGTTCACCGCTCACGCTGAACGGCGAGCACGGCGCGACCACGATCTGCAGCATCGAGTCCGGTGACGGGTCGTGCCAGCGGTCGATCGCGGCCTCGGTCGCGGCGAGGATCTCGTCGCGGTTCTCGACCACGGAATCCGGCGGCAACCCGCCGTCCTTCTGACCGCGGTCCATCGAGCCGCGCGCGGGGTGGAACCGCAGACCGATCTCACCCGCGGCGGCGATCTCGGCCGCGAGCAGGTCGCCGCCGTCGCGCGGGAACACGTAGTGGTGATCGGCCACGGTCGTGCAGCCGGTCCGCGCGAGCTGGGCGAGTGCCGCCCGTGCCGCGACGTACACGGTTTCCTCGGAGATCCGCGCCCAGACCGGGTACAGCGTCGTCAGCCACTCGAAGAGCGTCGCGTCAGCGGCGAGCCCGCGCGTCACCCACTGGTACAGGTGCTGATGCGTGTTCACGAACCCCGGCGTGACCAGGCAGCCCCGCCCGTCCACGATGCGAGCATCGTCGTACGACGGCGCGGGCCCCGGCCCGACCGCGACCAGGCGATTGCCCTCGGCAACCACGTGGCCGACGAACTCGCGCCGGGCCGGATCGAGGGTCGCCACGTAGGCGCCCTCGATCACGGTCCTGCTCAACAGAATCCCGGCGTCGCGTGCCAGGCGGACCCGGCGTCGCCGGCGTCGTCGCGTGTCACGGTCGCCTCGATCAGGCCGTACGGGCGGTCCGCGGCGATGAACACCTCACCCGGGTTCTCCACCCCGAACGGCGACAGGTCGACCAGGAAGTGGTGCTTGTTCGGCGCCGAGAACTTGATCTCCGCGACTTCCGGATGCGCCTCCAGCACCGCGGAACCCATGCCGTAGAGCGTCTGCTGCAGGGCCAGGCTGTGGATGTTCGCGAACCGCTCGAGCAGCAGCCTCTTGATGCCGTCGTACGACTTGTCCCAGTCGACCGAGCCATCCCCGGTCGGACTGGCGTCGTACCGCCAGCGCGCGACCAGCGACGTCGCCAGGATCCGGTCGTCGGTTTCCTGCAGGGTCGTGTACCTGTCCTTCAGGAAACCGTGGAACTCCGACCCGGTCGACTTCAGCACGACGAGATCGCTGATCCCGGAGACGACGTACGCCTTGCGCTGCGCACCCCGGCCCTCGACGTTGACGACGGTGTTCCGGACGCCGGTGCCGGCCCGGACGAACGCGTGGTCGTGGTCGTCGATGCGCTCCCAGGCGTACTCCTCGACCTCGATCCGCGCGCCCTCCGCGGCCGGCGACGCGTCCAGGAAGTGTGCGCCGAGCGTCAGCGCGTAGTCCTCGATCGCCCCGATCCCCTTCTCCTTGGCGAAGGCGAACGCGGTGTTCTTCTGCGTGTCGGTCGGCAGTACGTCGGCCTGGTCGCCGGTCGTGTGCGCCGCCTCGAAACTGCCGCGGAGCGACGTCGACACGTTCAGGTCGCGGATCTGGTGCCGGGGCGTGTCGCGGTAGACGCGGACGACGCGGTTCTCGGCTTTGCCGTACTGGTTGGCGCCCAGGTGGATGGCCATCGGAGGTCAGCTCCCTCGGTAGGTGGAAAACGCGAACGGGCTGAGCAGCAACGGGACGTGGTAGTGCCGCTCGTCGGCGACCGTGAAGGTCACGGAGACCTCGGGAAAGAAGATGTCCTGGCCGGTGGCCTTCGCGTACGCCGCGACGTCGAACCAGAGCCGGTAGGTGCCCGGCTCGAGCTTCGGTTGCAGCTCGGCGATCCGGCCGTCGGCGTCCGTCGTACCGCCGGCCTCGAGGGCGTCGCCCCGGTAGAGCCGGACCTCGACGTTCTGCGCCGGTCGCCCCAGCGCGGTGTCGAGGACGTGCGTGCTGAGCGAGCTCATGCCTCCACCACCTTGCTCAACCGGAGCAGCGCGATCTTGCGCAGCTCCTCGTGGACGACGGTTGCCTCGGTCGCGTCGTCGTGCGTGAGACGGGTCCGCAGGCTGTCCAGCATCTGCGCCGCGGACAGCCCGGTCGCACAGATCAGGAACACCCGGCCGAACCGGTCCTCGTACTGACGGTTGCCCTCGGCAAGTTCCTGCCGGACCGCCGGGTCCGCGCCGACGCCGGACTGCTCGTTCCGCGACCAGCTGGCCTCGGCACCCGCCCCCTGCGGGCGGTCACCGATCCGCGGGTGCGCCTGGAGCGCGCGATCGACCTCGTTGTCGTCGAGCTCGCGGAGCAACTGGTCGGCGACCGCGGTCAGCGCCGCGCGATCGCCGTACGGCCGCTTGGCCAGGATCGCGTCGACCCAGCGGGGCACGTCGCAGCAGGCCGCCAGTGCCGGCCGGAGCCGGTCGGCCGCAGTGGAGTTGAACTCCTCCAGGTCCACGGATCACACCTTCTCGAATCCCGAAATCGACTTTCCGTATGACGAGAGCGTGACACCCGCTCCGCCTGTCGTCAACAGTTTGTTGAAAATCAGCGGGCGCGGTTCAGGTAGTTGTAGACGGTGAAGCGGGTGACGCCGAGCGCCTCGGCGACGATCTCGGCCGACTTGCGGTACTCGAACGCGCCGCGCGCCTCCAGCAGCAGAACGGCCTGCTGTTTGTCATGCCGGGACAGGTCGCGCAGCGGACCGCCCAACTCGTCAGCTACCTCTGCCAGCAGGCCCTGCACACCGCCGGCGTTTGTTCCGGCGCCCATACCGGCCACGGCGGCAGCGGTGCCGCCGTCGGCGGGTTTCGGCAGCCGGACGGCGACCACCGCCTCTCCTTCCCACCTCAGCGGGATGTCGTCGTCCCGGGCGTCCGCCGGCGCGATCAGCTCGGCGTTCAGCCGCTCCACCAGCGGCGTGATCGCCTCGACCAGGGGATGCTGCTCAGGCATCGCGCCGTACCTGCAAGGTCACTTGGCTCGCGCCGCCGGCGAACGCCGCCTCGAGCACTTTCGGGAGGGCGGGCAGCAACAGGTGCTGTTCGCCGCTGACCTGCGTACCGAGCGGGCCGAAGTCGCAGTCGAGCCCGGCCTCCTCCGCCGCGCGCAGCGCCTCGGTGGCGTGCGCGGGCGGCGACCCGTCCACGTCGAACGGTTCCGTGGTGAACTCCGCAACCAGTCGCATGGTGCGAGGCTAGGGCATGTCCCGGCGGGCGAGTCGAGCCAGGGCCGCGGTGTCGAACTCGGTCGTCTCGATCGCGCCGCACTCGATGCCGCGCAGCACGAAACCGGCCAGGGCGACAGCCGTCGCCGGCTCGTCGAGGTAACCCGACTCGCCGTCACCCAGGTACGCCCGCAGACGCTGCGCGGCCTCGTCGTACCCCTCCCGGTAGAAGAGGTACGTCGCCGCGAAGCGGGTCGGCAGCTGGGCGGGATGCATGTCCCAGCCCTGGTAGATGCCGCGCGCGAGCGAACGCCGTACCAGCCGGAAATGCAGCCGCCACGCGTCGTGGACCGCGTCGCCTACCGGCACGACGTTGGTCGAGCCGTCGGACACGAAGACGCCGGTACCGGCCGCGGCCAGCTGCATCACGTCCTTCGCGTGGTCGGCGACCGGGTGCTCCATGCTCTGGTACGCCGCCGCGACGCCGAGCGAGGCGGAGTAGTCGTACGTGCCGTAGTGCAGCCCGGTGACGCGCTCGCCGCCGGCCTTGACCATCCGGGCGATCAGCGCGGTACCGTCCGCGCCGAGGATCGCCTGCGGGGTCTCGACCTGGATCTCGAAGTTCAGCCGCCGTACGCCGTGCTTCTGCTCGAGTGTCTCGAGGACGTGCACCATCGCCTCGACCTGCTCGACCGAGGTTACCTTCGGGAGCGTGATGACGAAGCCGTCGTCGACCGCCCCGAGGTGCTCGAGGAACAGGTCGAGCGTGCGGACTCCGCGTCGCCTCGTTGGCGCCTCCAACGACTTGATCCGCAGACCGTGGTACGGCGTCCGCGGGCCGGCCGCGAGAGCTTCGGCGGCGGCGATCGCCGCGGCGTCCTCCTCGTCGTCCGGCCGGTTGCCGTAGCCGTCCTCGAAGTCGATGCGGAGATCCTCGATCGGCTCGCGCTCGAGCTTGGCGCGGACCCGCTCGTACACGTCGTCGGTCAGATCGGCCGCGACGATCTTCGCAAGGTCGGCGGCCGAGCCGGCGTACTCGTCGAGAGCCGCACGGGCCTGCGCGCCCCAGTCGTCCACCGTGCGGACGTCGTACCGGTCGGCCGGGACGTACACGGTGTGGATCGGCTGCCGGACCCCGCGGTCACCGCGGTAGTCGGCGGCCAGCGCGGCGTCGGCAGCCGCCAGACGTCGGTCGAGCTCGGCCATCAGGTCGTCCACTGCAGCCTCCATTTCCGTATTGTGGAGACTAATATCTACTCTGCGGAAGGCGCAAGCATTCGACCTTCCGGGATCTGGCGCTAAACTTCCGTGATCCGGAAAGGTAGGTGTCATGGCGGAGACGAACGGCAAGGGCCGGACCGGCAGCGTGCAGTCGATCGAGCGCGCCTTCGGGCTGCTCGAGACGATGGCCGACGCGGGCGGGATGATGGGCCTGTCGCAGCTGGCCACGGCCTCCGGGCTGCCGCTGCCGACGATCCACCGGCTGGTGCGCACCCTGGTCGACCTCGGCTACCTGCGTCAGGAACCGTCGCGGCAGTACGTGCTCGGACCGAAGCTGATCCGGCTCGGGGAGAGTTCGTCGCACATGCTGAGTGTGTTCGCCCGGCCGCATCTCGCGCGGCTCGTCGACGAGCTCGGCGAGTCCGCGAACATGGCGATGCTCGACGGCGACCAGATCGTGTACCTGGCGCAGGTCCCGTCGCGGCACTCGATGCGGATGTTCACCGAGGTCGGCCGCCGCGTCCTCCCGCACTGCACGGCGGTCGGCAAGGCGATCCTCGCGCAGTACGCCGACGCCGAGGTCCGCGAGCTCCTGCGCCGCACCGGCATGCCGAAGCACACCGACAACACCATCACCAGCCCCGACGCGTTCACCGCCCAACTCCATCAGGCCGCCGGCGACGGCTATGCGATGGACGAGGGCGAGCAGGAGGTCGGCGTACGGTGCGTGGCGGTGGCGGTGCCCGACGCGCCCTCCCCGCTGGCCATCTCCATCTCCGGCCCCGCGGGACGCATGACCGAGCCGCTGGTAGAACGCGCCATCCCGCTCCTCACCCAGGCCGCCAAGTCGCTCTCCGAAGACCTCCACTGACAGCCCCGCCGCGGTGCTACCCGCGGTGAGACGGCGGCTGCAGGACGCAGAACTCGTTTCCGTCCGGGTCGGCCAGCACGTGCCAGCCCCACCCTGCCTCGACCACCAACTCACCACGCAGGTACTGCTGAGGTGTCCGCATTTCCCAGACAGTACGCACCTCGAGCTATCGGCTGTCGGTGCGCAGTCGGCCGTGCACGTGCCAGTCGTGCCAGCCGTCCGCGTGCATGATCGCCTGCCGCAGGGTGCCTTCGAGCTGGTAGCCGGCGTTCGTCGCGACCCTGCAGGACGCGGTGTTCGCGGTGGAGTGGTGGATGTTCAGCCGGTTGAACCCGGCCTGACCGAAGGCCCAAGCGGACAACGAGTCCACCGCTGCGGCTGCGACGCCCCGCCCACGGGCGGACGGTGTCACCCAGTAGGACAGTGCCGCCGAGCCTTGTGTCAGCGAGACCTCCCGCAGCCCGACCTGGCCGAGCGGCTCATCGTCATGACCGACGACTGCCCAACTCGCCGCCGTCTCCGCGTCCCAGTGATCAGCCCACTGCCCGACCCACTCCCCAGCCTCCTCGAGCGTGTCCAGGCGTCGAACATGCCACTGCTGAATGTCAGGACACCCGAACGCCGTTCGTACGACGTCGGCATCCCTCCCCTGCCAAGGCCGCAACAACAACCCGTCCCCCACCGCCAACCGCGGCTGCGCCACATCCCGCAAAGTCCCCCGAGACAACACCGATCCCACAAGCAGAGGCATCCCGAGATGCTATTCCGCCTGCCCGCCGGCCGGGGCCCTCAGGGGGCGTAGGTGCGCCAGTGTTCGGTGAGTTTGTAGCCGAGGGACTGGTTGGCTTGGAGGCTGGCCTGGTTGGCGGCGGCCCCGCCGGTGCTGAAGCGGGTGATGCCGATGTCGAGGAGGGCGAGGATCGAGGCGGCTTTCACGGCCTGCGCGACGCCGCGGCGGCGGTGCGTGGACAGGACCGACGTGAACCGCGTGTCCCCGAAGCCGTCCTTCGCGCGGATGACCGTCGCGCCGACCAGCCGGTTGCCGTCGAAGGCGCCGAACACCCGGTGCTCCGGCCAGAGCGCGCGGGTCTCGGCCAGCTCTCCGACCACGCGGTGCGTTGCGGGCGTGTACGGGTAGTCCGGCTCGTTGGACTTCTCCAGCTCGTGCAACTCCCGGGCGGACTCGGCGCCGAGCTCGCGGATCGTGAGTCCGCCGGCCGTGGCCCGGAGTACGGCGGACTCCAGCAGCTCCCGATCCGGGTCGAACAGCCGCACCGCCCAGGATTCGGCGACCACGCGGTAGCCGGCCGCTTCGAGCTCGGCGCACCGCGGGTCGTTGTCCTGGACGATCTCGTAGTCACCCACCCAGCGATTGTCAGCCCAGTTTGCGCAGCAGCGGAAGGACATCCTCGGTGAACTGGGTGAGGAAACGCTCCTGGTCGTTGCCCGGACCGTGGACGACGAAGTGGTTGAAGCCCGCGTCGGCGTACGGCTGGAGCTGCTTCACCGCCTCCTCCGGGTCCGACGCCACGATCCACCGCTTGGCGACCTGCTCGATCGGCAGCTCGTCGGCCAGCCGCTCCATCTCGGTCGCACTCGTCACGCTGTGCTTCTGCTCGGCGGTCAGCGACAGCGGCGCCCAGAACCGGGTGTTCTCCAGCGCCTGGGCCGGGTCGCGGTCGTAGGAGATCTTCACCTCGAGCATCCGGTCGACGTCCTCGAACTTCTTCCCGGCCTTCTCGGCGCCTTCGCGGACGGCGGGCATCAGCTGCTCGGTGTACAGGTCCATGCCCTTGCCGGACGTCGCGATGAACCCGTCACCGGCGCGCCCGGCGTACCGTGCGACCAGGGGCCCGCCGGCGGCGACGTACACCTTCAGCGGGGTCTCGGGGCGGTCGTAGATGAACGCGTCGACGGTCTTGTAGTACGGCCCGTCGGAGCTGACGCCGTCCTTCGTCCACAGGTCGCGGATCAGCTGCACCGACTCCCGGAGCCGGGCGAACCGCTCCTTGAACTCGGGCCACTCCATACCCGAGACCGCGATCTCGTTGAGCGCCTCGCCGCTGCCGACGCCGAGCATGACCCGACCCGGGTACAGCACGCCGAGGGTGGCGAACGCCTGCGCGATGACCGCCGGGTTGTAGCGGAACGTCGGCGTCAGCACCGACGTACCCAGCAGCACCCGGTTGGTCCGCTCGCCGACCGCGGCCAGCCAGGCGAGCGCGAACGGCGCGTGGCCGCCCTCGTGCCGCCACGGCAGGAAGTGGTCCGAAACGGTCACACTGTCGAGCCCGAGTTCCTCGGCCCGCACGGAGTACTCCACCAGATCCCGCGGCCCGAACTGCTCCGCCGAAGCCTTGTACCCGACCCGAATGCTCACCCTCTGCTCCCAACGTCGTCTGCGCGTACTCCGGAAGACAACCGCGCCCGGGTCCGACTTTATGCCGCCCGGCGGGCCTGATTGACTCCGGCCGCCGGGGTCGGGAAGGATGTGGATCCGGCGCGGCCCGCGCCTCACCTTCGTCGACCGGCCCCAGCTCGGTCACCGTGAGAAGGCAAAGGGACTCCCTGTCTCGGGCCGCTCGTCCTGGTCATCCGCCTCGACGGGATCGCTGGGGGATCGCGTGCGAGTGCGTGGAAGGCCAGATGACAGCGCACAGGAATCTCAAACAACGGGTTCGAGCCCGCGCCGCGAAGACCGGCGAGTCCTACACGGCTGCCCTCCGGCACTTCCGTCCGACTCCTCAAGGAGAACCAGACATGCCGGAAGCCCTACGGATCGCCGTCACGCAGTCGACGGTTCGTGAAGACCCGACGAACGCCGCCCTGCTCCGGGAGAGCGGCGACGAGGTCCGCCGACTGATGCGGGAGGCCGCCAGGTCAGGCGCGCGGCTGGTGCACTTCCCGGAGGGAGCGATCTGCTTCCCGAGCAAGGTGATCATGTCCGAGCTCGGCCCGGACGAGGTCGGTCCGTCCGACTGGACCAAGGCCGACTGGGCCGCGCTGCAAGGGGAGCTCGACCAGATCGTCGCGCTCGCCCGCGAGCTCGGGATCTGGACGGTGATCCCGTCCGTCCACCAGGTCCCCGACGCCCGGCCGCACAACAGCATGTACGTCGTGTCCGACCAGGGAAAGTTGGTCACCCGGTACGACGAGCGGATGCTGTCCACCACGAAGGTCACCTGGATGTACTCCGCGGGCAAGGAGCCTGTGACGTTCGAGGTCGACGGTGTCCGCTTCGGGCTCGCGCTCGGGCTGGACGTGCTGTTCCCGGAGCTGTTCACCGAGTACGACCGCCTCGGCACTGACGTCGTCCTCGTGTCGTACGCGAACAACGAGGGCGTGAACGCGCACATCGGGGTGCAGGTCCGTGGAGCCGCCGCGAACAACACCTGCTGGGTGAGCCTCGCGGCCACGGCCAACCCGGACACCGACCTCACGTCCGGGGTCGCGGGTCCCCGCGGCCAATGGCTGACGCAGTGCGCGGAGGACGGCACGCCGTCGGTCGCGATCGCTGAGCTGCACACCGACGAATTCACCGCCGTCGGCCGCGACTTCCGTCGCCGGACGCGGGACCGTGTCACCCCGTAGCCCTCACAGGTCCGGGTGCTGACACGTTCTGTCTGTATGAACAGGCATGCGGTGGTCAGCACCCGGATCGGGGAGCTCACGGTGGTGGTGTCGGGGACGGAACTGCTCGGAATCTATTTTCCGCACCACTGGGTGAAACCGTCGGCGGAGACGCTGGGTGAGCGGGTCGAGGCGTCCGACCCGCTCATCGCGGTCGTCGTCGAGCAGTTGGAGGAGTACTTCACCGGCGCGCGCCGGTCCTTCGACCTGCCGACCCGGTTGGAGGGCGAGGTGTTCCAGCGGCGCGTGTGGTCGGTGCTCGAGGAGATCCCGTACGGCGAGACCACGACGTACGGCGAGATCGCGGCACGGCTCGGCGAGACGGCGCAGGCGGTCGGCAAGGCGGTCGGGCAGAACCCGCTCTCGATCGTGGTGCCGTGCCACCGGGTGATCGGGAAGGACGGGTCGCTCACCGGCTATGCGGGCGGGCTGAAGCGCAAGCAGTTCCTGCTCGACGTAGAGGAGCCGGTGGGGGCGCGGCTGTTCTGAAGGCGGACCTCAGCCACTCACCAACCCCCGCGAATCGACGGCGGCAGACCGCCGATGAGCGTGCCGCGCGGCGGTGCGGCGTGGTTGGTGAGTGACGGGCGTCCGCGCTATCGACTCAGATCGCCGACCTGGGCGGCGTACCAGTCGAGCTCGGTGAGGTGTTCGGCGATCTCGCGGAGCGTCCAGTTCGGGCTGCGGTCCTTGTCCCACTCGGCCGGGTCGAGAGCGGCGTACCGCAGTGTGAACGTCCGCCCGAGCCGCTGCAGTCGCTGCTCGGCCTCGCGTACGTCCTCCGCGGTGAACGGCGCGAGGTCCGCGGCGGACGTGAGCGCACTCGCGTGCCACTCGTCGGGCTGCGTCGGTACGCCGGCCAGCAGCGACTCGACCTCCGCCAGGTGATCGACCAGGTGATCGGCGATCCGGCGTACCGCCTTGTGCGGCGTGAACGTGCGGCCGTCGTCGGACGTGCGCGGTTCGCCGTCCCAGGCCGGCCAGGTCACGACGAGTTGGAGGCATCGCCCGACGGCCTGCTCGACGAGTTCTCCGGGGTTCTGTGTCATAGCGCCGACGCTAAGTCCTTCATGCTTCGGTGTCGGCCGAAGTGATTCCGAGCTTTCCGGCCAGCCGCTCCGCGTCGTACGGCGCGTGCACCTTGACGTCGTTGTCGAAGTACACGTAGGTGTCGCATTTCCAGGAACGGATCTTCCGCGCCCAGCGACCGAGGGACTTGTCGTCGTATCCGCTGACGTAGAGCTCCTCGGCGCCGTGCAGCCGGACGTAGGCGAACTCCGCGGTGACGTCGCCGAACATCGGCCACTTGCCCGCGGTGTCGGCACAGACGACCGCGACGTCGTGCTCCCGGCAGAGCTCGACGAACTCCTTGGTCTTGAAGCTGTCGTGCCGTACTTCGAGTGCGTACCGGATCGGCTGGTCGACGGCAGTCTCCAGCAGCGCACGGCCTTCCATCCGTTCGTCATGGCGTTTGGCGACCTCGACCGCCTCGACGGTGCTTCGCGGCAGCTGCTCGAAGAACGCGGCGCAGCGCTCCGCGTCGTACTGGAAGTTGGGCGGCAGCTGCCACAGCACCGGCCCGAGTTTGTTGCCGAGCGCAAGCACACCGGACGCGAAGAAGTTCGCCAGCGGCGCGTCCACGTCCGCCAGGCGCTTCAGATGCGTGACGAAGCGCGGCCCCTTGACCGAGAACACGAACCCGTCGGGCGTCTCGTCGTACCAGCGCTGGTACGAGGTGGGGCGCTGGAGGGCGTAGAAGGAGCCGTTGAGCTCGATCGAGTTCAAGCGGGAGGACGCGTACTCGAGCTCGAGGCGCTGCGGCAGCCCGTCGGGGTAGTAGACCTTCCGCCAGGGTGCATAGCGCCAGCCCGAGATCCCCACTCGGTACGGCGAGTCCGGCCAGCGCGTCATCCCTCGATTATGGTCCCCGCATGCAGATCGACCGCGGTGCGTATCCGGACGCAGTGACCCCCTGGGAGGACCCGGCGTGGCGGGCAGCCGCGCTTGGCTGGCTGGACGCGCGACTCGACGAGGCCGGCGTTCACGAGACCGGTCCGCGGCGGGTCCGGGTCCGGCCGTGGTCGGTGCTCGTCCGGGTCGAGGCGGAGGAGCCGCTCTGGTTCAAGGCCGCGTCGCCCGGGAGCGCGTTCGAGGCCGGGCTCGGCGAGGCGCTGTCCCGGTGGGTGCCGTCCCACGTGCTCACGCCGTACGCGGTCGACGCCGCCCGCGGTTGGTCGCTGCTGCCGTCCGGCGGGCCACTGCTCCGCAGCCTGGAGATCGGGCCGCGCGAGTGGGAGGAGGCGTTGACGCAGTACGCCGAGTTGCAGCGGGCCCTCGTGCCGCGGGTGGAGGCGTTGCTGGGTCTCGGCGTACCTGATGCTCGGGTATCGCTGCTGCCGTCGATCTTCGACGAGGCCGTCGCCGGGAACGGGGTGCTGGATGCGGTGGAGCGGGAACGGTTGCGGCGGTTCCGGCCGCGGCTGGTCGGGTGGTGCGAGGAGCTTGCGGGTCTCGGCGTACCGGATTCGCTGGATCATGCGGATCTGCATGACGGTCAGATTCTGGTTGCCGCGGCCGGGCGGTACACGTTCTTCGACTGGGGTGACGCGAATGTGGGGCACCCGTTCTGCAGTCTGCTGGTCGCGCTCGATCGTGCGGCCGACGACCACGGCTCGGAGGTGGTGGCTCGGTTGGAGGACGCATATCTCGAGCGGTGGACGGACGGTCACTCGCTGGCCGACCTGCGCCGCGCCGCCGAGCTCGCCCGCCGGCTCAGCCAGCTGACCCGCGCCGGTTCCTGGGCCCGGCTGTTCCCGACGGCCGCCCACATCGGCGATCCCGAACGCGCGGCCGCACTGTCGCGGTTGGCCGGTTGATCTCCAGGCCCTCACAATTCGGCCCGTTGCGCGCCCGCACGCCTGAGCCCGCCGGCGACGGCGCGATTGTGAGGGCGTGGGGATCCGTCAGGTGGGGATCCACTCCGGCCACCAGGGCGGGACGTTGCCCGGGCAGGTGCCGGGTGAGGCGGCCGGGGTGCCTTGCCACGAGAACAGGGCGAGGTCGGCGATCGCGATCGCGATGGCCGCGGCGATCAGCGAGAACAGGAACGCCTTCCCGGCGTACCTGAAGACGACGGTGAACAGCACCAGATTGACGATCAACGCGATCGGCACACCGAGGAAGAGCAGCGTCAGCCCGTTCGGCACGCTCCCGGCGACGTCCACCTGACACGCCTTCCACGCCCGCGACGTCACCACCACCAACCCGAACGCCGTCCCACCACCGACCACCACCGCAAGGAACGACTCCCCCTTGCTCCCCTTCGCCGCAAACGCCATGAGGATCACGGTAAGTGATCCACCGCCCCACTTCACCTCACCCCGGCGGGTACACCAGACTCAATCGGGCTTCGGGCGGAGCCAGAGCATGGTGGTGAGGTGGGTGAGGTCTTCGGGTTCGTGCGGGACGACGACGACCTGGTGTTCGTCCTCGTAGAGCACCCGGCCTGGCGCGGGTGACTCGTAGCGTTCGCACGGGACGTTGTGGGCCGCGAGGATCGCCAGGTAGCCCGGGAGCGGCTCCATCAGGTGCGCGGCCGACGACCGGAACCACGCCGCCGCCCGCAGGTTGGCCTCGTACACGGTGGGGTCGACGGTCGACGGGTTCGTGTACGTGGCGTCGTACCAGGCGTTCGTCGTCCGGCGGAACGCTTCCTCCTCGGCGCTCAGATATCCGCGCTGACCGAGCATGTTCACCAGCCCGAAGACGCCGATCCGCCGCCCGCGCCGATCCGGCACCGGACTCTGATACCTGACGAACACATCCGCCCCTTCCTCCGACCCGGGTTGACCGTAGCAGTCTGTCAGGGCAACCCTGACAGACTGGAGGACGCGGTATGCCGGACAACGTGCTGCGATGCTCGTTCTGCGGGAAGGTCGCCGACGAGGTGCAGCGGCTGATCGCCGGGCCCGGCGTGTTCATCTGCAACGAGTGCGTCGACCTCTGCGTGCAGGTGATCGACGAGCAATCGTCGCTCCCATCGCCGGACGGCAAGAGCGACGAAGAGTTGCTTGCGGACATCGCGCGGCTCGACAAGTCCCGCGGCCAGGTCGAGGCCGCCGTACAGGAACGCGTGCAGACCCTGCGCTCCCGATCCGTCACCTGGGCACGCATCGGCGAAGCCCTCGGCATCAGCCGCCAGTCAGCCTGGGAACGCTTCTCCGGCGAGGAATAGGCCGTCAGCCTGCCGTGAACGCCGCGATCTCGGCCAGGTAGCGATCAGGCTCCTCGACGTTCGGGAAATGGGCGCTCTCGCCGAAGACGCGGAGCTGAGCCTGCGGTAGCCGGGTGGCCAGGTCACGGCACGCATCCACGCCTGCGTTGCGATCCCAGAAGCCGACGAGCACCAGCACTCTGACTTCCAGCGCGGCGAGCTCGTCGACGAGCGGCACGCGCCGCGGCGGCTCAGCGGCGAGCGCGGCCGCCATCTCGCCGGTGTTGACCAGCCCGCTTTCCTCCCACAGCTCACGGACCCGCCGCGCCGCCGCGGGCCGACGGAACAGGAAGCGGTCGACGGTCTCCCGGTCGACGACATCCCAGACCGCGGCTGGCCCCGACTCAGCAACCGCGGCGCGGATCGCGGCCCGCATCCCGTCGTCGGCGGCAACGGCTTCGAAGCCGGATCCCCACGTCGACGGCGTGAGCGGACCAGCCAGCGCGGTGCCTTGAAGAATCAGGCCGGCGACGCGATCCGGATAGGCGACGGTGTACTCGGCCGCGAGATCCCCGCCGAACGAGATGCCGAGCAGCACGATCCGCGGCAGGCCGAGATGCCGCCGCAACTGTTCCAGGTCGTCGACGAGCAGCGGTACGGCGTACCGCCCGTCGCCGTCGCTGCGCCCGGAGCCGCGCTGCTCGTAGTACACAACCGGCCCGAGCTGCTCGAGCCCAGGCCCCGTCAGCCGCTCGAAGTCGTAGACGAATCCGCCGGGCCCACCGTGTACCACGACGACCGGCGTGCGCCCACGCAGGTCGCCCACCACCCGCACCCACTGCCGGACCCCGTTGAGCTCGACGTACGACTCACCCACCACCGCAGTCTCACACGGCGCCGGCGTACGACGTCGCTCCGCGCTCTTCTGCCCGAGACCGACTGGCCGTCACCTCTCAGCTGACCTGTTGCCCTCGGCAAGCTAGACCTGGCTGTGATGCTTACGCGGCCACAGCGCGATCGCGGTCGCGAACAGGGCCACCGCTACGACGAGGTCGAACAGTTCGCCCTGGCGGACCGCGGAGACGATGCCTCCGAGCCCGGCGAGAACGAAGCACACAGCCAGCAACGTCCGCAGCACTGTCATTCCCCCCACCCCCTACCCGCTAGATCGGGTGCCGCCCGGGGAGTGTTACGCGGGGCCGGAGAGCAGCGCGTCGACCCAGGCGTCGTGATGCCTCGCGACGTAATCGGCGGCCGGGCCCCAGAAGTCGGCGTGGCCGTCTGCGTAAAGCTGGGCCCACGGTTGTTCACCGGTCTCGTGGCCGCGGACCAGCAGTTCGTACGATCCGCGCGTACGGGCCGCGATCTGCGCGGGGAACGCCCGGCGCTGCTCTTGGTCGAGCCCGTACGCGTCCACGAACGCCCGCAATCGCGGGGCGTCCGCCGTCACGTCGCCTCCCGGCAGCAGCGGTACGAGCGACTGCGCGGCGTACCCGAGGTCCCACAACCGGGTCGACGGCCCGGCGTTGTCCCAGTCGATGAAGACCCAGCGGTCGTCGTTGCGGACCAGGTTCCACGGGGCGAGGTCGCCGTGGCAGATCAGCTCGCCGCCGGCCGGGTCCGGTACCGCCGGGTGCCAGGCGGCGTCCGGCGGCGGCTCGAAGTCGTCCATCGCGTCGTGCAGCTCACGGATCAGCCGTCCGGCGCGACGCAGCTCGTCCAGCGTGAACGGCGGCAGCGTGTCCGCGAGCGCCCCTGGGATGTACTCGAGGACGTGGCGCTCTTGCACGTCGCGCCCGAACGTCCGCGGCGCGCCCTCGAAGCGCTTCGCCGCCAGATGGTCGAGCACAGCCTCGACCCCAGCCGTGTGGTCGAGCGCCGGCTTCCGCACCGTCGCGCCGATCTTCACGACCCGATCGGCGACGTTCCCGCCGGTCAGGACCTCTTCAGCTTCCACGCTTGCAGGGATCAGTCGAGGCAGAACTCGTTGCCTTCGACATCTTGCATGTTCTGGCAGGACTCGTTCTCCTCGTCGGCCAGCAGCAGCTGCCCGCGGACGGCCCCCAACGCCTCGAGCCGCTGACACTCGGCCTCGAGCACGGCGAGGCGCTCCGCACCGACGAGACCGGTGCCGACGCGGACGTCGAGGTGCACGCGGTTCTTCACGACCTTGCCCTCAGGAACCCGCTGGAAGAACAACCGCGGCCCTTCCCCGGTCGGGTCGACACACGCGTACGCCGACCCCTGTCGCTCGGCGGGCAGCGACTGGTCGAACTCCTCCCAGGACGCGAACCCCTTCGGCGCCGGCGGCACGACGTACCCCAACACCTCACACCAGAACCGAGCAACCCGCTCAGGCTCCGCACAGTCAAAGGTGACCTGAAACTTCTTCACCGACGCCATACGCCCACCCTAATCGGGCCGGCTTCAACGGGTCACCTGGTTTGCCAACCACTCCTCAGCAGTTACCGTCCGTCCGCCCACCACCGGCCGTAGCTTCTCCCAGGCGTCGCGGAACTCGAGCAACGCCATCGCACTCGCGACCCGGAACCCACCGGCCTCGACGTCGAACACGTTGGCCGGCCACGTGTGGCGCGTAGCACCCCAGAAGTCGGTATACGGGCCCGGCTGCACCAGGAACAGCTCGACTCTGATCCCATCGACCTCGAAGGCTCGCTTGTGCGGGAGCCGCTTGGCCACGATCTCGCGCACGTCACCGCTCTCCAGGTATCCGTCCACAGCCTCGAAGTTGTCAGCCGGATACAGCAGGTCGAGGTCCTGGTGCGCGCGCGGCAGACTCAGCCCGAGCAGCTCCGACGCCCAGCCCCCGAACAACCAGGTCCTGACGCCGGCGCCCTCCAACCGCCCGACGGCATCCCGCACGAAGGCAAGATCATTGGTTCGGGCCATGCCGCTCAGGTTTGCATGATGCGGACGAAGACGGTGGGGCGGGCGGCAGTGGGGTTGTCGACCAGGAGGTCGACGTACAAGGGCAGGCCGTTGGAGTCGGTGTCGTCGACCTGGTCACTCGCTCGCGCCGGCCAGCTGCTCGGCCGCCACTCGGCGAACCGCGCGGGCAACTCGTCGTCCCAGCCGGATTCCTTCGGCAGGGCCTCCGACCGGGTCGTGTCCGTCAGCGCGCCCGGCGTGAGCCGGTAGGCGCCGAGGAAGCCGGCCAGTCCGACCCGGTCGGTGGCGAAGCGCAGATAGATCTCGTTCACGTCCCAGTCGCGAAGCTCCACCCATTCAAGCCCGGTAGCGCCCGCCGGCAGGTGAATGTCGTAGTACTTCACATGCTTCGCGAATTCCGCGCTCTCACCAGTCCCGCTCGAGATCTCCACATGCGGCTGAACCGAGCAGCCGACCACGGCAAGAGCCGCCACAAGCCCCGCCGTACGTCGTCCGCGCACGCCGCCACCGTACAAGGCTAGGGTCTACGCGCATGGATCTCGCAGCCCTACAGGCCCGCGCCGTCGCCATCAACCAGCTCTACGACCGCCACAACGAGGCCGCAGGCCGCACCCCCTGGACCACCACCGACCTCGCCCTCGGCTTCGTCGGCGACGTAGGCGACCTCGCCAAACTCGTCATGGCCACCGAAGGCCGCCGCCACATCGACGACGCCGAAGCCCGCCTCGGCCACGAACTCGCCGACTGCCTCTGGTCAGTACTCGTCCTCGCCGACCGCTACAACATCGACCTACCCACCGAATTCACCCAAATGACCAACACCCTGGAAACCGAACTGACCGCGCTTGACGGGGCGCGGGATCACCGGATCATGACGGCCCCTGCCACGGCAACCGCGATTCGCGAGGCGAGCGATATTGATTGGGCGTGGCGGATGTTGCTGCAGGGCCGCGACCATCTGCGTTTGCTGCTCGACCGCCACGACGGTTCCGAAGCCGCCTGGGAGGCCGCGCCGGACACGACCGGTCATGCGGGTTTCGACACGTTGCTCGCCGTACTGACCGCCCAAGAGTTCAAGGCGGCAGGCGAAGATCCACCCGCCTGGACCGAGGTCGAAGCCCTCCCGGATCCGTGGATCCCCGAGCATCCCTTCCTCGAGCGCGACGAGATCATCGAACAAACCCCGGACTACCTGGCCCAGGTCAACATATTCGTCCCCGCACGCGACCTGGTGACCGCCTGAGCAACACCCACAACGAGTCCAGCTGACCGAGGCTGCACCCAGGAAACGGCGGGCGGGTCGAGGGGTGGCGGGGGATGATGGCGGGATGGTTGAGCGGCATTCGCGGGCTGTGGCTGGTGGGCGGGCGTTTTACTTCACTGAGCGGTTGTGGGAGTTGGCGGAGGGGCTTCCGGTGCAGCCTGTGCCGATCGAGGCGATCAAGGCGTTCGACGAGGATTGCTGGTTCGGAGGCCGGGCGGTCACCTGCCGGATGGTTGCTCGGCATGCCGATCTGATTCAGAAGGCCGATCTCAGTTATCCGGTGATCCTGTCGGCGGACGGGCGGTTGATGGACGGCGGGCACCGGGTCTCCAAGGCCTGGATCAGCGGCCGTACGACGATCGACGCCGTACGGTTCCCGGTCGATCCGGAGCCGGACTACGTCGAGTGGCACACCGATCCGAAAGTCACGCCGGACGAGTCCGCGGCAAACGTCGTACGCGACAACCAGCGGTACTGGGAAGCGTTGGCGCCGGCGCGCAAGGGTGCGCCGGTGGAGTCGCTTCGCTCCGGGGCCGGCGTGTTCAACGAGCACGAGCGCGCGGCAATCGGTGACGTCAACGGACGACGGGTGCTGCAGCTGGCCTGTTCGGTGGGCGACGAGGCACTGACGTTCGCCCAGCTCGGAGCCGAGGTGACCGCCGTCGACCTCGCGCCGAGCCACTTGGCCACGGGCAGGGCGAAGGCCGACACCCTGGGCTTGGCCGTGGACTTCCGAGAGCAAGACATGATGGCTCTGTCCGAAGACCTCAACGGGTTCGACCTGATCTTCATCTCCTGGGGCGGTCTCTGCTGGGCACCGGACATCAACGCCTGGGCCCACCTGGTTGCGCAACGACTCAACCCCGGCGGTTCGCTGGTCATCAGTGAGCACCATCCGTTGTGGGAGGTGCTGACGGTCGCCGACGAGGACCGTCTGAGCGTTTCCGGCGACTACTTCGTCCCGGATCGCGTCGGCTACGCCGATCCGCTCAAGGCACCCGAGATCACCCGGACGCTGGGAGTCCCGGATCTCCCCCACAAGAGTTTCGTCTGGAGCATCGGCAACGTCATCGGCGCCGTCCTGACCGCCGGGCTGACGCTCCGCTCGTTCCAGGAGTTCTCCGAGGGCGACATGTACCCGGCCCTCGGCGACACCGCGGACCGCATCCCGGCCACCTACCTGCTGACCGCCACCCGCTGAATGCCCCACTACCCGCCGCCCGCAAGACCACTCGGCCCGGATGCCGAGGGTCAGTGGGTCACTCGCTGGACGTCACCGGAGTGGACGCAGACCGCAGACGCATGGGTCGGCGACCGCCTCGCCGAGCATGGCCGCCGGATCAGCGGCGAGCCCGTCACCTACCGGGCCCGCTTCTGGTCGGTGGTCCGCTGCTACACGACCGTCGAGGGCCTGGTGTGGTTCAAGGAGAACAACCCGGGCCACCGATTCGAGCCAGGCCTGGTCGCGACGCTGGCACAGTTCGCGCCGTACGACGTGATCCTGCCGATCGCGCTGGACCGCGAACGCGGCCGGCTCCTCACCGAGCATCACGGTACGACGCTCTGGCACCCGGACGTCGCGGATCAGCCGACGCGCTGCACCGTCGTACGCGCACTGGCCCGCCTGCAGTGCTCCCTGCTCGGCCGCCTCGATCCGGCCGAGTACCCCGGCATGATCGAGCTCGCCCCGGCCGCGGCCGGCGATCGGGTCCGCGCGGTCGCCCGGGAGTGGGCGGACCTGCCGCCCGAGCATCCGCTGCACGCCGATCCGGCCATGGTGACCCGCGTCGACCGAGCCGCCGACGTACTGGATCGGCGGACCGCGTCGCTCAGCGACACTGTTCCGCTCGATCTGGAGTTCAACGACGTCTACCCGGCGAACATCTTCGCCGACCGGTCCACCGGCGTACTCCGGCCGCGGTTCTTCGACTTCGGCAACACGATCTGGGCGCATCCGTTCGTCACCCTGCACGGCTTCCTCGACGCGGTGGCCGACTGGACGCGGGCGCCGTTGTCCCGCGGGCACCGGGACGCCCTCCTCAACGCGTACCTCGACGTCTGGTGCGACCGTCTCGATGCGGATCCGCGGGTACTGCGCCGCGACCTCGACGCCACCGAGGCGCTGGTCCGTGTGCACCGCCTCGTCTCCTGGCTGCGCCTGATCCCGTACGCCGACCCGATCGAGCTCCGCACCCGCGCCGAGATCCCACGGAAGTACCTGGCCGGGATCGCGGCGCTGGCCGGCCGCCAGGCAGAATCGGAGTGTGAAGAAGCCAGAGGCTGAGCCCGTCGTCGCGCGCAACCGCAAGGCTGCCCACGACTACCAGCTGGGCGAGTCCTGGGAGGCGGGGATCGTGTTGCAGGGCCTCGAGGTGAAGGCGCTCCGCGCCGGGCGGGCGTCGCTGGTCGGCGGGTTCGCGGCCGTCGAGGACCGGGAGATCTGGCTGTACGGCGTGCACATCCCGCAGTACTCGCAGGCCCGCTGGTTCAACGAAGGCTCGCGGCGCAAGCGGAAGCTGCTGCTGCACCGGGCGCAGATCGACAAGATCGAGCGCAAGGTCAACGAGAGCGGGCTGACGATCGTCCCGGTGACCCTGTACTTCAAGGACGGCCGCGCGAAGGTCGAGATCGCCCTCGCCCGCGGCAAGAAGACCTGGGACAAACGCCAGACCCTCGCCGAACGCGAGGCGACCCGCGAAGTCGAACGCGCCGTCAACCGCCGCCTGAAAGGCCGCCGGGACTGACCCGCCAGGTTGCAGTCAGCGAGGAGCGAGGAGGCAGAACTCGTTGCCTTCCGGGTCGGCCATGACCGTCCACGTGACATTGGTGCCGCTCAGGTCGATGGGTGTCGCCCCGAGAGACTGCAGTCTGGCGGCCTCTGCCTCCAGGTCGTCGCCTGGATACGGGCGGATGTCGAGATGAACCCTGTTCCAGACGGTCTTCTCGTCAGGCGTGCGTAGGAACTGCAGGTAGGGCCCGACACCCTTGGCCGAACGCAGTACTGCGTTGTGGTCGGTCACCTTGTGCACGGTCCAGTCCATGGCCTCGCCCCAGAAGTCGGCCATGGCGCGCGGATCCGCGCAGTCGACCACGACCGTGGCGATCGGTCCGGTGTCCTGGACCGGGTCGTGCCAGTCCAGCACGCAGAACTCGTTGCCCTCCGGGTCGGCCATCACCGTCCAAGAGACGTCGCCCTGGCCCACGTCGGCGAGTGTCGCGCCGAGAGCCTTCAGGCGCGCCACCAGCTCCGCCTGATGGGCGGCCGAGGTGGTGGCGAGGTCGACGTGCACGCGGTTCTTCACCGTCTTGGGTTCCGCGGAGGCGACCAGATCGATACAGACGGCGACGGGGTCGGGGTAGACGAAGCCCTTGGGCTCGAGATTGGTCACGCCGGGTCCCTCGCTCGAGAGTTCCCAGCCGAGCACCTCCGCCCAGAAACCGCCGAGCGCCGAGTCGTCCCGAGCCTTCATGTTGATCTGCACAAGCCGCGTCGCCATGCCGCCGATGCTAGCGACAGTCCCGTCTGCCACTCGCCTGGGTCAGCTCCAGAGGCCCCGCGGGATCCAGCATCACCCTTAACCTGCGCAGTCGTTGGCCTGGATGTTGAGCCACATTCCGCTCCTGGGGTCCTGCAAGGCAGCCCAACGCGGCTCGCGCTCAGGCACCTCCGCCCCGAGCAGGTCGCGGTAGAAGGCAACCTCGGCGTCGTACTCGTCCGGCGCGCAGTCGACGCACACCGCGTTCCACGCGAACCCTGGCATCGTCGGTCGACTCCTTCGCTAGGCGGGAAAGGCCTTCCAGTGTCCTTCGGAGACGACCTCGACGGTGCCGTCCGTCACCTTGATAGCGGTCTCGTCGTCGATCGCGTACGCCGGCCCTGCGATGGCCGCGGCCCATCTCTCCGCATCGGCCATGGTGTTGCCCGGCATCTGCTCGTGGTCCAGGTGCGGGTAGATCGAGAAGTCGACGACCCCGAGCGTGCGGTCGTCGGGCGCGGACGGCCAGCTGACAAAGTCGTCGCCGATCCGCGGGGTCATCACCATGCTGCCGGCACTGAGCCCTACCCAGACCGTCTCCGGCAGCGACGAGACGACGCCCGCCAGCCCCGACTCCCGCATCCAGTGACACAGGTACGTCGCGTCGCCACCGTCCACCAGCAGCACATCAGCCTCCCGAACCCACGGCACCCACCGCTCCTCGCCAATGCTGGGCAACGCCGTGAGCTCCAGAACGCCCAAGGACGCCCACCCCAAGCTGGTCAGCCTGTCAAACGGAGGCTCACCGACGACGGACCTTCGCACCGAGACAGGCCCGAGCATCGGATGCCCCCACTGCGCAGTCGGGATGCAGAGCGCACGAGCCTCGGAGATCGGCTTCCCCAGCAGCTCGACCAACGCATCACGGATGCTGTCGTTCGTCACACCACCGGATGTGAGCAGCAGCTTCACAACACCTCCCAAGCCGAGTACGACGGATCCGCGTGAACAACCGCCATTCACCTGTTCAACGCACGCTACGTTCCGGATCCGACATTCTTGCCAAAAGATTCGGTGGGCATCGATCCCGGACATGCGAAGACGCCAGGTCAGCTACGCGCTCGATATGGGTTTGTCGGCGCACTCAACGTACGCCTGCAATCCCGAACCAAGAGGCGGGCACACGGCGGTCATTGCCGCACCTGTTCGATGCACGCCTGGCGCACGATTCCGGCTAGCTCATCCTCCGTCCGGCTCCATGGAGACCGCAGATCATCGTCAATTCCCCACAACTCGCCGAGGGGCTGCTCGAAGGCCTCGGAGGAATACCCGATGCCAATCACAAGTTCGGCGACTTGATTAACGACCCAGGCCCAGCGGGCCATGCCAGTGAGATGCAGGTTCGCGATGTGGTCGTATGCCACCTTGAGGGCCGCATGCCTTGAGGACAAAGGGTCAACGCCCACGTCTGCGAGAGCTGCCGGGAGGAGATCGCGAACCTCACGGGTGTCCCGTCCACTCAGGCCGGCCAGTTCCGCCAGCGACGCGCCGTCATACCCCTGAACGAGCCAGCTGGCCGCCCACATCGGCACTGACTCTGCATGCAGGGTGTCCAGGGCCAGCCACGCACCCACCAGGCCGGGTGTCGGCGTCTCCCCATCCGGAACAAACTTCTGCAACATGGCGCCATTGTGCTCGGCTCGCGTGCCACCGTCATGGCAGTTTCGCCGCCGAGTGCCCAATGCGCTGTGGTAATCTCGACCTCGCAGGCGCGGGTTCAACCCCGGTCGTAGGGCGCAGCGGCACGCAAGCCGAAAGGGCAAGGCCCACCTACTTCAAGACCGAAGAGGGAGCGCCATGCCCAAGCTCGAAACGTACAAGAAACAGGCGAAACTGCTCGTTCGCTGGCACCGCGAAGGCAACTTCTCGATTGGCGGTCGCATCCGACAGCTCGAGCGCTATCGCACGTTGTCCGACCACGAAGCACTTGCGCTGAAGTTTCCCCTGACCGAGGCCCAGGAGATCATCGCCCTCGAAGCGGGCTGCGCCAACTGGGCCGAACTCAAGGCGAACACGGAAGCGGCCCCGCCCACCAGCGAGCAGCCGGAGACTCAGGACACGCCAGTCGCGAGCGCCAAACCGGTGCTGTTCGTCGCCGACGTCGATGTCTCGGCCACGTTCTATCGGGACCAGCTGGGCTTCCGGATCGACTTCTTGCACGGCAACCCGCCGTTCTACGGATCGGTGTCGCGCGACGGCGCGACCTTGCACCTGAAGCTCGTACACGAGCCGGTGTTCGCGCCCGGCGCCGCGGAACGAGAAGGGCTCATCATGGCGTTCGTCGATACGCCGAACGTACGCGAGCTTTACACGGAATATCTGGCCGCCGACACCGAAATCGTGCAGAAGCTGACCAAACAAGCCTGGGGCGGCACCGACTTCATCGTGCGCGACCCACACGGCAACGCGATCGCATTCGTCGGCTGAGGCCCGACACGGCGGGAGCATGATCACCACAGCCTCAAGAACCCCATCCATTCAGGAACTACCGACAGGCGACACCAGCTCTGTCACACCCCTGACAGTTCGACCCCGATAGTTGCCCCGTCCCCCTGACAGCTGCCAACGAAGGTCAGCGCGGCGCGGGTCAAGAGCCGGCCCGCCGATCCCGAAGCGACGCCGTACACGCTCTTGACGCGTGCCGTGCTGGCCGTACGATCGGGCGGCGAGGGGACGGAGCCATCGCGACTCGACGCCAGACCTCGGACGATGCCGATGCTCTTGAAGCGGGCGATCCTCGGTCGTCTCCGCGAGGGGCAGGCGAGATCCGGCGGCAGCAAACGAGGGAGGCGGCTGTCCTCCGTCGATGGATGCGCGACACCCGCCCACCAGGTGGTCTGCGACAGCTTGAGGGGGTCGAGCGTTGGCTCTGGCGTCGAACGCGTCAATCCCCGCCGAGGGGTATTGGGTCGATGATGCCGCGGAACACGATGGGTACGTTGGTGCCTGCTCGGGCCTTGAGTTGGGCAAATGCGTCCGGTGGCGCGGTGGAGAAGAGCGCGACACTGACGGCTGAACGGTCGGGTTCGCTGCCGATCGCGGACACGATGCCTGGGTTGTTGGCGATCACGGCATCGATCGCAGTGCTCAACTCGTCGAGCGAATACGGCGCCGGCGTGAAGGTCACGGGAACTGGCTGGAGCGCCGCCAGGCTCCGTAGCCCGGCGGGGATGGTGCCCTTCCAGTAGACCACGACCGTCGTGCGGTCCCTGAGAACCCGCACGCCGCCGGAAGACCTGGCGTGATGCTCATGGATCCAGCCGGCCAACGCACGGCCGACCTTCTGCGCCGCCACCTCGTGCGGCGGCAACTCCGCGCCCAGGAAGCCACCTTCCGTGGCGTCGGGGATCTCGCGCTTCAGCATGGTTCGCCCCACCTCCCGGAGTCAGGTTCGCGGGCAGCCCACGTATCTCATTCTGCGCGTGCTTCGCACGACCTGTTGCACCTGGTCGGTGTCTTTCGAGCGCTGGTGATGCACGGATCGCGGTGGCCATGCATCGGCTAGCCAAGAGGCTTGACCATGATCAGACAGGGCTCGTCCGGACCCCAGAGGTCGGTCAAGCTCCAACGGAAGCAACCCACGCATCTCGTAGAAGTGCGGGGCACGGGCGTACCCAGGGTCGGGTTGCGCCGTGTCGACGGCCAGCTACAGCTCGGGCTGGTCAAGCGCCACAGCCGTCGAGGCGTGGGACAACGGCTACGCCCTGACAACCATGCTCGGTACGCCGATCGAGCCGCGCGGCACTCGTGTGCGTCAGCGCTGTGGAGTCAGCCGTCCCGCTCAGTCACATTCTCGGGCACGCTGACCCCGTACCAAGATCATCTACGTCGACGTGGCTGAGGAGCTGGAACTTGAGGACGTCGACAAGCTCGAGGTCCTGTTCGCGGAGCGCAGAGAGTGACGTGGGGGTTAACTGCCGCCCTCTTCGCCATCACCTCCGAACACACAAAAGCCCAGGTCAGGGAGTGTCTGCCTGGGCCTTCGGTTTGCGCGCTCGGAGGGATTCGAACCCCCAACCTTCTGATCCGTAGTCAGATGCTCTATCCGTTGAGCTACGAGCGCTGGACAACGTCGAGTAACGATACATGGCGGGGGCGGGTGGATGCCAATCGGCTCTCGCAACGAGGTCGTGACGGTGGTGGGGTGCGGCGTGGCGGGGGGTGGGGAGGTGGCGGCTCTACGATCCGCGGATGGGTATTGAGGACTTGCTCGGTGGGCGGGATCTGGGGGACGTGAAGAAGGCCGTCGGGTTCGTGATGGAGAACTCGGACGACTTCCAGAAGGTGCTTGATCTGGTGCGCGGGCTACCGGACGACGCGGTCGGGTTTCTCGGGAAGCTGCCGGAGCTGCTGAAGACGATCGGGGCGGGGCTGGCGGAGGCCGGGGAGCAGGCGGCGAAGGCGGCCGGGGCGCTCGTCGGCGAGGACGGAGAGGGCGGCGCGCGAAAGGCGCTGAGCGGGAGTGCGACCACGATGAGCGCGGCCAAGGATCGGCTGCATGACGCGGCCGGGATGCTCGCGGGACTCGCGGGTGAGCTGGACAAGATCCCCGGGATCGGCGACGCGGCGGCGAAGAAGCTCAACGACGGCAGCGGCCAGATCGGCGGCGTCGCGACCGAGATCGAGAGCCTGGCCGGCAACCTGCAGGACCTGTCCGGCATCCTCGCGACGGTCGGCGAGGCCCTGAACGGCCTCGGTACGAAGCTCACCGAGTCCGGCGGGTCGGTCAAAACACTGCTCGCCTGAGGTCTGGGAACACCCGTCGGTGTCTGACGACAAGCAATAGCCTGTTCCCAGACACCGTCGCGTGTCTCGTGACGGAACCGCGACACGGCTTGTCCGAGGTCGGAGGACCTTTGCGTGACTAAGGTCGCGGGCATGGGTAGTCGACTGGTGCGGGGGACCGCGATCGGGTGTGGGGTGGCCGCGCTGGTGGGCGGCGGCGTCGGGTTCGCGGTCGGCGAGCCGGTGACGCCGGAGGACATCGTCCCGGCGCGGGTGCTGCCGGCCGATCTGTGCGCACGGATCGGCGACGTGGCGAACCTGTTGCCGAAGGCATCGGACGGGCCGGTGACGATGACCCAGGGCGGGACCACGACCGTCACCTGCACGGCGGGCAGCTCCCGCGCGAAGGTCCGGGCGTACACGTCGGCGAGCGTGCAGGTCACGATCACGGCGTACGGCGGGAAGGACGCCGGCGCGGGGAACGCGCCGTTCACGCCGGACCAGGTGGCGAGCCGGACGTTCACCCGGTCGCCGCTGAAGGCGTACGACGAGAACCGCCCGTACCCGACGAAGGTGAGCCGGACCGCGAGCGGACTGGCCGGTGAGACCTGGACCGTACACACGATGGTGCAGCGCGCCGACGTCGTCGTCCTGGTGGACTACACAGCCAACCCGATCGACGCGGACCCCGCGCAGAAGGCGGCGCTGGCGCTGGCGGACCGAGCGATCTGGGAGAGCAAGTGAGCAACAGCGCGCCGGAGATCCCGGGCTATCAGTTCGACCAGCGGATCCTGCTGCACCCGCTGGCGGAGTTGTGGCACGGCCGGACGTTCACCGGGATGAACGTCGTCGCGCTAGTCCTCAGCGACGAAGGCGCCCGGAACCCGACGGTCGTCGACCGGCTGACCCGGGCGAGCCGCGACGCCGCGCTGGTGCCCGGTCGGCAGGAGACTCCGCTGTGGGCGGCGAACTTCAGCGCCGGCCGCCCGTACGCGATCACGCAGCTCGTCCACGGCCAGACCGGCGCCGAGCGCCTGGTCGACCCGCTCGACGGGGTGCTCGGCAACGACGACGAGTCGCTGCAGGCGGTCCGCAACCAGCTCGCCGGGTACGGCGCGACGCCGCCGACGCTACTGCCCGGCGACACCAGCTCCCCGCGGGGCGACATCCCGTCGTACGTCGACCGCCCCGAGCAGGCGACGCCGCAGGACGAGCAGCGCGAGCAGCCGCAGTCGAAGATCGAGATCGCCCGGCAGTACCGGCGCAAGATCGGCGCCTGGATCTACGCCGTCGTCGCGGTCGCGGTGCTGATCGTGTTCAGCATCGCGTACTCGATCGGCACCGCGATCGGCGGCGCCGTGAAGGACGAGCCGGGCGAGGCGGCCCCGGCGGCCGCGGTCAGCCCGGAGCCGATCCCGTCCACCGTCCTGATCCCGCCGATCAACCGCGTCACGACCGCGCCGTACAAACGCCCCGACGGATCGGCCGGGATCTTCGGCGCGACCTACGCGGCCGGCGCCGACGTCCAGGTGGTCGTGAACGCCGAGCTGCCGTTCGCGCTCGGCTGGCCGCGGCCGCCGGAGGTGGCCTTCCTGGGCGAGTCGTCGCAGCTGATCCTGCGGCGGATCGTGACCAAGAACGACTACGAGCCGGGCGGCCTGAAGAACGCGATGAAGGCGCAGTTCGCGCTGCACCCGTGCGCGAGCCTGGCCGGGTGCGCGGCGGACCGGCCGGCCTTCGACCAGCAGTGGACGAAGATCTACAAGACCACGGCGCCGGCGGTCGCGAAGGACTCACGGACCTGGCTGACGGTGTCGGCGAAGGCGCCGTACACGATCACGATGACGCGCGCGTTCCAGAGCGGCGGGCAGTGGTGGCTGGTCGGCGCGATGGTCGTCGGCCAGACCGCCGAGGCGCCGGACATCCAGAGGGTCGTCAACGACATCTGGCGGCAGACCAGCTGATCCGCCGCAAAATCTCCTGAACGGCCCGCGCGAAACAGCGCGGGCCGTTCTCTTTTTCACAAGGTTCAGCGGAAAGCGATTGTCGCGAAAACTTTGTGACCGGGTTCACGTTCTAGGGGTTCTCAGCACTTGCGCCGATCCCGTACGGTAGTACCACTTGCGCACTGGTATACGTCCACTGGACGCACTGGTCTGCGAGAGATCACACCGCCAGCCAGCTGGATCGAACCGCCGGAGACCCCGGCGGCCGGAGCCGTACCTCCTCAGCGTCGAGGGGGCCGCGCGGTTTGCCGGGCCCGACAGCCGAGAGGGAATGAGCCGCCGATGACGACCACCGCCAGCCCGACCCATACCGAGACCGCCGCCCCAGCAGCCGCACCGGACCTCCCGGCCGCACCAGCCACGACGTACGACCTGACCGACGCACCGACCCGGCACGCCGACCTGCTGGCCTGGGTCGCCGAGGTCGCCGAGCTCACCCAGCCGGACCGCATCCACTGGGTCGACGGCTCGGACGCGGAGTACGCGAAGCTCACCGACGAACTGATCGCCGCCGGCACCATGGTCCGGCTGAACGACGAGAAGAAGCCGAACTCGTTCTGGGTCCGCACCGACCCGTCGGACGTCGCCCGGGTCGAGCAGCGGACGTTCATCTGCTCGGTCGAGGAGAAGGACGCGGGTCCGACCAACAACTGGATGGACCCGGCGCAGATGAAGGCGCTGATGACCGGGCTGTACCGCGGCAGCATGCGCGGCCGGACGATGTACGTCGTCCCGTTCTGCATGGGCCCGCTGACCGCCGAGAAGCCGATGTTCGGCGTCGAGATCACCGACTCGGCGTACGTCGTCGCCTCGATGCGGATCATGTGCCGCACCGGCGCCGAGGTGCTCGCGAAGCTCGGCACCGACGCGTCGTACGTCCCCTGCCTGCACTCGGTCGGCGCCCCGCTGCAGCCCGGCGAGGACGACGTGCCGTGGCCGTGCAACGACGAGAAGTACATCGTCCAGTTCCCCGAGGAGCGGGCGATCTGGTCGTACGGGTCCGGGTACGGCGGCAACTCGCTGCTCGGCAAGAAGTGCTACTCGCTGCGAATCGCGTCGGCGATGGCCCGCGACGAGGGCTGGCTCGCCGAGCACATGCTGATCCTGAAGCTGATCTCGCCGGAGAAGAAGGTGCACTACGTCGCGGCCGCGTTCCCGAGCGCCTGCGGCAAGACCAACCTGGCGATGCTCGACCCGACCCTCGAGGGCTGGGAGGTCGAGACGCTCGGCGACGACATCGCCTGGATGCGGTTCGGCAAGGACGGCCGGCTGTACGCCGTGAACCCGGAGTTCGGCCTGTTCGGCGTCGCCCCCGGCACCGGCTGGAAGACCAACCCGAACGCGATGCGCACCATCGAGAAGGGCAACTCGGTCTTCACCAACGTCGCGCTCACCGACGACGGCGACGTCTGGTGGGAGGGCTACTCGCCCACCCCGCCGGACCACCTGACCGACTGGAAGGGCCGCGAGTGGACGCCGGCCTCGGGCGAGCTGTCCAGCCACCCGAACAGCCGGTTCTGCACGCCGATCAAGCAGTGCCCGATCATCGCCGACGAGTACGACGACCCGAACGGCGTACCGATCTCCGCGATCATCTTCGGCGGCCGCCGGGCCACGACGGTGCCGCTGGTGACCGAGTCGCGCGACTGGGCGCACGGTGTCTTCATGGGCGCCACGCTGTCGTCGGAGACCACCGCGGCGGCGGTCGGCCAGGTCGGCGTCGTCCGGCGCGACCCGATGGCGATGCTGCCGTTCCTCGGCTACGACGCGGGGCAGTACTTCGACCACTGGCTGACCGTGGGCAAGCAGCACGACGCGGCGCAGCTGCCGAAGATCTTCTACGTGAACTGGTTCCGCAAGGACGAGGCGGGCAAGTTCGTCTGGCCGGGCTTCGGTGAGAACAGCCGCGTGCTGAAGTGGGTCATCGAGCGGATCGAGGGTCAGGCCGACGCGGTCGAGACGCCGATCGGCCGGGTGCCGGCGCCGGGCGCGCTCGACGTCAGCGGGCTGGACCTGACCGACCACGACCTGCAGATCGCGCTGGACGTCGACGCCGAGGAGTGGAAGGCCGAGCTCCCGCTGATCGAGGAGTGGTTCGCGAAGCTCGGCGACACGGTGCCGACGTCGCTGAAGGTCGAGCTCGACCACCTGAAGGCCCGGCTGGGCTGACAGCGCGGCCCCAGAGCACCGGCCGCCGAGTCGGAAGCCGGCGGCCGGCCCAGGTCCTGTCCGGCGATGGATTACCGGACAGGACGTAACACGGTGCGGCGCCCCGGATCATCCTCCGGGGCGCCGCGCCGTGCTTTCCGCGAGCACCCGGCGGACCTCCTCGTCGCCGACCGGCGAGAAGTCCCGGTACGCCTGACCGACCGCGGTGAAGTACTGCGGGATCCACGCGCACACCACCTGGTCCGCGACCTGGGACAGCCGCCGGCAGCTGTCGATCCCGCCGACGGGTACGGCGACAACCACCCGCGCCGGACCCTGGCGGCGTACGGCTTCCACGGCCGCGCGCATCGTCGCGCCGGTCGCCAGGCCGTCGTCGACCAGGATCACCACGCGGTCCCGGACGTCGATCGGCGCGCGGTCGCCGCGGTAGGCGTGCTCGCGGCGGCGCAGCTCCAGGACCTCCTGCTGCCGGACCGCCTCCAGCGTCTCCGGGGCGACCTCCGCCGCGATCGGATCGTTGCGGACCACGTGCAGCTCCTCGCCGACGCCGGCGATCGCGCCCATCGCCAGCTCCGGCTGCCCCGGCAGGCCGAGCTTGCGCACGATCAGGACGTCGAGCTCCGCGTCCAGGGCGTCCGCGACCGGGGCCGCGACGGGTACGCCGCCGCGCGCCAGCCCGAGGACCAGAACGGAGCCGCCGACCGATCCGAGCTCTTCGGCCAGCGTGCGGCCCGCGGCCGCCCGATCCGGGTACGGCCTCCTCATAGCGCCCATGATCCACGTACGTTGACCGCATGCGAATCCCTGAGAGTGCGCGAGCCGTGCTCGAATCCGATGCCCTCGGCCACCTGGTGACCCTGAACCCCGACGGCAGCCCGCAGGTTTCGGTGGTCTGGGTCGGCCTCGACGGCGACGAGATCATCGCCGCGCACGTGCCGAACAACCGCAAGGTGAGGAACATCCGCCGGGACGGCCGGGTCGCGTTGTCGATCGAGACCGACCGGGTCAACGAGATGGGCCTGGCGGAGTACCTGATCGTCACCGGCACCGCCCGGATCACCGAGGGCGGCGCGGTCGGCGTACTGCGGGAGCTCGCGAAGACCTACCTCGGTCCGGACGCGGAGTTCCTGCCGGGTGACGACCTGCCGGCCGGGTACATCACGCACATCAGTGTCGAGAAGATCGGCGGTGTCGGACCGTGGACCTGAAGATCGGTGTGATGCTTCCGCTGGGCGCCGGGGACGGGCCGGGCGGCGGGATGCCGGGCTGGAAGGACGTGCGGGCCGTCGCGGAGGCGGCCGATCAGGGCGGCCTGGACTCGGTCTGGCTGGCCGACCACTTCCTCTACCGGGACCCGGACGGGCAGGTCTTCGGGATGCACGACAGCTGGACCCTGCTGAGCGCGGTCGCCGCGGTCACCGAGCGGGTCGAGCTCGGGAACATGGTGCTCTGCGCATCGTTCCGCGATCCCGGCCTGACCGCGAAGATGGCCGTGACGCTGGACGAGGTCTCCGGCGGCCGGCTGACGCTCGGTGTCGGCGCCGGCTGGCACGACCCGGAGTACGAGGCCTTCGGGCTGCCGACCGACCATCGCGTCGGACGGTTCGCCGAGTGGCTGGAGATTGTCGCGCGGCTGATCCGCGGCGAGACGGTCACGTACGACGGCACGTACTACTCCGTCCGCGACGCCGACCTCGACCCGGCGCCGCCGCACCGGATCCCGATCCTGGTCGCCGGCCACCGGCCGCGCATGATGCGGCTGACCGCCCAGTGGGCCGACGCCTGGAACACCGCCTGGTACGGCGCCCCCGACCTGCAGGTGGAAGAGCGCCTCGAGACCCTCCGCCAGGCAGTCGAGACGGCAGGCAAGCCGGCGGGGTCGGTGACCGCGACGGCCGGGATCATCGTGCGCGACCCGGACCAGTCCGTACCGGATCCCAGTCCGAAGGCGATCACCGTCCAGGAGCTGCCCGAGGCGGCCGCGGGGTACCGCAAGCTCGGCGTACAGCACCTGATCGTCTCGCCCGAGCCGATGACGCCGCGGACGGTCGAACTGGTCGCCGAAGCGAAGCAATCGCTGAGCAGCTGACCCCGCTTTTGCTGCCGGGCGGGTCCACCGGATAGTCTTGGCCGTCGTCGTGTCCCCCGCGTGGGGATCGTCGGAGGAGGCGTCGCCTAGTCCGGTCGATGGCGCCCGCCTGCTAAGCGGGTTGAGGGTAATCCCCTCTCGCGGGTTCAAATCCCGCCGCCTCCGCTCTGGGAGCTCCCTGTCTGCAGAAAGCGCAGACGGGGAGCTCCGGTTGTTTTTCCGGGGGTGCAACCCCCGGGGCCCGCCCGGGGGGGTTCGCCCCCCGGACCCCCCGCGCGGCGTGGGTGCCCACGAGCCTTCGGTGGGGCGACTCACCTCCGATTGGCTTGAGGAGGGTGAGTGGGGTGGCGACTGTGAGTGTTCGGGGTGGGACCTTCGGTGTGTCGGCCGGTGGATGTGTACGCTGGCGGGCATCGACGGGGGTCGACAGCATCACGTCAACCAAGTGGGCGGCGTGGGCGTCTGATGTACCGTGGGCCGCTGCGCGCGGCCGACGGAGGGGTCGTCACGTCGTCGATCAGGGAACGGAGCCATGTCGCGAAGCACTCGCGCAGCCGGTCGGAGGGCAGCGCCGCGGGCCAGCCGGTCCCGTGCCCGTTCGCACCGCGCCCGGACGGCGTCGAAGGCGATCGGCCTGACCCTGCTCAGCGCTCTGGTCCCCGGCTCGGGGCTGCTGATGGGCGGCCGGAAGAAGCTCGGCGCCTTCGTCCTCACGATCAGCATCGGCCTGCTGCTGATCGCCGCGTACGTCGGCCTCACGCACCGCGACTCGGTGCTGGCCCTGCTCGTCTCCCCACGCCAGCTGCTGATCGCGACCGGCGCGGTCGTGCTGCTCGGCGCCGGCTGGATCTGGACCGTGGTGGCGTCGCACAAGCTGCTCCGCCCGGTCAGCATGACCTACACCGGCCGGCTGGCCGGCTCGATGTTCGTCGGGCTGCTCTGTTTCGCGATCGCGGTCCCGACGACCGTCGCGGCGCAGACCGTGATGGCCCAGCGCGACCTGGTCGGCAGCGTGTTCCAGTCCGAGGGCAACTCCAAGAGCGCGACCCGGCCGAAGGTGAACAAGAGCGACCCGTGGGCAAAGATCCCGCGGCTGAACCTGCTGCTGCTCGGCGCCGACGACGGCGTCGGCCGGACCGGCGTCCGGACCGACACGGTGATCGTGGCCAGCATCGACACCAAGACCGGTGACACCGCGCTGATCTCGCTCAGCCGGAACTGGATGCGGATGCCGTTCCCGCAGGACTCGCCGCTGCACAAGGCGTACCCGGACGGCTTCTGGGACCCGAACCTGGGCAACGTCGAGCAGCCGGAGTACTACCTCGACGCGATGTACGAGAACGTCCCGAAGGCGCACCCGGGGATCCTCGGCCAGACCGACAACGAGGGCGCGGACGTGGTCAAGCTGGCCGCGAGCGCCGCGCTCGGCCTGGACATCGACTACTACATGCAGGTCAACCTGGCCGGCTTCCGGCAGATCATCGACGCGCTCGGCGGCATCACGGTGAACGTGAACTACCGGGTGCCGATCGGCGGCGACTACGGCGCCGGCCCCGGGTCGAACAGCGAGAAGAAGCCCAGCGGGTACATCGAGCCGGGCCCGGAACAGAAGCTCGACGGCTACCACGCGCTGTGGTTCGCGCGCGGCCGCTACGGCCTCAGCGACCCGTCGCGTCAGGAGCGCCAGCGCTGCACGATCCACGCGCTGGTGAGCAGCGCGAACCCGCAGACCCTGGTGACGTCGTACCAGCAGATCGCGAAGGCCGGGAAGCAGCTGCTGCGCACCGACATCCCGCAGGACATCCTGGCGGCGTTCATCCAGCTCGCGCTGAAGGTGAAGAACGCCAAGGTCACCAACATCGACCTGGACAAGAACAAGAACTTCCCGACCGGCAAGAACCCGGACTACACGGCGATGCAGGAGATCATCCAGAAGGCGATCGCCCCGAAGACGAACCCGGTCGCCTCGACCCCGAGCGCGAAGCCGACCAAGAAGCCGACCAGCAGCACCACCACGAAGCGCCCGACGACGCCGCCGAAGCCGACGGCGACCCCGGGCGAGGCCCAGAACCTCAACGACGCCTGCGCCTACAACCCGAGCCAGACCGGCAACTGACCTCCGGCTCGGGCCTTCTGATCCGGTCACCCCGGGCGGATGAGATCCTGTGGCGATGCGGACGACGTACCGGATGCGGGCGGGGCGGTTCCTCGGGATCCTGGCCGCCGGGCTGATCATTCTCGGGGTGGCCGCGGTGCTCTGGGCGCTGGGGCTGCCGAGCGTCGCGGTGTCGGTGTTCGTCACGCTCGGCGGCCTGATCGCGATCGGCGGCCTGTGGATCCTGGCCCGGCCGCCCAAGGTCGCGCGGCTCCGCGACCGCGACATCGAGGTCCGCGGCCTGCGCACGCCCTGGACCGACATCACCGAGGTCGGCCGGGTCGAGACCACGCACGGCGAGGCGATCGTGCTGCGGACCAAGAACCCCGACCACCCGATCCTGCTGCCGGTCTCGTGGCTGGCCCCCGGGCGGGTCGAGGAACTGGAGACCGCGCTGCGGGACAAGCTGAACGCCGCACACGGGTACACGATCTGGGACGGGACTGCCCCCGAGGACGCCGGCGACGCAGAATGATGCGGTGCTTTCCTTCGACCTGTCGTACGACGAACTCCTGACCTACCAGGGCACGAATCCGCGTCCCGCGGACTTCGACGCGTTCTGGGACAAGGCGCTGCTCTCACTGGACGAGGTCGCGGCCGACGCCGAGTTCGTCGACGCCGCCGACTTCCCGCTGACGACCGCGACGGCGCAGCACCTGTACTTCACCGGGACCGGCGGCTACCGCGTGCACGCGAAGGTGCTGCGTCCCGCCGAGCCGACCGGGCCGGCCGTGCTGCTGTTCCACGGGTACGGCGGTGAGCAGCCGAAGTGGGTCGAGCTACTGCCGTACGCCGCGCGCGGCTTCACGGTCGCGGCGCTCGACGTCCGCGAACAGGTCGGGTTCCGTACGCCGTCGCAGGAAGCCAACGCCTTCTCGCTGCAGCACCACCTGGTGCACGGGCTGGACGCCGGGCCGGACGGGCTGCTGTACAAGCACGTCTTCCTGGACACGCGGCGGCTGGCCGACATCATCGGCGGCCTGCCGGAGGTCGACGCGGCCCGGATCGCGACGACCGGGTGGAGCCAGGGCGGCGGGTTGTCGCTGGTGGCGGCCGCGCTGACGCCGACGATCAAGTACACCGCGAGCGTGTACCCGTTCCTGTCCGACTACCAGCGGACGTGGGACCTGAACCTGGAGACCTCGCCGTACGACGAGATCGTCACCTGGTTCCGCAAGCGCGACCCGCGGCACCTCCGGCAGGAGGAGGTCTTCACCACCCTCGGCTACATCGACATCCAGCACCTCGCACCGCGGATCCGGGCCGAGGTCACGCTGTTCACCGGGCTCGAGGACCAGATCTGCCCGCCGTCCACGCAATTCGCGGCGTACAACAAGATCACCTCGCCGAAGGAGGTCCGCAGCTACCCCGACTTCGGGCACGACGACCTCCCGGGCGCGCACGACGAAATCTTCCAGCTGATCGGCGCCAAGCTCTGAATGTACCCTTGTGGTTACGTAACTACTTGGGTACATTAGCGCCATGGACGTGGTGTTGCAGGCGTTGGCGGATCAGAGCCGGCGCACGGTGCTGGAGATCCTGCGGGATCATCCGGCGACGGCCGGTGAGCTGGCCGACGCGCTGCCGATCGCCCGCCCCGGCGTGTCCCGACACTTGCGGGTGCTGCGGGAGGCGGGGCTGGTCGACGTACGGCAGGAGGCACAGCGGCGGATCTACAGCTTGCGGCCGGAGGCGCTCGTCGAGGTGGACGAGTGGCTCGAGGGCTACCGCGCACTGTGGCGGAACCGGCTCGACGCCCTGCACACCGAGATCGCTCGAGGAAAGAAGGCGTCGCAGTGAGGATCACCGGGACGATGCGAGCTCTGGACGAAACCCGCGGCGCGGTGCGCGTCGAGGACGTCTACGACACCGACATCGAGGACTTGTGGGCGGCGTGCACGACGCCGGAGCGACTGGCGCGCTGGATCGCCAAGGTGTCGGGCGGCTTGCACGAGGGCGAGACGATCCACGCCGTCTTCACGAGCACGTGGAGCGGCGCGGTGCGGATCGACAGCTGCGAGGCTCCGCACCATTTGCTGCTCACCACCGAGCCCGGCACCGACGACGAGGGCCAACTCGAGGCCTGGCTCGCTCCGGTCGGGTCACAGACCAAGCTGGTGGTGGAGGAGCGCGGCCTGCCGATCGGCTCGATGCACTTCCACGGCGCCGGTTGGCAGATCCACCTGGAAGACCTCGGCCGTGCGCTCGCGCTCGACGGTCCGGCCCACGCCGACGGCTGGTCGGAGGAAAAGCCGGCGCCGGAGTGGCATGCCCGCTGGACCGAGCTCACCCCGGCGTACCGAGGTAGTGATGTCTGACACGATCCGGCTGGAAGGCACCACGCTGAACGCGCCCGACGCGCTCGCCCTCGCCCGGTTCTACGCCGAGATCACCGGCGGAACCGCCAGCGGTACGACGCATTGGGCCGCTGTCACGGGCCCGAACGGTTCCCTCGGCTTCCAACAGGTCGACGACTTCGAGCCACCACAATGGCCCGGCAGCGACATGCGAATGCACCTCGACTTCTACGTCGACGACCTCGCCGCGACCGGCGCCCGAGTCCTTGCCGCGGGCGCCAAACTCCACGACCACCAGCCGAACTCCGACCACTGCTACGTCTACACCGACCCGGCCGGCCACCCGTTCTGCCTGTCCACGTGGGACACCGAAGCCGCAACCGCCTCGTCACTTTCTCCAGGTGATTGAGTAGCGGAAGAGGAGATGGCGGCGGAAGGTCGCTCCAGGTAGGAGGTCAGCGGCCAGGGACTGCATTTCCGGGAACGTGACGGGTGGGGGCCAGACCGTCGGGGACGGGTGTTCCCAGTGGCCCTTGACGGCGCGATGTGCCCAACTGGCGGCGACGCCGGCCAATTCGCGCGGGAGATCGCGCGGGAGGTTCGACCGTGCGACGCCGATCACCACCAGAGCGCCGCCGGGACGGAGCAGGTCGCGCAGGCGGAGCAGGGCGGTGCGGGCGTCGACGTGGTGGATGGTGGCGACGGATCCGATCACGTCGTACGCCGCCGACTCGAGCGGATACGCCAGGAAATCTCCGTGGACGTACTCGATGTCGTCGCCGTGGCTACGCGCCAACTCCAAGCTCGGCGTGTGCAGGTCGATGCCGGTCACCTGGGGTACGACGCCGCGCAGCTTCCGGGCCAGCATGCCCTCGCCGCAGCCGACGTCCAGCGCGCGCTCGGCGCCGGGCGGCACGGCCTGGAGGATCTGCGGGTGGTAGTGAATGTTGTGGTTCCACGCCTCCCGCATCCTGCTCACTTCCGGCCGAGTGCCGCGTCGATCGCGGCCGTCAGCACCTGGTCGTCGTCGGCCTGCCAGGTGTGGTCCTGCGGGCACGTCCAGTTGTCCGGCTCCGGCGGGATCACGCACCCGAACAGCCGCACCTTGCCGGCTGCCGCCGCCTCCCGCGCGACCGGGGTCGGCAGCCCGTACAGGATCGGCACTCCTCGTTGCCCGCAGACCGGGCAGGCAGGTGCGTTCGCCATACGCCCAAGGTACGTCACCACCCGTCCACCGACGCCTGATGCCGTCGGCAACGGCGCCGGGCAGCTTCCCGGAGGGAACTGCCCGGCGTCATGAGAAGTAGCTCCGCAGTACCGGCCTGGTGAGGCATGGTCAGTACTGCGCAGCCGCCTAGTTGGCTTCTTTCGTCGCCCAGTAGTGCCATTGCGGGGACGCGACTGGGGAGCGAGCCAGCCCGTCCGGCCAGGTGGCCGGGAGGTCGTGACTCCGCGCCGCGTAGAGAATCACCTCCGATGCGGTCCGGTCCCCGCGGACGGTGACCCGGGCGGCGGTCTCGGCACGCATGTCGGTGAGGTAGTGGATCGCCGGCAGGAACTCGGCGCTCAGCCGTGCGCTGAGCCGGCCGACGGGTTCGTCGTCGAGCCGGACCTCGACCACGATCCGGTGCCGGTCCTGGATGGTGTCCTCCTCCTCGATCGCGTGCATGGTGGCGTACGCCCAGCATTCGCCTTCCGCGCGGAAGAACGGCGCCAGGATGTCGGGATGCACCTCGCTGCCCGGCACCACGATGCCGCTGCCGGCCGGCAGCAGGTGGAAACTGCCTGGCGGGGGCAGGTTCACCGGCACGAGCATGTGCGGCTGCCCGAGGGCGACCGCGACGCTCGCGTGGAACTCGGTGCCCTGGGGTCCGTTGCCGCCGGCGTCCGCTCCCTCCCAGTTCGCCGCCGTCCACTCGCTGACCCACAGGTGGCACGGCACCTGCGGTTGCAGGCCTTGCGCCACCAGTTCTGACAGCACCGGGTGGTACCGGTGCGCGTCGTCCCTCGGCAGATAGCCGACAACCTTGCCCTGCACCCTGACGGCGATCGACCGCGGGTCGAAACGGTTGTGCGGTTCCGGGACGAGGTCCGCCTCGGTGTCCAGATCTGCGCCGCGCGCCGGGATGGGGTCCGGGAACAGGCTACGGATCGCCTGCTCGTGCGGGGCCTCCCGCACGACTTCCTGACCGCACCACAAAGCGTCGCCCCACAGACTGAACGGAATCAGTTCCATGTGCCCTCCAGTCCTCACTGTCCGGCTTCTACCCGGCTCATCTCTTCCAGGGGCCTGGCCGTTACACCCAGTGAGCGTATGAAAACTAAGATGCCCAGTGAAGAGCCGTTTCACGCATGGTGCAAGAGTCTGATACGCAAAGGTATCCGCCGGTCCGGACTGTGGACGCGAATCGTCTTGTGCAGCGAGCGAATCGGCGAAGATCGTGCAAATGCACGGGAAGGAACACCATGCAGGGCAGTAGTTCAGTGGCTCGATCGACAGTATCGACTGTTGACGCCGAAGCGATCGAGGCCGCCATCAAGCGCTTGGACGGCGTCGCCGTCCGTACACCGTTGCAGCGCAATCTCCGCCTCTCCGAGCGCACCGGGGCGCAGGTCTGGCTGAAGCGGGAGGACCTGCAGATCGGGCGTTCCTACAAGCTTCGCGGTGCGTACAACCTGATCGCGCAGCTCGACGACACCGCCAAGGCCGCGGGCGTGGTGTGTGCGAGTGCAGGCAATCATGGTCAGGGGCTGGCGTATTCGTGCCACATCCTCGGCGTGCACGGCAAGGTGTACGTGCCGCGGACGACGCCGCGCCAGAAGCGGGACCGGATCGCGGCGCTCGGCGGCAAGCAGATCCAGGTGATCGTCACCGGCGACACGTACGACGACGCGGCGGCCGCGGCGATCGCGGAGGCGTCGGCGACCGGCGCGACGATGGTGCCGGCGTTCGACGACCCGAGAACCGTTGCGGGACAAGGGACTGTCGCCGTCGAGCTGGTGGAGCAGCTCGGCCACGCCCCCGACGTGCTCGTGGTTCCGGTCGGTGGCGGCGGTCTCGTTGCAGGGGTTGCAACGTGGATCGCCGAGCGGCATCCCGGCGTACGCATCGTCGGCGTGGAGCCGGGTGGTGCGGCGAGCATGGCGGCGGCGCTCGCGGCCGGCAAGCCTGTCACGTTGCCGCACTTGGACAGTTTCGTCGACGGCGCCGCCGTGCGCCGCGTCGGCGACGTGACGCTCCCGCTGGTGCGAGACGCCGGCGTGGAGCTGATGTCGGTGCCCGAGGGGCTCGTGTGCTCGGAGATGCTCGCGCTCTACCAGACCGACGGACTGATCGCCGAGCCCGCGGGCGCTTTGTCGACAAGTGCCCTGGGCAACGGTCTCGACGTCCGTCCGGGCGAGACCGTGGTGTGTCTGCTGTCCGGCGGGAACAACGATGTCAGCCGGTACGGCGAGATCCTCGAGCGATCACTCGTGTACGAAGGGCTGAAGCACTACTTCCTGGTGACGTTCCCGCAGGAGCCGGGCGCCTTGCGGGCGTTCCTCGACGAGACGCTCGGGCCGGACGACGACATCACCCTGTTCGAGTACGTGAAGCGCAACAACCGCGAGACCGGTGTCGCCCTGGTGGGCATCGAGATCAGCAGCCGGGACGACCTCCCGCTGCTGCTGTCGCGGATGGAGGCCGCCCCGCTCGACATCGAGCGCATCAACCCGAACTCACCGGAGTTCCGGTACCTGATCTGAGCGTCAGTGCTCGGAGTACTTCGGATGCCGCGGATCGTGCGGATGCGTCCCGTCGTCCCAGCTCTCGTCGTGAACCGGCTGCTCGTCCACGGCACCGGCCTTACCGTCGCGGCTCATGGTGCCGTCGGTGTTGTCGTCCGGCCACAAGTTCTGGGCCTGGTCGCGGTGCTCGTCGGCTTCCCTGCGGGCACCGGCGGCCGCGTCGCGCCGCTCGCTCGCTCCGGCGGACAGGCGGCGTGCCTCGGCGGCCTTCTCGTCGGCGATCGCCTGCGCCTTCCGCGCCCTGGCGTCGACCTCGTCGGCCGCGGCCTGCTGCCGCTCGGCGTGCATCGCGCTCGTCCTGGCGTGCTGCTCGTGCTCGTAGGCCTCCTGCCGCTGACGTTCACTGCGGCGCTTCGACATCGCACCCGCGATCAGTGCGATCACGATGACCAGCACGGCGGCTGCGACGACGATCCAGACAACGGTCATTCCGTCCATCGGTCCTCCCTAGGCTCGATGATCAGAACCTCCGGTACCCGGAGCCGTCGCCGCCTAACGCCGTGCGGCGTGCTCAGACCAGACCGCGGCGCGCCGCCCAGACGATGGCTTCGATCGCGGTGCTGAAGCCGAGCCGGTCGCAGATCAAGCGGGTCCGCCGGCGCACGGTCCGCTCGGACAGCTCGAGCCGGCGGGCGACACCGTCCACCGGCAGCCCGGTGGCGAGCAGCCGCAGCAGTTGGAGGTCGTCATGACTGATCTCGCGCGGCGGCACCCTGCGAGCGAGCGGTCGGAATTCCTGGGAGAGGACGGTCATACGGATCACCTGGTTCCGAAAAGCCGGGACTCGGCGGCGTCCCAGTCGGCCGGTTTGCCCTGCGGGGCGTAGCGCCGCAGAGAATGGGTGGACCGGACCAGGGCGCGCATCGCGCGCAGGTCCGGGAAGGGCTCGCCGAGGGCGCGAGCCTGGACGAGGACGTTGCCCAGCGCGGAGGCCTCGACCGGTCCGGCGAGCACGGGCACGCCGCACGCGTCGGCAGTGAGCTGGCAGAGCAGTTCGTTCTGCGATCCGCCGCCGATCACGTGCAGTACGTCGACGTCCCGGTCCGCGATCGTCTGCGCGGCGCGCAGGGTGCGGCGGTACGCGAGGGCGAGGCTCTCCAGGATGCAGCGGACCACCGCGCCGCGGGACCGCGGCACGTCCTGCCCGGTGGCCCGGCAGTGCTCCTCGATCCGCGCCGGCATGTTGCCTGGGGCAAGGAACTCGGTCGCGTCCGGATCGATCAGTACGGCGAACGGCGGCGCGTCGGCGGCGTCCCGCAGCAGGCCGGCGAGGTCGTCGTCACCCCAGACCCGCTGGCATTCCTGCAGGATCCACAGCCCCATCACGTTGCGCAGGAACCGGATCCGCCCGTCCACGCCGCCTTCGTTGGTGAAGTTTGCCTCCCGCGCCGCATCCGTCAGCACCGGCGCGTCGAGCTCGAGACCGACCAGCGACCACGTCCCGGACGAGATGTACGCGAACCGATCGTCCGCCGCAGGCACCGCGACCACAGCAGATGCCGTGTCATGCGATCCCACGGCAACCACCGGAATCCCCGGCGCCAGCCCAGTTTCGTCCGGCAACGCGGTCCCGATCACGTCACCGGGCTCCCACAGCCGCGGAAACACCCGCCGCGGCAAGCCGCCACCCGAACGCGCACCCCCGACCCGAGCAGGCACCCGCGAGATCAGCTCATCGCTCCAGTCCCGGCGCGACACGTCGTACAGCTGGGTAGTTGATGCGTTGGTCCGCTCGACCCCGATCTCTCCGGTCAGCCAGTACGCCAGCAGGTCCGGGATCATCAGCAAGGTGGCAGCGTCGGCCGGCAGTTCCTCGGCAGCGAGTTGGTAGATGGTGTTGAAGGGCAGCTGCTGCACCCCGGTCACGGCGTACAACTCAGCGGCGGAGATCGTCGAGAGGACGTGCTCCAGCACGCCGTCGGTGCGGGAGTCGCGGTAGTGGACGGGGTTGCCCAACAGGCGACCGGAGGCGTCGAGCAGGCCGTAGTCCACGGCCCAGGAATCGATGCCGACGCTGTCGATCCGGCCGGCGAGGTGGAGGCCGTCCAGTACGGAGCGGTACAGGTGAAGGAGGTCCCAGTGGAGGGCGCCGTGGACGCGCACCGGGCCGTTCCAGAAGCGGTTCAGCTCGCGCAACTCCAGCACCTCGGGACCGACCGAGCCGAGCATCACCCGGCCGCTCGACGCGCCCAGGTCCACCGCGGCGACCCGCTTCACGGCGCGACCACCGTGAGGTCGAGGTGCAGGAGATCGGCGACCGCGGCCAGGTCGGCGGCGCGGTGGCCCGTACCGAGCGCCCAGTGGTGCGCGACCCCGGACGCCGACCACGCGTCGGTCCATTCGCCGGGATCGCACCCGAAGTCGACCCGCGACGTCGTGTTCCCGATCTGCAGCAGCGGTCCCGGTACGACGGTGCCTTCGGAAGCGATCAGGTTGAACGACCCGTCCCGCCGCTGGCCCAGCCCGCACAACGTCACCGGACCCTGCTGTACGTCGAACTCCACCGACACGCCCCACCCGCGCTTACCGTGGTACACGCCGAGCCCGCGCAGCAAGGGCTTCCGGGCCGAGATCGCCAGGTGCGCAGGCCCGTCGTGGCCCATCTCGACCACGTTGTCGCGGAAGTTCAGCGCCTGCAGTTCGGTGAACGACCCGCCCGCGCCGAGCCGGTCCATCACGAGCATCGCCAGCGACGTCCGCAGCTCGTACTCACCGGCCGCCGGCACACCCCTTGCCGTCAGCAACGAAGCACCGAGGATCATCCCGGCCGCGATTCGCTCGTGCGTCTCGCCGTCCAGCCCGCGGTGGTAGTAGGCCAGCGAATCGAGGGCGAAGTCCTCGACCAGCCGGTCCAGCGCGACCGACACCGTCGCACCCCAGCGGAAGTCCTCGAGCTGCACCGAGTCGTCGAGCTCGAAGAGCTCACCCGCCAGCCCCATCCGGGCGGACGTCTCCACCTCCGTGACCTGCTCCACCCGCACCCGCAGGTCGTCGATCTCCAGAATCTCCACATGCCCGCCGAGTTGCGCGGACACCAGGGTCGGGTCGGTGACGACGTCCATCATGCCCGGGTACAGGTGGCCGAGCAGGCCGTGCCGTCCGTGCCGCAACGCCGCCCGGACACCGGCGGCGCGGATCCACCGGTCGATCCGCGCCCAGGCCCGCTCGTCCTCGAGGTATCCCGAGACCGAGCGGAAGTCGATCCCGCACCGCTCGAACGCGTTCGCCATCTCGGGCAGCGGGCACGCCCCGCAGTACGCCAGCCAGGCGCCGGTGTCGAACGAGGCATGATCCATCGCCTCGGTCGGCTGCAAGTTCAGCAGCAGCACCGGTGCGCCGCTGCGCTGCGCGACCGGCACCAGCATCGACGCCGTCATGTACGTCGCGAGGAAGCCGACGATCAGGTCGCAGTCGGCCACCCGCAGCTTCTCGGCGGCCGCCGCGCCCTCCTGCGCGTCGGAGATGAACCCGACGTCGACCACCTCGCAGTCGAGCGCCGCGAACCGCTCGGACACTCGCCGCGCGGACGCCTGCAGCTGTGGCAGCAGGTCCGGGAACTGCGGCCAGTACGCACCCAGCCCGCCGGCGACCAGACCGATCCGGGTCCGGCGTGGCGTGATCCGTTGCAGACCCCGGTGGGCGGCGGGCTCGGTCATCCGGCAACTCCTAACGCAGGAAGGCGGCAGCCACGCCGGCGTCGACGGGCACATGCAGACCGGTCGTGTGCGTCAGGTCGCCGCCGGTCAGCGCGAACACCGCGGCCGCGACGTTCTCCGGCAGCACCTCCCGCTTGAGCAGGGTCCGCTGCGCGTAGTACGCACCGAGCTCCTCCTCCGGTACGCCGTACACCGCGGCCCGCTTCGCGCCCCAGCCGCCCGCGAAGATCCCGGAGCCGCGGACGACGCCGTCGGGGTTCACGCCGTTGACCCGGACCCCGTACTCGCCGAGCTCGGCCGCGAGCAGCCGGACCTGGTGCGCCTGATCAGCCTTGGCCGCTCCGTACGCGACGTTGTTCGGCCCGGCGAACACGGAGTTCTTGCTGGAGATGTAGACGATGTCGCCGCCCATGCCCTGGTCGATCAGCACCTTCGCGGCGGCCCGCGACACCAGGAACGAGCCCTTGGCCATCACGTCGTGCTGCAGGTCCCAGTCCCGTTCGGTGGTGTCCAGCAGCGACTTCGAGATCGACAGGCCCGCGTTGTTGACGATCAGGTCGACGCCGCCGAAGGCCAGCACCGCCTGCCGCAACGCCGCCTCGACCGCGTCCGCCGACGACACGTCCGCACCGACCGCGACCGCCACGTCGGACGACCCGATCTCCTTCGCCACCGCCTCGGCGGCCGCGAGGTCCAGGTCCGCGACCACGACGCAGGCGCCTTCCGCGGCGAGCCGCTGGGCGATCGCCTTGCCGATCCCCGAACCGCCGCCGGTGACGAAGGCGACCCGGGTGGCCAGCGGCTTCGGCTTCGGCATCCGCTGCAGCTTCGCCTCTTCGAGCGCCCAGTACTCGATCCGGAACTTCTCCCGCTCGTCGATCGGCGCATACGTCGACACCGCCTCGGCGCCGCGCATCACGTTGATCGCGTTCACGTAGAACTCGCCGGCCACCCGCGCGGTCTGCTTGTCCTTGCCGAAGCTGAACATCCCGACCCCCGGCACCAGCACGATCGCCGGATCCGCACCACGCATCGCCGGGCTGTCCGCCTCGGCGTGCCGGTCGTAGTACGCCGCATAGTCCTCGCGGTACGCCGCGTGCAGCTCCTTCAGCCGCGCGACCGCGTCCTCGAGCGGCGCATTCGCCGGCAGGTCCAGCACCAGCGGGCGTACCTTCGTCCGCAGGAAGTGGTCCGGGCAGGACGTCCCGAGCGCGGCCAGCTCGGCCAGCTTCTCGCGGGCGGTGAACTCGAGCACGACGTCGGAGTCGTTGAAGTGGCCGACCTGCGGCTTGTCCGTCGACGCCAGCCCACGGATCACCGGCGCCAGCGCGGCTGCCTTCAGCTGCCGCTCCGCCGGGTCGAGCGGCTCGAATCCGGCGACCACGGCACCGAACGGCTCGGCGGTGCCACGGTCGGCGAGGAAGCGTTCCGCCGTACGGATGATGTCGAGGGAGTTGGCCTCGCACTCCTCGGACGTGTTGCCCCACGCGGTGATGCCGTGGCCGCCCAGGACGCAGCCGATGGCCTGCGGGTTGTCGCGCTTGACCGCGGCGATGTCCAGCCCGAGCTGGAATCCCGGGCGGCGCCACGGCACCCACACGACGCGATCGCCGAAGCACTCCGCGGTGAGCTTCTCGCCGTCGGCCGCGGTCGCCAGCGCGATCCCGGAGTCCGGGTGCAGGTGGTCGACATGAGGGGCATCGACCAGTCCGTGCATCGCGGTGTCGATCGACGGCGCCGCACCGCCCTTGCCGTGCAGACAGTAGTCGAACGCGGCGACCATCTCGTCCTCACGCTCGACGCCCGGATAGGTGTCGACCAGCGCGTTCAGCCGGTCGAGCCGCAGCACGGCGAGACCCGCTGCCGTCAACGTGCCGAGGTCGCCACCGGAACCCTTGACCCACACCAGGTCGACAGGGTCCTGGGTCACCGGATCGGTCGCCGTCCCCTTGGCGGACGTGTTTCCGCCCGCATAGTTGGTGTTGCGCGGATCGGCACCCAGTCGGTTGCTACGCGCAACGAGTTCGGCTGCAGTGTCGCTCACTCTCATGCTCCCCATCCCGCCTGCTGACCGCCGACGCGGTCCTTGGTGATCTGCTCGAAGTACCCGCTGCGCTTGTAGGCGGCCACGGGATCCGCATCCAGGCCCTGCGACTCGCGCAGGTCGGCGAGCAGCGGCCGGACGTCGGTGTTGTACGCGTCCATCAGCGCCGCGTTCGCACCGAGTACGTCGCCCGACTGCTGGGCGGCGCGCAGCACGTCGCGGTCGACCAGCAGCGCCTTCGCGGTGGCTTCCTGGACGTTCATCACCGAACGGATGATCGCCGGGATCTTCTCCTCGATGTTGTGGCACTGGTCGAGCATGAACGCGATCCCGCGGTCCGGGTCGAGCGCGTCGCCGCGGACGATCTCGTTCATGATCCGGAACAGCTGGAACGGGTCCGCGGCGCCGACCATCAGGTCGTCGTCGGCGTAGAACCGGCTGTTGAAGTCGAACGCGCCGAGCTTCTTCGTGCGGAGCAGGAACGCCACGATGAACTCGATGTTCGTCCCCGGCGCGTGGTGCCCGGTGTCGATACAGACCGTTGCCTTCGGCCCCAGTTCGAGACAGTGCGCGTACGACGTACCCCAGTCCGGCACGTCCGTGGTGTAGAAGGCCGGCTCGAACAGCTTGTACTCGAGCAGCATCCGCTGATCGTCGCCGAGCCGGTCGTACACCTCCTTCAAGGCGGCGGCGAGCCGGTCCTGGCGGTCCTGGATGTCGTCCTGGCCCGGGTAGTTGGTGCCGTCGGAGAACCACAGCTTCAGGTCGCGGGACCCGGTGGCGTCCATGATGTCGACGCACTCGAGCAGGTGGTCGGTGGCCTTCCGGCGGACCGCCGGGTCCGGGTTCGTGACGCTGCCGAGTTTGTAGTCGTCGTCCTGGAAGACGTTGCTGTTGATCGCTCCGAGCCGGACGCCCTGCTCCTTGGCGTACGCCGCCAGCGCCGCGTAGTCGTCGACCTTGTCCCAGGGGATGTGCAGCGCGACGCTCGGCGCGACACCGGTGTACTTGTGGACGACGGCCGCGTCGGCGATCTTCTCCTCCGGCGACCGCGGTACGCCGGGCTGGGTGAAGACCTTGAACCGGGTGCCCGAGTTGCCGAACGCCCACGACGGCAGTTCGATCTCCTGGCGGCTCAGGGCGGCCCTTACGGCATCGGTCGTCATGGTCAGTCCTCTTCTTTCAAGTGGAAGATCTCGGGGAGCAGCAGGAAGGACTCGTCGGGCGGCCGGCCGTCGATCCCGGTGAAGAATTCGGTCATCTCCGCCTGCCACCGGGCGTTGACCTCGGTGGCCGCCATCGCCTTCTGCGCCGCGTCCAGGTCGGCGGACTCGACGTATCCGATCAGCAGGCCGTCGTCGCGGAGGAACAGCGAGTAGTTGTGCCAGCCGGAGTCCCGGAGCGCGGCCTGCATGTCGGGCCAGACGTCGCGGTGCCGCTCGACGTACTCGTCGAGCCGGTCGGGCCGGACCTGCAGGCAGAAGCAGTAACGATTCACGGCGGCACCTGTACGTAGGGCGGTCGGGACTGCGCAGACGGCGATGAAAGGTTTCAAGAGCGCCCCACGACGCTATGCGCGGGTGCGGGTGGGCGTCAAGAGTCTGACCAGCTTTCGCGACCGATCCCGGACTGCCGCCACGGAGATCCGGGGAGAACCGGGTATCCTTCGGCAGCTAAGACGTTTCAAGTGCGCCGGGAGGTTTCGTGTCCGTGGACGATGCGGAAGCCCTGCCCGAGCGCACTCGCCGCCGGCGCGCCCCGAAGCCGCACGCGGCCGGCGTGAAGGCGGTGGCGGCGGCCGCCGGCGTCTCACTCGGCACCGTGTCGAACGTGCTGAACCGCCCCGAGGTGGTCAGCCCGCTCACCCGGGCCAAGGTCGAGGCGGCGATGGCCTCGCTCGGCTTCGTCCGCAACGAGTCGGCCCGTCAGTTGCGCGCCGGTTCGAGCCGGATCCTCGCCTACCTGATGCTCGACGCCGGCAACCCGTTCTTCACCGACGTCGCGAAGGGTGTCGAGGAGGCGGCGCAGGCGGCCGGGCTCTCGGTGTTCCTCTGCACCAGCAGCGAGGACGCGGACCGCGAGGCGGCGTACCTGGACCTGCTCGAGCAGCAACGCGTCCAGGGCATCCTGATCACGCCGATCGACCAGAACTCGTCCCGCCTGCGCAAGCTGCCGTCGCGCGGTACGCCGGTGGTCGTGGTCGACCGGACACTCGACGACGCGGAGCACTGCTCGGTCGCGGTGAACGACATCCTCGGCGGCGAGCTGGCGATCTCGCATCTGCTCGAGCTCGGCCACGAGCGGATCGCGTACGTCGGCGGGCCGAACACGATCGGTCAGGTCGTCGACCGCCGCGAGGGCGCCCGGCGCGCACTGCGAACCGCCGGCAAGCCGCTGTCGAACCTGATCGAGCTGACCACCGGCGCACTCACCGTCGCCGAAGGCAGGGGCGCGGGGCAACGACTCGCCGGCCTCCCGGCGGATCGCCGCCCGACCGCGGCGTTCTGCGCGAACGACCTGCTGGCGTTGGGATTGCTGCAGCAGTGCGTCAGTCTGGGACTGCGCGTGCCGGAGGACCTCGCGATCGTCGGGTACGACGACATCGAGTTCGCGGAGGCGGCCGCCGTACCGCTGACGTCGGTGCGCCAGCCTCGGCAACTGCTCGGCCGGACGGCAGCCGAGCTGCTGCTGGACGAGTCGTCGAACCCGGACCACGAGCACCAGCGGGTCACCTTCACGCCCGAGCTCGTCGTTCGGACCTCGACCCGAGGGACCCTCTGAGCTCAGCACCTCGCGGTATGGTGGCGAAGCGAGGGGATCTTTGTGCGGGGTGAGACATGCGCTTCGCTGGGGGCTTGGTACGGCGGTGGGGCGGCCGCGCTGTCGGCCTGGCGATCACCGGTGCCGGGCTCTACATCGTGGCACCGAGCCTGCTGTCCCTCTTCGGCACCTGGCCGCGCCTGGCGGATATCGAACCGTGGTGGTTCCCGGTCCTCGCAGTACTGGAGGCCTGCAGTTTCGCCGCCTTGTGGTGGCTCGCCAGGCTGGCCATGGCCCGCCCTGCCGGGGACCAGGAGTCACCACCGGTCCCCGTGGGTTGGGGCACGATCGCGACGGCGCAGCTGGCGGGGAACGCGGCCGCGAAGGTCGTCCCGGGCGGCCCTGCCACCGGCGGAGTCCTCCAAGCCAGACTCCTGATCCAAGCCGGTGAGCCGGCCGGCGTCGTCGCTTCCGCGCTGACCGCGATGGGCCTGATCACCACCGCCGTGCTGCTGCTGTTGCCGCTCCTCACGATCCCCGCCCTGCTGATCGGTCCACCGCCGGCCAGGCAGCTCGAGCTCGGCCTCCTGGTCTCGCTGATCATGGCGATCGTCATCGTCGGTCTCGGGCTCACCGCGCTCAAGTGGCACCGGTTCCTCGTGTGGATCGGTCGTGCGGCCGGTCGCGTCATCCACGTGGTCAAGCGCAGTGTGACCCCCGACAGCTGCTCCGCTCTGCTGGTCACGCAGCGGAACCGGGTTGCCGCCGCCTTCGACGGCCATTGGTGGGCCGCGGCCTTCGCGGCCGCCGCGAACCGCATGTTCGACTACGCCGCACTCGTGGCCGCGCTGGTGGCCCTCGATGCGCACGCCCGCCCGTCCGAGGTGCTGATGGCCTATGTCGTAGCCCAGGCCCTCGCCATGATCCCGATCACGCCGGGCGGTCTCGGCTTCGTCGACGCGGGTCTCACCGCGCTGCTGGTCCTGATCGGGGTCAGCGCGGACACCGCTCTCATCGGGACGCTGCTGTACCGGCTCGTCTCCTTCTGGCTGCCGATCCCGGTGGGGCTGCTGGCCTGGGCGGGCTGGAGAATCCATCGGCACGTCACCGATCCATCGAGAGCCCAGACGCCGCCTCCCGTCACGGAAGACGAGGAGGGTCAGGCGCCGTAGGCCGCCAGGAAGACGTCGACCGCGCGGTCGGCGAGACCTTCCAGCTCACCGGGCTTTGGCCGTTGCCGGGTGCCCGCGAACATCGCGCGGTTCATCGGCTTGTACATGACCAGCCCGGCGAACTGGTACGCCGCCAGCGTCGGGTCGTCGAGCTCGCGCAGCAGACCGCGCTCGCTCAGCCGGTGTAACGCCTGCCCCAGCGCCTCGAGCGACTTCTCGAAGCCGCTGGTGAACCACGCGCCGCACACCTCGGGGAAACGGTCTGCCTCCGCGATCACCAGCCGGCGGAGCTGGAGCACGCCGTCGGCCGTGAGGCTCTGGAGCAGCCGGTGCGCCAGCGCCCGCAGGGCCTCGCGGGCATCGGCGGCGCCTTCGAGCGTCTCGGCGTACGCCTGCTGGAGGCCGTCGATCAGCTGGTCGCTGGTGCCGAGGACGATCTCGGTGAACAGGCGCTCCTTGTTCTCGAACTGCTTGTACACGGTCTGTTTGGAGACGCCGGCCTTCGCCGCGACCTCGTCCATGCTCGCGCCGAGGTACCCGTGCTGCAGGAACACCTCGGTCGCCGCGGCCAGGATCGCGCGGCGCTTGCGGGGCGTCCGGCCTTCGATCTCCACCTGCTCCATCCCGAAATCATACTAGACAGTCCAGTTCTCTGCCGAGTACTGTACGGTCTAGTTTCCGCAGAGCGAGGAGAACCACCATGAGCACCGTGACATCGGCCGACGGCACCGCGATCGCGTTCGAGGCGTACGGCGAGGGCAGACCGCTGATCCTGGTCGACGGCGCGACGGCGCACCGGGCCGTGAACCCGATCAACGCCGAGGTCGGGCAACTGCTGAGCGACAGCTTCCGGACGTACGTGTACGACCGGCGCGGCCGCGGCGGGAGCGGCGACACCGCGCCGTACGCGATCCAGCGGGAGATCGAGGACATCGCCGCGCTGATCGAGGACGCCGGGCAGCCGGCCATCGTGTTCGGCTGGTCGTCGGGCAGCCTGCTGGCGCTGGACGCCGCGGCCGCCGGGCTGCCGATCGCCGGGCTGGCGCTGTTCGAGCCGCCGGTCGTCGTCGACGACGTCCGGCCGCCGCTGCCGTCCGACTACGTCGAGCAGCTCGACGCGTTCGTCGCCGAGGGGCGGCGGGACAAGGCCGCCGAGCTCTTCATGACCGCGGCCGCGATGATGCCCGCCGAGGCGATCCCGGGAATGAAGCAGTCGCCGTACTGGGCACCGGTCGAGGAGATCGCGCACACGATCTCGTACGACGGCCGCATCATGGGGACCACCATGTCGGGCAACCCGCTGCCGGCCGACCGGTGGGCCGGCGTGAAGGTGCCGGTCCTGGTGCTGCACGGCGACCAGACCTGGCCCGCGCTGTCCGCCGGCGCCCGGGCCGTGGCCGAGCGTCTGCCGACCGCCACGTTGCAGGCGATCCCGGGCGAGAACCACGCGACCGAGGCGTCGACACTGGCCCCGGTGCTGCGGGAATTCGCGGGCTTGACCTAGAGCGCGCTCCAGCCGGTTTGATCTGGAACATGCTGAATCTTGCACTGGGAGCAATGGAGTACGGAACGCGGATCGACGAGCAGACGTCGTTCCGGTTGCTGGACGAGTACGTGGACGCCGGCGGTGAGTGGATCGACACCGCGAACTGCTACGCGTTCTGGCAGGACCCGAGCGGTCATGGCGGGCAGAGCGAGGAGCTGCTCGGGAGATGGTTGGCGCAGCGACCCGGCGTCCGGGACCGGGTCAAGCTGGCGACCAAGGTGGGGTGTGAACCGCTCTGGCCGGGCAGCTGGCCGGAGCACTCGGAAGGCTTGGGCGCCCAGGCGATCGACGCGGCGCTCGAGACCTCGCTGCGTCGTCTCGGGGTCGACCACATCGACCTGTACTGGGCACACCGCGACGACCGGACCGCTCCGCTGGAGGAGACCGTCGCAGCCTTCGGCAAGCACGCCGCGGCCGGCACGATCGGCCGCCTCGGCCTGTCGAACTGGGCGCTCTGGCGGGTGGAGCGGATGCGCGATCTGGCGAACCAGCTGGGCGTGATGGCGCCGAGCGCGCTGCAACTGCGCTACTCGTACCTGCAGCCGCGGCCGTTCGTCCGCGATCACATCCACGACCACCGCTTCGGCTGGATCACCGACGAGGTCCTCGACTACGCGGAGAACAACCCGGAGCAGCAACTGTTCGCCTACAGCCCGCTGATGTCCGGCGGCTTCGAGAACCGCACCGACCGCCCGATCGACCCCGCCTTCGACCACCCCGGCACGACCCGCCGCCTGGAAGCCCTGACCGACCTGGCCGAGTCCCTCGGCACCACCCGCTCCGCAGTGGTCCTGGCCTGGCTCGCCGGCGGCACGCCCGCCGTCACCCCGATCGTCGGCATCAGCACCCCCGACTACCTGACCACCGCCCTGACCGGCACCCGCCTCACCCTCACCCCCGACCAGCGCCGCCAACTCGACGAGGTCTGGTAGTTCTCGCCCTCCCGCTGGACCGGGGGTCGGTGAGATGGTTTGAGGGTGGACAGGGATGGGTTCTGGGGTCTGGTCGAGGATGCGCGGGCCTCGGTGGATGACACCGTGGCTGATCCGGACGGGGTCGCGGACGCGTTGACCAAGGTGCTGGGTGCGGCGGACGCCGAGGAGATCGTCGGGTTCGGGACCGAGCTCGCACGGTTGCAGGTCGAGTCGTACCGGTGGGACCTGTGGGCCGCGGCCTACCTGGTCAACTCCGGCGCCTCGGAGGACGGATTCGACTCGTTCCGGGGCTGGCTGGTCGCCCAGGGCCGGGAGGTCTGGGACGCCGCGCTGGCCGACCCGGACTCGCTCGCGGACGTGGTGGACGAGGACCGGCCGGAGGACTTCGAGGGCTTCGACGGTGAAGGGATGCTGCACGTCGCCAGCCACGCCTACAAGAACGTGACCGGCGACGAGGCGGCGTACTGGAAGGCGGTCGACGCCGACGCGCCGGACACTCCGGACGTCCCGGCGGGCACCGAGATCGACTTCGACGACCAGGACGACCTGGAAGCTCACCTGCCCCGGCTGGCCGCGCTGTACCTCAACGTCTAGGTCGGTTCGCCACCGAGGCGTTCGATGGCGTTGCGGAGCCGGCGGCGCCAGCCGGGCTGCCCGGCCTCCGTGTCCGCCGCTGCCAGGCTGACCAGGTGCTGGGCCGTCTCGAAGCCCTCCGAGGTCTGCGGCTCCACCTCGGTCACCGCGGCCTGGGGTTCGTCGTAGAGCTCGCGGCTCGTCCAGCCGAAGCCCTCCGGGATCAGCAGTTCCGGTACGAGCGTCTCGTGGCTGAGCGATGTCAGCTCGTTGTCCCCGTTCCCGATGCTGAAGATCGTCGTACCGCGCCGGCGGACGTCGCTGATCCGTTCCAGCAGCGTCTCCCCCGGCGCGTCCTCGGCCACCACCAGGAGCGACTCACCACGCCCTGCGTCGCGCAGCCGGTCCAGTCCGATCGCCAGGTGCGGTGGTGCGTCCGGCGGGGGCGCCCAGCGGACCAGTGACGGCCGCATGTCCTCGATCCCCGCACGGTGCAGCTCGTCGTCCAGGTGCGCCGTCAGGTGCCACGGCTCCTCGTCGGCCGGGCCGAACAGCATCAGCCCGCTGCGCCTGGTCGTGAACCGTCGCAGCGCATAGCCGAACTGTGTGGTCCGGCTGCCCAGCTCGGTACCGGTCAGCATCTCCCGGAGGAGTGACGCCCTCGTGAGGTCCACGCGTCCAACCTACGCGACCTCAGGTCAGCCGGTCCGCCTTCGACTGCAGGTAGTTCCGCTCCGGCGTGCTCGTCGTACGGCGCGCCGCCAGCAGGTAGCTCTCGCGCGCAGCGGCCAGCTCACCGGCCATCTCGAGCAGGTGTGCGCGGACCGCTTCCAGCCGGTGGTTCATGCGGTCGTCGGACTCCAGCGGCTCGAGTACGGCGAGGCCCTCCTTCGGGCCGACCGCCATGCCGACAGCGACCGCGTGGTTGAGCTTCACCATCGGGTTGTCGACCAGCTGCTCCAGTACGTCGTACAGCGCGACGATCTGGCGCCAGTCCGTGTCCTCCGCACGCTCCGCCGTGTCATGCACCGCGGCGATCGCCGCCTGCACCTGGTACGGGCCGAGTTGGCTGCGGGACAAGGCATCGCTCACCATCGCCTCGCCCTCGACGATGGCGGCGCGGTTCCACCGCGAGCGGTCCTGCTCGGCCAGCGGGATCAGTGTCCCGTCGTCCCCGGTCCGGGCCGGCCGTCGCGCGTCGGTCAGCAACATCAGCGCGAGCAGCCCGGCGACCTCCCCGTCGTCCGGCAGCAGCTTCCGCACGCCACGAGCAAGCCGGATCGCCTCCGTGGTCAGCTCCGCGCTGTGCAGCGACGTACCGGACGAGGCGGTGTAGCCCTCGTTGAAGATCAGGTAGAGCACATGGAGTACGGCGACCATCCGCTCGTTCCGCTCGGCCTCCGGCGGCATCTCGAACGTGCTGCCGGCCTGCTTGATGCTCCGCTTCGCCCGGCTGATCCGCTGCGCCATGGTTGCCTCCGGCACGAGGAACGCGGCCGCGATCTGCGCCGTGGTGAGACCACCGACCGCACGCAACGTCAGCGCGATCTGCGACGCCGGCGACAACGCCGGATGGCAGCAGAGGAACAGCAGCGTCAACGTGTCGTCACGGCCGCCCGGATCGTCGATCTCCGGGCCGGAGGCGACGAACTCCTCCGGGGCCGAGAGCTGCGCCGCATTCTCCTCCCGTCGCCGCCGGGCGGACTCGCTCCGGAGCAGATCGGTGAGCCGCCGCGACCCGACCCTGATCAGCCAGCCCCGCGGGTTGTCCGGCACGCCCTCGGACGGCCACTGCTGCGTGGCCGCGAGCAGCGCCTCCTGGACCGCCTCCTCGGCCAGGTCGAAGTGGCCGTAGTGGCGGACCAGCGCACTGAGCACCTGCGGCGCCTGCTCCCGCAGCAGCAGTTCGAAGTCGCTCACATTTCCAGTCCTGACATGTCCATCACAGGCCGCACCTCCACAGCGACGTACTCGGCGTCGGGCATCCGTGCCGCGTAACCGATCGCCTGGTCGATGTCCTCGCACTCCACCAGGTAGAACCCGGCCAGGTGCTCCTTCGCCTCGGCATAGGGTCCGTCCGTGGTGGTCGTGGTCTCGTCACGCACCTGCACGGTCCGTGTGGTGATCGGATCCGCCAGTCCGGCCGAACTGACCAGCAGGCCCTGCTCCAGCAGCTCCCGCGTGAGCGACTCGTGCGCACGGCTCAGACCGTCGCGCTGCTCGGCCGACAGGCTCTCCCAGCTCTCGGCGTTGCTGTAGATCAGCAGCATGTACTTCACAGTCACCATCCTGTCCCCGGCGAGGGCCGCTGTGACCCCCAGTCAACAGGTACGTCGAAACAGAGCAGCCGTACTTCGACAGATCCGGAATGTCGAAGTCCACCGGGCCGGCACCGACGTCTCCGGCGAGTGACGCTCAGCCCGGGCGTCCCCGCCGTACTGGAGATGGCTGATGGTTTCGCATTCGAAGCGATGGTTCGCGCTGGCGTTGCTCTGTCTGACCGGGTTCATGATCATCCTGGACGCCTCGATCGTGCTCGTCGCCGTACCGTCGATCGAGCGGGAACTGACCTTCTCGACCGGCGGCGTGCAGTGGGTGCCCAGCGGGTACGCGCTGATGTTCGGCGGCCTGCTGCTGCTCGGCGGCCGGATCTCCGACCTGCTGGGCCGGCGGCGCGTGTTCATGACCGGACTGGTGCTCTTCGCCGGATCCTCGCTGCTGTGCGGGTTCGCGTGGAGCGGTGACGCACTGGTCCTCGCCCGTGGCCTGCAAGGCGCCGCGGCCGCCGTACTGGCACCAAGCGCGTTGTCGATCGTCATGACGACGTTCCCGTCCGGCCCGGATCGCAACAAGGCGCTGGGCATCTGGGGCGCGACCAGCGGCGTCGGCGGTACGGCGGGGTCGCTCGTCGGCGGACCTGTCACCGACGGACTGGGCTGGCAGTGGATCTTCTTCATCAACGTGCCGGTCTGCGTCCTGGTCGTCGCACTGGCGCCCGTACTGCTGCTGGACAGCCGCGGACCGGGCCGACGCGGCTTCGACGTGGCCGGGGCCGTCACAGTCACTGCCGCGCTCATCGTGCTGGTGTACGCCGTCATCGAGGCGCCGGAGGCATCGGTGTCCCGGACTGTTCTGCTGCTGCTCCTGGCCGCGGCGCTCTTCGTACTGTTCGTCGCCGTCGAGAAGCGCTCTGCCGCACCGCTCGTACCGCTCCGGATCTTCCGCTCCCGTGCACTGGTCGGCGGCAACCTCATCACGATCAGCTGGGGTCTGGCGGCATTCGGGCTCAACTTCGTCTACACGCAGTACGCACAGCTCGCACTGGGCGCGTCGGCGATCCGCTACGGCCTCATGTCCGCCGTACTCGCCGCATCCGCGGTCGTGGCGTCGATGATCGGTCAGCACCTCGTCACACGCGTCGGACCGCGCCGCGTCGCGTTCGTCTCCTTGGTGGTCGCGGGAGTGGGGACGACGTTGATGACCCGGCTCACCGTGACGTCCGGGTACTTCGAGCTGGCCTTCTGGGGTCTGACGATCTTCGGCGCCGGACTGGGCGCGGGGACCGTCGCCGGCTCGATCGCCTCGCTCAGCGACGCGGCCGGCGAGGACGCCGGGGTCGCCTCCGGTCTGCAGAACGCCAGCTTCCAGATCGGCGGCGCGGTCGGCGTCGCGGCTGTCTCCGCGGTGGCTACAGCGAGTACGTCGGGGACTACGCCGATCGCGTTGACCCACGGCTACCGGGTCGCGTTCGCGGGCGTGTGGGTGTTCCTCGCGATCGGCTTCGCCGGATGCGCGCTGATCAAACAAGTGTTGGAGGTTCACGGCGCGAAGAGTGGGCACCTGACGTCCGTGGTCGCCACTTCCGCCCGGCGGCCCCCTGAGAAGGAGGCTCCATGCTCATCCTCGGACTGATCCTGTTGATTCTCGGGTTCGTCCTCAACATCTCGATCCTGTGGACGATCGGCATCATCCTGCTGCTGATCGGCGCGGTGTTCTGGATCCTCGGAGCGACCGGCCGCGCGGTCGGCGGACGAAGGCACTGGTACTGATCCGGCACCCCAAGGCCGGATCGAGCAGAACCCCGCGGATCATCCGCGGGGTTCTGTCGGTCCGGATGGTTACCGTGAGGCGCATGAAGTACGTCGTGATGATCTTCCGGCACGTCGACCGGGTCTGGACCGCGGAGGACGACGCGGCGCTCGGCCGCCTGATGCGGCTCGAGCGGGAGCTCGCCGAGTCCGGTGAGCTGGTCAGCTCGGAGGGCCTGCGACCGCCGACGGAGGCGAGGATCGTGCAACTGCGCGACGGCGCGCAGGTCGTCACCGACGGCCCGTACGGCGAGGCCAAGGAACAGCTGGCCGGCTTCTTCATGATCGACGCCGCCGACGACGCGCACGCGCAGCGGATCGCCGGCCGGGTCTCGGCCGCCGCCGGTGACCGGGTCGAGCTGCGCGGCACCTTGATCTCAGCGGGGATGCCAGACGAACTGCGGTGACCGTTTCTGCGTGAAGGCTTCGATCCCTTCCGCGAGCTCACCACAGGCGATCGTCTCGCGATACCGCCGTACCGCTGCCGCGTCCCCGGTGTGACCGGCCAGCAGCGCGTTGACCGACTCCTTCGCCGAGCGGATCGTCAGCTGCGACCGCGACACCAGCGTGTCCGCGAACGCCTCGGCCGCCGCCATCGGGTCATCGGCCACCTGATCGACCAGCCCCTTCGCCTCGGCCCGTTCCGCGGTCAGCAGGTCACCGCTGAACAGCAGGTACTTCGTGGTCGCCGGACCGACCAGGTCGAGCAGGACCTTGATCGCGGCCGGCGGGTAGACGACCCCGATCCGGGCCGGCGTAACACCGAAGCTCGCGTCCCGCGCGGCGAACCGGAAGTCGCAGTTCACCGCGATCTCCAGCCCGCCGCCGATGCAGTGCCCCCGGACCACCGCGATCGTCGGCTTCGGGAACTCCCGCAGCGCCGCCTGGGCGCGCAGGTTGGACGCCCGCAGCTCCGCCATCGGATCGGCCGGGTCGGCGCCCGAGATCAGCTCGCGGATGTCGGCGCCGGCGGAGAAACTCGCGCCCTCGCCGGTCACCAGCAGCACCTTGACCTCGTCGTCGGCCGCCGGCCCGGCGAGCAGCCCCGGCAGCGCCGCCCACATCTCCCGGGTCAGCGCGTTCCGCTTCGCCGCCCGATCGATCACAAGCCGCGCGACCGCACCACCTTCGATCCGAAATCCCACGCCGGCAGTCAACCGCAGACTCCGCGGACCCGCCGCGCCCTGGATCACACCGCGTTTTGTGCACCAAGCGTTTGATCTCGAACGGGTCACATCCGGATAGCGGCCGGATCACGCTGCGGCCCAGCCTGTGGATGTTCGTAATGCGTTAAGAGTGGGGGCCGATTCGAACCGGCGCGGCGATGTGTGCTTGACTCCTCCGGTCGATAACGGTTTGGTCTCGGCAGATTGGGTTCAAGGTGGCTGCAGGACGACATAAACAGGCGCGGCACCGGCAGTCGCGCCCCAAGGTGATCCAGCCCGGTATTGCGAAGGTTGCGATCCCCGGCGCGGCAGTGGCGATGGTTGCCACCGGTTCGGCCGCCGCGCTCCCCAGCCATCACGTTCAGCTCGACCCGTCGATCGCCAGCTCGTCCCTGCAGCTGTCGCGCGACACCACGGTCAGCCGGGACGCCCTGCGTCCGCCGATCAGCATCACGTCGACGACTCCGACCGCGGCGCCCAAGCCGAAGGCGAGCCCGACGGCCAAGCACCTGAAGAAGCAGGCGCCGATCCCGAAGCCGACCGCGGCGAAGACCCGCGCCGCCCAGGAGCTGAACGCGGCGCCGCCGAAGATCACCGGCACGAAGTACACCACCACCGACGTGAACCTCTGGACGCTGCCGTTGACCGGCGTCCTGCTGGACGTGCTGCCGAAGGGCACCAAGGTCTCGGTCACCGGCAAGGTCGACGGTCTGTACGCCGAGGTCGTCAGCGACGGCAAGTCCCGCTGGGTCAAGGCGCAGTACCTGTCCGCCACGAAGCCGGTCGCGAGCACGTCCGGCTCGATCTCCCAGGCGGCCTGCGCGTCCGGCTCCGGCGTCGAGGACGGCCTCACCCAGGACGCGATCCGGGTGCACCGCGCGATCTGCGCCAAGTTCCCCGACATCACGTCGTACGGCGGCCTGCGGTCCGGCGACAGCGGCTCCGAGCACTCGACCGGCCACGCGCTCGACATCATGGTCAGCGGCGCCGAGGGCCAAGAGGTCGCGGACTGGCTGAAGGCGAACTACAAGAAGCTCGGCGTCAGCCAGCTGATCTGGCAGCAGCACATCTGGACGGTCCAGCGCAGCAGCGAAGGCTGGCGCGCGATGGAGGACCGCGGCGGCGTGACCGCGAACCACTACGACCACGTGCACGTGACCGTCTACGGGAACTCGGGCACGGTCTGATCTACCGCAGGACAGCGGCCCAGGGCGGGGACCTGGGCCGCTTTTCCATGGGCGGATGTTGGGCGTTTCTATGGACGGATGTTGGCGTTCAGGTGGAACAAGTTCGTCGGGTCGTAGGCTCGCTTGACCTCCCGCAGCCGCTGCAGGTCCTTCGCGCTGTACGCGGTGTCCGCACGCCCCGGGTCCCCGAGGAAGTTCACGAACGTCCGGCCCGAGGTGGGCAGGGAGACCTCGCGGTCGATGATCAGGGAGTACTGCGCCTCGCGGTGCCCGACCGGTCCGGCGCCCGGACCGGGGTGAGCCATCGCGCCGCCCCAGTGCCGGATCTCGACGGTCGCGTCCTCGAGGCCGGCGACCTCGTCGATCACCTCGTCGGTCAGCGTGTCCAGGAAGTCGAGGTGCCGAGCGGGCGTGCCGCCCATCGCGGCGTCGGCGTACTCGATCGTCCGCAGTTCACCGGCCAGCCGCGGTCCGGCGACCTCGAACAGCGGCTTCAGCAGGTGCTCCGCCAGGTCGGCGGCACCGGCGTACAGGACCTTGATCGCGACCGCGCGCTGCTCGGTGCCGGGGACGCGGGTCAGAACCACCGCAGTGCTCAGCTCGTTGGGGACGGCGGCGGTCCAGTCGCGGTACCGGCGCAGGATCGCGGCGGCGCGGTCGATGCCGTAGTACACGATGCCGGCGTGCACCTCGCGGACCGGGTACAGGCGGAACTCCAGCGAGGTCACGACGCCGAAGTTGCCGGTGCCGCCGCGGATCGCCCAGAACAGGTCCGGGTGGTGCTCGGCGCTGGCGGTGACCACCCGGCCGTCGGCGGTGACGACCTCGGCGCGGATCACGCTGTCGGCCGCGAACCCGTACTTGCGGGCCAGCCAGCCGACGCCGCCTCCCAGCGTGTACCCGGTGACGCCGACGTCACGGTGCGAGCCGGACAGCGGCGCGAGTCCGAACTGCCGCGCGGCATCCAGCACCGCACCCCAGCGCGCGCCCGGGGCCACCTTCGCGATCCGGCGCTCCGGGTCGATCAGTACGCCGGTCATCCGGGTCGTCTTCAGCAGGACTCCGCCGTCGGCCGGCAGCCGCGTGCCGTGTCCCGTCGCCTGCACGGCGATCGGTACCCCGTACTCGCGAGCGGTCCGTACCGCCGCCTGGACGTCGGTCCGCGCGTACGCCTCGGCAATCACCAGCGGGCGGGAGTCCACCGACGGGATCACCGACCGCCGCTGCTCGTCGTACTCCGGCTCGCCCGGCAGCCGGACGACACCGTTGAACCCCGCCCCCAACAGCCCCGCGACCACGTCGCCGGCAACCGCTGCAACCGCCTGCGTAGACATCTGGTCCCGCCCCTTCGCCGTATCCGCTTCCTGCCCATACGTCGAAGGAGGCCGCCAGGAATCGACACGGTCCGCCAAACTTTTCCCGATGACCCACTCAGTCGAGATCTCCGGCGCCACCCTCACCAAGCACTACACCTCGTGGTCCCGCGACGAACCCACCCGCGAGTGGACCGCCCTGACCCTCCTCTCCCGAACAGCTCCCGGCCTGACCCCGGTCCCCCTCGCCTTGTCCGCAGGCGACACCCCGTGGATCACGATGACGCTCGTCCCCGGCCACCCTCTTCAGCCGCCCCTCATCCAGACCACAGCCGTCGGCGACGCCCTTGAGACGCTCTGGTCAGCCCCGTTCGACGGCCTGCAGCAGATCGATCTCCAAGCACTGGTCGACCGCACCCGCACCGGCCTGACCGCACTCGCCGACACGACAGGCGTGATCGGCCAAGCCGCCCGTACCTGGCTGGACAACGAGCCGCCCGACCTGACCGTCGTACAGGACCCGGTCGTCGCACACGGCGACCCGAACCTCACCAACTACCTCTGGGACGGCACCCGCGTCCGCATCGTCGACTTCGAGGACGCCGGCTCGGGCGACCGCGCGGTCGAGCTGGCAAACCTCGTCGAGCACCTGTCCTGGCGCCAGGCCGACCCAAGCCCGCTGGTTCGACGATTCGAGGTGGACCCGTACCGTTTTCACCAGGCGCGCACCCTGTGGGCCGGCTTCTGGCTGACGCTGATCGGACCGGGCGGCCCCAGCGCCCACCGCAATCCACCCGGGACCGTGGCGGCGCAGGCGCGGCGAATCCTCAGGCTGGCAGCGGAATGACTTCGAGGCGGTCGAGATCGGCGAGGATGTCGATCTCGGTGATCCGGCCGTCGGTGACGGTCAGCGCCATCACGCCCATCAGCCGCCCGTTGACGACGGTGATCGCGCCGGGCAGCCCGTTGATCAGCGCCGGCTCCGTGTACGGCGCCATCCGGCTGAACATCAGCGCCTGCTCGACAACCGCCTTCGCGCCGCGGACGAGCTTCGACACCGCAGGCCCAGCGAACTCCGCGCTCGCCGTACCCGCGTCCGCGCGGAGCAGCACGTCCGGATCCAGCAGCGACAGCAACGCCTCGAAGTCACCACCGCGGGAGGCCGCCAGGAACGCCTCCACGATCACCCGCTGCCGGCCGGTGTCCCCGTCACTCGCCGGCGCGCCCTGGACCCGGCGCCGCGCGCGGCTGGCCAGCTGACGCGTCGCGGCCGGCGACTTGTCCACAATCGTGGCGATCTCGTCGAACCCGACGCCGAACATGTCGTGCAGCACGAACGCCAGTCGCTCAGCCGGCGACAACGTCTCCAGTACGACGAGCAGCGCCAGCCCGATCGCATCCGCCTGGACCGCCTCGTCCTCCGGTCCCGGGGAGCCGATCACCGGGTCGGGCACATAGGTGTCGAGCGAATCCTCCCGCCGCGACTTACGGCTGCGCAGCATGTCCAGACAGACCCGCGACACCACCGTGGTCAACCAGCCCGCCAGGTTGCCGACATCGCTCACGTCGGACCGGCTCAGCCGCAGCCAGGCCTCCTGTACGGCGTCCTCGGCCTCAGCCACCGACCCGAGCATCCGGTACGCGACCGCACGTAAGTGCCCGCGGTTCTCCTCGAACCGCCGCGCCAGCTGCTCATGCTCGTTCACCGCTGCCTCCTCAGTGCCCTGACGGATCAGCCCACCATGATGTGACAGAGGGCCGGATCGGCCGATCATGGGGGCATGACTCAGCCGGTGTTCGCGGACGACTTCGACGCGTCGGCCCTGGATCTGTCCGTGTGGTCGCCGTACTACCTACCGCAGTGGAGCTCGCGTAGTGCGTCCGCCGCGACGTACGGCCTGGCCAACTCGTGTCTGACGCTCAGCATCCCCGTCGAGCAGGCCATCTGGTGCGCCGGCTCGCACAAACCGGACCTGCGCGTCTCCGGCATCCAGTCGGGTAACTACTCGGGTCCTGTGGGCAGCACGGTCGGCCAGCAGCCATACCGTGACGGTCTGCTCGTACAGGAGGAGCAGGAGCCATTCTGGGGCTGGACCGCGGACGGCGGGCACGTCGAGCTGCGGGCCAGGGCTGACATCGCTCCGGGCTCCATGGTGTCGCTCTGGATGGTCGGTCTGGAGGACCAGCCGGACCGCTGTGGGGAGATCTGTGTCATGGAGGTGTTCGGCGACACGGTCGTCCCCGGTGAGTCCGCCGCGGTCGGCATGGGGCTCAAGACCATCCGCGACCCCGCCGTACCTCAGGACTTCGAGGCGGTGCGGTTGCCGATCGACGTCCGGGAGTTCCACATGTACGCCGTGGTGTGGTCCGGCGGTACGGCGACGTTCTCGGTCGACGGCGCGGCGATCCGCAGCTGCCGGGGCGCACCGACGTACCCGATGCAGCTGATGCTGGCGGTGTTCGACTTCCCCGAGCAGTCCGGGCGGGACCACGTCCCCACCTTCACCGTCGACCACGTCCGGCACCGCGTGCGCTAAGGTCGGTGGCATGTTCCAGCGCGCGAGTATGTGGTGGGCCGTCGACCAGACGGCCTGAATCCGCGCGTACCCACCCGGCCGTCTCCTGCGAGGCGGCCGTTGTCATGTTCTCCTCGTGGGCGGCCCAGCACCCTGAGGAATGCCGATGGCAACAACACTCCGGACGTGGTCCGGTCTGATCTCCGCGCTCCTGGCCGGCTCCGACTTGTCGGCTGCGGACACCGGCTGGGCGATGGACCAACTGGTGCTGGGCGACGCGTCTCCGGCGCAGATCTCCGGGTTCTTGATCGCATTGCAGGCAAAGGGAGAGACCGCGGACGAGCTCAACGGGCTGGCCGAGGTACTGCGCTCGCACGCGACGCCGGTGCGGATCGACGGACCGTTCGTCGACATCGTCGGAACAGGCGGCGACCGTACCGGCGCGGCCAACATCTCCACGATGGCGGGCGTGGTTGCAGCAGCGGCCGGTGCCACCGTCGTGAAGCACGGTGGGCGGGCCGCGTCCTCATCTGCTGCTGGTAGCGGGGATCTGGTCGAGCAGCTCGGAGTTCCACTCGACCTGTCGGCCTCTGACGCGGCTCGGATGGCGGCGGAGGTCGGTCTGACCTTCCTGTTCGCTCCACGCTTCAATCCGGCCCTGCGGCAAGTTGCCGTCGTACGGCGTGAGTTGGCAGTGCCGACTGCGTTCAACGTGCTCGCGCCGTTGCTGAATCCGGCCCGCCCTCAGCACCAGCTCGTTGGCGTGGCCAACCCACGCATGCTGCCCGTGCTCGCAGGTGCGCTCGCCGAGCGGGGCACGTCCGCACTGGTCGCCCGTGGGGACGACGGGCTCGACAAGCTCACCACGACTGGCTACTCACGGCTGTGGGTCGTGCATGGCGGGTCCGCGTCGGAGGTCGTCTTCGACCCACGCTCGCTGGGGCTGCGGCCGTCGTCCTTGGCAGAGCTTCGTGGCGGCAGTGCGGCGTTCAACGCACAGCTGCTGCGCCGGCTGGTCGACGGAGAACGCGGACCCGTGCGGGACGTCGTACTGCTGAACGCCGCGGCCGCACTGGCGACGCTGTCATTGGAGTTCGGCCTGGAGCACTTGGCTGACTGCTTCGAACGCTGCCAGGAGGCCGTGGACAGTGGACGAGCAGCCGAGACCCTGGACCGCTGGGCCAACCACTCGTTAGCGTGCGGGTGATGCAAGACCTGCTGGACGCCGCACGCGCGGGTGACGAGCACGCCTTCGGACGCTTGGTCGATCCGTGGCGTGGTGAGCTCCACGCGCACTGCTACCGGATGCTCGGCTCCGATGCCGACGCCGAGGACGCTGTCCAGGAGACGTTGCTGCGCGCGTGGAGCGGCCTGCACGGGTACGAGGACCGCGGGTCGATCCGTCCGTGGCTCTACAAGATCGCGACGAACCGCTGCCTGACCCTGATCGAGCGGCGCGGTCGACGTGAGGTGGAGACGCTGGACCCGTATCCGGACAGCAGGCTCACCTGGACGTCCACGCTGACACCAGAGGCCGAGCTTCTGGCGCTGGAGTCCGTTGAACTCGCCTTCGTCGCGTCACTGCAGCACCTGTCCGCTCTGCAACGTGCCGTCCTGTTACTGCGAGATGTACTGGCTTTCAGTGCTCGCGAGGTGGCTGAGTTGCTGGAGACGACGGTTGCTGCGGTCAACAGCGCGCTGCAACGAGCACGGGCTGTCGTGAGCGACGTACCGAGTCAGCAGCAGACACTGCGTGCATTGGGCGAATCGGGCGAGCGCGACCTGGTACGGCGGTACGTGGCGGCCTGGGAGGCGCGTGACGTCGACGCGATCGTGGCCATGCTGGCGGCGGACGCGAAGTACTCGATGCCGCCGCTGCCCGACTGGTTCCTCGGGCGGGACGCGATCCGCGCGTTCCTGCTCGACGGGCCGCTGCGGGAGGAATGGCGCTTCCTCCCGGCTCGCGCGAACGGTCAGCTCGCCTTCGGCACGTACCTGCTTCAGGGCGATCGCTACGTACCCGGCGGGCTGGATGTCGTCGTCCTGCGAGGGCCGGCGATCGTCGAAGTGGTGTCGTATCTGGAAGCGGACTTCCCGGCCTTCGGACTGCCCGCCGACCTGCCGCGATGAGTTTGCCGGACGTCGCGGGTTGTAGGGGGTGAAGACGACCTTCCGAGGGAGAGACATGACTGACGAGCAGGCGATCCGCACCCTGATCGAGACCTGGGTCGCGGCCGTGCACGCCGGCGACCTGGACACGGTGCTGGCGCATCACGCACCCGACCTGGTGATGTTCGACGTGCCCCCGCCGTACGACGGTGTGCGCGGCCTGGACGCGTACCGCGACACCTGGCCCGGCTTCTTCGAGTGGCAGAAGTCCGGTGCCTCCTTCGAACTGGAATCGCTGGACGTGACCGCGGGCGCCGACGTCGCGTTCGCCTTCGCCTTGCTGCACTGCCGCACCGGGGACGACGATCCGCGACAGTTGCTGCGGCTCACGATCGGTCTCCGCAAGATCGACGGCCAGTGGACCGTCACGCACGAGCACCATTCGTTCCCGCACGAGGACTCGGCGGCTCCCGAGATCACGGCGGTGTTGGACCGCTGGAGCGCGGACACGACCGCGGGCGACCTGGACGCCCTGATGGAGCCGGTCGCCGAGAACGTCGTCTCGTACGAGATCGACGGCAACTACACCGGAAAACAAGCCGTCCGCGAGGTCTGCGCCGCCGGCCTGGCCTCGAGCCCGGACCCAATCACCTTCACCGTCCCCGACCCGACCATCGAATCCGCCGACAACCTGGCCGTCGCCTGGTCCGTCGACCACGTCACCGCCGACGGAACCGAAACCACCTCACGCGCCACCCGCGTCTTCCGCCGGACCGCCACCGGCTGGCAACTGATCCACCAGCATCTGTCCTATCCGGCGTCCTAGCCCGCTGCGAACCGCAGGATGGTGTCGGTCACCAGCTGTGGTTCGCGGAGGCTCGGGAAGTGGTCGGTGCCGGGGAGCCAGACGAACTGGCAGCCGGGGATGCGTGCGGCGGTGGCGCCGGCCACGGCTGCGAGGATCGGGCGGTCCTTGTCGCCGACCATGACGACCGACGGGGCCTGGATCTCGTGCAGCCGGTCGTAAACGGGCGGATCCGGTTTCAGGTACTCGTCCTGGTCGAACCACGCCGGGACAGCGGCGCGCAGCTGCGCGACCACGGCGTCGTCAGCACCCGCTGCAGCCCAGTGCCGCAGGCCGAACTGTACGAGGCCCTCCACGTCCCGGTCCGCGGCCAGTACGTCGTACTGCGCGTCCAACTCCGGCTCCTCCGGCATCGGGAAGCCGGGGATGCCTGGACAGAGCAGCACCAGCCCATGGGCCCGCTCCGGATGCGCCAGCGCGAAGCTGAGCGCAGTACTGCCGCCCATCGAGCAGCCGACCAGCAGGACCCGTTCCAGGTTCAGCTGGTCGAGGACTGTCTCGAGGTCGCCGAGCAGCGAGAACTCAGTTGTCGGTTGCGGTGAGCGCCCGTACCCGCGAACGTCGTACCGGACAACTCGTCTGCCGTCGAGCCCGGGCATCACGAGGTCCCACGACCGCGAGTCCCCGATGCCTGGGTGCAGCAGCACGATCGGCACTCCGTCGCCGGCCAGGTGCTCGGTCCAGACCGTGTCTTGCCCGACCGGGATCGTCAGTTCCATCTCTTCAGCATGCCCGTCCGTGCGTACCAATGCCCGCCAGCTCGCAGGTGCTTGACGAACGCTCTTTGCAGCGTGGTCTCCTGCGGGATCTTGGCGAGGTCCTCGTCAGTCAGTTGGTGATCCGGGACTTCCAGGTGCAAACCGAGCCGCATCAGCTCACGGTCGCCCTCGGTGGGCTCCTCGGGCGGCAGCAGCGGCAGCAGGTCGAAGCGGCGCTGGAAACGGATGATGTTCGACTCCGGGCGCAGGTACTCGGCCAGCTGCGGGTCCAGCAGCCAGGAGTGGCAAACGAGCCCGGCGATCGGCTCCTCCGGGTACCAGCGTTCGAACGACGCGACCGCGGTTGCGATCGACTCCTCCGACTCCTGCGCGTCGAGCGGGCCGATCGGTGGGATGTGGATGGAGAGCACATGGCCGGACACACCGTCGCCCAGACCCATGTGCGTGCGGGTGAAGTCGTGCCGGCCGATCTCGTAGTCGGCTCCGCGGAACCTCAGTGGCGGGCCCCAGAGCGGCATCAGCCCGACGCCGGCACAGCCGAAGATGTGCCGGTGCGTGCCCATCACCCCACCGAGCGCCGAGACTGTTGCGACCGTCACGGACTCCGGTACGCCGCGCTGCTCATGCAGGTCCCGCAGCCTCGGCAGGTTGGCCAGCAGCGCCCACGCCGGCGCGAACAGTCCCGTCGGCGACGCGTCCCGCGGTACTGCGGGCCAGCCTCTGAACCCTGTGGACGGCAGGGCCAGATCCATGTCCCTTTCAACCTCTCCTGCGAGAGCCCACGTGATCGCCCACCACTCGGGCTCGCGGTCGGGATCCGGGCGCGCCGCCAGCATCGCAGCACGATCAGCCGGGTCCACACCGCAGTACGCCAGCAACTCCTCGGCGTCCTCGGGCACCTGTGGGTCGGGGCCGACCTCCAGTCCATCGAACCGCGTCAATGCCTCCTTCGTGAAGCCCACTCGTTCTGCCGCGCTCAGAACGTCCACAGCCGTGTCCTCCCACCTTCGGGTCAGTCCCCTCGACCTCACCACGGGCCGTCGGTCTCGCGCACGACTTTTGTGTCCCAGGTCACGGCTAGGCTCGCCGAAACGTCTATTGAGGGAGTTGGGAATGGCCAAGTTCGGGGAGTCCGACGACCTGGCAGGTGCGGAGTTCGTCGGGGCGAATCTGCGCGGCGCCCGGTTCGTCGAGTCCGATCTGTCCGGTGTGGTGATGCGCGGCATCGACTTGCAGGGCGCGGACATCGACGCGCCCTGGATCGTCGAGCCGGGCGGCAGCCTGAAGGTGAACGGCGTCGAGGTCTCGGGCTATGTCGAGGACGAGCTGAACCGTCGGTTCCCGGGCCGGGCGGAGCGCCGGGCCAAGGACCCGGACGGCCTCCGGGCCGCGTGGGCCGCGGTCGAGCGGACCTGGGCGACGGCGATCGAGCGCGTGGCGACCATGCCCTCGGGCACGGCCGACGTCTCCGTGGGCGGCGAGTGGTCGTTCGCGCAGACACTGCGGCACCTGGTGCACGCCATCGACCTGTGGTTCGGCCGATCGGTCCTCGAGCGCGAGGACTTCCACCCGCTCGGCCTGCGGTACGGCGTGGCAGGCTCGCCCGACCACCCGCCGTACGCCGAGGTGCTCGAAGTCCACGCGAGTCGCTTCGGACTGGTCCGCGACTTCATCGCCACGGTGACACCGGCCGAGCTCGACACAGCCCGTAAGAACCCGCACAACGCGAACCCCGAAACCACGAGATCCTGCCTGCACGTGATCCTCGAGGAAGCTTGGGAGCACTACCGTTTCGCCACCCGAGACCTCGACACCATCGCCGCGAGCTGATCGGCCGCTGTCAGAGCCGCAGCAGTCCCGCGGCGAGCGACTCGCGCAATCCGGCGGGCGGCTCCTGGTAGCCCTCTTCCCACAGCGCACCGGGAAAGCCGCCGGCCGCGAATGCCGTGTTGAGGTCGTCGACGAACCAGATCGTCGGCCCCACTTTCCCGTCGATTCCCACGGCCGGCAGGTCGATGCCGTACGGCGCGTCTCCGCTGATGTTCGCCTTGTGGAGCTCGTCGGGCGCGTAGTCGAGCTGGAACGCGATACCGGCCTCCTGGCGCGTGGTGTCCTTCAGGTACGCGGCGTGCTCGGCCTCGAAGTAGGAGCGCGAACCGCCGTGCTCTGCCCATTCCAGCTGCACCACCAGCGGATCCGCGAGCATGCTGGTCGGCCAACCCGGCAAGTCCCCGACGAGCCACACGTCGCCCACCTGCCGGATCCATGCGCTCACCGTCATCGGGAACGGCGCGAACGTCGCCTCCAGCCAGTCGGCCAGCGCGTCCGCGTCCGGCGACGGCGGAACATGGGCACGACACGGCGTCCCCTCGTCGTCGTTCACCTCCGCCCGGAACCCCTGCGCCTGCAGCCGCTCGACGACCATCTCGACGTTCCTGCGAGCCCGGCCGGCGAATTCCCGCGCCACCGCCTCGGCGTCCTCACGATACGGAGCGTCGAAGACCCGAAGGCCGAGACCGCGCAGGTCGCGCCATACGTCGTCGGGATCACCGGACACGTACCGCGCGTGAAAGCTCACCATGGCCGCAATCCTTGCAGAGCGCGACCACCGCCGCCGACACAGCACGGGCCACGTCGGCCTTCGGTCGACGGCCAGGTGCCAGTGCGCCGGGAGCTGCACTCCAATGGACCCAGGGTGTCCGCGCGGCCACTCTGAATGGTCGCCCGCTTCGACGGCTGGACTCTGGTACTGGCCTGGGGAGAGCCTTTGAACATGCCTTCCCAGGGGGGTCTGGTCGGACGGGAAGCCGAGCTTGCCTTGGCTGCGGCTGCCGTGCGCGATCTGAGCGAGGGCAAGGCGTCGACGCTGGTGATCGAGGGGGAAGCCGGCATCGGCAAGACCCGGCTGGTGGACTGCATCGTCGAGGACGCGCGTTCTCGTGGAGTTGCCGTGTACGGCGGCCAGGCGCATCCCTTCGAGCGCACCCGCCCGTTCGGTGTGGTTGCTGAGGCCCTGAGTCTGAGCCGGCGGTCGCCCGACCCGCGCAGGGCTGCGATCGGCGAGCTGCTGGACGGCCGGGGCGCGGGGATGTCTGCGCCCGCCGCCGGCGACATCCAGTACAGGGTCGTTGAGGAGATTGTGGACCTGGTCGACAGCATGTGCTCGAAGAGCCCGGTGCTGCTGGTGGCCGAGGACATCCATTGGGCCGACAGCGCAAGTCTCTTGACGATCCTGTCGGTGGCGCGGCAGCTCCCCCTGGCGGCGTTGCTTGTCGTGGTGACAGCCCGGTCCTCGCCGCGGTCGGCTGAGCTGGAACTGCTGCTCACCGATCTAGCGGCCGGGGGCGCGCACACCCTGCAGCTCCAGCCGCTGTCGCCCGACGAGGTGGCCGCGCTCGCCCGCGACGCGCTTGGGGCTTCTCCTGGCCCCACTTTGACCGCGATGCTGACCAAGGCCGGTGGGAACCCACTGTGGGCCGTGGCCACGGTGCGCTCACTGGTCGATGACGGCCGGCTGCGCCGCATCGGGGACATCGTCGACGTCACGACATCGGAGCTGCCGGCCTCGCTGAGCGACCTTGTGGTTCGGCGCCTTCGCGACCTGCCCCCGGCAGCGCTGGAACTGCTGCAGGTCACGGCTGTTCTGGGCGACTCCGTTTCACTTCGCGACGTCGCAGCCGTGACCCGCCAGCCGCCGGCCGAGGTGGTCCGGCATCTCAGCCACGCGTTCGACGCTCAGCTCCTGGACGTGGCCGACGAACGCGTCGTGTTCCGGCACCAGCTCGTGCACGACGCGATCTACCAGCACGTGCCGCCCGCGGCCCGCCGTCTTCTGCACCGTGAGGCAGCGGTCGTACTCATGGCGGGGGGCGCGGATCGACTGGACGTGGCGGATCATCTGATCCTCGGCGCGGAGCGGGGTGACGAGCAGGCGGTTGCCTGGTTGCGGGACGCCGCCCGTGAAGCGTCGGCTCGGTCGCCGTCCGTCGCCGTCGAGCTCACGCGCCGCGCCGACGCGCTGCTGCCCCGCGGTCATCGCGAGGCGGATCTGGTGTCGGCGGAGTTGGTCCAGGCGCTGCTGCGCGCCGGGCAGCCTGCCGAGGCGTCCGACCGCGCACAGGCGGTGCTCGCGCGGCCGCACGCCATCGAGGTGCACACACCGTTGCGCGTGGCGCTGGTCGGTGCGTTGGCTCTCCAGAACCGTGCCGCCGAGCTGTCCACCGTCGTCCAGGCCAGCTTCGCCGACCCTGTCCAGCTTCAGCCCTCCGACCGGGTGCTGATGCTGGCCCAGCAGAGCTGGGCCCTGACCTATACGGGCGATCCGAGGGCAGGCGAAGCGTCCGCCGGCCAGGGACTGGCCATCGCCGAGCAGGCGAGCGATCCGGCGATGACGGTGTGGGCTCTGACGGCGTTGATGGTGGCGGTGGGCCGGCAGGGCCGCTTCGGTGAAGCGCTGGTCCACGCCCGGCGCGCATCGCTACTGGCTGAGGACTCGCCCGACACGAGATCGCTGCCGCTGCGGCCGAAGTTCTTTCTCGGCCTGGCGCTGTTCGACTGTGACCTCGTCGGTGAGGCGCGAGCGGCGTACCGGGCTGCTCTCGACGACGAGTTCGGCGCGGGATGGTGGCTCTCCGAGACGCTCATGGCCGACGCCCAGGCGTCCTTCGCGCTCGGGGAGTGGGACGACGCCGTACCCGGCCTGATCGCCGGCGGCCGGACCGCGCTGGAGAAGGGCAACCCGCTCTTGGTGTCTCAGTCCCTCGCCTACCGGGCCATCATCGCGACGGGCGTGGGGGATCATCGGACCGCCGGCGAGCTGACCGCCGGAATCGCCGCCTCGCTGGACGGCGACCAGCTCAGCTACAACGCTGGAGTCCTCGCCTTCGCGGTGGCGGGACTCAGGGTGGCCCAGGGCGATCATCAGGCTGCCTACGATCTGCTGCTGCGGTGCTGGCGGTTCGACGCGGCACGAGAGAGCCGTTTCTACCATCGCTGTCTCGCGCCCGATCTCGTGCGTCTGGGCCTGGAGCTGGGCCATCGTGACCTCGCGGCCGAGGTGGCCGGCGCCGTAGCGGAGGGAGCGGCCCTGGCACCGGAGGTGCCGACCGTTCAGTCCCTGGCGCTGCGCTGCCAGGGCATGGTCGACGGCGAGGTCGAGCCGATGCTCCATGCCGTCACACTCGCCCGCCAGGCCCCGCTCCTGGTCGAGCACGCCGGCGCCTGCGAGGACGCGGCAAGGCTATTGGCCCACGGCGGGCGGCGGGACGAAGCAGCGACGCTGCTGACCGAGGCACTGGAGCGCTACGAGCAGGCGGGGGCCGACGCCTGGGCGGGCCGCGTCCGGGCGCGGTTGCGTGAACTCGGCATCCGGCCTGGCCCCCGTGGGTCGAGGCACCGCCCGGCCGGCGGCTGGGACAGCCTCACCACGACGGAGCAGGCAGTCTCGCGGCTGGTGGCAGAAGGACTCACGAACGGTGCCGTGGCCAGGCGGCTCTACATCTCGCCGCACACCGTCAACACCCATCTCCGGCACGTGTTCGCCAAGCTGGGCGTCTCCAACCGGGTCGCGCTCGCCACCGCCGTACATCACACGATCGAGTGATGTCTTCGCCGCTCGCGGCTCAAAGAATCGATCGCAGGCAGCAACGCACGCTGCAACCACAGACTAAGGGGGGCGCCACGATGGACCACGCTGCGACGATGCGGACTACCTACGAGCTGATCAACGCGGGAGACCTCGCGGGGTTCGGCGACCTGGTCGCGGACGACTTCGTCGAGCACCAGGGCGGGCCGGGCTTTCCGACCACGAAGGAGGGCACGCTCGACTTCTTCCGGGCGCTGCTGACCTCCTTTCCCGACTTTCGGATGAACGTCGAGGATCTGATCATCGACGGCGACAAAGCCGTGGCCCGAGTCAGGGTCACCGGGACCCACCAGGGCGACTTCATGGGTGTGCCGCCATCCGGCAAGAGCGTCGAGGTGGACCTCATCGACATCATGCGATTCGACGGAGCCGGCCTGCTCTGCGAGCACTGGGGCGTCGCGGACATGCTGTCGCTCATGCAACAGCTCGGCGTCGTCCCCACAGCCGCTCCGGCGTAGCACAACCCGGCTCTCACCGCCGGGTGTCCCGACCACACCACACAAGGAGGAGTTATGCCCACGATCATCGTGACCCACGACGTCACCGACACCGACCACTGGCTCACATCACCGAAGCGTGAAGAGCTCCTGCCCTCGCTGGGCGCCAGCAATCTCCGGACGTTCGTGAACCCTCAGGACCGGACCAAGGTCGGACTGGTCATGGACATCGCGGATCTCGACGTTCTCTTCGCCGTGCTGGCCAACCCGTCGGACGAGCTGGCCGAAGCAATGAAGTACGACACCGTCGTCCCCGAGACGATGGCGATCCTTGTAGCGTCCTGAACCACCGCGATGCGCTCGAGAGCTACGAGCGCAGGGACGACGAGTTTGCCCGGACGGCGAGCCCTGGCGGAGTGCAGTGCGAATCAAGCTCGGGGTGCCTGACCAGCAGCCGGGCAACCCGTCCCGATTTCAAACCGCTCGCAGCGCCTCCGCCAGGCCGATCACAGTTCCTTCTCCGGGAAACCGACGCCGTAGTTCCTGGTCCAACTCGCTCGCGATCATCCGCAAGCGCACCTTGCTCTGCCGCCTTCCACACCGAGGCCAACAGCCTGCTCCAAATCACCATCACGCCCGGCAACAGTTCGGTGCCTTCCGGCGCGATGTCGTCGCTGATGACGGACTGGCGCCCTGAGCAACTGCCTGTCCACGGCGCGGTGCATCGACAGCCGGACGAACTGGCCTTGTGTCAGGGCGAACCAAGCGGTCATCTCGTACCCAACGACCTCCGGGCGTCCCGCCGCCGCGCCGAGCTCGGCGGCCGCAACGCGTGTGGATTCCGCGGCTGTTCGCATCCCGCGAGCCAACGCCGGCCACCAGCAGATCCGTATGCGCCCTCGCCGGGCTCCAGGCGCTGCTCGACACCTCCGTCGAGGAGGACAACCACCGCCGCCCGGACCGGTCCCTGCCCCACCGAGCCACCCCGGCCACCGCCTACCACGCCCGCCCGAAAGCCGGCCCCAGCACCGACCGGACCGGCGAACTCCTCCGCGACCTGGTCCTCGACCCAGACCGCGACTACCACCCCACCGGCAGACCACCCGGACCCATCCCCAAGAACACCAGGTGAACCCACGAATCGTGGGTTCACCTGTCGCCGATGTCTTGAGACATCACAGAGCGGAGGGTGTGGGATTCGAACCCACGATGACGGTCACCCGCCATACCGGTTTTCAAGACCAGCGCACTCGGCCGCTATGCGAACCCTCCTGGCGGTTGCCGCCGAGGGTTGAGGATACCGGGTGGAAACGGAGTGCGGGGGTGGGGAGGGGCCGGTAGGGTCGGCGCAGCGGCGAGGTCGTCGCTGTGGGTACGGACGGAGGTGGGAGCAATGTCTCGGTCGTTCGAGGGCATCGCACACACCGGCCGGTCGGCACGTTGACGTTCTGACCGGGCGGGACCGGCCGGCTGCACGGCCGGGGTCCATCGATTCGTCATGCCCTCAGGAGTTCATATGCGTTCTCTCGGTGCCTACCTGGCTCCGTCCGAGCTCGGACCCGATTTCCGGAAGATCTTTCCGGCCGCGATCATCTCCAACCTCGGCGACGGTGCGCTGATCGCCGCCGGTCCGTTGCTCGTCGCCTCGATCACCAGTGAGCCCGCGGCGGTCGGTGCCGCCGCGTTCGTCCAGCAGCTGCCCTGGCTGTTGTTCGCGTTGTTCAGCGGCGTCCTCGTCGACCGGCTCGACCGCCGGTTGATGATCGTTGCCGCAGACACCTTTCGCGCGATCGTCCTGGCCGCGCTCGGTCTCGCCGTACTGCTCGACACCGCTCCGCTCTGGGCGGTGTACGTCGCACTCTTCCTCCTCGGTACGGCGGAAACGCTTGCGGACAACGCATCCGGCGCGCTGCTGGTCGGCGCCGTACCGAAGGGTCACCTCGGAAAGGCCAACGCCCGGCTGTTCGCCAGCGGCACTGTGCTCCAGCAACTGGGCGGACCGCCGCTGGGCGCACTGCTGTTCGCTGCGGGGGCCGGTATCCCGCTGGTCTTCGACGCGATCACCTTCGCCGCCGCGGCGACCCTGATCGCCCGCGTCGCCGTCCGTCCGCCGTTGCCGGACGACTCCACGCGGACAGCCATCTGGCAGGAGGTCCGCGAAGGAGTTCGCTGGCTCTGGCACCACTCCGGCGTACGGACGCTCGCCTTGTCGATCCTGATCATGAACATCACCTTCTGCGCCGCGTTCGCGACTTGGGTGTTGTTCGCGCGCGAGCGGCTCGGTCTGACCGAGACACAGTTCGGCCTGCTCGTGTCAGTCGGCGCAGTGGGCGGTGTACTTGGCATGCCGACGTACCACTTCCTGGAGCCGCGCGTGGGCTCTGTGACGCTGCTACGCGCCGGGCTGGTCATCGAGACGACGGTCCACCTCATCTTGGCGCTCACCAGGAGCCCGTGGGTCGCCGGCGCGACCATGGCGGTGTTCGGTGTCCACGCGGTGGTGTGGGGCATCGTGTCGACTACAACGCGTCAGCTCGCCACACCGGACGCTCTGATGGGCAGAGTGAACAGCGTGTACCTGCTGGCCTCAGTAGGCGGTGCAGCGATCGGCTCCGCACTGGGCGGCGTACTGGCGCAGCGGTTCGGTCTGGCCGCACCGTTCGCGATCGCCTTCGTGGCGATGGTGGTGATGACAGTGGTCGCCTGGCGCCCGCTCCGGAACGTCTCGGTACGACGGGTGTCCGCGGCCGACTGAAATGGGTTGGAATGGACTGGCGAGCGCTTGCTACGGTTCGCCAGCCGCCGAACACGACCCGATGGGAGCGCTCCGCCATGCCCGCAGCCGCGTCACTCGGACTACCGAACGTGCGCGGCCGGGTCCCACTGCTGGCCGGTCTGGCGATCGACTCGTTCGGCGGCGGCTGCGCCGGCCCGCTGCTGTTGCTGTTCATCAACAAGGTCGCCGGCATCCCGCTCGGCACCGCCGGTGTGATGCTGACGGTCGCGACGCTGTTCTCGATCGCGGCCCCGGCCGCGGTCGGAGTGGTGATCGATCGGGTCGGCCCGCGGAACCTGGTGGTGGCCGCCCAGTTCGCGCAGGGCCTGGCGTTCACCGGCTTCTTCTTCGGGCGGTCGATGTGGCTGCTGTTCCTGTGCGCGCTGGTCACGACGACCGGGCAGCGCGTGTTCTGGTCAGCGATCTTCAGCCTGCTCGACGATGTCGCCGACGAGGGCGAGCGGGACAAGTGGTTCGGCTTGGGCGGCATGATGCAGGCCGGCGGCCTCGCTCTGGGCGCGCTGGTGGCTGGGTGGTTGCTGGCGATCGGCGGCGACGCACCGTTCCTTTTCGCGATGGCTCTCAACGCCGTGACGTTCTACGTCGCCGGGCTGCTCCTCCTGCGGCTGCACCCGTCACACCATGCGCGGGCCGACCAGGACAGCGGACCGGCGCCGCAGTTGCGCAAGGACAAGACGTTCCTGGCGCTGATCGCCGCCAACACGTTGCTGGCACTCTGCACGATGATGCTCGGGGTAGGCGTGCCCGTGTACGTCACCGAGGCGCTGGCGGTGCCGAAGTGGCTGGTCGGTGTACTGATCGCGGCGACGTCGGTCGTGCTGGCGACCGGGCAGACGCTCGTCGTACGGCACACCGAGCGCCGGCGTCGTACGAACGTCATGGTGGTCGCCGGCATCACGTACGCCGCCTGGGCGCTGCTGATGGCGTTGCAGGTGCACATCCCCGGCGGATGGGTCGTACCGGTGCTGGTTCTCGCCACGGCCTGCTACGCCTTCGCCGACGTGCTGCACGCGGCGACGAACAACGCCCTGTCGGCCGCGGTGTCGCCGGTGGTCGGCCGGGGCAAGTACCTGTCGTACTGGCAGTACTCGTTCACGTTCGCGAGCGTGCTGGCGCCGGCGTTCTTCGCACAGCTCTTCGAGGTGCATCACGAGCTGCCGTGGGTGGTCCTGGCGGCACTCGCACTCGTCGCGAGCCTGACGTTCTACGTGCTCGCTCGAGTGGCGCCGCGGCTCCGTGCCGAGCGGATCTGACCGGCCAGTTCCTGATCTGTCAGGATGCGTTGCATCGCATCGAACATCTGTTCTAATGTTGGCCCAGTTCGCGGTTCTCCACCCCGGATTCTCCGCCGGACCGAGCCTGCCACCTTCGATGTGGACGGCCCGGAGGACACCGCCGCCCGGGTTGTGAGGACCCGGGCAGTGGAGAGTCCGCATCGACCGGGTACACAAGCTGGAGCGAGGTGATCAAGCGACGAGAGGACAGCGACAGATGCTGCTCGAACACCGCGGCCGTCGACCGGTCGTGCCCGAATCCGCGTACGTCGCCCCATCGGCCGTGCTCTGCGGTGCCGTCGTCCTCGGCGAAGGCAGCAGAGTCCTGCACGGGGCAGTACTGACCGCGGAGAACGGCGAAGTCCGGCTCGGTGAGAACAGTGTGGTGATGGAGAACGCCCTGGTGCGCGGCCGGGCGAACCATCCCGCCCTGATCGGCGACGCGGTTCTGGTAGGTCCCCATGCGCACGTCAACGGCGCCACGGTCGAGGACGAAGTCTTCATCGCCACGGGCGCCGCGTTGTTCCCCGGTTCTGTCGCCGGCGCAGGCGCGGAGCTTCGGATCAACAGCGTGCTGCACGTGAACTCGCGGCTGGAAGCAGGCACGGTCCTCCCGATCGGATGGATCGCGGCCGGCGACCCGGCCCAGCTCTTCTCCCCCGACCGGCACGAGGAGCTGTGGCAGATCCAGCGCGACCTGGACTTCCCCGGGACGGTGTACGGCGTGCCGCGCGGCACGTCCATGCGCGACATCATGGCGCGCCAGTCGGCGTACTTCGGCGAGCACGCTTCGGACCGCCCGGTCGATCCGTCCTGATCCTCAGGCGGTGATCAGGGAGTGCAGTTCGAAGCGACGGACCTGGGCGGGAGAGGAACCTGCGCAGGTCAGGCGGGCATCGACGGTGTCGAGGTGCGCCGAGACTTCGACGGCGAGCGGGCCGTTGGTGGATGCGAGGAGGATTCGCCGGCGGTGGTCGCCGAGGACTTCGACGGATTGCGGAAGGAGATTGCCGACCGCGGGTGAGTGACCGGCGGCGCGGGCGAAGTGCTGAGCGGCTTGGACGGCGGGGTTGAACGCACCTGATCCACGGAGGAGATCGGGTACGACGACACCCTCGTCGTACCGCTTGGCGAGCTCGACGGCGCGGGCCGGTGGGACATGCCCGTAGAACAGGCCGTGGGGCAGGACGACGACGTTCGCCGCGAAGCGGTCACCGCCGATGTGGCTGCATTCCCAGGTGCGTTCCGGGTAGGCGGTCGCCAGCGCTGCGGCGACAGGCCGTCCACGGACGGCGCAGCACGCGTCGTGGCGACCGTGTGTGCAGATGAGATACACCGGTTCGTCGCTGACCTGTCCTGGATCGTTGCCGGCGAGCACCTCGAGCAGGTGCTCGTCAGCCGGCAGCTCACCCCACCGGACAAGCTCACGCCCAGGCCGGCAGTCCACCAGCCCCCAACGCCGCGGCCCGCTCCGATCCACACGTCCATACCGCCGGATCAACACCGGCCGAACCCCCGCCTCACGACACATCCGCGCCACGAGAGCACCCAACTCCCCACCAGACAAACCCTCCCGAAGCCCGCTGTGTCCCAGGGAGGTGAGGGCCTGGCGGGGCCAGGGGGTACGGGATTCGATGAGGAGCCAGCGTTCGGCGGGGGGAGCGGTCGCGGTCAGGGCGTCGCGACGGAGGTCGGCCTGCGCTGCGCAGCCGGTCTCCGGTCGATACCTGACGCCGTCTCGGTCCACACCACCTCACGATACTGTTGCCACTTCAACTACCAGGATCCCCCGACCGCACGCCCGCACGGCGTACCCGGGACCGTCGGCTGGATGAACATCACCGCGAGCCGGCCCAGAGTGGACGACCTACTGGGCGACGATGACGGCCTCGGTGAGGAGGCGGCGGACCAGTACTAGTTGATCCGCGTCGTCGAGGCCTCGGAGGTCACCTACCTTGCACTCAGCGCCGGAGATCAGTTCGGTGACTGCTGCGGCGGTGGCTGGCGGGAAGGTGATGGTGCGGTCGGGTAGTTGCAGGACGAGCGGGTCGCCGGGGACGAGGCGGCAGCGGAGGCCGGCGCGGAGGCGGACCGTCGTGCCGACTGCGAGGGACGCGATCGACGCGGCGTGGGCCAGCGGTGGCAGCGGAGCCGGGCGGTTGCTCGACCACGTGCGACGGCGCAGACGATTGGCCAGCGCGTCCGGGGTCGCCGTACGGAGCACTTGAGTGAAGAGTTCGACCACCTCGGGCAGGACCTCGGCCAGTTGCTCCGGATCGCCTGGGTCGAAGCCGAGGGGAAGCGCAGTGCGCAGCGACGGCTGGTTAGCAGCAAGAGCAGCCAGTTCCTGCACCAACAGGTAGCGCGTCAGCGTGTGCAGCCCCACCGTCAAGTGCGCGCTCACACCACCCAGCGCCTTCGCCGAGTGCAGGAAACCGCGCGGCACGTAGAGCGCGTCACCAGGCCGCAGCACGTCGTCGATCACCGGCGCCTTGTCACGCGCTGCCGCTTCAACGGCCCGCGCGTGGTCGGTCCACGGCTGGTTGCGGAGCGGGTCGACATGGACCGGCTCATGCACAGTCCAGTGCTTCTCGCCGGCGACTTGCAGGACAAACACGTCGTGTACGTCGTAGTGCGCGGCGAACCCCTGCGACTCGGCCGGGGTGATGTACGCGTTGATCTGCACCGGGTGCCCCACGTCGGCCGACAGCTGAGTGGAGAAGTCGACCAGCGCCGGCCACGTGCGATGCAGCGCCTGCAGGACGACGGTGTGCCCGCTGGCGAACAGCGCCGCGACCTTGTCGTCCCGCACCTGGTCCGCGATCTCCGCGCCCACACCGGCCGATCCGGTGAACTGGCCGTCGCCGACCACCGACCCGTTCTTCGCGATCCGCAAGAACGGTGTCCTCAGGCCGCGACGGGACAGGAGTTCGTCCACGGCGTCGAGACTGAACAGGTCGTCGTACGGCGCGGGGAGGTCGGGCCCGTGGGACAGCAAGGCCCGCGAACCCCAGTAGGAGTTGGCGAACTCGTCCAGGTCGCCCGCTACACAGCGCCGGAGGGCCGGGCGCTCAGCTCGCAACAGCTCACGACCGTCCGGCGCCGACTGCTCGGCCGGATGGTTGTTCTGCGGGAACGGCCCGGCCTCCGGCACCGTGGTCACCAGCTTCCGGAGTTCCCGCCGGCGCCGCCGTCCGCGCCGCCATCGGCACCGCCGTCGGTCGCGTTCGGGTTCGCGCCGCCGTCCGCGGGCCCTTCGCCACCAGCGCCACCGTCAGCCCCACCGTCACTGCCACCCGGGTTGGCCCCGCCGTCCGCGACGCCCTCGCCACCAGCGCCGCCGTCCGCGCCACCGTCCTGCGTACCCTGCGAAGCCCCACCGTCGGCAGGCCCTTCGCCGTAGCCGCCACCGGCTCCACCATCTGCCCCGCCGTCGGCACCACCGTCAGCGCCACCGTCCTGCGTACCCTGCGAAGCCCCACCGTCAGCAGGCCCTTCGCCGAAGCCGCCACCCGCACCGCCGTCGGCGCCACCGTCCTGCGTGCCTTGCGAGGCACCGCCGTCGGCCGGCCCTTCGCCGAAGCCCGCGCCGCCATCGGCCCCGCCGTCAGCACCACCGTCCGACGATTGCCCGCCGTACCCGCCACCGGGAGCAGCCGTCGAGCCGCCTCCGTGCTCACCGCTGCCTTCGGACGAGGTGTTCATGTCGTCATCGTCGAGACCCATTGTGCTGCTCCCTTCGCGAACGGCCAGAAGTTGCCCGAGACATACCAACCGGGGCACTGGTCATCTTGTGCGCAAAGTGGACCTCAGCTAAACCCCCGTCGCGTTACAGCGCCAACTCGATTAGCACCTTCACCAAACGGTCGGTGACGTCCTCGGGCCGTACGGCGATCCGCAGCCAGTCGGGCCCGAGCCCGGGGAAGGTGTCCCCGCGCCGCACCGCGAATCCCTGCCCACGCAGGGATTCCCGCACGCCGGCGGCGCCGGGGAGGTGGAAGAGGACGAACGGCGCACGTGCCACGCCGAACGTCGAGAGTCCGTTCACTGTTCGGAGACTGTCAAGCAGATGGACACGTTGGCGTTCGGTGTCGAGCGCCGCCTGCGCCGCTTCCGCGACGGCCCGCTCGTTGCTGCAGGCAATAGCCGCCGCGAGCGCAGGAGTGGACACCGGCCAGTGCGGCTGTACGGCGGCCAGTTGCTCGACGAGTCCCGCGCCGGCGACGAGATACCCGACCCGCAGTCCCGCGAGTCCCCACGTCTTCGTCAGGCTCCGCACCACCACGAGCCCGGGGATCGACGCGCCGACGAGCGATTCGGGCTCCCCCGGTACGGCGTCCATGAACGCCTCGTCGACGACCAGGATCCGGTCGGGCCGCGCCAGCTCGCGCAGCTCGTCGGCGCGGTGCAGCACCGACGTCGGGTTGGTCGGGTTGCCGATGATCACGAGATCCGCATCGGCCGGTACGGCGGACGGATCGAGCACGAACCCGTTCTCGGGCCGCAGGATCACCCGGTCGACCAGGTGCCCGGCCGAACGCAGCGCCGCCTCGGGCTCGGTGAACTGTGGATGCACCACGACCGGGTGCCGCGGCCGGAACGCCCGCGCGATCAACACGAACGCCTCCGCGGCGCCGGCGGTGAGCAGCACCCGATCCGACGCGACGCCGTGCCGGTGCGCGACCGCGGCGACGGCCGCGTCCTGCCGCGGGTATGCGGCGAGGTCGGTCAGGCTCGCCGTGATCGCGTCGAGCAACCAGGGTGGCGGGGTGCCCGCGCGGACGTTGACGGCGAGGTCGACCAACCCGTCGCCGACCTCGAGATCGCCGTGATGCTCCAGATCAAACCCATCCGCCACGCCCAGGAGGCTAACGGGTCAGGGAGTGATCCGGACCAGCCGGTCCGCGCACTGGTCAACGGGGTGTGACGGTGTACCTGCGGTTCTGCAGCGACGGGTTGCGCTTGCGTACGTCGGCCAGCCGCTCGGCCGAGATCTCGGCGACCGCCTGTCCGTCTGCCTCACCCACCGACGCGAGAGCGACGCCCTGCGGGTCGATGACCTGGCTGAGGCCGCAGTACTTCTTGCCGTTCTGTGCGGCCGCCGCGACGTAGCAGGTGTTCTCGACGGCGCGGGCCGTCAGCAGTGTGGTCCAGTGGTGCTCCTTGAGCGGTCCGCGGACCCAGGCGGCCGGTACGACGAGTACCTCCGCGCCGGCGTCGACCAGAGCGCGCGACAGCTCCGGGAACCGCAGGTCGTAGCAGGTCATCAGCCCGAGCGAGTGGTCGCCGACCTGGATCACCACCGGGGCTACGTCACCCGGGGTGAGCTGGTCGGACTCCTTGTACCCGAAGGCGTCGTACAGGTGGATCTTGCGATAAGCGCCGAGCAGTACGCCGTCAGCACCGACAGCCAGGAGCGTGTTGTACGGACGATGCTGGTCGCAGCTGCGCTCGAACATCCCGGCCACGATCGCGACCCCGTGCTCGACCGCGGCCTTCCGCAGGGTCGTGACGAACTCACCGTCCAGCGCCTCGGCGGCCTCCGCCACCGACTCACCCTCGACCGCGAAGTCGGACATCATCGCTTCCGGCAGCACGACCAGGTCCGGCCGGCCCTGCGCCGCGTCCGCGACGAGCCTGGCAACCGCGTCCCGGTTGGCGGCCTTGTCGTAGCTGCTGGCGGTCTGCACCACGGCGATCCTCATCTCCCCATGGTGCCGCACAAACCCACGACTTGAACCTCACGCGACGTGAGCGGATACGACAGGCCGGAGAGGCGCTGATGCCGAAGGACTGATGCGAGACTGCAGCTGTGGAGTTCGATGCGATCGTGCTGGCTGGGGGCGGGTCCACTCGGTTCGGAGGCGTGGACAAGGCCATGCTCGTGCTCGACGGGGTGTCGTTTCTGGATCGGGTACTGACGGCCACGGCACGAGCCGTGTCGACCGTGGTTGTCGGCCCGGTGCGTACGACGTACCGGGACGTGAGCTGGACCGTCGAGGATCCACCGTCGGGCGGCCCGGTCGCGGGACTCGCGGCTGGACTCCAGCACGGGGCCGCACCGATCGTCGTCGTGGTGAGCTGTGACCTGCCGTGGATCACCGACGCCGATGTGACAGCGCTCCTCGAGGGGATCGGGGCGCACGACGGACACGGATTGCGCGACACCGACGGCCAGGAGCAGCAGCTCGCCACCGCGTACCGGCGTACCGCATTGGCCGCAGCGATCCGGCAAGTCGGCGACCCGAGGGACAAGTCGGTACGCCGGACGCTCGCGGGCCTCGACCTGATCTGGACCGACCCGACCCACGCGGGCGACGACGTGGACACCTGGGCGGACCTGGACAACTGAAAACCGCTGGACGCCGTCCATAAGTTCGACGCATGGATGTCGCGCAGCTGGCCCGGGACGCGCTGGGAGTCGAGGCCGGCGAGGTGATCGAACGCACCGGCGGACAACTGAGCACCGTGTACGAGGTGCGGACGGCCGACGATCCGTTGATCGTGAAGGTCTACGCACCGGAGTGGCGCTGGAAGCAGGCCAAGGAAGTCCACGTTTACTCGATGCTCGAGCCCGAGGTCGGCGGCTCGATCCCGCGCGTGCTGCACGTCGCCGACGGCGTCACGATCTTGTCGAAGATCGACGGCGTACCGCTGTCGCAGGTCGAGCCGCCCGACTGGCGGTCGATGTATGCCCAGCTCGGCGAACTGTTGCGCCGAGTGCATCGGATCGGCCAACCGGCGTACGGGTATCTGACCGACGAGATCCTCGACCCGCTGCCTGACAACGACCGGTACATGCGACGGCAGTTCGCGAAGAAGCTGCAGGAGTTCGAGCAGCTCGGCGGCGACGCGAAACTGCACGCCGAGATCGCGACACACGTCGACCGGCACGCGCACCTGTTCGCGGACAACACGGCTGCGGTCCTGTGTCACAACGACGTCCACGAAGGCAACATCCTCGTGGATCCGGACACCTGGCGCGTGAACGGCTTCATCGACGTCGAGAACGCGATCGCCGCCGACCCGCTCGTGGATCTGGCGAAGACGATCCAGTACTCCGTGCACGACAACGCCGAGAAGCTCGCCGGTCTCACCGACGGGTACGGCGTCGTGCCCGGCGACCGGATCGACCTGTACCGGCTCTACCACTCGCTCGAACTATGGGACTGGTTCAAGTCGACAGGCGAGACCACTTACCTCGACTCGATCGCTCGAGACATGGCGAAGCTCGTCGAGCGCTGAGGGTAAGAGGTCGCGCCAAGAGGTGACACCGTCGCGCAGCAGGTGGCATCTCTTGGCGGGACCTCTTAGGTTGGGCCGCATGCGAGCTGTCGTGTGTAGTGGTGCGGGCGGGATCGACGTGCTCGGGATCGGCGAGATCCCGGACCCGGAACCGGCTGTCGACGAGGTGGTCATCGACGTCGTCGCCGCCGGGGTGAACCGTGCCGACCTGCTGCAGCGGCAGGGGTTCTATCCGCCACCGCCCGGCGCCCCGGGCACAATCGGTCTCGAGGTGTCTGGCCGGATCGCCGCGGTCGGCGCCGAAGTCGAGGGCTGGTCGGTCGGGGACGAGTGCTGCGCGCTGCTGGCCGGCGGCGGGTACGCCGAGAAGGTCGTCGTACCGGCTCCGCAGGTGATGCCCGTTCCGGACGGCGTCGACCTGGTGAGTGCGGCCGCGCTGCCCGAGGTCGTCGCGACCGTCTGGTCGAACGTGTTCATGGCCGCGCACCTCAAGCCCGGGGAGACCCTGCTCGTGCACGGCGGCTCGTCCGGGATCGGCACGATGGCGATCCAGCTCGGCGTCGCGCACGGTGCGCGGGTGCTGACCACGGTCGGCAGCGCCGAGAAGATGGAGTTCTGCACCCGGCTCGGCGCGGACGTCGCGATCAACTACAAGGAAGCCGAGTGGGCGTCGGTGGTGAAGGAGGCGACCAACGACGCCGGGGCCGACGTGATCCTCGACATCATGGGCGCCAAGTACCTGACCGACAACGTGAAGACGCTCGCCTACGACGGGCGGCTCGCGGTGATCGGCATGCAGGGCGGCGCGAAGGGTGAGCTGGACCTCGGGCGACTGCTCAGCCGGCGCGGTTCGGTGATCGCGACCGGCTTGCGGTTCCGCTCGGTGGCGGACAAGGGCCGGATCATCGCCGAGGTCGTCGGCCACGTCTGGCCGTTGATCGCGGAGAAGAAGGTCCGGCCGATCGTGCACTCCACGTTCCCGCTGGCCGAGGTCGCCAAGGCGCACGAGACGTTGGAGCAGTCGACGCAGCTCGGCAAGGTGCTGCTCACGCTCTGAGGCGGACCTCCGCCACTCACCAACTCGCGGCCGCGGCCGGTCGTCACGCTCAGCCGGCCGAGGTTTGTGCCGCCGAAGCGGACTTGGTGAGTGCGGGAGATCCGCAGCCCGGGGTCATGGCGCCGTGGGCAGGTTGGCCGCGGCCCATTCCGGGTCGGGCGCGACCAGCTGGATCACGTCGATCCAGGTGCCGGCCGGGTCGCGGACGAAGAAGTGCCGTTGCCCGAACACCTCGGTCACCGGCTCGGTCTCCAGCTCCACACCGCCGGTGCGGAGCGCGGCGGCGACCTGGTCCGCGTCCTCGACGATGAAGCCGAAGACGTTGCTGCTCTCCTTCTGCGCCGACACCGCCGCCGGGATCGTCGGGTGCCCGCGCTCCATGATCGCGAGCTCCCAGTCGGCCGCGCCCCGGCGGAGGGTGATGAACCAGCCGAGGTCGATCCCGACCTGCAGGTCGAGGTACTGCGTGTAGAAGGCGGCGACCTCCGAGGGGTGGTCGGTGACGACGGTCGCGCCGAATGCCGCGGGTTGCATACATTCTCCTGACTACTACAGTTGTTGTTGTTGTGTACGACAGTTGTAGTGGAATTCTGCTAGCCTTGTCAACATGCCCCGGAATCCGGAACGCCGTACCCAGCTGGCCGACGCCGGCCTCGCCGTGCTCGCGGAGGCGGGCGCCCGCGGCCTCACCCACCGCGCCGTGGACGCCGCCGCCGGACTCCCGGCCGGCACGGCGTCCAACTACTTCAAGACGCGTGACGCGCTGCTCGGCGCGCTCGGCGAGCGGATCTTCGAGCGACTGGCGCCGGACGAAGCCGTCATCGCACCGCTCGCCGAGCGCGAGCCCGGCCTCGACCTGATGACGGACTACGTGCACTACATCGTCGAGCGCCTGCTCGGCCGCCCGGAGATCACACTCGCCCTGCTCGAGCTCCGTCTGGAGGCAGCCCGCCGTCCGGGCCTGCACGAGATCCTGTCGCGCACGCTCCGGCAGGGTTTCGATGCCGACGTCGCCTTCAACGCGAACGCAGGTCTGCCGGGCGGCGCCGAAGAGATCCGGCTGCTGCACTTCGCCATCGACGGCCTGGTCCTCGACCAGCTGACGCCCGGCACCGGCCGCCCGTACGACGTGCAGGCGATCACTGCCCGGCTGGTACGACGTCTGACCCGCGACGATTGACGACCGCATACTCGGTATGCATACTCAGTATCCATGTCGATCAAGCACGGATTGCTGGCGTTGCTGCAGGACGGGCCGAAGTACGGCTATCAGTTGCGGGGTGAGTTCGAGGCCGCCACCGGAGCGACCTGGCCGCTGAACATCGGGCAGGTCTACACGACGTTGACGCGCCTCGAGCGTGACGGGCTCGTCCAGGCCGCGGCGGCCCGGGCGGCGACCGTCGAGGACGACGGCCGGTCGATGTACGAGATCACCGGCGCCGGGCGCGACGAGCTGGCGAAGTGGTTCGAGACACCGGTGACCCGGGAGTCGCGACCGCGGGACGAGCTCGCGATCAAGCTCGCGCTGGCGCTCGCGGTGCCCGGCGTGGACGTCGGCGCGGTGGTCCAGCGACAGCGGATGTCGACGATGCAGTCACTGCAGGAACTGACCCGGCTGAAGCGCAACAGCACTGACGGCGAGATCTCCTGGCAGCTGGTCGTCGAGTCGATGATCTTCGGCGCCGAGGCCGAGATCCGCTGGCTCGACCACTGCGAGGCGATGCTGTTACGCCACCGCGGCACACGACGGCCCGCCCCGCAAACCTCCGTCGTACAAGACGAGCAGGAAGCCCGCTCATGATCCTGGACATTCGCAATCTGAGCCGGACGCACGGACAGGGCGAGCAGGCCGTGCACGCCTTGCGCGGGGTCGATCTGACCGTGGCTCCGGGCGAGTTGGTCGCCGTGATGGGTCCGTCCGGGTCCGGCAAGTCGACGTTGCTCACCTGCGCCGGCGGCCTCGACCGGCCGACCGCGGGCGAGGTCATTGTCGACGGCAATGACCTCACCACGCTCGGCCGGAACGCCGTGGCCGCGCTGCGGCGGCGCCGGATCGGCTACGTGTTCCAGGACTTCAACCTGATTCCGGCGCTCACCGCCGCCGAGAACGTCGCACTTCCGCTGGAGCTGGACGGCACGCGCAGCCGGACGGCCCGCAAGGCCGCCGTCGCCGCATTGCAGGAGGTGGGGATCGACGACCTCGCCGATCGGTTCCCCGACGACATGTCAGGTGGTCAGCGGCAGCGGGTGGCGATCGCCCGCGCGGTTGTGGGTGAGCGGCGGCTGCTGCTCGCCGACGAGCCGACCGGCGCACTCGACTCCGAGACCGGCGAGGCCGTTCTGCGGCTGCTCCGGGACCGCTGCGACCAGCACGGCATCGGCGGGGTGCTCGTCACCCACGGTGCGCGGGACGCGGCCTGGGCCGATCGCGTGCTCTACCTGCGTGACGGCGTCCTGGTGGGACAGGCCGGCCCGCTGCCCGAGGCCGACGCACTGCTGGAGAGCCGCTGATGGGCCACTGGGGTCCGCCGTTGCGGATCGCTCGTCGTACGGCGCGACGAACGCTCGGCCGCACCTTCCTGGTCGCCGCGCTGATCGGTCTGCCCGTGCTGGCCGCGACATGGCTGGGCATCGTCCTGAAGTCCGCGAGCCCGACCGGTGAAACGCTGGCCGACAACACGATCGGCCGCGCAGACGCCCGGCTGGACGTCACGCAGTACGGCAAGCTCCAGGTGCCGCCGGGCCAGGAGATGACGTACGGCGAGCCGCCGCCGGCCGAGGGGTTCGACAAGGCGGTCCGGACTCCGGCGACGTTCGACCCGACGCCGCTGCTCCCGGCCGGGACGAAGCTGGCCCGTTCGTTCGTCGACGCCGGCATGGCCGAGATCCGCGGTCCGGAAACGAAGACCTCGGTCACCCTGCTCACGGGCGACGGCGCGAACCCGCTGACCACCGGGACGGTCAAGCTCGACAAGGGCCGCCTGCCGGCGAAGGCCGACGAGGTCGCGATCTCGCCGTCAGTCGCGGAGTACCTCGGGCGGACCGGCACCGTCGTGAGCACGAGCGGCCGGAGTTACACCGTCGTCGGCATCGCCCGCATGCTCACGGCACAAAGCACAAGGGCGATCTTCGCCACACCGGACTCCACGCTGTACGAGCCGGACCCGACGCGCACGGTGCAGTACCTCGTCGATCTGCCCGACTCTGCCGACGCCGGGCAACTCGGCACCGAACTGGTCGGCAAGGGCCTGTTTCTCTTGCCGCGAGCAACCATCGTCGATCCGCCGCCGGACCCGTACGGGACGTCGGCCGACGACATCGGCCCGTACGCCGCGATGGCGCTGGTGATCGGCTTCGGGATCCTGGAGATCGTGCTGCTGGCCGGTACGGCGTTCGCGGTCGGCGCCCGCCGCCAGACCCGTGAACTCGGACTCGTGCTGGCAGCCGGGGGTACGCCGGGAGACGTGCGGCGGGTAGTCCTGATGCAGGGCCTGTTCGCCGGGCTGGTCGGTGTGACCGGCGGGCTGGTGATCGCGGGGATCGCCGCGTTCAGCGCGAAACCGGTCTGGGAGGCGATGACGGACTCGATCTTCACCGCGTGGCAGATCCCGTGGGGCACGATCGCCGGAATCGCGGTGCTCGGTCTCGCTGCGGGACTCGCCGCGGCCGTCGTACCGGCGATCGGCGCCGGTCGACAGGCGCCGATGGCCGCGCTGACCGAGCGGTTCACCGTCGCCGCGAAGACGACCCGGATCCGGATCGCCGCGGTCGTCCTGCTCGCCGGCGGGATCGGGTGCGTGTTCGCCGGCAGCGCGATGATCGGCGCGGCGCTGAAATCGGCGCGGACGTCGCAACTCGGGCAGCAGGCGACGGCCACGCCGACCGGCCCGATCGCTCTGGTGCTGCTCGGCATCACCGCGTCGATCGCCGCACTGGTGTGGATGCTGCCGAGCCTGGTCGTGAAGGTCGCCGGCCTCGCGCGGGTGTTGCCGCTGAGCGGCCGGATGGCGATGCGCGACGCAGCACGCCATCGGCACCGCACCGGTCCCGCGACCGCGGCGATCATGATGGCCGTGGCCGGTACCGCCGCGGTCGCCTTCGCGGCGTCGAACGCGATCGCGGCCGATGCCGCGGACTACACCGCGACAGCGCATCGGGGCGATGCGGTGGTCCGGTTCAGCCGGGATGTCCCCGGCGGGATCACGTACACACCACAACTCGGCGCGCAGTTGGCCGGGCTACTTCCGGTCGGGCAGCAGTACGAGCTCGGGTATGTCCAGTTGCCGAACACAAAGGCAAACCAGTACGGCTACACGCCCGTTCTGGCCGTCGCCACACCGGAGAACGGCATGGGGATGACCGGGATGCCGTTGCAGGCAGCCGATCCGGCCTTCGTCGAACGCTTCGGTGAGTACGGCGCGCAGGTGGCGGCGGCGATGCGCGCGGGCAAGGTCGTCGTCCCGGACGTCCGGCTCGCAGCCGGCCAGACAGTTGCCATGCACAACGATGACGGCGACGACCATCTCCGGAATCTGCCGGCGGTGTCGTTCGGGCCGCCGCCACGGGTCCAGTTCTTCCGCGACACCGCGCTGATCAGCCAGCAGACTGCGCGTGCGCTGGGCACTATCCAGGTCGCGGAGGTGCACTTCGAGCTCACCCGGGAACCGTCCGCCGACGAACTCGCGGCGGTTGCTCGGCTGCTCGGCGCCGACGACCGGCTGGTGGTCGAGAAGGGGTACCAGAGCCCGGCGCGGCTGTTCCTGATCGGGATCCTCTTCGCCGCCACCGTGGTGACCCTGCTCGGCGTCGCGATCTCGGTGTCGCTGTCGGCCGCCGAGGGCCGGGCCGATCTGGCCACCCTCGCTGCGGTCGGCGCGCCACCGAGGCGGCGGCGGTCGCTCGCGGCGGCCCAGGCGTGGGTGCTCGGACAGCTGGGCTGCGTGCTGGGCGTGGGGGTCGGCGCGCTGTACGGCTACACGGCGCACGCCGCGTTCGGGTCGCCGCACTTCGTGGTCCCGTGGGCGGAGATCGGCGGCATCGTGGTCGTCGTACCGCTGTTCGCCGGGCTGCTCGCCTGGCTGCTCACGCGATCCCGGCTACCGATGGTCAGCCGTATCGAGTAGCGCGACCTCGGGATACGCGACGGGGTACGGCGGTGTGCTGGTGACGCGCCATTGGCCACAAGCACACCGCTGGTACACGACCAGTCCCTCGCTGACGGGGTGGCTGGAGATCGCGGACCAGCGATGACGGTGGGTTTCAGTCATGCACCCATCGTGATGTAATGGCATTATGCATCTCAACCCTTACGGCGCCGACGCCGTCCTGCTCGCGGTGAACCTGGCCACCCGCCCGGCGACCACGCCGGACGAGCTGGCCGAGCGGTGTGAGGAGAGCGGCGTCGAGAGCCGCCTGGTGCGTGACCGGCACGTCACGGCGGCGGATCTGGCGGCCGTCCGGACCGCGCTCGACGAATGGCTGCAGGTCGTGGACGCGCAGGACGAGCAGACCCGCGTCGACCTGGTGAACGCGATGCTCGCCAAGTACACAGAGCATCCACGGCTCACCAACCACGCCGGCGATGGCTGGCACATGCATTACCGGCCGGACCACGTCCCCGTCGGGCGGCTGGTCGCGACGCTGATCAGCACCGGTACGGCGCTGCACCTGGCCGGCCGCGGGATCACCAGGCTCGGCCGTTGCGCCACCGAGGGCTGCGACAACGTGTACGCCGATCTGTCGCGCACCGGCCGCCAGCGTTACTGCAGTCCCGCCTGCGCGAACCGCGACGCCGTACGCCGTCATCGCGCGCGGGCATCCTAGAACGCCCGGCGGGTACCGCAGCGGGACCGCGAACTAGGATGGGCAGATGAGCGAGAGCAGCAGCGAGGGCCAGGAAGTTCCGATGGCCGGGGCGCGGACCGAGGACGGCAAGGTGCTGATCGTCGGGCCGGACGGCATGGCCGTCGAGGGACCGCCGCGCTCCGACAACGACCACGACGAGCAGGACGAGCCGCGCTCGGTGACCGAGCTGGTCGAGCAGCCGGCCAAGGTGATGCGGGTCGCCAACATGATCCGGCAGTTGCTCGAAGAGGTGAAGTCGGCGCCGCTCGACGAAGCCTCCCGCGCGCGGCTGCGGTCGATCCACGAGGCGTCGATCAAGGAGCTGGAGAGCGGCCTTGCGCCGGAGCTGGTCGAGGAGCTCGAGCGGCTCAGCCTCGACTTCACCGACGACAGCACGCCGACCGAGGCCGAGCTGCGGATCGCGCAGGCGCAGCTGGTGGGCTGGCTCGAAGGGCTGTTCCACGGCATCCAGACGGCGTTGTTCGCGCAGCAGATGGCCGCGCGCCAGCAGCTGGAGCAGATGCGCCGCGCACTGCCCGGCGGGCAGCAGCTCCCCGACGGGCAGTTCCCGGAAGCTCCGCAGGCCGGCAACACCGACGGCCCGGGCAGCGGCGGGATGTATCTGTAACGCCTTATTTCAAAGACTGGAAGAACTCTTCGAGGACGGCGGCGACGCCGTCCTCGTCGTTTGCGGGGGCAGTTCTGTCCACCACCGCGAGGACTTCGGGATGCGCGTTGGCCACGCCGTACGACGTGCCGGCCCAGGCGAGCATCGGCAGATCGTTGACCGAGTCACCGAACGCGATCGTCTCAGCAGCCGAGATCCCTTGCTCTGCGGCGAAGTCGGCCAGCATCGCCGCCTTGGACACCCCGCTCGCGGAGATCTCCACCAGACCGTGACCGCCGCTGTGACTCGCGGTCACTCGTTGGCCGACCAACGGATTGACCAGACCGAGCAGCTCGTCTGCGGGCAGGCTCGGATGCCGGACGAGCAGCTTTGCGGCCGGCTCCGCAAGGAGTTCCTCGACCGCGGCGATCAACGAGTTGTCCGGATTCGGGTAGGCGTTCTGGTAGACCGGTTCCTGTCCGTAGCGGTCCGGTCGCTCGATGGCGAACTGCACGTCCGGGATCGCGGCGCGGATCGCCTGCGCCACCTCGAGAGCCACCGCGGGATCGAGCAACCGGGTCCGAATCGCCTTGCGGCGCAGGACGTCGTACAAAATAGCGCCGTTGGCAACGATCGCGACGCCGTGGTCGCCGACCAGGTACGACAGGTCGTGCAGCCAGCGAGGTGGCCGGGCGGTGACCATCACGAAAACACTTCCGGCCCGCTGCGCCGCGAGGACCGCGGCGCGCGTCCTGGCGGACACCGTGCCGTCGCTGCGGACGAGCGTTCCGTCGAGATCGGTAGCTATCAGGCGGGGGTATTGCGAAGCCGTCACGAGGCCAACCGTATCGTCGGATGAGCCGCTGCCGCATTACCCTGGTCAACGCCCCGCGCGCAAGCCGTACGACGTCGGCTTCAGGTCTTTTTGACTTATCTCGTTGAGCTTTTGACAACGTCATCAGACCGTTACGGCAGGATCCTGCAAAGGCAGCAAGTTCCCCTGCGCCGCGCGGTTGGTGCGTGATTTCATGCGGAGGTCTGGCGGGGAACCGGGGGCTGTTCGTTCGCGTCGTAAGCGTGTTCTGGATCAGCGCGACTGATGCCGCCCCACCTCCGGAAGCACACACAAACGTCGAAGAACTGGTGCGGAATTGGCTGCAACCAAAACCGCGGCAGTGGCGTCAACAGTTATGGATCGGTGCGTCCCGCGCCCGGGACGACACGGTGGGCCGGTGACAGTACGCGGGTCCATCAGCTAGCGGATCCGTGCGGACGAACGTCGTTCACCGTTCGTTCATTCGGGTCTTGATACTTGGGGAGCCTTGATGACCGTCAACAGCGCCAATCTAGCGGGGCCGGGGGGCAGTAGCTCTCGAGCTGCTGTCGACACATGTTCTACCGGGGAGGGGTCAATGACCGGCTGCATCGCCCGCTCCGACATCTTCCAGCACCGCTTGATGGAGGAGCCGCCGCCCGCGTCCGCGACCCGTCGCACCCGCGAGCGGTACGAGCAGCTCGTCCGCGAGGCCAAGGCGCTGTGCGCCTCGTGCCCGTTGTTCACCGACTGCCTCTACAGCGCGGTCGCCGAGCACGACGTGAGCGGCTTCGTCGCCGGAACCACTGCTGTACAACGGCGTTCGATCCGCAACCTGCTCGACGTCGAGGTGCAGGCGGACGACTTCGACCAGCTGGCCGGCGCGCGCGGCACCCGTCGCCCGGTGAGCCACGAAGAGGTCCTGCGGCTGCGCGCGCAGTACCCGAACGACAGCCTCGAGTCCCTGGCCATGCGACTTGGCTGTTCCTTGTCGACTGTCAAGCGGCACCTTCGGCGGGCCCGCCGCGGCCAGAGCCCGGCCGCCAAGGCCCCGCGGCCGCGTCCCGCGGTCGAGGCCGTGCTGGACGCGTTCGACACCGTCGTCGACCAGCAGCACCAGCCGCGCCGCACCGGCAGCACCCGGGTCGCCTGATCCGATACTCGGCCCGCCAGCGGACTACCGGAGACTGAACGACCGAAGGCCCGGAATCCCCGCGAAGACGGGGGTTCCGGGCCTTTCGCTTGCCTGCGGCATCGGATGCGTCAAGGGTTTCGGTTGTCGCCGAAACGCCTTGACTCAGAACCAGCGGTTGAGTATGGCCGCGACGCCGTCGTCCTGGACCGACTTGGTGACCTCGTCGGCGGACTCCTTGACCTCGTCCGGCGCGGAGCCCATCGCGACCCCGAGACCCGCATATCCGAGCATCTCGATGTCGTTGCGCCCGTCACCGATCGCGAGCAGGCCGGCCGGGTCCAGGTCGTACTGCGCGAGCGCGACCTTGAGTCCCGTCGACTTGTCCACACCCTCCGGCGCGATGTCGAGCCATGCGGTCCAGCCGACGAAGTAGCTGACCCCGTGCAGGCCGAGACGCTCCGCCAGGTGGACGAAATCGCTCTCGGACTGGTTGGGGTCCCGGATGATCAGTCGGGTCACGGGCTGCGGTGCGAGCTCCTCGTCGGTGACCACCCGGATCCGCGCGTCCCGGCCGAGGTCGCCGTCCGGGAACGGCTCGGTGACCAGGTAGCTGCCGTCGTACTCCTCGACCGCCATCCGCGCGTTCGGCGCGTACCGCCGGACGGACTCGATCACCATCGACGGATCGAAGGTCCGCTCGTCCACGACCTGGCCGTCCGGGTAGCGGAGCGTGCGCGCACCGTTGCTACAGACAACGAGTCCGTCGGCCGGCAGCCGGAGCCGCTGCGCCACCGGCCTGGTCGTCGACCAGGCCCGGCCGGTGGCCAGGATCACCGGCACCTGCTCGGCCGTCCGGCGGACCGCGTCGAGGACCGCGGACGACATCCCCTCGTCGTGATCGATCAGGGTCCCGTCGATGTCCAGGGCAACAGCCGTCGGCCGCTCGAAGAGTGGGCTGTCGGTCATCGAGCGACCGGTTCGAGCACCTCGCGGCCACCGACGTACGGCTGGAGCGCGGTCGGGACGCGGACCGAACCGTCCGCCAACTGGTGGGTCTCCAGGATCGCGACGATCCAGCGGGTGGTCGCCAGCGTCCCGTTCAGCGTCGCGACCGGCTGCGTCTTGCCGTCGGCGTCGCGGTGCCGGATGTTCAGCCGGCGGGCCTGGAAGTCGGTGCAGTTCGACGTCGAGGTCAGCTCCCGGTACCGGCCCTGGGTCGGCACCCACGCCTCACAGTCGAACTTCCGGTACGCCGAGACGCCCAGGTCGCCGGTGGCGGTGTCGATCACCCGGTAGCTCAGCTCCATCTTGTCGAGCATCTCCTTCTCCCAGGCCAGCAGCCGCAGGTGTTCCGCGGCGGCGTCCTCGAGCCTGCAGTAGGAGAACATCTCGACCTTGTCGAACTGGTGGACACGGATGATCCCGCGGGTGTCCTTCCCGTGCGACCCGGCTTCCTTGCGGTAGCAGGACGACCACCCGGCGTACCGGATCGGGCCGTTCGACAGGTCGAGGATCTCGTCCATGTGGTAGCCGGCCAGCGCGACCTCCGACGTACCGGTGAGGTACAGCTCGGGGTCCTCGAGTCGGTAGACGTCGTCGTGCGCCGTCAGGTACCCGGTGCCGCCCATCACCTCGGGCTTGACCAGCGTCGGCGTGACCATCGGCGTGAAGCCGGCCTCGACCGCCTGCTGGATCGCCAGCTGCAGCATGCCGAGCTGGAGCAGCATGCCGGCGCCCTTGAGGAAGTAGAACCGCGAGCCGGAGATCTTCGCGCCGCGCTCCATGTCGATCGCGTCGAGCAGCTCGCCCAGCTCGAGGTGGTCACGGGGCTCGAAACCCTCGGCGGCGAAGTCGCGCGGCTTGCCGACCTCCTCGACCACCACGTAGTCGTCCTCGCCGCCGACCGGGGCCTCGTCGGAGACCAGGTTCGGCAACGCGCGGGCGAGCTCGTCGAAGCGGTTCCCGGCCTCGTTCGCCGCGGCCTCGTTGGTCTTCACCTCGGCGGCCAGCGTCTTGGTGCGCTCCAGCAGCGCGGCCCGTTCGTCGCCCTTGGCCTGCGCGACCTGCTTGCCGAGCGACTTCTGCTCGGCCCGGAGCGCCTCGAAGGCGGAGATGGACGATCGACGCTCACTGTCGGCGACCAGGATCTGGTCGACCAGGTCAGTACTCTCGCCGCGCTTGGTCAGGGCGGCGCGCACGACATCGGGGGTCTCACGGAGCAGTTTCGCGTCAATCACACCCTGAGGGTATCGGGGCGTGTCTGAACCGGCGAAGTCTATTCGGGATGATGGGGTGGCCACACGTGACCATCGAGGGGGATCCGAGCGGGCAATGAACCACCACCCACCCAGTTCGGTCGGCCGTGTGCTCACGGTCGTGCTGGGTGCGCTGCCGCTCACGGTGATCACGCTGCTGGTGTTCCGGGGTTGGCCGCCGCTGGCCCGCTGGGACCAGTCGGTCGCCGCGCGCGCCGCGTCGTACGGCGCCACGCACGAGGGTCTCGTCGACTTCTGGCAGGTGGTCGGCGCGGTGGTGCTGCCGTGGACGTCGCGGGCGGTGATCGTGATCGTCGCCGCGTACCTGTGGCATCGCCGGGCCCGGCTGCTGACGATCTGGCTGCTGACGTCGGCCGCCGCCGAGCTGATCCTGGTCCAGGTGGTCAAGGCGATCTTCGAGCGGGACCGGCCGGCCGGGATGCTCGTCGAGACCGACGGCTTCTCCTACGTGTCCGGCCATGCGACGGCAGCGTTCGTGATGGCCGGCGCGCTCGGCGTCGTGCTGCCGTCGGTGCGCGGCTGGCGGCGCCGGTTCCGGCTGCTGGTGCTGCTGCCGGTGCTCGCGGTGGTGTGGATCGCGTCCGCGGACCGGATCGCGCTGAACGTGCACTACGTGTCCGACGTACTCGGCGGCTGGGCGCTCGGGCTGGCGATCCTGACCGCGACGTCGATCGGGTTCGGCCTCCGGCCGGGGCTGCGGCGGCGCCGTCGCCGGATCCCGTCGTCCGGGGGCGACGGTACGACGTCTCCGCCGAAGGCCGCGGTGATCGTGAACCCGATCAAGGTCGGCGACGGTGTCGCGTTCCGCCGCAAGGTGACGCGGGCACTCGCGGTCCGCGGGTTCCACGACCCGCTCTGGCTGGAGACCCGCGTCGACGACGCCGGGAACGCGATGGCCAAACAGGCGATCGAGTACGAATCGGACCTGGTGCTGGTCGCGGGCGGTGACGGCACGGTCCGGGTGGTGTGCTCGACGCTCGCCCACACCGGGATCCCGGTCGGCGTGATCCCGGCCGGCACCGGGAACCTGCTGGCGCGCAACCTGCACATCCCGCTCGACCTGGACGACGCCCTGGAGCGGATCCTCGAGGGCCGCGACCGGCGGATCGACCTGGTCCGCGTCCACGGCGACGAGCTCGACACCGACCGCTTCGCCGTGATGGCCGGGCTCGGCCTGGACGCCGCGATCATCTCCGACGCCCCGCCGCACCTGAAGAAGCAGATCGGCTGGACGGCGTACCTGGTGTCGGCGGCGAAGAACATCAACCATCCGTCGGTCCGCGTGCAGCTCACCATCGATGACGGCGAGACGATCGAACGCCGCGTCCGCACGGTCGTGATCGGCAACGTCGGCATGCTGCAGGCCAACATCCCGCTGCTCCCCGACGCCCGTCCCGACGACGGCCTGCTGGACGTCGTCGTGATCGCCCCGCGCCGCGTCACCCAGTGGCCGATCGTCGTCTGGCGCCTGATGACACGCACCAACCGCACCGACATGTACCTGGAACGCTTCACCGGCCGCAAGGTCGAGATCCACGCCGCCGTGGACGTCCAGCGCCAGCTCGACGGCGACCCGATCGGCCCCGGCCGCTCCCTCTACACCGAGATCGAACCAGGAGCGCTGACCGCTCGGGTCCCGAAACGCCGGTGACGGCGTACCGGGCCGGCGGCGAGGTCAGTCGACCGTGGGGCCGGCTTCCTTGCGCAGGTTGTCGAGGGCCTCTTCCTCTTCGGGGGAGAGCTTGGACTCGCTGGTGAAGGACTTGATCTCCTTCGCGTACGTGCGGGCGTCGGCGCGGCTGTTGATCGAGGTGAGGACGACGCCGTCGCCGTTGTCGTCGAGGATCGCCATCGACCACGAGAGCTTGCCGCCGGTCTCGCCGAAGGCGTCGTACCGGACGACGGCCAGGTGCTGGAGGGACCCCTTGAGTTCGGCGCGGGTGACGTCGAGGTCCTTGCCCAGCTTGCGCAGTTCCGACCTCACCGTGCCGGGCTTGGCCTCCGGCTGGGCCGGTTGCGGTTCGGGCTCGGGGTGTGCGGCGGGTGGCAGGTGGTCCGACGAGACCGTCCGGGCCCGGACGGCCTGGATCGCGAACACCAGGGCTAGCACCGCCACGAAGAGGGCGGCGACCCCGAAGGCACCGGCTAACGACGAAGACACGCACGAGAGCCTAAGGCATCGCCTGAGTGTTCAGGTGATAGCACAACGTGCACAGGACGGGACGGATGCGGCACCTCGGGCCGGAGCAACGTAGATTCGCGGCGTGACACATTTGCCTGACCAGGGGGTACAACCGGGCGTCCACGACCTCGGGTACGCGCGGCTCGACACCGATCGGCTGGAGCGCACGGGCGACGCCGAAGTCGTCTACGGGGCCGGAAAAACGCCGTCTCAGGTCGTGGAACTGCTGCGGACCCTGCACGCCACGCACCCGGACCACGCCGTGCTGGCGACCCGGCTGACCGACGAGGCGCAGCACGCCGTCGCCGCCGCGCTGCCGGATGCCGTGGTCGACCCGGTCGGACGTACGGCAGTGCTCGGCGAGCCGCCGACGCGCCGCGGGACGGTGGCTGTCGTGGCCGCTGGTACGTCGGATGCCCCGGTGGCCGCGGAGGCGGCGACGACGGCTCGGGTGTTCGGGGCCGGGGTCGACGTCATCACCGATGTGGGTGTCGCGGGGCTGCACCGGATCCTCGGCGAGCGCGAGCGGCTGGACGCGGCGGACTGCCTGATCGTGGTCGCCGGGATGGAGGGCGCGTTGCCGAGCGTCGTCGGCGGACTGGTCGGCGTACCGCTGGTGGCCGTGCCGACCTCGGTCGGGTACGGCGCCTCGTTCGGCGGGCTGGCCGCGCTGCTCGGGATGCTGAACTCGTGTGCGCCCGGGGTGAGCGTGGTGAACATCGACAACGGGTTCGGGGCCGGTGTGTTCGCCGCCCGCGTCGCCCGGCAGTCGGCTCCGCGTGAGCGGAAGGACGCCTGATGCGCACCGCCTGGATCGACTGCTCCGCCGGGGCGTCCGGCGACATGCTCCTCGGCGCCCTGATCTCAGCCGGCGCCGACCTGGCGTTCGTGAACGCGGCAGTCGCCGCGGTAGACCCGTCCCTGTCCGTCACCGTCACCCAGACAGCCCGTCATCAGATCGCCGCCACCAAGGCCACGGTCAAGGTCAACGGCACGCCGCACCCCGAGAACATCCCGGCCGCAGGCGAGCAGGACGCCGACGGCGGGCACGCACATGGCGACAGCGCGGGGCACGGCCACGAGCACGGCGCGGGGCACGGACACGACGCCGGCGCGGGACACGGGCATGGGCACGACGCCGGCGCGGGACACGGGCATGGGCACGGACCTACTCGGGCTTGGGCGGAGGTTCGCCGACTGCTCGGTGAGGCACCGCTCGACGACGCCGTGCGGGAGCGGGCGCTCGACACGTTCGCGCGGCTGGCTCGGGCCGAGGCGTCCGCGCACGGGGTCGAGCCGGACACCGTGCACTTCCACGAGGTCGGGGCGCTGGACGCGATCGCGGACATCGTGGGCGTCGCGGCGGCAGCAGTCAGCCTCGGGCTGGAGCATGTGGTCGTGTCGACGATCGCGCTGGGCGGCGGGCGTCAGGTCCGCGGGCAGCACGGCGGCATCCCGATCCCCGGGCCGGCGGTGCTGCACCTGGTGGCCGAGGCCGGCGCACCGGTCGTCGGCGGCACGGCGCCGTACGAGATGACGACCCCGACGGGCGCCGCGCTGCTCGCCACGCTGGCGGACGAGTTCGGCATGATGCCGCCGATGCGCGTCGGCACGACCGGTGTCGGGGCGGGCGGGCGCGACCCGGTCGAGGTCCCGAACATCCTCCGCGTGATCGTCGGCGAGTCCACGGACCGCCCGGCGACGGAACTCGTCTACGAGACGAACGTCGACGACCTCGACCCCCGGCTGTGGCCGCAGATCCTGGCGAGCCTGCTGAAGGCGGGCGCCGCCGACGCCTGGCTGACCCCGATCCTGATGAAGAAGGGCCGTCCGGCGCACACGCTCTCGGTGCTGGTGACGAGCACCAAGGCGGACGCCGTACGGCGCGTGATCCTCGCCGAGACGACCGCGATCGGGCTGCGCGAGTACCCGATCAGCAAGCACGCCGCCGACCGCGAGTTCACCACGATCAAGCTCGACGGCCAGTCGATCAGCGTGAAGATCGCCCGGTACGACGGTCAGGTCGTGAACGTGCAACCGGAGTACGACGACGTGGTCGCGGCCGCGGCCGAGCTGAACCAGCCGGTGAAGCTTGTCCTGGCCCGCGCGGTCGCCGCGGCGGAAGCGCTCTGGAGCTAGACCGACGCGGCCTTCTCCGGGAGCGGCTTCTGCTTGCGGCGGGGCCAGTCGTACGGCCACCACTGGGCGCCGTTGCGGCGGGCCCAGACGATCAGGCCGATCAGGACCGCCAGCTCGACCGCTGGGCAGATGGTGTCCCGCAGTCGCGCGCTGAAGAACTCCAGCGAGTCCGACAGGCTGGCCGCGACCTGGCGCGCGTGTGGATCCCGGCCCGGGACGTACGCGATCGCGAGCATCGTCGTCCGGATGACCATCAGGCTGTCGACCTTCGACGCGGCGACCGCGGCCAGGGCGACCCACGCGATCACGTCGTACCAGGGCAGCGAGTACATCGCGGTGAGCACCCAGGCGATCGCGTAGATCGCGGTGTACCGGATCGCGGCCGGTGTCGGGTCGTCCGGGTGTGTCTGCGGCACCAGCGACTTCGGGAACACCTGCGTCAGCAGGATCGCGACCACGATCAGGCCGACCCACGCGAGGATCGCCAGAACGGTCCGCACCAAGCCGTTCGGCAGGAACAGCGTGAAGAAGCTCAGCAGCACCTTGTGCGGCGTGCCGGTGGAGATGAACGACGTCTGCGACCGGGCCTGCTGGAACGCCTGCAGGCCGACGATCGCATACAGCCCGCCCATGGCGAGCGCGCCGCCGCCGCAGAAGTACAGGCACTTGCGCCGGTCGGCTCGCAGCGCCCACAGCATCGCCACGCCGACCAGGCCGATCGACAGCTTCGTGCAGCCCGCGACGCCGATCATGATGCCGGCCAGGAACACGTGCCGACGGAAGAAGACCAGCGCGATCACCGCGAACATCACCGCGATCGCGTCGTTGTGCGCACCGGCCAGCACCGACCACAGGATCAGCGGGTTCGCGAGGCCGAGCATGATCACCCGCCGCCGGGCCGGCAGGTCCTTGCCGACCAGCTTCACCAGCAACAGCCCGGTGACGACGATGGCGATCCCGACCGACAACTGCAGCATCCACACGGTGAGCTGCGCGGAGTCACCGCCGATCAGCGACGACAGCCACTGCACCCAGGTCGCGATCGGCCCGTACACACTGCGGGCGCCCTGCCACGGCCGCTCGGTCGCGGCGATCACCGGGTCGTACCCGAGCCGGATGGTGTCGGCCGGGGACACCGTGTACGGATCGCCGCCGAGCGCCATGATCCGCCCGTACGCCGCGTAGATCAGGACGTCCCCGGAGGCCATCGGCGGGACCAGCGTGACGGCCGCTGTCGTACCGATGCCCAAGGCAATCAAACGGTCGACCCGCGGCGCCCAGCCGTGCTTCAACGCCTTGGTGGCCAGGAAAACGCCGTACCCGCCGAGCAGGATCGCGACGTAGATCATCACCGTCACGAGCCAGTCGTTCGGCTTGGTGTCGAACCAGTACGACGGGAGCCAGGCGTGCGGATTGGTCAGCGTCAGCACGACCACGGACGGGCCGAGCAGGCCGACCGCCACGATCAGCGCCGTGCACGCGATGTAGAGCGCGACAGCCCGGCGGCCGTACTTCAGGCCTGCGTCAGTGCTCATTGCGAAGTCTCCGCGGGAACAGACTGCGCAGCGACGGCCCACCACCGTCCGCGGGCAGCGCACTGCGGGCGGCGAGCGCACGGCGGACGTGCAGATACTGCTTCGCGCGGTGCAGCTGGCCGCGCAGATCGGTCCCGGTGGCCCGGTGCCGGACGTCGATCGGCACCTCGATGATCCGGAAGCCCTTCCGCCCCAGGTCGATCGTCAGCGCGGTCTCGACCCCGAAGCCGGCGGCCAGCGGCACCGCGGAGTCGAACGCGGCCCGGGAGAGGCAGCGCTGACCGGACAACGGCTGCTCCGGCGCCCAGCCGGTCGCCTCCTGGATCCCGGCCCGCGACAGCCGGACCACGAACCCGTGTCCGCCCGCCTTCGACCCGTCGGCGCGCACCTGGGCCGGCAGCGTCCCGATCGTCATGTCCGCGCGGCCGGTCTGCACCGGCTCGATCAGCGGGCCCGCCCCGGACGCGGTGTCGGTCAGGTCGGCGTCGAGGAACAGCAGATGTCGCGGCCGGGCACCGTCGCGCTCCGCGACGGCGGCCGCGCCGGTCTCCATCGCGGCGGCCTTCCCGCGGTTGCGCTCGTGCCGCACGACGACCGCGCCGGCCCGCTCGGCCGCCTCGGTCGTGCCGTCCGTGGAGCCGTCGTCGACGACGACGACCAGGTCGACGCCGATGATCTTGTGCACCGCGTCGACGGTCGCCGCGATCCGGTCGGCCTCGTCCTTCGCCGGAATCACGCAGGCGACGGCACGCTCGAACGGTTCGGAGGACAGGTCTTCATCGGGCACAGCACTGCAGCCTAGTTCCTCCGCAGCCGATCGACTGCCTCAGCGGCCACCGCCTGTGGATTTCTCGTTCTTTCGAACGAGCCTGTGGAAAACCGCCGGACGGGGTCCGGATCACGGCATCTTCTCTGTCGACAGGCCGCGCCGTCGGCCCGGTGGCCGCCCGATATCGGCCGGCTGGCAGATGTTCCGGGGCCGCCGCGGCGGCAGGATTTCAGGTGTCAGGCAAACCGATCAGGAAGAGGTAAGGACATGACCCGCACTGTGACCGCCAACATCTCGCTCTCGCTCGACGGGCGGGTGAACGGCGCCGGCGGCGACTACGACATGAGCTGGATCGTGCCGCACGCGATCACCGAGGGTGCCCGGGACCACATGATCCGGGTGACCCGGCCGGCCACCACGATCCTGCTCGGCCGGAAGAACTACGAAGGCTTCGGCGGCTTCTGGCCGGCGGTGGCCGACGACGAGAATGCGGCCCCGCAGGACCGCGCGTTCTCGCAGTGGCTGAACGAGACCGAGAAGGTGGTCTTCTCGACGACGCTGACCGAGGCGCCCTGGCAGCACTCCCGGATCGCCGACGGCGAGCCCGCGGACGTGGTGAAGCAGCTCCGCGCCCAGGACGGCGGCGACATCATCGTGCTGGCCAGCTCGAGCGTGATCCGTGCACTGCTGGCCGCCGACGAGATCGACCGGCTGAGCATCACGCTGGACCCCGAGCTGGTCGGCGGCGGCGCCCGGCTCTTCGAGGACGGGCTGCCGGCTACCTCCTGGAAGCTGACCGACTCCACCCCGACCGAGTCCGGCGCGCTCTGCCTGATCTACGACCGGGTCCGCTCCTGACCGATTGGCCATCCGACGCATATTGTCGGACAATCAGACAGATTGACCGGGTTGCCGTAGCGTGGTGGGCACGGCGGAGGCGAAGGGCGGACGGATGACCGAGACGCGGCAGGACGGCCAGGGATTCCGGGACGGCACGGCGTACGGCGTCGACAGTGAGGTCGGTCCGCTGCGGACGGTGATGCTGCACCGGCCGGGCAACGAGCTCCGTCGGCTCACACCGCGCAACAACGACAAGCTGCTGTTCGACGGCATCCCGTGGGTCGGGCGGGCGCAGGACGAGCACGACGCGTTCGCCCAGGCGCTCCGGGACCGCGACGTCGAGGTGCTGTATCTCGGCGAGCTGCTGACCGAGTCGCTCGACCATCCGGAGGCCCGCGCCCAGGCAGTCGCCGGCGCGACCGAGGACCTGCGGCTGGGCGACACCCTCCGCGACTACCTGCGGGCCGCCCTCGGCGACCTGGAGCCGGCCGCGCTGGCCGAGGCCCTGATGGCCGGCGTGCGCAACGACGAGGTGCACGCCGGCGGGCTGGTCACCTCGCTGCTGGCGCACGAGGACTTCCTGATCGACCCCCTGCCGAACCTGCTCTTCACCCGCGACTCGAGCGTCTGGATCCGGGACTCGGTGGCGGTCACCTCGCTCGCGATGCCGGCCCGGGCGCGCGAGACACAGCTGACCGAGCTGATCTACACGTTCCACCCGCGGTTCGCGGGGGCCGACAAGGTGTATGACCACCAACTGGAGCATGTCGAGGGCGGGGACGTGCTCGCGCTCGGCCCCGGCGTCCTGGCGGTCGGAGTCGGCGAGCGGACGACGCCTGCCGGCGTAGAGCGGCTCGCCCAGCGGGTGTTCACGAAGGGCCTCGCCCACACCGTGCTCGCCGTACCGATCGCGCAGCAGCGGGCGACGATGCACCTCGACACCGTCTGCACGATGGTCGACACCGACGCCGTCCTGATGTATCCGAACATGGCCGAGGAGATGCGGGCGCTGGCGGTCACCACCGACGGCGACCGGTTGCACGTCGCGGAGTCCGAGCCGTTCCTGGTCGCGGCGGCGAAGGCGCTCGGCATCGACACCCTGCGGCGCATCGACACCGGCCTGGACCCGGTGACGGCCGAGCGCGAGCAGTGGGACGACGGCAACAACACCCTGGCCCTGGCGCCGCGGGTGTGCATCGCCTACGAGCGGACCGTGGAGACCAACGCGCGCCTGGAGGAGTCCGGCATCGAGGTCATCCGCATCTCCGGCTCCGAACTCGGCTCCGGCCGCGGCGGCCCCCGCTGCATGTCCTGCCCGGTCCTCCGCGCCCCAGTCACCACCTGACCCGGTGGGTTGTGAGCCTGGCGACACGCGGAGTGAAATCGGGGGTTGTGCGGAGCCCTTGGCCTGAGTACTCTTCATGCCTAGGCCCAGGCCCTGTTGCTCCCCCGTCAGCAGGACTTGGGCCGTCCACGTTCCTAGGCTGGATTCGACGTCATGGCCTAGACCACTGTGAGTACAGAGAAAACGCCCGGCTGATGATTCAGCCGGGCGTTCGTCTTGCTGCGGGTCAGCGGATGGTGAGTTGGCGGCTGGCGAGGCCGGCGCGGGCGGCTCGTTCCTCGGTGGTGAGCGGGGCCTCGGTGGCGAGTGCCTTCTCCAGCGCCGTCGCGAAGTCGGCGGCCGGCTTCTCGACGTCGGCGGCCTCGGTGCCGGCGGGCAGCTCCCAGACCGGCGCCAGGACGCCGAGCGCGCGGAACGAGCCGATCAGCCGGCTGCCGTCCACGATCGCGGACGAGCCCGCGGCGTGCAGCCGGGCCAGGGCGTCGAGCAGCGTGTCCTCGGTGTGCGGCAGCACCCAGCGCAGGTAGATGCGATCGCCGATCGTCGTCCAGTACGCCGCCTCGACCGACTCCAGCCGGACCGTCGGCGCAGCCGCGGCGTTCGCGCGCTCCAGACCGGCCGCGACCTCACCGGTCGGGTCCTCGACGTTCTCGCCGACCCAGTACTCGAAGCCGTCGTGGACCTTGATGTCGAGCGGCTTGCTCGTGTCGATCAGGTCCTGCAGCCGCGGGCCGTCCTTCATCAGGTCGCCGACCTGCACCGGGTGTCCCGGGTCGGTGCGCAGCGCGGCGGTGATCGCGTGGCCGAGATCGCGGCTCGGGTCGCCCGACGAGGCGTGCGTCTGCATCCCGATCCAGATGGTCTCGTCGTCGCGCACCACACCCGGCATAGCCATCGGTAGCAGGGTGACCAGGTTGATCACCTTGCCGGCGTGGTCACCGACGAGCTCGATCTGCACGGTGCCGGACGGCACGATCTCCCGGAAGGCGATCAGGTCGCACTCCGACGGCAGCCCCTCGAACGGCCGCACCACGAAGCTGTCCGCGGTCTGCGCCCGGTCCTTGCCGTGGCACTGCTTGAACCGCTTGCCCGAACCGCACGGGCAGGGTTCGCGCGGCCCGACGTCCACCAGATCGGCCGGGTCGAGCGTGACGGTCGTCGTCGTGTTCTTCGCGCGCTGCCGCGACTTCTTTCCCATAACCCCGCAGTCTTACAGCCGAGCCCACCCGAGGGCCAACCAGCTCCCACCGCACGCGAAGGGTTAACCGTTCGTGGTGGGGGTTCTCCGCTCGCAGACCAACGGAGAGCCCCCCGCACCAGGGGGTATCCCCTCGCGTTGGGGCGGACGGGCGCCGGGGAGGCGCGCGGATCAGTTCGGGATCACCGCGTGCACCGTGCGGTGCGAGCTGGCGGTGCGGACGTCCCAGCCGGAGGTGAGGACGTCGACGATGGCCAGGCCGCGGCCGCCGATCGACTCCGGGTGCGGGTCGCTGATCCGCTGCGGCTCGGTGTCGCCGCGGCCGTCGGTGACCTCGACATGGATTCCTGCCTTGTCGATCCACCACGCGGCCCGCACTTCACCGGCCGGCAGCGGGGGTGCATACCGGATGGCGTTGGAGAGCAGCTCCGAGAGCACCAGCTGCGCGTCGTCAGAGGCGGCAACGGTGACCCGGTAGCGCTTCAGGTAGGCGGCCAGACGGCGACGGGCGTCCGCTACCGCGGACACTTCATGCGGCAGTACGACGTCCACGACGCTCACGTCGGCGGGCAGGGTCGCAGAGGACAAGCACGGTCTCCTCGATGATCGGTTCAGCCACAGGAACTTCTGCCCACGAACCACGCCCGGAAAACACCCGCAAGTATTCCGTTACATAGCCTCTCGAAGATCACGGCCAAAAACGCTGAAACCGTAACGAAATCGACGGAATTGAACGTTTACGATAACCGCCTGCATTCATGTCGCTACGTATCCGAACCGCGTGACACAAGCCACACAATTTCGTCCCGGCGTGTCACAAACCCGCTGGTCAGTTACGACGTCCTACGCCTTCCGGCCCCTCCGCGAGGACCCGGAGCGCGACGTCCGGGCGGTCGCTGATCACCGCGTCGACGCCGATGTCGCGGCAGTGCCGGATGTCGTCCTCGGCGTTCACGGTCCAGACGTGGACCTGGTGCCCGTGCTTGTGCGCGCGGTCGACGTACTCCGGATGCGCGGTGACGATCTCCAGGCTCGGTCCGGCGTACGAGACGCCGGTCGGCAGCGAGCCGTCGCGGAAGCGCAGCGGGACGCGGTCCATCAGCAGGACCGTGCGCAGGCCGGGCGCCGCGGCACGCATCCGGCGCAGCGAGAGCCAGGAGAAGCTCATCACTCGGGCCGGGGACTCGCTGCCGACCTTCGGGTGCGCCCAGCCGAAGCGGTCGAGGGCCTCGATCAGGCGGCGTTCGACCAGGCCGGCGTACCGGGTCGGGTGCTTGGTCTCGATCGCGAGCTCGACCGGCCGGCCGGCGTCCCGCACGGTGGCGAGCAGCGTCTCGAGCGTGAGCACCTTCCGGACGTCGAGGCCGGGCAGCTCGGCGTCCTCGTCCAGCTCGGCCCACGGATGCTTCCAGGAGCCCCAGTCGTACGTCTCCAGCTCCTCGAGGCTCATCGTGGACAGCACGCCGCGGCCGTTCGACGTGCGCTCGATCCGGCGGTCGTGGACGCACACCAGGTGCCCGTCGGAGGTCAGCCGGACATCGCACTCGAGTCCGTCCGCGCCGACTTCGATCGCCCGCTGGTACGCCGCGAGAGTGTGCTCAGGATTGACGTCACTGGCGCCGCGATGAGCTACGACGCGCGGGAGCTTCCGCATGAAAGAAACTCTTTCACAGGGTCGGCGAAGATTGGCGGCATGGACATGCGGGCGATCGTGCTGGACGGGCCGGTGGAGCCGGAGGAGCTTCGGGTGCGGCGGGTGCCGGTGCCGGAGCCGGCGGCCGGTTGGGTGCGGATCAAGGTGGAGGCGTTCGGGCTGAACCGCTCGGAGTACCACCTCCGCGCCGGGCTGGCGACGAACGCGCGGTTCCCGCTGATCCCCGGCATCGAGGCCGCCGGGACGGTCGACCTCGCGCCGGGTGGTGAATTCACCAGCGGGCAGCAGGTCGTGGCGATGATGGGCGGGATGGGCCGCGAGTACGACGGCGGGTACGCCGAGTACACCGTCGTCCCGGCGTCGTCGGTGATCCCGGTGACGACCGACCTGGACTGGGCGACGCTCGGCGCGCTGCCGGAGATGCTGCAGACGGCACACGGCTCGCTCCATACGGGCCTCGGGATCGAGCCGGGCCAGTCGCTGCTGGTCCGCGGCGGTACGTCGTCGGTCGGCGTCGCGGCGGCCGTCCTGGCGAAGGAGCACGGGTTGACCGTGTTCTCGACGACGCGGAATCCGCAGCGCGTACAGGTGCTCCGCGAGCTCGGCGTCGATCACCCGATCGTTGACGACGGCAACGTTGCGCAAAAGGTCCGGGAGATTCTGCCGAACGGCGTTCACGCGGCGCTCGAACTGGTCGGGACGAATGTCCTCCCCGACACTCTGAAAGCCACGGCTGTGCACGGAACGGTGTGTTTCACGGGAATGCTCAGCGACACCTGGACGATCCCGGACTTCTACCCGATCGGCTACCTCCCGAACGGCGTCCGGCTGACGGCGTACGGCGGCGAGAGCTCGGACCTGCCCGCCGACGCGTTCCAGCGGTACGTCGACCTGGTCGCGGCCGGCACGCTCCCGATCCGGATCGACCGCGTCTTCACGATGGACGAGATCGGCGAGGCGCACCGCATCATGCAGGACGGCAAGGCGGTCGGGAAGCTCGTCGTACGGGTCGGGGGTCCCGCCACCTGACGGGACCCCCGACGACTCAGGCGGTGGCCTCCTGCGGCGCGACGAGACGGCCGGCGGGACGGGGCAGGCCGTAGTGTTCGCGCAGGGTCGTGCCGGTGTACCCGGTCCGGAACAGGCCGCGGGCCTGCAGGATCGGGATCACCTCGTCGACGAACGTGGTCAGACCGGACGGCAGGACCGGCGGCATCACGTTGAAGCCGTCCGCCGCGCCAGCCTCGAACCAGTGCTGGATCGCGTCCGCGACCTGCTCCGGCGTGCCGGTGAAGGTCCGGTGCCCGCGCCCGCCGCCGAGCCGGCCGATCAGCTCGCGGACAGTCAGCTTCTCCCGCCGGGCGAGTGTGACGATCAGCGTGTACCGGCTCTTGGCGCCCTCGATCTCGTCCTCGTCCGGCAGATCGGCGGGCAGTTGCTGGTCGAACGGCAGATCCTCCGGCGCCACCCGCAGCGTGCGGGCCAGCTGCAGCCGCGCGTACTCCGGCCGGATCAGCGAGTCCAGCTGGTGTTCCAGCCGCTCCGCCTCCGCGACCGTGGACCCGATCACCGGCACGATCCCGGGCAGGATCTTCACCGACGACGGGTCCCGCCCGAGCGCCGCCGTCCGCGCCTTGAGGTCGCGGTAGAACTCCTGCGCGTCCTCCAGCGTCTGCTGCGCGGTGAACACGGCTTCGGCGTACCGAGCCGCCAGGCCCTTGCCGTCCTCCGACGACCCGGCCTGGACGATCAGAGGGTGCCCCTGCGGCGAGCGCGGCAGGTTCAGCGGCCCACGGACCTGGAAGTGCCGCCCGACGTGGTCGATCGGCACCACGCGCTCGTTCAGCGCCCACACACCGGACGCCTTGTCCGCGATCGCCGCGTCGTCCTGCCACGAGTCCCAGAGCTGGTACGCGACCTCGAGGAACTCGGCGGCGCGCTCGTACCGCTCCGCGTGCGCCGGCTGGTCGGCCAGGTTGAAGTTGCGCGCCGCCTCCGGCCCGGCTGTGGTGACGACGTTCCAGCCCGCGCGGCCGCCGCTCACGTGGTCGACGCTGGCGAACCGGCGGGCCAGGTTGAACGGCTCGTTGTACGTCGTGGACGCGGTGGCGATCAGCCCGATCCGCGACGTGACCGCCGCGATCGCGGTCAGCAGCACGGTCGGCTCCAGCGAGCCGGCCGGGCGCCGCCCGACGTCGCCGAACAGCACCGGCGAGTCCGCGAAGAAGATCGAGTCGAACTTGCCGCGCTCGGCCAGCTGCGCCAGCGCCTGGTAGTGCGCCACGGACGTGTTCGCGAACGGGTCGCTCTCCGGCAGCCGCCAGGACGCCTCGTGGTGACCGGTGCTCATCAGGAACGCGTTCAGGTGCAGTTGTCTACTGGGCCTGCTCATACCGAAACTCCCAAGGCGTCGAGAAGCCGCGACCGGACCGCGGCGAATCCTGGATCGGCCGCGCTCCGGGGCGCCGCCAGCGTGATGGTTTCCTCGGCGACGATCCGGCCGGCGTCGAGCACGATCACCCGGTCGGCCAGCACGATCGCCTCGTCGACGTCGTGCGTCACCAGCAGTACGGCGGGTTGGTGCGCCGCGCACAGCTTCCGCAGCAGCGCGTGCATCTTCAGCCGGGTCAGCGCGTCCAGCGCCCCGAAGGGCTCGTCCGCGAGCAACAGCTCCGGCTCTCGCACGAGCGACCGCGCCAACGCGACCCGCTGCTGCTCGCCGCCGGACAGCTCGTTCGGCCAGGCCTTCTCGCGTCCGGCGAGTCCGACCTCCGCCAGGCTCTCGCGGCCGCGGTCGTCCGCAGCGCCCAACCCGAGCACGACATTGTCCAGCACTCTTGCCCATGGCAACAGCCTGGAGTCCTGGAACACCACCGAGACGTTCGCCGGGACGGCCAGCTCACCGGTTCCCTCGACGTCGTGGTCCAGGCCGGCGAGGGCCCGCAGCAGCGTGCTCTTCCCGGATCCGCTCTTCCCCAGCAGTGCGACGAATTCGCCGGGCGCGATGTCCAGGTCCAGCCCGTCCAGGACGGGGCGATCGTCGTACCGGCGGATCAGGTCACGGACCTGGACGGTCAGGAGGCCAACGTTCGTCGCCATGACAGCGCCCTCCTCTGGACCAGGCGGACGACCGCGTCGGACAGCAGACCAAGGACGCCGTACACGACCAGGCCGACGATGATGATGTCGGTCTGCCCGTACGTGCGGGCCAGTTCCATCATGTAGCCGATGCCGCTGGTGGAGTTGATCTGCTCGACGACGACCAGCGACAGCCAGGCGCCGGTGACGGCGAACCGCAGCCCGAGCAGGAAGCCGGGCAGCGCGCCCGGCAGGACGACGCGCCGGACGAACTCCCACTGCGACAACCCGACGGTCTGCGCGAGCTCGACGTACCGGCTGTCGATCGTGCGCAGCCCGTTGTGGGTGTGGATGTAGATCGGCACGAACACCCCGAGCAGGATGGTGACGATCTTCATCGACTCGCCGATGCCCAGCCAGAGGATCAGCAGCGGCAGCAGGGCCAGCGACGGGATCGCGCGCTTGATCTGGATCGGGCCGTCGAGGACCGCCTCACCGAGCCGGGACAGGCCGGAGATCAGCGCGAGGACGACGCCGAGCACGATGCCGAGCGCGAGGCCGACGAGCGCACGCTGCGCGGACGTCCACAGGTTCGACTGCAGGCGGCCGTCGGCGATCAGGTCGCCGGCCGTGGTCACCACGGTCCACGGCGCGGACAGGACTCGTTGGTCGATCCAACCGGTGGCGGATCCGATGCTCCAGATCACCAGCAGCAGCACCGGCCCGATCGCGGACCCGAACCGGATCGGCGTGCCCGGTCCGAGCCGGCGGCGCCGTACGACGGGGCTGGTCGCGGCGCGCGGACGCAGCCCGGGCAGGGTGGTGGCGCTCATTTGGCGCCTGCCTTGATCGCGTCCGTGGCGACGGTCTGGAACCGCAGGTCGTACAGGTCCTTGGCCTCGATCACCTTGTTGCCGGTCTCGTGGGCGAGCAACTCGATCGTTTCCTGCTGGCGCTCGATCGCGTCACTCCAGTCGGCCGGGATGTCCGGGTGACCGGCGTTGTCGACCAGCCACTGCCCGTCGGCGGCGCTCAGGCCTTGGTTCTTGACGTAGTAGCCCTCGATCCACTCCTTGGGGTGCTTGTCGATCCATTCCTGGGCGACACCCCAGGCAGCGACGTACGCGCGGATCGCGGCGGCCTTCGCCGGGTCCTCGAGCGACTCGACCGGACCGTAGAGGTGGCCGGCGTCGTCGCGCAGGCCGTGGTCGATCGTGCTCGCGCCGTCCTTGCCGTACTTCGCCAGGTACCGCTTGATCTGGACGCCGCCGATCGGCGCCACGTCGACCTGCTTGCCGGCGAGCGCCTGGGCGTAGACGTCGCCGGTGCTCGGCAGCTCGACCAGCTTGACGTCGTCCTTGGTCAGTCCCGCCTTCTGCAGGACCTTCAGGATCAGCGCGCCCTGCGCCTGCCCAGGGCTGTACGCGATCTTCTTGCCGCGTAGGTCACCGAGGGTCTTCACCGACACCCCGGGGGCGACGCCGAGCTTGTAGATCGGGTGGTGCAGCGGGTCCTGGCGGAACTTGGAGGCGACGATCTTCACGTGCAGACCGGTCCAGGTCGCGTGGATCGGGGGGATCTCGGCGACCGAGCCGAGGTCCAGGGCGTGCGCCCGGAACGCCTCGGTGGTCTGGGGACCACCGCTCAGGTTCGCGAACTGGACGTACTTCGAGACCTTGTCGTACTGGCCGGAGAGCTTCAGCGCGACCTCGGTGGCGGGATCGCCGACGACGATCTTGGCGCCGTCCGGGACCGCGGTCGGCAGCGGTGCGTCGAGCGAGAGCTTCGCGGAGTCGGCGGCCGCGTTCGCGCCGCAACCGGCGACGAGGGCGAGCAGGGCGAGGGCGGGGAGGAGGCGTTTTCTAGACATGGTGTGCTTTCGCGTAGCGGCCGTCGTGGTAGAGCAGCGACTCGTGCTCACGGCGTTCGGTATGGGTGGCGAGGCGGGCGACGACCAGGTAGTGGTCGCCGACGGCGAAGCGGTGCGCGATCTGCGCCCGCAGGAAGCTCGGGACGTCGTCGAGGACCGGTTCGCCGGTGGGCAGCCGCGACCAGCGGGTCGGTTCGGCGAACCGGTCGATGCCGCTGGTGGCGAACCGGCCGGCGATCGCGTGCTGGTCGGCGGACAGGAAGTTGATCACCACGCTGCTCGCCGTGCTCACGGCCGGCCAACTGGACGCGCTGGTGGCGATCGCGAACGAGACGAGCGGCGGCAGCAGGCTGATCGAGACCAGCGAGGTCGCGGTGAAGCCGACCGGGCCGTGCCCGGCGTCCGCGGTGATCACCACGACGCCGGCGGCGTGGCGACGGAACACGGAGCGGTAGACGTCGGCGTCCACCGTCCGCTCCACGGATCGGTCCGGGACGACGGACAGGGCAGGACGGTTCAAGGCAGGTACGGACATGTCTCTCCCTCGGAACGGGGCAGGGACCACAGGTGAAGTGAGGCGTGATCAGACAGGCCTCATGCGAGCAGCAGCGAGTGAACGCGTCACCGACAGGTGGCGCTCGCCGTCCGCAGCAGGTCGATGACGCGACGGCGGGTGAGGTGTGTCGTCGTCATGTCAGCTATCTTCGCATCAATGTCCACCAAGTAACTAGACAATCTCGTGATCCGGACTCACACGCCGCGACCCCGATGCGTTCTACTTACGTGATGGCTCTGCGGTTACCCCCGTTCCAGGCGTTGATCGACGCGCACTGGCAGGACGTGGCCAGGCTGGCCCGCGCGCTGGCGGGTCCGGACGACGGCGACGACGTCGCGCAACGCGCCTGGGAGAAGGCGTACGCGGCGTACCCGGCGCTGACGTCGGCGAAGAACCTGCGCAGCTGGCTGCTGACCATCACCGCCCGGTGCGCGACCGACGTGCACCGGGCGCGGAAACCGCAGCGCCCGCTGGACGAGGCGCCGCCGGTCGCGGTCGACGGGCCCGAGACCGCGGACTGGCCGGACCCCGACCTGTGGCGGGCGGTCAACGACCTCCCGGAGCGGCAACGCTTCGCGATCACGCTCAAATACGTCGGCGACCTGGACCACCACGGCGTGGCCGCCGCTCTGGACACCACGCCCGCCGCGTCGCGCCGGCTCGTCAGCGACGCGCTGGCGACCCTGCGCACGAAACTCGGAGTACACGATGACTGATCTCGAGAGCCGGCTGACCCGGCTCAGCACCCCCGGCCTGAGGCCGCCCGTCCTGCCGGCCGCCGACGTCGCCTACACGCTGCACGACACCCCGCTCGGGACGATGCTGCTCGCGATCGCGCGCGGGCGGGTCGTGGCCAGCTCGTTCGACGACGAGGAGACGATGACCGACCGGCTCGCCCGGGCCGTGTCGCCGCGGGTCCTGCGGCAACCCGGCCCGCTGGACGACGTACGACGGCAACTCGACGAGTACCTCGCCGGGCAGCGCAGGGCGTTCGACCTGGACGTCGATCTGGTCCTGGCGTCGCCGTTCCAGCGGCTGGTGCTCGAGGACCTGCCGACGCACACGAGCTACGGGCGGACCACGACGTACGGCGCGGTGGCCGGCGACATCGCCCGGCCGAAGGCGGCGCGCGCGGTCGGGACCGCGCTGGGCGCCAACCCGGTGTGCGTCGTGCTGCCCTGCCATCGGGTGATCGGTGCGAACGGCGCGCTCACCGGGTACGCCGGGGGCCTCGAGGCGAAGCGATTCTTGCTGAATCTCGAAGCAAAAAGCTGAGTTTTCCTGAATAGCCCGGAATGGTTTTACACTCGAAATTCAAAGGAGCAGATCCCCAATGTGGAGTGGGGATCTGCTCCTCCTGACATGTCAGGAAGTTGCCGGTTGGTGGATCTCCAGGATGAGCCGGCGCCGGCCGCCCCAGTCGCGTTTGTAGACCTTGTAGTCGTCGATTCCGGCGGCCGCGCAGAGCCGGCCGTAGCTGATCTCGTCGTGGATGAAGTGCACGCTGCTGCGGTCGTCGTCGTGCTCGGTGGTGACGATCCGGTGCTCCGGGCCCTGGCGCATCCCTCCGGCGATCTCGCCCGCGGTCGCCGGGCCCCAGACCGGGCCCTCGATGATCGCGATCCCGCCCGGCTTCAGCACCCGGGAGATCTCGCAGATGGTGGAGATCTGCTCGTCCTCGGCGAACAGCTCGTGGAACGCCGTCCACAGGCAGATCACCGCGTCGAACGAGTCCCACTTGTACGGCAGGTCGGTCATCGAGCCGATCGCCCAGTCGATCGCGAGCTCCTCCTCGGCGGCCGCGGCCCGGCCGGCCTCGAGCAGGTTCGGTGAGATGTCCAGCGCCCGCACCACCTTGCCCGCGCGGCGCAGCGGCAGCGCGACCCGGCCGTACCCGCAGCACAGGTCGAGCACCGACTCCCGACCGACCAGCAGCTCCTCGACCGCCGCGACGATGGCGGCGTCCCGCTCGGGCGTTGTCCGCGCGGCCAGTCCGTCGGCGCCGAGCTCGGCGTATTCGGCCCGGCTACGCAGTGCGGAATTCAGCATGCGGCAAGTATTCCGGTCCCGGTGGGTCAGTTGTCCAGCAGGGATCTGCCGGCGGTGAAGAATTCCAGTACGTCGGACAGTTCGGCCAACGTTCGGGTGGCGCCGAACGGCGCGTTCCAGAAAGCACCGGTCCGCGGTATCCAGGGCCCGACGTACGCGTACGGCTCGGGCAGGTGGTCGTCACCGGGCGAAACGCCGTAGTTGACCTCGTCGACGGTGATCCCGACGTCGAAGTGCTCGGGCCACAGGACGGGTGTCTCGCCCGGCGCGAACGCCCGCAGTGCCGCGTCACCGCGGGCGAAGGCCTCCGCGAGCAACCGGGCCGCGGCCGGGTCGATCTCGAGGTGCTCGTGTGGGGCGATCATCGGGCCGCCGGAGTACACCTCGTCGAGCGGCCTCGCCTCGAGGCCCACGGCGGCAGCGACTTGGGCGTACGTGCCGGTCAGCCGGACGGTGCCCGCCGGCGCGACGAGCGCGTCGCCCTCGACCCGGAAGTCGCCGTCGGTGGTGCCGAACCCGCCGGGGACGACGCGCAGCCGGATGCCGCCTCCCCGGCCGTGCTGCGGCCCGGCGAGGACGAGCTCGGCGACGCCGTGCAGGGATCGACGGGTTACGGCGAGCGAACGTTCGTCCATGGCTGCGGTCTCCTCTGTAACGCCCAGGCCGTGTGTCGGCACTGATCACCTGATCGATTGGTGCCGCGAAGGGTGGGAGACGTTACATGGACTGGCATCGGGTGGACGAGGTCGACGTACCGGCGGACGGGCGCGTCCGCAGCGTGGTGGTCGACGGCCGGAGCATCGCGCTGGCCCGCTGCGGGGCGCGGCTCGGCGCGCTGGAGAACAAGTGCCCGCACCAAGGCGGCCCGCTCGGGGAAGGGTCGATCGAGAAGGGGCTGCTGCGGTGTCCGTGGCACGGGTACGACTACGACCCGATCAGCGGCCGACCGCCGGAGGGGTTCTCCGACAGCGTCCCGTCGTATCCGGTGGACGAGCGGGCGGACGGGGTCTATGTGCAGTTGCCGGACCGGCAGGAAGCGGTCCGGACCGTGGCCGACGTCCTCGTGGAGACATTGGTTGCCCACGGCATCAGTCATGTGTTCGGGATGGTGGGGCACTCCAATCTCGGCTTCGCCGAGGCGATGCGGCGGGCCGAGGACCGCGGTGAACTCACCTACATCGGTATCCGGCACGAAGGTGCGGCCTCGTTCGCGGCCGGTGCCTACGGCAAGCTCACGGGCCGTCCTGCGGTCTGCTTCGCGATCGCCGGTCCGGGATCGACCAACCTGCTCACCGGACTGTACGACGCGAAGCTCGACGGCTCCCCCGTCCTGGCCGTCTCCGGTCAGGTGCCGTCGAAGTGGCTCGGCCGCGGCGCGTTCCAGGACCTCGATCTGACCGCGGTCTTCAAGGACGTCGCCGTCTCGAGTACGGCGGTCCAGGCCGGCAGCGATCACGCCGAGCTGGCCGCGCTGGCGGTCAAGCACGCGATCGACGGCCGCGGCGTCGCGCATCTCGTGCTGCCCGACGAGGTACAGGTCCAACCGTCCGACGCGGCGGCCAAGAACCCCAGCGGGCGGCTCTCCGGCCGCCGGATCCGGCCGGACGAGGACACGCTGGTCCGTGCGGCGGCACTGATCCGCGACGCACGCCGGCCGGTGATGATCGTGGGCCACGGCGCCCGTGGAGCCGAGACCGAGGTCCGCGAGCTGGCCGAGCGCCTGAACATGCCGGTGCTGACCACCTTCAAGGCCAAGGGACTGTTGCCGGACACGCATCCGCTCGGCGCCGGGGTGCTCGGCCGCAGCGGTACGCCGGTCGCGAGCTGGCTGATGAACGAGTCGGACCTGCTCGTCGTGGCCGGCGCCTCGTTCTCGAACCACACCGGTATCGCGGCGTACAAGCCGATCGTCCAGATCGACGACGACCACACCGCGATCGGACGCTTCGACGCGGTCGCCGTGGACGTGCTCGGCGACGCGCGGCTCGCGCTGTCCGCGCTCACCGGCATGCTCGGCGAGGTCAAGGCCGAGGACCAGCGGCCGGACGTGGCCGAGCGCTGGGCGATCTGGCGCGCGGAGAAACAGCGGCGCGTGAACGACGACCGAGGCCGCGGTGTGTCGGCGGCGGCCGTGTTCGACGCGCTCTCGAAGCATCTGCCCGCGGACGCGGTCGTGACCGTTGACGTCGGCAACCATGCGTACTCGCTCGGCCGGTACCTGGAGTCGAAAGGCCAACCGGTGCTGATGTCCGGCTACCTCGGATCGATCGGCTTCGGGTATCCCGCCGCGCTCGGCGCGTGGGCGGCCGCTCCGGGCCGGCCGATCGTCGCGGTGACCGGTGACGGCGGCTTCGCGCAGTACGCCGCCGAGCTCACGACCGCGGTCAAGTACGGCATCCCGATCAAGCACGTACTGCTCGACAACCACTCGCTCGGCAAGATCAGCAAGGAGCAGCTCGCCGCCGACTACCCGGTCTGGCACACCTCGCTGCACAACCCCGACTGGGCCGCGTACGCCGAACTGTGCGGCGCGACCGGCCTGCGGGTCACCCGTCGTCAGGACCTGGACGACGCGATGACCGAACTGTTCACCGCCACCGGCCCCGTCCTGCTCTGTGTCGAGCAGGACGCGGAACTTCTCTGAGGAGACATCGATGACCGAGTACGACGACCTCCGCGCCCTGTTCCTCAACTGCACGCTGAAGCGGTCGCCGGCCGTCAGCAACACCGAGGGACTCATCGACGTCAGCCGGAAGATCCTGGAGAAGCAGGGCGTCCAGGTGGACGTGATCCGCGCGATCGACCACGACATCGCCACCGGGGTCTGGCCGGACATGACCGAGCACGGCTGGGCGACCGACGCCTGGCCGGCGATCCAGGAGCAGGTGATGGCCGCCGACATCCTGGTGATCGCCGGACCGATCTGGCTCGGCGACAACAGCTCGGTCACCAAACAGGTGATCGAACGCCTGTACGGCAACTCGTCGATCCTGAACGAGCACGGACAGTACGCGTACTACGGCCGCGTCGGCGGCTGCCTGATCACCGGCAACGAGGACGGCGTCAAGCACTGCGCGATGAACGTCCTGTATTCGCTGCAGCACCTCGGGTACACGATCCCGCCGCAGGCCGACGCCGGGTGGATCGGCGAGGCCGGCCCGGGACCGTCGTACCTGGACGAGGGTTCGGGTGGGCCGGACAACGACTTCACCAACCGGAACACGACCTTCATGACCTGGAACCTGCTGCACCTCGCGCGGATGCTGAAGGACGCCGGCGGCGTACCGGCGCACGGCAACCAGCGCTCCGAGTGGGACGCCGGCTGCCGCTTCGACTTCGAGAACCCGGAGTACCGCTGACGTCCGGGGTGCTGCTGTACCGTCGGCTTGTGGGGGTGGTGGTGCCGACGGACGACGTCCTCGTCGCCGGGCTGCGGACCGGGGACGAGGAGACGTTCGTGTGTCTGCTGAACGGCTGGTCCGGCTCGATGCTGCGGCTGGCCCGGTCGTTCGTGTCCACGTCGGCCAGTGCCGAGGAGGTCGTGCAGGACACCTGGCTGGCGGTGTTCGAGGGGATCGACCGCTTCGAGAGCCGGTCGTCGCTGCGGACGTGGGTGTACCGGATCCTGGTGAACATCGCCCGCAAGCGGGCCACCCGCGAGCAGCGGACCGTCCCGTGGACGAGCCTTGTGCCGGACAGCGAGCCGACGGTCGACCCGCAGCGTTTCCGGGGCGCCGACGACCGGTATCCGGGCGGCTGGCGCACGTTCCCGGACCGCTGGCCGACCACCGAGAGCGAGGTCCTGGCCCACGAGGTCCGGTCCACCGTGGCCGCGGCGATCGAGGGCCTGCCGATCCGGCAGCAGGTCGTGCTGACGTTACGAGACATCGACGGACACGACGCCGAGGACGTGTGTGCGTTGCTGGAGATCTCCATGGCCAATCAACGGGTCCTGCTGCATCGCGCCAGGGCAGCCGTTCGCGGCCGGCTGGACCACTACTTCACGGGAGCTGACGCATGACGTGCGCCGAGCTGGTCGAGCTCGTCACCGCCTATCTCGACGGTGCGTTGGCCCCGGAGACCGAGCAGCGGTTCGTCGAGCATCTGGCGCTCTGCGACGGTTGCGAGATCTACGTCGAGCAGATCCGGCGCACTGCGGCCGAGGTCGGGCGGGTCCGCCCCGAGAACCTGCCCGAGGAGACCCGCGACCGGCTGCTCGACGCCTTCCGTTCCTTCCCGCGCGGTTGACCGCGTAACGTCCGGCCGCGTCGACGGCACTGAAGCGGTATGCCGGACGTGGAGTTCACCAACCTGTTCGCGGTCGTCCTGATCGCGCTGCTCGCACCGCTGCTGCTCGGGCTCGCACCGCGACTCCGGGTCCCGGCGGTCGTCCTCGAGATCGTCGCCGGGATCGTGCTCGGTCCGCACGGCCTCGGCCTGATCGACGTCGACCTGCCGCTGCAGATCGTCTCGCTGCTCGGGCTGGGCTTCCTGTTGTTCCTGGCCGGCCTCGAGATCGACGTACACCGGCTGCGCGGACAGGTGCTGCGGCTGGCGGTCCTGGGCTATCTGGTGACGTTGCTGCTGGGCGGCCTGGCCGGCTTCGGGTTCTCTGCGGTCGGCTGGGTGAACAGCGCGCTCTTGCTCGCTGTCACGTTGTCAGCGACGTCCTTGGGTCTGGTCGTGCCCGTCCTCAAGGACGCGGGCAAGGCCGAGGGCAGCGTCGGGCAGTTCACCATCGCGGCCGCATCCGTCGCCGACTTCGCTGCCGTACTGGTGCTGTCACTCGTCTTCTCGACCGAGGGAGGCAGTGCGGGCGAACGGCTCGTCATGGTCGCGCTCTTCGCTCTGCTGGTGGTCGTCACGGGTCTCGTCGTCGCCACCGCCGGACGATCGCAGCGACTCGGCGGGGTCCTGCTGCGACTGCAGGACACCACAGCGGAGATCAGGGTCCGGGCCGCTGTGGTGCTGCTGGTCGCCTTCGTCGCCTTGGCGGAGCAGTTCGGGCTGGAGACGATCCTCGGGGCGTTCCTGGCCGGAGCGGTGGTCGGACTGGTCGACCGGGACGCCGCCTCGCATCCGCGCTTCCGGATCAAGCTGGAGGCGTTGGGCTACGGGTTCCTGATCCCGGTGTTCTTCGTGACGAGTGGACTCCGGCTCGATCTGCGCGGCCTGCTCGAGGACCCGGCCGCGCTCGTCCGGGTGCCGTTGTTCCTGCTCGCGTTGCTCGTCGTGCGCGGCGCACCGGCGTACCTCGCCGTGCGGACACTGGGCCCCCGGTCGACGGCTGCGGCGGCGCTGCTGCAGGCGACGTCGCTGCCGTTCATCGTGACGGCGACGCAGATCGGCGTGGCGACCGGGCTGATGAGCCCGGTCACCGCCGCCGCTCTGGTCTGCGCCGGGCTGCTGTCCGTGCTGGTGTTCCCGGCGGTCGCGCTGGTGCTGCTCAGGCAGCCTGCCGCCGACCGATCCGGCCGAGCAGTACCGCAGCCACCATCGAGACGATGATCGACGTGTACGTCGCGCCGAGCCAGCTGGGCACGGGCTGGTCGTTGAACAGGGCCTGCTGGAGCTTGGTCCAGAACGGCGACCAGCCCGCGACGGTGCCGGGGTTCACCAACTGGTACGCGACGAAGCCGATCAGCCACGCGACGGTCGGCTGCCAGCGGAACTTCGCCGTACCGGACACGTCCCACTTCATCTTGCTGACCACGAAGAAGTCGGCGATCGCGACCGCGAACAGCGGAACGAAGACCGAGCCGATCAGGTACAGGAACTGCGTGTAGCTGCCGAGGTCGATGAACAGCGCGATCCCGGTGGCGATCACGCCGATCACGACCGAGATCCACCGCCGGTCGATGTGGCCGATCAGGTTGTGCGCGGCCATCGTGGTCGAGTAGACGTTCGCGTACGCCTCGTCGACCTCGTCCACCAGCAGCACGAGCAGGGCGATCGCACCGGCCGGCAGCGTGACCAGTGCGGTGATGACGTCGTCGCTGTTCGTCCCCAGCGTCGCAACGGCGACCACACCGAGCGCGTAGTACGCGATGGCGGCCAGGCCGTAGCCGAGCGAGGAACCGGCGAACGCCGCCTTGTTGGTCCGCGAGTGCCGCGTGTAGTCCGCGGCCAGCGGGGCGAACGACACGACACCGGCCGCGGCGAGGTCGACGGCCGGCCAGAAGCCGAACACGCTGTCCTGCGGCAGGGCGTGCGTCGGCTTGCTCAGCACCTGCACGAACAGGTACACCGACGCGATCAGCACCAGCCAGACCATGAACTTGCGCAGGATCTTCACGCTGCCCAGCGGACGCACCGCCATCGCGGTCGCGATCACCCCGGCGAGGACGACGAACAGCCAGCGCCAGCGCTCACTCGTCACCGCGACCGCGGCCTGCGAGATCACGATGATCTCCATCGTCGCCCAGCCGACGTTCTGCGCGATGTTCAGCACGGTCGGCGCCATCGAGCCGCGGCGGCCGAACAGACCACGCAGACACGCCATCGCCGGCGCACCGGTCTGCGACCCGAACACGGCCGCACCGCCGAGCACCAGCGCACCGATGCCACAGCCGACGACGACCGCGAGCAGGCCCTGCCACAGCGAGCCGGTGTACGCCGCGACCAGCGCACCGGTCACGGGGCCGAACAGCGAGATGCCGAAGTTGCCCCAGAGCGTGAACTGGTCGAAGAAGCCGAGCGTGCGCGGCGCATCGGTGGTGAGAACGAGCGGAGCCTCGGTGGAGCTCGACGGACGAACAGCTGTATCGGTCATGAGTGACCCCACTCCCTACGCCGGCATTACCCGGTCAGGTTCAGGCGGTCGGCGACCCAGCTGTCGCCCTCTCAGCCCGCGCATCCTCGGTGCGAGCTCCCGCATAGGTTGGTGCTGCAAGTTTAACGCGTCAGCTATTTTCCGGCAGCGCGGCCGCTCGTTCTATGAGCGCCGCCACCTCGGGGCCGTTCGTGACGACCGGCATGTGCGCACCCGTCTCCAGCGTGCGCGCCTCACCGTGACTGAGCTCGGCGAGCTGCTCGAGCCACTCCTTCGTACACATCAGGTCGTGCTTGCCGCGGACCAGGACCACCGGCGCCCGGACGTGCGGCATCACCGCGGCCAGGTCGTGGATCCGCGATGCCTCCCCGGCGCGGGCGATCGACGGCAGCGTCGTGCGCGCGTACTGCGGGCTGATCCGGACCAGCTTCGGCACATCCGGGATCGCGGACCCGACGAGCCGGACGGCGCGGTCGACCCAGCTCGACATCCGGGCATCACCCGTCGGGGCCACGAGCACGAGCGCGTGCACCAGCTCGGGGTAGCGCACCGCCGTCTCGACGACGACCTGACAGCTCGCCGAGTGGCCGACCAGCACCGACCGCTCGCGGATCTTCTCGGCCAGCGCCACCGCGAGCGCCCGCGGATGCAGGTCCTCCCGAGCGCCCGCCGGTTCGCCGTACCCGGGCAGCGTCACCACGTGGTACGGCGTGACGAGATGCTCGGCGGTCCGCGCGTACGACTCCGGGCCGAGGCCCAGGCCGGGCACGAGGACGATCGGTGCGCTCACTCCCAGGGCGCCTTGGCCGGAGCGCCTTTGACGACGGGGTTCGTTACATCGGGCTTCAGCTCGCGATACCCGAGGAACAGGCCGACGGCGAGAAGCAGCAGGCCGACCCCACCCCAGCCGTACGCCGTGGGCAGCCGGTGCAGCGCGTCGTCGCTGCTGCCCAGCCCCGTGGACAGCACCATGAGCAGCCAGACCAGGATCAGCACCACCGACACCGCGACCAGCAGCAACCCAGCGAGCTCGGCCGGCTCGGGCCGACGACCGGCCTTGCGGCGGGCCAGCACGTCCCGGATCCACATCACCAGCGCGCCGGTGCCGACGACCAGGAGCAGCAGCTGGCCGATCGCGTCGAGCACGTCGGTCCGCAACGGGTGGTTGAGTGGTGAGCCGGGCGCCTGGGAGATCTCCCGCAGCGCGACGCGCTGGACGGACACGACGAGCAGACCGTAGATCGCGGCGATGAACGTCGCCAGGCCGACGACCCGAGCGGCACGCGGATCCCGCGACGGCTCGTCCCGGCCGTACGTCGGGAGCTCATGCGGCTGCGGGCTCGCTTCGGCGCCGTAGGGTGCGCCGGGGCGGTAGGCCGGGGGCTGGTGGTACGCCGGGTTGCCCTGCGGTTGCGGCTGGGTCCCGTACGGCTGTGGCTGCGCGTACTGGAACTGCTCCGGCGGGGCAGGCGGGCCGGCGTACGTGCCACCGCCGTACGGAGCGGGCGGAGCGTAGTGATGCTCCTCACCAGCTGCCTGCTGCTTCTCGGGCTCATCGCCCCGGCCGTACGTCGGGAAGTCCTGTGACGACATCGGTGCTCCCTCCGTCGCGCCCAGTCTCTCAGGTGGCCTTGATGGTCGGCCAGGCGTTCGGCAGGCAGCCGGCCAGGCCCTTGGTCTGCTGCATCATCACCGGCGCGGGGGTCTTCGGGGTGGTGCAGGTCGAGTGCCCGTGGCCGAGCGCGTGGCCGACCTCGTGGTTGACCAGGTAGCTGCGGTACATCTCGACGTTGCCGTTGTACGCCGGGATCGCGTAGATCCAGCGTTTCGCGTTGAGCACCACCCGGTCCTCGACGCGGCAGGACACCTCACCGCCGGTGTCGAGCGGCAGACAGAGCTTGTCGGTCAAGGTCGGTGTCGCGAGGATGATCCGGAGGTCGGCGTCGACGCGGTCCGTCCGCTCGAAACTCACCGGATGCAGCGCCTGCCAGCCGCGCGGATCCGTCAAAGTCTTGTGGATCGCCGCCGCCACCGCGGCGCCGTTCACCGACACCCCTTGCTCGATCTCGACCCGGTACGTCAGCTTGTCGCGCACCCCGGTCGCCTTGTCGGACCCCGGCACCACCGCGAGCTTCCCGGTCGAGACCAGCACGTTCGGCTTCGCGTTCTTCGGCTTGCGCGTCAGCGTCGGTGCCGGCCGCAACGGAGTCGTGAACTTCTGCGTCGGCGTAGCGACCGGCGTCGGCTTGGGCGTAGCAGCCACCGGCACCTCCTCGGCGACAGCGTCAACCCCCGCCACCGCCTCCGCCGCAAGACTGTTCCGATGCGCCACATCCGGATGCGCCACCACCACAGTCCCCAGCACCGCCAACGCCGTCACCACAAGCCACTGCCCCTTGTACGACTTCCGCCGACTGTGCCGCCCACCCCGACGCCTGGACACGTCGGCCCGCTGGCCGCTCCGCCGGGTGGTCATGACAAGTGACCCTACCGATACCTGCCAAAGCACGAAAGCCCGGTTGTGTTAAGTCGTCCGGGCACTGAGGAAATCCAGACTGTCGGACCTGCCCGGTACGACTGCAGGCGCGGGCCGGGAGCTGATGCACGGGCGTTAGCCCGGGGGTGGGTGGGAGCACGCGTGGGCCTGCCTCACCTTCACCACTCACACTTCCCCGCTCACCCTCCGCCAGTTGTCAGGCTGTGCGGGTGCGGAGGAACTTGCCGAAGTGGGGGACGGTGAAGGCTACGGTGCCGCGTTCGGCGGAGAAGACGAGGCCTTTTTTGATCAGGCCGTCGCGGGCGGGGGAGAGGGACTGGGGTTTGCGGTTGAGGGTGCTGGCGACCTCGGCGGTGGGGACGGAGCCGTCGTCGACGCCGATGCCCAGTTCGGCCATGGCGCGCATGTACTCGCGTTCCGCGGGTGTGGCGCGTTCGTAGCGTGAGCCGAAGAAGCCGACGGTCAGCTCGGCGGATGCTTCGGGGGCGGCGACGGCGACGTCCTTGATGGTGATGGGTGAGGTCGGCGCGTGGTCCCAGGTCGAGTGCGCGAACGCCTGCACGAAGTACGGGTAGCCGTCGGTCTGCGCGTACAGCTCGTCCAGGGCCTCCTCGTCGTACTGCACGCCTTCGCTCTCGGCCGGCACCATCAGCGCCCGGTCGCACGCTTCACGCGCCAGCCGGTCCACGCGGATGTAGCGGAACAGCCGCTCGGAGTACGACTTGCTGGCCGACAGTACGGCGGGCAGGTGCGGCAGCCCCGCGCCGACGACGACCAGCGGGGCGCTCTGCTGCGAGATCTCGTGACAGGCGGCGCACAGCGCGGACAGGTCGTCGGTGCTGATGTCCTGCATCTCGTCGATGAACAGCCCGACTCCGACGGTCAGGTCACCGGCCAGGTCCGCGGCGTCGGTGAACAGCTCGATCAGGTCCATCTCGAGGTCGCCGGAGTCGGCCCGGCCTTTTGCCGCGGCGACGTCGACCGGCGGATGCCAGCGGATGCCTTTCCGGTCGTTCACCGCGGTGCGCAGCGCGAACGCCTTCAGTACGGCGCTGAACTGGTCGACCTTCTCGTCGTCGCGGTGCCGGTGGCCCAGCTCCCGCATCGCGGTGTGCAGCGCCTGCGCGATCGGCAGCCGGATGCTCTGGTCCGGCCGGGCCTCGATCTTGCCGGTACCCCACGCTCGCTTGATGGCCTGTGAGCGCAGTGTGTTGAGCAGGACCGTCTTGCCTACGCCCCGGAGTCCGCTGAGCACCAGGCTCCGCTCCGGTCTGCCTGCCGCGACCCGTTCGAGCACTACCTCGAACTGCCGCACCTCGGTGTCGCGTCCGGCCAGCTCAGGCGGCCGCTGACCGGCGCCGGGCGCATAGGGATTCCGGATCGGATCCATGCTTTCACTGTATGAGCGCGTCTAGCGTTTTCCGTAGATTGACCGATCGACGGCCAGAGCGTGTCGCGAGTGGTCTCTACGGCTTTCTAGTGAAATGACTAGAAACCAATAGACACCGTGAGCGACCCGAAGACCACTATGGTTCCGCCATGGTGGAGTGGGCTCCGCAGGCAGGGGCGTTGTACGAGCGGGTGCACCAGCAGTACGTCGGCGGCGCACGCAAGCTCGAAGCGCTGATCAACGAGCTGATCGGCGAAGAGGAAGGCATCAACTACCTGAGCGCCACGGCGCGCGCGAAGGACCCGGAGTCGTTCCTCGCGAAGGCGTCCAAGCCGCACCCGGACGATCCCGCCAGGCCGAAGTACGACGACCCGCTGAATCAGATCACCGACCTGGTCGCGGCCCGGGTGATCACGTTCCTGGTCGAGGCGGTGGACCGGGTGTGCGAGGTGATCGAGGAAGAGTTCGAGATCGTCGAGCACACCGACATGGGCGCGCACACCCGGGCGCAGGGCGTCTTCGGGTACGCCAGCAAGCACTACCTGGTCCGGTTGAACGAGCACCGCCGCGAGCTGCCGGAGTACGCCGTACTGAAGAACCTCGTGATGGAGATCCAGGTCCGTACGGCGGTCCAGCACGCGTGGGCCGAGTTCGAGCACGACATCCGGTACAAGCTGGACATCCCGCCGGACCGCAAGCCCGAGTTCGACCGGCGGTTCCTGCTGGCGGCGGCCCTGATGGAGCTGGCTGACAACGAGTTCACCGAGATCGACCGCCTGTACCGCGAGCTGGCGGCGACCGCGGAGGACAAGGCGCCACTCGACCTCACCACGGCCACGCTGACGACGTACCTGACCCGTCGCTATCCCGACGCGCCGCACGCGAAGACCACGCACTACGCCTGGATCCTGGGCATCCTGCACCGCGTCGGTGTCACCACGGAGGAGCAGCTCACCGAACTGCTCACCGGGATCGACAGTGAAGCTGTGCAGGCCGCTATGACCCACCGAGCGCCGGCAGGCACGGTACGCCGCCTCGACGACGACCTGCTCGCCGCCAAAGGCCCTGCCTACTTGGACCTGTTCCCGGACGAGGAGCGCCGCCAGAAGATCCTCCGCGGCCGGCTCAAGGCACTGGTCCGGGCCGAGATCATCCAGCCCTGACGAGGTCCTCTGCCGTACGGCGGGCCCAGCGAGTCGTGGTGATCAGACCGAGCACCAGCACCAGCGCACCGCAGCCCGCGATGATGTACCAGCACAGCTTTGCCGCGTCGACGAACCCGGACTCGAAAGAGCCGACCAGACGCGCCGTGAGAACAGTCCCCGCGACAGCAACACCGAGCGAGGCACCCACCTGGCGACTGGTCGACGCGATCGCTGCAGCGACGCCGGCTTGGGAACGTGGCATCCCGGAGACCGCCGCATTGGTAATAGGTGCGTTCAGCATCCCGAAGCCGAGCCCGAAGACCAGATAGCTGACCAGCAACCATGCTGTGGAAGTAGTAGTGGTCAAGTGGGACAGCAGGAGACCCGCCACAGTCAGCATGGTGCCCGCGACGACCAGCGGTACCCGTGGGCCGCGGTGACCGACCAGCCACCCGGACACCGGCGCGAACACCACAGTCATCGCAGCCATCGGCAGGGTCAGCAGACCGGCATGCAGTGCACTGAACCCGCGCACAGACTGCAGATAGAGCGAGTTGAGGAACAGGAACCCAGACAGCGCCGAGAACCCGCACACCGCGATCAGCGTGGCCCCAGAGAACGGCGCGCTGCGGAAGAACCGCGGGTCCAGCAGCGGCTCCTCCCGGCGACGCTCGTAGTACACGAGCGACGCCAGCGAGACGACGCACACGACGAAGCACCCGACGATGAGCGGCGACCCCCACCCGGCCGACCGCCCTTCGATGATCCCGTACGTCAGGCTGCCCAGCAGCAGGACGACGAGCACCTGCCCGACCGGATCGATCCGCCGCGGTACGGCGGCCCGCGACTCCGGTACGAACAGCGCCGTCATGACGAAGGCGGCGACGGCGACCGGCACGTTGATCCAGAAGATGAACCGCCACCCGGCCGCATCCACGAGCGAACCGCCGACGACCGGGCCGACCGCCATGCTCAGCCCGACGACACCGCCCCAGACCCCGATCGCCTGGGCGCGCTCACGCGGGTTGGTGAACGTGTTGGTGATGATCGACATCGCCACCGGGTTCAGCATCGACCCGCCGACGGCCTGCAGCACCCGGAACGCGATCAGCAGGTCGATACTGGTCGCGACTCCGCACAGCAACGACCCGATCCCGAAGAGCACCAGTCCGGCCTGGAAGGTCCGCCGCCGCCCCACGCGGTCCGCCGTCGACCCGGAAACCATCAGCAGGCAGGCCAGCACCAGCGTGTAGGCGTCGATCGTCCACTGCAGCTTGGCGACCGAGGCGTCGAACTCGGACCGGATCGCCGGAAGCGCCAGGTTCACGATGGTCGAGTCCAGCCCGACGATGAACAGGCTCGAGCAACAGATCGCGAGCACCAGCAGCCGCCGACCGCGGGTCAGCTCCTCCACCCGGCTCCCTCCATCCGTTGAAGACTGTACTACCTGGCTTGGAAACGGTTCCCGACCATCCACGAAAACGGTTTGACGGACTGTCGGCGGGGCCGCCTACGCTTGTTCCATTCGCCTGGTCAGGTGCCTTCTTCCAACCCTTCTATGCCTCTTTGTGAGACGTCATGTCTTTGCGCCTCATTCCGTTCGCCGATCCGGGTGTGCCGGACACCCGTTCCGGCCTCCGACTCATCATCTGGCTGGAGCACCAGCAACTGCGGGGGCAAGTCCTCGCGGTGTTCTGGGGACTGGTCTATTTCGGCGGTATCGCCGCCGCTCCGGTCGCCGTCGGTCTCGCCGTGCAGGCGGCGATCGACCTGTCCTGGCCCAAGCTGATCCTGGCCGGCGCGCTGCTGCTGGCCTTCGGCGCGGCCAAGGCCGGCGCCGACTCGTTCTTCCACAAGGCCGTGGTGACGAACTGGATCAGCACCGCGTCGCGCCTGCAGCAGCTGCTGTTCCGCAAGGCCGCGGAGCTGGGCTCGCTGCTGACCCGCCGGATCGCGGCCGGCGAGGTGGTCGCCGTGAGCAGCGGCGACGTCGAGAAGATCGGCTGGTTCGTCGAGGTCCTGGGCCGCTTCGTGGCCGCGCTGCTGACCTGCTTCGCGGTCGTCATCGGCCTGCTGCTGTACGAACCGCAGCTCGGCCTCGTCGTCGCGATCGCCGTACCGGTGCTCGCGTTCTCGATCGTGCCCCTGATGGGTCCCGCGGAGCGCCGCGCGGACGAGCAGCGGGCCAAGGGCGGCCGGGCCACCGAGCTCGCCGCCGACACCGTCGCCGGTCTGCGCGTGCTGCGCGGCATCGGTGGTGAGCAGCTGTTCCTGCAGCGCTACCGCGAGGCCTCGCAGCAGTACCGGAGCAGCGCGGTGCGCAGTGCCCGGATGTGGTCGCTGATCGCGGCCCTGCAGGTGCTGCTGTTCGGTCTGTTCCTGGTGCTCGTCGTCTGGATGGGCGTCCGGCTGGTGACCCAGGGCCGGATCTCGGTCGGCGAGCTGGTCACGACGTACGGGTTCATCACGTTCATGCTGGTTCCGCTGCACACGTTCGAGGAGACGGCGAGCGCGTTCATCTTCTCGAAGGTGTCGGCGCGCCGGGCCGCGCGCGTGCTGTCGCTGCAGCGGACCGACGAGACCAAGGGGACTTCCGCGGCTCAGCTGCCGGAGGGCGACCTGCTCGACCCGGTCACCGGGCTGAACGTCCCGGCCGGGAGCTTCACCGCGGTCGTCTGCGGCAACCCGGACGCCGGTGGTCTGCTGGCCGACCGGCTGGGTGGCCACAGCCCGTCCGCCACCGACGAGCCCTCCGTCCTGCTCGACGGTGTCGCACTGGACGACATCCCGCTCGAGTCCGCGCGCACCGTCGTCCTGGTGCAGGACAAGGACCCGGTGCTGTTGTCGGGGACGGTGCGCGAGCTGTTCGACGTGCCGGCGAGTGGTGCGGTCTCACCCGAGACCGCCCTGGACGCAGCGCAGTGCGAGGACATCCTCGACGTGCTGCGCCAGACGCTGCCTGCTGGTGAGTCCGACGCCATGAAGGCCGTGCTGACCGAGCGCGGCAGGTCCCTGTCCGGCGGTCAGCGGCAGCGGGTGGCGCTGGCGCGTTCGCTGTACGTCGACCCGCAGGTGCTGGTGCTCGACGAGCCGACCAGTGCGGTCGACGCACACACCGAGGCGCGGATCGCGGACGGTCTGCAGTTGCTGCGTGCCGGCCGGACCACGGTGGTGTTCACGTCCAGTCCTTTGATGCTGGATCGGGCGGAGCGGGTCGTGTTCGTGCCGGAAGGCCGCGTCGACGCGGTCGGCACGCACCACGAGCTGCTGCACACCAACGCGCGGTACAGGGCCGTCGTGACCCGTGAAGAAGAGCCAACGTTCGAGGAGTCAGCGTGAAGCGCCCGGAGTACGACCCCGCAGCCCCACAGGAGGTAGTGCGCCTCCCAGTGGCCAGCGGCGCGACGGTGCGTGCCTACATCAAGACACTGTTCCGTCGGCACCGGCGTCAGTTCCTGTGGCTGACGCTGGTCAACGCGGTGGCAGCGCTGAGCGGCATGGTCGGGCCGTGGCTGCTCGGCCGCGTCGTGCAGAAGCTGTCCGAGGGCCACACCGACGTCAACCTGCCGTATGTCGTGATCGGCTTCGTCCTCGCGCTCGCGGTGCAGACGGTGTTCGTGCGGCTGACCCGGCTGCGCGGTGCCGTGCTCGGCGAGGAGATGCTCGCGGACCTGCGCGAGGACTTCCTGATCCGTGCGGTCGGGCTGCCGCCGGGCGTGCTCGAGCGCGCCGGCACCGGTGACCTGCTGTCCCGGATCACCACGGACATCGACCGGCTGTCGCACGCGATGCGCGACGCCGTACCGCAGCTGACGATCGCGATCATCTGGGCGTCGCTGCTGATCGGCGCGCTGATCGTGACGGCGCCCGCGCTGGCCGTGGCGGTGGTGATCGCGGCGCCAATCCTGATCATCGGCGGCCGTTGGTACTTCAAGCGTGCCCCGAAGGCGTACCGGTCGGAGGCGGCCGGGTACGCCGCGGTCGCCTCGGCGCTGGCCGAGACGGTCGACGCCGGCCGCACCGTCGAGTCGCACCGGCTCGGTGGCCGCCGGATCGAGCTGGGTGACACCCGGATCGGTCAGTGGGTCGCCTGGGAGCGGTACACGCTGTACCTGCGGATGATCCTGTTCCCGGTGATCAACATGACCCACACGGTCGCGCTGGCGGCCGTGCTGGTCATCGGCGGCGGTTTCGCGATCCAGGGCTGGTTGACCGTCGGTGCACTGACCACAGGTGCGCTGTACATCCAGATGCTCGTCGAGCCGGTCAATATGATGATCCGCTGGTACGACGAGCTCCAGGTCGCGCAGGTGTCCCTGGCGCGGCTGGTCGGCGTCCGTGAGGTCGAGACCGCCGCGGCGGCGAGCGAGGCCGAGCCGGAGGGGCGGACCGTGCTGGCCGACGACGTCCGCTTCGGGTACCTGGAGGGCCGCGACGTCCTGCACGGTGTCACGTTGACGGTCGAGCCGGGCGCCCGAGTCGCGCTCGTCGGGCCGTCCGGTGCGGGCAAGTCGACGCTGGGCCGGTTGCTGGCCGGCATCTACTCGCCGCGCGTCGGTGACATCACCTTGGGTGGTGCGGCGCTCGGCCGGATGTCTGCCGAGCAGGTCCGTAGTCATGTTGCCCTGGTCAACCAGGAGCACCACGTGTTCGTGGGCAGCGTGCGCGACAACCTGCGACTCGCCCGGCAGGACGCGTCCGACGCGGACCTGTGGGCGGCGCTGCGGTCGGTGGACGCCGACGGCTGGGTCGCCGGGTTCGACGACGGGCTGGACACCGAAGTGGGCTCCGGTGGGGTCTCGCTGACGCCGGCCCAGGCGCAGCAGGTCGCACTGGCCCGGCTGGTCCTCGCCGACCCGCACACCCTGGTCCTCGACGAGGCGACCTCGCTGATGGACCCGCGGGCGGCCCGGCACCTGGAGAGGTCGCTGGCAACAGTGCTGGAGGGCCGGACCGTGGTGGCGATCGCACACCGGTTGCACACCGCGCACGATGCCGACGTGATCGCCGTCGTCGAGGACGGCAAGATCGTCGAGCTCGGCGGCCACGACGAACTGGTCGACGCCCAGGGGGCGTACGCAGCACTCTGGCACTCCTGGCACGGCGACCGATGACCAGCGGGGTGTCCGGCAGTGGACCTGTCGGACACCCCTTGCCGTGTGAGGATGAAGGCGTGTTGCTGACGACGCTCTTCTCGCTGCCCACGTCCATGGCTCTCGACATCGACGACGAGGGCCGGATGCTGGTGCTGTACGACGGCACCGGCACCCGCCAGGTCAACGAGGTCGCTCCCGACGGCACCTGGCGTGCGCTGACCGATCTTGACGACACGTGCCGCGGCGCCCGGTTCGTGCCCGGCAGCAGCCGCGTCGTCGTCGAACACGACACGGGCGGCGACGAGCGCGGTCAGCTGTCCCTGCTCGACCTCGACGAACCCGGTCTGCCCGCACTGACCCCGCTGGTGCACGACAGCGAGTACATCCACCACCTGGTCGCGGCCCGGCCCGACCGCGTGCTCTACACCACGAACCGTCGCAACGGCGTGGACTTCGACCTGGTCGCGCGCGACCTCACCAGCGGCCGCGAGACCGTCCTGTACGACGGCGGCGGCTGGGTGATGGGCGTCGACCCGTCACCGGACGACAAGTGGGTCGTGCTGTCGAAGGCGAGCAGCCCGGCGAACTCGATGCAACTGCTCCTGGTCGACACCTCGAGCCGATCAGTCGTCGAGCTCACCGCGGAGGACGCGCACAACGACCAGGGCCCGGTCGCATGGCTGCCGGACTCCTCGGCGTTCCTGGTGTCGAGCAACGCCGACCGCGACCGGATGGCGATCCGCCGGTACGACGTGAGCGACGCGGCATGGAGCGATCTGCTGGTGGACGACACCCGTGACCTCGCCGGCTGGCCCTCACCGAACGGTGAGCACCTGCTGGTCGGCGTACTGGAGGATGGCGAGGTCGGGCTCAAGCTGCACCGGCTGGACGACGGCGCGGCGCTCGCGGCGCTCGACCTGCCGGCGGGCGGCTGCGCGGCCCTGACGATGGCCACGCCGGACCCGATCTGGTCGCCGGACGGCTCGTTCGCGGCGATCACCTACAACTCCCCGGTGACTCCGCCGACCGTGTACCGGTTCGTCCCGGGCGGTGAGCTGACCCCGCTCCGTCCGGTGGAGGTCCCGGTCGAGCTGCCGCATCCGGAGAGCCTGCGGGTGCCGTCCTTCGACGGCGAGCAGGTGCCGGTGTTCGTGTTCCGGCCGACCGGCGAGAACCTCGGGTCCACGGTGGTCCACGTGCACGGCGGCCCGGAAGGTGCCGCGATGCGGATCTGGAGCCCGATCATCTCGGCGCTGGCCGGTGAAGGACACACCGTCGTCGTACCGAACGTGCGCGGCTCGGCGGGTTACGGCAAGCGCTGGTACTCGCTGGACGACCGTCAGTTGCGGCTGGACTCGGTGAAGGACCTGGCCGCGATCAATGCCTGGCTGCCGACGATCGACGCCGACCCGAAGCGTGCGGCGCTCTGGGGCGGTTCGTACGGCGGCTACATGGTGCTGGCCGGTGTCGCGTTCCAGCCGGACCTGTGGGCGGCCGGCGTGGACATCGTCGGGATCGCTTCGCTGGTGACGTTCCTGGAGAACACGTCGGACTACCGGCGGTCGATGCGGGAGCGCGAGTACGGCTACTTGGCGACGGACCGCGAGTTCCTGCAGGAGGCGAGTCCGCTCAGCCGCGTCGACGACATCCGGGCGCCGCTGTTCGTGATCCACGGCGCCAACGACCCCCGCGTCCCGTTGTCGGAGGCAGAGCAGATCACCGACGCTCTGACGAAGCGCGGCGTCCCGTGCCAGCTGCTGGTCTACCCGGACGAGGGACACGGCCTGGCCAAGCTCATGAACCGCCTGGACGCGTACCCGCAGGCCTTCAGCTTCCTGCGGGACCACCTGGGGTGAGAACACCGGCGGTCGCGTCCAGCCGCACCGGAAGACCCAGCGGTACGGCGAGATTCAGCGCCTCGTGCCCGATCGCCGCGCCCGCCACCATCGGTACGCCGAGCGGTTCGAGCCGCTCGGCAATGACCTCGACGCGATCCTGCGTGCCGGTGAAGTCGCCGACGACCACACCGGTCACCTCGTCGAACCACCCGGCGCGCAGCAGTTGCGTGAGCAGCCGGTCGACCCGGTAGCCGGCTTCGTCGACATCCTCCAGTACTACGACACCAGCCGGTGGCGCGTACGTCGGCGTACCGACACTGGACGCCAGCATCGCCAAGTTGCCGCCGCGCAGCGGTCCCTCGGCAACACCCGCGACCACGGTGCGCGCTCCGACCGGGGCGAGCAGGTCGGTGACGGTCTCCGGCTCGAACAGCAACGCCCGCAGCCGCTCGAGTCCCACAGCCGTGTCCAGTTGCTCGACAGCAGCAGCCATCGGACCGTGGAGAGTCACGAGACCGCGTGCGTTCAGCGGCTCGTGCAGCGCGGTGATGTCGCTGAACCCGACGAACCACTTCGGTACGGCGGCCAGCTCGTCGAGGTCGACGTACTCGATCATCCGCTGCACGCCGTACCCACCACGCGCACAGAACACCGCGGCGTACCGCGGGTCCAGCCAGGCGTTGCGCAGGTCGAGCGCCCGGGCCTTGTCGTCGGCTGCCAGGTACGCAAACCGCTCGTGCCCGGCCAGTACCGACGGCATCACGTCCACCTCGAGCCCCCAGGACCTGAGGTGGACCAAGCCGGCATCGAGCCGGGCCGCGTCCACTCGGCCCGACGGAGCCACCACAGCAACCCGGTCCCCGCTCCGCAGTCGCTGCGGCACCACCACGTCAGTCACGCCGCGACGCTACCAACCGACCTGCAGGGTCGCGCTCTTGGAGACCCCGTTGACCGTGACACCCAGCTGGGCCGTGCCGGGGCGCAGCGCAGTGAGTTGGCCGGTCGACGGGTCGTACGAAGCGACTGCCCAGAACGGAGCGGTCTTGGCAGGACCGACGTGCAGTGTCGACGAGCCCCACCAGTCTGCCGACACAGGGAAGGACACCGGCACTCGACGACCTTCCTGAACGACCGTGGCGGAAGCCGGCGCCGACTGACCGCGCTTGAGGCTCTCAGGAGCAGTCAGCTCGAGCGAGTCGACATGGGCTCGCAGCTCGACCTGGAACCACGGCTGGGCCGACGGGTTGGCTGCGATGCCGACCAGCGCCCAGCCGGTGAAGCCACCCGCGTCCGGTGCCGCGGCCGGGCTCTTGCCGGAGTTGCCGGTCAGCGGGAGCAGGACGCCGTCCGTCCGGGTCGCGGCGAACGTGCCCGCGTGCGCCGCCATGTACGCCGCACCCTTGCCGGTCGAGGCCCGGAAGTCGGCCAGCCACTTCACGATCATTGCCGCTTCCTTGCGGTCACCGAGCTGCGAGTTCTGCGTCGGCGACGGGTCGTCGATCGGGTGGTGCGCCATCACCACCACGTTCTTGATCGACCGGTCGGAAGCGGCGGAGTCGAGCTGCTTGCGCAGGTCGAGGATCTGGTCGAACCCGCCGGCCCGCAGCGATCCGAGCGACGAGTCCCGCAGCACGAACCGGGTGCCCTTGTGGTCGAACGTGCTGCTCGCGTTGCCGAAGACCTTCTTCCACTCGGACAGGTCGCCCGGGCCGTAGGTCTCGTGGTTGCCGGGCACGTAGTGCAGCGGCACCTTGCCGGCCACTTCCTCGTCGATGATCTGCTTGGCCAGCGCGATGTCCGGACCGAACGCACGGTCGACGAAGTCGCCGTTGATCACCAGGAAGTCGGGCTGCTGCGCGAGTGCCTCGCGGATCGTCCGGCGGGCCTGCTTCACGTAGTCCGAGTTCGGGTCGTCGGAGGTGAACTGCGCGTCCGACATCACCGCGAACCGCCAGCGGCCGGCCGTCGTCACGGTCCCGTCGGTGACGACCATCGGGTCGATCACCTTCGCGGGCGGGTCCATCGTGACCGGCGGCGCGCTGCGGAGGGTCAGGTCGTCGACGACGATCCGGCCCGAGTACTGCCGCGTCGGCGACGTCTCGACGACGTAGATCCGCCAGAACCGCAGCGGCATCGTCAGCCCGGGCGGGATGTCGGCCTCGACGTACCTCCAGCCGGTCCAGTCGACCGTGGCGGCCAGGTTGAGCGTCTGCGCCGTACCGCCGGCCGCGTCGTAGGCGTTGGCCCGCAACCACGCGCCCTTGCCGTCGCCGTACACCCAGGCGCCGAGCTTCTGCGGCTGGCCCGGCAACGTCTGCTGCGGGTTCTGCGAAAGGTACGCCGCGCGGGTGGCGGTGCTGCCCGTCAGCGAGTAGTCGAGCGCGACCGCCTGCCCGCCGTCGTGTCCTTCCGCCGCCGACAGCGATGCGGTCGCCTTGCCGGCCGGTACGGCGTTGGCCGCCCACTTGGTGACGTCGTCGAGTTCGTCGACAACTGTGGCGGTCAGACCGGCCGTGATGCTGAGCTGAGTGCTGAGCGAGCCGACGGTCGCGGTCACCACGGCCGAGACGGCCTCGTCGCCGAGCGCGTTGACCTCGAAGCCATTGCCCTTCGCAACAATCTTCACGAGCGCCGGGTCGTAGCTGAGCTTGACGTCGCGCGGCTCGACCCACGTGGAGAACCCGTCGGCGTCGTACCCGTCGACCTCGAAGAAGCCCTTGGCGGCGGAGTCGGCGAGCGAGACCTGCCGGGTCGAGGGCGCCAGGCGGGTCGGCGTACCGAGCACTGTCATCGGGAACCTTCCGTTGGCCGCGCCGCGGGCGGCGGTGACGATCACGTCACCGGCGCGGCGGCCGGTGACCACGCCGTGCTGGTCCACGCGGACATTGCTCCCGGCGTACCAGAACGGCGTACCGGTCGCGGGCGCGTAGGTCTCGTCGTGGCCGGTGGCGCTCAGGACACGGCTCAGCCCGGTGAGCACGCGGGAGCTGCGGGAGATGTCGGTGTCGGGGCCTGCCGCCGCCGTACCGACGGCCTCGACGCGAAAGCCCTTGAGGCGGCCGGAGCCCTTGACCGGAACCAGGCCGAGCCCGTTCGGGACGAGCCGCTCGCCGCCGTCGGACGGGTCGTTGACGACCTCCGGCGCGGCGGCACCCGGCGTCCGGGCCAGCATCGTCGAGGAGCCGCCGCCGTCCAGGTTGAGCGCGTCGTCGGCGCCGAGGCTGATCATCAGCTGACCCATCTCCTTCAGCGACAGGCCTCGCGAACCGGTGGCCCGGCCGTCGACAGTGAGCAGGATCATCCGGCTGCCGTCGGCGTCGAACCCGATCGCGGTCCGCGGTGCGAGGTCGGCGTCCGGCACGGTGTCCGGGACCTGGCCGTCCTTCGCGAGCTGGTAGTTGCCGCTGACAGCGGCCGCGACCTCACCGGCCTCCGGGCGCAGGCCGTACGCGACGGTGACCTTGTCTCCGACCGCGAAGGAGGTGAGTGCGTCGGCGCCGGCCTCGCGACCGATCAGCGCCTGCTCGCCGGCTGCCAACCCAGTGGTGGCCGGAGTGGTGGCGGTGGAGACGACCACACCGTCGCGAAGGATCACCTCGCGGACGGTGGACAGGCCGTCCACGGTCCTGGTCCGGGCCGCGTCGCCCCACTCCGGGGTGTAGAGGCCGATACCGCCGGTGGTGACGGTCGGCGAATTGAGGTTGGTCAGCTCGAGCGTGGTGGCGCCGTCGGTCGCTGTGCCCTGCAGGAACAGCTGGGCGATCTTGCCGAGGCCGTCCTTGCCGATCACCGCGGTGTCGTTGTGGCCGGCGGCGGGAGCGTTCAGCAGCTTGCCGGACTCGACGCCGACGCCCAGCGGCGCTGTCGTGTCGTTGATGTCGAAGAAGTCGCCGTTGACACCCGCGATCGCGCCTTTGCTCGCCAGCTGCTGACTGAGCGGCTGCCCGCCCGACACCTTGCCGGTGTTGACCAGGTCGACGGTCACGCCGTGCCGGTCCAGGTCGGTGTCGAGGATGTCGCCGCGCTGCCAGCCCTTCGGGTCGAGCCGTTCGAACGACGTGTAGTTCACGCCGGGCGCGACCGGGCTGTCGACACGTGACGTCAGGACGCCGTTCTCGGCGATCGCGGCGTCCGGGATGCCCGCGGCGGCGGTCTTGCCGAGCGCCGGGCTGACGAGCACCCCGGCGAGCAGGCCACCCACGCCGATCGCTGTGGTCAAGGGACGGATGAGCGACACAGGAGCCTCCCCACGGTGGACGGACGCGGTCATCCGACGCCGCGCACCCGACCGCCTCGTGAGCCGCAGGTGTACGCCGGTCAACCGACCGGTGACAAAGTAACGCCTGCAGTCACCGTGTGGAAGGTTTTCTTCTCAATGTGTCAACTGGTGGCCACCGGGCGACCGGAGACCTGCCAGGCGTGCATACCGCCGTCGAGGTTGATCGCCTCGCGGCCGAGCTGGTTCAGGAACTGGGTGGCCATGCCGGACCGGCCGCCGACCGCGCACACGCAGAGCACCTTCTGGTCCAGCGGCACCTCGCCGACGCGCTGCTGCAGCTCGCCGAGCGGGATGTGCGTGGCGCCCTCGATGTGGCCGCGGTCCCACTCGTCCGGCTCCCGTACGTCGAGTACGAACGCCTCCGCGAGCAGGTCGTCGTCGAGCTCAGCCACTACGACCGAAGGAATCTCCTGGTTCCGGAACATGCGCCCCAGCATGTCAGACCGGCGGTGCCCGGCCGGTGGCCGGATCCGGAAGGCGGTTGCCCGCAGTCCGGATAAAACGTTGACACCGGGCAGCGGATTTCGGACCGTGGCTCGAAGGGAGGCTGCGGTGGCACTGATTCAGGGCATCCCGGGGGAGTTCGAGCCGCAACCCTGGGGAGAGGCGATCCTGCGGAGTCGTGAGCTTCTGCTGCTCCGGATCGCCTGCCGCCCGCCCGACCACGAGGTGCGCCTCCCGGGCCTGGCCACCACCCCGCGGCACGTCGTCGAGGACCACAGCGGCAAGGCGCTGACCTGGCGGCGCGACGGCGACGACCTGGTCGTCCGCCTGCCGGAGGCCGGTGAGCCGCCGGTCGTCCGCGTCGCGTTGCAGGGCAAGCTGCGGATCGTCCCGCCGGACACCGTCACCGCGAACGCGGACGGCGTCTGGGACCTGACCCCGACCGGTTCGCCGGCCCATCTCGTCGCCCGCCGCGCCACCGATGTCGCCGTCCGGTTCATCGGCCTGGCCGAACCGGACAGTCGGCATCAGATCCGGCTCGCCGGCCGACGGTACGGCGTGACCGGTCACCAGCTGACCAGGACCACGATCGGCCCGTTCCCGATGCCGGAGCGCCGCGTCGTCGCGCTGCCGGTGCCGGCCGGCGTACGGCGGGTGCTCGTGGCGCCGGTCGGCACGGTGCTGGCCTCGATCCACCCGGGCCGTGACGAGCTCACCGTCGTGGTGACGAACTTCGGCCGGACGCCGGCGTGCGGTGAGGTCGAGCTGCCACTGCCGGCGGGCTGGTCGGCGACCGAGCAGGCGTGGACGTTCGACGGGCTCGATCCGGGACGGTCGGTCGGCTGGGTGACGCGGGTCGCGGGGCCCGCGGGTGCACACGAACTCCTGGTTCGCCTGGACGCGGGCCGCCGCTCGGCGTCGTCGCCGTACCTCGTCGCCCTAGGTTGACCCGCGCCGCGCCCGATCCTCGGATGCTGGACCTGAGTACGCCGGGCGGGCGGTGCTAGCTGACCTCGACCTCGTCCGCCTGCTGCTTGGCGGGCAGGCACTTGCCGAGGTTCACGAAGAAGAAGATCAGGCCGAGGGTGATGGTGATGTGGCCCAGTCCGGAGATGCCGTCGAGGGCGGCGCCGGCCTGGTGGCCGAGCACAGTCATCGTGCCGCGGACGATCATCAGCCCGACGGTGAGCGCGAGGCCGGCGTTGTAGACCCAGAAGAACGCGGCGAACAGCTTGCCCGCGGTCAGGGTGAACAGCTTCTCCAGTGCGAGCACGACCAGGAAGAACAGCATCCCCAACGCCAGGATGTGCGTGTGGACGACGCTGAGCTGGGTGTCGCCGGTGAAGTCGTTCAGCTTGGTGAGCTCGCGGTAGTACAGCCCGCTGATCAGCCCCAGAATCATGTAGACGTGCGCTGCCACGTAGATCTTCCGCATGGCCGGGAACCTACTTGAGCAGCTTCGACAGCCTTCGGTCGGCCAGCGGTTTGCCACCGGTCTGGCAGGTCGCGCAGTACTGCAGGGAGGAGTCGGCGAAGCTGACCTCGCGGACGATGTCGCCGCAGACCGGGCACTTCTCGCCTTTGCGGCCGTGCACGCGCAGGCCGGACTTCTTCTCCGACTTCAGGTCCTGCACGGCGAGGCCCGCGGAGCGGTCGACGGCGTCCTGGAGGGTTTCGCGCATCGCGTCGTACAGCACCTTGAGCTCGTCGTCGGACAGGTTCGACGCGGGTTTGAACGGGCTCATCTTCGCGACGTGCAGGATCTCGTCGGAGTAGGCGTTGCCGATGCCGGCGATGACGGACTGGTTCCGCAGGACGCCCTTCAGCTGCACCCTGCCCGCGCGCTTGAGGATCTCGCCGAAGTCATCCAGCGAGAGCGTGAACGGGTCGGGGCCGAGCCGGGCGATGCCCGGGACCTCGGCGACGTCGCGCACGACATACACCGCGAGCTTCTTCTGGGTCCCGGCCTCGGTCAGGTCGAACCCGGAGCCGTCGTCCAGGACCGTCCGGAGCGCGATCGGCCCCTTGCCGGGGCGCACGAGCCCGGTGTTCTGCTCCTCTTTCCAGCGCAGCCACCCGGCCCGTGCCAGGTGGATCACCAGGTGCACGCCCTGCGCGGAGATGTCCAGGAACTTCCCGTGCCGCTGCACGTCGTCGATCAGCAGCCCCACCATCGCCGAGATCGGCGGGTCGTAGGTCTTCAGCGCGCTGATCGCCGTGATGTCTGCCCGCACGAAGGCATGCCCGACCGCCCGCTCCCGCAGGAACACGGCCAGTGACTCGACCTCCGGCAACTCAGGCATTCTCCTAGTGTGCCTGACGCCAGGGACAGTTCCGGTGGATTACCCATGGAGACAGGTTGTGGGTACCGGTAGTTTCGGTGGCAACCGAGTTGGGAGGCCCTGATGGGGTTCGTGAAGACAATGCTCAAGGGCGCTGTGGTGGCCAAGCTGATGCAGGTGGCCCAGCGGGAGCTCAGCAAGCCCGAGAATCAGCAGAAGATCAAGCAGGCGGTTCAGAAGGTTCAGCAGCGCCGGGCTCAGTGAGGTGGCTCGTGGGTAGAGCTAGCTCCACCCACGAGGAGGATTCAGCGTGACTGCGTAGCCAGGGTTCCCCCTGATGTGCTGGGTGCATGAGCCAGGTACTCGATCGGACGCGCATTCAGGACATCGACGCGCTGCGTGGTTTCGCCCTCCTGGGCATCTTGGTCGTGAACATCACCTTCGCCGCCTCCGGGTTCCCGATCCATCTGGCGAAGGACCCGGCGTACGACTCGTGGCTCGACCACTCCGTCCACTGGCTGTCGTCGGCGTTCGTGGACATGAAGTTCTACCTGCTGTTCTCGTTCCTGTTCGGGTACAGCTTCCAGTTGCAGATGGAGGCGGCGCAGCGAGCGGGGGCCGCATTCAAGCCGCGGATGCTGCGCCGGCTAGGCGGTCTGTTCGTACTCGGCGTCCTGCACGGCGTCTTCCTGATCACCGGCGACATCCTGAGCGTCTACGCGATCATCGGCCTGGTCCTGGTCGGCATGCGGCGGGTGAAGGACCGTACGGCGCTCCTGGTCGCGGCAGGCATCTACGCGTATCTGTTCCTCAGCCTGGCAATCGCCGCGCTCTTCGTGGACAGCACCCAGTTCATCGACCCCACCACAGCCGTAGCGGCCGCACAGGAGACCACTGCGAACCTGACGGGCTCGTTCAGTGACGTCGTCGGCGAGCACCTGCGCGCGCTGCCGACGTACGGCCTGTCGCTGCTGACCGTTCAAGGCCCGACCACACTGGCCGCGTTCCTGATCGGCATGGTGGTCGGTCGGCGCCGGATGCTGCAGAACCTCTCCGGCAACGAGGCCGTGCTCCGGCTGATGCAGCTGGTCGGCTTCACCATCGGCATCTCGGGCGGTGTGTACTACGCCTCCGTCGGCGGCAACGGCGACACCGCCGCCGTACTGATCAGCGTGCTCACAGCACCGTTCCTGACAGCCGCGTATGTCGCGACCCTGCTCAGGTTCATGCACTCCGACCGCGGGGAGGACGTCCGTCAACTCCTCGCGCCGGCCGGCCGGATGGCGCTGTCGAACTACCTGGGCCAGTCCGTGGCCACCATGCTGATCTTCACCGGCGTCGGCTTCGGTCTGGCAGGTCAGGTGTCTCCTCTGGAGACAGTCGGCTTCGCGGTCGGCATCTTCGTCCTGCAGGTGCTGCTGAGCCATGTCTGGCTCAGCAGCTTCCGCTATGGCCCCGTCGAGGGGGCGCTGCGGGCGGTCACCAACGGGACCGCCCCCAGGTGGCGCGTTCAGGCCGCGTGACGGCCGTGGTGCAGGCGGGCGGTGCGGATGGTGTGCACGGTCCCGCTGGTCGAAGCAGGCTTGTGGTTGAAGGGCTTGACCGTCGCGCCGAGCGCGAGCAGGTCGAGCTTGGTCCGGGCCAGGTCACGGTCGTCAGCGACCCAGGTGCCCTGCGGTCCGGCGGCCGGACCGGTCGAGTGGCGCCTGTTGCTGAACTCCAGAGCCGCGATCACGGCCAGCGCGAGTACTACGAGAACGATGTATCCGGTCATGGCAGTAATGATTCTACCATTTAGATCCTGCCACTAGTGGCACTATTGACATAGTCCGACAAATTACTGCCATACTGGCTGGATGCTGCAGAAGATCGCCGTCGTCCTGATGGAGGACGTCGCCCTGTTCGAGTTCGGGGTGCTCGCCGAGGTCTTCGGCATCGATCGCACCGACGACGGAGTGCCGCCGTTCGACTTCAAGGTGTGCTCGACCACGCCGGGCGTACCGATGGAGACCAGCTCCCACTCCCAGGTCGTCGCGCCGTACGGGCTGGAGGAGCTCGAGGACGCCGACCTGATCGGCATCCCGGCCACCACCTGGCGGCACGCGTACGACGAGCGGATCCTGGACGCGCTGCGGCGGGCCGACGCGCGCGGCGCGATCCTGCTGACGGTCTGCTCGGGCGCGTTCGTGCTCGGCGCGGCGGGACTGCTCGAGGATCGGGCCTGCACCACGCACTGGCGCTACATCGACAAGTTCCACGACCAGTTCCCGTCGGCGAAGCTCGACCCGGACGTGCTGTTCGTCGACGACGGCAACATCATCACCAGCGCCGGCACCGCGGCCGGCATCGACGCCGCCCTGCACCTGGTACGCCGCGAGCTCGGCAGCGCGGTCGCCACCCGGATCGCCCGCCGGATGGTGGTCCCACCGCAGCGCGACGGCGGCCAGCGGCAGTACGTCGACGTCCCGGTGCCGGAGTCGTCCGGGGAGAGCCTGCAGCCGGTCCTGGACTGGATGGTCGACAACCTGACCGTCGACCACACCGTGCCCGCACTGGCCCGGCGCGCGCAAATGTCCGAGCGCACGTTCGCGCGCCGCTTCGTCGCCGAGACCGGTACGACGCCACTCAAGTGGGTCACCACCCAGCGCGTGCTGCGCGCCCGGACGCTGCTCGAACAGACCCGGATGGGCATCGAGCAGATCGCCGCGGAATCAGGATTCGGGACGTCCGCCCTGCTGCGGCATCACTTTCGTAGGGTAGTGGGCGTGCCACCACAGGATTACCGCCGCACCTTCCGAACCGCCGGCTGATGGTCGGCTATCGCAACGCCACGCCGGCCGACGTCGACGCGGTCCTGGCGTTCTGGGCGACCGCGGCCGAGGATTCACACCGCCCGCCGGACTCCGCCGACGCCGTCCGCCGGTTGATCGAGCGCGACCCGGAGGCACTGATCCTCGCGACCGACGGCGAGACGGTCGTCGGCTCGATCATCGTCGGCTGGGACGGCTGGCGCTGCCACCTGTACCGCCTGGCCGTCGCGCCGACCCATCGCCGCCAGGGCATCGGCCGTGAACTGGTCGCCCGGGCCGAGGCCCGTTTCACGTCGTACGGCGGCACCCGCGCGGACGCGATGGTGCTCGACGACAACGCCCAGGCGCACCGTGTCTGGGCGACCGCCGGCTACGCACTGCAGCCGGAATGGTCGCGCTGGGTCAAGCCGCTCTGACCCGCCCGGTGTGAGGAAGGCATCACCGGGCCGATTTGCATCGCCACCCCCTGCTCTGCGTAAGGTCACAGGGGGGTAACAGCGATGGACAGATGGAGTGGTTGTGACGACGCCGGACCGCCCCCCGGGCAGGACCGCACGCCGGCTGAGCTGGGACGTGATGCGCGTCCTGGCGGTGCTGGCGGTGATGTTCACCCACACGACGTACATGGGTCCGTTCCTGCACCCTGAGCTCGGCCGGCCCCTCGGGCCGTACCCGTTCCAGGTCGGCGCCAGCATCCTGCTGGTGATCAGCGCGTACTTCGTCTGCGTGACGATCCGGAAGGGCTCGACGTACCGGTGGCTGTGGCGGCGCGCGTGCCGCGTGCTCCCGCCGTACCTGATCGCCGTCGTGTTCACCTATCTGGTCGTGGTGCTGCTCGCGCCCCGGAACTGGATCCTGCCGACGCCGCGCGACCTGTGGAGCAACCTCACACTGGCCGCCTCGTTCGACCCGGGCGTCAAGCTCATCGACGGTTCGTACTGGACGCTGCCACTGCAACTGATGGCGTTCGCCGCCGCGGCACTGCTCTGGCCGCGCGGCCTCGGGCAGCGGATCACCACACTGCTCTGGATCATGATCATCGCGCCGGTCGTTCTGCAGTGGAACGACCGCATCGGCCACAGCCCGCTCTGGGTGCAGCAGGCGTGGAACGGCCTCGGCCTGCATCGCCTGCAACTGTTCGCCATCGGCATCGCGATCTGGCTGTGGGCGCAGCGACGGATCGGCGTCGTCCACCTCGCCGCACTGCTCGTGGCGACCGTCTTCGCACAGCACGCCCACACCGCGGACCTGCCGTCGTCCCTCGGTATCGGGGCGCTGCTGGTGCTCGTCGCATTGGCCGCCCGCGGTCCGGACTGGACGGTGTTCACCCGGCTCCGGCGGCCGATCCGGTTCCTGGCCCGGATCTCCTTCGGGCTCTACCTGCTCAACCAGGTAGTCGGATACCTGATCGCCTACCGCCTGATGGAGCTCGGCGCGGACCGGCTGCTGCAGGTCGCCGGCGCGATGATCGGCGTGATCGGGCTTGCCTGGCTGCTGACGAGGTACGTCGAGGAGCCGGCGTACCGGGCGCTGTCGGCGGTCCGGATCCGCAGCCTGGGAGCGCGGGCGTTCGCCTGGCTGACTACTTGACATCGGATACTCGTGAGCTAATACTCGATTTCGAGTAATCGAGATCGAGGAGGCTGGTATGGCGCGACGGAGAGTGGCGAACCCGCTCGCGTTCGCGGTGCTCGGCAGCCTCAGCGAGCGGCCCATGCATCCGTACGAGATCTCGACGATGCTCCGCGCCCGCGGCAAGGACCAGAGCATCAAGGTGAACTACGGGTCGCTGTACTCGATCGTCGCGTCGCTCGAGAAGCACGGCTTCATCGAGGCGCGGGAGACGGTCCGGGAAGGCAACCGGCCGGAGCGGACGATCTACCAGATCACCGACGCCGGCCAGGCCGAGTTCACCGACTGGCTGTCCGAGCTGCTCGGGACGCCGACGCGGGAGTTCCACCCGCTGGAGGCCGGGCTGTCGTACCTCCCCGGTCTGCAGCCGGAGCGCGCCGTGGAGCTGCTCGAGCAGCGACTCAAGGCGATCGACACCGACATCGAGCAGACGATCGCGACGCACGAGCACATGGCCTCGATGGACTTCCCGCGGATCTTCTGGGTCGAGTCCGAGTTCCGGCTGGCGCTGCTGCGCGCGGAGTCGTCGTACATCCACCAACTCGTCGACGAGATTCGCACGGACGAGCTGAGCGGCTCGCACTTCTGGCGGCAGGCGTGGAAGCACTATCTGGAGGACGGCATCAGCCCGGCCGAGCAACTGAAGGATCCCGTCAAGTACTTCGGGTCGGACTTCGCCTGGATGAGGGCGGTGCCGCCGGAAGCAAGATAAGAGAGACGGCCCTCGACCCACGGTGCGGCAACACCAGGGTCAAGGGCCGCGGTTCCTCGAGTCGGTCCGAAGACCTGGCACCCAAGGGCACAACCATCAGGATAGCCAGCCCGGACCGGCTCCCCACCCACAAGGGAGTCACGTGATGGCTACGCATGCCCTCGAAGCGGCCGACCTGGTCAAGACGTACCCGGCCGGCCGGAAGAGGCCCCCGCTCCGTGCGCTCGACGGTCTCACCGTCAGCGTTCCGGAAGGCGTTGTCCTCGGCCTGCTCGGGCCCAACGGCGCCGGGAAGTCCACCACCGTCAAGATCCTCACCACGCTGTCCCGGGCGGACTCCGGCAGCGCCCGGGTCGCCGGGTACGACGTGAACCGCGAGCCGGACCAGGTACGGCACGCGATCGGGTACGTCCCGCAGAAGTCCAGCTCCGATCCGATGGCGACCGGGCTCGAGAACCTGGTGCTGAGCGGCCGCATCTTCGGTCTGTCCCGCCAGGACGCCGTGCAGCGCGCCCGTGATCTGCTGGAGCGGTTCGGGCTGTCCGAACACGGCGACCGCCCGGTACGGACGTACTCGGGCGGTATGCAGCGCAAGCTGGACGTCGCGCTCGGCCTGGTCCACCGGCCGAAGGTGCTGTTCCTGGACGAGCCGACCACCGGTCTCGACCCGGAGGCGCGCGCCGATCTGTGGAACGAAGTGCTGCGGCTGTCCGGGCAGGAAGGCCTGACCGTGCTGCTGACCACGCACTACCTGGAGGAAGCCGATCGGCTGGCGGGACAGCTGGCGATCGTCGACCACGGCCGGATCGTTGCCGAAGGCACCCCCGAGGAGCTGAAGGCCGGGCTGCGTGGCGACTCGGTGCAGGTCGAGCTGGTCGATCCGGACACCGACGGGACGGTTCGTTCACTGCTCGCGCAGTTGCCCGGGATCGACGAGGTCCTTGTCGAGGGCAACACTCTGCGCGCTCGCGTCGACCGCGGCGCCACCGCCGTACCGGAAGTGCTGGGAGCCCTTGAGGACAAGGCGATTCCGGTGGTCGCGGTCACGGTGTCGCGGCCGTCGCTGGACGACGTGTACCTGCAGCTCACCGGCCGTTCGTTCCGGGTGACGGAGGAGGCGGCATGATCGCGCACACGGGTCTTGTCTTCGGACGGTTCATGCGGGCCTCGTACCGGCAGCCGGCGTTGATCGCGTTCACGCTGGTGCAGCCGGCGATCTGGTTGCTGCTGTTCGGGCAGCTGTTCCAGGGCGTCGTCCACATCCCGGGCTTCGGCGACTCGTCGTACATCGCGTTCCTGACACCGGGGATCGTGATGATGACGGCGCTGATGACGAGCGGCTGGAGCGGTACGTCGTTCATCCAGGACATGGAGCGCGGCGTGATGGATCGGTTGCTCGCGTCACCGGTCAGCCGCGGCGGACTGATGGCCGGGCAGCTGCTCAGCAACGCGACGACCACGTTCATCCAGACGATCCTGGTGTTCGCGATCGGCATCGCCGCGGGCGCCCGGTACGACGGCGGGGCCGTCGGCTACCTGGTCACGATCGCCGCGTCGGTTCTCGTCGGCCTGGCGTTCGGGTCGCTGTCGAACGCGGTGGCGCTGCTCACCCGTCAGCAGGAGGCGCTGATCGGGATCTTCCAGTTCGTGTCGCTGCCGCTGACGTTCCTGTCGTCGATCATGATCGACCCGACGGTGGCGCCGCACTGGGTGAACGTCGCGGCCCGCTTCAACCCCGTCAACTGGGCCACCATCGCCGCCCGCCAGTCGCTGGCCGCCGACCCGGACTGGTCCTCGGTGGGCCGGTACAGCCTGTACCTGCTGGCCTTCACGCTGATCGTCGGCTGGCTCTCGACCCGGGCCTTCCGTACGTACCAGCGGTCAGTGTGAGGCGTACCAGGGTTTGATGACGTCGTCGATCAACGCGAGTCGCTCGTCGAACGGGATGAAGGCGGACTTCATCGCGTTGATCGCGAACCAGCGCAGGTCGTGCAGGCCGTACCCGAAGGCCTCCGCGAGCAGGGCGAGCTCGCGGCTCATCGACGTACCGCTCATCAGCCGGTTGTCGGTGTTCACCGTGACCCGGAAGCGGAGCTTGGCGAGCAGACCGATCGGGTGGTCGGCGATCGACTCGGCCGCGCCGGTCTGCAGGTTCGAGCTCGGGCACATCTCCAGCGGGATCCGCCGGTCCCGGACGTACGCCGCGAGCCGCCCGAGCTCCGCCTTGTCGCCGTCGTGGGTGATGTCGTCGATGATCCGGACGCCGTGCCCGAGCCGGTCCGCGCCGCACCACTGGATCGCCTGCCAGATCGACGGCAGCCCGAACGCCTCGCCGGCGTGGATGGTGAAGTGCGCGTTCTCGCGCTGCAGGTACTCGAACGCGTCCAGGTGCCGGGTGGGCGGGAAGCCCGCCTCGGCGCCGGCGATGTCGAAGCCGACCACGCCCGCGTCACGGTACGCGACCGACAGCTCGGCGATCTCCCGCGAGCGCGCCTTGTGCCGCATCGCGGTCAGCAGCTGCCGCGCGACGATCGGCCGCTCGGCCACCGACATCCCGTGCTCGAACCCTTCGCGCACCGCGTCCACGACCTGTTCGAGGGTCAGGCCGCGGGTCAGGTGCTGCTCGGGCGCGTAGCGCACCTCGGCGTACACCACGCCGTCCGCCGCGAGGTCCTGCACGCACTCACTGGCGACCCTCGTGATCGCCTCGGCGGTCTGCATCACCGCGACCGTGTGGTCGAACGTCTCCAGATACCGCTCCAGCGACCCCGAGTCCGCCGACTCCACGAACCACGCACCCAGCTCGGCCGCGTCCGTCCGCGGCAGCTGATGCCCGATCTCGCGCGCCAGGTCCAGCACGGTCCCCGGCCGCAGCCCGCCGTCCAGATGGTCGTGCAACAGAACCTTCGGCGCCGCGTTCAACTCCTCAGGCGTGATCATGCGGCCATAGTGCCACCCGGCAAACGTTCAAGACTTCTGTCGTGCGGGGTGTCATCGTGAGGAGATGGTGAGTCGGTTGCTGAGCCGTCCTGAGTGGCAGTTCTTCGGGGTGCTGCCGCGGGCCGATCGCGGGCTGGCCATCGCCTGGTGGGTGCTGCTGATCGCCCGCGGCGCGCTGCCGGCGGTCTTTGCGATCGCGATGGGCCGGATGGTGGGTGCGGTGCAGCACAGCGCGGCGTTGGGCGGGCCGCTGGTGCTGATGGGTGCGACGTTCATCCTGATGCAGGTGCTGACACCGGTCCATCAGGCCGTCAGCGCCAACCTTGGCAGTCGCGTCTCGGCGTACTTGAACGACGAGCTCGCCAAGGCCTGTGTCGGGCCGCCGGGGATCGGGCATCTGGAGGATCCGGAGCTGAGCGAGGACCTGACCGTCGCGCGCGAGTTCGACCACGGCCAGACCGGTCCGCCGATGTACCTCAACGTCGACTTCGTCGCCGGCAGCCTGGTCGAGCTCGTCGGCGGGGTCGCGTCCGCGGTGGTGCTGTTCGGATTCAGCTGGTGGGCGCCGCTGGTGCTGGTGGTCGCGTGGTCGGCGACGCATTGGCTGCTCCGGGAGAGCGGTGTCTGGAAGGACCGCAACACCGCCGAGGTGCGGTCGGCGCAGCGGCACGCCAACTACGCGTACGAGCTGGCGGTCGAGCCCGACGCGGCGAAGGAGCTGCGGCTGTTCGGTCTCGCCGACTGGACCGTACGGCGCTTCACCGAGCGACGCCGCCGCCTGTTCGAGCTGCAGTACGCCGCGACGCGCCTACGCGAGCGCCCGATGATCTGGAGCCTGCTGATCATCGCGGTGGCCAATGGTCTCGTGTTCTGGGCACTCGGCGCGGCGGCGATCGACGGACGGCTGCCGGTCGACCGTCTGGTGGTCTTCGCCCAGGTCGCGATCGGGGTCGGCATGATCGCGTTCGGCGGGCTGAACTGGGCGCTGGACGGAGCGGCCGCGCCGGTCGCCGCCGTCCATCGGCTGGAGCCCGCGATGGCTCCGGCGGGCGCGCTGGCCCCTGGATCTGTGGCGCCTGGCTCGGAGGCGGGCGGTCGCGGCGCGGTCGGGATCGAGCTGCGCGGGCTCAGCTTCGGTTATCCACAGGGCGATCGGCAGGTGTTCGACGGGCTCGACCTGACCGTCCCGGCCGGTTCGTCGCTCGCCGTCGTCGGTCAGAACGGCGCCGGCAAGACCACGCTCGCCAAGCTCCTGTGCCGGTTGTACGACCCGGATTCCGGGACGATCCGGGTCGACGGCACGGATCTGCGGGACCTCGACGTCGACGCGTGGCGGACCCGCGTCGCCGCGGTCTTCCAGGACTTCCTCAAACTGGAGCTGTCGTTGCGTGACAACGTCGCACCGGCCGGCGCTCCCGACGACGACATCCGCGCGGCTCTCGCGGACGCCGGCGCCGCCGACCTGGCCGACCTCGACACCCGGCTGGCGACCGGGTACGGCGACGGCACCGATCTGTCCGGCGGACAGTGGCAACGCGTCGCGCTTGCTCGGGCCCTGTGCGCGGTCCGGCAGGGCGCGGGTCTCGTACTGCTCGACGAACCGACCGCCCAGCTGGACGTTCGCGGCGAGGCGGCGATCTTCGACCGGATCCTGACCGCGACCCGCGACGTCACCACGATCCTCGTCTCGCACCGGTTCTCGACGGTGCGGCACGCCGACCGGATCTGCGTACTGGAGCACGGCCGCGTCGTCGAGCTCGGCAGTCACGACGAACTGATGGCTCTCGGCGGGCGGTACCGGACGATGTTCGACCTGCAGGCGCAACGCTTCACGGCCGAGGTCGACGAGGAAGGGCTCAGCTATGACAAGCTCTGACGACCTGCCTCGCGCGTTGCCGGCGATGTGGCGGCTCTGCAAGCTGGGCTACCAGCACGAGCCGGGGCTGCTGGTCGCCGCCTTCGTGATGACATTGCTGGCCGCCGTACCGGATGCCCTGCTGGCGTTGTGGCTGAAGATCCTCGCGGACGGCGTTCTGGCCGGGGATCGGCGCGCCACGCTGCTGGCCGCGAGCGGCCTGGCGGTGTCGGTGACGGCGACCTGGTTCCTGCGGACGTTGTCGACGCGGATTTCGCGCCGGTTCCGCGACCGCGTGACGATCATGCTGGAGGCGCACGTCGCTCGGCTGCAGGCGTCGGTCGCGACGGTCGAGCACCACGAGCGGCGTGACTACCTGGACCGGCTGGCCGTCCTGCGCAAGCAGGTCTTCGTGCTCGACCACATGTACATGTCGCTGTTCTCCACCTGCGGCTGGATCCTGCGACTCGCGGTGACGGTCGCCCTGCTGATGTCGATCCATCCCTCCCTCGCGCTGCTGCTGGTGTTCGCCCTGCCGACGGTTGTCAGCTCCAGTTGGCGTCCGGGTGTCGAGCGCGAGGTCGAAGAGCGGTACTCCGCGCACTATCGGCTCGCCCAGCACCTGTTCAAGACCGCGACCACGGCCGCCCCCGGCAAGGAGGTCCGCGTCACCGGGATCGGGGCCGATCTCGTCGCGGGACGTCGCCGCGAGTGGGAGCAGTGGTACCGGCCGATGGCCGCCGCGCGCTGGACCAGCGCCGTCTGGCACGGGATCGCGTGGGCGATCTTCGGTGCGGCGTACGTCGGCGCGGTGCTGTTCGTCGCGTCGGGTCTGAACGGCTCGGTCGGTGACGTGTTGCTGATCCTCGCGGCCGGTGCGCGGCTGTCGGCGTACGTCGGCGCGACCGTCGGCGAGATCGGGTTCCTGCGCGGCATCTGGCTGGACGGGTCGCGGCGGCTCGTCTGGCTGGAGAACTACGCGGCCTCGTTCGACAGCACGGCGGATCAGCCCGTCCCCGAGCGACTCATCGACGGCATCCGGCTCGATCACGTGTCCTTCTCGTACGCCGGCGCGTCGCGTGCAGCCCTGGAAGATGTCGACCTCGAACTCCCCGCCGGCAAGGTGATCGCGGTCGTCGGCGAGAACGGCGCCGGCAAGTCCACGCTGGTGAAGCTGATCTGCAAGCTGTACGAGCCGAGCAGCGGCCAGGTGCTCCTGGACGGCCGGCCGCTGGCCCGGATCCCGGCCGAGGCCTGGCGGGCGAAGATCGCGGGGGCGTTCCAGGACTTCTTCCGGTTCGAGTTCCGCGCGGTGCACAGCGTCGGGCTCGGAGACCTCCCGCGCCTGGACGACGTACCGGCGGTCACCACCGCGGTCGGGCGGGCCGGCGCGGAGGACGTGCTGCAGCGGCTCGAGTCGGGGTTGGACACCCAGCTCGGGTCGACCTGGCCGGACGGAGCGGAGATCAGCTTCGGGCAGTGGCAGAAGCTGGCGCTGGCCCGCGGGTTCATGCGCGACCGGCCGCTGCTGCTCGTGCTCGACGAGCCGACCGCCGCGCTGGACGCCGAGACCGAGCATGCGCTCTTCGAGCGGTACGCCGAGGCGGCCCGCGACGGCACGGACGGCCGGATCACGATCCTGGTCTCACACCGGTTCTCGACGGTGCGGATGGCCGACCTGATCGTCGTCCTGGACGGCGCCCACGTCGTCGAGACCGGCACCCACGACGAACTGATGGCCCTCGACGGTCACTACGCCGACCTGTACCGGATCCAGGCGGCCGCCTATCACTAGTTGATCTTGAAGACTAGTTGATCTTGAAGACAGGGACGCCGGGCGCGATGTGGTGCAGGACCTCGTCGGGGGAGTTCTTCGAGACGTCGCCGCTGAAGAACGTGCCGACCTCCCATGCCCACTTCTTCAGGTACAGCCGCAGGGCGGGGATCTTGTCGGCGTCGGCGACCTCCTCGGCGTGGAACGTCTCCACCTTGCTCCCCAACTGCAGCCGGCCGGTGCCGCTGACCCGCAGGTTCTTCACCCACTGGGTGTGGCCGCGCGGGGCGACCAGGTAGCGCTGGCCGTCGATCACCAGCAGGTTCACCGGGGTGCTGCGCCATTCGCCGGACTTGCGGCCCTGGACCGACAGCACCCGGCTGCCCATCAGGCTGAGACCGAGCTTCGTCAGCCGCGCGACGATCCGGTTGAAGACCCGCATGCTGCCCTCGGAGGCGGTGATCACGCGCTTGCTGTCGTAGGTCTGCTTGTACTCGGTCATGGCGGTTCCTTCACGGGTTTCGAGAGCGGTGCTCTCTGTTGTGATCAGTGAACATCAGATCGCCGCTCACTGTCAAGAGCACTGCTCTCGGTTTTGTGGCAGACTGACCTCATGAACGCCGGACGTACCGCCCGTGAACGTGCCCGGGCCGAGCTGACCGAGGAGATCAAGACGGCCGCCCGGCAGCAGCTGGCGACCGTCGGCGCCGAGGCCCTGTCGCTGCGGGCGGTCTCGCGGGAGCTCGGGATGGTGTCGTCGGCGCTCTACCGGTACTTCGCGAGCCGCGACGAGCTGCTGACCGCGCTCATCATCGACGCGTACAACGCTCTCGGCGAGGCGGCCGAGAGCGCGGCCGGCGGAGCCGACCTGGTCGAGGAATGGATGGCGATCTACGCGGCCGTCCGGGACTGGGCACGGGCGCATCCGCACGAGTACGCGCTGATCTACGGTTCACCGATCAGCGGCTACAAGGCGCCTCAGACCACGGTCCAACCGGCGGTGCGGGTTCCCCTGTTGCTGCTGGCGTTGTTGCAGCGCGCCCACGCGACGGGCCGCCTGATCACACCGCCCGACGCACCCGAACCGTCCGGGCTGCTGGACCGACAGGTGGAGGTGCTCGTCGAGCTCGCGCCTGACGTCCCCCGCCCGGTGTTGCTCCGGACCATCATCGTGTGGACCCAGCTCTTCGGCATGCTCAGCTTCGAACTCTTCGGCCAGCTGGTCGGCTCGATGGACCCGGCGGACGAGTTCTACGCGTCGGCCTCGCGGCAGATGGCGGCCTTCGTCGGGCTCAGGTGAACGCCTTCGGCAGCGGTACGTCGAGCGCTGCCGACACTCGGCGTACGTAGGTCTCCCGCGGGATCGAGACCGCGCCGAGGGTCGCCAGATGGTCGGTGACCCACTGGATGTCGAAGACCCGGTCGGCGGCGTACTCGTCGTTCAGCAGCTCGATCGTGCCCGCGACGGCGGCCTTCGAGCCGTCGGTCTTGTGGTGGAACATCGACTCGCCCGCGAACAGCCCGCCGATCGCGACGCCGTACAGCCCGCCGGCCAACTCGTCGCCGTCCCAGGCCTCGACCGAGTGCACCCAGCCGAGCCGGTGCAGCTCGGTGTACGACGCGATGATGTCGCGGTCGATCCACGAACCGGGGCGGCGCGGATCCGCACACGCGCGGATCACCCGGTCGAACGCGGTGTCGACCCGGATCTCGAACTTGGCGCGCGCCCGGCGCATCGACCGCGACGGCTGGTGACCGGCGACCTCGATCACGCCCCGGTCGACCGGCGACCACCACAGCAGCGAGCTCCGGTGGTCCGGCATCGGGAACAGCCCCCGCCGGTACGCCGCCAGCACCGTGCCCGGCGCCAGGTCGGCACCCCCGGCCACGACGTCACTCCCGCCGGCCACCCCGACCGGCGGAAACTCCCACTGGGACGGAGCAGGTTCGATCGCCACAGCACCATCCTGGACCATGCGGATCCCCAGGCCATCGGCCACTAGGGGACACCAAGGGTTTGTCCCGAGTGGCGAGGGGCCGGGAGCCACGTACAGTTGAAGCACGTCCGGGTTCTGACGCGTGGGGCCGGGCGGGAAGGAGCACCGTGGCCGGAGTAGCCAGGTTCGTCGCCAGTAGTCTCGCGCCCGCCGCCCAGCGGTTCGCCCCGACGGCAGCGGGCGGCGTGTTGCGCCAGATCCTCGAGGTCGCGATCGACGGGTACCAGCGGTTCCCCGGCGCGGAGCGGATCGCGGACACCAAGCTGGAGCGTTGCGGCGGCGACGTCACGGACGCGATCGAGGCCGTGATCGACCAGCACATCCGGCTGGCCGGCGTGCAGGGGTTCGCCACCAGCATCGGCGGTCTCGTCACGTTGCCCGTCGCCCTGCCCGCGAACCTGACCGGCCTCGCGGTCGTCCAGTGCCGGATGGTCGCGGCGATCGCCCACCTGCGCGGGTACGACCTCGACGACCCGCGGGTCCGGACGGCGGTGATCACCTGCCTGCTCGGTGAGGAAGGCGTGACGGACCGGCTCCGCAAGTCGAGCCTGGTCTCGTCCCCGCTCGCCATCGCGACGGCGCCCGTGTTCGACCCGGAGCTGGATCGGCAGATCTCCGGCGAGGTCGTCGCGGAGCTGATCGGCCGGATCAGCGGCAAGCGGATGGCGTTGACCGTCACCCGGCGCGTGCCGTTCCTCGGCGGTGCCGTGGGCGCCGGCGTCGACGGCTGGTCGACGTACCGTGTCGGCCAGTTCGCGGACAAGAGCCTGGTCCGGCGCATCCGCCGCCCGATCGAGCAGTGACGGCGCCGTTCTGGGGGCCGACGCTCGACTGTCCGGATCCACTCGCGCTCGCTTCGTTCTACCAGTTGGTGGCGGGCGGTGAGCTGGCCGTCGTCACCGACTCGTTCGTCGAGCTGCGGTTCGACGCGTTCAGCCTCGGTTTCCAGCGGGACCTGAACTACCGCGCGCCGACCTGGCCCGACCCGCGAATCCCGCAGCAGGCGCACCTGGATTTCTCCGCCGAGGACCTGGACGCAGAGCAGGACCGCATCATCGCCGCCGGAGCCACGCCGACCGAGGTCCAGCCGTCACCGGACACCTTCCGCGTGTTCCTGGATCCGGCCGGCCACCCGTTCTGCCTGACAACCTGGCGAACGCCCAGCGGCCCACCCGAATCACGCTGACTGCTCGACGCGTTCCCTCCGAGTGAGCGGAAGCCTGGCGCGGGTGTCCTCGTCCGCCGGTGTCTCGACGTACAGGATCAGGTCGGGGTGCGCCGACACGGCCAGCTCCGTGATCGTGAAGTGCAGCTCGCCCGCGACCGGGTTCAGGATCCGGCGCAGGCGCGGCGTACAGTCCGCGACCTCGTGGCGTCCCCACAGCTGGGCGAACTCCGGGCAGATCGCTCGCAGCCGGTCGAGGTCGGTCTCCCAGTCCGGGTCGCCGACGTGTTCGCCGTACGCCGAGCGCAGCCGGCCGACCAGATACGGGACCTCGGTGTCGTAGTTGAGCAACTGCGCCCGCGCTGCGGGCTCGGTGACGATGCACCAGAGCAGGTTCTTGTGGATGCAGGGCAGCTGGTGCCAGTCGTGGAACAGGTCGTTGTACGCCCGGTTCGCGCGGACGATGTCGAAGCGCGTGTTCGTGATCACCGCAGGCAGCGGGTCGAGCGCGTCCACGATCTCCTCGAACACGGCCTCACTCGCGCCGTCCGTCGTCCGCGGCAACCGCAACGGCGTCGCCTCCGCCAGCCGGTACAGGTGCTCGCGCTCGACCGGTGTGAGCCTCAGCGTGCACGCGACCGCATCCAGCACCTGCCCACTCACATTGATCGGCCGCCCCTGCTCGAGCCACGTGTACCAAGTCACACCCACCCCGGCCAGCTGCGCCAGCTCCTCCCGCCGCAACCCCGGCGTCCGTCGCCTCCCCCCACCCGGCAACCCAACATCCTCCGGCGCCACCCGCCCCCGCCGAACCTTCAAAAACTCCCCAAGCTCAACCCGCTGCCGCTGCCCACTCACCCACCCATCCTCACCCGCCCCACCGACAGTTCCCGGCTCGCGTCAGCCTGCGAGGGCCTGGACCACGCGGCTTGGAGACGGTTTGGCTAGTTGGGTGGCCATCCAGGTGCTGGTGGTGACGAGTTTCTCGAGGTCGACGCCGGTCTCGATGCCGAGGCCGTCGAGTTGCCAGAGGAGGTCCTCGGTGGCGAGGTTGCCGGTCGCGCTCTCGGCGTACGGGCAGCCGCCCAGGCCGCCCGCGGAGCTGTCGACCGTGGTCACGCCCTCACGGAGCGCGGTGAGTGTGTTGGCGAGCGCCTGACCGTATGTGTCGTGGAAGTGCACCGCGAGCTTGTCCACACCGACCCCGGCCGCACCGAACGCCCCGATCAGCGCGACGACCTGACCCGGTGTTGCGACGCCGATCGTGTCGCCCAGCGACAACTCGTGGCACCCCAGTTCGGCCAGCCGTGCGCCGACCTTGACCACCTGGTCGATCGGCACGTCGCCCTCCCACGGATCGCCGTAACACATCGACACGTACCCGCGCACCGCCAGACCCTCGGCGAGCGCGCGCTGGATCGTCGGCGTGAACATCGCGAACTGGTCGTCGAGTGTGGAGTTGAGGTTCTTCGCCGCGAACGTCTCGGTCGCGCTCGCGAAGATCGCGATCTCCCGGACCCCGGCCGCGAGTGCACGGTCGAGGCCGCGCTCGTTCGGCACCAGGACCGGCGCGCGGACCCCCTCCGGCAGCTCCAGCTGGTCGAGCAACTCGGCAGCGTCGGCCAGCTGCGGGACCCACTTCGGGTGCACGAAACTCGTCGTCTCGACCGTCGTCAGCCCCGCCTCGACCAGTCGCCGGATGAACTCGGCCTTGACCGCGACGTCGACGACCGCCGACTCGTTCTGCAACCCGTCCCGCGGCCCGACCTCGTAGATGGTGACCCGCTCGGGCAGTCCCTCGGCCTTCACCAGCTGCGGTTTGCGCATCCTGCTGCCTCCTCGGAGGGCGTCGTCGAGCGTGCCCGGGATCTCCGCGACAATGCTCGTGATGACATCTCTTGCTGCCATTCTGCGGGGCGTCGAGCGCGGCGTGTTCCCGCCCCCGGATCTCGGGCTCACCGTCGTCCCCGCGCCGTCGCACCGGGAGTCGTGCGTGGTCGCCTTCACGGGCCACATCGTCATCGCCGCGGACGTCGATCCGGAATGGGTCGCGGAGCGAATCCCGGCCGGCGATCTGTCCGCGCCGACGAACCCGCCGTTCCTCGCGGCGCTCGAGGAGTTCACCGGCCGCCGGGTCAACGCGATCGACGCGATGCTGCTCGCCCCGGCCCTCGCCGACCCGGCCGAGCGCGCCGCCGCGACGGCCGGGCTGACCGAACGCGCGGACCACGACCACCCGCGGGTCGAACGCGCCTGGCGGTACCGCGACGACGTCCGGGTGTACGCCGATGCGTACGGCGGGCTCGTGGTGACCGGCCGCGGCCTGGCCGAGCGGCTGGAGTGCGCGATCGAGGTGCCGCCGGACGCCCGCGGTCACGGGTACGGCCGACGGCTCGCGACGGCCGCCCGGGCGTTGATCGCGCCGGACGCGTCGATCTGGGCCCAGGTCACGCCGGGCAACGCCGCGTCGCTGCGCACCTTCCTCGCGGCCGGCTACAAGCCTGTGGGATCCGAAGCCCTGCTGGTGAAGTGACCAGCGGGTGAACAGGTCGTTGCTGAAAGCACCCAATGCACAGCTGTGGATAACCCTGGGGGCAACCGCGTTCAGGCCGGTCGGCGGTGGTATCGGGGATCGCGGCCGGCGTAGAAGGTCGTGCGGTAGACACCGCGGATGATCTCCGCCTCGTAGCCGTCGAGCTCCGGCATCCCGAGGTCGCGCGCCAACGCCAGCTCGGCGTGCGCGTCGTACGGAACCCGGACGAACTGGATCGAGTACGGCGCCGGGTCGGGTGACCCCAGGACCCCTTCGAGGATCACGTACCCGGGCGTCGGGTCACCGAGGCTGTTGCCGACCGAGCCGGTGTTGAAGAGCGTCCGCCCACGGTCCTCCTCGTAGAACGGGTCGTGGATGTCGGCGTACCCAACGATCACCGGCAGCGGCCCGTCTCCGGTCGCCGGCGTGTTCTCGAAGAAGCTCGCGTACTGCGCTTCGTCGTGATCGAACACGATCCGATGGTGAACGCTCGTCGACGACGCGTGGAACAACCGCACCTGCCGCCCGCTCAGCAGGAAGTCATGGCAGAACGGCAGCCCGCGCAACCATGCCCACTGGTCCTCCCGCAACTCGTTCTTCCACCACCGCAGCCCTTCGCTGTCCTCGGACCGCTCGGGATCAGGCAGGAAGTCGTCCCAGTTCCCCAGGATGTTCACCTCGCAGACCTCACGACACCGATCCACCACAGCCTGCCCGCGCGGCCCCTTCCCCACGTAGTCCCCGAGGTTGAACACCCGCCCGATCCCGCGCTCCCCAAGATCCGCCAGCACCGCCTCCAACGCCGTCAGGTTCCCGTGCACATCGGAGATCAGCGCAATTCGATCCATGCGCGCCATGCTTTCATCCGCCCGGACCGCACGCGCCTCGCGCGACGGGCGACGCAAGCCCGAGTGCTGTGCGGACCGCGTGCCGTCGGAGTCACCAGCCGCCGGAGGGACCAGCGTCTCCGGTAGTGGCGCCGGCCGGGACCTTGGGGCTGGGGTGCGGCGCGGACGGGTAGGTCCGGCCGCCGGCGTTTCGGCTGTTCGCGCGACCGCCGCCGGATGGACGGCTGCCACTCGATCGGGGCATGGAGGCCCCGGAACTGCCGCCGCCCGCTTCTCCCGCAGAGTGCGCCGCCGCCCCCGCGAAGGCCCCGGCAGCCTTGCGCGCTGCGGCAGCAGCAACACCCGCCGGCCCCAACGCCGCACCACCCGCAGCCTTCGCCCCAGTGGTCGCCGCCCCGGTCGCCCCAGCTCCCGACGCACCAGCCCCGGATGCTCCCGCGCCACTGGACGTCGCCGCACTGTGTCCGCTCCCCTGCGCGCCGCCGGATGAGCCGACGTTGATCGCGCCACTCGGTAACGAGCTCATGTCAGGACCTGTACTGCCCATCCCTGCCGCGCCGCCCGCGACAGCCGCAGTGACCGGCACGGCGAGGCGCAGAAGGGCCGGCAGGGCGAGGATCGCGAGGAGCATCATCATCAAGGCGGTGAGCGACTTCATCAGACCGGTGTCAGAGCCGAGCATCTGGTCGTCCTTCAGCTTGATGGCGGCCGCGTAGATGAGAGCCGCGGCCGGCTTGTAGGCGATGAAGCCCAGGGTCCACGCGCAGTACTTCTTCAACCACGCTCTGCCGACCTCGGTGTTGGTCGCCGCCGCCGCGAGAGGCAGCGTCGCACCGAGCAGCACCAGGATCGCCGATCGAATCAGCATCAACACGATCTGGATCAGTGACGCCCACGCCGCCATCTGCCCGAGGAGTATCAGCATCAGAGCGGACGTGATCCCCGAACCACCGCCGTAGTCGGACGGGCTGATCATCATGTTGTGGATCGTCGACGAGAACGATTCGCCTCCGATGGCGGCGTTCACGACCTTGACGGCGAAGTCGTCCGACGCGGTGATCAGGAGCTGGATCGCGGCCGTCCCGGCTCCGGAGACGACGATGAAGGTCAGTAGCGCCTTGAGCAACTCCTGGAGCGGCTTCGCTCGTTGCTCCCACGCCATCCGCATTCCGGCGATGACGATCGCAACGGTGAGGATCCCGAGGGTCAGCTTGAGCGTCTGACCGTGCACGAACGCGACGGTCTTGGTGTCGGTCCAGGTCTGCCCGTCGTCAACGCTGGTGGCGAGCTGGACCGGGGTCTTCGGCTTGACCCAGAAGGTCGCCAGCGAATTCAGGATCGTGGAGAAGAACTCCGTCGAGGTCCGGTTGGCGGTGTCGATCCAACTGCTGGCGACGGACTGCACGCCGTCCACCACGTGGCACTTCATGTCCATCGGGGAGCACATCAGATACCACTCCACTTCACGAAGTCGCCGAGGTCACGGTGTTGGGAGAAGGGGGCGCCGACAGGCTCGCCGGGTGGTGGGGGCTGGAGGCGCCAGTCGCCGTGGTGCCAGACCAGCGTCAGGTTGGCGCTCATGTACACGGACTCGACGGGCATCGCGAGCATGACGGTCACGCGGTCCTGACCGGCGTCGATGATCCGGTAGCCGGCGACCTGGACGGTCGAGGGGTCGCCCGAAGGTTCCGTCGTGGCGACCTGGCGGAGCAGGCTGTCGGTCGCCGTTCCCGGGACCATCAGCTTCTTCACCGTCGGGACGAGCTTGCTCTGGTCCGCTATGGCCGCGATCGCGTTGTACGCCGCGTAGACCGCGCCGGTCGGCGAGTGCGCGAAGCAGTGCCGGAAGCCGTCGGTGTCGGTCTTGCCCGGCCCGTACGTCGAGGAGCGCGGCACGATGACGCGTCGGCTGACGTCCCAGCCGTCGGCCGTCGGCACCGCCGACGGAAGAGCTTGGTCACCAGCGGGAAGGCCGCAGACGCTCGTCCGCCCCTGGCTGCCTGCGCCGCTGGACTCGGGCGCCGGCGCGCCTGACGTGGCAGGCGCGGATGCCGGATCGTCGGTGGGCTGAGCCGAGGACGCGGTGACCGGTTGGGCCGCGGCGCTCGCCGGAGTGGCGTCGTGACCGCCCGCGAAGATGATGACGACACCGCAGATCAGCACCGCGCCGACGACGATGCAGGCCGCGATGAAACCGGCCCCGTACGGCGACTTCTCGTCCTGGTCCTTGCTCATCCGACTCCCCGTTCCATTGGTTCCCAACCTCACGGAACAAGGCTCGCAAAAAATGCCGGACCGCCGCGGAAGTTATCCACAGGCCCGAAGAGTCAGCTCCCGGGGCTCGTGTATCTCGGCATCATCTTGGTGAAGAAGGAGTAGCCCAGGACGAAGACCACGGCGCCGGCGAGCGGGGAGAGGAAGGTCAGCCAGGTGGGAAGCGGGACGTCGGCGGTGCGGCCGAGGAGGACGGTCGCCGGGAGGAAGGAGATGAAGGCCATCGGGACGAGCGTGCAGAAGGCGTATAAGACGCCCCGGCCGAACATGGTCAGCGGGTAGCCGGAGAACTGGGTGATCGAGGTGTCGGCGAAGATCCGGAGGGAGAACGTGGAGGTGGCGACGAAGGAGAGGCCGCAGAAGAAGGTCTGGATCCCGGTTTCGACCAGGCCGCCGCCGACGACCGCGAGCAGCAGGTAGACGACCTTCGCCCCGGTCCAGTCGATCGGCGCGTGCCAGCTGAAGATGATCAGCGCACCCGCGCCCAGCAACGCGTCGCCGAGCGACATCAGCGGGAACCACCGCGTGACCAACTGCAGGAACGGGTTCACCGGACGCAACAGGACCCGGTCGAACTCGCCGTCGCGGACCATCTCGTCGAGCAACCGCAGCGATCCGAACGGGACGACGTACAAGGCGTGCGACGCGAGCCGCATCGCGAACACGAACGCGACCTCGGGGAAACCCCAGCCCCCGATCAGACCGAACTTCCCGAGGAGGACACCGAGGAACAGCAACTGCGTGCCCTGGTAGGCGACCCCGCCCATCAGCGTGGTCCAGAAGTTCACGCGGTACTGCAGCTGCGCCCGCAACGCGGCGCGTTCGAGGATGACGTACTGGCGGAACCACGTCTGCTCAGCCACCCTGCACCACCACCCGGTAGCGCGCTCGCCGCCACACCAGCTCGAGTACGACGACCAGCACGACCACCCACGCGAGCTGTACGGCGACCAGCGCCAGCGCCTCACCGCCTCGCGTCTGACCGAGATAGATCGATACGGGTGTGTACACCTGTGCCTGGAAGGGCAGCCATTCGACCGACGCCCGCAACCACCCGGGCATGAACCACAACGGAATCAACGACCCCGCCAGGAACGCGCTCCCGAACCGGTACACGATCAACGGCCCACTGACCTCGAACGTCCAGAACGTCACCATCGACACGATCAGGTTGCACAGCATCGCGACCACGACGCCGCCGACCGTCGCGACGACCGAGAGGAGTCCCGCAGCCCAGCCGAGCGGAACCGTCAGCGCACCGAGGACCGCGGCGGCCGCGAGGCCGATCGCGCCGAGGGGCAGCCGGCCGAGCAGGACGCCGAGGTTCTGCCCGAAGACCTGCCACATCAGGCCGAGCGGCCGCGTCAGGTCGGTCGCGATCTGCCCGTTGCGGATCCGCATCGGCAACGACGAGAACTGCCAAGGAAGGAGCACCGATTGCAGGCAGACCGCAATCGCCGCATAGGCAACCGCTGTCCCGGCGTCGATGCCGCCGACCGGCCCGCGCCCGGAGTACACGATCCGCCAGACCGCGATCGCCAGGATGACCTGGATGACCAGCGTGACCGCGCCGGTGATCAGGTCGCCGCGGTAGATCAGGACGGATCGCGTCCCGGCACGGGTCATCCCGCGGAAAGCCCTGAGTTGCGTCGCCGTACTCACGTCAGCAAGCCGTCGTACAGCTGCGAGATCACATCGGTCAGCCGTGGATCGACGATGGACAGTTCGTCCACCTCGTACACCTGCGACGCCCGCGCGATCAGCTCGGGCGTGGTGATCTCGCGCGGGTCGAAACGCAGGACGACACTGCGGTCCGGGTACGGGAGGACGGTGCCGACGGCGCCGGTGTCGACCTCGGTCGCGAACGGGATGTCGGCGACGCGGCGGATGCTGCGTTCGGCCAGCGTGAGGACGAGGAAGCGGTACGGCATGAAGCGTTCCTTCAGCCGGGACAGGTCACCGTCGTACAGAACCGTGCCCGAGTCGATCACGATGATGCGCTGGCAGAGCCGCTCGACGTCGTCCATGTCGTGCGTGGTCAGCACCACCGTCGTACCGGCGGACCGGTTGGTCTCGGCGATGAACTCGGTCAGCCGGGCCTTCGCCACGACGTCCAGACCGACGGTCGGCTCGTCGAGGAAGAGGATCGACGGTTCGTGCAGCATGGCGGCGACCAGATCACCGCGCATCCGCTGCCCGAGCGACAGCGAGCGGACCGGGGTGTCCAGGAAGTCGGAGAGGTCGAGCAGTTCGGTGAAGAGGCCGACGCGCTTGCGGTAGGTCGAGCGATCGAGGTCGTAGAGATCTGCGAGGACCTCGAACGAATCCCGGAGGGGAAGGTCGTACCAGAGTTGGGTTCGCTGGCCGAACACGACGCCGATGTTGCGGGCGTTCCGGGCGCGGTCCCGGGACGGCTCCAGGCCGGCGACCCGGCAGACGCCGGACGTCGGGGTGAGGATTCCGGTGAGCATCTTGATCGTGGTCGACTTGCCGGCGCCGTTCGGCCCGAGATACCCGACGAGCTCGCCGGGCTCGACCACGAAGTTCACCCCGTTCACCGCGCGGGTGATGTCGCGCTGAGTGCTGAACAGCGCCCGCAGCCGCGGCAACCGGCCTTCCAGGACGGCCGGTTTGCTGAACTCCTTGACCAGCTCGGCCGCCTCGATCACCGCCATGCGTACCCTCCCCAGCGAGCGCGTCCGGTCATCCTCCCACCGTTCCGGCGGCGACGCAGGTTGTATTTCACCGTTCTAGACCAGATGCGCCACAGAGTGTCCGTTACGCTCAGAAGACTTACGATTAGGGGTCGATCTGTAGCCGAGAGGTCACCCCGTGTAGCGAAGTGACCTAGTCAGCTAATAGAGTCCGCGCATGACCATCGCGCCTTCGCTTTGCTCGCCCCTAGCGCTCGCCGATGCAGAACCCACTCGCGCTGCCGAACCCTGGGAGAGCGACGTGCTGACGGCCTACGGCCTGTTGCGAGAAGCAGCAGCAGAGCTGGATCACCTGATGCGCCATTCTCTGAAGCGCAGTGGACTGCAAATGGCAATGTTCGAACTGTTGCTGCGGCTTGCCCGCAGCCACGGTGAGAAGCAGCGTCTGACCTCCCTCGCCCGGGAGTTGACCGTCACCACCGGCGGCATCACCCGGCTGGTCGACCGTGCCGAGAACCTCGGCCTGGTCCGCCGCGAGCCTTGTCCTGACGACGCCCGCGGCTCGTTCGCGGTCCTGACCGAGGAGGGCAAGCGGCGGCTGCGCGAAGCACTGCCGGATCACCTGCTCGAGATCGACAGCCTCTGGATGTCCCAGCTGGCCGACGAGCGGGACGTCGTCCTCGGCAAGCTCCGCCGAGTCCGGGACAACGCCCGCCGCTGGCCGAACGGCCGCCCGGGCCTCGGGCCGATCACGCCCGACCGGATCTGACCGACTTCACAACTACACAAGAGCATTACCCGCGACTAACGGATGGGGCGCCCGACTGGTGTCGGGCGCCCCGCCGCGTAATGGTTGAGAAGTGAAACAACCCCCGGATCAGCCGCGACCCGGCAGCACCAGGTCCCACGAGGCCGGCGTCGACCGGCCCGGAGGAAGTACGGCGCCGGCCAGCTCCGGCGGTCCCGGGAACCAGCCCGGCGACTGGCCTACCTACGCGCCGGGCGGTGCGGGTGAGGTCGGCCGCGAAACCGGCGATCAGTCGACCAGCGGATCAGCGCGCACATCGGACGGCGGAGCGGCCCGCCCCTCGGACGGTGGATCGGTGCGTGGATCTGCCCGCACCTCGGACGGTGCGTCGGCCCGCACATCGGACGGCGGATCAGGCGGCGGATCGGCTCGTGGATCCGGCGGTGGATCGGGAGGTGGGGGCGGAGCTCGGGCAGCTGCGCGGGGCGTTTGGTGGCGTGGTGCGCTTGGTGGGGTTTTGGCTGCACTTGCCGGGCTGGCCGTCGGGAGTGTGACAGCGGGCGTTCTGGGGACACCGCAGACGCCGGTGGTGGCGATCGGGTCGGCGTTCATCGACCGGGTGCCGCCCTGGATGAAGGATTTCGCGATCTCCTGGTTCGGGACGCACGACAAGACCGCGCTCCGGGTCGGCATCCTGATCGTCGTCGCGGCCCTCGCCGCGGTCGGCGGGATTCTCGCCGTACGGCGATACTGGGCCGGCGCTCTGATCACGATCGCACTCGCCGGTGTGGCGGTCGCCGCAGCCGTCACCCGCGCCGACTCCGGCCAGACCGGGTTCCTCCCGTCGGCGCTTGCCGGTGTGACCGCCTTGGTCATCCTCAGACTCTTCAGCCGCCGGCTCGAACCGCTGCTCGACTTCCCGGACGACGGCGTCAGTCGCCGCGGCTTCCTGCAGTTGTCGGCCGGTGTCGCCCTCGGCTCGGCCGCGGTCGCCGCGGCGGGCAAGATCGTCGGCGGGAACCGCGCCGCCGTGGCGGACGCCCGCAAGCAGCTCCGCCTTCCGCAGCCACCGACCCTGGCACCACCCGCCGGCGTCCAGGCCGACGGCGCCGTACCGTGGGCGACCGCGAACGAGGACTTCTACCGCATCGACACCGCCCTCTCGGTGCCGCAGATCGTGCCCGCAGACTGGAAGCTGCGCATCCACGGCATGGTCGACCGCGAGCTCACCCTGAGCTTCGACGACCTGCTCAAGCGCCAGGTCATCCACAAGTGGGTCACATTGACATGCGTGAGCAACGAAGTCGGCGGCGACCTGATCGGCAACGCGTTGTGGTCCGGCGTACTGCTGAAGGATCTGCTCGAGGAGGCCGGTCCGGCACAGGACGCGGACGCGATCCAGTCGACGTCGAAGGACGGGTTCACCGCCGGTACGCCGCTGCCGACGTTGCTCGACGACCGGCAGGCGATGCTCGCGTTCGCGATGAACGGCGAGCCGTTGCCGGTCGAGCACGGGTTCCCGGTGCGGATCGTCGTCCCGGGGCTGTACGGCTACGTGTCGGCGACGAAGTGGCTGGTGGACATCGAGGTCACCCGGTTCGACCGGTTCGAGGCGTACTGGACGCCGCGCGGGTGGTCGGCGCTCGGCCCGATCAAGTTGTCGTCGCGGATCGACACTCCGCTCGGGAAGAAGGTCGACCCGGGACCGGTGACGGTCGCCGGCGTGGCCTGGGACCAGCACGTCGGGGTGTCCAAGGTCGAGGTCCGGGTCGACGGGGGCCCTTGGCAACAAGCCATGCTGGCCACGGACCCGTCGATCGACACCTGGCGGCAGTGGCACTGGACGTGGAACGCGCCGCGCGGCACACACGTGCTGCAGGTCCGGGCGTTCGACGCGAAGGGCAATCCGCAGATCGATTCGTCGGCGCCACCGGCTCCGGACGGCGCGACCGGATTGCACACGGTCAGCGTGAAGGTCGGCTGACCGCGTCCAGCACCATCGGCAGGAACGTGTGCTCGAGCGATCCGGCCGGCACCTTCCGCGGCTCGAGCAGACTCTGCGAGCGAGCCCCTTCGTGCAGCGCGATCACCATCCGGACGAACTGCTCAGCGGGAACGGTCAGCTCCAGCCCACCGGCCTCGGCGATCTGCTCGACCAGTCCGGTCAGACTCGTGCGGAACATCGCACGCTGCTTGTTCAGCGCCTCGGCCGCCGCCGGGTCGCGCAGTGCGTGCAGCGTGAACTCGGCCGAGATCAGGTGCCACTGCCGTTGGTCCGGCGCGGCCTCGTCGAGCAGCCCCAGTACGGCGTCGAGCAGCGTGCCGGGCTGCGTGGCGAGCTCGGGAAGCAGCGCCTCGATCTGCTCCAGCAGCCGGTCGGTCGTGGCCTGGAACAGCGCGAGCACCAACTCGTCCTTGGACCCGAAGTTCGAGTAGAAGGCGCCGCGGGTGAATCCGGCCCGCTCGCAGATGTCCTCCACCGACGCGCCGTGGAAGCCGCGCTCAGCGAACACCTCCTGGGCTCCCTCGAGAAGTCGGGCCCGGGTGTTGGAGCGGCGGCGCTTGGGCGTTTCCATAGGAGTAGGATACAGTTCTGTATTGAATACACAACCGTATTGAACGGGGATGCAGGATGGAGCTCGAGGCAACCGGGATCAGCGTGCGGGGTCCGCACGCGCCGATGCTGCACGCCACGTCACTGTCGGTCGCGGATCATCAGGTCGTGCTGTTGACCGGATATCCGGGCGCCGGCCACGTGGCAGCGTCACTCGGTCTGTCCGGGCGGCTCAAGCTCGACACCGGTTCGGTCCGCCTCGACGGCAAGGCTGAGTCGGCCCTGCTGCGACGACACGTTGCTGTGGTCGACGCGCCGGGCATCACCGAGCCGGACGACGCCCTGCCCGTTCAGACCGTTGTGGGCGAGGAGTTGGCCATCGCGGGTCGCAAGGCCGGGCGCAAGGCCGTTCTGGAGTGGCTGAACGAGCACGACGCGGCAGAGCACGCCGACAAGCGGTTCGAGCACCTCCCGGTCGCCGTGCGCACCAGACTGCTCACGGAGCTCACGGTGGCGCGCCCCGACGTACAGGTGGTCATTCTGACCATGCCGGATCGCCACGGGGGCGATCCGCACGGCTGGTACGAGCTGGGCCGCGGGTTGGCGGCACAGGGGTACGGCGTGATCATCACGTGCTCTGACGCGTCGGCCCGGTTGCTGGACGTCAAGGCCGCCCGGATGGGTGAGACGGACCAGCCCGACCCGGTGCAGGTCACTCCGATCGCTCCGGTGGAGCCAGTCACCCCAATCGAGGAAGAAGTGGAGACAGAGGCGTGACCGCGCTGCGGATGGCCCTGAGTGAGTTACGGCGCCTGACGGCCGGACGGCTGCCCAAACTGGCTGTGGTGGCGCTGCTGCTGGTGCCCGTGCTGTACGGCGGCCTGTACCTGTACGCGAACCACGACCCGTACGGTCGGCTGAACAAGATCCCGACCGCGGTCGTCGTCGAGGACGCGGGTACGACGCTCGCGACCGGCGAGAAGCTCAACGTGGGACCGCAGGTCGCCGACGAACTGGTCCAGTCGAAGAGCTTCGACTGGCACCAGGTGGACCGTGCGGACGCGACCCAGGGGGTGTCCGACGGCAAGTACGAGTTCGCTCTGGTGCTGCCGAAGACCTTCTCGGCCGACCTGGCGTCGAGTGCGGAATTCACGCCGCGGCAGGCGGAGCTGGAGCTGCTGACGAACGACGCCAACAACTACATCGCGCACACGATCGCCAACCAGGTCGTCGCGCAGGTGACGAAGACGGTCGCGTCGCAGGTCAGCGAGACCGCGGCATCGCAGTTGCTGGCCGGGTACAACACCATCCACAAGAACGTGAGTTCCGCAGCCGCCGGCGCCGCCAAGCTGCAGAACGGGTTGACGTCGGCTGCGACCGGCGTCGCGAAGCTGCAGTCCGGTGCGTCGCAACTCAACACCGCACAGAAGCAGCTCTCTGCCGGCGCGACACAGCTGGCCACCGGCGCGACCCAGGCGTCGCAGGGCGCGTCATCCTTGGCGACCGGCGCAGCAAAGCTCGACAACGGCCTGGACACGTTGCAGGAGAAGACCGCAGCGCTGCCGAAGCAGACGAAGCAGCTGGCGGCCGGCGCGGATCAGGTTGCTGACGGCAACGAGAAGATCGCCGGCGCGGGACGTCAGGTGGCGACCGCGTCCAGCACGCTGGTGAAGGACCTCAAGACCTTCGACACCCAACTGCCGGCGCGCTTGCGAGCCCAGGGACTGAGCCAGCACCAGATCAACGTGGTGCTGACCGAGACGGCCAAGCTGCGCGCACCCGTCGTACAGGCGAACACCAAGATCCAGTCGACGTCCAAGCAGCTCAACACGCTCGCCACGGGGGCGCGGAAGGTGTCGAACGGCGCTTCCGCTCTGGCCAAGGCGACTCCGGCTCTGACGAACGGCATCCGTACGGCGTCCAGTGGGGCGCATCAGCTCAGCACAGGCGCTAGCCAGCTCAAGACCGGGCTGGGCAACCTGCAGACCGGTGCACAGAAGCTTGCTGCTGGAGAGAAGCAGGCCGTGACCGGGCAGGGGCAGTTGCTGACCGGTGTGAACAGCCTGGCCACCGGTGTGGGTCAACTGAAGACCGGTGCGACGCAACTGAACACCGGACTGCAGAAGGGCGTGAAGCAGATCCCCAACCCGTCAGCGGATCAGCGCAAGGCGGTCGCCGAGACTCTCGGTGCACCCGTCACGCTGCAGAACGTCTCGCAGGCCACGGCCGACAGCTACGGCGCCGGTCTGGCTCCGTTCTTCCTCTGCCTTGCCTGCTGGATCGGTGCGTACGTGCTGTTCCTGCTGGTGCGGCCGCTGTCACCGCGAGCGCTCGCAGCCTTGCAGTCGCCGTTCCGGCTGGCGCTCGGCGGCTGGTTGCCGCCTGCGCTGTTCGGCGCGATCCAGGCCACGCTGGTCTTCGTCGCCGTCGTCCTCGGCCTCGGCATCCACGCCGCGCACCCGTGGCTGACCGTCGGCTTCCTGATCCTGACGTCGTTCACCTTCGTCGCGATCCTGCACGCGCTGTCCGCGTGGTTCGGCGCTGTGGGCAAGTTCCTCGGCCTGGTCCTGATGGTCATCCAGCTGGTCAGCGCCGGCGGCACGTTCCCGTGGCAGACGATTCCGGGGCCGCTGTACTTCTTCCACCACGCCCTGCCGATGAGTTACGCCATCGACGGCGTCCGCCACTTGATGTACGGCGGCCCGGGTGCCTCCCTCGGCGGAGACCTCCTGGCCCTCGCCCTCTGGTTCACCGCCGCCCTCACCGCTTCCACCCTCGCCGCCCGCAAGCAGCGCGTATGGCCGGCCAAGAAGCTTCAGCCAGAGCTGGCTCTCTAGCTGTTCACGAAGGTCGCGGTCTGGGTGATGAGCTGGTGGGTCGTCGGTTGGTCGAAGAAGGTGATGAGGGCTTCGTAGGTGCCTGCCTCGGCGGCCGACGGGTCCACCACGTAGCCGTAGTAGCCGTCGGTGTAGCCGACGACCCGGGTGACGGGGTAGATGCTGTCGGACTGGAGGCAGGCGCCGTGGACCGCGAACAGCTCGACCGGAAGATTGATCCAGCAGACGTCGCCCATGGTGACCCTGCTGATGTTGAGATCCAGCGCCGGCGGGAGCGACGCGGCGGCCATCAGGACCTGGCCGCGGGCTCCGTCCAAGCGGGTCTGCGAGATGCGGCCCGAAGGGTCGTCGGCCGTGTTGACCCGGCTCTCCACAACGGACGCCAGCCTCTCGGACTCGTCCACAGGCGGGATCGATCGCACAGGCAAAGTCAGAGTGGTCCGACGGACTGCTGGCGCCGACTGCGGTAGCGCGAGCCCCGGACCGGCCAGAGCTTCACGGACACGCGCGGCCAGCAACCCACCCAGCCGGGCGACCTCGGCCGCGCCGCGACCTTGGCGCGTGAAGCGCGGACTGACGTCACCGGCCGCACCTTGCAGAAAGCCCACCACAGCGGGAGCCAAGGCGGCACGAGCGGCGCCGGGCCAGTCGGCGGAGTACTGCAGGTTCTCCGGGCCGTACGTCGTCGGGTGGCACGCGAAGTCCAGCAGCACCGCCTCGAGAGCGCCGGAGGCGCCGTGCAACGCAAGGATGCCGGCGGTGTTGTCGTGCGGACCGTTCTTGCGATGCCGGTTGGTCCCGACGCCGACGACCTCGATCGAATGCCAACTCGCCGTCACCGGTTGCCGCTCCAGCCGGGCCCCGCGCACCGCGCCGACCAACGAGTCGACCAGGACACATTCGCGTTCGGCCGGGATCACCGGATGGATCTCACCGGTCCACCCGGACGGCCCGGAGTGCGTGTGCGACGCGGACACCACGACCTGCGACGGCGGGATGCCGGCGGCGGCTCCGGCGGCCGCCGCGAGCTCCGATGAGAGCACGCTCCCGGCGGCGATGGCGTCGAGCGTAAGCCACAGCACGCCCGGATCGTCCTTGGTGGACAACCAGATCAGCGTCGCGCGGAGCGGGTCCGCGGTGCCGGTCGAGAGTCCGGCGCGGGCGGCGTACCCGTCGAGCCGGTGGCCGGGCGGCGGCGTGACGTCCAAGGACGTCGCGGCCAGAAGGAGTTCGTTCACGTGAAGTCTCCAGCTGTCGTACCGGCTCGGATCGGACGATGCCTGCCAAGATATACGGTCAACACCGTAATTATCGAGGGTGCGGATGCGCGACGATCAGGTCGGCGTACGGCCCTACCGAACCCGTGGCGAGACGTTCGGCGCCGTCGAGCGAGTTGCCGGCCGCCACTGTCAGTCTTGCTCGCCCGGGCAAGGCCTCGCGGACCGGCGTCAGCAACTGTTCCCCGGCGCCGTCGAACAGGCCGCCGACGCACGCAACCGGCACCGGCCCTTCGCCGGCCAGTTGGGCGACCGCGGCGCCGATCGTCTCGGCGATGTCGCCGGCCGCCTGGACCAGCAACTCGACGGCGACCGGATCCCCTTCGCCCGCGCACCGCAGAACCTCGGGGGCGAACCGGGCCACGTCGTCGACGAGCGTGGTCGACCGGTAGAGCGCGACCGGATCGAGCGCGGTGTCCGCGAGCTTGGTCATCGGACCGCGGCCGTCCCGGGCCCGCTGGACGGCGACCAGGCCGGCGCGACCGATCGCGAACGCACTGCCGGCGTCGCCGAACAGGTATCCATGCCCGTCGAGCTTGCGCCACGTACCGTCGCGATCCACCGCGAGACAGACCAGCCCCGTTCCGGCGGCCACCACCACGCCGTACCCGTCCGGTAACGCGCCGGCGTGGGCCGTGACCATGTCCTGGGTCAGGCGCACCTCGCCGGCGTCGAGCAGCTCAGCGACATCGGCGGCGAACCGCTCGGCAGCGCCGTGAGCCTGCGGGTAGCCGGTCAGGCCGAGCGCGACGACGTCCACCTGACCGTCCACCTCGGCCTCGACCGCGGCGATGCGGATCGCGTCCAGCAGCTTGGACACGGCATCAGGTCCGTGCGTGTAGCCGGGCCCTTGGCCGGTCCGTCCGGACGGGAGGACACGAAGACGGAGAGCGGACTGGCCGCCGTCGATGGCGATGCGGGTCATTGGATGGTCCCGGGGTGGATAGTCCTGACAATTCCTGACAATGCTGAAAGGAGAGTACCCACACGATCCCGCTACCGGGGAAGGGCTGCCTCGAACTGATTCAGCAGCGTCCCCAGCCGTACGCCGGTGAGCTGGACGCTCGGGTGCATCCAGTCGTTGAGGATCGGGTCCTCGCCGGCCAGGTGGTCCGACAGCTCGGTCCGGCTCAACTCGAAGACGTGCGCCGGGTTGCCGGTCAGGTCGACGACGGTCTGCATCAGTCGCCCGACCTGGTCCTCCCAGAGCGCGGCCTCGAGGTCGTCGCGGTCCGGACGGATCAGCAACAGCTCCACGTCGCTGTCGAGCTCACCGTCACCGCGGGCGATCGCGCCGTACACACTGGCGTGCACCGGCGGGATCCGCCAGCCGCCGATCTCGTCAGCGAGCCGGGCGACCATCATCCCGCGGAGATTCGCGAGCTGCTCGACGATCGGCGCGACCAGGTGCTTGCGATTGAGGCGGTACAGCAACGAGTTCCCGAGATCGTCCACATGCACGAGCCCCGTCGCAGCCAGCCGCTGCAGCACGAGCCGCACCCCCGCGACACTCCCGGCCCCGGCCAGCTTGTGAATCTGCCGCCCCGACAACCCGTCCTCGGACCGGGCCAGCACCTCCAGCACCGGCCCGTCCAACGACGGCACCACAGTGCTGATCGGGCTCTTCAGATCCATAATCCGAACCACAGTAGTGATCACCGGGCCGCGCAAGTAATCACCATGACGGGTCAGCTACCCCGGATCGTTCGGTTCGCCGGCGAGAAGTACTCTCCGCCGCATGCCTCGAACTGCCTTGGTGATCGGAGCCGGGATCGGCGGCCTGGCGGCGGCGATCGGACTGCGGCGCGTCGGCTGGTCGGTACGCGTGCTGGAACGGGCACCGGTCATCGCCGAGGTCGGCGCCGGCCTCACGTTGTGGCCGAACGCCGTGCGGGCGCTCGCCGCACTCGGTCTCGACGTCACGGATCACAGCGTGTCGACGATCTCCCGCGGAAACATCCTGACACCGCGCGGACGGTGGGTGCGGCGCAATCACCCGGAAGACGTCGGCGTGCTCGCGATCCATCGCGCCGAGCTGCACGACGTACTGCGGAAGGCGTTGCCGGAGTCGGCGTTGCACACCGATGCCGAGGTGACCGCGGTGTCGACCGACGGGACCGTGACGTGCGCGGGCGAGGAACTGCACGCCGATCTCGTGGTCGCGGCCGACGGGGTGAACAGCATCACCCGCCGGACTTTGTGGTCCGGGGACCCGGTGTTCCAGTATCGGACGGTTTGGCGAGGTGTCACGTCGGTGGGGCCGGTGCAGGAGTCGTTGACGATGGGGCGCGGGCTCCAGTTCGGCGTGCTGCCGTTGCGCGAGGACCGTGCGTACTGGTTCCTCACTGCGAACGAGCCGCGGGCGAACACGCTGTACGGCGATGACCGGGCGGAAGTACTGCGGCGCGTTGGTGACTGGCACGAGCCGATCCCGCAGCTGGTCGCCGCGACGCCGCCTGATCAGGTCCTGCACAACGACATGCTGGACATCGACCCGGTGCCGACGTTCGTGAAGGACCGCGTCGTACTGCTGGGCGATGCAGCTCACGCGATGACACCCGATCTCGGCCAAGGCGCCTGCCAGGCTTTGGAGGACGCGGTCGTCCTGGCCGCGCACGCCGACGACCTCTCGACCTACGACCGGGAACGTCGGGCCCGCGTCCATCCCATGATGGCCGCAGCCCGCGCAGGTGTCGCCCGCAACTCCAACACCAGCGCACTCCGCCACTGCGCACTACTCGTCGCAGCCCGCCTCATCCCACCCACCGCCTGGCGCAAAGCCACCGCCCAGTGGGCCAACTGGCAACCACCCAAACTCCCTTAACCACACACTCCCTCGCGTTTCACGGCGCCTCACGCACGAGACCAGCCGCCGTATGGTGCGCAGTCACCGCACGCAGTCCTCACCCTGCACGCCGAGCTACGTCCCACTTCCCCCGCCTCGCAGAAAACAAGCACGCTTGATTCTTTTTGTGGGGCGTGGGACGCTCGGCTGGACGGGTGGCTCGCGAGGGAGTGTGGCGTGCAACTGGACGAAGTACTGGCGGATCTTTGGGCTGAGAGTGCTGAGCTGGATCGGTTGGTGGGTGGGCTCGCCGCGGAGGAGTGGGCTACGCCTACGCCGGCTGAGGGGTGGACGATCGCGCATCAGATCGCTCATCTGACCTGGACCGACGAGGCGACGCAGCTGGCCGTGACCGACCCTGAGGCGTTCAAGGCGGCGCTGCAGACGGCCGCAGCGAGTCCCACGACGTACGTCGACGACGGCGCCACGGAGACTGCCGCGCTGCCGCCGGACCAGCTGCTGACCTACTGGCGGGAGACCCGCGCCGAGGTCGCCGAGGTGCTGAAGAAGGTGCTGCCCGGCGAGAAGGTGCTGTGGTATGGGCCGCCGATGAGTCCGACGTCGATGGCGACGGCGCGTCTGATGGAGACGTGGGCACACGGGCAGGACGTGTTCGACGCCCTCGGCGTCCAACGCCAGCCGTCGAACCGTCTGCGGCACGTCGCGCATCTCGCGGTCCGCACCCGCGACTTCGCGTACCTGCTCAACGACCGCAAGCCGCCCGCCGAGCCGTTCCGTGTCGAACTGACCGGGCCGGACGGTGACGTGTGGACCTGGGGTCCTGAGGATGCAGCGCAGCGGGTGACCGCGCCGGCCCTCGACTTCTGCCTGCTCGCGACGCAACGCCGGCACCGGGACGACCTGTCCGTACGTGCGGAGGGTGCGGACGCCGAGGAGTGGTTGGGGATCATCCAGGCCTTCGCCGGGTTGCCGGGGAAGGGGCGTCGGGCAGGGCAGTTCGGATGACTGAGGCGCTGCGCATCGGTAACGCGTCCGGGTTCTACGGGGACCGGTTCAGCGCGGTGCAGGAGATGCTGACCGGTGGGCCGCTGGATGTGCTGACGGGCGATTACCTGGCCGAGCTGACGATGCTCATCCTCGGGCGGGACCGGATGAAGGACCCGGGCCTGGGGTATGCGAAGACGTTCCTCAAGCAACTCGAGACCGGGTTGGGCGAGGCGCTCGACCGAGGCGTGAAGATCGTCAGCAACGCGGGCGGTCTCAACCCGTCGGGGCTCGCCGCGGCGATCACCGGCCTCGCGGAGCGGCTCGGGTTGCATCCGAAGATCGCGTACGTCGAAGGCGACGATCTCGTCGGCCGAGCGCAGGAGCTGCGGCTGGGCGCGCCGTTGACCGCCAATGCGTACCTGGGCGCTTGGGGTATCGCCGAGGCGCTGCAAGCCGGCGCGGACGTGGTGGTGACCGGGCGCGTAACGGATGCCTCCGTGATCGTCGGCCCGGCTGCGGCACACCACGGCTGGAAGCGGACGCAGTACGACGAACTCGCCGGGGCGGTCGTCGCCGGGCACGTGATCGAGTGCGGTTGTCAGGCGACCGGCGGGAACTACGCGTTCTTCACCGAGATCCGCGACTTCGGGCGGCCCGGATTCCCGATCGCGGAGATCCACGCGGACGGCAGCAGCGTGATCACCAAGCACGACAACACCGGCGGCGCGGTCACGATCGACACGGTCAAGGCACAGCTGCTGTACGAGGTCGCCGACGCCCGGTACACCGGTCCGGACGTCACGACCCGCCTCGACACGATCGAGCTCACCGCCGACGGCCCCGACCGCGTCCGGATCTCCGGGGTCCGCGGCGAAGCCCCGCCGCCGACGTACAAGGTCTCGCTGAACAGCGTCGGCGGTTTCCGCAACGAGGTCGACTTCGTCCTCACCGGGCTGCAGCTGGAGCAGAAGGCCGAGCTGGTGCAGCAGCAGCTCGAGCAGGCGCTGCCGCAACGGCCGGCCGAGCTGAGGTGGACGCTGGCCTGGACCGAGAAGCCGAACGCCGAGTCCGAGGAGGAGGCCAGCGTGTTCCTCCGGTGCGCGGTCAAGGACCCGGACCCGAAGGTCGTCGGTCGCGCGTTCAGCAGCGCGGCGATCGAGCTGGCGCTGGCGAGCTACCCCGGCTTCCATGTCACCGCGCCGCCCGGCGACGGTTCGCCGTACGGCGTTTTCCGTGCCGGGTACGTCGACATCCACGAGGTGGAGCACGTTGTCGTACTGCCCGACGGATCGCGGCAGATCGTCGAACCCGCGCTCGAGACGCGGCCGCTGCGGCCGGTCGACGACATCGAGGCCCCGATGCCGCTGCTGCAGCTGTCCAGCGGACCGCCGCGCACTCGCGAGGTCCCGCTCGGCCGGATCGCCGGCACGCGATCGGGCGACAAGGGCGGCGATGCGAACGTCGGCGTGTGGGTGCGCGACGAGAAGGCCTGGCGCTGGCTCGCGCACACCCTCACAGTCGAGCTGTTCCAGACGCTCCTGCCGGAGACGCGGCCGCTGACCGTCACGCGCTATCTGCTTCCGAACCTGTGGGCGCTGAATTTCGTCGTCGAGGGTCTGCTGGGTGAGGGCGTCGCGGCGCAGGCGCGGTTCGATCCGCAGGCGAAGGCGCTGGGCGAGTGGCTGCGGTCGCGGTACGTCGACGTGCCGGAGGTGCTGTTGTGAACGACTTCCGGGAGTCCGTACGGCGGTTCATGGCGGCGGAGGTGCTGCCGCATCTGGACCAGTGGGAGCGGGACGGCGAGCTGCCGCGGGAGCTGCACAAGAAGGCCGGCGCTCTCGGGTTGCTGGGCGTCGGGTTCCCGGAAGCGGTCGGCGGTGGCGGCGGATCGCTGCTCGACGCGATCGACGTCGTCGAGGAGATGCACTACGCGGGCGGCTCCGGCGGCCTCGTGGCCGCACTCCTGACCTGCGGCATCGCACTTCCGCATATTATTGCCAGCGGCAACGAAGCGCAGATCGAGCGGTGGGTTCGGCCGACGTTGGACGGCGAGTTGATCGGGGCGCTGGCCATCACGGAGCCGGGTGGCGGGTCGGACGTGGCGGCACTTCGTACGACGGCGCGGCGCGAGGGTGACGTGTTCGTGGTGAACGGCGCGAAGACCTTCATCACGTCGGGGTGTCGTGCGGATTTTGTGACGACAGCTGTCCGCACCGACGGCCCGGGAGCGCACGGCATCAGTCTGCTGGTCATCGAGGCTGGGTTCAGGGTGTCGCGGCGGTTGGAGAAGATGGGCTGGCTGTGCTCCGACACGGCCGAGCTGTCGTTCGACAACGTGCGGGTGCCGGCGAGCAACCTGATCGGCGCGCCTGGCAGTGGGTTCGTCCAGCTGGCCGTGAACTTCGTTGCGGAGCGGTTGACGTTGGCTGTGCAGGCTTATGCCGGGGCTCAGCGGGCGCTTGATCTGACCGTCGAGTGGTGCCGTCAGCGCAAGACCTTCGGGCGGCCGTTGATTTCTCGGCAGACGGTGCAGCACACGCTGACCGAGATGGCGCGGCGGGTGGATGTGGCGCGGGTCTACGTGCGCGACGTGGCGCGGCGCGCGGACGCGGGCGACGACGTGATCGCTGAGACCTGTTTCGCCAAGAACACCGCGGTCGCGGCGGGGCAGTGGGTCTGTGACCAGGCGCTGCAGCTGCACGGTGGCCTCGGGTACATGCGCGAGGCCGAGGTGGAACGCCAGTACCGCGACCAGAAGATCCTCGCCATCGGCGGCGGGACCACCGAGATCCTGACCGGCCTGGCCTCGAAGAGACTGGGGTTCACCGCATGAGCAATCGTGAGGCGATGCTGGACAAGCTCGCCGCGCTGGACGTCGAGCACGCGAAGGCGCTGGCGGGCGGCGGGGAGAAGTACGTCGACCGGCACCACCGGCGCGGGAAGCTGCTGGCCCGGGAGCGGATCGAGCTGCTGCTCGACCCGGACTCGTACTTCCTCGAGCTGTCACCGCTGGCCGGCTGGGGATCCGACTTCACCGTCGGCGCCAGCCTGGTCACGGGCATCGGTGTGGTCGAGGGCGTCGAATGCCTGATCACCGCCAACGACCCGACCGTCAAGGGCGGGTCGAGCAATCCGTGGACCCTGAAGAAGGCCTTGCGCGCGGACGAGATCGCGCGGGCGAACCGGCTGCCGGTGATCAGCCTGGTCGAGTCCGGCGGCGCGGACCTGCCGACGCAGAAGGAGATCTTCATCCCCGGCGGCGCGATGTTCCGGAACCTGACCCGGTTGTCGGCCGAGGGGATCCCGACGATCGCGCTGGTGTTCGGCAACTCGACCGCGGGCGGCGCGTACATCCCGGGGATGAGCGACTACGTCGTGATGGTGGACGGCGGCGCGAAGGTGTTCCTGGCCGGGCCGCCGCTGGTGAAGATGGCGACCGGCGAGGACGCGGACGACGAGTCGCTCGGCGGTGCGTCGATGCACGCGCGGCAGTCCGGCCTGGCCGACTACTTCGCGGTGGACGAGCCCGACGCGATCCGGCTCGGGCGGCAGATCGTGTCCCGGCTGAACTGGCGCAAACTCGGCCCGCCGGCCGCGCCGTCGTACGACGAACCCCGGTTCGCCGCGGACGACCTGCTCGACATCGTGCCGGGTGATCTGAAGGTCCCGTTCGATCCGCGGGACGTGATCGCGCGGGTGGTGGACGGGTCGGTGTTCGACGAGTTCAAGCCGCTGTACGGGTCCTCGCTGGCGACCGGCTGGGCGTCGGTGCACGGCTACCCGGTGGGGATCCTGGCGAACGCGCGCGGTGTGCTGTTCAGCGAGGAGTCGCAGAAGGCCGCGCAGTTCATCCAGCTGGCGAACCGCGCGAACACGCCGCTGATCTTCCTGCACAACACGACCGGCTACATGGTCGGGCAGGAGTACGAGCAGGGCGGCATCATCAAGCACGGCGCGCAGATGATCAACGCGGTCTCGAACTCGAAGGTCCCGCACGTCTCGATCCTGATGGGCGCGTCGTACGGCGCCGGGCACTACGGGATGTGCGGCCGCGCGTTCGATCCGCGGTTCCTGTTCGCATGGCCGTCGGCGAAGTCGGCGGTGATGGGCCCGCAGCAGCTGGCCGGTGTGCTGTCGATCGTCGCGCGCGCGGCCGCCGACGCGAAGGGGCAGCCGTACGACGAACAGGCCGACCGGCAGATGCGCGCGTACGTCGAAGGTCAGATCGAGGCGGAGTCGCTGCCGATGTTCCTGTCCGGCCGCCTGTACGACGACGGCGTCATCGATCCCCGGGACACCAGGACCGTGCTCGGCATCTGCCTGTCCGCCATCCACTCCGCCCCGGTCGAAGGCACGTCGTCCTTCGGCGTCTTCAGGATGTGACGCGCATGATCTCCTCGGTACTGGTCGCCAACCGCGGCGAGATCGCCCGCCGGATCTTCCGCACGGTCCGATCGCTCGGCCTGTCCACGGTGGCGGTGTATTCGAGCGCCGACGCGCGGATGCCGTTCGTGGACGAGGCCGATGCGGCCGTTCACCTGCCCGGCAACACACCGGGCGAGACTTATCTGCGGGCGGACCTGGTCGTCGAGGCGGCGCTGCGGGCCGGTGCGGACGCCGTCCATCCCGGGTACGGGTTCCTGTCGGAGAACGCCGCGTTCGCGCAGGCGGTGATCGACGCGGGGCTGACCTGGATCGGTCCGCCCGTGGACGCGATCTCGTCGATGGGGTCGAAGATCGAGGCGAAGAAGCTGATGGCGGCGGCCGGGGTGCCGGTGCTGGCCGAGCTCACGCCCGCCGAGGTGTCCGCCGACGATCTGCCGGTGCTGGTGAAGGCGTCGGCAGGCGGTGGCGGACGCGGGATGCGGGTGGTGTCGCGGCTGGAGGATCTCGCCGCCGAGATCGACGCGGCGTCGGCGGAGGCGCTGTCGGCGTTCGGGGACGGGACGGTTTTCTGCGAGCGGTATCTCGCGACCGGACGGCACATCGAAGTACAGATCATGGCGGACCGGCACGGGACGATCTGGGCGGTCGGTGAACGGGAGTGCTCGATCCAGCGTCGGCACCAGAAGGTCGTCGAAGAGGCGCCGTCGCCACTCGTCGACCGCATCCCGGCGATGCGCGCCGAGTTGTTCGACGCGGCGCGGAAGGCGGCCGCAGCGATCAGCTACACCGGTGCCGGGACGGTCGAGTTCCTCGCCGATGAGGACGGGAACTTCTACTTCCTCGAGATGAACACGCGGTTGCAGGTGGAGCATCCGGTGACCGAGGAGACGACCGGGCTCGACCTGGTCGAGCTGCAGATCGCCGTCGCGTCCGGTGAGGAGCTGCCGCCCGAGCCGCCGCCCGCGGTCGGGCATGCGATCGAGGTCCGGCTGTACGCCGAGGATCCCCAGCACGAATGGCAACCGCAGACCGGAGTGCTGCACCGCTTCGCGCTGGAGCAGCAGGAGGGTCTGCGGGTCGATTCCGGGGTGGTCGACGGGTCGGAAGTCTCGCCGTACTACGACCCGATGCTCGCGAAGGTGATTGCGTGCGGGGCCGATCGGGCCGCAGTCGCGCGGCGGCTGGCCGGGGTGCTGGAGCGGGCGACGATCCACGGCGTCGGCACCAACCGGGAGCTGCTCGCGTGGATCCTTCGGCACCCGGCGTTCCTCGCAGGCGACACGGACACCGCGTTCTTCGACACGCACGGGGTCGGGACGACGGTCGACGACTCGGTGGTGCGGGCGTCGGCGTTGGCGGCCGCGCTGGCGGATGCGGCGGGACGGCGTACGCCGGTGCGGGTGCCCAGCGGGTGGCGGAATCTGGTGTCGCAGCCGCAGCGGAAGAGCTATCGGTACGGCGATGACGTGGTCGAGGTGGCGTACCGGCTGACGCGGGACGGATTGGTTGTCGACGGCAACACTGCGCTGATTTCCCTGGACCCCGGGAGCGTCGCGCTCGAGGTCAACGGTGTGCGCAGGTCGTTCGAGGTCGCGGCGTACGGCGGGCTCGTGTGTGTGGACTCGGCGCTCGGCGGCGTGACGCTGCGGCCGGTCGAGCGGTTCGTCGATCCGGCCGATCAGGTCGCCGCCGGGTCGTTGGTGGCGCCCATGCCGGGGACCGTGATCCGGGTCGGCGTCGCGGTCGGTGAGATGGTGAAACAAGGACAGCCGCTGCTCTGGCTGGAGGCGATGAAGATGGAGCACACGATCGCCGCCCCGGCGGACGGCGTCGTCGGTGAGTTGAAGGTGGCAGCAGGACAACAGGTCGAGGTCGGCACCGTACTGGCCGTGGTTGGGGAGAGCGCATGAACGAGCGTAGCGAGTTCATCAGAAAGCACAGCGCGATTCGTGCCTCATCGGCGCCCGGAGCGAAGCGAGGACGCCGATGAGCTACGTGGAGTCCGACGAACGTCGGGAGCTGAGAAGGGTCGTCGGCGAGCTCGGGAAGAAGTACGGCTACGAGTGGTTCAACCGGCAGGCCAGGACCGGCGGTCACACCACCGAGCTGTGGCTCGAGGCCGGCAAGCTCGGGTTCCTCGGCGTGAATCTTCCCGAGGAGTACGGCGGCGGTGGCGGCGGCATGGCCGACCTGTCGATCGTCCTCGAGGAACTCGGCGCGGCCGGCTGCCCACTGCTGATGATGGTCGTGTCGCCGTCGATCTGCGGCACGGTGATCTCCCGCTTCGGCACCGACGACCAGAAGCAGCACTGGCTGCCGGGCCTCGCCGACGGTACGACGATCATGGCGTTCGCGATCACCGAGCCGGACGCCGGCTCGAACTCGCACCAGATCACCACCACGGCCCGCCGGACCGACGACGGCTGGTCGCTGACCGGGCGCAAGGTGTACATCTCCGGGCTGGACGTCGCGAAGGCGGTCCTGGTCGTCGGCCGCACCGAAGACGCCCGCACCGGCAAGCTGAAGCCGGCGCTGTTCATCGTCCCGACCGACGCGCCGGGCGTGGAGTTCCGGCAGATCGAGATGGACCTGATCAGCCCGGACAAGCAGTACGCGCTGTTCCTGGACGACGTACAGCTGCCGCGCGAAGCGCTCGTCGGGTCCGAGGACGCGGCGCTCTTGCAACTGTTCGCGGGCCTCAACCCCGAGCGGATCATGGCGTCCGCGTTCGCGATCGGGATCGCTCGGCACGCGCTCGGCAAGGCGACGGCGTACGTCAAGGAACGCCAGGTGTGGAAGCAGCCGATCGGTGCGCACCAGGGGATCGCGCACCCGCTGGCGCAGATCAAGATCGAGCTCGAGCTGGCCCGGCTGATGATGCAGAAGGCGGCGGCGTTGTACGACGCGGGCGACGACCTGGCCGCGGGCGAGGCCGCGAACATGGCGAAGTACGCGGCCGGCGAGGTCGCCGTACGAGCCACCGATCAGGCAGTGCAATCGCTCGGCGGGAACGGTATGACTGTCGAGTACGGCGTTGCGTCACTGGTCGCGGCCGCACGCGCGACCCGGATCGCCCCGGTCAGCCGGGAGATGATCCTGAACTTCGTCGCACAGCACAGCCTCGGGTTGCCGAAGTCCTACTGAGAAAGGCCTGGGCCGATGATCATCACCAGCGAATTCCCGCCCGTCGAGGTGCTCGACGTCCCGATCCACGACGCCGTGCTCGGCAGAGCCCAGGAGTATGGCGACCGGCCGGCGATGGTCGACGGCGTCACCGGCAAGGAACTCAGCTACGCCCAACTGGACCACTTGACCCGGCGGGTCGCGGCCGGCCTGGCCGAGCTCGGCGTACAGCACGGCGACGTGATCGCGCTGTACAGCCCGAACACGATCCTGTACCCGGTGGTGTTCTACGGCGCCACGCGCGCCGGCGCGACTGTGACCACGGTGAACGCGCTCTACACCGCTGACGAGTTGCACAAGCAGTTGATCGACTCCAAGGCGAAGTTGCTGGTGACGATTTCGCTGTTCCTGCCGGTCGCGAACGCCGCCATCGAAGGCACCGAGGTCAGGCAGATCTTCGTCTGCGACCAGGCCGAGGGGTACCGGTCGATCCAGGAGCTGTTCGCGTCCACCGCTCCCGAGCCGTCGGTGACGATCGATCCGGCTGTGGACGTCGCGGTGCTGCCCTACTCGAGCGGGACGACCGGCGCGGCCAAGGGCGTGATGCTGACGCACCGGAACGTCGCGACGAACATCGCGCAGGCCGAGGCCACGATCAAGCTGGGCGAGGACGAGCGGGTCATCGCGATCCTGCCGTTCTTCCACATCTACGGACTGACCGTCCTGATGAACCTGCCGCTGCGGCTCGGCATCACGGTGGTGGTGCTGCCGAAGTTCGACCTGGAGCAGTTCCTGACCACACTCCAGGACCAGCGGATCACGCGGGCGTTCGTCGCACCGCCGGTGGTTCTGGCGCTCGCCAAGCACCCGGCCGTCGACTCGTTCGACCTGTCCGCGTTGCAGCACGTGATGTCGGCCGCGGCGCCGTTGGACGGCGAGCTGGCCGAGGCGTGCGCGAAGCGACTCGGTCTGCACGCGGTGACGCAGGCCTACGGGATGACCGAGCTGTCGCCGGGCACGCACGCCGTACCGCAGGACGACCCGGAGCCGCCGCCGGGTGCGGTCGGCAAGTTGTTCCCCTCGACGGAGATGCGGCTGGTCGGTGCGGACGGTGAGGACGCGGACGAGGGCGAGATCTGGATCCGCGGGCCGCAGGTGATGAAGGGGTACCTCGGCCGGCCCGCCGAGACCGACGCGACGATCGACCGCGACGGCTGGCTGCACACCGGCGACATCGGGCGGATGGACGCGCGGGGCTATCTGTACGTCGTGGACCGGGTGAAGGAGCTGATCAAGTACCACGGGTACCAGGTGCCGCCGGCGGAGCTGGAGGCCGTGCTGCTCACCGACGACCGGGTCGCCGACGCGGCCGTCATCGGGGTCGATGCCAACGGCAACGAAGTGCCGAAGGCGTTCGTGGTGCCGATGCCGGGGGTGTCGTTGACCGCCGAGGATGTGATCGAGTACGTCGCGGCGCGGGTGGCGCCGTACAAGAAGATCCGGCAGGTGGAGTTCATCGACGCGGTGCCGAAGGCGGCGTCGGGGAAGATCCTGCGGCGCGAGCTGCGGGCGCGTGAGGCCGCGCGTGAGTGAGGCGCTGAAAGCGCCCCAGCAGGATCGGTCGCGGGCGACCCGGCAGCGGCTGCTGGAGGCTGCCGTCGAGTCGCTGGCCGAGGTCGGGTACGCCGCGACGACGGTGTCGGTCGTCGCGGCGCGGGCCGGGGTGTCGCGGGGTGCGGCGCAGCATCACTTCCCGACCCGGGCGGACCTGTTCGCGGCGGCGGTCGAGTACATGACCGAGGTGCGGCTGGCGGAGATCCGTGCGCAGGCCGCCGCGCTGCCGAGCGGGGCGGGGCGGACCGAGGCGATCGTCGGGATGCTGGCCGACGTGTACACCGGGCCGTTGTTCCGCGCTGCGCTGCATCTGTGGGTGGCGGCGTCGACAGAGGAGGCGTTGCGGCAGCAGATCGTGCGGCTGGAGGCACACGTCGGGCGGCAGGCGCACCGGGCGCTGCTCGACGTTCTCGAGGTGAGCGAACGGACGCCTGGTGTGCGGGAGACCGTGCAGGGTGTGCTGGACATGGCGCGCGGTCTGGGGCTGGCTGATCTGTTGACCGACGACAGTGTGCGGCGGCGGGGCATCGTGCGCCAGTGGAGCCGCATCCTCGATCAGGCTCTGCGCGACCCGGGGGTGTGACCGAAGGCGCTCTTGAAGGTGTCGATGAACGCACTCGTCGACGCCCAGCCTGTCGCGTGCGCCACCCGAGTCACGGACTCCCCGTCCGCCAACAGCACCAGCGCCTCGTGCAACCGCAACTGCGTCCGCCACTGCGGAAAGCTCATCCCCAGCTCAGCACGGCACAGCCGACTCAATGTCCGCTCACTTGCACCCACCTCCCGCCCTAGCTGAGTCAGAGTCCGCCCATCCGCGGGCTCCGCCCGCAACACCTCACAAACCGCCACAAGCCGCGCGTCCCGCGGCGCAGGCAAGTAGGTCGGCCGCTGAGCCGACCGCCGCAACTGGTCCAACAACACACGCCGCAACCGCCCACGCTCACCAGCCTCAAGGCCCTCCGAGCCATGACCAGATCCACCGGCTTCTTCTTCTGCTGCTGTGTAGGTGAGGATGAGTTCTCGCAGGAGGGGGCTGACCACCAGGGCTGAGGGGGTGGTCAGGGCGAGCGGGTTTTCGGTGAGGCCGACTGTGTGGAGGGTTGTTTCGCCGTAGGCGCGGTGTTGGTGGAGGGTGGCGGCGGGGATCCAGATGGCTCGGGTGGCGGGGGCTACCCACGTGCCGGCGTCGGTGGTGACGGAGAGGACGCCGCGGCCGGCGTACACGATCTGGTTGCGGTCGTGCCAGTGCGGCTCGATGCCGCCGCCGGACTCGATCGGGCGTCGGCCGGTGGTCGCGGGACGTTGGCGGGTTTCCGGCATCAGTTGGCACTTTATCGGAAGCCGGACACGCCTCCCGGCGGTGACGATCGACGGGTGAAGAGACCGATCGGACTGATGGCCACCGGCCACGCGTGCGTGGACATCTACCAGGGCTGCGTGCCGGCGCTCGTACCGTTCCTGGTCGCCGAGCGCGGCCTCGGGTACGTCGCGGTCTCCGGCATCACGCTCGCCGCAACCCTGTTGTCCTCGGTCGTGCAGCCGGTCTTCGGCGTCCTCACCGATCGCCGTCCGCTGACCTGGCTGATCCCGGTCGCGATGACCACCGCGGGTCTCGGCATCGCCCTGATCGGCGTCGGGCACGACTACTGGCCGACCTGGCTGGCGGCGGCGCTGTCGGGCCTCGGCGTCGCGGCGTACCACCCAGAGGCAGCCCGCCTGGCCCGGATCGTGAGCGGCGGCAGCCACGTCGGGATGAGCTGGTTCTCGGTCGGCGGGAACGTCGGCTTCGCGCTGGCGCCGGTGCTGGTCACACCGATCATCGCCGCCGGCGGGCTGTCGCTGACGCCGCTGCTCGTCGTACCAGCTGTCCTCGGCGCCACGATCACCTCATGGGCGATCCGCTCGCGTGTCGCCGCCACGGCAGCCCGCAGCCAGACCCAGGGAACGGACGACTGGCCGTCGTTCCTGCGGCTGTCGTTGATCATGATCTGCCGCTCGATCGTGTTCGTCGGCCTCGGCACGTTCATCGCGCTGTACGCCGGCCAGCGGGTCGGCGGCGGTACGACGACCGGCGGCGTCGCGCTGTTCGTGCTCTTCGCCGCCGGCGCGCTCGGCACCCTCCTCGGCGGCCGGCTCGCCACGCGCTACGGGCGGATCCGCACACTGCGCACGTCGTACGCCGTCGCCGTCCCCGCGATCGCCTGCCTGGTGTTCGTTCCGGGACCGGCGTTCTTCGGGTTCCTCGCCGCGACCGCGATCGCGATGTCGATCCCGTTCTCGCTGCACGTGACACTCGGCCAGGACTTCCTGCCCGGACGCGTCGGTACGGCGGGCGGCATGACACTCGGCCTGGCAGTCAGCATCGGCGGCGTGGCCACGCCGGTCCTCGGCGCTATCGCGGAACACACCTCGCTGCGGCTGGCGCTCAGCACGCTGATCGCGCTGGTCCTGTGCAGCACCTTGATCGGCTACGCCATCAACGAACCCGCCTGAGCTAGCGGTCGAACTTCCGGTACGAGGCGTCGAGCTCGCGCACCTCGGCGGAGGCGTGCAGCGTGACGCCGTCCTGCGGCGGGATGAACTTGCCCAGCAGCTCCAGCGTGGCCTCGGTCAGCCGCACCTTCACCTCGTCGGTGCGACCGGGCAACAGGCCGATCGTCACCTGCACCAGAGCGTGCCCTTCGTCCGCGCGGTCTTCGTACCCGAAGGCCGAGAGATTGTCGTACCTGATCATGGTCTTGCAGGCCTCGGGTTTGGCGGCCGCGATCTCGACGACGGCCTCGTGCAGTGCGCGGGTGAACCCGTCGACGTCGAAGGCGTCCTCGACCGGGTGCGAGTAGTCGACGGTGATCGCTGGCATGAGCACTCCTGTTCCACGGCGGACAACCAGAACCCTAACCTCCGGGCCTTGCAGTCGCCCCCGCTGCTTCGTCGTACGGACGGACGTCCAGTGGGCGGTCCACAGGTGGGGAACAGTTGTCGGTTCACATACATTGGTTGGTGATATGACTACCGAGCGGATCGACCGGACGAGCGTGGGGCTCCGGTCGGAACGAGGCCCGATCCTGCTCGCGGTGATGCTGAGCATCGGACTGGTCGCGATCGACGCGACGATCCTGGCCACCGCCGTACCGTCCGTGGTCGCCGACCTCGGTGGATTCACCCAGTTCCCCTGGCTGTTCTCGATCTACCTGCTCGCCCAGGCCGTGTCGGTGCCGATCTACGGCAAGCTCGCGGACCAGCGCGGCCGGAAGCCGATCATGCTGCTCGGCGTCGGGCTGTTCGTGCTCGGGTCGGTGCTGTGCGGGTTCGCCTGGAGCATGCCGGCGCTGATCGCGTTCCGGCTCGTGCAGGGGCTCGGCGCGGGTGCGATCCAGCCGATCGGCATGACGATCGTCGGCGACATCTACACGGTCGCGGAGCGGGCCAAGGTGCAGGGCTACATCGCCAGCGTCTGGGGGATCTCGTCATTCGTCGGCCCGACGCTCGGCGGTGTGTTCTCGGACTTCATCTCCTGGCGGTGGATCTTCTTCGTGAACATCCCGCTCGGGATCGCGGCCGCCTGGGTGCTGGTCCGCCGGTTCGAGGAGAAGGTCGCGGACAAGACCAGCCACCGGATCGACTACAGCGGCGCGATCCTGCTCGCGGTCGGCGGTTCGCTGCTGCTGCTCGGGTTGCTCGAGGGCGGCGTGATGTGGGACTGGGACTCGCCGGCGAGCATCGTGATCCTGGCCGCGGCCGTCGTCCTGCTGGTGGGGTTCGTGTTCGTCGAGCGGCGGGCGGCCGAGCCGATCCTGCCGCTGTGGGTGCTGCGTCAGCGGGTGCTGAACTCGGCCAACTCGGCCGCGCTGCTGATCGGCCTGCTGATGATCGGCCTGTCGACGTACGTGCCGCTGTTCGCGCAGAGCGTCCTCGGTACGTCGGCCCTCGTCGCCGGGTTCGCGCTCGCCGCGATGACGCTCGGCTGGCCGATCGCGGCGTCGTTCGCCGGGCGGATCTACCTGCGGGTCGGGTTCCGCACGACGATGCTGATGGGCTCGTTGATCGTCGTCCTCGGGTCCGGCGTACTGCTCACCGTCGGGTCCGGGAGTTCGGTCCCGCACCTCGCCGCGGCGTGCTTCGTGATCGGGGTCGGGCTCGGCTTCTCCGCGTCGCCGTCGGTCGTGGCCGCGCAGTCGTCGGTGGAGTGGCAGACGCGGGGTGTGGTCACGGGCGCGAACATGTTCGCCCGGTCGGTGGGCAGCGCGGTCGGGGTCGCGGTCTTCGGCGCGGTGGCGAACGGCGTGGTCGCCGCGCGCCTCGGCGACGACCACGCCGACCTGGAGAAGGTGCCGGCCGAGATCCTCGCGCCCGCTGTCCACGACGTGTACTACGGCGCCGCCGCGGCCGCACTCCTCCTCGTCGTCGCCGTGCTCTTCATGCCGAACCGCATCACCGAGCGCCCGCTGCGGGACTAGGTTGGGCTGTATGCGCGCGGTCGACTGTGTGGGGGCTTTGATCCGGGACGAGCAGCATTGCGTCTATCTGCAACGGCGTACGGCGGACCGGCGGTTGCTGCCGGGGATCTGGGACATCGTCGGCGGGCACCTGGAGGCTGGTGAGACTCCGGAGCAGGCGCTGGCGCGCGAGGTCGAGGAGGAGACCGGCTGGAAGGTCCGCGACATCGTCTGGACCGTCGCGGACTGGGAGTGGGAGTGGCAGGGCCGGGTACGGCGGGAGGTCGACTACCTCGTCACCGTCGACGGAGACCTCGGCCGGCCGCGCCTCGAAGCCGGCAAGCACGACGCGTCCGCCTGGGCGGGACCGTACGACCTGGACCTGCTGATGGTGAACCGGACCGACGGCGACCGGCGACTTCGGGACCTGGTCGCGCACACGGTCCGGACACGGTTCACGGACCGCCTGCGGCTCGAGCCGATCACCGGTCCGAACGGGGTGGTTCCCGGACATGCGGCGGACCTTCAGCGGATCTACGAGGACCCGTGGGTGGCCCGCTGGTACGACGAGACGCTGACGCCGGAGCAGGCGGCCGTGCGGGTCGCCGAGCACCAGGCGGGCTGGGAACGAGACGCTGCCGGCAAGTGGATCGCCTACGAGCGGGCGACCGGCGAGGCGGTCGGACGCGGTGGTCTGTCCCGTATTCCGGCCGATGCGCCGGTGGCCGCGGCGATCGCTGAACTGGTCGGCGCGGGCTGGGCCACCGACCGGCTCGAGCTCGGCTGGGCCCTGACCGAGTCGGCCCGCGGACGTGGCCTCGCGACCGAGCTCGGCCGCGCCGGTCTGGAGTACGCATTCGACACCTTGAACGCCTCGTCCGTCATAGCTTTCACCGAGCGGGTGAACGCGGCCTCCCAGGCAGTGATGCAGCGGCTGGGCATGAAGTACGCCGGAGAGGTCCGCGCCGAGGGCTGGGCTGCCGACGCCTCCGCCATCGTGCCCGACGCCCCGTTCGCGGTGTACGCCGCCGGTCGGTGACCCGTCTCGCGGTGGCGTTGCTCGGACCTGAGACAAGCAACGGTGACCTGGGACATGCAATACCAGGTCTCCGCAGACCATTTCTTGTCTCAGGTTTCGCGGACAGGCGGCGCGGCGGACCGGGGGCGGACATTTAGCGGTCCAGGGCGGTCACGAAGCGGGTCAGGAGGGTGGCGAAGTCGTTTCGTTCGTTGTGCGTCCAGTCTTCCATCGCGGCGGCGAAGCGGTCCCGGCGGAAGGCGTGGACGGTGTCCAGCTGGGCTCTCCCGGCCGCGGTGAGGACGAGGTTGGTACGGCGGCCATCCGCCTGATCGGCCTCGCGGCGTACGAGGTCCGCCGAGACCGCGGCGGCGACGAGTTTGCTCGCGCGGGGCTGGTCGACGCCGAGGGCCGCGGCGACGCCGTTGACGCCGAGCGGGCCGGGTTCGGCCGCCTCGATCGCGTCGAGGACCTCTTGGACCGGGTCGGGTCCGCCGGACTGGACGGCGAACGTACGCCGGGTCTGCCGCCGGCGGATCGCGATCATCGCCGCCTCGATCGTGGCGACTGGATCGGTCTTGTCCATGCCTGACTCCAACTATATGCTCATTGACATGTATATGTCGGATGACAACAAGCCTATCGGCTGGTGGCTGAAGGAGGTCGACCGGCTACTGGAGGCGTCGTTCGAACAACTCCTCGCCGCCGACAACCTCACCCGCCGCCAATGGCAGGCCCTCAACGCCGCAGCCACACACCGCCGGCCGCCGGAGGCAAACGCACAGAGCAACACGGCGGAGCCCTTCGCCACCGCGGAAGAGACGCCGGCATCCGCGGCGCAGGGGCTCGGATTGCCTGGGCCCGCGGCGCCTGGGTCGGGGATCGCGGAGGCGCTTGCGCCGTTTCTGAGTCGGGATCCGGCGGAGGTGGTGGCGGTCACGGGGCCGTTGGTTGCGCGTGGCTGGTTGGTTGGGGAGGCGCTCACGGCGGACGGTGCGCGGGCGTTGGAGGCGCTGAGCGTGAAGGTTCGGGCTCAGCGGCGGCGGGTGGTGGCCGGGATCTCGGACGAGGAGTACCTGGCGACGGTTGACGTGCTTCGGCGGATGGCCGGCAATCTGACGTGAGGAGGCTCCGGGTGTGACCGCCCAGGCGCGACGGTCACACTCGGAGCCGACCACCTCAAGGGGGAGGTTCCCGGTGAGGTGTCGGGAGCCTCCGGTGTCCTACCGCCCAGGACACTCGGCCCTGCCTGGCCCGAGGTGTCGGCCAGGAGGTGGGTTGGAACGGCTGGGCGGCGGCGATACAGGGAAATCAGCCGCCAGGCCCAGCCGGGTCAGGTGGGCGGTGCGGTCCGGAGCTGAGGAGTGCTCCGGACCGCACCTCGGGTTTCGTCCGGAGCTGAGGAGTGCTCCGGACCTTCCAAGCGCTGCCCCTGAACGTGAGGAGACTCCAGGGCGCAGCGGACCGGGTCTGAGGAGGACCCGGAAGCGATCAGGAGCTTCAGTCGAGCGGGTCGGCCGGGCCGAGCAGGTCGTTGGTCACCTTGAGACCGGCGAAACGGCGCCGCATCGCCTGTTCGTAGCGGGCTGCCAGCGGCGCCTCCGCGACGTACTGCGCGATCACGTGCTCGCCGAACCAGACCCGGACTCTGCGCCGGTGCTGCCTCGACGTCATTTCCGCGATGGTCACAACCTCTCACCCCGTAACTCTCAGCCCTTGCAACCAGTTGGACTTACTGGTTGTCATGGCAGTAATGGTGCACGAGCCCAACGTGACCGCTCTAGGACCTGGACCGGACCTTTGCCGGACCTCTTCCGGTCCTCTCGCGGACATCTGGGGGACAGCACCTTGTCGTGGGGCACAAGTCGAGACAACGTCTGACTGACGTGAACGGGAGGAACGATGGCGGGTAGGTACGCGCCAAAGACGGTCCTGGCGCATCTGATCCAGCGCCGGAACCAGACCTACTCCGAGATCGTCGCCGAGTTCGTCGAGCTGGGTGGAACCATCACCGAGCGGCACCTGCGTCGCCTCGCATCGGGCGAGCGTGCGGGGACCACTCCGCAGACCCGACGCACCCTGCAACGCATGTTCGGCAAGCCGGTCGAGGAGCTCCTCGCACCGTTTGCGCCGGAACAGGCCGCCCAGGTGGTGCCGGCACCTGCCGCGAGTGGACGGATCACGACAGGTAATGAGATGGAGGTTCTCGACATGGCTGCCAGCCGCGCGAGGGCGTTTGCCCTCGCGGCCCAGTCCGGTCTCGGAAGCGAGGCCATGGAACAGGTGTACGCCGACGTACGCCACGCCGCCCAGGCGTACCCGCAGCGTCCACTGCCGGAGATCCTCGGCCAGCTGGTCGAGACGCAGGACCTGGTCTTCGGTCTGCTGGAGAGCCGGCAGCGTCCGGACCACCACCGTCAGCTCTACTTCCTGGCCGGCGTCACCGGCGGCCTGCTCGCCAAGGCGTCCCACGACCTCGGCAACCCGCACGCCGCGCTGACCCAGGCGCGGACCGCGTTCATGTGCGCCGACAACGCCGACCACCACGGCCTGCGCGCCTGGGTGCGCGGCCTGCAGTCCCTCGTCTCGTACTGGGCCGGCAACCCGCACGACTCGGTGCGGTATGCACAGCTCGGCGCCGGATACGCCGAGCAGGCCAACAGCACCACCAGCGTCTGGCTGCCGGTCAGCGAGGCCCGCGCCTGGGCCGCGCTCGGCAACCCGGAGGCCACCCGGGCCGCGCTGGAGCGCGCCGAGGAGGCGTGGAACTCGGTCCACAACGACGACCTGGACGACATGGGCGGCCTGTGCACCTTCGGCCGCAACCGCCAGCTGTACTACGCCGCGGACGCGCTCGCCTGGCTGCCCGGTGAGGTCGAGCAGGCCGAGCGGTACTCGAGCCAGGCCGTCGACGCCTACACCGACCAGAACCACCCGGAGTGGGCCTTCGGCGACGCCGCCGGCAGCCACGCGGCGATGGCGATCACCCGGATCGCGAGCGGTGAGCTGGACGGCGCGGCGGACGCGCTGGCCCCGGTGCTGACGCTGCCGACCGAGCGCCGGATCAACGGCGTCGTGCACTCGGCGCGCCGGGTCCACCAGGCGCTGCGGCAGTCCGGTCGCGCCGACGACGCGCGGGAGCTGCAGGAGGAGATCGAGACCTTCACCCGGACCCCGATGCAGACCTACCCCCGTTAGCCGGATGGATCCACTCACCGGCGAACGGACCGTACTGCGCGAATTCCGGACAACCGACCTCGACGACTACCTGGCCGTCGCCGGTGACGACCGGGTCACCACCTGGATGGCCTTCGACAGCTACGACCGGGCCAAGGCCGAGCAGAACCTGGCCGGCATCCTCCAGCGGTCCGCCCAGGAGGATCGCCCCGATTACATGCTCGCCGTGACCCGGCCGGACGACGACCGCGTGATCGGGTTCGCCCGGATCGCGCCGAGCGGGGCCTGGACGGCGAAGCTCGGCTACGCGATCGGCGCCGACCACTGGGGCCGCGGCTACGCCACGGACGCGGCCCGGGTGCTGTTGCGCTTCGCCTTCGGCCCGCTCGGCCGGCACCGCGTCACCGCCGCGATCGGCCCCGAGAACGAGGCCTCGATCGCGGTGGTCAAACGCCTCGGCTTCACCTACGAAGGCCACCTCCGCGACCACGTCTTCACCAATGGCGCCTGGCGCGACTCCCTGCTGTACTCGCTGCTCGAGCAGGAGCACACCGTCTGAGCAACACTGGGGGCATGGCCGCCACCACCATCACCACGCCGCTGCGGGACAGCCTTGCCCGGATGATCCTGACCAAGGTCGCCGGGCCCGACCCGCAGACCGAGCGCACGCGGGTACACGGGACACCTGGGCCGCGCTGGTTCGCGCCGGACCGGCCGATCCGACGGGTCCACGGGGACGCGTCGATGTTCACCGGCGGGCTGCGGGCGCTGCTGCTGCAGTCGCTGCATCCACTGGCCATGGCCGCGGTCGCCGCGCACTCCGGATATCGGGGTGACCCGTGGGGACGTCTGCGGCGGACCAGCTACTTCCTGGCGATCACGACGTACGGCTCGATCCCGGACGCGGAGGAGGCGATCGCCCACGTCCAAGCCGTGCACGAGCGCGTCCGCGGGACCAGTCCGGACGGCGTGAGGTACCGGGCGTCGGACCCGCACCTGCTCAAGTGGGTGCATCTGGCCGAGGTGGACAGCTTCCTCGCCGCGCACCAGCGGTACGGCGCGCAGCCGCTCAACGCCGTGGAACAGGACCAGTACGTCGAGGACGCGGCGCTCGTGGCCGCCAAACTCGGGGTCATCGACCCGCCGACCACGGTGGCCGAGCTGCGGCAACTGCTGAAGGAATACCAGCCCGAGCTTCGCGGGACGACGGAAGCGCGTCAGGCCGCCCGCTTCATGCTGGTGCATCCGCCGGTGCCGTTCGCCGCCCGGCCCGCGTACGGCGTCCTGGCGGCTGCCGCGGTCGGTCTGTTGCCGTGGTGGACCAGGCTGCCGCTGCGTCTCCCGTACCTCCCGCTGGCCGAGCGAACCGTCGTCCGGGCGGCCGGCGACGGCCTCACCAGGACGATCCGGTGGGCGCTGACCTCGCCAACACTGGCAGAAACCGGCGCGGAGGCATGACGCGCCGGTAGGTTGTCCTCGTGCCGCTCCGTCCACATCGTCCACTCCCGATGGCCACTCCAGCGGGAGTCGAGGTGCTGACCAAGATCCTGACCCAGGGGCCGATCCCGCGGGTGGAGATCGCGCGCCGGACCGGGCTGTCCCAGGCGGCCGTCACGAAGGCGGTCGCACCGCTGATGGAGAGCGGGTTCGTCACCGACCAGGCCGCCCCGGCGGACGGGGAAGGCCAGCTCGGGATCGGGCGGCCGGTGAGCCCGCTGACCGTCGTACCGAGCAGCGTCTCGGTGATCGGCGTCAAGGTCACGCCGACCAGCCTGATCGGTGTCACCACCGACTTCACCGCCGGGATCCTGAACGTCCGGCACGACCCACTGGACGGCACCGATCCGGAGGCGGTGATCGACCAGCTCGCCGAGCACGTGAAGGCGCTGATCGCCGCGCTCAAGTCCGGGACGGCGGTCGCGGGGCCGCTCGCCGGCATCGGGATCGCGGTGTCGGGTGACGTCGACGCGGTGCACGGCGTGGTGCGGGACTCACCGCTGATGGGCTGGCGTGGCGTTCCGGTCGCGGAGCTGCTCGGCAAGCAGGTCCGGGTGCCGATCGTGGTGTCGAACGACGTCCGCGCGCTGACCGTGGCCGAGCACTGGTTCGGGGTCGGTGTGAACGCGGACTCGTTCGCGGTGGTGACGATCGGCTCCGGCATCGGCTGCGGGCTCTACATCAACGGCGAGGTGGTGTCCGGCGCGTACGGCGTGTCCGGCGAGCTGGGGCACCTGCCGCTCGCGCCCGGCGACCTGGTGTGCACCTGCGGCCGGCGGGGGTGTGTGGAGACCGTGGCGTCGTCGGACGCGATCCTGGCCCGGACGCGGGAGACGACCGGGCGGGCCGATCTGGATCTGGCCGGCGCGATCAAGCTGGCGCACGAGGGCGACAAGCACGCGCGTGAGGCGTTCGACCGGGCCGGCGAGGTGATCGGTTCGGCGCTGGCCGCGATGGTGAACCTGGTCGGTCCGGAGCTGGTGATGATCGCCGGCGAGGGCGTCGCCGAGTACGACCTGTACGAGGAGCGGATGCGGCGCGCCTTCGCCGAGCACGCGTTCGGCGCCGCCGGCGACTGCCGCCTGATGCTCCGCTCGCACACCTTCGACGACTGGGCGCGGGGAGCGGCGGCCACCGTGATCCGCTCGTACGTACGAGGCGAACCGCCGCTCCAGCGCTGAGCTAGGTCCTGTCTGGTAATTCAGCGCCAGACGGGGCCTAACTGCGGGCCGCGGCCAGGATCTTGCGCCAGACCTTCTTGTAGGACTCCAGGCCGTCGGTCGCCAGCGGGCCGGTGGGGCCGGCGGTGATCGAGACGCGCTCCGGGATGGTGCCCCAGACCGGGATGTTCTCCTGCGCGTACTGCTGCATGGCCTCCTGGTACGAGCGCGTGTAGGTCCGCGCCGAGCAGATCACCAGGCCGGCCGGGACGCCGTCCGGCACGAGCTCCAGGACGGCCTTGACGCGTGGCGTCTCGACGCCGCCGACGCGGGTCGGGATGATCACGATGCGGGCCCGTTCGAGGGCCTTGTTGAGCAGCCGCTCGTGGGACGGCGGCATGTCCACGATGCCGATGCCCTCCGGCGGGACCTTGTCCAGTGCCTTGTTCAGTAGGCGCTCGGTCGGCGCCTCCGCGATCTCGATCCGGTTCAGTTGGCCGTCCTCGGACTCCGCGATCCAGTCCGCGGCGCTGCCCTGCGGATCGGCGTCGATCAGAGTGGATGTGCGACGGTTGGAAGATGCCAGCGCGGCCAAGTACACCGACGTGGTTGTCTTACCGACCCCGCCCTTCAGTGCAGCTGTCACGATGATCATGAGAGAGAACTTACCCGGTTTTGTCCGAAATCCGGCGTGTCGTCGGCGTTGCTCCGTCACATCGTGATAGTTGCCCGTGGCCCGTGTGTACAAGCTCAAGCAGACTTCAGCGTGAATCCTTTCGCCGGCCCGGTGCCTCTTACTCCCGATATCGCACTCTGACGAAGGAGCACCTCATGATCTGGATCATCGTCGCCGCGGCCGTCGCGGTCGCGCTGCTCGGCACCTGCAGCGTCGTCGTCCTGCGCCGGCGGGCCCGTGGCTGACCTCGACGAGCACCTGATCCGCGCCGCCCAGCACGGCGACGTCGACGCGCTCACCACGCTCGTCGCCGACTCGCACCCGACCGTACGGCGGTTCGCGCGGACGCTGTGCGCCACGCCGGAGGACGCCGAGGACGCGGCACAGGAGGCGTTGATCATCCTGTACCGCAAGATCGGGATGCTCCGCGCCACGAGTGCGCTCACGTCGTGGATGTTCCGGATCATCCGCAACGAGTGCCTGCGCCGGGCCCGCACCGTCTTGCGCGACCAGCCGCTGGTCCCGGACACCGCGCCGTCCGCGGAGGAGGAGGCGCTGCGCCAGTTGGAGGCGCAGGCAGTTGCCGCGGCCATCGCGCAACTGCCTGCCGATCAGCGCAGCGTCCTGATCCTCCGCGACGTCCAGGGCTACAGCGGCCCGATGGTCGCGAAGGCCTTGGGCCTCACCGTTCCCGCCATGAAATCCCGCCTGCACCGCGCCCGGAGCACCGTGCGCGAATCTCTCGGAGCCCTGTCATGACTTTCGCCAGCGCCTCTCTGCCCCGCCATCTGCTCCGCGGCCTGATCGGCTTCGGCAGCCTGATCGCCGCCTTCGCCTTGCTGCCCTCCGTCGGCCCACTCAGCCTCCTGATGCTCCCCGTCACACTGCTGGCCTTCCGCGGCTGCCCGACGTGCTGGGTCATCGGCCTGATCGAAACCGTCTCGCGCGGCAGGCTGCAACGCGACTGCGTCGACGGCCAGTGCAAGCTGACGTCCGTCCCCTAGGGCTTGCGGACCAGCTCGACCAGCGCGCTCAGGCCGTCGGCGCCGTACCCGGCCGCATCGGCGCGGGCGAACAGCTCGGCCACGGCGCCCGGCACGGTCACGTCGAGACCTGCCTCGGTGAACGCCTGGACGGCGTGCTCGGCGCCGACGGCCTGCATGTGGAGGTTGTTCTCGGCGCCGGGGTGTTCGCCGGCTTCCAGTTCCGCGGTGAGGATGCGGAGGAAGCCCATCGGCCCGTCCGCGGTCAGGTCGGTCAGCATCGCCGCGGCGTACGGACGGAGTCGTTCGGCGCTGCCGACCAGGCTCGCCGAGTAGAAGTAGCTGATCAACGTGGTCCAGAAGATGTTCAGCATGGCTTGGTAGTACAGCATCGCCAGTCCGGGATCGCTGCCCATGTGGTCGACGCGGCCCAGTGCCTTCAGCGTCTCGCGGTGCGCCGCCACCACGTCGGCAGGACCCGCGTAGAAGGCGTACGCGCCCGGCCTTCCGATCCCCGGCGGCGGCACCATGATGCCGCCGGCGACCAGCGTCGCTCCGCGTTCCTCGGCCCACTCGCTCGCCGCACGCAATCGCGCCGGGCTGTCCGAGCTCAGGTTGACCAGCACCCGCCCGCTCAGATCCGCGTCCGCCAGGGAATCGAACATCGCCTGGTAGTCGACCTGGCTGATCACCGCCAGCCTGCTCGCGGCCACCGCCTCGGCCGCGCTCGTCGCCTCGACCGCACCGAGCCCTGCCGCCTTGCCGGGGGTCCGGTTCCAGACGGTGGTCGGATGCCCGGCGTCGACGAAGGTCCGGGCCATCGTGGAGCCCATCGCGCCGAGCCCGATCACTGTCACTGCTTCTCGTGAACTCATGCACCCGATGCTCGGAGAACGCACTACGGGTTTACTACGGGTATGTACTTCGGGGTGCTCGGTCCGCTGCTGGTGCGGACGGACGCCGGCGAACCGGTCGCCGTACCCGATCGGAAGGTCCGGACCCTGCTCCTCGACCTGCTGGCGAACCAGGGCCGGCCGGTCAGCGCCGACCGGCTGATCGACGACCTGTGGGGCGCCCGCCCGCCGCGCAACGCGACAGGCACACTGCAGGCCCGCGTGTCCCAGCTGCGGACGGCATTGGACCGCGCCGAGCCCGGTGCCCGCAGCCTCGTCCAACACAGCCCGGCCGGCTACGCGCTGACCACGGACGTTGTCGACAGCAACATCTTCGAGCAGCAGGTACGTGCCGGGCAGATACGACAGGCGCTCCAGCTGTGGCGCGGTCAGCCGTACGCCGACGTGCCTGACCACGAGTTCGCCCGGCCGGCTCGTGAGCGTCTGGAGGACCTGTACCTGACCGCGGTCGAGCACAGCGACGACGTACTGCGGCACACGACCGCACTGATCCAGCAGCGCCCGCTCGACGAACGGCTGCACGCCATCCACCTCAAGGCGCTCTACCGGGCGGGTCGGCAGCACGAGGCGCTCGACAGGTACGCCGAGTTGCGCACTGCACTGGCCGAGGAGCTCGGCGCCGACCCCGGCCCCGAGCTGACCGAGCTGCACCAGGCGATCCTGCGCCATGACCGATCCCTCCGCCGGCCCGCCACTCTCCCCGCGCCGCTCAACGACCTGATCGGACGGGAGCAGACGCTGGCCGACGCACGACAGCTCCTCGACACGAATCGTCTGGTGACGCTGGTCGGCCCCGGTGGCGTCGGAAAGACCCGTCTGGCGCTCGAGCTCGGTTCGCCCGGCGCCTGCCTGGTAGAACTCGCCCCGCTGCGACAAGACGACGTCCTGGACGCGCTGGCCGCAGCACTGGAGCTGCGTGACGAGTCGACCGACCTGCTCCCGCGGCTGCTCGATTCGCTCAGCAACAGGCAGCTGCTGCTGATCCTCGACAACTGCGAACATCTGGACCTGGCAGACCTGGTACGGCGTTTGCTCGCCGCAGCGCCCGGTCTGCGCGTACTCGCGACCAGCCGTGAGCCGCTCGGGCTGACCGGTGAACGCGTGCTCGACGTGCCGCCGCTGACCGCCGAAGCAGCGGCCGAGCTGTTCAACGCCCGCGCGGGTGTCACCGGCGACGTGACGGCGATCTGTGAACGCCTCGACGGCATCCCGCTCGCACTGGAGCTCGCTGCAACCCGCGTGCGCGCGCTCGGGGTGCAAGGACTCGCGGATCGCTTGGACGACCGCTTCCGGCTGCTGTCCGGCGGCAAGGGCGGGCCGGAGCGGCAGCGGACCCTGCGGGCAACGATCGACTGGAGCTGGGACCTGCTGGACGACCAAGAGCGACGGATGCTCCGGCGACTCGCGGTCCAGGCGGGCACGTTCTCGCTGGAAGCGGCTGTCGAGGTCAGTGAGCTGCCCGAGCACCTCCTGCTGGCTCTGGTCGACAAGTCACTTGTCGTGGCCGGCGGCGGTCGATATCGCCTGCTCGAGTCGATCGCCGCGTACAGCCTGGAGCGGCTGTCCGAGGCCGGTGAGGAGGCCGCCACCCGCCGGAGGCATGCGGATTACTACCTGGCGCTCGCGCGGCGGGCCGAGCTACGCGGCCCGGGTCAGCGGGAGTGGCTGCAGCGGCTCGACCAGGAGGCGGCGAACTTCCGAGCCGTCCCACCGTCGCTCGAGCTGGCCACTGCGCTCGCCTGGTACTGGTACCTGCGAGGTCGTCACGGTGAAGCACGCCGGTCACTCGCGGCCGCGCTCGCGGCGCCAGGCCAGGACCCGGCGCTGCGCGCGCAGGCCACGGTCTGGCTCGTCGGGATGACGGCGACCGATGCCGAGGGCACCGATGTCGCGCGCGCCGGCGAGGAAGCGCTGCGGGCCGTCGGCGACGACCCGTACGCGCTGTGGTTCCTGACCATGACCCGGTGGGCGTACGGCGACGCGGACGTGCTGTTCGGCTGGATCGACCGGGCGATCGAGACCTTCACCGACCGCGGCGACCGCTGGGGTCTCGCCGCGGCGCTGAGTACGCGGGCGCAGCTCGACATCGTGCACGCGGATCTGGCCGCGATGCGCCGGGACAGTCTGCGCAGCCTCGAACTGTTCGACGCGCTCGACGACGACTGGGGCCGGCTGCAGGCGACGTACACGCTGATCGTGGCCGCCGAGATCAGCGGCGACTATCCGACCGCCACGGCGTATCTGGAGGACGCGATCCGGCACGCGGAGGACCTCGGGCTGTGGACCGAGGTCTCGTTCCGCACCGCGGGGCTGGGCCGGATCGCGCTGCTGACCGGCGACTATGCGCGGGCCGACGAGCTGCATGAGCAGGCGCGGCGGCTGGCGGTCGAGCAGTCGAACAAGTCGGCCGAGGAGTACGCCGAAGTCGGCCTCGGCCTGACCGCCCGGCGCCAGGGCCGCCTCGACGACGCCGAGCGGTACTTCAGCAAATGGCTCGCCTGGCTGACGCAGGTCGGCGGCACCGCCGGGATAGCCTTCATCAGCAACCAACTCGGCTTCGTCGCCGAACAACGCGGCGACTACACGACGGCCCGCACCCTGCACGAACGCGGCCTCGAACTTGCCCGCGAGATCGGCGACCACCGGGCAATCGCCCTCGCCCTCGAAGGCCTCGCAGGCGCGACCGAAGACCCCGGCCGCGCCCTGACCCTCCTCGCCGAAGCAGCAGCCCTCCGCCAAGAGGCCGGCGTCCCCTGCCACCAGCCGAACGCTTCGACGTGGACCGGATCGAAGCCAGACTCAACCTGGCCTAGCAGACCTGTGGTCAACGAAAGATGAAGAAGAAAGAGATTTAGAACGGTGGCCGGCCTCGGCGGTCAGCCGTAGTTTGCCTGCGCGACCCGAGCCCGCCCACACCATCAGCACCCTCATCCTGCTGACCGTCGCGACTGTTGCACTGCTCGGCCCCTACCTCCGACAAACTTGCACGAGCGGAAACCTCGGCGTAGCCAGAAGCGGCCGAGCCGGGACCGCTGCTCGTACGGCGCTCCACAACCACCCGACCCCGGGGCAGGCCTGTTCCGCCCTCGCGGCCGACCGGTTCAGTGTCCGCCATGAGCGGCGGAGGACAGACGCCGTCGACGACACACCGGGGGCGCGGATGGCTGGTAGGGGGCGACTGGCGCGGGCTGCTGGGAAGGATTCCGGCCTCTCCTGACGCGGACAGCAGCCTGCGTGTATCGGCTGCGTTGACCTTGCCTGCACCGTTGCCGCTGGCCAACGCCAGCAACCGACCGGCCCGGCGCAGCAGAGCCGCCTCCTGCCCGCATGCCTGCGGGGAGGAGGTTGCTGTGTCGTCCGGCCTCAAGCGGAGGCTGCGAAGTCGGCCGCTTGCTGGAGGGCAGCCTCGTCGGCCCGCCATCGGGAGCGGTCGGCGACGGTCTCCACCACGTCGCCATCGACCGCCCGCAGGCCGACGTCGGCCTGCTCCGTGGGCTGGGTGGGCTCGGACTCGCGCGGGTCCGTCCTGCCGCTGGGTGGTCGAGTGCGCGGGGGTGCTGTGCGGCGCGTTGTGGCGAGGGCGGCTCCGGGTTCGGCCCAGCTGGGGCGGGCGACGTGGACGACGCCGTCGAGGATGGCGATGGTCCAGTGGCCCCTGTGCAGGTCGACGTGGTGGCGACGGCACAGCAGAGCCAGATTGTCGACCTTGGTGTCGCCGCCGTCGATCCAAGAGACCAGGTGATGGGCGTCGCACATGATCGGCGGGGCCCCGCAGACCACGCAGCCGCGGTCGCGGTGGTCCAGGGCGCGGCGCATCGCCCCGGTGACGAGCCGCACGCGGCGCCCGACGTCGAGCGGTTCGGAGTTCGAGCCGAGCACCAGCGGGATGATGTTCGCATCGCAGGCCAGCCGCCGGATCGTGGCCGCCGACAGCCCGCCGCTGTAGACGGTACGCCCGATCGCGTCCGCGGTCGCGGCCTTCAAGTCTTCGAAGCCGATCGTGACGGTGATGTTCGCCTTCGCGCCGTACCCGGCCACCCGACGATCCTTCCCCGCGCTCCCCGCACTGCCCGCGCTGCCCGCGCTACCGGTGCCGCCCGCGGCGGCCATGGCCACCGCCGTAGATCCGGTGGGCGCGGCGGGTCCCATGGTGTCCCATGCGGCAGCGGCGATGCCCAGGGCGGTGGACAGCGCGTCGGCCTGGCGCTTGTCACGGGGGCGCGGGTCGTGGTCGCCGTCGACGGTCTTGTGCGGGCGGGCGCCGGCATGGACGACGGCGCGCAGGAGTTCGGCGTTCTCGTTGGCCAGGAAGCCCTTGAACTTCACGCCGTTGTCCGCAGCCGACAGCGTCAGGGACTCCCGTTCATACGCCTTCAGCTCCTCGGGCTCGGGGCCGTCGGAGTCGAGCAGGTCGGCGATCTCCTTGGCCGCGGTCCGCAGCTCGCCCGGTGACAGGTGACCGGCCAACCCGACCAACTGCTCCGCGGCCGCGTCCAGATGCTCCACCGGCACCCGCGACCGCACCCGCTCCAGCGGAGACACGATCGCGGCCGCCTGCGCCGGCCGCAGCAGCCAGCCACCACCAGCGCCGTCCCCGGATCCGCTGTCGCCGGACCCGTTGTCGTCGAGTGCGTTGTCGTCGGGGGCGTCGGTGGGTGCGGAGGAGGCGGTGCGGTCGAGGGCGGTGGCCACGGCCGGGTAGTGCGGGGCGGTCTGGGCGAGGCGGAGGGTGCGGCGGGCGGCCGGTGGGTCCAGGCGGTAGCGGAAGCGCAGGAGTTCGGCGGTGTCGCGGGCGCCGAGCTCCTGCGCGTACCCGGTCGACTCGATGGCAGCGATCACACTCAGCCGGTAGGCCTCCAGGCGGGCGAGCTCGGCCTCCAGCGTGTCGAGGGTGGACAGCAGTTCGCCGCCACTCATCGACCACGCCGGCCGTTCGCCCAGGAGTTCCATGGCATTGACTCTAGACGGCGACACCGACAGTTTCTGAGCCGGAATCCCCTTATTTTGTGGGCTATTCGTGGGCTACCTGTGGGCCCACACCAGCACACACCCAGCAAACATCCCAGCCGACTCAGCGCTGTCCATCACCCGGTCGCGAAGCCCTCAACGAATCCCCAGCTGCGCAGATCTACCGCGCGATGTACTGCTGGAGGAACCTTGGCGCCGACGGGGAACCGTGCGGACAGCCACATCACCAGCGCCTCGGGTTCTGCCGACTCGGTTGGTGGTGCTGATGGGGGCGAGGCATCTTCTGGCATGCCGAGTGTCACCGCACCGCCAAACCAAGCCAGGCAGCCAACTTTCCCTATATCTCTTTACTGTTCTTTGTTCTTTCTCGAGCTTTTGCTGCTGTTCGACGGGCGGTGGTTACTTGCCGAGCCAGGCGTTGACCTTTGACTCGTTGGCCTTCACCCACTTCTCGGCGGCCTGGTCGGGGGTGAGTTTGTCGACCGCGATCATCCGGGCGACGGCGTTCTGGTCCTCGTTGGTCCATTGGAAGTTCTTGACCAGGTCGTAGGCCGGGCTGCCGGAGTCGGCGAACTTCTTCGAGACGATCTTGTCCAGGTCGTACGGCGGGTAGTCGCAGGCCACCTTCGCGGGCACCGCGTCGCAGCCGGCTGTGTACGCGGGCAGGTTGACCTTCACCAGCTTGACCTCGTTGAAGAACCACTGCGGCTCGTAGAAGTACGCGAGCAGCGGCCGCTTGTTCTTCTCCGCGTCCCGGAACGCCTGGATCAGCGCGGTCTCGCTGCCGCTCTGCACGACCTTGTAGTTCAGCGACAGGTTCTTCACCAGCGCCTCGTCGTTGGTGACGTACGACGGGTCGCCGTCGAGCAGCTGCCCCTTGCCGCCGGACTCCGACGTCTTGAACAGGGCGGCGTACTTGTTCAGGTTTTTCCAGTCGGTGATGTCCGGGTACTTCTCGGCCATCCACGGCGGCACGTACCAGCCGATCACGCCCTTGACGCCGGTGGAGCCCGCCTCGACTGCGACCTTGTCGGTCTCGATGTACTTCTTCTTCAGGTCCTCGTGCCCCCAGTTCTCCAGGTTCACGTCGACCTCACCGGTGGAGAAGCCCTGCCAGGCGATCTCTTCCTTGAGGTTCTTCTTCTCCACCTTGCAACCGAGGTCCTTGGTCGCGACGTACGCCACCACCGCCGCGTTCGCCTCGTACCCGACCCACGGACTGACGGTCAGGTTGAACGAGCCGCACTCCTTGCCGGCGCTCGGCTGCGGCTGCGCGCCGACCTTCTCCCCGCCGCACCCCGCGACCGCGAGCGCGACCGCCGTCAGCACACCGGCGTACCGGAGCTTCTTCACCGCTTGTCTCCTCTACCTTGGAAATCCTGGGTACGGCGTGCCGCGGCCTGCGTGACGCGGTCGAGCATGACGCCCAGCAGGACGATCGCCAGCCCGGCGGCCAGCCCCTTGCCGTACAACTCGCTCTGCGCGAAACCGGCGGCCACGTCGTACCCGAGCGCGCCCGCGCCGACCAGCCCGCCGACGACCACCATTGACAGCACGTAGATCAGGCCCTGGTTGACCGCGAGCGTGATCGCCCGCCGGGCCACCGGCAGTTGCACCTTGCTGATCACCTGCCAGGCGCTGGACCCGACCGAGTTGGCTGCTTCGACAGTCGCGACCGGCACCGCCTTGATGCCGTCGGCAACGATCTTCGTGGTGACCGGTACGGCGAACACCACCGCCGCCGCGATCGCGGTGAACCGGCTGGTCCCGAACAACGCCAGGAACGGCACCAGATACACGAACGGCGGCATGGTCTGCCCCGCGTCCAGCACCGGCCGGATCCAGCCGTCCACCCGCCGGTTCCGCCCGGCCCACACCCCGAGCGCGAGCCCGACCGCGACCACCACGACCGTCGCGAGCAGCGTCGACGCCAGGGTGACCATGCTGTCGTGCCACACCCCGGTGGCGATCAGCAGCGCGCAGCACACCGCGGCCGGGGCCGCGCCGCGCCAGCCTCCGAGGACGGCCCCCAGCGCCACCAGGACCGCACTGACGAGCCACCACGGCGATCCGGTCAGCAAGCCTTCGAGCGGGTTGAGGAGCCCCAGGGTCACCACGTCCCGGACGCCGTACGTGAACCCGCCGAAGACGTCCTGGACCCACGCGGTCACGTCCGACGCCACCACCGCGATCCGCGAGCCGATGTTCACGTCCGAGGGGAACTCGGCCGCCCACACGTAGGTCCGGGAGAACCACACCGCCACCAGCACACCGACTGCGCCGACGCCGAGCAGAACCTTGCGGCGCACGCTCGCCGTACGCCACGGCCGGTCGCCCGCCGCGGTCGTCACCCGGTCGAGCACGATCGCGAGCACCACGATCGCCAGCCCCGCGTTGAACGCGACGCCGACGTCGAGAGTCTGCAACGCCTTCAGCACGGTCTGACCGAGACCCGGCGCATCGATCAGCGCGGCCACGGTCACCATCGACAGCGCGGCCATGATGGTCTGGTTGATGCCGACGACAACGGTCGACCGCGACATCGGCAGCAGCACCTTGAGCAGCGTCTGCCCGCGGGTCGAGCCGAGTGAGCGTGCCGCCTCGACGCTCTCCGGCGGCACCGAGCGGATCGCGTGTGCGGTCAGCCGGACCGCGGGCGGAGCGGCGTAGATCAGCGTGGCGATCGTCGCCGCGGCCGGCCCGATCGCGAAGAACAAGGTCAGCGGCGCGAGGTACACGAACGTCGGCAAGGTCTGCATCAGGTCGAGCACCGGCGTCGCGACCCGGAACGCACGGTTCGACAGGCCTGCCCAGATCCCGAGCGGGATCGCGACGAGCAGCGACAGCAGCACCGCCGCGATCGTCAGCGCGAGCGTGTCCATGCTCTCCTGCCACAACCCCTGCAGCCCGACGAAGGCGAGCCCGGCCGCGGTCAGGACGGCGACCTTCCAGGTGCCGAACGCCCACGCGCAGTACGCCGCGATCGCGACCACGCCGAGCCACCCGATCACCGGCACCGGGCGGTCGAACGACGGCTGCGAGATGACGTTCTGCAGCAGCACGACGAACTGGTCGACGACGAACCGGATCGCGTCGAAGAACGCGTTGCCCTGGCCGACGTCGTCGCGGTGATCGTTCAGCCACCGATGCAGCGCGGTGGTGTCCTGGCCGCCGAGGACGAGCGTGTCGATGCCGCGCAGGACGAAGTACGCCGCGACCCAGACGACGAGCAGGACGCCGAGGACAACGCTGCGCCGAGGCCGCCGGACCTCGACCTCCACGTCGCTCGTGATGGCAGCCATCAGTGGTCCGCGACGACGGCGAGGATCTCCTCGTCGCCGATCACCCCGAGCAACGTCCCGCCGTCCACGACCTTCACCGGGCGGTCGGACTCGAGCACGAGCCGGGTCGCCTCGCGGACCAGGACGTCGGGCGCGAGCTCCGGGCCGTCGAGCGGCTCGTCCGGACGCGGATCGCGGACGATCCAGCGCAGCGTGAGGACGTCGGCGCGCGGGACGTCGCGGACGAACTCGCGCACGTAGTCGTCGGCCGGTGCGCCGACCAGCTCGTCGCCGGTGCCGAGCTGGACCGCGGCGCCGTCGCGCATCAGCAGGATCCGGTCACCCAGCTTGAGCGCCTCGGACAGATCGTGGGTGATGAACACCATGGTCTTGCCGACCTCGCGGTGCAGCCGGACCACCTCGGTCTGCATCTCGCGCCGGATCAGCGGGTCGAGCGCCGAGAACGGCTCGTCGAAGAGCAGCACGTCGGGATCGTTCGCGAGCGCGCGGGCCAGCCCGACGCGCTGCTGCATGCCGCCGGACAGCTGCTCCGGGTACAGGTGCTCGTTGCCCGCCAGGCCGACCAGGTCGATGACCTCCTGGGCGCGGCGCCGCCGGTCCGGCTTGCTTTCGCCGCGGATCTCCAGGCCGTACGAGACGTTGTCGATCACCTTGCGGTGCGGCAGCAGGCCGAAGTGCTGGAACACCATCGAGAACTTGCTCCGCCGCAGTGCGCGCAGCCGCTTCTCGTCGGCCGCGCGCAGGTCCTCGCCCTCGAAGGTGAGCCGCCCGGCCGTCGGCTCGATCAGCCGGGTCAGGCAGCGCACCAGTGTGGACTTGCCCGAGCCGGACAGCCCCATCACCACGAACACCTCGCCGGGCGCCACGTCGAAGCTCAGGTCGCGGACAGCCGCCGTACACCCGGTCTTCGCGTACAGCTCCGGACGGTCGAGGGCGGCCAGGTCCGGACGGTGCGGGATCCGCTGCGCCTTCGGGCCGAAGACTTTCCACAGGCCCTGCACGGACAGCAGCGCCTCGGAATCCTGAATGTCGGGGTACTCGAGCTGAGCGGTCACAGGTAAACCCTCGCATCCCCGCCGGCAGACACAACGTGAACCGGGACTCTACCCAACCGCCGGGCCCTCAACTCCTGTCAGGGCTGGTACGGCGGCGCCTCGCCCCAGGCCCAGTGCGGCACCGGAGCCTTGGGCGGCGGGGTCGCGCCGGGCTGCGAGTTGGCCAGGGCGATGCGGGTGCCCCACTCGACGTACGCGACGAAGGCCGAGCGGAACTCCGGGTCGTCCGGGAGGCCGGCCGGGTCGGCGCTGCGGGCGATCAGGGCGGCCCAGCGCGACCGCTGCTCCTCGGTCAGCCCGAGGCCGAGGTGGTGCGACAGCATCGCCGGGTAGCCGCCGAGCTCGTCGGTGTAGCGGCTGTGGCCGCGGAACACCTCCCCGAGCCAGATCGCCACGTGCTCGCGGTGGTTCTCGCTCATGTGCGCGAAGACCGGCGCCAGGATCGGGTCCTCGAGCACCTGGTCGTAGAAGACCTCGGTCAGCCGGCGGAGCGCCTCGTGGCCGCCGGCCCATTCGTACAGCGTTGGAGTAGTCACGTAATCATGTAATCACGAGAACAGGGCAGCGGACACCGCCGCGAGCTCGTCCTCGATCCGGGTGTCGCCGTCCTCGGTGAACCACAGAATGTTCTGCAGGATCCGCCCGGCAGTCCAGCCGAGGGCACGGTCCCGGTCGATGCCGGTCACCTCGAGCGTGAGGTCGAACCGGTTGCGGATCGCTTGCGAGAGGTCGCCGGTCGCGACCAGATCGTCCCATCGGTTCCACAACACCGGCATCAGTTCGAACGCCGGGTCCCCTGTCAGCGGCTTCGGGTCGATCACCAGCCACGGTCGCCGTTCCGCGGCCATCACGTTGCCGTAGTGCAGGTCCCAGTGGAGCAACCGGTCACCCGGCTCCGGCAGCAGCTCGGCCATCCGGTCGGCGAGGCGCCGCGCCAGTGCCTGTTCGGCCGGGTCCGCGAGCATCGGAAGCACCCGTGGCGCGTCCTCGATCATCCCGGCCGCGATGTCCGACAGTTGACGGATCCCGGGTGGCGCGGGGACGACCATCAGACGGGTCAGGAGCTCCGCGAGGATGCGCGTCGCCTCGACGTCATCGGGAACGTCGTTCAGCGTCCGGGGTTCGAGGCGCTCGAGCAGCAGGGTCGACGTCTCCGGGTCGTCCTCCAGGACCTCGACGACGTCGTCGTGGTTCCAGGTGCGCAGGGCCAGCGCCTCGTTCTCGGACTCCTCGTCGACGCGCTGCAGCTTGAGCATCGCCGCGGTGCCGTCGCGCCGTACGACGGGGACGATCAGCGACGCTTCGCCGCTCAACGAGTCGCCGGCGACGGTCAGCTGCCACTCGTCGATGTACCGCTGGACCGCCCCGGGCAGCCCGTCCAGCCAGTCGGCGGCCTTCGCGCTGTGGTTCCGGACGAGTTTCGCGGGGATCTCGATCACCCTCGGCAGAGTAGGTGCTGCGGCAGACATGTGCTTGGGTTTTCCCGTGGAGAGCAGGCATCGGCGGGCGCAGCGGTTGGTGGCAGTGGCGTACCTGGGCATTCCCGTGGTGCTGCTGGTGGTCGTCGCGGCGATCGCGGCGACGGGTCCGGCGGCCGCGTGGATCGGGTGCGTCGTGCCGGTCGCGATGCTGGTGCTCGGGTTCGTGCTGCGCCGGCGGCACCGGTACACGCCGCGCTGGTGGCTGGGCGTCGCCGGGCTGTTCGGCGGGCTGGCCGGGCTGACGGTGACGCTCTTCCCGTTGGCCGTCGGGGTGTGGTGGCCGGCGATCCTCGCCCTGCCGGGGCTGATCGTGGGCATCGTCGGCGGGCTGGCGCTCGCGCGCGCCGCCGACCGCGCCCTGCTCGTCCCGTTCGACCCCGAGCTCGCCGGTACGCCGTACGAGCTGGTCTTCCGGCTGCGTGGCATCCCGCTCGCCGCGGTGCTGGTCGGCGCGGACTCGGTCACCGTGCAGTCGCATCCGGTGCCGCGGTCGGAGCAGCAGCTCCGCACCTACCCGCTGAGCGCGATCACCGCGACGCACGAGTTCTCGCTGTCGGGTGCGGAGCGGCTCCGGTTCCCGATCGCGATCACGCACGCCGTCGCGAGCGAGGGACCGGCCGTGATCCTGCAGGTGAACGGCGAGGACTGGGTGCTCCCGACGAACCAGGCCGGTTCGCTGATCGACGTCCTCGCCGAGCGCCGCGGAGCCTGATCCGGACCCTGCCGTTCCGTAGGATGAGGTGGATCCGAGCGGAGGAGAGAGGGGCTGGGCCGTGGCCGAGCAGCTGGACGTCGAGGACCGCTGGCCCGAGCTGTTCGCTCCGCTCGACGAGGAGCAGCGGCGCGCCGTCCTGCAGTCGCTCGCGAACGCCTGGCACGAAGGCTGGGAGCCGAACCGCGAGGACGTCGAGAACCTCGCCGACCGGGCCCGCGGCGCCATCGACCAGGACGAGTACCTGCGTCGCGCCCACGCCGCCGCCCGCCGACGCGCGACGAATCAAGGCTGACGCGGGTGGCAACTGACCCGTACGTCTACCCACCGCCTCACCAGGAGACGCTGCGGAACAAGTTCGGCGAGCTCGACAGGGACACCCTGAAGGGCCTGGAGTACGCAGCGGCGGCCGAGCGCCAGCGGCAGCTGGAGTCCGGCGAGGCCGACATTCCGCGGACGTACGACGGCCGGCACGTGGAGGCGATCCACGCGCACCTGTTCCAGGACGTGTACGACTGGGCCGGTCAGCGCCGGACGGTCGAGCTGGCCAAGAGCGGCCCGGGCGGCTTCGCGCCGATCGGCCAGATCGACCGTTACCTGGCCGACGCCGCGAAGTTGATCGAGTCCGCCGACTGGGCGTCGATGGACCTGGACGAGTTCGCGGCGAAGGCCGCCGAGGTGCACGCGTACGTGAACCAGGCCCATCCGCAGCGCGAGGGCAACGGGCGGGCGGCGAAGGTGTTCATGCAGCACGTGTCCGAGCTGTCGCCGTACCAGCTCGACTTCACCAAGGTCCCGCCGGCGGTGTGGAACCAGCGCTCGATGCTGACCGATCCGGACCTCGGCAAGTACGAGCCGGTGCCCGACATGATGGTGCCGGTCTTCAAGGCGATCGCCGAGCCACGGCCCGGCGGACCGAGCGCGACGCTGCTCCCCGCGGACCTGAAGGAGGCCCGCCGCGTCGCCGGCCTCGATCCGAACGGGGCATCGGCCCGGACCACGAAACAGCAGGACGCCGGTAAGGCCGGCCGCCAGAGCGCGTCCCGTGGCCGCCCGGGCCGGACGGTCGAGCGCGACTGAGCTCTAGGAGGAACGTTCCTGGCGGGCGGTCTCGGCCTTCTCCGCCTGCCAGCCGTCCTCGTTCTTGCCGAGGCGCCAGTAGCCGGACAGGGAGACCTGGTCGCGGGAGAGTCCGCGGACCTGGAACAGGTTCTTGCGGATGCGGAACACGAACCCTGCCTCGCCGTGCACGAACACGTGCGGCGTTCCGTCGCCGAAGTCGAACGCCTCCACCGCCGCGACCAGACCGTCGCCGCGCTCGGCGCCGGCGGTCCCGCGATGGAACCAGCGCACGTCGACGTCGCCGGAGCCGCCGAACTTCTGCTCCTCGGCGCCGTCCGCCACCTCGACGAGAACGGTCGCGCGGGTTCCCGGCCGCAGCTGCTCGACCGCGGAGCCGATCGCCGGCAGGGCGCTCTCGTCACCCACCAGCAGGTGCCAGTCGGCCGCGGTGTCCGGCGTATAGGCGCCACCGGGGCCGTTGAACCACAGCACGTCGCCCGGCTGCGCCGACGCCGCCCACGGACCGGCCACCCCTTCGTCGCCGTGGTGGACGAAGTCGATCGCGAGCTCACGCGTCGCCTCGTCCCAGCTCCGGACCGTGTAGGTCCGCATCGTCGGCCACTGCTCGGCCGGGTATGTCTCCCGCACCACGCCCATGTCCAGCGGCTCGGGGTACTCGACGCCGTCCTTGCAGAACAGCAGCTTCACGTAGTGGTCGGTGTACCCGTTGTCGGCGAAGTCGTCGGACGAGAACACGACCCGGATCATGTGCGGCGTGATCCGCTCGGTCCGGAGGACGACGGCGCGCTTGCAGACGCGGTTACGGCGGGGTGCGGGAGTGGTCACGCGACGACGATCCTCTCGGGCGGGCAGGTTAGGGCAACCTAACTAACCTTAACCCACCCGCCCAAGAGCCGCTCAGGTTCCGCGGATGTAGAAGACCTTGCTGACGCCGGCCAGGTAGTTGTAGCACTTCGGGAAGTACACGCGGTACGGGATCAGTCCCTTGTACGCCGGTTGCGCGCTCAGGGTGAAGCGGCCGCTCTGGCGGATCGCGCCGGTGCCGACGGTTCGCCACTGCGAGGCGCCGTACAGGCGCTGCAGCTGGACCTTGCACGCGGACGGTGCGCCCATCACCGACCCGTTGACCGGGACGATCGTGCCGACCGGTGCGCTGGTCTTCGACGGGGCCGCGGACACGATGCCCGGCCGGACGACGACGAGCCCGAGCCCGCCGACCGACGCGGGGTTGCCGGGGAGCAGCAGGCAGTTGACCCAGTTGGCGGCATCGGCCGAGTAGGACTTCGTGACCAGGCCGTTGGTGCCGGTGAGGTTCGTGTAGCCCGGGCCGAAGTACTCGGCGCAGATGTTGTCGGTCCCGAGGACCACCCGGACTCGGCTGCCGTACGGCTTGCCGGTCTGCGCGTCGGTGACCGCCCACGTGATCTTGAAGCCGGAGCCGAACGGCACCACCTTCGGGGACACCGAGGCGGTGATCTTCGGCTGGTGCGTCCCGGTGATCGCGAGCGACGGCCCGGAGTACGGCGTCGGGTCGGTCATGCTCCCGCTGCCCGGGAAGAACGGGCCGGTCATCACGCCGGTGACCTTGAACGTTCCGTTCGCGGTGGACGGGACCTGCAGCGGGCCGCTCCAGGTCCCGTTGGCCAGCCGCGGCAGGTTGGTGGAGAACAGGGTCCGCTCCTGGCCGGTGCCGCCGGTCCGTTCGAGGATCACGTTCACCGAAGTCTTCGCGTCAGCGTCGTACGTGCCCTTGACCGTCACCGTGACCGGTACGGTGTTGAGACCGCTGACGGCGACGCTGGTCTTGTTCAGCGTCACCGAGGTGATGTGCAGGTCAGGATCGGGCTCGGCCTGCGCGACCGACGGGGCGGTGGCCAACCCCAGCCCCAGCAACGGTACGGCAAGCAGGGCGGACAGTGTTCGCTTCATGGGTCACGTCCCTCGGATGTAGAAGGTCTTGCTGAACCCCGCGACGATGCTGCCGCAGGTCGGGAAGTAGACGCGGTACGGAATCAAACCCTGGTACGCCGGTTGCGCGTTGACCGTGAAGCGCCCGGACTGCCGGACCGACGCGGTGCCGACCGACCGCCACTGCGAGGCGCCGTACAGCCGTTGCAGTTGCACGGAGCAACCACCGACGCGGTACACCGAGCCGTTGACCGCGACGATGGTCCCGACCGGGGCACTGGTCTTCGAGGGCACCGCCGAGACGATCGCCGGGTGCGCCACGAACAGCCACTGGCCGACGATGTAGTACGGGTCGGCATAGATGTGCGCACAGTTCAGGGCGCCGCCGTCGAAGGCCGTGTACGACTTGGTGATCAGGCCGTTCGTCCCGGTCTTGTACATCGGGCTGCCGCCCTCGGCGCACGGCGTGTCGACGCCGAGTCCGATCGGGATCTGCGAACCGTACGGCTTGCCGGTCGCGGTGTTCGTGACCGCCCAGGTGATCGAGTACGGCTTGTCCCACGGCACCACCTTCGGATTCACCGACGCGGTGATCTTCGGCAGGTTCGTGCCCTTCACGGTGATCGTCTGGCCGGAGTACGGCGTCGGGTCGACCGGGGTCCCGGAGCCCGGGGAGCCGTACGGGCCGGTCATCACGCCGGTCACCTTGAAGGTGCCGTTGGCGGTCGACGCCACGTTCAGCCGGCCGGTCCAGGTGCCGTTCTCGATCGTGCCGGCGGTGCGCTTCAGGTCCGCGGACACGATGCTGTCCCGCGGGCCGGTGCCGCCGGTGCGCTTGAGCAGGACGTTCAGCACCAGACCGTTGTCGCCCGGCTCACCGGAGTGGTAGCCGCCCTTCACGGTCACGTTGATCGGGTAGGTGTTCAGGCCGGACACCGCGACCGACGTACGGTCGAGGGTGACCTGGGAGATGGTCAGGTAGGGATCGGGGGAGGCCTGGGCGGCCGGCGCACCACCGAGCACGACTCCCGCAAGCGGTGCGGCCAGCAGCGCTGCGAGTACTCGTCTGATTCGCATGCAACTGAGCGTGACAGCGGTACAGGGTCGTTCCAACCTTTTCGGTCCAGGACTGCGCGATCGGGCCGGAGCGTGTAGACCGGTTGCCGCGCGCTCGGGGTTCAACTTCCGGGGGCCGACTGTTAACCGCTCGGTCACGCGTCGCCCGCGTCGGCGACGGCTACGGTCCGCAGGCTGGTGCAATGAGCCAGGTCTTCGGTACGGTCCGGCACCCGGCGTACTCCGTCACGCGGACCGACCGGCTCGGCAACCCGATCTCGCTGGGTGACGTGCTGCCGGAGAGCAAGGCGATCCTGTTCACCGGTCCGCCCGGGATGGGCAAGAGCTCGGAGCTGGACCGCGCGGAGGACCTGGCGGCCCGCCAGGGCTGGACCGCGATCCGGCTGACGGCCTCCGCGAACGTCCCGCTCGAGCACCAGCTGACCGGCGCGGTCCGGACCAACCTCGACGCGCTGCGGGCCCGGTTCCGGCGCGGAGCGGTGCGCAAGCTCAGCCGGACGGTCAGCGACCTCACCCGCAGCGGCCGCAAGACCCGGGTCGGCATCGAGTACCGGCTCGGCGGCGGTCCGATGCCGGTCGAGCTGATCGGCAAGAGCGAGAAGGACACCACGGCGTACGACGATCTCGGCACCACGCTGAACGACTTCGCCGACGAGCTCGGCAAGCTCACCGAGATCGACGGCAAGCCGATCCTGCTGCTGGTGGACAACATCGACCAGGCGTCGGAGCACGACCGGGCCGGCCTGAACGAGCTGGCGATCCATATCGAGGAGCTGAACCGTCCCGTCTGGCTGGTCGCGGCCGGCGGCTCGATGTCGACCAGCGCGCTGATGAACGCGTCCCGCCGGATGTCCGGGATCGCCACCACGATCACCAACCAGTTCGACATCCGCGAACTCGGTCCGCTGACCGACGTGCAGCTCCGGCCGGCACTCACCGAGCCGTTGGACCGGGCCGGGATCGCCTACGACCACGCCGCGATCGACGACCTGCTGGCTGCGGCCAACGGCGACCCCGGCCGGCTGCGACGGCTCGGGCAGGCCGCGGTCGCGTACCGGGACCCGGAGCGCGGGATCACGGTCGGGTCGGCCGCCACCGCGACCGCCCAGGTCAGGGCCGACACCGCGGTGATGTACCAGAGCGTGTGGGACCAGAAGGGCACCACGCACGCGCAGAAGGACCTGCTCGCGCGCGTCGCCGCCCAGAGCCCGGCCGGGCTGTCCATGCCGGCCGAGACCGGCGCCGCCGGCCCCGGGAACTGGCAGGAGATCGACCGGGCTCGCCAGGAGCTGGTGGCCCGCGGGCTGCTGCGCGAGCACGACGGCGGGGTCGTGACGATCCCCGACCGCGGATTCCGCGACTGGCTGAACGACCATCTGGGCCAGACGCCTGCGGACTCCGCCGCGCAGCCGATCGAGCCCGGCCGCCAGGAGGCCGCGCTCGCGCCGGCCCATCCGCTCGGCGACCGCGCCCTGGTCAACCAGGTGTTCGGCAACGCGCGGGAGCTCGTTCACCAGGTCGACCGCACGGACGAGCAGGGCCGACCGGTCTCGCTCGACCAGCGGACCCCGCGCGGCACCTCGGTGCTGTTCACCGGCCCGCCGGGGATGGGCACCAGCCAGGAGCTGTCCAGGACCAAGGCGTTCGCCGACGAGCAGGGCTGGATCTCGATCCGGCTGGACGCGTCCCGCCGCGAGTCGCTGGAGGCCCGCGTCATCCGCGCGGTCCAGGGACAGCTGCGGAACTTCGAGGGCAAGTACCCGGCCGGTGAGGTGAAGGAGCTGAAGCAGCTCCTGAACAAGATGGCCATCCGGACCCGGAACTCGATGCACACCGCGCAGGTCGGGCTCGGGATCGCGCCGGGGCCGAAGATCCGCGTCGGGACCGCGTGGGAGGGCGTCAAGAAGGACTCCGTCGGTACGACGCTCAACGACGTCGCCGAGCACCTCGCGAAGATGGCGCACCCCAAGCGGCAACCGATCCTGCTGATGGTCGACAACCTGGACGCCGCGTCGAAGACCGACCTGGTCGCGCTGACCGAGCTGTCGGCGCACCTGCACCGGTCGCGCAAGCCGTTGTTCCTGATCGCGGCGGGCGGCGAGGAAGCCACCAGCCGGTTGCTCGAGGCATCGGGTGGACATGCCGGCGTGGAGACCCAGGACGCCGCGCGGTTCGACGTACGGCGGCTCACGCCGCTCAGCGCCGAGGAACTGCGGCCCGCGCTCACCCGGCCGCTGGAGCAGGCCGGGATCCGGTTCGAGCCGGAGGCGGTGGACCACCTGGTCGACGCCGCCAACGGCAACCCGAGCCGGCTGCGGACGCTGACCAGCGCCGCCCTCGAACTCGCCGGACCAGAGCGGGGCATCACGACCGAGGTCGCCACGACGGCGACGAGCCGGCTCAACGCCCAGTCGCGGGCGCTGTACGACGCGGCCTGGTACAACTGCGCACCGACGGAGAAGGAGTTGCTCGCGAAGACCGCGGCACACGGCTCCCGCGGGATGCCGATCCCGTCCCGCTCCGAGGCCGCCGGGCCGGCCCGCTGGGACCTCGACAGCGCCGCGCAGAAACTCGTCTCGCGCGGCCTGCTGACCCGTACCGGTCACCAGATCCGCGTCGCCGACCCGGGCTTCCAGGACTGGGTCCAGACCCGCCTCGGCGTCGCCGCCGCCCAGTCCGGCATCGCCCGACCGGTCACTGCCCAACCACAACTCACCGCGACCGGCGGCCGCTCTCCCGAGCACCGGCCGGCCCAGGGCCAGACCGCCACTCAACGCGACCTACAGACAAACCGTTAGCCCACCCGTCCATCTGAGGGGTCAACCCCGGAGTTTGCCGGTTGCGGAGGCAGAATCCAGGTCCGCAACCGACCACCTCAGGGGTCAGCCCCTCAGATGGCACTGCCCCGTCACGGCCAGATGGAGGCGACCCACTCCGGGTGGTCGATGAACGGGTTACGGTTGTGCTGGAACTGGCTGTAGATGACCTCGTTGCGGTTCTTCTCGAACGCGTCCGGCGGGTCGGCGGCGGCCCAGGCCTTCAGCACCGACAGCTTGCCGATGTACGGCGCGGTGCCGTTGCCGACCGAGTCGTTGAGCTCGAGGTTCGCGAATCCGTCGTCGCCCTCGTACCGCACGGCCATGTAGAAGATCATCCGGGCGACGTCGCCGCGCACGGCGGCCCGCGGGGCGAACGAGTCCGAGTCCGCCGTACAGCCGGAGCACTGCGCGACCGACGTACCGCCGTTGTCGAAGTCGAGGTTGCCGCGCGCCGAGTTCACCGTGACGTCCTCGGGGCGCAGGTGGTGGATGTCGGTGCCCGGTCCGGTCGCGGTCCCGAAGTCGCCGTGGGACTTGGCCCAGACGTGCTCGCGGTTCCAGTCGTCGGCGTCACCGCCGTTGAGGCTCTTGCTGATCGAGCGGCCGGAGTAGATCTCGATGACGTTGCTGCTGTTGTTCGGGTCCTGGTCGGTGACCTTGAGCGCGTCCCAGACCTGGTCGTAGGTGAGCTTGGTCTGGCTCGAGATGATCGTGTGCAGCGCAGACTTCAGCGCAGTGCCCGTCTTGCCCTCGGCGCCGGCGTAGTAGTCGCCGGGATCACCGGGATCCGACGAGCCGCCACCGCCGGTGAACGCGGTCGCGTTCTTCAGTCCGGGGTGCGAGAAGTACGCCGTGAGCGAGCCGGTGACGGTGATCTGCCGGCCGAGCAGGCTCGGGTTGCTCTGCAGTCCGTACGACGCGCGGAACTCGGCCGGGATCTGCACGTAGAGCATCGCCGACGTACTGGTCTGGGACGCCGAGTCGGCGAGGGCCAGTGCGTAGTCGTTCGGGAAGTTGCTGCGGACAACCGTGGTGGTCGCGGTCGGCTGGCCGACGACGTACCCGGTGACCGAGGCAACTGATCCGTCCTGCCGGCCGATGGCCGTGCTGACGGAGATTGCGGTGGCGGCGTTCGACGGTGTGACGCTCGTAAAACAGCCGAGCAGAGCGAGAACGGCGGTGACGAGCAACGCCGGACGGAAGAGTCGGGACACGGCTACTCCCAGGGGCGGTTGGGGACCGGACGCAGATCAGTCTGCCCCGGATGCCGGGCCACCTAACAAACAGCAGGTGAAGAGTTGAACCGGTGGGGCGGTGAACGAGTGAGTGCCGTTCACCACCCCACCTGGGTGTACGGGCCCCCATCAGGCCGTGACTGACCGCCGCGGCCCGCTCTGCCCACACACCAGCGAGGTGCCACTGGCGGGCGGCACCTCACCGTCGAGGTCGGCGTGGAGCGGACGCCGTTTACGGACGGTACTCACTCCACCACGCGTTGTCCATGCCTCCGCCGGAGCCATCTCACTCTCCGACCGGTAGCATCGCGCGGGTGACCGTGCCGTTGCGTCTCTTCAACTCCCTCGGACGCCGCATCGAAGACTTCACACCCGCCACGGACGGTGTGGTGCGGCTGTACAGCTGCGGCCCGACGGTCTACAGCTTCGCGCACATCGGCAACCTGCGGGCCTACACGTTCGCCGACACCCTGCGCCGCGCCCTGCTCTGGAAGGGGTGGCAGGTCGAGCACGTCATCAACATCACCGACGTCGGCCACGCGGTCGCGGAGGCCGAGCTCGGCGAGGACAAGCTCGAGGTCGCGGCCGCCCGCGAACGCCGCTCGGTCGAGGAGATCGCGGCGATGTACACCGAGGCGTTCTTCGCCGACCTGTCCGCGCTGAACATCCTGCCCGCACACCACTATCCGCGTGCCACGCAGTACGTCGAGCAGATGATCGCGTTCGCGGAGCGCCTGGTCGAGCGCGGCTTCACGTACGAGATCGAGTCCGGGCTGTACTTCGACACCTCGAAGGACCCGACGTACGGGCAGCTCGGCCTGATCGACGTGAGCGGCCAGCTCGAGGGCGCGCGCGTCGAGGAGGTGCCCGGCCGGCGGGCGAAGACCGACTTCGCGCTGTGGCGGGCGGAGGCGCCCGGACAGCTGCGGGCGATGCGGTGGGACTCGCCGTGGGGCTGGGGTGCGCCGGGCTGGCACCTGGAGTGCTCGGTGATGAGCATGCTGCTGCTCGGCGAGCATTTCGACATCCACACCGGCGGCGTCGACCACCGGCAGTTGCACCACGTCAACGAGATCGCCCAGAGCGAGGCGTATCTCGGCGACGGGCAACCGTGGGTGAAGTTCTGGCTGCACAACGAGTTCCTGCAGCTCGGCTCGGCGAAGATCTCGAAGTCGGCCGGTCACATCCTGACCGTGAGCGACCTGGCGAAGCAGGGCTATCACCCGCTCGCGTGCCGGCTGTTCCTGCTCGGCGGCCACTACCGCGCTCAGCTCGAGTTCACCATGGCCGGGCTCGACAGCGCGCAGTCCGCGCTGCGCCGGCTGGCTCGTCGTACGGCGTCACTCGGCGAGCTGCCGGTGGTGACGACCGCGGACGATGCCCGCGCCGCGGCCGGAGACGATGCCGCGGCTGTCGCGGTGATCCACCAGATCGACGAGGCGATCAGCGCGGACCTCAACACGCCCCGCGTGCTCGCGCTGCTGCAGGAGGCACTGCGCGATCAGGCGCTGTCCGAGCAGGGCCAACGGGCGGTCGTGGCCGCGTGCGCCGCCGTCCTCGGGCTGCCGTTCGGTGCGCTGGACATCGACCAGGCAGCGGACCTGTCCGCGGTGGACGAGGGGGCCGTCGAGCAACTGGTCGCGGACCGCGAGGCCGCACGCGCCGCCCGGGACTGGGCGCGGGCCGACGCGTTGCGCGCGGAGCTGACCGAGCTGGGTGTCCAGGTCACCGACACCGCCGACGGCCCGACCTGGACCCGCATCACCTAGGTCAACCAGTCGGCCCAGGCCGCGAGCGCCTCTTCCGGCCCGCTGCGCCCCACTCCGAGGCGGAAGCGATCCTTCGGCGTCTCGGTCAGGTCCGACGTGTAGATACTGGCCGGCAGCAACAACACGCCCGCCTGCTCGACCAGCTCGGCGCACATCGCTTCGACGCCGTCGGGGCCGAGGTAGCGCGGATAGCAGACGCATCCGCCGTCCGGCGCGGCGAACTCGAACAGCTCGGAGTGCTGCCCGAAGAACTCCTCGAACAGGGGCAGATTGCGCGCGATGATGCCCCGGTTGCGCTCCAGGATGCGGTCTCTCGCCCGCAGGGCGATCAGCGCGAGGACCTCGCTCGGCCCCGCGTTGCAGATCGTCGTGTAGTGCTTCGCGCGTTCGAGCCGGTCCAGAACCGTGTGGTCGCGGCAGGCGATCCACCCGATCCGCAGGCCCGGCAAGCCGTACGCCTTGGACATCACGTTGAGCGAGATCGCCGTTCCCGACAGATCTGTTGCCTGAGGCAATGGATCCGCTTCGAGGCCGCGGTAGACCTCGTCCGAGAACAGGATGATGCCGCGTTCGTCGCACAGCTGGACGAGCCGCGCCCAGGCGTCCGGAGCCGGGACCGCGCCGGTGGGGTTGTTCGGGAAGTTGACCGACACGAGCTTCGTGTTCGGGCGCAGAGCGGCTGCGATCGCGTCGACGTCGAGTGCCCATCCGTCGCCGGGCTGCAGTGCCACCCCTGTCACCTCACACACGGACAGCGGGATGGTTTCTGCTGCCTGGTAGTTGGGGGTCAGCACGACAGCGTGATCCGTGGGCTCGAGGAGGGTGCGCATCGCCAGGTAGATGGCTTCCTCGGCGCCCGCGAAACAAAGGATGTCCTCGGGCTCAGCAGTGGTGTACGTCGCGGCGATCGCCTCGCGCAACGCCGGAAGGCCGCGGGTCTCGGTGTAGCCGAGGGTGAGCGAGTCCCAGCGCTCCCGGCCGTCGTCGTCGGCCAGCGCGAGCAGCTCGGACATCGGCAGCGTCTGCGCGTCGGACGCGGTCAGGTGGTAGCGCGCGCTGAACTCCCACCGCGCGAAATAGGTCTCCAGGCGGAAGTCAGGCAGGGTCGGCATACGGCTCCTTCACGACCTGCCCGAGCTCGGCACGCTGCGCGCGCTTGAGACCGTAGAGCAGCAGACCGATCGAGATCGCGCCGACCACGGCATACGTGACCCGGCCGCCGAGACCGTCCCACGTGGAGTGCAGCGCGACCGCCAACGCGTACATGCCGAGGAAGCCCGCGAAGTGCTTGCCGCTCGGCGCGGTCACGAACCGCCACAGGCCCCAGCACGCCAAACCGGTCCAGGCCGCGTGACCGGCCGGGGAGAGCAGCCCGCGGATGAACAGCGTCTGCTCGGCGGCTCCGACGTTGCCGTTCGACTGCAGCAGCGCGACGAACGCGTAGCCCATCGTCTCCAGCACGGCGAACCCGGTGCCGACCGCGACGCCGATGATGATCCCGCGCCCGATCGACGTCCGGTACCGGTGCCCGAAGAACACCACGAGGACGGCTGGTACGACGAGTTTGGCCGCCTCCTCGATCAGCCCCACCCCGACCATCGGCAGCGTCCCGAGCCGGCGCATCGCGTCGTACTCGAGCAGCCCCGCGACCAGGACGCCGACCACGCCGCCGAACAGCAGGCAGCCGCCCAGCGTCGGCCCGTCGATCAGCCACCGCCCGGACCGGCCGGCGGCGAACGTCACGAAGGTCAGCGGTACGACGAGCGCCCCGAGCAGGATCATCGTCGGGAACAGGTTCGGGTTCCCGGTATCGGTCAGGACGGCCAGTACGGCCAGGTACAGCCCGGCCCCGACCAGGAAGGTTCCGACCCAGGCCCACCGGCGGACCAGCTGCTGTGCACTCATGAGCTGAATGGTGCCGGTTCATGGCGTCCTTGCGCCATGTCGCAGGGACGGCAGCGCTGGACAGGGCGGATCGCTGTGACGGGATTGCAAACTCTGTCGGAAGAAGAGGTGCGCCTGCCCCAAGCCTCTCGAAGGAGAATCCCGCCTATGTCCTCCCCCCGACGTGCCGCCGCGCTCACCACCGCGGCGGTCCTCGCACTCGGCGCGGCGACGGTGATCCCGTCCGCCGCCGCCCCTCCCTCCGGGTCCACCGCGGTCACGACGTCCGCGGTCACCCTGATCACCGGTGACGTGGTCGAAGTGACCGACGCCGGCGGCGGCAAGAAGGCCGCCACGGTCCGGCCGGCGGCCGGCCGCGAAGGCGTCTCGTTCCACACCGTCGAGGCCGACGGCGGGCTGCGCGTGCTACCGAGCGACGCCGTACCGTTCGTGTCCTCCGGCGTCCTGGACGTGGACCTGTTCGACGTCGACGAACTGATCGCCGACGGGTACGGTGCGGCCTCCAGCCTCCCGCTGATCGTCAAGGACACGCCCGGCGCCCGCGCCGCGCAGAGCCTCGCCGGTACGACGACCACGCGGCAGCTGCCCTCGATCGGCGGCCGCGCGCTGTCCGCGGCGAAGGACCAGCTGCCGGAGCTGTGGAAATCGCTGAAGCCGTCAGTGGGTGCCCGGTCGCTGAACAGCGGCGTGACCAAGATCTGGCTGGACGGCAAGGTGCGTCCGGTGCTCGACAAGAGCGTGCCGCAGATCGGCGCCCCGGACGCCTGGAAGGCCGGGTACGAGGGCTCCGGCGTCCAGGTCGCCGTCCTGGACACCGGCGTCGACGCGACGCACCCGGACCTGGACGGCAAGGTCAAACAGAGCCAGGACTTCTCCGGCAGCGCGACCGGCACCGAGGACCACTTCGGTCACGGCACGCACGTCGCCGCGACCATCGCCGGCACCGGTGCGGGCGCCGGCGGTACCCGCAAGGGCGTCGCGCCGAAGGCCGACCTGCTGGTCGGCAAGGTGCTGAACGACGACGGATACGGCTACGACTCCTGGATCATCGCCGGGATGGAGTGGGCCGCGGCCGAGGGCGCGAAGGTCGTCAACATGAGCCTCGGCGGTGGCCCCACCGACGGCACCGACCCGCTCAGCCAAGCGGTCGACGACATCACTGCCCAGACCGGGACCCTGTTCGTGGTCGCGGCCGGCAACGACGGCCAGGACGAGTCGGTCGGTACGCCGGGCGCCGCGGCGTCCGCGCTGACCGTCGGCGCCGTCGACCGCGAGGACAAGCTCGCCGACTTCTCCAGCCGCGGACCGCGGCTCGGTGACGCCGGCGTGAAGCCCGAGATCACCGCGCCCGGCGTCGGCATCATCGCCGCCCGCGCGACCGGAACGGCGATGGGCGGCCCGGTCGACGACCTCTACACCTCCGCGTCGGGTACGTCGATGGCGACGCCGCACGTCGCCGGCGCGGCGGCGCTGCTCGCGCAGCAGCACCCGGACTGGAAGGCCGACCAGCTGAAGAACGCGCTGGTCAGCACCGCGAAGACGCAGCCGGACCAGACCGTGTACCAGCAGGGCTCCGGTCGCGTCGACCTGACCCGGGCGGTCGCGCAGAAGGTGACCGCCAGCGGCGTCGCCGACTTCGGCGTGGACACCGCGGACGCGGGCACCCGGACCATCACCTACCGCAACGACTCCGCCGCCGCGGTCACGCTGAACCTCTCCGTCCAGGTCACCAACCTCGACGACAAGCAGCCCGAGACCGACGGCTTCGGCCTGCCTGCGACCGTCACGGTCCCGGCGAACGGCACCGCCGACGTACCGCTGACGCTGGACCCGGCCAAGCTCGGCCGCGGGCAGTACAGCGGCTGGATCGTCGCCACCGGCGCCGACGGCGTCGTCACCCACACCGCGGTCGGCGCGCTCCGGGCCGGCCCCAAGCACAAGGTGACGCTGCGCGCGGTCGGCCTCGACGGTCAGCCCACCGGCGTCCCGGTGATCTCGCTGTACGGCGACAACTCGCGCTCCGACGTCCTGGCCTGGATCGGGGACGGCGAGACGTTCACCGCCGAGGTCGAGGAGGGCACCTACCTGCTGCACTCGCTGGTGGAGAACTACGACCCGCAGGACGAGCAGGTCAGCCTGTTCACCGACCCGAACATCGTGGTCAGCAAGGACACCGAGATCGTCATCGACGCGCGGAAGGCGGTCCCGATCACGATCGAGACTCCGAAGCCGTCGGAACAGCAGGCGATCCTGAGCTACTACGTGCACCGTGAGTACGGCAACGGCCGCTCGATCAGCCACGGTGTCATGCACTTCAGCACCGTCAAGCAGGTCAACGTGACCCCGACGAAGCCGGTCACGGACGGCAGCTTCGAGTTCTCGTCCCGCTGGCAACTCGTCGCACCCCTGGTCCAGGCGTCGGTGCAGGGCGTGCCCGGGCCCTTGGACATCAACCTGCTGCACCAGTCGCCGTCGTACGAGGGCAAGAAGCGGTTTCCGCTGGTGTACGCCGACTCGTCGCTGCAGGGCGTGAAGGGCGCTGTCGCGGTCCTGGACTCCAGCGAGGACGGTTGGGGGAACGGCAGCGAAGGGGACCAGATCGAGGGGGCCGCGAAGGCCGGTGCCGCCGCGGTGATCCTGGTCCGGCCGGCCGACTGGTCCGCATGGACGGTCTGGCGCCCGGTCGGCGACCGCGAGCCGATCCCGGCCATGGTGACGACGTACAACGACGGTCAGAAGCTTCTCGCCCGTGCGCGTCAGGGCCGTGCCACGATCGACCTCACGCTCACCACGTCCAGCCCGTACCTGTACGACGTACAGCAGGTCTCGACGGGGTTCATCCCGGCGAAGATCACCTACAAGGTGACGACGGCGAACAGCGCCCGGATCACCACGCGGTACGCCGACAACGGCGGGTTCAACTGGGCCAAGGAGCAGCGGTTCGGGTGGCGGCCGTGGCAGGAGTACGCGTGGAACGACTCCCAGCGGTTCGTCGAGACGCCGAAGGTCCGGGAGGAGTGGGTGACATCGGGTGACTCGCTCTGGCAGCACCGCGTGCACCACCTCTACACGTGGGACACGATGAACCCGCTGGCCGGCGGTATGACGTCCGTACCGCGCAGCTACCGGACCGGTGTGTCGGACGAGACGTGGTTCGGTCCGGTCGTACGGCCCGCGGCAGCGCCTGGCGTGCAGTCCACCCGCACCGGGGACCGGCTGTCGCTCCGCATCCCGGCGTTCGTCGACGCGGCCGGGCACTACACGATCGGTGAGACCACGTCGGCGTCGGCGACGCTGTCGCGCAACGGTCAGGTCATCGCCGAACTGCCGGACGCGTGGGAGGACGTGATCACCTCCAGCGCGGACGCGGCGTACAAGCTCGACCTCTCGACCGAGCGGATCGACAGCGAGGGCGAGTGGAACTGGGGTACCCGGACGCAGACCTCGTGGGAGTTCCGCTCGGCCAAGCAGGCCGAGGACAAGGCGGTGCCGCTCGCACTGCAGCAGATCGACTACAAGGTCCCGGTCGACCTGACCGGCCGGGTCGGCGCCCGGACGCACGTCGTCGGCCTCGAGTCGCCGCGGGCGACTGCGCTGCAGGCCTGGGCCTCGTTCGACGAGGGCAAGACCTGGACGCGGCTCGCGGTGATCGGTGCCGTCGGCCACTACCTGGCCGTGGTCCCGAACGCCCACGACACCGTGTCGCTGAAGGTCGCAGCCACCGCCCCGAACGGCGCCAAGGTCACCCAAACGGTCATCCGCGCCTACGGCGTCCGCTGACTCACACGGGCCGGCGGCGGTTCCCTGTCCGCCGCCGGCCCGCGTGGCCTACAGCCAGTCGCGCTTGGCCGCCTGGAATGCCAGGCCGGTCCTGGTGTCGACACCTGCCAGGGCCATCAGGCGGTCGAGCCGCCGCTGGACGGTCCGCCGGCTGATCCCCAACTGGTTGGCGATCGACTTGTCCGGTACGCCGCCGACCAACAGGGAAAGCAGCAACCGCTCGGAGTCGTCCAGCCCTTCCGGCTCGACAGCCTCCTCGGGCTGCAGGCGGACCGGTGTCCCCAGTTCCCAGTAGCTCTCGAACAGCGCCAGCAGCGCGTCCAGCAACTGGCCGCGGCTGATGATCGCGGCGGACGGTTCCCCGATGCTCTGCTCGTCGTCGCGGACCAGCGGGCAGATCGCCGTCGACCGGTCCACGATCGCGATCCGGACCGGGAGCGTCGGCACCACCCGCGCCTCCTCGCCCCAGCTGACCCCCTCCGCGATCGAGTCCAGCTCACCGGGCGTCTCGATCAGCGCGCGCTCGTAGATCGCCCGGTACCGGACCCCGCGGGACAGCGCGCCGTACTCCTCGGTGTTGTCGGCGCCCTGCATCGCGAGCGGGTTCGCGCGGCAGAACCAGAGGATCTCTTCGCGGGCCGCGTTCTGCAGGTCGCGCAGCCGTTCGCGGAGCGTGGTGGCGCCGACGATCACCTCGACCAGGTGGTGCGCGTCGCGCCGGCTCGCGCTGGCCCGGAACTCCTCGCTGAGCGCGGCCACGGTCTTCCGGGCCGCCTCGAGCGACTCCTGGCGCCGCAGCAGCGTCGTGCCGAAAGCCACATCCGGCGGCAACGGCCGGAACACCGGATCGTCGGCCGACTGCACCGTCACAAGTCCCTTGGCCTGCAATCGCTGCAGCACCTCGTCGGCCTCCTGCTGCGGCAGTTTGGCGACCTCGGCAAGGTCACCGGCCCTGGCCGCCGCCAGTCCGACGAGCAGCCGGTAGGCCTGCTCCTCGCGTTCGTCCAGCAACGGACCGTCCGGCATCCACCCCACCTCCGGCCACCACCTAATCAGGCTTCGCAATCCGGAAGCGAGCGCTTTCCTATTGGCACTGTCGAGCCATGGCACCTGGGTGTCATCAGAGGCCGGGTGAGCGCCCGTCACTTTCCGGTCAGACGCCAGCGGAACTCGCCGCCGCCGAGGCAACCGCCCTGGAGAAGAGACCCATGATGAGCTTCACCGACTACGCCGGTATCGCCGGCCTGATCGCCGCGGCCGCCGTCGCGATCTGGATGCTCCGCAACTACCGCGCGGTCGCCCCGACCGCCAGGCACCGCGGCGCGCCTACTCTGCGGCTGCCACGACCGACGCACCCGGAGCGCGCTTCCTCGCGCGGTAGTAGGTAAGCCCGCCGAACCCGTACATCGACAAGCCGAGCACGGCCATCACCGCGATCACGACCCACTGCCACAGCCCGTCCTGGTAGAGCGCCAGGAACCACGACTTGGTGTCGTCCTTGCCGGTCAGTTTGAAGATCGCCGGTACGAGGGCCTGCGGGAACAACGGGATCGCCCCGAACCCGAGGCAGAAGCCGGCCAGCGTACGCCGCCACCTGGGCAGCGCGTCGAGCCCCGCGGTCTTCTTGGCCTGCTCCGCGGGCGACCGGCCGTGCCTGAGCAGCGTGAGGAGCTCAGGGCCTCGTACGTCGAGACGCCGGGCCGCCGCGCGCCCGAAGTACCACCAAGCCAGTACGCCGGACGCGACGCCGACCGGCACGCCCCACCAGCCGGTGTAGAGCGCCACGACGAGCGCCGGGGCACAGGTCGTCGCGACCAGCACGAGCATCACGTAGACGATGCCCATCGTCTCACCCTCGTTCTCACCCGAGTTGAGCGGATTGCCGGACCGCTTGTGCGCATCAGTCGTCGGCACCGCGGCGTACACCGAGCACGCCACCACCAGACCGGCCGCACCTCCGAGCAGAGCCGGTAGCACGCTGAGAACCAAGGGCCATGCACTGGTCACGCCCGCCCACCACGTCAGCACAAGAGTGATCAGCAGCGTCGACGGCCCGAAGACGAGCAGGAACGCTCGCTGCCGCGCCCGTACGTCCGGCCGGCTGGAGCCAGGCGTCATCAGCGTGGTCCAGAACGCAGTACCGTCAGCGCCGTACAAGTTGGCAGCCATCGAGCCTGCCATCACCACTGCGGCCGGACCGGCCCACGGCAGCATCGATTTCAACCCGATCGCCAACGGCATCAGGCAGAAGAACAGCCCGTAGGCGATCGCAAAGACGGCCCGGTGCCCGTACAGCAGGTCACGCGTCCACGACCGCAGTTCTTTGGCAGCCGCGGCTCCTTCGGGCGACCTGGCCGTCAGCACCCGCCTCGGCTTCCGGCCGGTGAAGCTGACCGTCGTACGTCGTACCAGCAGGGCGGACCACGCCACGAGCATCGCCAGCGCAAGCACTGCGAGGCCGAGGAGCAGCCCAACTGCCTGCAGCCATTCGCCCCGACCAGCAGACTCCACCGCCACAAGACCCCACCCCGACGGAGCGATCCGCGCAGCCGTCGCGAACGCACCCTGGACGTCGGTCGACACGAAAGCGACGATCAGCGCCCACCCCTGCGCGGTGAAGGCCAGGATGAACGCATTGACCAGCGCCGCGATCACCGCACCGGCCCGCACCTGCAACAGCACGCCGTACACCGCAACGGCCAGACGCGACGCCAGGACGAAGCAGAGCAGCTGCAGCACCAGTGCGGGCACAGCAACGAGTCCAGCGACGACACCGCCGCTCGCAACCACCAGGCTGAGCAGGGCGATCAGGCTGATGGCCGGTGCGACACCAGCCAGCGCTGCCACCAGCAATCCGGTGGAGAGCGTGCGCGGAGGCAACGGCATCATCGTGAAGTACTCGGGCTTGAGCGTCTCGTCGCCGCCACCGGCGAAGAGCGGACCGACCACCCACCCGAGCATCCACAGGCCGAGGACGACGACCAGGGTGTCGTGATCGCCCCGCGCCGCCACCCAGAGCGTGCCGACCGCGAGCGCCAGGCCGACGAACCCGCCGGTGACGATCCACGAGCGCCGGAACTGGTCCTCGAACGCGTGCCGGAACGCGGCCAGCCGCATCCGCACCAGCGTGCGGGACGTCCCGTACGTCAGTGCGAGAGCCACGTCAGCCCCTCGGCACCCCGGGTCGACGCACCGACGAGCGACACGAAGGCGTCCTCCAGACTGCCGCCCGCCTGGACCTCCGCGACGGTGCCCGCGGCAACGACCTTCCCGTCGGCGACCACCGCGACGCGGTCACACAGCTGCTCGACCAGCGCCATCACGTGGCTCGACATCACCACCGACCCGCCGCCCGCGATGAACCGGTGCAGGATGGTCCGGATGGTCGCGGCCGACACCGGGTCGACGGCCTCGAACGGCTCGTCCAGCACCAGCAGCCGCGGCGCGTGCAGCAACGCGACCGCCAGGCCGAGCTTCTTCCGCATCCCGGTCGAGTAGCCGATCACCTGCTTGTCGTCCTCATGGTCGAGCTCGAGCACCTCCAGCAGCTCACCGGCCCGCGCCTTCACCTCATCCTCCGGCAGTCCACGCAGCAGGCCGAGGTACGTCAGGACCTCCCGCCCGGTCAACCGCTCCGGCATGCCGAGCCCGTCGGGCAGCACCCCGACCAGCGCCTTGGCGCGCGTCGGCTCCCGCCACACGTCCACCCCGAAGATCCGCGCCGTACCGCCGTCCGGCCGGAGCAACCCGACCGCCATCGACAGCGACGTCGTCTTGCCGGCCCCGTTCGGCCCCAGCACCCCGAAGAACGACCCGGCCGGCACCGTCAGACTCACCCCGTCGACAGCCCGCTGCTCCCCGAACACCTTGGTGAGCCCCATGAGCTCCAGCGCTTGCTCCATGCCGGCACTCTGACAGCAGCCGGCCTCACCAGCCGTCCGCCCGAGGACCGAGGCAACGTCTCATCCGGCCGTCGGATATCTGCTCCCTGGCAGACCCGGGCCGCAGAAGACTATGGTGAAGGTGCTGAAGGGTGCCCTGGACCCCGGTACCGAGTCCGGTCCGGGGAGGCGCGTGCTCACGTGGCGACGCCGATGAAGAAGCCGGCTGTCCTGTGGGACGCCGGCGCTCTCGAAGCCGACGCTCTGTCGCGCGTCCGGCTGGACTCGCTGCTGCAGGAGCTGATCGGCCGCGTCGACGAGATCCTTGACGCCCAGGAGCGCCTGCGTGAGCTGCTGGACGCCGTGGTCGGCCTCGGCGCCGACCTGGATCTCACCAGCACGCTCAAGCGCATCGTCGGAGCCGCGTGCACGCTGGCCAAGGCCAGGTACGGCGCGCTCGGTGTGATCGGCCCGGACGGCCGGACCCTGTCCCGGTTGGTCACCTTCGGCGTCGACACGGACGAGATCGCCGCGATCGGGCCGTACCCGCAAGGGCACGGGATCCTCGGCCTGCTCATCGAGCGCCCGGAGCCGGTGCGGCTCAAGAACCTGACCCAGCACCCGCGCTCGTCCGGCCTCCCGGCCGGTCACCCCCCGATGCGCAGTTTCCTCGGCGTCCCGATCCGCAGCCGCGGCCGCACCTACGGACAGCTCTACCTGACCGAGAAGACCGACGGCTCGGACTTCTCGGAGAACGACGAAAGCACCGTCCTCGCGCTGGCCACGGCGGCCGGCGCGGTGATCGACAACGCGCGCCTCTACACCGATGCCGACCGCCGTCAACGCTGGCACGAGGCCACCGCGCAGATCATCCAGGTGCTGCTCGACGACGCCGATCCCGAGGACACCCTGCGGCTGATCGTGCGGAAGGCCCGGGAGGTTTCGTGCTCGCTGGTCGGAGCGATCCTGGTGACCGAGGACGACGACCTGATCGTCAGGGCGCTCGACGGCCCGTCGTCCTTCGGTCACTACGTGGGCCGGCGGCTCCCGGGCACCGCCTCGGCGATCGCGGGCATGATGAACGGCAAGGACCGCACCGTGATCGACGACCTGGCGCAGGTGATCGCGGACCGTGGCCGGTTGCCGCTGCTGCCCGAGGTCAAGGAACTCGGGCGCACGATCATCGCGCCGCTCCCGGCGGGCAGCGACCACGCCGGCGGCTTCCTGGTGGTCGCGGCCGCCCAGGGCATCGTGCTCGGCGTCACTCCGGGCACCGACCTGCTGACGATGTTCGCGAACCAGACCACCCTGGCGCTCGACCGCGCGGTGGCCCAGGCGGACCGCTCGATGCTCACCGTGCTGGCGGATCGCGACCGGCTGGCCAAGGACCTGCACGCCTCGGTCATCGACCGGCTCTTCGGCATCGGGCTCCAACTCCAGGGCCTGCAGCGGCTGCTCCCGCCTGCGGAGGCCGAACAGGTCGCGCGCTCGGTCGACGACATCGACCTGACGATCCGCGAGGTGCGGGACACGATCTTCGAACAACGCCACGCGACCGGCCGCGGCTCACTGCGGTCCGCGGTCGAGGCGCTCGTCGACGAGTACACGGCCGCGCTCGGGTTCCGGCCTGTCTGTGCCGTCCGGGGGACGCTCGACGTCGGTGTCCGGCCCGAGACCGGCCGGCACCTGCTGGCGGTCCTCAGGGAAGCGCTGTCCAACGTCGTTCGTCATGCCCGCGCCGCGACCGTACGGATCGACATCGAGGTCACCGCCACGCACGTGACCATGCGGGTCGCCGACGACGGCGTCGGTATCGGCAGCGGCATCCGGCGCAGCGGACTGCGCAACCTCCAGGATCGGGCCGCTGCCCTGGGCGGCTCGCTCGAGCTCAGCCCCAATGGGGTACGCGGCACGGCCCTCGAACTCCGCGCTCCGCTCATCCGCCGGACGGCCGGAGAGTGACATCGCTCTCGCCGGAGCGCCCGGCAACGAAAAAGTCCCGGTCGACTCGACCGGGACTTTCGTTGTGCGCGAGGGGGGAGTTGAACCCCCACGCCCTTTCGGGCACACGGACCTGAACCGTGCGCGTCTGCCTATTCCGCCACCCGCGCGCTGCCGCCTGAGATGATCTCCTGGCGACGAGGAGAAACAGTAGCACGGGTTCTGCTCGAGCTTCACATTGCGGGTTGGGTCGAACCTCCCGATACGATCGATCGTCGTACCCGGTGTGTCCGCCGTGCCGGTGGACGACGTCCGACGTACCGACCATGGAGGAGGAGGCGTGCGACCGCTGCAGCGCTTCGAGCGACGACTGGAAGGCATTGTGAGCGGTGTCTTCGCGCGCGCTTTCAAGGGTGACGTCGAGCCGATCGAGCTGGCGGCCGCCCTCAAGCGTGAGATCGACAACACCGCGCGGATCCTGTCCCGGGACCGTCGGCTGGTGCCGAACCACTTCACCATCGAGCTGGGCCCGGACGACTTCGAGCGGCTGAACGCGTACGGCCGGACCCTCAACCACGAGCTCGCCAACGAGCTGCGGGACCACGCCGACATCCAGCGCTACACGTTCTCCGGGCCCATCGACATCGAGCTGGTCCAGCAGGATGAGCTGCCGACCGGTAAGTTCCGGGTGGTCAGCGCCACGGTCGGGACGCCCCAGCGGCGCCCGTCCTACGAGCCCCAGCCCTATCAGCAGGAGCCCTACGTGCCGCCGAACGAGCCGGTCGTGCAGACCCCGCCGCCGCCGCAGCAGTACCAGCAGCCCCCGCAGCAACCAGCCCCGCGCCGCGGTGGGCACCCGCAGGTCATGCTCGAGGTGAACGGCCGCCGCCGCCCGGTCAACCCGCCCGGCGTGGTGCTCGGCCGCGGCACCGACGCGGACATCCAGATCAACGACCCGGGCGTCTCCCGCCGGCACGCCGAGATCCGCCTGATGCCGGAAGGCCCGGGCGGTATCCGCGTCGTGCTGGTCGACCTCGGATCCACCAACGGCACCCTGGTGAACGGCCGCCGGAGCACCGAGGCCGAGCTCGTCGACGGTTCGACGGTCCGGATCGGCAACACGACCATGACGCTGCGTCTCGCGGACGAGCCGATGGCCCAGCCGCCGAGCAGCGGGTGGTGACTGACCTTCCATGTCGGAACTGACCCTGACCCTGATCAAACTGGGGTTCCTGGCCCTGTTGTGGATGTTCGTCCTCGCGGTGCTGTCCGTGATCAGGTCCGACCTGTTCGGCGCGAAGGTGGACAGCCGCGCCGCCGCTGCCGTCGTACCGCAGACCTCCCGGACGCCGAAACCCGCGAAACCGGCCAAGAAGCGCAAGGGTCTGCCCGGCTCGCTGTCCATCGCGGACGGCCCGCAGGCCGGGGTCGGCGCGTCGCTCGCCGACGAGCCGGTGATCATCGGCCGGGGTTCGGACTGTCAGATCCGCCTGGACGACGACTACTCTTCCACCCGGCACGCCCGGGTCTTCCAGTCCGACGGCCAGTGGTGGGTCGAGGACCTCGGCTCCACCAACGGCACGTACCTGGACGGCCAGCGAGTCACCCGCCCGGTCCCGGCCGAGATCGGCGGTTCGATCCGGATCGGCCGGACGACGTTGAACATCGCGAAGTAGGCCTGCCTCGATGACCCTGTCGCTCGACTACGCAACCCTCTCCGACGTCGGACGGGTGCGCCGCAACAACGAGGACTCGGCGTACGCCGGTCCGCACCTGCTGCTGCTCGCCGACGGGATGGGCGGTGCGGCGGCCGGTGAGGTGGCCAGCGCGGCGGCGGTCCAGGTGATCCGGCGGCTGGACACCGCGGAGATCAGCGGCGAGGACATGATCGAGGCGCTGGCGGGCGCCGTGCACCGGGCCAACGAGCGGCTGTCCGAGCTGGTCGAGGAGGACCCGGAGCGCGAGGGCATGGGCTCTACCGTGACCGCGCTGATGTTCGACGGCAAGCAACTCGGCCTGGCGCACCTGGGCGACTCCCGGGCGTACCGCTTGCGGGACGGTCAGCTCTACCAACTCAGCCACGACCACACGTTCGTGCAGTCGCTGGTCGACGAGGGCCGGATCTCCCAGGAGGAGGCCTTCACCCACCCGCACCGGAACCTGATCCTGCGCGTCCTCGACGGCCGCCCGGACTCCGACCCGGACCTGGAGATCCTCGACGTCCGGGCCGGCGACCGGCTGATGCTGTGCAGCGACGGCCTGCCCGACTACGTGAGCGACGAGGCGATCGCCGCCTCGATGGCCTCCGGTACGCCGGACTCGGTCGTCGTCGAGCTGATCACGCACGCGCTCGAGGCCGGCTCGAACGACAACGTCACCTGCGTCGTCGCGGACGTCGTCGAGACCGAGCCCGCGAGCGGTGCCCGGCCGCAGCTGGTCGGCGCGGCCGCCGAGCTGGCGCAGGGCAGCACGGGTCGCGGTGAGCCGACGACCGCGGTCCGCGCCGGCGGCGGTCACGGCCACGGCGGCGGCCACGGCGGTCACGGCACGGCGCTCGACCCGGAGGAGCTGCGGTACGCACCCCGGCCCCCGAAGCGGTTTCCGTGGCTGCGGCGGATCGCCGTGCTGGTCGTGATCCTCGGCCTGATCGGCGGCGGCGCCTGGTTCGCGTACGGCTGGACCCAGAAGCAGTACTACGTCGGCACCGACGGCGACTACGTGGCGATCTTCAAGGGCGTCGAGGCGGACCTGCCCGGCCTGTCGCTGTCGAAGGTGTACGAGCGGCAGACGCTGCAGGTCGACAAGCTCCCGACGTACAGCCGGGAGCAGGTGGAGGGCAACATCCAGGCGGACAACCTGGCCGGTGCGCGGTCGATCGTCGCCGAGCTGCAGCACACCGCGGCGGAGTGCGCCGCCAAGGTCAAGCCGACGCCGACCCCCAAGCCCTCGACCACGCCGGCGAAGCCCCCGGTCTCCACGCCGGTCTCGAAACCGCCCGTCTCGAAGCCGCCGGTCTCCTCGCCGCCCGCGTCGACGGCCCCGACCGGTACGGCGTCCCCGAGCACGCCGGTCGACCCCGACGACTGCGACGGAGTCCGATGACCGAGCGGAGCGACGGCATCAAGACAACACAGCGTACTCGTGCCTCATCGGCGCCCGGAGCGAAGCGAGGACGCCGATGAGTATCGCGTCCACCTCAGTCATCCAGATCATCCCGCGGACCAGACGTGGGGTGGAGTTGCTGCTGCTCGTGATCGCGATCGCGGTCTCGGTCGGCGCATACGTGAACATCGGCGTCACCGTGCAGAACGCCGTCCCGGCGAGCACCGGGTACTACGCCGCCGGGATCGGGCTGCTCGCCCTGATCGCGCACCTCGCCCTGCGGTACCGGGCGCCGTACGCCGATCCGGTGCTGCTGCCCTGCGCCGTGCTGCTGAACGGCCTCGGCGTCGCGATGATCCACCGTATCGACCTCGGCCTGGCCATCGTCGCCGAGGCCCGCGGGAACACGCCGAAGGCGGCCGCGGCGCCGCAGCAGATCACCTGGACCGCGGTCGGCATCGTGCTGTTCCTGGTCGTCATCCTCGTGATCAGGGATCACCGCCGGCTGCAGGCGCTGACCTACACCGCCGGCCTGGCCGGTCTGGTGCTCCTGGTGCTGCCGCTGATCCCGGGCCTCGGCGTGAACCTGAACGGCGCCCGGATCTGGATCCGGCTGGCCGGCATGTCCTTCCAGCCCGGTGAGTTCGCGAAGATCTGTCTGGTCGTGTTCTTCGCCGGCTACCTGGTGGTGAAACGCGACGTCCTCACGCTGGCGGGGCACCGGTTCCTCGGGCTCGACCTGCCGCGGGCCCGCGACCTGGGGCCGATCGGCATCGCCTGGGCGGTCAGCCTGGGCGTGCTGGTGTTCGAGAGCGACCTCGGTTCGTCGCTGCTGTTCTTCGGCCTGTTCCTGTTCCTGCTGTACGTGTCCACCGAGCGGGCCGGCTGGCTGATCATCGGTGGCCTGCTGTTCGCCGGCGGCGCCTTCTTCGCCTACACGACCTTCGGTCACGTGCACCGCCGGGTCACCGACTGGCTCGACCCGTGGGCGATCGACGGCGGTCAGGTGAAACTCGGGCTGATGGGCCAGGCCTGGGGCGGCATCCTCGGCCGCGGCCTCGGGCAGGGCCACCCGGAGGCCACGCTGTACTCACAGAGCGACATGATCATCTCCTCGTTCGCCGAGGAGCTCGGGCTGACCGGCCTGATCGCGATCCTGCTCGTCTACACGCTGATCATCGAGCGCGGCCTGCGTACGGCCCTCGGCTGCCGGGACATCTTCGGCAAGCTGATCGCGACCGGTCTGGCGATGTCGTTCGCGCTGCAGGTGTTCGTGATCGTCGGCGGCGTCACCGGGCTGATCCCGCTGACCGGTCTGGCGACCCCGTTCATGGCCCTCGGCGGTACGTCGCTGGTCGCCAACTGGGCGATCATCGCGCTGCTGCTGCGGATCAGCGACCAGGCCCGGCGCCCGCAGACCCCGGCCGCTCCCGTGTCCGACGAAACGATCGCAATGGCGGTGCAGAAGCAGTGAACTCGGCGATCCGACGACTGGCCGTGGCGGCGATGATCCTGATGCTCGCGCTGATGGCGAACTCGACGTACCTGCAGGCGTTCCGGGCGAACGAGATCAACGGCCGCAACGACAACAACCGAGTCCGGGACTCGCAGTTCTCGGTGAACCGCGGCCCGATCCTGATCGGCAGTACGCCGGTCGCGCAGAGCAAGCCGTCCGACGACCGGTTCAAGTACCAGCGCACGTACGCCAGCGGCCCGGTCTACGCGCCGGTGACCGGGTTCTACTCGTACCTGTTCGGCCGCGGCGGCATCGAGCTGACGATGAACGCCGAGCTGAACGGGTCGGACCCGTCGATGGCGTTCCGCCGGATCATCGACGTGATCAGCAACCGGCCGCAGCAGGGCGGCAGCGTGACCTTGACCCTGAACGCCGCGGCCCAGCAGGCGGCGTACAGCGGTCTGGCCGGGAAGACCGGCGCGGTGGTGGCGATCGAGCCGAAGACCGGGCGGATCCTGGCGATGGCGAGCCGCCCGTCGTACGACCCGAACCTGCTCGCGTCGCACGACAGCGAGAAGGTCGGCGCGGCCTGGAAGAACCTGAACGCCGACAAGGACAAGCCGCTGTCGAACCGCGCGGTGCAGGAGCTGTATCCGCCGGGGTCGACGTTCAAGCTGGTCACCGCGGCGGCCGCGCTGTCCAGCGGCAAGTACACGCCGGAGAGCAAGGTGAACTCGCCGGCCGAGCTGCCGCTGCCGCAGACCACGGTCCCGCTGGTCAACGAAGACGGCAAGAACTGTGGCGGCAGCAACAGCGCGACCCTCACGGTCGCCCTGCGCTATTCCTGCAACACCGCGTTCGGCACCGTCGGTATGGATCTCGGCCCGGACGCGCTGCGCGAGCAGGCCGCGAAGTTCGGCTTCGGCGCCCGGCCGCTGACCGAGCTGCCGAGCGTGGCCACCAGCCAGTTCCCCGGCGACCCGAACGAGCCGCAGACCGCGCAGTCCGCGATCGGCCAGTTCGACGTCCGGGCCACCCCGCTGCAGATGGCGATGGTGGCGGCCGGGATCGCGAACAAGGGCGAGGTGATGAAGCCGTACCTGGTCCAGAACGTGAAGACCCCGGACCTGAAGACGGTGTCCGAGACCAAGCCGGAGTCGCTGCACCAGGCGGTCACCCCGCAGGTCGCGTCCCAACTGACCGCGATGATGGTCGACGTCGTCGCCAACGGCACCGGCAAGCCGGGCGCGATCAGCGGCGTGCAGGTGGCCGGCAAGACCGGTACGGCGCAGACCTCGAAGGACCGCCCGCCGTTCGCGTGGTTCACCGCCTTCGCGCCCGCCGACGACCCGAAGATCGCGGTCGCGGTGCTGATCGAGAAGGCCGACGTCGCGCGCGACGATGTGGCCGGCGGCCGGCTGGCCGCGCCGATCGCCAAGAAGGTGATGGAGGCGGTGCTGAGCCAATGAGCACCATACGGAATGATGCGATCACAGCGCGTCTTTCCAACGGGGATCCGCGTGTGGCGGCCGCTACCGTGGGCAAGTTGAGTGTGGTTTTCGTGTCTAACGCAGACAGGTTGGAAGGCTGAGGTCATGACATCGCAGGCACGTCTCGTCGGCGGCCGGTACGAAGAAGGCGAACCGCTCGGCCGCGGCGGCATGGCCGAGGTCCGCAAGGGTGTCGACAACCGGCTCGGCCGGAGCGTCGCGATCAAGCGGCTGCGGATCGACCTGGCCAGCGACGCCACCTTCCAGGCCAGGTTCCGCCGCGAGGCGCAGTCGGCCGCATCGCTCAACCACCCGACGATCGTCTCGGTCTACGACACCGGCGAGGAGCCGGACCCGAACGGCTCCGGCGTCACCATCCCGTACATCGTGATGGAACTCGTCACCGGCAAGACCCTGCGGGACCTGATCCGCGAAGGCCGCAAGATCATGCCGGAGCGGGCGCTGGAGATCACCTCCGGTGTGCTCGAGGCACTCGACTACAGCCACCGGGCCGGCATCGTGCACCGCGACATCAAGCCCGGGAACGTGATGCTGACCCCGCAGGGCCAGGTCAAGGTGATGGACTTCGGTATCGCCCGCGCGGTCGCCGACACGTCCTCCACGATGACCCAGACCGCGGCCGTGATCGGCACCGCGCAGTACCTGTCTCCGGAGCAGGCCCGCGGCGAGACCGTGGACGCCCGCTCCGACCTGTACTCCACCGGCTGCCTGCTGTACGAACTGCTCACCGGCCGGCCGCCGTTCGTCGGCGAGTCGCCGGTCTCGGTGGCCTACCAGCACGTCCGCGAGCAGCCGCTGCCGCCGTCGTCGTTCGACCCCGACATCCCGCCGGAGGTCGACGCGGTCGTCCTGAAGGCGCTCGCGAAGAACCGCGAGGAGCGGTACCAGAGCGCCTCGGAGATGCGCGCCGACATCCACCGGGTGCTGGCCGGCCAGCAGGTCACCGCGCCGATGGCCGCGATCGCGGAGACCCGCTCGATGGCCCCCACCGCGCTGGCGCCGACGGCCGCGACCCAGCAGTACCGGCAGACCGCCGCGAACGACCTGCTGCCCCCGGGCGGCGACGACCTGGACGAGGAGCAGGACTCGCGCTCCCGCCGCAACCGCGGCCTGGCGTACTTCCTGCTCGGTCTCGCGATCGTCGCGGTCGCCGTCGGTGCCTACGCCCTGTTCTCGAACATGAACAAGAACGACACCGCCGGCGGCGGTACGACGGCCACGCCGCCGGCCAAGGTCGCCGTGCCGGACGTCAGCGGCAAGTCCGTCGCCGACGCGACGGCGCTGCTGTCCGAGAAGGGCCTCAAGTTCGCGCAGGGGCCGTCGGAGGCCAGCGACACGGTCGGCCGCGGTTCCGCCATCCGGCAGACCCCGCAGGCAGGCACCGAGGCCGAGCAGGGCTCGACCGTCACCGTCGTGTTCTCGTCCGGCCGGAGCGCGTTCCCGGTGCCGAACGTGATCGGCATGTCGGAGTCGAAGGCGCGGCAGGCGCTCAAGGAGTCCAGCGGCAAGTTCAAGGTCAACGACGACGTCAAGGAAGCCGACAGCGACCAGAAGAAGGGCGTCGTCATCGCGATCAACCCGGACCCGAACGGCTCGTACGCGTCGGGGACCGAGTTCACGCTGACCGTGTCCAGCGGTGTCGAGAACATCGACGTGCCGAATGTCATCACGCAGACCCAGGACGACGCGACGAAGACGCTGAAGGATCTCGGTTTCCGGGTCGGGTACGCCTCGGCCGACAACCCGAACGCGCCGGACCAGACGGTTCTCCAGCAGAGCGTGAAGGGCGGCACCAAGGCGGCCAAGGGTTCGCTGATCACGCTGACGATCAACAACCACCAGGAGCAGCCGACCCCGCCGCCGTCCTCGACGACGCCGACGGACACCCCGACGGATCCGAACACGCCGCCGATCACGATCGGCGGCTGACCCGGCACAACGACAGAACCCCCGGAGCGGTCGCTCCGGGGGTTCTTCGGTTGCAGTGGTTCAGCTGACGACCGGGGCCAGACCCGCGGAGCGGGCGACCGCGCCCTCGTCGCCGCAGATCTCGAGCCAGTTGGCGAGCATCCGGTGGCCCCCCTCGGTCAGCACGGACTCCGGGTGGAACTGCACACCCTCCACGGGGTAGTCGCGGTGCCGGGCCGCCATGATCACACCGGCCTCGGTCCGCGCGGTCACCTGAAGCTCGTTCGGCACGCTGTCCTGCGCGATCGCCAGCGAGTGGTACCGGGTCGCGGTGAACGGCGACGGGAGACCCGACAGCACGCCGGCGCCCTCGTGGAACACCTGGCTGGTCTTCCCGTGCAGCAGCTCGTCCGCGCGGCCGACGACGCCGCCGTACGCCACACCGATCGCCTGCAGGCCGAGGCACACGCCGAAGATCGGGACCTCGCTGCCCTTCTCCTTCACGATGTCGACGCAGGCGCCGGCCTCTTCCGGCGTACCAGGCCCGGGGGAGAGCAGCACACCGTCGTACTCGCCGACCTGGTCAGGGGTGACTTCGTCGTTGCGCAGCACCGTGGTGTCGGCCTGCAACTGCTGCAGGTACTGCACCAGGTTGTAAACGAAGGAGTCGTAGTTGTCGACGACAAGGATCCGCGGCATGCGAACCATTGTGACAGCTATCGGCCCGAGGCCGTGGGACTGGCCGACGGGGTGCGGTCGAAGCCTGGAACCGTGGCGCTCTGCAGGTCCAGCGTGCCCTCGTAGGCCGGCATCGAGATCGACGACTCGTTCTTCACGTCGTACCCGAGCTGGAACTTCACCACGTAGTCCTGCAGGTTCTCGATGTACTGCGAGTCGTCGAGCGCCTTCTGCAGCTTCCGCCGGTCCCCGATCGCGGTGATCTTGTACGGCGGGAGGTACGGGACGCCGTGCAGGACGACCGAGTTGCCGACGCACTTGATCCCGGTCGTCGAGATGACCCGGTGGTTCTGGATCGAGATCGCGTCCGCACCGCCGGCCCAGAGCGCGTTCACCACCGCCTGGATGTCCTGCTGGTGGATCACCAGCCAGTCGGCGTCGACGTCCGGGTTCTCCTTGACCACCTCGGACGGCGCGTCCTTCAGCGTCACGGTCAACCCCGGGCCGGTGACCGGCGTCGTGCCGACGGCGTCGGACAGGTCCTTGAGCTGCTTGGCCAGCGCCGGGTCGATCGAGCCCTGCTGCGCCTGCAGCTTCTCGATGTCCTGGGTCAGCGCCGCGTGCTGGCGGACCAGGCTGGCGCTGCGGCGGCTCTGTTCCTCCACAAGGCCCGCGAGCGTAGTGTTACGGCTGGGTCGCAGGTCGGTGCCCCGGGCGTTGGTGGCGCTGGTCGCGAACAGCAGACCGGCGCACAACAGCGCCAGTGGCGCGCCCGCGCGCCACAATGAAATCCGCCTCAACCTACGCACCCGTGATCTCCACATTGCTCTCTGCACTACGCTAACCCGGAACCGGACCCCAGAAGGTCCGCAGCGGTCAGCTTATGCGTCCTTACAAGGAGTTCAGTCGTGCCCGAGTCGAGCAGTCGCAACAAGAAGAAGACCGAGAAGGTCAAGGCGGAGAAGACGCCGAAGAAGCCGCGCACCACCAGCCGCGTGTGGGTCGCGCCGCTGATGCTGGCCTGCTGGCTGCTCGGACTCGCCTGGCTGGTCGTCTTCTATGTGGCCGGCCAGGACATCCCGGTGATGGACGACCTGGGCAACTGGAACCTGCTGATCGGCATGGGCCTGATCGCGGTCGGCTTCGTCGTGTCCACCCAGTGGGTCTGACCGACCCCTGACCGATCTCTGCAACGGACCTCAGCCGGCGACCGGGCGCACCCGGCCGAGGTCCGGACCGAGTCAAATAAGCCAAGGCTTGCCTTAGACTGCCTGGGATCTCCGGAGTTATCCACACCCGTATCCCCAGGTGTGCACACCGATTCGGGCGAGTTGTCCCCAGCTCATTCCTTACTTCTCCACCGATTCCACCGACAACCGGCCCGAATCTGTGGATAAGTCAGGTTTAGCGGCCCCGGTTTCCACACCGTTCAGATGGCCGGCCCCGGTTGTCCACCGTCGCGATCCCGCCGACGCTCGCCGCTCACGCCAGGCGGGCGTACCGTCGAAATGCCAAGTTGCGGCCTGAGAGACGGGGAGGGTCTCACATGTTCGTTCAGGTCATTCAGGGGCAGGTCACCGACGCCGACCAAGCGCACCAAGCGATGGATCGGTGGATGGAAGAACTGGCGCCCGAGGCATCCGGCTGGCTGGGGACCACGGCCGGTGTCACCGCGGACGGCAAGTTCATCGCGCTGGCTCGTTTCGACTCCGCCGACGCCGCGCGGCGGAACAGCGACAGCCCGGCGCAGGACAAGTGGTGGCACGAGTTCACGTCGCTGCTCAGCGACGGCAACGCCACCTTCCACGACACGGAGGACGTCGTACTGGACGTGCACGGGAATCCGGACTCGGCCGGCTTCGTGCAGGTGATGCAGGGCGCCGGCAACAACCCGGAGCGCGCACGGGAAGTGATGGGGCAGCACCGCGACGAATGGGCCGCGTTCCGGCCCGAGATCCTCGGCAGCGAGGTCGCCATGTACGACGACGGCGACTACACGATGGCGATGTACTTCACCACCGAGGCCGAGGCTCGCGCCGGTGAGCGCAAGGAGGTACCGCCGGAGCTGCAGGCGGACATGGACGAGATGAACAGTCTCGCCGCCGGCCCGCCGACGTTCTACGACATCGAGCACCCCTGGCTGTACTCGCCCAGGTAACCAGCCACGACCCTTTGGAGGCGGCCGGTCGCGGCCGCCTCCACTTCTACGTAGAGCTATACGTAGACATCTGCGTACCCATGTGCGTATAGTTCTACGTAGGAGGAGACAAGCGATGCCGAACAAGACGATCTACGTGTCCGACGACGACCTGCCGCTGTACAAGCGGGCCCAGGAGCTCGCCGGCAACCTGTCCTCGGCGATCTCGATCGCACTGCGCAGGTACGTCGAGATGGAAGAGGGCCGGCTCGAGGGGTACGACGAGATCACCGTGCGGGTGGGCCGGGGCACCGGCCGCAAGCAACGGTTCTCCGGCGTGCTGCTCGCCGAAGGCGGCCGGTCGAGCAAGGACGGCTACGAGGCCTTCAAGGTCTATCGCAGCCGGACCGGCAAGTTCGTCCTGCACGCGGACCGCCGCAGCCAGTTCAAGCAGAACGCCGACGACGAGCGCTACCTGACCGGGTGGCGCTCCTGGGTCGGCAACTGGAGCACCGACCAGTCCTGGAGCATGGCGCAGGGTGAGGCCACCCTGCACGTCGTGGGCACGGTCGAGGAGCTCCGTGCCCTGATCCCGGAGGACCTCTACACCCTCGTCGAGGAGGCCGCCGAGCAGCCGGCGGTCGAGGATCTCGACATCTAACTGAACCCCGCACCAGAACCGGAGCCCCGTCGCGGGCGCCCGGGTGATCAGGCACGCCCGAATCCTCCCTCAGCAGACCCGTCAACCGTCCCGGGTCAGGTTCCCCCTGCCCGAAAACCACCGAGGATCCCTCATGTCAGCAGCGATCGACGTCCGCGGACTGCGCAAGTCCTACGGCGAGAAACTCGTGCTCGACGGCATCGACCTGAACGTTGCCGAAGGCACCATCTTTTCCCTGCTCGGCCCGAACGGCGCCGGCAAGACCACCGCGGTCCAGATCCTGTCCACGCTGAGCACGGCCGACGCCGGCGAGATCCGGGTGGCCGGCCACGACTTGCACCAGGAGCCGGACGCGGTCCGCGCGGCGATCGGCGTGACCGGCCAGTTCTCCGCGGTCGACGGCCTGATGACCGGCCGCGAGAACCTGATCCTGATGGGCGACCTGCACCACCTCGGCAAGCAGAAGGCCCGCAGCCGGGCGGACGAACTGCTCGAACGGTTCGACCTCGCCGACGCCGGCAAGAAGCTCGCGTCGACCTACTCGGGCGGTATGAAGCGCCGGCTCGACCTGGCCATGACGCTGGTCGGCCGGCCGCGGATCATCTTCCTCGACGAGCCGACCACGGGTCTCGACCCTCGCAGCCGGCACCGCATGTGGACGCTGATCCGCGAGCTCGTCGCCGGCGGCGTCACGGTCCTGCTCACCACGCAGTACCTCGAGGAGGCCGACCAACTGGCCGACCGGATCGCGGTCCTCGACCACGGACGACTGGTCGCCGAAGGTACGCCGGACGAGCTGAAGCGGCTCGCGCCGGGCGGACACATCCGGCTGCGGTTCACGTCGCCCGAGGAGTTCATGCTCGCGGGCCGGGCGCTGCCGACCGCCGTACCGAACCACGAAGCACTGGTCCTGCAGGTGCCGAACGACGGCAGCGTGCACGCGTTGCGCGACCTGCTGGCCCGGATCGACGACTCGTCGCTCGAGGTCGACGAACTGACTGTCCACACCCCCGACCTGGACGACGTGTTCTTCGCCGTCACCGGTCAGCCCGCTCCGAAGGAAGTGACGGCGAAATGAGTTACGCACTGAACGACACCGCAACGATGCTGCGCCGCAACCTCCGGCACGCCCAGCGCTACCCCGGCCTGTCGCTCGGCGCCCTGGGGATGCCGGTGATCATGATCCTGCTGTTCGGCCTGGTGTTCGGCGACACGTTCGCGGCCGGCCTCGGCGGGGCCGGCGGCGACTTCGACTACATCGACTTCCTCACGCCCGGCATCCTGCTGATGTCGATCGCGTCCGGGACCATGTCGCCCGCGGTCGCGGTCTGCATGGACATGTCCGAGGGCATCGTGGCCCGGTTCCGGACGATGGCGATCTTCCGGCCGGCCGTGCTGACCGGGCACGTGCTCGCCAACGTGCTGGTGACGATCGTCAGCCTGGCCCTGGTGATCGGTTTCGCCGTCCTGATCGGGTTCCGGCCGAACGCCTCGCTCGCCGACTGGTTGCTGGCGGCCTTGCTGCTGATCGGCCTGACCGTCGGCCTGACCTGGTTCGCGATCGCGCTGGGCCTGACCAGCAAGACGCCGGAGGGCGCGAGCAACGTCGTGCTGCCGATCAGCCTGCTGCTGCCCTTCCTGAGCAACACGTTCATCCCGCTGGAGGCGATGCCGAGCGGTATCCGCTGGTTCGCCGAATACCAGCCCTTCACGCCGATCATCGACACGTTGCGGCACCTGCTGCTCGGGACGCCGATGGACAGCAGCAGCGGCTGGCTCTCCGCGGCCTGGTGCCTGGCGATCGCGTTGGTCGGGTACTTCTGGGCCCAGTCGAGCTACAACAAGGGGACCGTGGCCTAGGACTGTGCGCCCAGCAGCTTCGCGCGGGTGCGGACGTGGGCGGGGACCGGAAGGTCGCAGTCGGGGTTGGTGTCCGGATCGCCGGCCACGACCCGGAGCGGGAGCACACCTGTCCAGTACGGCAGGTCGAGGTCCCGCTCCTCGTCGTTGGCGGGCCCCGAGCGAGTCTTCACCGAGGCCTCGGTGAGCGACAGCGCGAGCACGGAGGTCTGGGCCAGTTCCTTGCGGTTCGGCGGCCGGACCTCGAGCGAACGCCCGGGGACGAGGTGCTCGACGATCCGGTTGAGCCCGTGCAGCTTCTCCTCCGGATCGGTGACGAGACGCGGGATACCGAAGATGACGGCGGACCGGTAGTTCACCGAGTGGTGGAACGCGGACCTCGCCAGCACCAGGCCGTCGGTGTGCGTCACCGTCGCACAGACGGTCTGCAGCGGGGCCGCGACCACGCTCCTGGCCGCGACCGAGCCGTGCAGGTACATCTCGCCGTCCGGCCCGCGGTCCAGGTCCACGCCGTACGCCGTTGGCAGCACCAGCGGATCACAGTCGACGATGACGCCGAGGTGGCAGAACATGCCGTCGAGCAGTACGTCGTGCAGCGCCTGGCGATCGGTGGCGGCGCGTTCTTTCGAGCGGCGCAGGGAGGTCCGGGCGGTTGGCTGCAATGCGGTCATAAGACCAGAGTCGGTGTGCAGTGGCATGGTGGCACGGGCCATTCCGCGACGAATCACCTAGTCCATTCGCGCATCGGGACCGGCTGCTCGACGACGTGGCGCCGCCGGACCGGCAGGCCGGTCATCGGGTTCTCCACACCCCACGCGGCGCCCTTGCAGATGAACTCCTTGTAGACGGCGGCCACGCGGCCGCTCAGCGTCGCGTTGATCGCGCGGTCATCGCTGGTCACGTACTGGATCAGGCCGTTCTTGCGCCCCAGCGAGATGCACTGGTTGAAGTAGGCCAGCGGAGCGTGCGGCAGCTTGCCCGCTGTCAACCGGGCCGCGATCGAGTCGGCGGCCTGCCACGCCATCGGCTGACCCGACGCGCACGACATCCGCAGCGGCTTGTTCTTCGAGCCCATCGCGTACGCCGCGTCGCCGATCGCGTAGACGTCCGGGTGCGAAACCGACCGCATGGTCTCGTCGACCACGATCCGCCCGGTGTCGCTGACCTCCAGCGTGGTCTCCCGCACGATCGGGTGGACGGCGAACCCGGCCGTCCAGACCGTGACCACCGCCGGGATCGACGTGCCGTCACCGGTCGTGACGTGATCCGCGTCGACGCCTGCGACCGCGGTGTTCTCGTGCACGGTGATGCCGAGCTTGTCGGCGACCTTCCGCAGGTGCCGGCGACCCTTGGGCGACAGCCAGTCTCCGAGCTCGCCGCGGACCACCAGCGAGACGTCGAGGTCCGGCCGCGACTCGGCCAGTTCGGTCACGAACTCCACGCCGGTGAGGCCGCCGCCGACAACGGTCACGGTCTGGCCGGCGGTCAGCGACGCCAGGCGCTCGCGCAGCTCGAGCGCGCCGGGACGGCTGGCGATCTGGTACGCGTGCTCGGCGGCACCCGGGACGCCCTGCGAATTCCAGCCGCTCCCGAGCGCGTAGACGAGCGTGTCGTACTCCAGTTCGCCGGAGTCGAGGGTGACGGTCTTGCGCTCGACGTCCACCCCGGTGACCTTCGCGATCCTCAGGTCGACGCCGGTGCCGGCGTACACCTGCTCCAGCGGGCGCGGCTTCAGGTCCCGGCCGGTGGCCAGCTCGTGCATGCGGACCCGCTCCACGAAGTCGGTCTCGCCGTTGACGAGGGTGATGCTCACTTCGCCGCGGTACAGCCGCGCGGCGAGGCGGCCGGCTGCGACGGCTCCGGAGTACCCGGCGCCGAGGACGACGATGCGGTGCTTCATATCCAAACTCCTGTCTGATGTGGTGTCAGCCCTTGAACCGGGCAGCGCGCGGTTTCATGACAGGTACGGACTGTGAAGCACGTCACAGGATGGTGGTCAGCGGCTCCCCGTGCTCGGAGGCGGCGAACAGCTCGGTCGCGCGCGCCAGCTTGTCCGGGTTCGCCTGGGTGCGGACCGCGGTGACACCGTCGGCGGTGACCTCGAGGCACATCACGCCGATGACCAGGCCGTTCACGACCACCACCAGAGCGGGTTCGCTGTTGACCGCCCAGGCGTACACCTCCGCCGCACCGCCGACGTACAGCCGCTTCGCGTCGGTCGGCTTGAACATGCCGCGCAGGAAGCGCGCGACCGCGAGCCCGCCCTCGACCGCGGTGGTCCGGGCCGCGACCTTCCCGCCGCCGTCGCCGACCGAGATCGCGTCGGCGGTCAGCAGCCGCACGATCGAATCGGTCCGGCCGCTGGTGGCGGCGGCGAGGAACTCGTCCACGATCCGCCGCGCCACGGCCTCGTCGACGTGGGTCCGGGCGCGCCCGTCCGCGAGGTGCTGCTTGGCCCGGCGGAAGAGCTGCTGACTGGACGACTCGCTGATCTCGAGGATCTCGGCGATCTCCCGATGCGCGTAGTCGAACGCCTCCCGCAGGACGTAGACGGCCCGCTCGTTCGGGGACAGCCGCTCCATCAGCGTCAGTACGGCGTACGACACCGACTCGCGCTGCTCCGCGGTGTCCGCGGGACCGAGCATCGGGTCGCCGTCGAGCAGCGGTTCCGGCAGCCACTGACCGACGTACGTCTCGCGCCGCGCGCGGGCGGAGGTGAGCTGGTTGAGGCAGAGGTTCGTGAGCACCTTCGTGAGCCAGGCCTCGGGGACCTCGATCCGGGTGAGGTCCGCGGCCTGCCAGCGCAGGAACGTCTCCTGGACGGCGTCCTCCGCCTCACTGGCCGAGCCGAGCATCCGGTACGCGATCGCCTCGAGCCGACCCCTGAACCGCTCGAAACGAGACACGTCCTCCGCGGTCATGGCCATGCTGCGATCCTAGTTGGCGTGCAGAGTTCGCTGCCGCTGACGATCGACCGGGCGTCCGGGCTGCCGTTGCACCTGCAGCTCGCGGAGCAGTTCCGGGCGGCGGTGCTGGACGGCCGGCTGCAGGCGGGCCACCGGCTGCCGTCGACTCGTGACCTGGCGCGGGAGCTCGCCGTTTCGCGATCGGTGACGCAGGCGGCGTACGACCAACTGCACGCGGAGGGCTGGATCGAGGGCCGCACCGGCGCCGGTACGTACGTCACCGACGTCGTCCCGCTGCAACCCGCCGTCCGACGTCACGTCGAGCACCGGCCCGACGCCGACACGGAGCTGCTGACGCTGCGCCCCGGCATCCCGTACATCGCCCCGGCCCCGGACCCGGGCTGGCGGCGCGCGTGGCGTGAGGTGTCCACCCAGTCGCCGCCGCGTGGGTACGACGACGCGGCCGGGCTGCCCGCGCTCCGCGCCGCACTCGCGGACCACGTCGGCCGCGTTCGCGGGATCGCCTGCGGCCCCGAGAACGTCCTGGTCACCAACGGCACCGTCCACGGCCTCCGGCTGCTGCTCACGGTCACGCGGGCGGCCGGCGACCGGATCGCGATCGAGGACCCCGGGTACCTGAACGCGGTCGTCGCCGCCCGCGACCACCAGCTCGACATCGTCGACGTCGGGGTGGACCAGGACGGCCTGCTGGTCGGGGAGCTGACCGACGACCTCGCCGCCGTCTACGTCACGCCCTCCCACCAGTACCCGCTCGGCGGGCGGCTGCCGGTTGCCCGCCGCAACGAGCTGGTCCGGTGGGCGCGCCGGACGGGCAGCCTGCTGATCGAGGACGACTACGACAGCGAGTTCCGGTACGACGTCGCGCCGCTGCCCGCGCTCGCCCAGCTCGACCTCGAGCGGGTCGTCCACCTCGGGACATTGTCGAAGACGCTCAGCCCCGCGCTCCGCCTCGGCTGGCTGGTGGCGTCCGAGGCGATGGTGGAGCGGCTCGCCACGTTCCGGGCCGATTCCGGCGACTGGCCCGGCTGGCCGATGCAGGCGGCCCTGCTTGCCATGCTCCGCGACGGGTACCTCGACCAGGCCGTACGTCGGGGGCGCCGGCTGTACGCGGACCGGCGTACCCACACCTGCGCGGTGCTGTCGCCGTACGGCCGGATCGTCGGCCAGGACGCGGGCCTGCACATCACGCTGCTGCTGCCCGACGGCGAGGACGATCTGCGGATCGCCCGCGCGGCCCGCGCTGCGGGTGTCGTGGTCGCGCCGCTGTCCGAGTACCGCCGGAGCGTGGCAGGACCGTCAGGGCTGGTGATCGGGTACGCGACGCCGTCGACGTCCGATCTGCACAAGGCCCTGACGATCCTGACCGAGGTGCTCAGTCGCCGTTGAGCGGGTCGATCGACGCAATGCCACCCCACCGGAAGTGGACCGGATCGTTGCTGACCGTGGAAACGGCCAGATGGTTGATCACCGTCGCCGTCCCGTTCGCGCGACCGACCGCATAGGTGTGCGCGGTGCTGGTGTCCTTGTCGATGCCGACCAGGAGCGTCCCGTAGTTGCCGCACTTGCTCGCCAGCAACTTCTCGAACCCTTGCCAGGTCCGCGTCCGCACCGGCTTCACGATCGGCTTCATCGGCGAGGAGACCGGGATGCGGATCGTGTAGAGCGCACCGCCGCGGGTGTTCGCCAGGAACGTGTCGTACGTCGGGGCCTTGCTGATCAGCGCCATCGACTTCACGGCGGCGAACCCGGGGGCGGATCCGGTGGCCTTCCAGGTCCAGGCGACGACTCCCCAGCGGAACAGCGTGCCGTCGCTGCGCAGTCCGTACCCTGTGGTGCGGGTGGTGAACTCGGAGACCTCGACCGCGGTGAAGTTCGACCAGCCGCCGCCGACCCGCCGCATCTCGTTCGGCTGGTCGCTGCGGATCTCGTTCATGGTGTCGATGGAGTACTCGCGGTAGTACAACGAGTCGCCTGCCACCACCCAGCCGTGGTTGGTGGCGCCCCAGTTGTCGTGGGCGTCACTCGTGAACGACGTACTCAGCCGGACCCTGCCCGGATCGAAGACACCGAAGATCGGGCCGGGCAGCCCGACGGTGCGCGGCGGGTAGCCGACGGTGATGCCCCCGTTGTTCTGCGCACCGCTCGCGAGCACGGAGCCCGGCGCGAGGGAACAAGCTACCGAAGCCGCCTGGGCAGCCGGCGCGGTGACCACACCGGCGATCAGCGCCGCGGCGCCCACGAAGGAGAACAACCGCCTCATGTCAGTCGCCGTTCAGCGGCTCGTAGGGATTGGTGGCCCACCGGTAGTACGGCCGCGCCGGGAACGAGCCGCTCCGGCGGCCGAGGCCGAGGATGACTGTGGACGTTGCGTTGGTGTGGCCGACGGCGTACTGATAGGCGGTCCGGGTGTCGAAGTCGATGCCGACCAGGAACGTGCCGTACTGACCGCACTTGGTCGCGACGAGCTTCTCGAAGCCTTGCCACGTGCGGGTCCGGACCGGCCTGACGATCGGCCTCATCGGCGAACTGACCGGGATGCGGATGGTGTACAGCGCGCCGCCGCGGGTGTTGGCCAGGAACGTGTCGTACGTCGCGGTCTTGCTGATCAACGCCATCGACTTCACCGACGCGAACCCCGGCGCCGAACCGGTGGCCTTGAACCTCCACGGGACGTTGATGTCGAAGCTCCAGCGCCTCAGAGTCCCGTCGCCGGACAGTCCGTACGCCGTGTTCCGCGCGGTCGCGCCCTTCGCCGCGAACTGCGAGACCTCCAGCGCCTTGTACGCCGACCAGCCGGAACCGACGGGCTGCGAGCCGCGCGGCAGGCCGGGGTCGACCTCGGCTTCGTTGGTGAGCGAGTAGTACCAGTAGTACGCCTTGTCGCCGGACACCACCCAGCCGGACAGGTCGAGACCGTACCCGTTCGGCACCTGAGTCGAGGTCGAAGCCAGGCGCACCGGACCGAGCCCGGTAGTCGGATCACCCTCCGGCCCGAACGAGCTCAGGGCGACATCACAGGTACCGGTCGCTCGCTCCGTAGCCGCCGACGACGCGTGCGCCGACTCCGCGGTGGTGGTTCCGGCGAACATCAGCGCGGCCACCGGCAGTGCTGCCCAGCGTTTCATGTCAGTCTCCGTTCAGCGGGTCGAGGTAGAAGACCACGCCCCAGCGGTAATAGGGGGCGTTCGGGAAGGTCCCAGCAACCTTGCCGAGGGCGTTGATCACCGTCGCCGCACCGTTCGCGTGGCCGACGGCGTACAGGTAGCCGCTCTTGGTGTCCTTGTCGATGCCGAGTAGCAACGTGCCGTAGTTGCCGCACTTGTTCGCGACCAGCGCCTCGAAGCCCTGCCAGGTACCCGCGCGGACCTTGGTGACGATCGGCTTCATCGGCGACGTGATCGGGATCCGGATCGTGTAGAGGGCGCCGGCGCGGGTGTTCGCCAGGAAGGTGTCGTACGTCGCCGTCTTGCTGATCAGCGCCATCGACTTCACCGACGAGAACCCGGGCACCGACTGGGCCCTGCCCCACCCGCCGTTCCAGCGGAACAGCGTGCCGTCGCTGCGCAGCGCGTACGCCATCCAGTGCCCGATCTTGGTCTTGCTGTCCTCGAAGTGAGCGACCTCGAGCGCGGTGAAGTTCGACCAGCCGCCGCCGATCCGCTTGGTCACGTCGATGCCGGCGTTGAAGTTGTAGGACCGGTAGTAGAGCGCATCGCCCTGCACGACGTAGCCGGTCCGGTCGATCCCGGCGACGTTGGGCTCGGCCTCGAAGGTCGAGCTGAGCCGAACCTGGCCAGGCGGGAAGGCGGGCTCGTCGACCGGGTTGGGACCCTTCATCGCCGGCGGATTGCCGGCGGTCACGGAGGCCCCGGTCTGGGCGCCGGCCGGGTCGACCGAGCCGAGCCCCACCCAGCAGGTTTCGGTCGCGGCCCGCGGCGCGGCGTGGGCTGTCGGCACGAAGGTCGCCGCGGTCAGCGCGACCGTCCCGGCCAGGCAGGCGAAGGTGCTGCGTCGTTTCATGATCTCTCCCGGATCTTCGGCCTTCACAGACCTTGATGCGGGAGGGACCGGACAAGTTATGGATTCCAGGAGCGCGGTTGTTCGACGAGCGGGCGATCGCCGTCCCAGGTCAGGCGGGACAACCACATGGTGCGGCCCTTCGGGTCGGTGCCTACCTGGGTCGGGTCCCAGGCGTGGTAGACGAACCAGTCGCCGAGGACCGTGTTGTGGCCGGGGCCGGCGGCGTCGGGGGAGGTGGACAGGATGGGGGCGCCGGACTTCACGCACGGACCGGTCGGGGACTCGCACAGTGCGTGGCCGACGGCGTACGACGCCTTGTCGAACGCGTTGCCGGAGTAGAACAGGTGGAACTTGCCTTCGCGTTCGACCATGTACGGCGCCTCGACCAAGTTGCCCTCCCACGGCAGGTCCTGCTTGATCAGCCGATGTACCGGGCCGGTCAGCGTGAGGCCGTCGGCGGACAACCCGGACACGTAGATCCAGGTGTCGGCACCGATCGCGTTGCCGTCGTTCTTCCAGTACAGCCAGCGCCGGCCGGTCGAGTCCTGGAACGGCGACGCGTCGATCGAGCCGCCCTCGGCTTCCTGGCTGATGAGCGGCTTCATCGATTTGTCGACATATGGACCTGTGGGGGTGGACGCCACCGCGACGCCGACCGCCTGCCGGCCGGCGGCGACGTCGCGGGACGTGTAGTACATGACGTACCGGTCGGGCGCGTGCACGGCGACCTCCGGCGCCCACACCCGTCCGGGCGCCGTCCAATCCGGCAAGGACGGCAGCGCGTCACCGACGGTCTCCCACGACACCAGGTCACGGGAGGTCAGCGTCTGCACGTTGCCCAGCGGCCCGTTGGTCGCGAAGGCGTAGTAGTCGTTGCCGACCGCAATGATCTGCGGATCGGCGAAGCTGCCGTCGTACACCGGGTTGGAGAATCCCATTTATCTGCTCTCGTAGAACTTCAGGTAGTCGAACGTGGCGACCGGCGGCGGGTTCGCGCCGGTGAACTCGCCGTGGGCGTAGAGGCCGACCTTCGCCGCCGACGGCAGCACCCAGGACGCGCCCCAGGTCCAGTTCTTCCCGTCCACCGACGTACCGGCGCGGTACACGTGCTCGCCGGCGGCGTTGCGGTGGTACGCGAGCCGCATCCACAACGTCGGCGCCGAGCGCCCGATCGCGGCCGCGCCGTACGACGTGGCGCCGTCCGACGGCCGGGCCACGAGTTCACGCCCGTACTCGGTCTGCCGGGTCTTCCAGATCGCCACGTTGCCGAGGCGGGCGAAGTCGCTGTCGTTCAGGTACGCGATCATCCCGGCCTGCTGGTAGTTGCGGACGTCGCCCGCGCCGGTGTCGAGGTGCAGCTTGGTCTCCGCGATCCAGCTGTCGCCGGCCGGGACCGTGTGGAACAGCAGCCCGGCGTTGTTCGACGAGCCGGTCATGTCGGCGTTCTCCAGCGGCCACGACAGCTTGCCGTCGGCAACGGTCGCCTTGGCGTCCGGCCGTACCCACGACCAGTCGGCACCGAGCGGCGCGTTGAAGTCGTCCGCACTCAGAAGGTCCCCGGTCCGCGGTACGTCGGCCATCCGCGTCACCGGCTTCGCCACCGGCCGCACGGTCAGGTTGTCGACCTCCGCCGACCCCAACCACCGTACCGGCGCGGAACCCAGCCGCAGACCCGGCACGGTCAACTGCGCCGCTCCGTAAACATCTCCCAGCCCGGCGTCATTGAGTCGTGCCGTCACGGCCGATCCGGATACCTGGACGGACAGCTTGTTCCACTGGGTGCGATCGAAGTCCGTCGGCAGGTTCACGGACGTCGTCCGCCGGCCAGCCGTCACTGTCAGACGGTTGTTCGCGACAGTCGCCACCACCTGATTGCCAAGCACTGTGCTGAAGGACGTGCCCAGGCGAACGTCCGCCTCCACCCGGAGGTCGCCGGCCGGTGCCGACTGCCGGGTTTGGGCCGCGCCGTTGATGGACGCAGTCGGCCCGCCCAGTGCGTCGCCGGGTTGTTCGGTGGCGCCTTGGAGAGCAGCGGCGGGATCCGTCGAGTCGATGCCGAGCGACGAGCCGGTGGTCGGCGCAGGCACGGGTCCTTCGAAAGGGCCGAGGCCGGCGCGCGTGCGGGGCCATCCGTCGACCCAGTCGATCCTGTCGATCAACATCGGGCGGCGGTTGATCCCGAACGGATTCGTCAGCCACGGCGTCCCGCGGTCGATCGCGTGGTAGACGATGTGGTCCTGACCGGCGACGTCGGTGATGAACGCGTGGTGGCCCGGGCCGATCCACTTGTTGCCGTTCTGCGTGATGACCGTCGTCCCGCCGACGCGGGAGTCGGTGAGCGCGGCGCCGTCGGCGTCGAGGAACGGACCGCGCGGCGAGCGCGAGCGGCCGGCGAAGACGGAGTATCCGGTGGTCGGGCCGGCGCAGCAGTTCATCGACGAGCCCATGAAGTAGTACCAGCCGTCGCGGTAGACGACGTACGAGCCCTCGTAGCGGTCGCCGATCGTGACCTGGGTCGGTTCACCGACCGCGTGCATGCCGTCGGCGCTCAGCTCGGTGACGGAGATGCCGCCGTAGAAGCCGCCGTAGTACAGGTACCGCTTGCCGTCCGCGGCGGTCAGCATCGCCGGGTCGATGGTGCCGTAGAAGCCGCCGTTGCCGTCCGGCTTCGGCGTAACGACCGGGCCGTCGGTCGCGGTCCACGGCCCGTCCGGCGTCGGGGCGGTCGCGACGCCGATGGCCGGGTCGCCGCCGGCGTTGGCGTTCGTGTCGGTGACGGTGAAGTACATGACGTAGTGGCCGTCGAAGTACCGGATGTCGGGGGCCCAGAAGAACGATCCGGGCGCGGCCCAGGCCGGCTTGGTCTGGTCGTTGAAGACCGTGCCGAGATACTCCCAGGAGCTGAAGTCCTTGGTCCGGGCCATGTGCATCAGGCCGAACGCGCCGTTCGCGACCAACGGATCGGAGGTGGCGTACGCGTACCAGTAGCCGTCGCGGCCCTGGATGATCGACGGGTCGGCGAAGGTGTCGGCGAAACTGGAGCTGATCGCGTTGGTCGTGGTCACCCCAGACGTCACCAGAGGCGCGGCCGTCGCGGCCGAGGTACCGGCTGCGACGGCAACCACAGCCAGGGCTGCGGCGAGTAGTCGTTTCGAAGGCACGGGCGGGTCCCCTCTCGAATCAACTGCTGAGCAGGATCACGTGCCACGATGCGGGCGGCAGCGTGGCACGGCAGACACCGTCGACGACCTCGGTGGCGTCGACGGCCCGGGGCTGAACCCGGTCCGGATCGTCCGAGGTGTTCACCGCGGAACGGTCCTCGTCGTACAGGGCCAGGTGCCGGACCACCTGTCCGGCCACCGGGATCTCCAGATCGATCTTGTCGGTCTCGCTCCGGTTCACCACGAAGATCGCGGTCTCCCCGGTGTCCTCGTCGTACGTCGCGGTGCTCCACAGCGCCGGGACCCGGCCGAACGCGGCCGTGGCGATCTCGGGACCGCCGCTCACCGCGGTCCGCAGCACGGTCGGACCGGCGTACCGCGCGGTCAGCGCGAACGGGTGGAAGATCGTCTGCCGCCACGCGCGGCCGCCGGGCTCGGTGCGGATCGGGCCGATCACGTTCACCAGTTGCGCGAGGCAAGCGATCTTCACCCGGTCGGCGTGCCGGAGCAGCGTGATCAGCAGACTGCCGACGACGACCGCGTCGTCGACGGTGTAGGTGTCCTCGATCAGCGGGCCGGCCTCGCGGATCGGCAGCCCGAGCTCGCCAGGGAAGTGCTGCTGGTACCAAACGTTCCACTCGTCGAAGGACAGCGTCAGCTCCTTGTCGCTGCGCCGCAGTGCCTTCACGTGGTCGGCGGTGGCGATCACCGACGAGATCATCCGGTCCATCTCCTCGGCGGCGGCGAGGAAGCTCGTCTGGTCGCCGTCGCGCGGCTCGTAGTACGCGTGCAGGCTGATGTGGTCGACCAGGTCGTAGGTGCGTTCGAGGACGACGCGCTCCCACTCGCCGAACGTCGGCATCCCGGCGTTGCTCGATCCGCAGGCGACCAGTTCGAGGCCCGGGTCGACGCGGCGCATCGCGTTCGCGGTCTCCTCGGCGAGTCGCGCGTACTCCTCGGCGGTCTTGTGGCCGATCTGCCAGGGGCCGTCCATCTCGTTGCCCAGGCACCAGATCCGGATGTCGTGCGGCTCCGGGCTGCCGTTCGCGACCCGGCGGTCGCCGAGCGCGGTGCCGGCCGGCAGGTTGCAGTACTGCAGCAGGTCGACCGCCTCGCGGATGCCGCGGGTGCCGAGGTTGACCGCCCAGATCGGCTGGACGCCGGCCCGGCGCGACCAGGCGACGAACTCGTCGGTGCCGAACTGGTTCGGCTCGATCGCCCGCCAGGCCAGGTCGAGCCGCCGCGGCCGCTCGTCCTTCGGGCCGACGCCGTCCTCCCAGTCGTAGTTCGAGACGAAGTTGCCGCCGGGGTAGCGGATCGCGGTCACGCCGAGCTGCCGGACCAGCTCGAGCACGTCCTGCCGGAACCCGTCCGCGTCGGCGGCGGGATGCCCCGGTTCGTAGATCCCGGTGTAGACACAGCGGCCCATGTGCTCCACGAACGAGCCGAAGACACGCCGGTCCAGCGCGCCGACCACGAACGCCGGGTCCACCACTAGCCGCGCCACAAGACCTCCACAGGGCCGTTTACAACGTTTAACGTGGATGTCTACAACGATTGACAATCGGTGTAAAGGGTTCGGCGGTGGCACACTCGGGCGACAAGTCGGTTACAGGAGGTTCTCCGATGGCGACCAGGCTGAGTGACGTGGCCGCACGGGCCGGGGTTTCGGTCAAGACCGTCTCGAACGTGATCAACGACTACCCGCACATCACCGCCCGCACCCGGGCCAAGGTCGAGGCCGCGATCGCCGCCCTGAACTACACGCCGAATGTCAGCGCCCGCTCGCTGCGCAAGGGCCGCTCGGACTTCATCGCGCTGGCGATCCCGGAGATGGGGTCGCCGTACTTCGCCGAGCTCGGCGCGGAGATCAGCCGGGCCGCGAAACGGCGCGGGATCACCGTGCTGATCGACCAGACCGAGGGCGAGGCCGCCGCCGAGCAGTTCGTGCTGGACGGGATGCGCGGCCAACTGATCGACGGCATCATCTTCTCCCCGCTCGCCACCGCCCCGGCCAAGCTCAGCTCGGCGGACACCGGGAAGCCGCTGGTGCTGCTCGGCGAACGACCGGCCGGCGGCCAGTTCGACCGGGTCGCGGTCGACTCCGTGCAGGCGTCGTACGACGCGACCACGCACCTGGTCTCCCTGGGACGGCGCCGGATCGCGGCGATCGGCGTCGGCGGGACCGGCACCGGCGCGGTCCGGCGGAAGGGGTACCGCAAGGCGCTCAAAGCGGCCGGGATGCCGCACGACCCGGCGCTCGAGCTCGCCGCGGCCGGCTACCACCGGCTCGACGGCGCCACGTCGATGCGTGAACTGCTCGCGCTGCCGGAGCCGCCGGACGCGGTGTTCTGCTTCAACGACCTGCTCGCCCTGGGCGCCCTCCGGACACTGGCCGACGCGGGCCTGCGGGTGCCCGAGGACGTTGCCGTGGTGGGCTTCGACGACATCGAGGACGGCCGGTACCACTCGCCGACGCTGACCACGATCTCGCCGGACAAGGAGTGGCTGGCCGACAGCGCCGTCAGCTTGCTCCTCGACCGCATCGCCGGCAAGACCGACTCGACGCACCGCGATCTCAGCGTCCCGTACACGCTGGAGGTCCGCGAGTCCACGGGCGGTTAGCGCTCCGGGAAGCCGGCGAGCTGCTTGGCCAGGCCGTTCTGGGTCTTGCTGACCCGGCCGATCAGGCCAAGGACGGCGTTGCGCACCGGGCGGATCGCGTGCGGGACGTTCGCGAGGCGGGTCAGGCGGTGTGCCAGCCCGATCACCCGGACCGCCTCCTCGCGGCTGTTCTCGGCGTACGCGTCCAGGCCGGCCTCGGCACCGTTCAACGCCTGCGACAGCGCGTCGGCGAGCGTCACCGCGTCACGCAGCCCGAGATTCATCCCCTGGCCGCCGGCCGGGCTGTGCGTGTGCGCCGCGTCGCCGGCCAGCAGCACCCGGCCCGCGCGGTACGAATCCGCGACCCGCTCGTGGATCCGGAACCGCGAGCCCCACACCACCTCGGTGACCTCGGGGTGCGACTTCCGCGGGCCGCGGTCGGCCAGCAGTCGCTGGGCGTACGCGAGGTCCGGGTGTTCCGGCGCGTCGGGCACCTCGGCCACAAGCCGGAAGCTCCCGTCCGGCAGCGGCGCCACCACGAGCAGCCCGGCGGAGGCGAAGTACAGCGCGACCTCGTCGACCGGCAGGCCGCCGTCGACGCGCACGTCGACCAGGCTGCAGGAGATCTGCAGGGTGTTGCCGGGCATCCGCAGGCCGGCGAGCTCGCGGATCGTGCTGTTCATGCCGTCGGCCGCGACGACGTACCGAGCCGTGATCACGTCGCCGTTGTCGAGCGTGACCTCGGCGCCGTCGGCGGTCTGGGCCAGGCCGGTCGCGGCATACGGACGGAGCACCGCGCCGCCGAGCTCCTCGAGCCGCTCGAGCAGGACCTGCTCGGTGACCGGCTGCGGGATCATCGTGACGAACGGGTACTCGGTCGGCAGGTCCGCGAAGCCGACCGGGACCAGCAGGCGGTCGTCGGCGCGGATCGCGAAGTGCTGCAACTCCAGGCCGAGATCGACGAGCCGCTTGGTCACCCCGAGCTGCTCCAGCACCTCCAGCGTCCGCGGGTGGATCACGCAGGCCCGCGAGGTGTTCGCACCCTCGGCCTGCTGGTCGACCACCACCACGTCGCGTCCGTGCAGCCGGAGACCGACCGCCACCGCGAGCCCGACCGGACCCGCACCCACCACCACGACCTCTGCCTGCTTCGGAGTCATCGTCACTCCTCCTTTATCAACGCTTGTTGACTTTTACGCTAGAACTCTCGGCTCGAAAAGTCAACACGTGTTGGCATATGCTGCGGGCATGACGGAGAAGAAGTCCGACCGGACCCGCGCGGCGATCCTCGCGGCGGCCCGCGAACGGTTCGCCCAGGACGGGTACGAGCGGGCGACGATCCGGGCGATCGCGGCGGACGCGGCGATCGACCCGGCGATGGTCATGCGGTACTACGGCAACAAGGAGAAGCTGTTCGCCGCGGCGGCGGAGTTCGACATCCGGCTGCCGGACTTCGACGGCGTACCGCTGGAGTCGCTCGGGCAGGTGCTGGTGCGGCACTTCCTGGAGCGATGGGAGGCGGACGACTCACTGCGCGTCCTGCTGCGGACCGCGGTCACCAACGAGGTCGCGGTCGAGCGCATGCGCGGCATCTTCGCCGCCCAGCTCGCACCCACACTGCGGGTGCAGGCGGTCGACCAGCCCGAGGTCCGGGCAGGTCTGGTCGCGAGCCAGGTGCTCGGCTTCGCGCTGTGCCGCTACATCCTCGGCTTCCCGCCGATCGCGAAGATGCCCGACGACGAGGTGGTCGCCTGGCTCGGGCCGACGCTGGCCCGCTACCTGACCGCGCCGGATCCCAGCCAGGCGTGAACGGCGGGCAGGGTCTCGGCCAGGGACGGCAACTGCGGGTGCCACTTCAGCTCCCACTCGAGTGAGAGCGGGTAGTCCGTACCGTCGAGCACAGTCATCAGCTCGCCGATCGGGAAGTCGCCGGCGTCGATCGCGACCGGACGGTAGTCCTGCCCCGAATCGGCCTGCTTGAACTGGACGACCTGCAGCCACGGCCGCAACAGCGCGAACGACTCGGCGAGAGTCTCGCCGTGCGACCAGGTGTGCGAGCTGTCCCAGAGCGCCTTGACGTTGTGGCCCGGGACATCGGCGTCGAGCAGCGCGCAGAACGCGGCGACCTGACGGGCGGTCGAGTGCGAGTCGTGCGTCTCCAGCAGGATCGGTACGTCGCGCGGCGCGGCCGTGACGCGATCGAGCGCGCGGATCTCGCCGGCGCTCGGGTCCTCCGCCGTACCGTCGCCTGTCTGGTCGTCTGTCTGGTCACCCGGGAACACCCGGACGCCGAGCGCACCGAGATCGGCGGCCAGCTCGAGATGCGCCTCCAGCGGCTGGTCCTCCACCGCGCACAGCTTCACGTAGCTGCTGATCGCGAAGATCTCCAGGCCCGCGTCCTCGATCCGGGTCCGCAGCTCCCGCCGCTCGGCCGCGGACAGCCCGGTGTGCGTGAACTCGTCCGGCGCGGCCCGCAGCTCCAGACCCGTGAACTTGTTGTCCCGGGCAAGTGCCAGGACGTCGTCGAGTGGAGCTCCGGGACAACCGAGGGTGGCGAAACCTAGACGCATACCGCTATCAGATCAGACGCCCCAGCGACCACGGCGACCGTGTGTCCGAGGACCGGTCGGCTGGTCGGAGTCAGCAGGCTGCTGCTGCTCGTACTGGTACGGCGACTGCTGCTGGTACTCGGTCTGCTCCGGCTCGTACTGCGACGGGTACGACTCGGTGGCGTAGTTCGGGCTGTACGTTTCGTACGTCTCGGTGCTGTTGTACTCGCTGCTGTAGCTGTCGTACTCGTAACCGTTCGAGCCGTTCGAGGTGTTCGAGCTGTACGACGACGAGTAGTCCGGCGTGTACGACGAGCCGTAGTCGGTGTAGTCGTTGTTCGACGAGTACGTCGGCTCCGGACCGTACGACGGCACCGGCGGGAGCGGCTTCGACGGGGTCAGGAAGTCGTCCTGCTCCTGGTGGCTCGGGGCCGGCGCGGGCTCGTAGTACCCGGACGAGGCGGACACGTGGGACGACGGCTGGGTGTGCTCGGACCGGCCGTAGACGTTGTGGTCCGAGTACGCCGAGTAGGTCTCGGCAGGCGCCGCGTGCGTCGTGTTGTCCGGGACCGCCGGCTGGATCGCCGACGGGCTGTCGACCGCGACCCGAGCGGCCCGGCGGCCGGCGCGCGCAACAGGCGCGGGCTCAGGCTCGGGTGCGGTCTGCGCCTCCACGGGGGAGGCCGTCGAGGTGAGGTAGTCGGACTCGTAGGAGTACGGCTCGGAGTAGCGCGCCGCCCACGGCTCCTCGGCGGGCTGCGGAGCCGGCTCCGGCTCCGGCTGGTACGCGTAGGGGTCCGGCTGGACGACCGTCATCGGGGCGGCCTCGTCGCGCCAGCTGCCCGTCGTACCGAGCACGTCCGCGGTGACCGAGCTGCGGTAGTCCTCCCAGCTCTGCTGCGGAGCCTCGTACGTCGTCTCCTCGACCGGCTTCTCGTCCCGCCACGACTCGATCGGGCTGAACTGCTCGGTGGCCGGACCGGCGTCGTCGTCGCGCCAGTTCTCCACGACCGGGGCGAACGGGCTCCACTTCGGGCCCTCGTCGAGCTGTGGGTTACCCGCGAACGCGGCCGGTGCGGCCGCGCCGTCACCCGGGAAGTTCTGCGGCGCGAACGGGCTCTGCACGGGCGCCTGCTCGGCGGCCGGCGCGTACGGAGCGGGAGCCTGCGGCGCGGGAGCGTACGGCGCGGGGGTCTGTGGGGCGGCGGGGGCCGGAGCGAAACCGGTCGGCGCGAACGGCGTCGTGGCCTGGGCGGCCGGGGCGAACGGGCCGGCCGCCTCCGGGGCACCGGCCATCTGCAGCTGCGGCTCGCGGACCAGGCCCAGCGCCGGACCGGACGCGATCGGCTCGGAGATCGCCGGCTGCTCGTCGGTGTCGTCGTTCGCGTACGACGGGACGGCGGCGGACTCGTACGCCGGGACCGCGCTCAGCTTCGGGCCCTGGTCCCACCACGGCACCCACTTGCGGGTGGTCTGCATGTGGTTGATCTTGCGGATCACCATCGTCGCGGCGATCGCGGAGACGACCGTCAGCACGAGCGACGCCGTACCGGCCAGGGCGATCCCGCGCAGCGATCCGACGGTGGCTTCCATCCACATCAGGAACCGGCGGACCACGACGTCGAACGCGAGAGCGCCGATCCAGGCGACCCACCACACGGAGGTGAGGGTCGGGGTCCTGAACCGGCGCAGGTCGTCGCTGTACACAGGGGTCTTCGGATCGCTGGCGAGCCACACGTCGTCGACGATCTGTTTCGGGTACCAGAGGTTCGGGCCGGGGCAGAACCAGCTCGCCAGCACCCAGCCGTGGCTGCGGCGGTGGTCCGCCTGGCAGAACACCTCGGAGTTGACCCGGGCCCGCCACAACCAGATCACGAAGACGACCGCGGCCGCGACCGAGACGACCACATTCGGGATCGCGGTGACCTTGGCGATCGCGTCGGCGCGGTTCAGGTCCGCGTCGTCGACGTTCGGCATCCCGCCGAGATAGCGGTGCACCACGGAATACGTGTTCCAGTCGGACCAGGTGGACAACAGGTGGGTGACCGTCGAGGCCCCGAGCAGTCCGATGGCGATCTTCCCGACCGTCCCGACCTGCTGGAACTCCTCAGCCGCGTGCGGCTGCCATTCTTCCTGATCCTCGACAGCAGTCATCAATGCCTGCGGGTGGCTCACGTCTCGCGTCCCTCGCGTTGCTGGAACTCCGTCGTCTGTCCGGCTTGTCTGCCTGGCCCTGCCCCCGCGTGACCGAGCCACATTGATACCACGAAGTAGGTATGCCAGGGCAGTCGGCCCCAGCACGGAGGGTGTCGACTTAACGTGTTCTTTTCGTACGCCCATCACCATTGGTAACGAGGCACCGGACGGGGCGTGACGGTTTGGTTTACCGCGCAGGGGGTTGGAAGCCACTGTGCGGTGTCCCGACCGCCCACCACGGCACCCAGGGACGCTGGGTCTGCAGCTCGTCGATCCGCTGGACCAGGATCACCGCGAAGACGGCCGCGGCGGTGGTGAACAGCGCCGAGACGGAGGACAGTATGACGTTGGTCCGCAGGTCTCCCAGCTGCGACGCGCCGACGAGGACGCCTCTTTGCACGATGTTTCCGGTGACCAGGCCGACCACCCAGGTCAGCCACCAGGCCCACACCAGCCGGGTGCCCGGGATGTCCTTGAGCGCCGGCGTCAACGGGTCGGTGCGCGGATCGCTGGCCGCCATCACGTCGTCGACGACCTGTTTGGGGTACCAGAGATTCACCACCGGGACGAGCCAGCAGCCGATCACCCAGCCGCGGGTGAAGCGGTGCTCGCCGCGGCAGAACATCTCCGCGTTCCAGCGGACCCGCCAGAGCCAGACGATGAACACCACGGCCGCCGCGAGCAGCGCCAGCGCGGCGACGATCCCGAGCGAGCCGGAGATCAGGTCCGCCTCGGCCAGTTTGCCCGGCCGGTCGGCGTACAGCTTGCGGGTCCGGTACAGGTTCCAGTCCGACCACGCGGTCGACCACGTGGTGACGGTGACGAGTCCGATCAGGATCGAGGCACCCATACCCATCGCCCGCTCGGAACTGAACCACCGGTCCAGCGGTACTTGCGACGCCCGGCTCGGCATGGATCAGGCATAGCACAACAGGGCGTGACCGGGCGAGAACATCCGGTTGCGGCCGGTCCGTGGCGCATTCCTGCCAGAAAATGTCGGTCCGGGTGGGGAGGATGGTCCCATGGACTGGTCCGTGGTCGACTCGCCGATCGGCGACCTCACGCTCGCGGTCGACGAGACCGGGCTCTGCCGGCTGCACTTCGGGGCCACCGACCGGCGGCTCGGCACCGACCCGCTGCTGACCGAGGCCGCCGAGCAACTGAAGGCGTACTTCGCCGGTGAGCTCCAGGAGTTCACCCTGCCGCTGTCGGTGCGCGGCGGCTCCGACTTCGAGCGCGCCGTCTGGAAACAGCTCACCCGGATTCCGTACGGCGAGATGCAGACGTACGGCGACGTCGCGAAGGTCGTCGGCGACGCCGGCGCCGCCCGCGCCGTCGGGACGGCGTGCAACCGCAACCCGATCGCGATCGTCGTGCCCTGCCACCGGGTGGTCGGCGCCGGCGGGAAGATGGTCGGCTTCGGCGGCGGCATCCCGACCAAGCGCCACCTGCTCGAGCTCGAGGCCCGGGTCACCCTCGAGACGCTGTGGAACTAACGAAGATCTGACACCCGGGCGGGTCGTCTCGGAGCGCGCCTGACATTGCGGGGCACTAACGTTTGAAGCGAGTGATTCAGTGCCATCCGTCAGGCGTCCTCCCACCTGCCTTGGAAGACATACAAATGAACAAAGCCCGCACCACTGACCACCTCCACCCCGACCTCAGTGCCCTGATGAACAAGAGTGCCGAGGAATGGTCGGCCCCGGAGATCCAGGACGCCGCGCGCGCGGCGCTCCGGATGCACGCCCCTGACCGGGAGCCGTTGACCTGGACCAAGCGCCTCAAGGTCGTCCCCTGGCTGCACCGCAACGACGCGGTCTGCCTGAGCTGCGGCGGCACCTACCCGTGCATCACGCACCGGTACGCGACCCAGCTGCTGTCCGCCGGCCGTTACACGATCGCGAAGTCCGGCGACCCGGAGCCCGAGGCCAACTGACGTCGTTCGCGCAAGGCGACGTCCGGACCCGGACAGACGAAGGTCCCGAACCCACCTGGGTTCGGGACCTTCGCCGTTGCGGTGGTGTCAGGAGTCGCTGGGCTTGGACTCGCTGGAGCCCGTCGACTTCCTGGTCGTGGTCTTCTTCGCAACGCCGTTCGAAGCGGCCGTGACGTCATCCTTGGCCTCGTCGGCCTTGGCCTCCGCCTTCGGGGCCTCGGCCTTGGAGGCGTCGGGCTTGGCTGCCTCTGTCTTGGCTGCCTCCGTCTTGGCGGCGTCGGTCGTGGCGGCGTCCGGCTTGGCCTCGGAGCCCGGCTTCGCATCCGTCTGGCCGTTGGACGACGTCGTGGTGTCGGTCGGGCGCGACGCCGTCCCGGCCGGGGCCGAACTGTAGTCGCGACCGCTGGTCGGCGTGGACTGCCAGGCCGGCTCCGGCGGGGTCAGCAGCTTCTTCACCGCTGCCGCGGCCAGTGCGCCGAGACCCAGGAACAGCGCCACGTTGCGGAGCTTGTGGCTCTTCTTCGGCACGTCGAGCTCACCCTTGAGCGCGGCCTTGGTGGCCTTGCCCCGGCGGGCGGTCTCCTCGACGACCGGCTCGGCGGCGGCTGCCAGGGTCGCCAGCGCGGCGGTCACCTTCGGCAGCAGGTCGTCGTTCAGTCGCTCACGCGCCTTCTCGGCCGCGTGCTCGGTCGCCGGTCCCACCTTGGCGAGTGCGTCGTCGAGCACCGGGCCGGCCTTCTCCACCGCCTGGCTGGCGAGGTGCGCGCCCCGCTCGACGGCCTTCTCGGCGTACGGCGACACCTTCTCCCGTGCGGTGCCCACAGCCGGTGCGAGGTGCTCACGGACCTGGCCGACGGCCGGTCCGAGCTTCTCCGACGCCGACTCGGCAAGTGGCCGGACCCGGTCCTTGGCGGTCTCGACCCGGCCCTTGGACTTCCTCAAACCCACGGTTCCCTCCTCGGTGCCACCCGCCCCAGCGGACAGCTCTCCCGCCCATCGGCGACATGGGCTCCATCTGGTTACGGCTCTGGACAAATCCGGCTTCATCTGCATCGTACGACGTCACGAGCCGATAACCCGGTGCCCCCACCGCACTCTCCGTACACATCGTGCCGATCCGGGCGTCCTGCTCCGCCGGTCGATGCGGTTGTTCTTGAACTCACATGACAGGATCGAGGGGTAAGCCGTTGTATTCCGACTAGGAGTGACTCCCGTGGCCGAAGAGCTGTACGCAACCCTGCAGACGAACAAGGGCGACGTCGTCATCAGGTTGTTCCCCAACCACGCGCCGAAGACGGTGAGCAACTTCGTCGGCCTGGCCGAGGGCACCAAGGAGTGGACCGACCCGGAGACCGGCCAGCAGGTCACCCGCCCGTTCTACGACGGCCTCGGCTTCCACCGGGTGATCGACGGGTTCATGATCCAGGGCGGCTGCCCGCTCGGCACCGGCACCGGCACGCCCGGGTACCAGTTCGACGACGAGATCCACCCGGAGCTCCAGTTCGACCGTCCGTACCTGCTCGCGATGGCGAACGCCGGCATCCAGTTCGGCCGCGGCACCAACGGTTCGCAGTTCTTCGTGACTGTGGTGCCGACCCCGCACCTGAACCGCAAGCACACCATCTTCGGCGAGGTCGTCGACGACGAGTCGAAGAAGGTCGTGGACTCGATCGCCACCGCGAAGACGGCGCCCGGCGACCGGCCGCTCGAGCCGATCGTCATCAACAAGGTCGTCGTCGAGCGCAAGAACGCCTGAGTTTCCCGCGGGGCCGGCGCACCGTCGGCCCCGCGCTTCCAGGGGAGGGACGCAACCCGCGTGACCGAGACCGTCTGCTACCGGCACCCGGATCGGCCCGCCGGGGTGCGCTGTCAGCGCTGCGACCGGCCGATCTGCCCGGACTGCATGAACAGCGCCGCCGTCGGCTTCCAGTGCCCGAACTGCTTCAACGAGGGCGTTCGCTCGATCCCGCGCACGCGGACCTCACTCGGGGGCATCCAGCGCGCCGGCAGCCAGCAGGTCGTCACCTACACGCTGATCGCGCTGAACCTCCTGGTCTTCATCGCCGTCCGCGTCGGCAGCCCGCAGCTCCTGGGCGACCTGGTGATGGTCCCGGTCCTGGTCGAGACCGAGCCGTGGCGGATGCTCACCTCAGCCTTCACGCACTGGCAGTTCTTCCACATCTTCTCGAACCTGTTCATGCTCTGGCAGCTCGGCCCGCCACTGGAGCGGATGCTCGGCCGGCTCCGGTTCACGCTCCTGTACCTGCTGTCGGCGATCGGCGGCAGCGTCGCGGTCTGGCTGCTGTCGTCCCCCGGCGGCGCGACGCTCGGTGCCTCCGGCGCGGTCCTCGGCCTGGTCGGCGCCCTCCTGGTGATCAGCCGCGCCCGCGGCCTCGACATCACCTGGATCATCATGTACGTCGCCGTCACCGCGTTCCTGTCCTTCGCCATCCCGAGCGTCTCCTGGGAAGGCCACCTCGGCGGCTTCGTCACCGGTGCCGCGATCGGCTGGATCTTCGTCCGGCTCTCAGATCACAACCGCCGCGACAAACAGAACGCCTGAGCTCAGGAGGCGGCCTTGGTGGGCTGCTTGTGCTCGGAGATGCGCTTGGGGTGATCGGCGGCCTGGAGCGCTGTGACTGCGCTGGGCGTCTCCGGCGCGGCCGGCTGCACGGCCTGATGCTCGTTGCCGGGGCGGGCCCGTTTGTCCACTGCGCGTGGGCTCATGTGGATGTCCTTACCAGTTGGTCCCCCGTCGGGACGTCACCTGATTAGACGAGTACCGCGCCCGGCCTGTCACCAGGTTTTACCCAACTGAGCACAATTTGTGGCCTAGGCCAATTAGTTGCACTTTGAACCGCCAACGTCAGCGGAGGAGCAGGCAGCTGTCGCCGAACTCGTGCCAGAGGTAGTGGTGGGCGATCGCGGCGTTGTAGGCGTGCTGGACCCGTTCGGGGCCGGCTACCGACTCCAGGAGGAGTAGGTGTGAGGCCTCGGGGGCGTGCCAGCCGGTGATCAGGCCGTCGACTACATGCGGCGGACGGTCCGGGCTCAGAATCAGGTCGGTCCAGCCGTGGGACGGCGTGACTGTGCCGTCGGCGGTGGCGGCGGTCTCGATGGCGCGGACGGCGGTGGTGCCTACCGCGATGACGCGGCCGCCGTTCGCCTTGACCCAGTTGACGAGGCGAGCCGTGTGCGCGGGTACGTCGTACCGCTCCGGCTGCGGCGGCTCGTGGCTCTCCAGCGAGGACACGCCGCAGTGCAACACGATCGGCGCGATCAGGACGCCCTCCGACGCCAAGTGACTCACCAGCTCGAAGCTGAACGGACGTGCGGCGCTCGGCATCTCCGCGCTGCCGGGGTCGCGCGCGAAGACGGTCTGGTAGGACGCCGGCGGCCACCGCTTGCCGACGTAGTCGTACGTGATCGGCCGCCCATGCCGCCGCAGATAACTGAGCACATCGTCGACCGGCGGCTTGGCGATCCACAGCCGATTGCCGTGGTACGGCGCCAGCAGCGTCAGCGCGCCTTCGGGCAACTCCACGCGCTCGCCCGCCGTACCGTCGAACATCGGACGACCGCCGTTACGCAGCTCGACGACCCAGGTGCCGTCGTCGAGCGGCGTCGAGAAGTGCACGGTGTACGGCGTGCCGTCGACGGCGGCCGCCAGGGTGGTCGACGTGTTGACCAGCAGCAGGTCGCCGGGCCGCAGATGGTCGCCGATCCGGTCGAAACGGGTGTGCGTGACGGTCGACCCCTCCGCGACCAGCAGCTTCACCTGGTCCCGCGACAGGCCGCGGGCTTCCGGTGGTTCGCCGGCGTTCAGCGCCTCCGGCAGCACGAATCGGGTGTGCGGGTGCACCTTCACGACGCCACCGCCGGCGCGAACTCGGCCGCTCGGTACCTGCCGCTCGCGGGCCGGCTGTCCAGCAGGTTGAGGAACGCCGGTACGACGGTTGCGGGCTCGGGCCGGTCGGAGATGTCCTCACCGGGGAACGCGGCCTGGTGCATCGCCGTCCGCAGATCGCCCGGATCAACGGCGTACACCGCCAGCGCCGGGTGCTCCGCGGCCAGTACGCGGGTCGCGTGGTCGAGCGCGGCCTTGGCCGAGCCGTAGCCACCCCAAGTCTCGTAAGCCTCCACGGCCGCGTCGGAGCTGATGTTGATCAGCACGCCGGACGCTGTGGTGAGTGCAGGGAGCAGGGCTTGCGTCAGTGCGATCGGTGCGAGTACGTCGACCTCGTAGACGCGGCGGAGCTCGTCGAGGTCCGCCGAGCCGAGTGCTTGCAGCGGGCTCGGCCCGAGGTAGCTGGCGTTGTTGACGAGCAGATCGAGCCGACCGAGTTCGGCGATCGCGTCCACCAGGTCGGCGCGGTGATCCGGGTCGGTGACGTCGCCGGCGAGCGGTACGACGTCCGTACGGTCGGCCAAGGCGTCGGCGGCGTCCTTGAGCGCTTCGGCGCCGCGGGCGTCGATGACGAGCGCCCAGCCGCGATCGGCCAGCCCGTGCGCGAGGGCGAGCCCGAGGCCGGCGGACGCACCGGTGATGAGAGCAACGGGACGATCGGACGGTTCAGGAGTCATGCCGCCACCGTCGTACCTCAAGTCAACTTGAAGTCAAGCGCCGCTCTTCGGGGAGCAGGATGCCTGGATTCATCACGTTGTGTGGGTCGAGCGTGTGCTTGACGGCCTGGAGGGCCTCGATCGCCAGCGGGCCGATCTCTGCCGCATAGGCGTCGCGGTGGTCGGTGCCGACGCCGTGGTGATGGGAGATCGTGCCGCCGGCCGCCGCGATCGCCTGGTTCGCCGCCTGTTTGGCGGCGTGCCACTGCTCCACCGGATCGTCGGCCTGGGCGCAGATCACCGTGAAGTAGAGCGAAGCGCCGGTCTCGTACACGTGAGAGATGTGGCACAGAACCAACGGCGGCGTCGCGCTCAGCGCGCCGGTGACGGCTTCGGTGACGGCCGCCTTCAGGGCAGGGATGCGCGACCAGAACGCGGCTGTCTCGAGGGTCTCGACGAGCGCGCCCTCGTCGAGGAGGGGATCGCGCAGGTACGGCGCGCGGTAGCGGCCGGTCCGCCAGGTCTCGCCCGGTCCCTCGCCGAGGTTCTGCCCGCCGGCCGCGGTCAGCACGTCCGCCGTCGCCTGGTTGTACGGGCCGTCGAAGCCGATGATCGCCAGGACGCCGCCGGATCCGCCGCCGAGCACGTCCGGGTCGGCCAGGTTCACCGCCGTTTCGACCTCGTCCGACAGGCGGAGCACGGTCGGCAGCGGGCCGTCCTGCGCGAGTCGCCGGACGGCGGTCAGGCCGGCGTGGAACGTGTCGAACCGCCAGCCCTCGAAGTGCCGCTCGGTCGGCCGCGGGCGGACCCGTACGACGACCGAGGTGATGACCCCGAACGCGCCCTCGGAGCCGAGCACGAGCTGGCGCAGGTCGGGGCCGGCCGCGGACATCGGGGCCCGGCCGAGCTCGATCGTGCCGCTCGGGGTGGCGACGGTCAGGCCCACCACCATCTGGTCGAAGCGGCCGTATCCGGCGGAGGACTGACCGCTCGAGCGCGCCGCCGCGTACCCGCCGATCGATGCGCCTTCGTACGACTGGGGAAAGTGGCCGAGCGTGTAGCCGCGCTCGGCCAGCAGCGCCTCGGCTGCTGGGCCGCGGACGCCCGCTTGGAGCGTGGCTGTTCTCGAGACCTCGTCCAGCTCGAGCAGCTGGTCAAGGCGCTTGAGGTCCACCGTGATGAAGCGGCGAGTGGGCGCGAGCCCGCCCACGACCGAGGTGCCGCCGGCGTACGGGACCACTGCCAAGTCGCGCTCCCCGCAACCTGCCAGAAGCTCTTGCACTTCGTCGTGTGTGCCGGGGTAGACGACCGCGTCCGGCATGTCCGAGGTGTCGCCGGCGCGGAACCGCAGCAGGTCTGTAGTGGAGTACCCCCGCGTGTGCGCCCAGCGAGAGTCCCAGTCGGACGCCACGTGCTCAGAGCCCACAACAGCCGTCAAGAACCCGAGCTGCGATGCAGACAGCTCACTCTCACCACCGGCCGCTGCGCTGGGTGCTGGGGCGGGGCGGTGGACGCCTAGGTGTTTGAGGGCTTCCCGGGCGGCTGCGGGGAGGTCGACCGGGTGGGCGGGGTCGCCCCAGCGGCCGGGCGTGAGTTGCACCACCGGGAGGTCGGATTCGGTCATCGCTGACTCCCTTTCAGGTGGTGCGGCGAGGTAGCGTCCAGGGGAGGTGGGACCCCCTGGCTCCCACCTCCCCTGGACAGTTCCGGGATGACAGAGTCGCTGATACACTCTGACGTGTGATGTCTCAGCGTAGCAGCGAATCGGAGCAAGAGACCAGCACGCGCCCGACGCCGGCGAACGCGATCGGCGAGGAGCGGATCCTGGACGCGGCGTACGAGTTGCTGCTCGCGATCGGGATGCGCCGGATGACGATGGCCGACATCGCCCGGCACGCCGAGGTCTCCCGCGCGACCCTCTACCGGCGCTGGCCGAACGTGCAGGCCGTGGTCGCCGCGTTGATGACCCGGGAGTGGACGATCGCGCTGGTGTCCGCGTTCCAGCCGGACGCCGTCGACGGTCGCGCCCGCCTGGTCGAGGGTGTTGTCGAGGTGGTCGCGAAGACCCGCGTGCACCCGTTGATGCGGAAGATCATCGAGCTCGACCCCGAGTTCCTCACGCCGTACCTGCTGGAGCGACGCGGCAGCAGCACGGTCGCGCACCTGGCGCTGGTCGAGGAGGGCATCCGCCAGGGTCAGGCCGACGGCTCGATCCGCGACGGCGACCCCGTGTGGCTGGCCCGGCAGATCATCCTGGTCTCGCTGGCGTCCGCGGTGTCCGGCCCGGTGATGGCCGAGAAGGACGAGTACCCGAAGCTCGACGAGGAACTGCGGACGATGCTCACGAGGTACTTGACGCCATGATCTCCGTAGGCAACGCGAGTCTGAACGCGGCACGACGGGCCCGGGAGCTGAGCGAGCTCCGCGCGGTCGACGTGCTCGTGATCGGCGGCGGGGTCACCGGCGCCGGCGTGGCGCTGGACGCGGCCGCGCGCGGACTGAGCGTTGCCCTGGTGGAGAAGCACGATCTGGCCTTCGGGACCAGCCGGTGGAGCTCGAAGCTCGTGCACGGCGGACTGCGGTACCTGGCGTCCGGCCATGTCGGGATCGCGTACGAGAGCGCCGTCGAGCGCGGCATCCTGATGAAGTCCACCGCGCCGCACCTGGTGCACCCGGTCCCGCAGATCGCGCCGTGGTTGCCGCAGGCAAGTTTCGCGCAGGCCGCGATGCTGCGGTCGGCGTTCCTCGGCGGCGACGTCCTGCGCACGTTCGCGCGCACCAGCGACGACTACCTCCCGCACTCCCGCCGGATCGGCTCGGCCGAGATCCTCCGGTACGCGCCGACGCTGCGCCCGGACGGGTTGCGCGGCGGTTTCCTGACCTGGGACGGCCAGTTGTACGACGATGCGCGCCTGGTCGTCGCGATCGCCCGCACCGCGGCGCAGTACGGCGCCCGGATCCTGACCCGCGTCGCCGCGACCGAGGTCACCGGCCGGGGAGCGGTCCTGGTCGACCAGCTGACCGGGGACCGGCGGTCGGTGGACGCGCGGATCGTGATCAACGCGGCCGGTATCTGGGCCGACCAGGTTGCCTCCGGCATCAAGCTCCGCCCGAGCCGCGGCGCCCATCTGGTGTTGCCGCAGTCCGTGTTCGGCGGGTTGTCCGCCGTCCTCACCGTGCCGGTGCCGGGCGAGCTGCGCCGCGTGGTGATGGCGATCCCGGCGCCCGACGACCGGGTGTACGTCGGCCTCACCGACGAGGAGGCGCCCGGCCCGGTGAGCGACGTACCGCGGGCGAGCGACGCGGAGATCGACTTCCTGCTCGGCACGATCAGCGCGGCGGTGCAGCAGCCCGTGACCCGCGCGGACCTACTCGGCACGTACGCCGGGCTGCGGCCGCTGCTCGACACCGGCCACCACAAGGGCGAGGACAAGACCGCCGACATCTCCCGGCGGCACGCGGTGATCACCAGCCCGGACGGCGTGGTGACGATCGTCGGCGGAAAGCTCACGACGTACCGCCGGATGGCACAGGACGCGCTCGACACAGCGCTCGCGCAGTCGACGCTCGAGGTGCGGCGGTCCTGTGAGACGCATCGGATCCCGTTGGTCGGCGCGGCCGATCGCGTGCACCTGGCCGCGGTGAGGGCGCCCGCCCGGTTCGTCCAGCGGTACGGCGTGGAGGCGCCGCAGGTGATCGCCGGACCGCCCGAGTTGCAGGCCCCGATCGCGCCGGGGCTGCGGACGACGTACGCCGAGGTGAAGTTCGCGGTCCGGCATGAGGGGGCACTGACCGCGGACGACGTACTGGATCGGCGGACGCGGATCGGGCTGTCGGCGGCGGACCGGGAGCTGGCTCTGCCCGCGGTGCTGGAGGCCTTCGCGGCGGTGTGACTCCAGCCGTGGGGTTAACTTGGCTCCGGGGAGGTGGAGTGTGACGCAGCCGTATCCGGGGCCGTACCAAGGTCCGGGGCCGTACCAGCCGATGCCGTACCGGCCGATGCCGGTCGTGCCGCAGTACCGGCCGTTGCGGGCGCTGGCGATCGTGAGCATTGCGCTGATGGGGGTGACCGCGCTCGGCGCCGTGATCCAGTGCGTGCTGATGTGGCGCTCGTACGGCGAGGTGAAGCGGTTCGTGTACGGGCTGCTCTCCGACGAGGAGATCGACCGCGGCCTCGAGTCGATCGCCGGCAGCGGACCGCTGCTCGACCTGGTGGGCTACCTGCTGGTCGGGACCGGGATCGCGTTCCTGGTCTGGCTGTGGCGGGCCCGCGACAACGTCGACTTCCTCTACTCGCCGTTCTCCCCGACCCCGACCGTGCCTGTCCAGCGCATGCACCGGAGGTCGCCCGGTTGGGTCGTCGGCTCCTGGTTCTGCCCGATCGTGCAGTTCTGGTACCCGCTGCAGGTCGTCGAGGACGTCGCACGCGCCAGTGAGCCTCCCAGCCGGCCCGGTGTCGCGCGATCCGGCCGGATCCGCGCCCTGCTCTACACCTGGTGGGTCTCGTGGAGCGCCTTCTGGGTGATCATCGTCGGCGGCGGTGCGGCCGGGGTGATCGGGATGATCGTCTGGATCGTCCGGCTGGTCAACGCCGCCGACAGCGGCGATCCGAACAGCTCGTACGTCGACATCTACGACCTGCAGGACTTCATGGTCCGCCTCGCGCTGGGCGTCAACATCGGGTTCACGGTGGCGGCGGTGCTGCTGGTCGTCGCGGCGGTCACGGCCGCGCTGCTGCTGCTCCAGGTCGGAAGCTGGCAGCAGGAGCGCCTCGCGCCGCCGCGGGTCCAGGACTTCGTGTCCCCGCCCCAACCGCCGCAGTACGCCCCGCGCCGGCAGCACCCCGGTCCGGGTTTCCCGACCTACGGTCCCTGAAGCAGGACGGCGCTCGCGTCGTCGTACCGCTTCCACCGCGGTGTGGCGCAGGCGGCGTCGTGTTCCCGGACGCGGTCGATCAGCCGTCGCGGACCGTCGACGGTGAGTACGTCGAGCAGCTCGTCCCACGAGTGCCCGTAGCGTTCGGTGAAGCGGGACGCGCCGTCGGAGAGGATCGCGATCACGTCGACGTCGGCGCGGTCCGTCGTCCCGGTGACTGCCTGGTACGCCGCCTCGGGCACCGTGCTCGCCGCCCAGAAGCCGCCGGGCCGATTACGCGACCGGCGGACCGCCTCGAGGGTCCGCTCCGGGAGCCGGTCGATCCGGTCGTCGCTGTGGACGGTGACCTCACCGTCGGGGGAGCGCATGACCACGGGCGAGTCTGCCAGGACCAGATGCTCGACGTGATCCGCGTGCAGGCGAACCATCGAGACCGTGGACGACGGGCTGTCGGGATTACTGACGTCGCAGGTGTCCGCGTGGGAGGCCCGGACGTCGGCGATCGCGTCCGCGAGCACGTCGGGCAGCGATGCGGACGTCTGCGTGAGCAGCGGAGGCGCCAACTGCTGCGCGAGCTGCTGCACCAGCCACGGAACATCGTGCCGGCAGCCTGACTCGACGCCCTGCGGAGCAGTAGCCCCGTCCAGTACGACGGCGAAGTCGGGGCCGGTCACCACGAGATCCTCGTTGACGGCCGGCGGAACCCGATCCGGCGCGGCCTCACTGAGCGAGCGGATCTCCACGCACCTAGTCTGACTCAGCCCAGCTGTCGGCGAGGGATTGGTCCAGGGAGATCTTCGGTGACCAGCCGAGCTCGTCCCCGATGCGTGTGGTGTCGGCCTGCTGCCACGGTGCACCGAGTGCGGTCTCCTGTCCGGTGTCGTCGACGATCGTCGCCGGCTGGCCGCTGAGCTCGAACAACTGCCCGGCGACGTCCCGCGCGAGCGTCGCCCGGCCGGTCCCGACGTTCAGCACCGGCGGCAGCTTCCGGTCCGCGAGCGCGACCGCGAGCACCGCCTCGGCGACGTCCCGGACGTCGACGAAGTCGCGCCACACGTCCAGCGACCCGACCTCGATCAACTGGCGCGACCGCAGGTCCCGGATCACCCGGCCGGTCAGCGTGCTGGCCGGAGCCGCCGGTCCGATCACGTCGAAGATCCGCAGGACGACGGCGTCGGCACCGGCCCGCTGTGCCCGGAGGACGAGCTCGGACCCGGCGAGCTTGGTGATGCCGTACGGGCCGGCCGGCCGCGGCGCGCTCTCCTCGGACAGGCTGGTGCCGTGCGGCGCCCCGCCGTACTCCGCGGCGGAGCCGAGCTGGACGAACCGGGCATGGTCGGCCTGGCTGCGGACCGAGGCGAGCAGGCCCTCGACCGCGATCACGTTCGCCCGGACCAGGTCGGACGGCTCGCCGACCGTGGCGCCGACCGCGTTGACGATCACGGTCGGCTTGTACATCCCGATCTGGGTGTCGAGCGCGTACGGGTGCACCGCGGCCAGGTCGCAGCGCCGGTACGGCTCGCTCCGGGTCCGGCTCAGCCCGCGGTACTCGATGCCCCGGTCGGCGAGCAGCGCGCAGATCCTGGCGCCGAGGAAGCCTCCCGCGCCGAACACCATCACCCGCTCAGTTCCGGTCACTCCTCCATCGTGCGGCCCGTATTTGTCGGTCGCGTGGGAGTTCTCCGTCGTCAGCATCACAACTGTGTCCGTATCTGTCCGTACGGCGTGGCACTCTGGGCGCCATGGCCGATCGAGTGGACGGGCGTCCGGCGGCGCCGACCGAGTCGACGATCCGGGACTGGGACGACGCGGACCCGTCCGGACAGACGTACCGGCGGGTGCTTTTCGTGGACTGTGACCTGACCGAGGTGGACAACCGCGGCGGTGTGTTCGACGAGTGCACGTTCCGCGGGGTGCGCTTCAACGCGTCGACGCACGCCGACGCCGCGTTCGTGAACTGCACGTTCGTCCGGTGCTCGCTGTTCGACACGACCTTCGCCCGGTGCAAGTTCGTCGGCAGCTTCTTCGACGACTGCACGTACAGCCTGATGAAGGTGTCCGGCGGCGACTGGTCATTCACCGGACTGCCCGGTGCGGACCTGAAGGGCGCGGAGTTCACCGGGGTGAAGTTCCGCGAGGCAGATCTGAGCGGCGTCCGGGCCCCGAAGGCGGTACTGCGGGACCTCGACCTGTCCGGGGCGTACCTGCAGAAGGCCGATTTCACCGGCGCCGACCTGCGTGGATCCGACCTGTCGACGCTCGACCCGGTGACCGTCACACTCCGGGACGCCCGCATCGACATCACCCAGGCGATGGTCGTCGCGGCCGCTCTCGGGCTCGACGTCCGACCCTGAGGCTGTGGATATCCCCAGGTGGCCAGGCGGTCATCCACGGTCCTATCCACAGCCTGTGGATAACTATCCGGATAACTGTGTGCTCGTACTGTGATATCGCACCGGGCGAGTGAGGGTTCCCCGGCGGTGCCGGGCCGGATGCCGCGGCCGCCGGACGACGAGCATCGCGGCGTGTTCGACCACCGCCGGGCTGACGACCAGGAAGCCCGGGTGGACGCGTCGGCTCAACGTCTGGACGCCGGCGGCCAGCCCGACTCCGCAGACGGCGCCGAGCGAGTTCGCGATCAGGTCGTGCAGCTGGCAGGACCTGCCGAGTTGCGGCACGAGCGCCTGGACGGCCTCGACGGCGGCCGACAGCCCGATGCCGGCGGCGATGCCGTCACCGGGGCGACTGCTGGCCAGCGTCAGCATGCCCGCGGCCGGCACGAACAGCACGACGTTGAGCAGCCCCTGGAGCGACGTCAGCCCGCCGGTGGTGGTGAGGTGCGTGCCGCACTGGCCGATCTGACCGAGCCGGTGGGTCGTCGGGCTGAGCGTCGCCGCGATCACCAGCGCGAACGTGGCCGGTACACAGAACGCCGCCAGCCGGGGGACCACATCGCCCGGGCGGCGGAGCGAGGACAGCGCCACCGGCAACGCCATGCCGGTCAGCACGAGCCAGGTGTCCAACAGGTGTGGGATCCCGCGATAAGTCTCGAGCACGTGTCCGGACCCTCCCGTGGTCGACCTGACTCGAACTCTTCTCGACTTCCTGACTCGACGATCAGCCGACCGCCGGTACTGCCGCCAGCCCTGTCCGGACATCTGCACGCAGCCGTAAACCCGTCGTGACAGTCTGTGATACTCCGTGCACAAATTGACACGGAAGGAAGGTGCTTGAGGCAACGATCGTGTGCGGGCCGGAGGTGGGTACAGGAGGTCGGTCACAGCCGATTCGGAGGGAACAGCCGTGGTCGATCCGCAGCTTCGCGCGATGACGTGGAACATCTGGTGGCGGTTCGGCCCGCGCTGGCGGGAGCGGCAGCCGGGGATCCTCGCGACGATCGAGCGGTTCACGCCAGACGTGATCGCCCTGCAGGAGGTGTGGGGCGGCGACGGCACCACCCAGGCGGACGAGTTCGCCCACGCGCTCGGATTCCATGCGGTCTTCGCGTCGCCGTCGTACCCGCGGTCCCCGGATCCGGCGCAGGCGCCCGACCACGCCGGGGTCGAGCTCGGCGTCGCGCTGCTGAGTCGCTGGCCGATCGTCGAGCAGGAGACGATCCCGATGCCGGCCCGCCATCGATCCTGGGATCCGGTCGCGCTGCGCGCCCGGGTCGCTCATCCGGCGGGTCCGCTGCCGGTCGTGGCGGCCTGCCTGGAACATGCGACGACCTTCAGCGACGACCGGCTCGCCCAGGCGACGCTGCTCGCCGACCTCGGCACCGATCCATCGGCCGACGGGCCGTGCCCGTCCTTGGTGATGGGCGATCTGAACGCCGCGCCGGACAGCGCCGTACTGCGTCCGCTCCGCGACGTGATGATCGACGCGTGGACAGCGGGCAACGGTGTACCCGATGCGGTGACGCTGCCGTCGACGCATCCATCCGCACCGCTCGAGGCGGGCCCGGAGCTGGTCGACCAGCGGATCGACCACATCTTCTACCGGCCGGGCCACGAGGACCAGCTCGTCAACGTCGAGTCGGCCGTCGTCGCGGGCGACGCCGTCGACGGCATCCATCCCTCCGACCACCGCGCGGTCGTCTGCGATTTCCGCTGGCGGCACCGAGGGAATCCACCGATCGGTTGATCCGGATGGAGCCGAGCGGGCGATGTGCCCGCCACGGCCACAGCGGGACAGTCGAGACATGACTACTCCAGTGAACGTCGAACACCCGCGCAGCACGGCCGCGCTGCGGAGCGTGCAACTGCTGACCGGCGGGTATCTCGCGATCAGTGTCCTGACGCTCGCCGCGATCGTTGCCCTCCGCCATCATGCGTCCGTCGTGAACGATGCCGTCTGGGTCCGCGGCACGATCGTCGTCGCGAGCGCCCTGCTGACCGTTCTGTTCGCCCGCAGTGCGTCCCGAGGTTCGCGGCGGGGGTTCCTCCGGCTCCGGATCGTCTCGGCGGCGATGCTGGTCGCGATCGTGGTGATCATCGCGCTGCCGGGCACCTTCCCGCTGTGGCTGAAGGGCGAGCAGGCCGTGTGCGGTCTGCTGCTGCTCGGCGTCGCGTTGCTCGTCAACGGCAAGCACTTCCGCGCAGTCTTCACCGGGTGACATGAGCGAGCGGGTCTGGCCGCTGCGGTCTGCGCTAGAGGCGGTAGTCGCTGTCGCGGCGGTCGGTGATGAACATGTAGCCCGGCGCGTGGGTGATCGCGTACGGCGGCCGGGACGCCATCAGCGCCGCCTGCGGCGTCACGCCGCAAGCCCAGAACACCGGTACGTCGCCGTCGGCCGCGTCGACCGGATCACCGAAGTCCGGCCGCGCCAGGTCGGTGATCCCCAGCGCAGCCGGATCGCCGATGTGCACCGGACCGCCGTGCACCGCGGGCATCGCTCGCGTGATCCGGACCGCGTCGTCGACGCGATCGGCGGGGATCTGGCGCATCGACACCACGAGCGGACCGTGCAGCCGTCCGGCAGGTTCGCACTCGCGGTTGGTCACGTACATCGCCACGTTCCGTCCCTGCTCGACGTGCCGCAGCGGGATCCCGTCGGCTGCCAGCGCGCTCTCGAACGTGAAGCTGCAGCCGAGCGAGAACGCGACCAGGTCGTCTCGCCACGCCTCGGTCGCATCCGCCACCTCGGCCACCAGTTCGCCGTCGCGCCAGATCCGGTACTGCGGGAGGTCGGTCCGCAGGTCGGCGCCGCGCGCGAGTCGCGTCGCCGGGTCGCCGGGGTCACTGACGTCGAGCACCGGGCAGGCCTGGGCGTTGCGCGTGCAGAAGAGCAGCACGTCGTACGCCCAGTCCGCGGGGACCGCGATGAGGTTGGTCTGCGTGTAGCCGCCGGCCCAACCGGTGGTGGGCCCGCTGTAGTCGTCCCGGAACAGGGACCGCGCCTGGGCCGGAGTGAGCGTTGCGATCGTCATGAGACCCCCTCTCAGGTAATCTCACGATAGAGATTGTTGAACAATACGACAAGAGGTCAGACGACGAGTTCGTGGATCCATTCCGCCGGAGCCTGCTGGTGGAGGCGCCAGTAGTGGTTGGCGATGTCGTCCGGGTCCCAGAGACTGCCGGGAGAGACGCCGCCGCTGATGGTGACGCTCGCGGCGTGGACGCCGGCCGCGCCGTACTGCTGGTGGAGCAGCGTGACGACCGCGCGCACACCGGCCTTGCCGAGGGACAGGCTCGCGTAGTCCGGCTTCGGCACGGGCATGCCGCCGGTGATCAGGAACGACCCGCTGCCACGCTCGGCCATCGCCGGCGCGAGGTGGGCAGCGGTGGTGATCGCACCCACGACATTCACCGCGAACGCGTCGAGGTGCTGCTGGGCGGTGAGGTCACCGATCCGGTCCGACCGGATCATTGCCGCGTTGTAGACGACCACATCCGGTACGCCGTACGCGTCGACGATCCGGTCGAGTGCCGCACGCAGCACGCGCTCATCGGTCACGTCCGCGGTCACCGGGAGCACGTCGGCGCTTCCGAATTCCTCGGCGGCCGACTTCACCGTCGCGTCCGACCGCGCGATCAGGCCGGCGCTCATCCCCTCCCGGACGAACCGTCGCGCCACCGCCAGGCCGATTCCGGGCCCCACTCCCACCACCACGACTCCAGACATGATCCGGAGGATAAACGTTGCCCCCAAGGGCAAGGTCAAACTGGGCGATGGTGCTCCACCGCGGCAGCCGACCGGTCGTCACCGTCGGCCCGGAGGCCGGCGATCACGCCGTCGACGTCTGCGGCCGGACGGTTCTGGCTGAGCTTGAACTTCGCTTCGATCCGCTGGATCGCGATCTCCACGCCGACGATCGCGCGGAGCTGACCGCTGACGAAATTCGCCGGCGCGTCGTCCACCGACCACGGCTCCGCGCGCCCGGACTCGTGCCGGTCCGACAGCCGCCGTACGACGTCCTCCACCCAGGCAGGGTCGTCGTGCACGGTCATCGTGCCGTGGATGTGAGCGGTGATGTAGTTCCAGGTCGGGACGACGCGGCCGTGCTCCTGCTTGGAGGCGTACCAGGTCGGGGAGATGTACGCGTCGGGGCCGCGCATGATCACCAGCGCGTCGCCGATCACCGGGAGCTTCCAGTGCTCGTTGTTCCGCGCCAGATGGCCGAGCAACACATTCCGCTCCTGGTCGTACAGGAACGGCAACATCGTTGCCACCAGCCCCTCCGGCGTGGCCGTCACCAGATCCGCCGCCCCACGGCTGTGCAGCAACTCCTGGACGGCCTCGTCCTCACCGGCAAAGTGCGCAGGAACATACATGGAACCAGTTTCCCTACCGACGCCTCGGCCGGACAGGTCCAATCGATCGGCCTTCCATCAGCCCACTCAGCCGCGGTGGTAACGGTTGCGAAGCTCTGCGGCCTGGTCGTAGTCGCGGTGCCAGTCACCCGTGGGCGGGAGGATGATGCGCTCGACGCCGGCCTCCTCGTACGCGGCGAGCTGTTCGATCGGCTCGCCGTCGAGCTGCGGCGCGACCACGGTGGCCTTCAACTGTTTGCCGTCGGCAAGTTCGTTGATCCGCTTCAGGTTGATGCGTACCTCGTCGGGCGTCATCGCGATCGTCGCCCACCCGTCGCCGTACGTCGCCGCTCGCCGGTGCGCCCGGGCGCCGTTGCCGGCCACGAAGATCGGCGGCACCTTCGCGCCGGGGGAGATCTGGAAATCCGGGCTGGTGCCCGCGATCAGGTCCGGCAGGACGGCGAGCGCCTCGTCGGTCAGCCGCCCGCGCTCGGCGAACTCGACACCGGCCGCCCGCCATCCGGCATCGCCGTGCGCGGGATTGCCCGTCCCGACACCGAGCACGAGGCGATCGTTCGAGACCAGCTGCAGCGTGCTGATCTGCTTCGCCGCCCACGCGACCGGCCGCAGCGCCAGCAGCATCACGTTGTATCCGATGGTGATCCGCTCGGTCACCGCGGCCGCCGTCGCCAGCACGACGGAGCTCTCCAGCATCGGCGCACTGGCGATCAGATGATCCGTCGACCACACCGAATCCAGCCCGGCCTCCTCGGCGTACCGCGCACTCTCGCGCACGTCGCCGAGGATCGGCCGCGCCGGATCCGGCGAGGACGTCGGCAGGATGACTCCGATCTCAATCGTCATACCCGTCGCAACCCTGCTCGAGGCGGGCCGCATTCCCTGCGGGCCCTTTCGACAGGAGGTGTCCTGCGGTCAGGTAGTGCACCTAGACGTGGCCGCGCTCATGCGTACGGTGTCTCGCTGGTGCACTACCTGTCGAGCGGGCACGGTCAGGGGATGTAGACCCCGTTGAACCACTGGCCGCGGGCGTCGTCGGTGTACACGTCGACGTTGAAGTTGTAGTTGCCGTGCCTGCCTTCCCACAGGTATCCGGGCAGGCCTGACGCCGCGTTGGCGTCGCAGATGATGTCGTCGGTGCACAGCGTCAGCGTCGGGATGTCGCCGAAGAAGTTGTCAGCACCGGCCAGCGGCGCTCCGACGACCGGCGCAACCAGTGGGTGGGCAGCGGCGCCCGCCGAGCCAGGACCTGCCGCGCGCTTTGGATCGGCGATCAGTACCGCATTGACGTTGTCGATCGTCTGCCAGTTCTCGGTCACCCAGGTGTGCACGACCGCGGCGCCGAGCGAGAACCCGACCGCCTTCACGTGTTGGTCGGGACAGGCGTTGCGGTGATCGCGGATCAGCCGGTTCAGCTCGTTGACGCCCTGCCGCGCGTTGTAGCCGATCGGCTGGGCCGGGTACCCGACTCGCTGGCTGATGTTTCCCTGCCAGTACGGCGCGTTGGAGTCGTTGTCGCCGGTGCCGCCGACGACGATCGTGTACGTCCCGCCGCAGTCAGCCGCCTGCGCCGCGGGCGCCGCCAAGACGTAGACCCCGCCGGCCGCCGCGACCAAGCCGGCCACCAGGGCCGCAAGTTTCCGCATCAGTCCTCCTCAGTGATGATTGCTTATTGTGATCGTACGATCACTAAGGGGCGACATTAGTTGCGGTCGGTCACATCCTCCTGGCGTGTGCGGATGTGGCCGGCGCTTGGCCGGATGCGTCCACCGCGAGACCGCTATTGCCCGAGGCAACATGTCCCGCGGGTTAAGGTCCGGGGATGAGTCGACGGGTGGCGGCGTACGCGGTGTGTGTCGAGGGCGGGCGAGTGCTGCTGGCGCGCTACGTCTCGCCGTACGGCGACGGGAGCTGGTGGACGCTGCCGGGCGGCGGCGTCGAGCCGGGGGAGGATCCGTTCGACACCGTGACCCGTGAGGTGGCCGAGGAGACCGGGTACGAGTCGGTGGTCGAGCAACTGCTGGGCGTCGACTCGCGCATCGTCCCGGCCGCCGTACGCCGTCGTCCGGGGCCGGACGATCACCAGAACATCGGCATCTTCTACGCCGTCCGCATCACCGCCGGCACCACCCGCCCCGAGCCCAACGGCGAAACCGCCGAATCCGTGTGGACACCGCTGACCGACGTCCCAACCCTCCGCCGCGCCGCCCTCGTCGACGTCGGCATCGCCCTGTCCCACTCACGCCCACCCACCGGCCACGTCCCACCCGTCCACGCCGGCGGCCTGATCGAGCATTAGCCATGACGCCGTCGGCTGATCAGCGGTGGTCGCCGTCGCCGTGGAGGACGCCGCGGGAGGCGCGGTCGGCGATCTTGGCGATGTTCTGTTCGGCGACGTCCTCGAGGCTGATGCCGAGCCTGGTGCACAGCTCGGACAGGTACCAGAGCACGTCGCCCAGCTCGAGCGTCAGCGCCTGCCGGTCGGCGTCGGTGATAACGCCCTGCCGGTCACGGAAGATCTTCTTCACCTTGCCGGCGACCTCGCCCGCCTCGTTCACCAGCCCCAAGGTCGGGTACACGATCGGATGGTCGGTCGCGACCAGCCCGGCGGTCCGCGCCGCCGCCTCCTGGTAGCCGCTGAAGTCGAACCCACCCTGATCAGTCACGCGCGTCAGTCTGCCAGGCATGGAATACTCGCTGCGCATGAGCGAGCTCGCCACCGAGATGTTCGAGTACGACGGTGGGCGCCAGGTCGCCGTATACGTGCCGTCGGATCCGCCCGAGGCGGTCGTGTTCGCGGGTGACGGCCAGCTGATCTCGCAGTGGGGCAGGGATCTCGAGCGAGCCGACGTACCGCCGACGCTGGTGGTCGGTGCGTACCGGACCGACGATCCGGACGAGATGGCACGGATCGAGGAGTACTCGCCGTCGTTCAACCCGGAACGGTTCGCCGCGCACGAGAAGTTCTTCGTCGACGACGTCGGCGACTGGGTGCGATCCCGCTTCGGAGTCGCGTTTCCCGCCGAGCGGACCGCGGTGTTCGGCGTGTCCGCGAGTGCCGAGCTCGCGCTCGCCATAGGCCTCCGGCATCCCGACATCTACGGCGCGGTCTTCGCCGCCTCACCCGGCGGCGGCTACCGCCCGCCGGACGTCATGCCCAGCAGACTGCCGCGCGCGTATCTGGTGGCCGGCACCGAAGAGCCCTGGTTCATGGAGAACGCCGCCCGCTGGGCAGACGCCCTCCGCGACGCCGACGCGGACGTCGTACTCACCGAGCGCCAGGGCAATCACGGCGACCCGTTCTGGCAAGCTGAGTTCCCGCGGATGGCAGCCTGGGCCTTCGGCCGCTAGCCGTCCTTGTGCCCGTTGACGTTGATCAGATTGCCGTCGGGCGCGCGGACGAAGAACCGCCGGATCCCCCACGGCTCGGTCGTCAGCGGGTACACGATCTCGAAGCCGCGCCGCTGCGCCTCCTCGTACGCCTCCTCGATGTCGTCGCCCACGGCAACCGAAAGCACCGAGTCCGCCGGCGCCGTCGCGTCGCGCGTGACGAGTTGTACGGCGGCCTGTCCGTCCGGCGTCTGGAACCTGGCGACCCAACTCAGCTCGGTCAGCCCGGCGTCGCTGAGACCCAGGTAGTCCACGTAGAACCCACGAGCCTCGTCGATGTCCGGAACCGACAGATTCGCGAACAGATGCGTCACCTGCACGAGCATCTCCTTCCCTCGCCGGCCAGTCTCATGCTCTCAACCTGCCCAGTCCAGGGTGGGTCACGCGCCGCGCCTGACCCACCCCGCGTGGCTCACGGGCGGTTGTGGCGCTCGCTGCCCGGGAAGCGGTGGACCTCCTGCGGCCAGTCGAGCGCGACGGCGAGGCGGCCGGCCCAGTAGCGGGCGGTCTCGTCGTCCGGCACATTGACGACGCAGAAGCCGCCGAGGTGCTCCTTCGTCTCGACGTACGGCCCGTCGCTGAAGATCGGCTCCCCGTCCTTCGCCTCCACGCTGCAGATCGCGGTCGAGGCGTCGATACCCCCGTCGCTGAACACGAAGACCCCAGCAGCCTCCATGTCCGCGATCACCGCCCGCCCCGCGATGCTCTTCGCCCCCAACTCCTCACCCGTGTGCTCAGGCACCCACTCGTCGTTGAACGAGATCAAATACTGCGCCACAGCCGTCTCCTCTCAGTCCGGCGACCAACCAGCCGCCACACCAACACCACGAACAGCACCACCCGAATCCGACAAGACTCTTGCCGATGGCTGTCGGATTCGCCCGGGGTTGTTCGTAGCGTAGGTGGAAGCGGACACCGGGTTCGCTCAAGCCGAGGGAGCAGGGATGCCCGAGTACCTCATCTACTTCAACCAGCAGTGGGTCGGCGACCACCCCGAGGAGTGGTACCACGGCCGCGGTGACCGTGCCCGGGCCGTGACGGAGGAGATGAAGGCCGCCGGCGTGTACGTCTTCGCCGGGGGACTGGAGGAAGAGGACGGCCCGATCTACAACGCGGACCCGACGAGCGGCGAGGTACTCGTCACCGACGGCCCGTATGTCGAGACCAAGGAGTACCTGGGCGGCTTCGCCCTGTTGAGCGTCGCCGACGACGACGCCGCCAAGATGTGGGCCGCCAAGGTAGCCGAGGCCTGCGGCTGGCCCCACGAAATCCGCCGCTTCAAACCCCGCCGCCACCTTCAATAGCAGCAGGACCAGCAGCGCAATGGCGCCGTCGGAGTCAGGGAAGCCGGATGCGGCCGGTAGCCGTGAGCGGGGCTTCCCTCGCTCCGACGAGCTACACCGAGAGTGGTGGAGACGAGGGGACACCCCCTAACCCCTGTCTTGCAAAGGCGGTTGTCGCGCTTCCGCTCACCTGAGCGCCGGATCGCCAAGCGTCGGTTCGGCCAGTTCCACCCCCTGAGTGACCGGCCGAACCCGTTGCTGCGTTCCCATTGGGGCACGCGGAGGGCACGACCTCCTAGACTGCGTAGCTGTGCGATTGGTAGACGGCGACGGGCTTGGTCTCGATCTTGGCGTCACCGGCTATCAGTTTCCTGACGCGGCCGACCCCGGCAAGCGGTTCAGTTGGCACATGGTCGAGGGCGCGGCGTTCGCGCCAACAGGTCGTTGGCAGTTCCGGTATCCGGCGCTGACCTGTGACGAGACGCCGCGTGTTTCCGCATGGCTACGTGACGCGGCGATAGGCGGCGGCCAACCAGGGCTCGCGTTCACTGAGCCAAATCTGGCGTTCCGAGTTGTCGGTCGATCCTCGGGCCAAGTCACGCTGAACATCGAGCTGGATCTGGAGTTCTCGCCACCTTGGGAGCGTCGTCGCAGCGCGGGGGACCCTTTCATCCTCGCCGTCAGCATCCCTCGACAGGGCCTAATCGTTGCTGCGGATGCCTGGGATCAGGAGACGGCACCCTTCCCCGATGGTCTCGCACCATGATGGGGTCGACCACGTAGCTGAAGGCCAAGACCACCACACCTGCCCCGTCCCCCTGATAGCTGCCAACCCAGGCCAGCACGGCGCACGTCAAGAGTCGGCTTGCCGATCCCGCAGGGACGCGTAGCGCTCTTGATGTGGGTCGTGGTGGCCGTACGATCGAGCGGCCAGGGGGACGTGGCTAACCGGCGGTCAGATGCCAGGACTCGGCTCGTGGGCAGTTGGGATCGCGTGAAACAGGAAGCGTCCTTCTGACCTGCGTGAACGTGATGGTGGAGACGAGGGGACTTGAACCCCTAACCCCTGCCTTGCAAAGGCGGTTGTAGCGCTTCCGCTGGCTTGAGCGCTAGATCGCTGAGCCCGGGCTCGACCGGCTCCACCCCATGAGTGACCGGTCGAGCCCGATCGCACGTTCTCCTTAGGGCACGTGGAGGGCACGGCCTGCTGCGGCCCGATTTCGAGGCATGATGTGCCAGTGCGTTCGACCTTCATTGGTATCGATGACATCCGCGAGACGCCGAAGACCGCCGTCGTGATCGATGTGATGCGAGCATTCACGGTCGCTGCGTGGGCGTTCGCCCGAGGTGCTCAGAGGATCGTCTTTGCGGAGACGTTGGCTTCCGCTCGCGAGCTGAAGACTCGGCATCCGGACTGGCTGGCGTTGCAGGATGGAGCGCCACTACCGGGCTTTGACCTAGTGAACTCCCCTGGGCTGCTGCGATCAGTCGACCTTCAAGGTCGGACGGTCATTCAGAAGACCACGGCGGGGACTGTTGGCGCTCTGTCGGTGGCCAATGCCGACGTCGTCTTGTGCGCGAGTTTTGTCGTCGCAGATGCCACAGCCCGCTTCCTACTTAATCATCGGCCCGACGACGTGACATTCGTTGTTACCGGTGACGCCGGCCACGCGGAGGAAGACTTGGCGTGTGCGGAGTACATCTCAAAGCGAGCAACAGCCTCGGTGGTTCAGGCAGCGCCGTACATCGAACGTGCGAGGGACTCCATTGCGGCTGCCAGACTGACTGACGGCGTGCTGCGGGGCCACGAGGGCATCCATCCGGACGACGTCGACCTCTGCCTGGATCTGAATGCGTTCTCATTCACCATGTTGGCCACGAGAGAGAACTCCCACATGGTGCTGCATCCAACCCGCCCGGTCGCGGACTCCACACCTGCCCCGTCCCCCTGATAGCTGCCAACCAAGGTCAGCGCGGCGCGGGTCAAGAGTCGGCTTGCCGATCCCGTAGGGACGCCGCAGGCGCTCTTGATGCGCGTCGTGATGGCCGTACGATCGAGCGGCCAGGGGACGGGGCAACCCCACGGTCAGACGCCAGAACCTCGGCTCGTGCCGGTTGGATTGCATGGGTCGAGAAGCGTCCTGCTTCTGGGCTCCGGCGAGGACGGCGCCCAAGCGCCGCCCGCAGCCGGGGCCGCGCGCCGAAGGCGCGCCCTTGATCCATAAGAGCCCAAATCGGCAGAGAGAGACGGGGACAGGGCCTCCGGCCGACTAGTTGGCGCGAATCGCCTCGGTCAGCTCGTCGATGTGGGCGATCACGGCATCGGCTCCACTAGCGGCCAGGTCGTCGGCCTTGCCGGGCTTGTTGGCGTAGCCGATGCTTGCGGCTCCGATTGCTCGGGCGGCCTGCACGTCGGTGGTCTGGTCGCCGATCAACGTGCAGGCGTCGGGTTCTACGGCGAGGGCCTGGGCGGCCTTCTCGACTAGGTGCGGGCTCGGCTTCATGAGCGCCGGGTCGGATGGGTCCCTGGCCTCGATGTGGTCAACCAGCTCGGTCAGGCCGACTCGGTCGAGGTACGCCCGGACCGACCCGCCAGCGTTGTTGCTGACGATCGCGAGTTGCCGACCAGTCGCACGGCAAGCCCGCAGAAACTCCTCGACACCGGGCGTAGGCGTGGCGCTCTCGACAGCCTTCGTCTCGGCGGTCTGAAGCGCCTCCTCGACGTGGCGAGCCAGCTCCGCGGAGACCTCGGCGGATGCGATCAGGAACTCGTGCGGACTGGTGATCGCGGACATAGCCGGCGGGAGCTCGTCGACCTGGTCGAGCGCGAGAGCGCGCAGTTCCTCGGTGATCTGCGCTGCCGGATACCCGGCGAACACGGAACAGACCGGGCCGTCGAAGTCGAGCAGGATGACGGGGCTGCGGCGCAGGATGGCGGCCAGCGCTTCGGCGGTCACGGCTCGTAGGTCCGAGCGATCGTTCCCCAGAGGCTGTCGAACCACTTGCGCGCCTGGTCAACGTACTGCGAACCGGTGGCTCGGTCGTCGTCGCTGACTGAGTGGTGGAACAAGACGGTGTCCTTGCCGACGGCATCGAAGATGGGCACGTTCTTGCCGCCAATCTCGACCTCGCGCTCGACGACCGGGTAGAAGCCGAAGAAGACCTCCTCGTCGTTCAGGAGGTACATCTTGAACATCATCGGCAGCGGGATGACCCGGGCGGACACGTCGACCTTCTGGACCAAGCCCAGCTCGCCGAGCTCCCCCACGGCTTCCAGGATCTCTCCAGCCGATCGGCGGGCAATGTTCGCCACCCGCTCGCGGACTGCCGGGTCATCCCCCGGCTCGGAACCGGCACGCGAGGGAACCGCGACCGGCTGGGACATGTCCGACAGCATCAGCCGGATTGTCACCGACTCCGGCGTCAGTCGACCACGCCGGATGCGTTCGATGGGTTCCTCAAGTGCGCCGAGCAAGGTCTCACCGGTCAGGCCCGCGAAGTCGATCGTGACGCGGGTCTTCTCGAACGCCTGCTCGATGTGGGGACGGAGACCGACCGCCTGGTCGGCACGGTCGCGGACGTAGACCCCGCTGCCGACCCTGGACACGATCAGACCCTCGTCACGGAGCAGCTTCAGCGCCTGCTGGATGGTCATCCGAGCAACGCCGTACTGCGTCGCCAGCTCCTGCTGGGACGGCAGCTTCTCGCCCGCGTTGAACCGGTGCGTGAGTATCCCGGCGCGCAGGGAGTTCGCCACCTGCTTGTACGGCGGTCGCGGGTCGTTCGGGTCTAGCTCCATGTCTCCAGCGTAGTGCCTGGCTAGCCAGCCTAGGAATTTCTCTGTCCGAATGCTTGACCTGGCTAGCCAGGCTGGTTAGATTAGCCATATTCCGACCTGGCTAGTCAGGCTAGGCAAATCACTCGAAGGACAGAGACATGGCGATGCCCCGCAAGATCAACATCCAGTTCGGCGAGGTCTTCCCGCACGGCGTGTACGCCGTCTCGGAGGTCACTCAGGTCCGCGACTTCGACCGCTCGACGAAGGACCGGCCGGTCTACTCGGTCGACGAGGACTCGGGCCTGAACGTCTGGTCGGTCGACGTGATGGACGGCGACCCGGAGGCGCGCAAGGCCGACCGGCAGCTCTCGATCAAGATCCTGTCCACGCAGAAGCCGGTGTTGCCGTCGTCGAACGGTCTGCCCTTCACGCCGGTCGAGTTCGACGGCATGACCGCGACTCCGTACGTGGCCGAGAACGGCGGCCGTCCGCGTCTGGCGTGGTCGTTCCGGGCCATGGCGGTACGGGCTCCGAAGAACGCCCCCGGCCAGAGCAAGCCTGCGGCGTAGGGCGGGTGACGAGACGTGTTCAGCATCCGGGGGACCGAGGTCAAGGAAGGACCGCTTCGGTTCAAGACGCCGGGCATCGCGATCCGTCTGCGGTGGTGGCTGCTGTGGGTGTTCCTGTCCTGGCTGGTGCGGCTCCCGGTCGTGCTGGTCAGGCACCCGCGCACCACCGGCACCGTCCTCGCCGGGCTGCTGGCGTGGAAGGCCTGGACGGTCTACGGACCTTGGCGGCTCGCTGCTGCTGTGGCTGCTGCGGTCCTGCTCGGCCTCGTGTGGTGGTGGCGCTGGCCGGAGTCGTTCGCGCAGCGGATCGTTTGGCGGGCGCGTGGATGGTGGCGACGGTTCGCCGTGTATCGGGGCCTGTGGCAACCGACCATGACCACCCTCAAACTGACGTCCAAGCTCAATGACGCGGTGTACGTGCCGCGCATCGTCCGTGTCCGCTCGACCGGTCGAGTTGACCTGGTCACGGTCCGGCTGCTGCCTGGCCAGATCCTGACCGACTATGCCGAGGTCGCCGAGCGGCTGGCGAAGACCTTCGGCGCGACCGACTGCCGGGTCCGCTCGCACAAACGCAACCGGCGTCAGATCGTGTTGTGGTTCCTGGTCGACGACCCGCTCACCAAGCTGGTCCCGCCGATTGCGCCGGCCGATTCGATCGACCTCAAGGCGCTGACGGTCGCGCTGCGCGAGGACGGCCTGATGTACCGGCTGCGCCTGCTCGGCACGCACCTGCTAATCGCGGGAGCGACCGGTGCGGGCAAAGGCTCGGTGCTGTGGTCGATCATCGCCGCCCTCGGCCCCGGCATCCGGTCCGGGCTGGTCCAGGTCTGGGCGCTGGACCCCAAGGGCGGCATGGAGTTGGCCGCTGGGCGGCGGTTGTTCGCGAAGTTCTGCTACGGCGGCGACGACACAGTCGGATGGGAGTCCGCGTTCGCTGAGGTCCTGGACGAGGCCGTGGAGCGGATGCGTGCCCGGCAGGCGAAGATGCGCGGGTTCTCCCGGCTGCACAGGCCGACGACCGAGGAGCCGTTCATCGTCCTGGTCGTCGACGAGCTGGCCTCGCTGACCGCCTACGTGACCGATCGGGATCTGAAGCGCCGGATCGCCGCCGCGTTGTCGCTGCTGCTGTCGCAGGGCCGTGCGGCCGGTGTCACCGTCGTCGGTGCGCTTCAGGACCCGCGTAAGGAGGTGCTGCCGTTCCGGGATCTGTTCCCGACCCGGCTCGCGCTCCGGCTGGCTGAGGCTGCTCAGGTCGGGTTGGTCCTGGCCGAGGGTGCCCGGGCTCGGGGTGCTCGCTGCGACGAGATCCCGGAGTCGCTGCCAGGAGTCGGGTACGTCGGCATCGACGGTGAGGCCGAACCGGTCCGGGTCCGCTTCCCGTTCCACTCCGACGATGACGTAGCAGAGCTGGTCGAGCTGTACTCGCCTGACGCGACCGGCAAGGACCGTGAACCGTCATCCCTGCGGCCGGTCGAGGAGGTGGCGGCATGACCCGCCCGCCGATCCCCGGACAGATCGAGCTGGTCTTCGACGTACCCGAGCTGACCAACGAACTGCGCGCCGACCTGGCGGCCCATGTCCTGCCCGACTGGCAGTCGATGGGCGCATGCCGATCCGTTGCCGACGACACCTGGTTCCCCGAGGACACCGAGACCGCTCGCAAGGCGTCTGCGATCGATCGGTGCGGCTTCTGCCCGGTTCGCCGCTCCTGCCTCGCCTACGCACTGTCAGCCGGTGAGGAGTACGGCGTCTGGGGCGGCACGACCGAGCTGCAACGCGACGTGCTCGTTCGGGACCTGGTCGACGGCGCCAACGTGGTCGACGCACTCGACGGCGCAACCCTGCTACCCGAATTCCTCTGGCGGCAGGCGTCATGACGGTCAAGCTCCGCGTCTCCGGTGACCCCGAGGAGATCGAGGTCATGCTCAAGGTCCTGGGCGTGGTGTTCGACTTCACCGGCTCCGGCCGGATCTTCCCCAACTACGGGTCTGCGGGTGTCCGCGTCTACCTCACGGCGCGGATCCCGTGGGCCGGTGAACGAGACCAGCCACGCCGAGGAGATGGTCCCCGATGATGTCGAGCCTGGGTCAGGTCGCGCCCGACGTGCTGCACGACCTGGCGGTCCGCAATGGTGTCTGTGTCCGTCCGGTGCTGTCCCGGATGACTGACACGACCACGGGTGAGCAGTCCGTCGTGCCGATCCCGTGCGGGTCGACCCAGGAGCGGCAGTGCCCGCCGTGTGCCGAGCGTGCCCGCAAGCTCCGGATGCAGCAGTGCCGCGAGGGCTGGCACCGTGACGACGAGGTCCCGACTGTTGAGGGCGAAGCCGCGGAGCACTCCGACGACTTAGGCGATGCGGCCGCTGTCGAGGATGAGGACCAGGTCGAGGACGAGCCGAGCGAGGAGCCGACGCGTCGTGTTCGTTCGACCCGTCGCCGCCAGGACGCTCCCGACCTGCCCCGGGTGCCGATGGACAACCGCACCGTGGGCTCGACGTTCACCGCTCCGAACGGACGCACCTACCGCCCGTCGATGTTCCTGACCCTCACGCTGCCGTCCTACGGCAAGGTCGGCCCGGACGGCACACCTCGCGACCCCGAGTTGTACGACTACCACCGGGCCGCGATGGACGCGCTGCACTTCCCCAAGCTGGTCGACCGGTTCTGGCAGAACCTGCGCCGCTGCGCCGGGTACAAGGTCCAGTACTTCGCCACCGTCGAAGCCCAGCACCGCCTCGCACCGCACCTGCACGCCGCCGTCCGGGGCGTCATCCCGCGCCAGGTCGTCAAGGACGTTGCCGCCGCGACCTATCACCAACTGTGGTGGCCGCAGTGCTCCGAACCGGTGTACGTGGGCGACGAGCTGCCGCGCTGGGATGAGTTGGCCGGCGCTTTTACCGACCCGCACACTGGGGCTCCGCTGCCCAACTGGGCTCAGGCGCTCGACGCGATCGGCGACGACCCGGCCGCGATGCCCGCGCACGTGGTGAAGCTCGGAACCCAGCTTGACTACCAAGGCATCATCGCCGACGCCGAGGACAAGGTCGGCAAGGCAATCGGCTACCTGACCAAGTACCTCGCCAAGTCCATCGCGGACACCTACGGCGACGACGACACCATCACGCCCCGGCAGGCGATGCACCTGGACCGGCTGCACCGCGAGGTCCGCTGGCTGCCCTGCTCACCGTCCTGCTCGAACTGGCTCCGTTTCGGCGTCCAGCCTCTCGGAGCGGAACCCGGTATGCGTCCCGGCTGGTGCCCGTCCAAGGCTCACGACCGGCACCACCTCGGGCTAGGTGGCCGCCGCGTCCTGGTCTCGCGTCAGTGGACCGGCAGGACCCTGACCGACCACCGCGCCGACCGCGCCGAAGTTGTCCGCCAGACCCTCGCCGCCGCTGGCGTCGACATGCACGACACCGATCGCTACGCCGCCACCGCCCAGCTCGAGGACGGCTCGCCCCGCTTCATCTGGTCACCCGTCGACCGGGCCAACGACGACGACCTCCCAACCTGGCACGGCGTACTCACGAGGGGCATCGCCGAGCGCATCCGCTGGCGAACCGAGTACGAGCAAGCCAAACAGCAGGCCCACGCACCACCCGACAACACCTGTTCGACAACCAACAACGACGACACCGCCGACTCGGCGGCATGACCTGGGGAGACAAGATGGACAAGCTTCTGACGTACGCGGAGGCCGCCGAGCTGCTCGGGACCTGGTCGACGAGCGGGCCTCGATTCCCTCGGCGCCTGGTGGAGGAACGGCGCATCCGGTTCGTCCGGGTCGGCCGGTACATCCGTATTCCGGAGTCGGCTGTTCGGGAGTACATCGAGCGCCGGACGGTCGAGCCGGTTGTGATCCGGGGAAGGGCTGCCTGATGCCTCGTCGACGCTCATTCGGCAGTGTTCGGCAACTCGCCTCGGGCCGTTGGCAGGTTCGGTACTACGGTCCCGACGGACTACGCCGGTCAGCTCCGACGACGTACGAACGCAAGCGCGATGCCGAGCTGCAGTTGGCCAAACTCGAAGCCGACCTCTCACGCGATGACTGGTACGACCCGGACGCCGGAAAGATCAAGCTGGGTCCGTGGGGACGGGCCTGGCTCGCCGAGCGCCCGCTGAGCAAGACCACCCGCGAGCGGTACGAATTCGCCTTCCGTGGCTACATCGAACCCGCGTTCGGCAATCGCTCGATCAACGAGGTACGGGAGGCCGACGTACGATGCTGGTACGCCGGAATGCTCGATGGTGGTACCGGGAGGCCGAGTGCTGCGAAGGCGTATCGAGTCCTGCGGGCGATGCTAAACACGGCGCTCGACGACGGCATGATCAAGCGCAACCCGTGCCGGATTCCCGGGGCTGGCGACGACAAGAGTGCGGAACGTCCGGTGCTCACGATCGACGAGGTCTTGCGGGTGGTCGACGCGATGCCGTCTCGGCTGCGAATGATGGTGCTGCTCGCGACGTTCACGAGCCTGCGGTTCGGTGAGCTGGCGGCACTGGCTCGGCGGAACGTCGATGTGTCCACAGGGTTTGTCACAGTCGTGGAGAACCAAGCCCAACTGAGCAACGGCGAGCTGTACCTGAAGGACCCGAAGTCAGCCGCCGGTCGCCGCGCTGTCCCGGTGCCCGATGATCTGCTGGACGAGCTGAAGCAGCATCTGGCGGAGTACGCCGAGCCGGGGGAGGACGGTCGGGTCTTCATCGGACCGAAGGGCGGCAAGCTTCGTCGCCAGAACTTCCGGAAGATCTGGGTCAAGGCGCTGGCGACCTCCGGCGTACGCTCGGTGCACTTCCACGATCTCCGGCACACCGGGAACCAGTTCGCGGCGGACGACGGTGCCAGTCTGCGCGAGCTGATGGAGCGGATGGGGCACGCCAGCCCCCGCGCCGCGATGATCTACCTGCACGTCTCGAAGGGCCGTTCCCGGGCCATCGCCGACCGGCTCGGTGCCCGGCTGCGGGAGGCTCGCCCCCAGGTCGACAACGACACGTTGGGGCACGCGGAGGGCACGCAGACCCTCAACGAAGCAAAGGAGAACGGCGGCGCGAGCGGCGAATCACGCTCTGACCTGCAAGAACTTCTTGGTGGAGACGAGGGGACTTGAACCCCTAACCCCTGCCTTGCAAAGGCAGTGCTCTGCCAGTTGAGCTACGCCCCCGTGGGGTGGTCAGTGGCCCGGGGTTACCGGGTCGGCGACCTCGGCCCAGAGGTCCTTTTCGGCGCGGGACTGCTGGGTCTTCTTGTAGACGAAGTAGCCGCCGACGCCGGCCAGCAGCACCAGCATGATCTTTCGCAGCACTGGGACTCCTTGGGTCGGGCTTCGAACAAAGTGGGCCTAACTGGACTTGAACCAGTGACCTCTGCCTTATCAGGGCAGCGCTCTAACCGTCTGAGCTATAGGCCCGCGAACTGCGGTGTCGAACCCGGGAGAGATTACCGCACCAAGTGCCGTACTCCCAAACCGGTTCCGGCCGGGCCTCATCGGGCCCGGCCGTCGCTGGTCAGTCCTCCGACGCGAGGGTGACTTCGAGGCCGCCGAGGAGCGTCGCGGCGATGTTGTAGAGGAAGGATCCGAGGGTCGCGAGCGCGGTGATGATCAGCACGTCCGCGCAGGCCAGCAGCGTGGTGAAGCCCATCACCTTGCCGGTGTTGATGTAGTTCTCGACCCGGAACGGCTCGCCGGCCGGCGTCCCGAGGACTTCCTGGACGGTCGAGTTGATGTTGTCGAACACGCCGGCCGCGCCGATCGCGGACCAGACGATGAAGACCGCCACCCAGGTGACGATGCCGAACGCGATCGCCAGCAGGAACGCCGTCTTCATCACCGACCAGGGGTCGATGCGGGACATCCGCAGCCGCGCCTTCCGCGTCTGGTGGCGGCTCGAGGTCTTCGCCTCCTTGGCGTCCTTCGCGGCGAGCCGGGTCTGCCGGGTCTCGGCGCGCTCCGTCTTGGCGTCCTTGACCGAGTTGGCCTTGTCCAGCACCGCCTGACGCGCCGCGTTCATCCGGTCACCGAGCGACTCGGTCTTCGCCTCGCCACCGCCGTACGGCGCGGCACCGGCGGCGGGTGCGCCTGCCGAAGGCTCCGACCACGGCTCCGGGCGGCCGGGCGTACTCGGCGCAGGCTGCTGCGGGCGCGCCGGGGTGGCCCCGGGAGTGGCCGGTCTCGCCTGCGGGCGGTACTCGGACGGCCGCTGGCCGTTCGGCGTACCTGTCCTCGGCTGGCCGTTGGAACGACCGTTGGAGGCCGGGTTGGCCGGGGCGGCAGACGGCTTCCCGCCCGGCGCCGTGCGCTGGGAGTTGGAGCTGTCGGCCGCACCTTCAGGCCATGTCGGCCTCGCGCGGTTGGTCATCAGTCACCCTCCTGGCCGGCTTCGTCGCTTTCGACGGTAGCCGCGCCGTCCACGTCCGTCGAACGCTCGTCATCATTCTGGACGCTCTCAGAGGTGGATTCGGTTGTCGATCCATCCACATTCTGGGCATCAGCCGGTTCTGTACCCGCTTCCGCGCCTTCCGACTCCTCCAGAGCCACGGTCAGATCGGTGTTCCGGGCGATCGCGACCACGGCGTCGGACTCGGCGACGCCGGCGAACCGGACGCCCATCGTGTCGCGGCCCTTCACCGGGACGCTGTCGACGCGGCTGCGGACGACCTGGCCGCTGGCCTTGATCGCCAGCACCTGGTCCTCGTCGACGACGATGATCGCGCCGACCAGCGAGCCGCGCTCGTCGTTCAGCTTGACCGCCTTGATGCCGAGACCGCCGCGGCCCTGCTGCCGGTACTCCGACACGCGCGAACGCTTGGCGTACCCGGCGTCGGTCACCGTGAAGACGAACTGCGTGTCCTCGTCCGCACCGGCCCGGATCACCGACATCGACAGCAGTTCGTCGCCGTCGCGGAACTTCATGCCGGTGACGCCGGAGGTGGCCCGGCCCATCGGCCGCAGTTGCTCGTCGTTCGCGGTGAAGCGGATCGACTGGCCCTTGCGGGACACCAGCAGCAGGTCGTCCTCGGCGGTGGCCAGGTCGGCGCCGATCAGCTCGTCGTCCTCCTCGCGGAAGTTGACCGCGATGATGCCGCTCTGCCGGGCCGAGTCGTAGTCGCCCAGCGCCGTCTTCTTGACCAGGCCCTTCTTGGTCGCGAGCACCAGGTAATCCGACTGTCCGTAGTCGCGCAGCGTCAGCACCTGCGCGATCTGCTCGTCCGGCTGGAACGAGAGCAGACCGGCCACGTGCGAACCCTTGGCGTCCCGGGCCGACTCGGGCAGCTGCCACACCTTGGCCCGGTAGACCCGGCCCTTGGTGGTGAAGAACAGCATCCAGTGGTGGTTCGTGGTGGCGAAGAAGTGGCTGATCTCGTCCTCGGCCCGCAGCGCGGCGCCGCGGACGCCCTTACCGCCGCGGTTCTGCGTCCGGTAGAGGTCGGTCTTGGTCCGCTTCGCGTACCCGCCGCGGGAGATCGTGACGACGACGTCCTCGTCCGGCACCAGGTCCTGCACCGACAGGTCGCCGTCGGCCGCGATGATCTCGGTCCGCCGCTCGTCGCCGTACCGCTCGACGATCTCGGCGAGCTCGTCCTTGACGATGCTGCGCTGCCGCTCGGGGCTGGCCAGGATGTCCTCGAGGTCGGCGATGATCGCCTCGAGCTCCTGCAACCGCTCGATGATCTTCTGCCGCTCCAGGGCGGCCAGCCGGCGCAGCTGCATGTCGAGGATGGCCTGCGCCTGGATCTCGTCGATCTCGAGCAGCTGGATCAGGCCGGTGCGCGCCTCGTCCACGTCGGGGCTGCGCCGGATCAGCGCGATCACCTCGTCGAGCGCGTCCAGCGCCTTCACGTACCCGCGGTAGATGTGCGCGTTCTTCTCCGCCTCACGCAGCCGGAAGCGGGTGCGCCGCTGGATGACCTCGATCTGGTGGTCGATCCAGTGGCTGATGAACAGGTTCACGCTGAGCGTGCGCGGTACTCCGTCGACGAGCGCCAGCATGTTGCAGCCGAAGGTGTCCTGCAGCTGGGTGTGCTTGTAGAGGTTGTTCAGCACGACGCGCGGCTGGGCGTCCCGCTTCAGCACGATGACGAGCCGCTGACCGGTCCGCGACGAGCTGTCGTCACGGATGTCGGCGATGCCGTTCACCTTGCCGGTGTTCACCAGCTCGGCGATCTTCTGCGCCAGGTTGTCCGGGTTCACCATGTACGGCAGCTCGGTGACGACCAGGCTGGTACGGCCCTTGGCGTCCTCCTCGATGTCGACCACCGCGCGCATCGTGACCGAGCCGCGGCCGGTGCGGTACGCGTCGTCGATGCCCTTGTAGCCGACGATCAGCGCGCCGTTCGGGAAGTCCGGGCCCTTGATGTGCTGCAGGCAGGCCTCGAGCAGCTCCTCCTGCGTCGCGTCCGGGTGCTCCAGCGCCCAGTCGACCGCGGCCGCGACCTCGCGCAGGTTGTGCGGCGGGATCTGGGTCGCCATCCCGACCGCGATCCCGGATGAGCCGTTGACCAGCAGGTTCGGGAAGCGGGCCGGCAGGATCACCGGCTCCTGCGACTTGCCGTCGTAGTTCGGCCGGAAGTCGACGGTCTCCTGGTCGATGTCGCGGACCATCTCCATCGCCAGCGGCGCCATCCGGCACTCGGTGTACCGCATGGCAGCCGCCGGGTCGTTACCGGGCGAGCCGAAGTTGCCCTGGCCCTGGATCAGCGGCGCCCGCATCACCCACGGCTGCGCCAGCCGGACCAGGGTGTCGTAGATCGCCGAGTCGCCGTGCGGGTGGTACTGACCCATGACGTCACCGACGACGCGGGAGCACTTGTTGAAACCGCGGTCCGGCCGGTAGCCGCCGTCGTACATCGCGTAGAGGATCCGGCGGTGCACCGGCTTCAGGCCGTCGCGAACCTCCGGCAGCGCGCGGCCGACGATGACGGCCATCGCGTAGTCGAGGTACGACTGCTGCATCTCGGTCTGCAGGTCGAGCGGCTCGACCCGGTCGTGGCCCGGCGTGGTGGGGGTCTCGGTCATGAAAAAGTCCCGTTCAGATCAGGTACGTCGGTGTGGGGCGAGAACTCAGATGTCGAGGAACCGGACATCGCGGGCGTTGCGCTGGATGAAGCTGCGCCGTGCCTCGATGTCGTCGCCCATCAGCGTCTGGAACGTCTCGTCGGCGCGCACCGCGTCGTCGAGGGTGATCTGCAGCAGCACCCGGTTGGCCGGGTCCATCGTGGTCTCCCACAGCTCGTTCGCGTTCATCTCGCCCAGACCCTTGTAGCGCTGGATCGGGTTCTCCTTGGGTAGCTTCTTGCCTGCCTCGAGGCCGGCTTCGAGCAGTCCGTCGCGCTCGCGGTCGTTGTAGGCCAACTCGTGCGGCTGGTTGCTCCAGCGGATCTTGTACAGCGGCGGCTGCGCGGCGTACACGTGCCCGCGCTCGATCAGCGGCCGCATGAACCGGAACAGCAGGGTCAGCAGCAGGGTCCGGATGTGCTGGCCGTCGACGTCGGCGTCGGCCATGATCACGATCTTGTGGTACCGGAGCTTCTCTTCGTCGAAGTCCTCGTGGATGCCGGTGCCGAGCGCCGAGATGATCGCCTGGACCTCGTTGTTCTGCAGGACCTTGTCGATCCGGGCCTTCTCGACGTTCAGGATCTTGCCGCGGATCGGCAGGATGGCCTGGAACTTCGGGTCCCGGCCGCCCTTCGCGGAGCCGCCCGCCGAGTCACCCTCGACGATGTAGACCTCGCACTCCTCCGGGTTGGTCGACTGGCAGTCGGCCAGCTTGCCCGGGAGGCCGCCGCCGCCGAGCAGGCCCTTGCGGTTGCGGGCCAGGTCGCGGGCCTTGCGGGCCGCGATCCGGGCGCTGGCCGCGGCGGTCGCCTTGCGGATGATCTCGCGGCCCTCGGCCGGGTTCTGCTCGAACCAGGCGCCGAGCCGGTCGTTCACGACCCGCTGGACGAAGCCCTTGACCTCGGTGTTGCCGAGCTTGGTCTTGGTCTGGCCCTCGAACTGCGGCTCGGCGAGCTTGACCGAGATGATCGCGGTCAGGCCTTCCCGGATGTCGTCACCGGTGAGCCTGTCCTCCTTCTTCTTGATCATCCCCTGGTCCTCGCCGAAGCCGTTCACCAGCGAGGTGAGCGCGGCCCGGAAGCCCTCTTCGTGGGTGCCGCCCTCGTGGGTGTTGATCGCGTTCGCGAAAGTGTGCACGGACTCCTGGAAGGAGCCGCTCCACTGCAGCGCGACCTCGAGGCTCATCGTGTCGTCGGCGGCCGCCGCCTCGAACGAGATGACGTCGCGGTGCACGGTCTCGCGGATCCCGGTCAGGTACTTCACGTAGTCGACCAGGCCGTCGGCGTACCGGAAGGACTGCTCGAGCGGCTTGCCGTCCTCGTCGATGTGGTCGGGGCGCTCGTCCCGGATCACCAGCTCGAGGCCCTTGTTCAGGAACGCGTACTCGCGGAAGCGGGTGGCCAGCGTCTCGTACGAGTACGTCGTGGTCTCGAAGACGTCCGGGCTGGCCCAGAACGTGATCGTCGTACCGTTCGACGTCGAGGTGCCGATCTCGGCCAGGTCCTCGTCCGGGGCGCCCATCGTGAAGGACTGTGTGTACAGCTTGCCGCCGGTCTTCACGTCGACCTTGAGCCGGGTGGACAGCGCGTTCACGACCGAGACGCCGACGCCGTGCAGACCGCCGGACACCTTGTAACCGCCGCCGCCGAACTTGCCGCCGGCGTGCAGCACGGTCAGTACGACGGTGACGGCCGGCTTGCCCTCGGACTCGACGATGCCGACCGGGATGCCACGGCCGTTGTCCTCGACCCGGACCCCGCCGTCGGCGAGCAGCGTCACCACGATGCGGTCGCCGTACCCGGCCATCGCCTCGTCGACCGCGTTGTCGACCACCTCGGTGACCAGATGGTGCAGACCCCGCTCGCCGGTGGACCCGATGTACATACCGGGACGCTTCCGGACCGCGTCCAGACCCTCCAGGACCTGGATGGCGCTCGCGTCGTACTCGCGCTCGACGACCGAGGAGCGAATCTCGTGCAGATCGGCTGCGGCGGTATCACTGAGGCCGATGGGGTCGGCGGACTGGTTGGCGTCGATCTCGGTCGGCTCGTCGGTCACCGGTGGTTGTCCTCCTCGGACCCCGCGTTCGCGAGGCATCGCGGCACAGTTGAGCCGCCCTCCACGGTGATGGCAGAGGTGCGGCTCGCTCTACACGGTCCATTCTACCCGTCGACCGAAGCAGAACCGGCCACCAGCCGCCTGAAACTCATGCCAGGGCGTCTTTTCTCCCTCATTGCCATGTCCCCTCTCGCGGGAGGGGGGCCAGAAAGCGCTCACGGCCTCTCAGTGGCCTCCGGGTGTTTCGCCACTGACCACTCCGGCGGCTACCGGTCCAGACCGCACAGTCCGGCCGGGGAGCGTGTGCCCGGCGCGCACCCACGGCCCTCTAGGATCGCAGCCGTGGAAAGTCTCGACGAGGTCATCGATGCGATGATCGCCGACCGGGTGATTCACCGGCACCGGCGGATCTGGTTGCTGCTGATCGCCCTCGTCGTGGTGGCGGCGCTGGTCGTGCTGGCCACCGGCGGCTGGAAAGAGAAGACGGGCCGCACGGTCCCGACCCTGGACGCGCCGGCGACGGTGACCGCCGGCCGGTTCGAGTTCAACTTCACCAAGGCCGAGATCATCCGCAAGCCCAAGGGCGAGTACAGCGACGCCGAGACCACGCTCCGGGTCTACTTCACCGCGAAGAACATCGACTCCGAGGAATACACCAGTGAGTCGATCCAGGGCGACCTGCTCAGGTTCGTCCCGGGCGGGGGCCAGGACCTGATCAAGTCGAACGGCGGCTCCTGCCGCGGCGACAACCTCAACTGGGTGCTCGTCTACGGGCTCCCGCCGGAGGAGTGCAGCACGAAGTTCGACGTCGAACCGGACTTCGCCGCCGACGTCGTCGAGATCGGCGTCCTGCAGGAGCACTACGACAGCGACAACGGGGCCCTCGGTGTGAACGAGAAGCCGTACTGGCACAACGAGGATCCGGCCGCCGTCGTCCGGCTGAAGCCGACCGTTGTCATCGACGACGGGAAGAACAAGTGAAGCTCTACCGCCCCGCGACCATCCTGGTCGGTCTGCTGTTCATCTTGATCGGCGGCGTGGCCCGGCTGGCCGGCCCCGACCAGGTGTACGGCGACGACTCGAACCTGAAGGTCGTGCACGGCACCATCGGCGAGGCCCTCCCGTACGCGGGCAGCGGGTCGACGATCAAGGTGACCCGGATCAAGTTCGCCCGCAAGATCCTCAGCGGGGACGGGGGCTCCGACGACAAGCCGATCGACACCAACGGCATCTTCGTCGCGGTCGAGTGGGACGCCGTGCGCGGCGTGAAGGACCCCGACACCTTCACGCCGACGCTGATCACCGACGGCGACAGTGTGTACGAGAAGGTCAGCGATCCGAACGAGAGCGAGATGAGCTTCCCCGATGCGGGCTTCGCCAGCACGGGAGCCATCGTCTTCGAGGTCAACCCGACCGACCTGAAGGGCCTGACCCTGAGACTCAAGCCGAGCATGCTCTGGAACGTCTACAACTCCGAGGTGCGCGTCGACCTGGGTGTCCCGACCGAGGACATCGCCCAGCAGATGGTCGACCACGCCGACGACCAGTACGTCGTCAACGACTCGGTCACCCGGGTGGCGTCGTGAACCTCGCGAGCCGGGCGAGCCGGCTGGTCGTACAGGCGTCGCTGATGGTCGGCCTGCTGGGCCTCGGATCGTTCACCCTGCTGCACCCGTACCTGAGCGACGACGAGCAGCTGTACAAGCAGGGCCGGGTCGACGAGGTCGTCAGCCAAGGCCCGGTGACGGTCCAGAGCATCGAGTGGAAGCTGGACTCGCTGAAGGCCTACACCTCGATCCTGAACGAGGACGGCGAGGCGATCGAGCTCGACGCACCGGCCGGGTCCATCTTCATGCTGGCCACGCTCACCGTGACCCCGCGGAAGGGGATCATGCTCAAGGACCAGGGCTTCAGCTGTGACGCGCTGCTGCGCGACAGCAAGGGCAACACCTGGGACGACACACTGGCGACCGGTTACCCGCTGCCGACGTTCTGCGGTGACGACGACCATCCGTTCACGATGGACAAGCCGGCCAAGATCGCGAAGGTGTACATCGTCCCGAAGAGCGCCGTACCGAACCTGGTCGGCCTGACCGTCGAGGACTTCTACATCCACCGCCGGGTCCTGATCACTCCCTGACGGGCAGCGGTCAGACGGTCGCGGGAGCGGGCTCCTTGACCTCGCGCGGCGCCTTGGCCTGGGCGATCGCCGCGGCCTCGGCCCGGCGCTCGTTGCCGACCGAGATGCACAGGTCGAACGCGGCGGCCAGGAGCGCGATCCGCAGCGGCTCGAAGAGCAGCCCCTGGATCAGGTTCGCGATCTCGTGGTTCATCAGGCCCCAGTACTGCCCATGGATGCCGAGCAACCGCTGGAAGGCGACGAACGCCCAGTCGTTGCCGAGCAGCCAGAACGTGTAGACCAGGCAGACCACGCCGAGGAACACCGGGCCGACCCGGACCAGCAGCCGGAACGCGTTGATCGCGGGGTAGAACTTCTCCCGGACACCTGCCAGCAGCAGGTCCGGTGCCTTGTAGGTCAAGCCGACGATCCGGCCCCGCTGCGGCGCCTGCTGCGCCTCGGTCTGCGCGCCGAGCCGGCGCTCCAGCCGCGTCCCGCGGAAGACGCCTCCGCTGGACAGCACCCGGTGGCCGAAGACGACCGTGGTGATCGCCAGCCAGGTCAGCGGCTCGGCGATGCCCAGCTTGAACATCGGCCAGAGCGTCTCCCACAGGAAGCCCCAGAGGAACTCGATACCGGCCGGGATCGGGATGTGGATCTTGTCGAAGAAGCCCTTGACGCCGTCCCACCAGTCCAGCGACCAGTACCAGAAGCTGCGGTCCTTGAACCACTCCTTGCCCTCGTCGATCGCGTACGGCGTGATGACGAAGGTGAGCAGCACGAAGAAGGCCTCGGCCCAGACCTGGGTCAGCTTGACCGGCCGGCTCGGCCAGCGGTCGTCGACGGACTGGAGGACGCGGCGCAGCACCAGGAGGACGGCAAGCGCGGGCAGGTAGTTGTGCCAGCTGTGGATTCCCACCTTGAAGAACCCCGAGCCGGGCTGCAGTCCGTTCTGGACGAGGTACGTGGCGCTCAACTGGCTGACCTGCTGGTCGAAGAATCCCCACGCCGACCAGACCGCGACCAGCGGCAGCAGCGTGACGGCCAGCAGTTCGAGCAGGCCGCGCTGGGTCGGGTCGGACGTCTCCTCGGCCTCGTCGCTCGCCGCGTCGCGCCACCGGTACAGCGACATCGCGCAGGTCCGGATCATGCCGACGGCGGCGATGATCTGCAGCAGCACGCCGACCGCGAACAACCCCGTGCCGAGACTGGAGTGCAGGTGCTCGGCCAGCCAGATCGCGCCCTGCGAGCACACCGTGAAGCCGACGAACCCGGCCACCCACCAGGTGGTCATGGGCAGCAGGTTCTTCCACCAGAGCCGGAACGTATCCCCGATCAGGTGGACCATCTCGCGAAAGCCGTCGACGAGCGTGCGCATCGCGCCTGATCCTAGGGGAGGGCCGGGTCCTCCCAGCAATTCAGTCCGTCATCCGTAGGTGTCGCGGGGGCCGCGGCCGCCGCGGATGGTGCGGGGGCCCTTGCGCCAGGTGTAGGTGTTGGGGCCGAGGACCTTGACCTGGGAGACGGTGCCTTCGCCGAGTTCGGCGTTCAGGCGGAAGAGCAGTTGCGGGACGAGCAGGTCGAGCTGGACCTTCCACGCGGTCGACGACGTACGGACGGTGAGGACGGTGTCGTCGTACGACTCCGGCTTGCAGTGTTCGGCCATCTCGGGGCCGACGATGGACGGCCAGCGCGCCATCACGCCGTGAACGGCGACGTCGACCTCCCAGCCCTGGTCGCGCATCAGCCGGCCGAGCGTGTTGGTCAGGCGCTGGGGATCGCGGTCGTCGGGGCGGGCGCTGCTGATCTGGGCTCCGAGCCGCGGCCGGCGGCGGCGCTTGACCGGCTTGATCCCGCCCTTCGCCGCCTGCTGCTTCAGCCGCGCCGCCAGGGATTTGGCGAGCTCCAGGCCCTGCTTGTCGTGCTCGGCCTCGCTCTCGGGGACGCTCTCGGAGGAATCCGGGGGTTCAGGCACGCTGAACGACCCCCTCACCCACCTCGAAGCGCGCTCCGCTGAGCTCGGCGGGCACGTCCGCGCCGACCGCCGCGGTCACCAGCACCTGCTCGGCCGGCGCGACCAGCTCGGCCAGCCGGTCCCGGCGCTGCGAGTCGAGCTCGGCGAACACGTCGTCGAGGATCAGCACCGGTTCACCCCCGTCCGCACGGAGCAGGTCGTACGACGCCAGTCGCAGCGCGAGCGCGAACGACCAGGACTCACCGTGACTCGCGTACCCCTTAGCGGGCAAGTCCCCGAGCCCGAGCAGTACGTCGTCGCGGTGCGGGCCGACCAGCGACACGCCGCGGTCGAGCTCGTCCTGCCGCTTCTCCCGCACCGCCGCGAGCAGCACCTCCTCGAGCTGCTCCCGAGACGCCACCCCGGGCTCGAGCAGGACCGACGACTTGTACTCGAGCCGCGCGTCACCCTTGCCGCGGGCAACAGCGTCGTACGCCGTCGAGACCAGCGGGCGGAGCGACTCCAGCAACTCCAGGCGGGTGGCCAGCAGCTCGGACCCGGAGCGGGCGAGATGCGAGTCCCAGACCTCGAGCGTCCGGAGCTGCCCCTCAGCGGCACTCGTCCGGTTCTGCCGGCGCGCCTGCGACGCGCTCCGCAGCAACGAGTTCCGCTGCTTGAGCACCCGGTCGTAGTCCTGCCGTACGCCGGCCATCCGCGGCGCTCGCAGCGTCAGCAGTTCGTCGAGGAACCGCCGGCGCTCGGACGGATCGCCCTTCACCAGCGCGAGGTCCTCCGGCGCGAACAGCACCGTGCGCAGCAGACCGAGCACTTCCCGTGGCCGCGGTACCGGCGACCGGTTGATCCGGGCCCGGTTTGCCTTCCCAGGATTGATTTCCAGCTCGACCACCACGTCGCGGTCGTACTGGCTGCGGATCTCCGTCCGCACGATCGCCCGGGTGGCGCCGGCCCGCACCAGCGGTGCGTCGTTGGCCACCCGGTGCGAACCGAGCGTCGCGGTGTAGTGGATCGCCTCGACCAGGTTGGTCTTGCCGTGGCCGTTCGGCCCGACGAAGGCCGTCACGCCCGGAGCGAGCTGGACCTCCGCCTGCTGGTAGGACCGGAAGTCGAGCAGACCCAGGGCGGTGACGTACACCTCAGTTCTTGGGCGGGGTCGCGTACGACGGATCGGCGGCCTCGGCACCCTTCACCGCGTGTCCGCCGAACTGGTTGCGCATCGCGGCGATCGCCTTCATCGCCGGCGAGTCCTCCTGCCGGGACGCGAACCGCGCGAACAGCGCGGCCGAAATGGCCGGCATCGGTACCGCGTGGTCGATCGCGGCCTCGACCGTCCAGCGGCCCTCGCCGGAGTCGTCGGCGTACCCGCGGATCTTGGCCAGGTGGCTGTCGTCCTTCAGCGAGGCGACCAGCAGATCGAGCAGCCAGGACCGGATCACGGTGCCCTCGCGCCAGGACTCGAAGGCCTCCGGCACGTTCTCCACGACGTCCGCGGCCTCGAGCAGCTCGTAGCCCTCGGCGTACGCCTGCATGATCCCGTACTCGATGCCGTTGTGGACCATCTTCGAGAAGTGCCCGGCGCCGACCTTGCCGGCGTGCACGAAGCCGAACTCACCCTCGGGCTTCAGCGCCTCGAAGATCGGCATCACCTGCTCGACGGTCTCCTTGTCGCCGCCGCACATCAGCGCGTAGCCGTTCTCCAGGCCCCAGACACCGCCGGACACGCCGCAGTCGACGAAGCGGATGCCCTTCTCGGCGAGCTGCGCGGCGCGCCGGGTGTCGTCGGTCCAGCGGCTGTTGCCGCCGTCGATCACGATGTCGCCGGGGGACAGGAGCTCGGCCAACTCGGTGACGACCGGGTCGATCGCCTGCACCGGCACCATGATCCAGACCACCTTGGGCTGGTCGGAGGCGGTGAGCTTGCCGACCATGCCGGCCAGGTCCTTGGCGTCGGAGATGTCCTGGTTGTGATCGAACCCGACCACCGTGTGACCGGCGTTCCGGATCCGCTGGCGCATGTTGCCGCCCATCTTGCCGAGACCGACAAGGCCGAGCTCCATCGTGAATCCCCTTGTTCTGTTGGTGTTCAGCTGTTCAGGCGGACCGGCATCAGGACGTAGCGGAACTCGCTGATCGGTTCACCGTCGAAGTCCGTCACACCGGTCAGTTCGGCCGGCTTCGTCGCCTGCGTGAACGCCAGGTGCGCGACCGGCGTACCGATCGCGCCGAGACCGTCGAGCAGGTACGTCGGGTTGAAGCCTACGGTCACCGGATCGCCGACCACCCGGGCCTCGAGCGACTCCGACGCCTGCGCCTCGTCACCGCTGCCCGCGTCGAGGGTGACGCTGTCCTCTTCGAAGGTCAGCCGGACCGGAGCGTTGCGCTCAGCGACCAGTGCGACGCGCTTCACGGCTTCGACCAGGGTCGCCGTGTCGATCCGCACCCGGGTCGCGATCGCCGCGTCGGTGGGGATGATGCCGCGCACCTTCGGGAACTCGCCGTCCAGCAACCGGGTGGTGGCGCGCCGGTTGCCACCGGACACCTCGCCCTCGAAGCCGACGATGCCGTCACCGCTGCCAGGGGCGGCCAGCGACACGATCACGTCGGAGCCGGTCATCGCCTTGGCGGTCTCCGACAGCACCCGGGCCGGTACCAGCGCGGCCGCGGAGGCGTCGGGGGACTGCGGGTTCCACTGCAGCTCGCGGATGGCCAGCCGGTAGCGGTCGGTGGCCAGCAGCGAGATCGTGGAGCCCTCGATCTCGACCCGGACACCGGTCAGCACCGGCAGCGTGTCCTCGCGGCCGGCCGCGATCACCACCTGGGAGACGGCCTGGGCGAACACGTCGGCCTTGACCGTCCCGCTGGCCGCCGGAAGCTCCGGGAGTGCCGGATATTCCTCTGTGGGAAGCGTCTGGAGCGTGAACCGCGAGCTGCCACAGGTGACCTGTGCCTTCGCGCCGTCCACAGCGACGTCCACGGGCTGGTTCGGAAGGCTCTTGGAGATGTCGGCAACGAGCCGGCCGGAGATCAGGCACTTCCCCGAGTCGGCCACCTGCGCGGGCACCGTGACCCGCACCGACGTCTCGTAGTCGAAGCCGGACAGGGTGATCTGCCCGTCCTCGGCTTCGACGAGAAGGCCGGCAAGGATCGGGACGCTGGGACGACTGGGCAAACTGCGCGCGGCCCAGGCCACCGACTCGGCCAGTACGTCGCGCTCGACGCGAAACTTCACCGCTGGGTGCCTCCTGATTCGGCTGTGTGCCAGGCAGATCCTGCCACGGACAAGTGTGCTGTGCGCCCATCGGGCCTGACGTGGCGCTTCGGGCGGGTCGCGTCGGCGTCGTTCCGGTGCTGCTGCGAGTACTTCCGAGAACAGCCTGACAGGTCCCGCAAGCCGGCGCGAGATCGGGGTTTTCCCCAGATCGGGCCGCTCGATCGTTTTGTGGCCTTCGAGCTCTCTACAGATTCCATAGTGTTCTTCGCACCGGTGGATACTGTGGAAAAGCGGCGACTTCCCAGGTCAGAGGCCGAATCGGGGTGGGGACGCCGTGTGGACGACGCTCGCTTGTGCTGAGGACGACGGTGGACGGCGAAATCTGTCCCCACAGCCAATCCACACCACAGACGAGGCTTTCCACGGCGATACCCACACTTTTCCACAGCTGTGTCCCCAGCCTGTGTGGTTACTGCTGCTTGGCTTGGTGCTTGATCCGGTTGGTCAGTTCGGTGACCTGGTTGAAGACGCTGCGCCGCTCCGACATCAGTTGCCGGATCTTCCGTTCGGCGTGCATCACCGTCGTGTGGTCGCGGCCTCCGAACTGCTGACCGATCTTCGGCAGCGACAGGTCGGTCAGCTCGCGGCACAGATACATGGCGATCTGCCGGGCGGTGACCAGCACGCGGCTCCGGCTCGAGCCGCACAGGTCGTCGATCGACAGACCGAAGTACGACGCCGTCTGGCCCATGATCATGCTCGCGGTCACCTCGGGCTTGCTGCCTTCGGGGATCAGGTCCTTCAGCACGATCTCGGCCAGGCTCAGGTCGACCGGCTGCCGGTTCAGGCTGGCGAACGCGGTGACCCGGATCAGCGCGCCCTCGAGCTCGCGGATGTTGGTCTGCACCTTCGACGCGATGAACTCCAGCACCTCCGGCGGCGCCGTCAGCCGCTCGGTCGCGGCCTTCTTCCGCAGGATCGCGATCCGGGTCTCGAGGTCCGGCGGCTGGATGTCGGTGATCAGGCCCCACTCGAACCGGTTCCGCAGCCGGTCCTCCAGCGCCTCCAGGCGTTTCGGCGCGCGGTCGGAGCTGATCACGATCTGCTTGTTCGCGTTGTGCAGCGTGTTGAAGGTGTGGAAGAACTCTTCCTGGGTCTGGATCTTGCCTTCCAGGAACTGGATGTCGTCGATCAGCAGCACGTCGACGTCGCGGTACCGGCGCTGGAACTGGGACGCCTTGTCGTCGCGGATCGCGTTGATGAAGTCGTTGGTGAACTCTTCGCTGGACACATACCGCACGCGGGCTCCGGTGTAGAGGCTGCGGACGTAGTGCCCGATCGCGTGCAGCAGGTGGGTCTTGCCCAGACCCGAGTCGCCGTAGATCAGCTGCGGGTTGTACGCCTTGCCCGGTGCTTCGGCGACGGCGACGGCCGCTGCGTGCGCGAACCGGTTCGAGCTGCCGATGACGAAGGTTTCGAAGGTGTACTTCGGGTTCAGCCGCGCTTCACCCTGCGCCTCGGTGGCCGGCTGCGACGAACCGTTCGGCGGCGGGGCGACCGATCCGAGCGGCTGACCGAACGACGACTGCTGCTGCGGGGCCGGCTGCTGCTCGTAGTGCTGCGGAGCCGGCGGCGCGCTGAAATGGTTGTCCGGATCGGTCAGCGCGGACTGGATGGTCGGCTGGAAGGCACCGTCGGTGCGCAGCGGCTCGCGGACGGGCGGCGGCTGCTGCATCGGCTGCTGCGGCGCGTGCTGTTGGGGCACATGCTGCTGCGGCGCGGGTTGTTGTGGAGGCTGCTGTGTGTACTGCGGTTGCGGCGGAGCTTGCTGTTCGCGGAGCTCCGGATCGAGGGACGGGTCGACGGTGACAGCGATCCGGATGTCACGTCCGAAGCTCTCGGTGAGGATCCGCTCGAGGTCCGGACGGAGGCGGGTCTCGAGCTGTCCGCGGGTGAAGTCGTCAGGCACCGCGACGATCGCCGTGCTTTCGTGCAGCGTGACCGGACGCGAGTTGGTCAGCCAGGCCCGCTGGTTCGGCGGCAGCCCGGCAAGCACGCGAGCCCACGCCTCACCCAGGTCCGTCGCGGCCGGAGCCGCCGTCTGTGCCTGCACCGGCGGCTGCAACTGCTGCGCTTGCGGCGGCTGCGGTTGCGGGTGCTGCGGGTGCATCTGCTGTGGCTGCACCTGGTGAGTCGGCTGTGGCTGCGACTGCTGCGGCTGCGACTGGTGGTGCTGCGACTGGTGGTGCTGCGGCTGCTGGTGCTGCGGCTGCTGGGGTGGCGACTGCTGGGGTGGCGACTGCTGGGGTGGCGACTGCTGGGGTGGCGACTGCTGCGGCTGCTGCGCTGGCGTGTGCTGCTGCGCCTGCGGTTGCGTCGGCTGTAGCACTGCCGGCTGTTGCGCCTGCGCCTGTGGCTGCTGCGCCGCGTGCGCCTGCGGTTGCTGTTCCGCCGGCTGTGGTTGCTGCGTCGGTCGCTGCGCCTGCGGTTGCTGCTCCGCGGACTGCTGCTGCGGTGTGCCCTGTTGGGCGGCGGGGTGTTGCGGCAGCTGCTCCTGTGGGTGTTGTGGAGCGCTCTGCTGTGCGACCGGAGGCTGTAGCGGTTGCAGGTGCGGTTGCAGGGGCAGGTGCTGGTTGAGGTGGAGCTGTGGGGCCAGGTGGTGCTGCTGTGCGTCCTGGTGCGGGGCCTGCACGTCAGTGGACCGCGGCTCGGCCGGCTGGTGCTCAGCTGCTCGCTCGTCGGGCGTGCGCTCGGCGGCCACCGGCTGCTGCGGTGCCTGCTGGTCGGAGACGGCCTGCTCGGGCGTCTGCTCTACCTGGGGCAGCTCCGCGGACGTTTGCTCCGCGGTTGGTGGCGCGGCCGCGCTCTGCTGAGCCGGTCTGCCGTCGGGTGACCACTGGTTGGTGGCTGCGTCGTCCACACGTGCCTCCCCCTCGATCGGTGCCGCTCCTGCTGCAGTGCCGCCAGTACCCCAATCGTCGGCACCCCAGGCGTTGCCCGCGCCGGGGTGTTGATTCACGGCCGGTGCCGCACCGAAGTACGACGTACCTGCCGTGGACTGGGGTGGGCCGGACGGAAGATCGGTGGCCGCGCGCTCGAGGTCGGAGCGGTAGCCGTACGGACCCGGGGGTGGCGCGGGCCGGTAACCGGCGGCCGGGGGCTCGGGCATCGGGATCGGGAGCGACGGGCTCAGATAGTCACCGGGATCCATCCGCGGCATCGGCGTCTCCGCGCGCGGACCGGGTGTGGTCTCGGTCCGGGGCAGCGGTTCCGGCGCGGGCGGCACCTCGGTGCGGAAGTTGGCCTCGGGCTCGGGCCGGAGACCGGCGTCGGGTTCGGGCCGGAGGTCCTGCCGGCCGTCAGCGCTGTGGTCCGTCCGGTGCTCGGCCGGGCTGAATTCCACCGGTGTGAATTCCGCCCTGGCGGAATGGTCCTCGACCACGCGTTGCTCCCCGAATCCATCGCTGCGGTGGCCGGCGCGTTCCGGACTGATCCGGGCTGCGCGACCATTCGACCCGACCACCGTGCGGGCCGCTGTCCACACGGTTGTCCACAGTTGTGAACGACCGCCGGAGCAGGTTGGTTACCGATCGCGGGGTGTGGGACCTCTGGTGTGAAGAAGTGACGCTAACAAGTCCGCCCACACGGCTTCAAGCCGTCATCCACAGGCTATGAACAGGAAATTGGGGGCAACTTGCGGCGTGTCGGGTAGACGCCGGAGCGTAGTCATGGTTACGAGATCGCTCTCTGTCGCCGATCCGACCGGACAGTGACGAGTACTCGACCGACCGCTCGCCCACTATCCTGTCCACAAGTCTGTGGAAAACCTTGGGGATACCTGGTTTGACCTGTCCACAAGGAGCCACGTACCGTGGATCGGTCGGTGTTGAGCCGGCCGTTTCGTGCTGCGCTCCCTGCGGGACCATCCCTGGTTCTCCGACGGTGTGCAGGATGCACCAACGGGCAGATCCGAATCAGTGGATTTGTCGACAAATTTGTGTTCTCGAGTAACCGGAGTCATTCCAGTGAGCAAGCGGACGTTCCAGCCGAACAACCGTCGTCGGCACAAGAAGCACGGCTTCCGTCTTCGGATGCGCACCCGCGCGGGTCGCGCGATCATCGCCGCCCGCCGTGGCAAGGGTCGTCAGCGCCTCGCGGCCTGAGCGACCCGTCGGACGGTGACCACCTCGTGTTGCCCGCGTCGCACCGGTTGCGCCGGTCCGACGACTTCCGTCGCGCCGTCCGGTCCGGTCGGCGCGCGGCGCGACGCGCGGTGGTCCTGCATGTGCTGGCGCAGGCCGACACAGGCGATGCTGTCGGCCCGGCGCGCGTCGGGTTCGTTGTGAACAAGGCGGTGGGCAACGCGGTTCTGCGGAACCGGGTCCACCGCCGTCTGCGTGCGGTCCTGGCGACGCGGTTGCCCGATCTGCCGGCCGGCAGCCTGACCGTCGTCCGCGCCCTCCCGTCCTCCGCCGCGGCGTCGTACGACGAGTTGGCGGCCGACGTCGACGGCGCCCTGGGCCGGGTGCTGCGGCCATGATGCGGATCAATCCCGTGCGGAGCGGGATCATCGGTTTCCTGAAGTTGTACCGGCTGCTGATCAGCCCGCTGTACGGGCAGGTCTGCAGGTTCTACCCGAGTTGTTCGGCGTATGCCTTGGAAGCGGTCGAACGCCACGGTGCGGTGCGCGGTAGCTGGCTGGCGATGAGGCGACTCATCCGCTGCCACCCGTGGAACCCCGGAGGCTACGACCCCGTTCCTCCCAGAGATGTCGACCAGCGCGGAGAGTCTTTCTCCGCCAACCAGCCCGGACCGTCGGCCGACGCCGGGCCTGCGCAGCGAGGTGTGTGAGTGACTCTTCTGGCCATCCCCGGACTCGCGGTGTGGGACGGGATCGTAGACCTGTTCAACACGGTGATGACCCCGCTCTACTGGGCCGTGTCGGCGCTGCTCGTCGGCTGGCACTGGTTGTTCAGCCAGGTGCTCGACCCGAACAGCGGCTGGGCGTGGGCGCTGTCCATCGTCGGTCTGACCGTCACCATCCGGACGCTGCTGATCCCGCTGTTCGTCCGGCAGATCCGCTCCAGCCGGAACATGCAGCTGCTGCAGCCGAAGATGAAGGAGCTGCAGAAGAAGTACGGCCATGACCGGGAGAAGCTCGGTCAGGAGATGATGAAGCTGTACAAGGAGACCGGGACCAACCCGTTCTCCTCGTGCCTGCCGCTGCTGCTGCAGTCGCCGATCTTCCTGGCCCTGTTCCGGGTGCTCGACTACGCGGCGAACGGCAAGGCGCACAGCGCGATCATGGAGCCGTACGTCTACTCGCTGCAGCACGCGAAGATCTTCGGCGCGGAGATCTCGCAGACCTTCCTGAAGGCCAGCGGCCCCGGCGCCAACAACGTCAAGGTCGTCGCGATCGTCCTCATCATCCTGATGACGACGACGATGTTCATCACTCAGCTGCAGCTGATGCGGAAGAACATGCCGAAGGAGGCCCTCACCGGCCAGGCCGCGCAGATGCAGAAGATCATGCTGTACGTCTTCCCGATCTTCTTCCTCATCGGTGGCTTCAACTTCCCGATCGGTGTGTTGATCTACTGGTTCGTCTCCAACGTGTGGACGATGGGTCAGCAGTTCTACGTGATCCGCCGCAACCCCGCCCCGGGCACCCCGGCGTACGACGCGATGCAGGCCCGCAAGCGCGAGCACAACCTGCGCCACGGCCGGGCGGCCGACGAGGGTGTCCCGGGCGCCGTCGGCACCGCGACCGAGACCGAGACGACGGACCGTCGCCCTGCGCAGCGCCAGCAGCCGAAGCGGCAGTCGCGCAGTGACCGGAGGACCGGCGGACCGGCAGCCGGCGGCGCGGACGCCTCGAGCAACGGACAGCCGTCCTCGGGCAGGCCGCAGGACACGGCGCCGAAGCAGGACGCACCGAAGAAGACTCAGGCCGCAGCTGCCAAGAAGCAGCCGGCCGGCAAGAAGGGCACCGGAGCCAAGCGCCAGCCCGCGGCGAAGTCGGCCGCGCAGAAGAAGGCGGCGCAGAAGCGCTCCGGCGGTTCGCGCTGACCCGGCGCACCCCTGATTGCCCCGAGCCCCGGGTCCCCGTGAGGCGGATCCCGACACTGTGAAGGAGTGGCCGTGACCGACGGCATGCAGAATACCGACACGGCGGAGCAGTCCGCCGGCACGAACTCCGCCGAGGATCGCCTGAAGGCCCTCGAGGCGGAGAGCGACATCGCGGCGGACTACCTCGAGGAACTGCTCGATATCGCCGATCTCGACGGCGACATCGACATGGACATCGACGGGGACCGGGCCGCGGTCTCGATCGTCGGCGCCGAGCTGAACAACCTCGTCGGTGAGAAGGGGAAGGTCCTGGAGGCGCTCCAGGAGCTGACCCGGCTCGCGGTGTACCGGGAGACCGGTGAGCGGTCGCGGCTGATGCTCGACGTGTCGAACTACCGGGCGAACCGAAAGGCGGAGCTCGAAGAGGTCGGCCGGAAGGCCGTCGAGGAGGCGAAGGCGACCGGCACCCCGGTGCGGCTGGACCCGATGACGCCGTTCGAGCGCAAGGTCGTGCACGACGTCGTCGCGGCCGCCGGCCTGACGTCGGAGTCCGAGGGCGAGGAGCCCCGCCGCCGCGTGGTGGTTCAGCCATGACAGCGCACCGATGACCGAACACGTTTCACGTGAAACACCGCCGCTCGTGGACAAGCTGTTTCCACGGGCGGCGGTCCGGCTTTCGGCGTACGCCGAGTTGCTGGCGACCGAGGGGACGCTGCGCGGCCTGATCGGACCGCGGGAGGTTCCACGGTTGTGGGACCGCCACCTGCTGAACTGCGCCGTGGTCGAGCGGCTGATCCCGGAGGGCGCGTCGGTCGCCGATGTGGGCACCGGCGCCGGCCTGCCCGGCATCGTGCTCGCGATCGTCCGGCCCGACCTCCAGGTGGATCTGGTTGAGCCCCTGCTCCGGCGCACGACCTTTCTCCAGGAGGCGGTCGATTCCCTGGAGCTCGCCAACGCGACGGTCGTCCGCGCGCGGGCCGAAGATCTCCCGCCGGCGTCGTACGACGTCGTCACCTCGCGGGCGGTCGCACCGCTCGGGAAACTGGCCCGCTGGTGTCTGCCGCTCTGTGTCGAGGGCGGACTGATGCTGGCCATGAAAGGGGCGTCCGCAGAGGAGGAACTGGACGCCTCAGAACGCGAGTTGATGAAGCTTGGCGCAGAGGTTTGTCATATTCACGAACTTGGCGGCGATGAACTGGCCAACCCCACGACTGTGGTGAGTATTGTGGCCGGACGTGCTGCAGGGGGATCCCGGCACGCAAGACACGGGAGGTGAGCGGGTTGGTGAGTCGTGCCCTCGGATGGCCCGAGAAGAGCACCGGTGAGCCAGGGGCGTCCCAGGGGATCGGCTGGCCGACCGAACCGGACTCCGCCGTCCGTGTGGTGACTCAGGAACCCGCTCCCAGCTCGGCGCCCGCGCCGGCATCCCCTGTCCAGACCTCTTCGACCCCGGCCGCCGAGCAGCCGTACCTCGCGCCGCCGATCGACACCTCAAGACTCCAGGCCGCTGCCGCGGTCGGTCTCGGCAGTCTCGCGGACGGCGACCAGGCGTCTGTTTCACGTGAAACGCCTGAGATGCGGGATGATGGTCCCGGGTCCGATTCGGCGTCACTGGTGGACGTCGAGCCGGACTTCTCCGAGTCTCCACCGCCTGTGGATGACCACCGCATGAAACTGCCCCCGCACACGGGAATTCGTCCACAGAAGCCTGTGGACGGAGCTGAGGGCAGACCCGCCCCGACCCCTACAGACATCCTCTTCGGGCCAAGTCCCGCACCTATCGGAATGGGCGCTATGACTGCCGCACAGATCGCCGCGCGGGCCACGTCGGACGAGCTTCAGCGACGACTCCTGGAGACTCCGATCGCCGCCGCCACCGAACGGACCCTGCTGGTGAATGAAGGACGCACGATGGGCCGCGAGTTCCCGCTGCCTGCCGAGACCCGAGTCTTCGTCGTCGCCAACCAGAAGGGTGGCGTGGGCAAGACCACGACGACGGTGAACGTCGCGGCCGGCCTCGCCCTCTACGGCGCGAAGATCCTCGTCATCGACCTCGACCCACAGGGCAACGCGTCGACGGCCCTCGGCATCGACCACGCCGAAGGCACGCCGGGTGTGTACGAGGCGATCATCGAAGGCGAGCCGCTGAGAAAATTGATCCAGCCGTGCGCCGAACACCCCGGCATCCAGGTGATCCCGGCGACCATCGACCTGGCGGGCGCCGAGATCGAGCTCGTCAGCCTGGTGGCCCGGGAGAGCCGGCTGAAGAGTGTGCTCGAGGCCTACCTGACCGAGACCGAGACCGCGGGGGAGAAGTACGACTACGTCTTCATCGACTGCCCGCCGTCGCTCGGCCTGCTGACCGTGAACGCCCTGACCGCCGCCCGCGAGGTCCTGGTCCCGATCCAGAGCGAGTACTACGCGCTCGAGGGTCTGTCGCAGTTGCTGCGGCACATCGACATGGTGAAGTCGCACCTCAACCCGTCGCTGGACGTATCGACGATCCTGCTGACCATGTACGACGCCCGGACGAAGCTGGCCGGCGAGGTCGCGGCCGAGGTCCGCGGTCACTTCAAGGACGCCGTCCTGCGCACCGCCGTACCGCGGTCGGTGCGGATCTCGGAGGCCCCGAGCCACGGGCAGACCGTGCTCGCGTACGACCCGGCGTCGGCCGGTGCGCTGTCGTACCTGGAGGCGTCGCGCGAGATCGCGATGCGGAACAACTCCTGAGCCAGACGGAGCGGCGTGGCAGTGTTTCACGTGGAACGGGCCCGGCTCGTTTCACGTGAAACAGGACACGCAGGCTGCGGTGACGGCCGCGGTCGTCGGTCAGCGTTGTGATTAGGTCAGCAGTAGCTCAGCAGGCAGTCGAACTCGAGGGAGCGCGATGAACACCCGACTCGGACGCGGACTTGGTGCGCTGATCCCCAGCTCGCCGGCGCCTGGCACCACCACCCTCGGCAGCAAATCGAACTCGATCCCGGGGGCGCCGCCGGTCACGACGCCGACCGCGCCGCAGGGACCGCAGGAGCCGGAGCTGGCCGCGGTACCGGGTGCGTCGTTCGCGGAGATCGAGGTCGACAAGATCACGCCGAACCCGAAGCAGCCGCGGACGGTCTTCGACGAGGACGCGATGGAGGAGCTCGTCCACTCGGTCAAGGAGATCGGCCTGCTGCAGCCGATCGTCGTCCGCCGGCTCGAGGACGACACGTACGAACTCGTCATGGGCGAGCGCCGTTGGCGCGCGACGCAGGCCGCCGGCCTGACGACGATCCCCGCGATCGTGCGGGAGACGTCGGACGATGCGATGCTCCGGGACGCTCTGCTGGAGAACCTGCACCGCAGCCAGCTGAACCCGCTGGAAGAGGCCGCGGCGTACCAGCAGATGCTCGACGACTTCGGGTGCACGCAGGAGGTGCTCGCGACGCGGATCGGGCGGTCACGCCCGCAGATCTCCAACACGCTGCGACTGCTGAAGCTGCCGGCATCCGTTCAGCGCCGGGTCGCGGCCGGGGTGCTGTCGGCCGGTCACGCGCGGGCACTGCTCGGCCTGCCCAGCGGTGACGCCATCGAGCGGCTCGCGCAGCGGATCGTCGCCGAAGGGCTCTCGGTGCGGACGGTCGAGGAGATCGTCGCGCTCGGGGACATGCACGGCGACGATACGGCCGCGCCGCGCCGCCGGAACAAGCCGGTCGCACCGCGGCTGGTCGACCTTGCCGATCGGCTGTCGGACCGCTTCGAGACGCGCGTCAAGGTCGACCTCGGAAAGACCAAGGGCAAGATCACCGTCGAGTTCGCCTCCCTCGACGACCTCGAGCGCATCGTCACGCTGATGGACCCGAACAAGGCCACCGAGGCCTGACGCCGATCACCCAGACGAACGCCCGCCGAATTTGTCGGCGGGCGTTGGTATGTCTGGGGGCCTCTCGAGCCCGAGGAGGCCCAGGTGCAGAACCGACCGCGCGTGGTGGTCAGCGTAGGAGCAAGTGCCGACGGGAAGGTCGCACTCGTCCGGGATGCCCTCCTGATGCGTGAGCCCAGCTCGCGGCTGTGGGAGGCGATGACTCCATCGGCGCCGGTCGCGATCGATGTCGTCGAGCTGGTCAGGCAGCAGTACGGCTGCAGCGCCGTTCTCGAGGGGAGTGGCAGCCTGGTCGCCGAGGACGAGACGCCCGACGAGCTGCCGGCGTACGACGGTGATCCGGCCGGGCTCTACGACCACTTCCTCCCGGCCGACGTGATCGGACAGCCGGCGCCGCCGCACATGTGGTTCACGGTGGTCGACAGCCGCGGACGGGTGCGGTGGACCGAGAAGCATGAAGGCTGGGATGTGCTGGTTCTGGTGGCGCGATCGACGCCGGCGAACTATCTGGCCTATCTCCGCCGGGAGCGCATCTGCTACCTCGTCGCCGGCGAGGAGCGCGTCGACCTGGCGGAGGCGATCGCCGCGATGGGTGCCGAGCTGGGAATCAGCTGCGTGTTGTCGATGGCAGGCGGCGGTTTGAATGGCACGCTCTTGCGAGCAGATCTGATCGACGAGCTGCACCTGACGGTGGCGCCCGCTCTGGTCGGTGGGCTGGGCACGCCGTCGATCATGGACGGCGCTCCGCTCGCGATCGGCGAGGCTCCGACCCGGCTGCAGCTGCTCTCGATGCGAGCGGATGCCGGCGGCAGCGTTCGGCTCCACTACGCCGTCCTGCGGACCTGAAACGGCCGCTGTTCTGCGGCGTAGGGCCCAGAAATCACACGGATGTAAGTCTGGCGAGGCGGCTTAGGATCGCGCTGACAGAGCTAGTTAACGGCACGAACTGTCGGGATTCATCACCAGAGAGACATGTCGACAAATCCATGTCGCCACCTCCCGCGAATGTTTCATGTGAAACATCGACGACTAGCGACCGAGAAGCTCGTGCGACGTCTTGCGCTCGGCGTAGAACGAGAGGAACGGGATGGTGCCGGCGACCGCCATCAGGACCAGCCGGGGGAAGGACCAGCGGACCCGGCGGAACAGGTCGAACGTGCCGAGGAGGTACACGACGTACAGGAAGCCGTGCATCGGGCCGATCACGTTCATCGCGCCCGGGTCGTCGGCCAGGTACTTCAGCGGCATCGCCACGAACAGCAGCAGGAGCAGCATCACGCCGACCACGTACGCGATCACGCGGTAGCGCATCAGGGCGCCGCGGACGGCCGGGGTGAGCGGCTGCGGGCCGGCGGCGGAAGTGGCGGGGTCAGCAGGGGAAGTCACGCTGAAACGGTACCGCTTGACTCCACAGGCTCTCCGACCTGGTCGCCCGTCCCGGCGTCCGGCGGCGTGTGGTGCGCATCCAGCACCATCCGGGCCCACATCCACAGCGTGAACGCCGCGAAGATCCACCACTGCACGGCGTACGCCACGTTCCGCAGGCCGGCGTGATCCGTCGGCGGCGGAGGCGGCACGACAGCGGCCGGTGCCGGTGACGGTACGGCACCTGCGTCGACAGCGGTCTGTACGACGAACGCGTCATACACCCGGTACTTCACCAGGTGCACGATCGTCGGGATCCGCAGCGACGACAGGACCCGCCCCTTGGCGGCGTCGGCCGACGAGTCCTCGGCCTCGGACGCCACCACCGAGCCGGTCAGCCGCACCGGACCGGTAGGTGCCTGCGCGGCGGCGTCGGTCACGACAGGCACCCAGCCGCGGACGACCATCACAGCGCCGGAGTCGGGGAGCATGAGCGGCGAAAGCACCCAGAAGCCGTTCTTGCCGTCCTGGGCGCGATCCGCGATGAACACCTGGTCGGCGGCCGGCCCCCAGGTGCCTTCGATGGTGACGCGCCGACCGACGGCCTTCGACGGCAGTCCCTCGTCGATGGAGAAGAGTGACTGCAGGGCGACCGGCGGAGCGGCAGCGCGCTGAGCGGTCGCGTCCGCCGTCTTCGACTGGTACACGCTCAACTGCCACACACCCATGGCGGTCATGACACCGGCGAGCGCCAAAGCGAGCACCAGGAGACCGGACCACTGCGGCGTCAGCACGGTCCGCCACAGCGGCCGAGCGGGCTCCGGAGAGCGGGGGTCTGGCATTGCTACGTCCGGCGCTCAGCGGGCTGCTGCGGTGGCAAGCAGATCGCGGCAGAGGACGCCGAGCTCGATCCCGGCCGCCTCGGCGGCCAGCGGGACCAGCGACGTCTCGGTCATCCCCGGAGCCACGTTCACCTCGAGGAACCACGGCACGCCGGCCGCGTCGACCACGAGGTCGGTCCTGGACAGATCGCGCAGTCCCAGCGCCTGGTGCGCCTGGACGGCGGCCGCGGCGCAGGCGCCGGCGGCCTCAGGCTCCAACCGAGCAGGTACGACGAACTGCGTCGCGCCTGCGGTGTACCGGGCCTCGTAGTCGTAGAACCCCGAGTCGGGGCGGATCTCGACGGCAGGCAGCGCCCGCGGCCCGTCGCCGGTGTCGACGACCGTGACGGCCACCTCGGTCCCGTCGACGTACTGCTCGATCAACGCGACCGGCCCGTAGGCGTAGCAGTTCACCATCGCCGACGGCAGCTCCTCGACCGAGCGCACGATCGAAGCACCCAGCGCCGACCCGCCCCGGGCCGGCTTCACGACGAGCGGCAGCCCGACCTGCTGGATCACTGCCTCCATCAGTGCCGCGGCGCCGAGCTCGCGGAACGTGTCGTGCCCGAGCACGACCGAGGCAGGCGTGTGCAGTCCCGCAGCGCCGACGACCGTCGCGGCGACCGGCTTGTCGAACGCCGTACGGCACGCGGCCGCGTCGGCCCCGACGTACGGAACGCCGTACAGGTCGAGGACCTGGCGGAGGGCGCCGTCCTCGCCGGTGACGCCGTGCAGGACGGGGAAGACCGCGTCCGGGGGATCGTCGCGCAGCCGGTCGACCAGCGAGGCGTCGACGTCGCGCTGTTCGACCTCGACGCCGACACTGCGCAGCGCGTCCGCCACCCGGCGGCCGGATCGCAGCGAGACGTCCCGCTCGTGCGACAGCCCACCTGCCAGTACCAGCACCCGACCCAGATCACTCATCACAAATATCCCGATCACTCGTGGGCGACTCCGGCACGGCCGCCGGTCCCGAGGCCCACTCGAACGGTACCCCTACCGATTCCCGCACCCCCGGCCGCCCGCAGCTCCCTTGCGCAACCTTTGCGAAGCGGAGCGGTGAAAAATCTACGAAAGCTCCGGCCCCGGAGCGTCGTACTCACGGCCGGCGCCGGGTGGCAGCGGGCCGAACGTCTGGCGGAGCTCGAGCTCCTCGTGGATCACCGCGGCGAGCCGGCCGACTCCCTCGGTGATCCGCTCCGGCGTCGGATGACAGTACGACAGCCGCATGCACTGGGAGCCGAAACCGTCCGAGAAGAAGGCCGTTCCGGGCACGTAGGCGACGCGTGCGGTGACCGCCCGGGGCAGCATCGCCTTCGCGTCCAGCCCGTCCGGCAACGTCAGCCAGACGTAGAACCCGCCCCGCGGCCGTGTCCAGGTGGTTGCCGCTGGCATCTTTTCGGCCAGCGCCGCGAGCATCGCATCGCGGCGTTCGCGGTACATCTCCCGGAACTGCTTCACCTGCCCCATCCAGTCGTGCCGGACCAGGTACGACGAGATGGCGAGCTGGCTGAAGGTCGGCGGGCACAGGGTCGCGGACTCCTGTGCCAGCACGAGTTTCTCGCGGACGGCGTGCGGCGCGACCGCCCAGCCGACCCGGAAGCCGGGGGCGAACGTCTTCGAGAAGGAGCCGAGGTAGATGACCCCTTCCCGGTCCGCGGCGCGCAACGCCTGCTGCGGCTCACCTTCGAATCCGAGCAGTCCGTACGGATTGTCCTCGAGGATCAGCAACTCCGCCCGCTGGCAGATCTCCAGCACCCGCGCCCGCCGCTCGTCGGACAGCGAGACCCCGGCGGGGTTGTGGAAGTTCGGGATCGTGTAGAAGAACTTGATCCGCTTGCCGGCCGCCCGGACCGACGCGATCGCCTGCTCCAGCGCCTCCGGCACCACGCCGTCGTCGTCCATCGCGACGTGGACGACCTCGCACTGGTACGCGCGGAACACGCCGAGGGCGCCGACGTACGACGGCGCCTCGCAGATCACGACGTCGCCCGGATCGCAGAAGACCCGAGTCACCAGGTCGACGGCCTGCTGGCTGCCGACCGTGACGACGACGTCGTCGGGATGGGCCTCGATGCCCTCCAGCCGCATGATGTCGCAGATCTGGTCGCGCAGCGCCGGATCGCCCTGGCCGGAGCCGTACTGCATCGCGGTCGCGCCGCTCTCGATCACCAGGTCGCGGACCGCGCCGCCGACCACGTCGAGCGGCAGGCCGCCGATGTTCGGCATACCGCCCGCGAGCGAGACCACCTCGGGGCGGCTGGCGACCGAGAACAGCGCCCGGATCTCCGATGCGGTCATGCCCTTCGTCCGGGCTGCGTACGCCTCGACGTAGTTGTCGAGACGGGTCTGCCGGACATCGGGCACGTCAGCACTCACGAGGGCCACTCCAACGGTGATCGAGGGGGAAGTCACCAGGTTACGTCGACAGACCCAGGTCGGGACTGGGGATCGGCGTGACCTCTCACTACCATGCCTTATAGGGGCAGGTTCGACCATGCCGGAATCTGGCTGCTGAGACAGCCGGAGGGTGCGGTGCGGCCTGAGAGGTGGAACCGGAAGGCGGAATCAGGGATGAGCGTGGGCAGGACAGCCGGATGGGCGCTCGGCGGCCTGGCGCTGGGCGTACTGGCCGGGTTCGCCGGCGAGCTGTTCCGGCGGCAACCGGCCGCGAAGGTGCAACAGCGGTACGTCGCCCCGGAGGCGACCCGCACGCCGGACGCGCGGACCCCGGCCCCGGTCCCCGAACCGGCGGCCGAACCGGTCATCCGCTGACGGATGGTGACGAAGCCAACAGCACGTAGCGCTGAACGGATGCATTGATGGCCCGACGGCTGGAACCGCTGACGCTCGCCAACCTCGGCGAGTTGCCGGTCCCGTGCCGTGACTGCGTGTTCTGGGAGCTCGATCCGGTGGCGGCGCGGCAGGCCGATCGCAACGGCGACACCGGGCTGGAGAAGGAAGCCTGGCTGTCCCAGTTGCTGCTGGATTGGGGGACTGCCGGCATCGTGCTGTACGTCGACGACGAGCCGGCCGGCTTCGCGGTGTACGCCCCGGCGACGTACCTGCCCCGGATCCAGGCGTTCCCGACGGCACCCGTGAGCCCGGACGCCGTCGTCCTCGCGACCGGCCGGATCCTGCCGCGGTACCTGGGCCTCGGGCTCGGCAAGATCCTCGTCCAGGCGGTGGCCAAGGACGTGCTGAAGCGAGGTTTCCGCGCGGTCGAGGCGTTCGGCGACTCGCGCTGGGACGGGCCGGGCTGCGTGTGGCCGACCGACTTCCTGCGTGCGGTCGGGTTCGGGGTGGTGCGCGAGCACCCGCGCAATCCCCGGCTGCGGCTGGACCTGCGGTCGGCGATCACCTGGCGCAGTGAGATGGAGGCCGCCGTCGAGCGCCTGATGGGCGCCATCCGTCCGGAGCAGGCCCCGGCGGCGCCGGTGACGGTCCGCGACGCGCTGCGGTCGGGCCCGGAGTAGCTGTGATCTATCGGGTGCTGGCGGACGTGGTGATGCTCGTGCACGGCGCCCTGCTCCTGTTCTTCGTGGTCGGCGCCTTCCTCGCCTGGCGCTGGCCGAAGCTGATCTGGTACCACCTCGCGATCGTGGTGTGGAACCTGGTGATCGTGTTGGTCGACTTCGGCTGCCCGGTGACGGCGACCGAGAAGTTCTTCCGCCGGGAGGGCGGCGAGAGCGTCTACGCGGGCGGATACATACAGCACTACCTCAACGGCTGGTTGTGGCCCGACGGCGCGACTCCCGTCGCAGAGAAGGTCGGCTTCGCGCTCGTCGTGATCGGGTACATCGGATTCTTCGTCCTCCAGCACCGGCGCCGCGCCAAGCTCAGGGGTGAGTCAGTGGGACCCCGGACGTGAGCCGGGGACGCGCTCCTCATACTGGAGAAGTGCCTATCGACGACTACCTCGCGGCCCTGAGCAAGCAGCTCCGGGGACCCAGGCGCCGCAAGGCGGACCTGCTGGCTGAGGCGCGGGACCACCTGACCGACGCCGCCGAGGCCTTCGAGGCGGACGGTATGGACAGGCGCGCCGCCGAGAAGCACGCGGTGGCCGACTTCGGGACCCTCGAGGAGGTCGCGCCGGGCTATCGCGCGGATCTTGCCGTCAGTCAGAGCCGGCGTACGGCGGTGCTGCTGTTCGCGGCGCTGATCATCCAGCCCATCGTGTGGCGGGAAGGCGTCTGGAGCTGGAACAGCGGACCGGACGACCCCAACCCGCTGAACGACCTGCTGCAGGCGCTGGTCCGCGACGTCGGCACGATCGCCATCGCCGGCGCCGTCCTCGCAGTCGTTGCCGCCGGCATCGGCCTGCGGTATCCGCTGGTCCGGGACCACCTGGCCGGCGTGACGACGGTCTTCGCGCTCGCGAACGCGGCGGCGATCGGCGCGATCAGCCTCCTGATGGCTCTGACCAGCCCGCATCCCAACGGCCTGCTCGCCCTCGGCGTGGTCTGCGGCTTCGTCGTGCTGCCGCTGCTTCTGGTCGCCCAGCAGGCCACGCGCGGCCTACGCCTCGCTTGGGCGTAGCACCCCTTCCACCACCGCCCGGAAGGTCACCCACTCCTGCTTGCCGGCGGCAAGCATCTTCGCACCCGCACTGGTGAGCTGGTACGTCCGCCGTTTGCGGCCGCCGACCGTGCTCCACTCGCTGGCCAGGTAGCCGGCCCGCTCCAGGCGGCGCAGCGCCGGGTAGAGCGTGCCGGTCGGCAGGTCGAGCTCGCCGCCGCTGCGCTCCAGCAACGCCTCCATGATCGCGTAGCCGTGCAGCGGTTCGTGCTCGACGACCGCCAGGATCATCGGGTCGAGGTGTCCACGCAGCGCATCCGCCTTCATATAGCCAGTCTACTCATGTGTCTGTTAATGTCGAGAGGCAACATGTAGCCGATCTACTTATTAGGGACCTGCGATGAGTGTGGACACCCCGATCCGACCAGCGACCCGGCCCGGCGTACTGCACCGGGTTTCCGGCTGGGCCATGCGGCACGCCGGCCCGGCACTCGTGCTCTGGGTGCTCGCGCTGGCCGCGGTCACCGTCGCGTCGACCGTGGTCGGCGCGAACTACAAGAACGACAACTCCTTGCCGGGGACCGACTCCCAGCGGGTCACGGACATCTTCGCGGCGCACCAGCCCCAGGGCGACACCGCGAGCGTGCAGCTCGTGTTCCGGGCCGAGGGCGGTCTCGCGGCGGAGAAGTCCAGGGTCACGTCGATGCTGGCCGCGGTGCGCGACCTCCCGCACGTCGCATCGGTCGCCGATCCGTTCACGGCGCCGGGCGCAATGTCGACAGATCGACGTACGGCCTACGCCACGGTCGGGCTGGACGTCGCCGCCGCGGACATGCCGGTGGAGGACGTCCGGACGATCATCCACCGTGCGCAGGACTTCGCCCGGCCGGCATTCCAGGTCGAGGCCGGCGGTGATCTGGCCCGGAACGCCGCCGAGAGTTCGGGCGGCGCGTCCGAGGGCGCGGGCATCCTGGCCGCGCTGGTGATCCTCGTGTTCCTGTTCGGGTCGTTGCTGGCGGCAACACTTCCGCTGCTGACCGCCGTGTTCGCGGTCGGCAGCACGGTCGCGTTGCTGATGCTCGCCTCGCACTTCTTCACCGTGCCGGAGTACACGACGCCGGTGATGATGCTGGTCGGGCTCGGCGTCGGCATCGACTACGCGTTGCTGATCTTCTCGCGCTATCGGCACGAGCTCTTGAAGGGCACGGCCGACCCGAAGGCCGTCGCTCTGGACACTGCAGGCCGTTCGGTGATGTTCGCCGGCTGCACGGTGGTGATCGCGTTGCTCGGCCTGCTCGCGCTGGGACTCGGCTCACTGCAGGGCGTCGCACTCGGTGTCACGTTGACCGTCCTGATGACGATGCTCGCGGCGGTGACCTTGCTGCCGTCGTTGCTGACACTGTTCGGGAAGCGGATCGAGCGGAGCGTACGCAAGCATGCCGCGAAGCAGCGGCGTACGCCGGGCGACGGGTGGCGGCGGTTGGCCGGGATGGTGCAGCGCGGGCCGTGGGTGCCGTTGGTGCTCGGCATCGTCGCGTTGGTGGCGCTGTCGCTGCCCGCGCTCGGCATGCGGCTCGGGTTCGCGGATGCGGGCACGGACGATCCGGCCAAGACGAGCCGGAAGGCGTACGACCTGCTGGCGGACGGATTCGGGCCCGGCTTCAACGGTCCGCTCGTCGTGGTCTCGGAGGGCGACTCGGCCGCGGCGCAGGCGCTGGGCCGGACGCTGGCCGCCGATCCTGGGGTCGCCGCGGTGACGCCGCCGCAGCTGACGCCGGACGGCAAGATCGCGACCGTGCTGGCGTTCCCGAAGTCGGCTCCGCAGGACGCGGCGACGAGCGACCTCGTCGAGCGGTTGCGGGACGACACGTTGCCGGCACTGGAGGGGCGGACGGGGGCGACGTACCTGATCGGCGGGTCGACGGCGGCCGCGGACGACTTCGCGGCGGCGGTGAGCAAGCGGCTGCCGATCTTCGTGCTGGTCGTCGTCGGGTTGTCGGCACTGCTGCTGATGGCGGTGTTCCGGTCGGTGCTGATCCCGCTGAAGGCCGCCGTCCTCAACCTGCTCAGCATCGGCGCCTCGCTCGGTGCCATCACCCTGGTGTTCCAGCAAGGCTGGTTCGGTGCGCAGGCCGGGCCGATCGAGGCGTTCGTACCGGTGATGATCTTCGCGATCGTGTTCGGGCTGTCGATGGACTACGAGGTGTTCCTGGTCTCCCGGATCCACGAGGAGTGGCGGCGAACCGGCGACGCCCGGGTGGCGGTCCGCGAAGGGCTGGCGACGACCGGCAGCGTGATCACCGCGGCGGCCGCGATCATGATCGTGGTGTTCGGCGCTTTCCTGCTCAGCCCGGACCGGATGCTCAAGCAGTTCGGTCTCGGCCTGGCCACCGCGGTGCTGCTCGACGCCGTGCTGATCCGCTGCGTCATCGTCCCCGCGGTCCTGCGCCTGCTCGGCAACCGCGCCTGGTGGCTACCGAGCGGGCTCGACCGGATCCTCCCGAAGATCAAGCTCGAGGATCACTCGTAGCGTCGTCGGGCGTATTGGTGTCGAACGTGGCCAGTCCCAAAGACTTCCATGCATCGAGGAGGCGCTTGTCGCCCGATGCGACGACAACTTCGGCGTCCTCCAGCTGTTCGGCCGAAGCGCAGTGGACGGCGTCGTACCCGCGCAGCGCGAGAAGGTCCGCGAGTTCCGCCGCGCGCTGGATCAATGCCTCGTCAAGCTCGGTGATCTCGAGTTGCGGCCAGAATTGGTCCAGCAGCCGGCGACACGACGAATACGCCTGGTCGTCGAGGCGCGCCATGCGATGTGCCTGCGCGAGTGCGGCCGCGGTCTCCACATAGAGAAGTCGACTCGACACCACGGCGTCCGCGTCATCCCAGAATCGCCGACAAGCCGCACTGCTCGGCTCGCTGACCAGCAGCGGTACGAAAGCCGATGTGTCGAGATAGCCGATCACCGGCGCTGCTCGTCGATGAGCTCGCCGACCAAGCCCTCGGCATGAATCGGGTCGGGCGCGGGCTGCTTCCTCTGGCGGGCGGGCTGCACGCGCCCTTCGGCGCGAAGTCGCTCCAGTCGCGTCGGTTGCCCGACGGGCACAATGCGGGCGACCGGTTGCCCATGGTCTGTCACTGTCACCGTGCGTCCGGAGCGGACCTCGGCCAGGTGGCGACTGAGGTTGTCGCGCAGTTCCCGAATGCCGACGTCCATGCTGCTCTCCCTTAGGTGGCTACTTACCTCAAGAGCATTGTAGCCACTTTCTTCCGGGATACACCCGACGATCGCCGAACTGTGGTCAGACGGTAAGTTGCCCGAAGCGGAGCATCCCGGTGGCGGCGTCCTGCTCCGGCGGCAGGTACACCCGCTGGATCGCGACCACGATCGCCTCGGCGATCACGTCGCGGAACGCCGGGTCGGCCAGCCGGGCGGAGTCGTGCGGGTTCGTCACGTAGCCGATCTCGAGCCGCACCGCGGGCATCTTGGTCCGCCGCAGCAGGTCCCAGGTCTTGGCGTGCGTCCGGCAGTTCAGCAGGTCGGTCCGGGCGACGATCTCGCGCTGCACCAGGCCGGCGAACTGCTCGCCGACGCTCGACGAGGCGCCGTGCAGGTCGTTGCCGTAGTAGTACGTCGCGACGCCCTGCGCCTGCGGGTTCATCGACCCGTCGGTGTGCAGCGAGACGCACAGGTTCGCGTCCGTCTCGTTCGCGAACGCGGCCCGGGCCAGCTCGTCCGGCCCCTGGTCGCGGCCGCGGGACAGGTACGCCCGGACGCCGGTGGCGCCGAGACGACCCTCGATCCGGGCGGCAAGGTCGTACGCGATGTCGGACTCGCGCAGGCCGAAGCCCTCCCAGCCGTAGTCGAAACCGCCGTGGCCCGGATCGATCACCACGGTCTTGCCGGACAGTCGCGGTCCGGCGGCGCGGACGGCCTCGCGGGCGCGCAACGCATCCGGGCGGCCGCCGGTCGCCATCGGGCGGATGCGCTCGAGGGCCTTGAACGTGGACGGGCCGCAGGTGCCGTCGGCCGGCAGGCCCATGTTGCGCTGGAACTCGGTCACCGCACGCTGGGTGTCCGCGGCGAAGATCCCGTCGATCCGGGCGACCGCGAACCCGAGCTCCTGCAGCTTGGCCTGCAGGCTCAGGACGTCGTCACCGCTCAGCGGATGCGACGGCACGTAGGTCAACAGCCGGTCGCCCAGCCGCCAGCGCGCGTCGTCGATCGCCCGGTAGGTCTGCGGGCCGACGACACCGTCGATCATCAGCCCGCGTTGCTGCTGGAAGCCCCGGACGGCGTGCGCGGTCGCTTCGTCGTAGACGTCGTGACCGCCGGTCAGCAGCCCGAGCCGCTGCAGCTTGCCGACGATCTCGGCGACCGCCTCACCGCTGTCGCCGATCCTGTACACGCCGTGGGGGGCTTCCATCAACTGGCTCCTCTTACCGTGGCGGACGGGGTTGTCCTGCTTCTCAGCCAGTGAAGTCGGCCAGCTCCTTGAGCAGCGCCGCCTTCGGCTTGGCGCCGACGATGGACTTGGCCAGCTCACCGTTCACGTAGACGTTGATCGTAGGGATACCGGTAACGCGGTAGTTGCTCGGGGTGACCGGGTTCTCGTCGACGTTCATCTTCAGGAACGTGATCTTGTCGCCGTGGTCCTGGTTCAGCTCTTCCAGGATGGGGGACACCTGGCGGCACGGGCCACACCACTCGGCCCAGAAATCGACCAGGACCGGCTTGTCGCTCTTCAGCACCGTCTGGTCGAACTCGGCGTCGGTGACAGCGTTCATCTTCTCGCCCACGGGCGTATCTCCTTCAGTGAGGTGTGAGGTTCAGGTCAGACAGAGACGGGCTGGGTGGCCGCGGCGGCGGCCGCGGTGGCCGCGTCCTCGAGGGTGGCCAGGAAGCGCTCGGCGTCCAGGGCGGCCGCACAACCGGTGCCGGCCGCGGTGATCGCCTGCCGGTACGTGTGGTCCACCAAGTCACCCGCGGCGAACACGCCCGGCAGGTTGGTCTCGGTGCTGTTCGGCTTGACCAGCACGTAGCCCTCCGCGTCCAGGTCGACCTGGCCCTTCACCAGCTCCGAGCGCGGGTCGTGGCCGATCGCGATGAACAGGCCGGTGGCCGGCAGCTCGCGGGTCTCGCCGGTGACGGTGTCCTTCAGCGTCAGGTGCGTCAGCTTGTCCTCGCCGTGGATCGTGTCGACGGCCGAGTTCCAGTGGAACTCGATCTTGTCATTGGCGTACGCCCGGTCGGCCATGATCTTCGAGGCCCGCAGCTCGTCGCGGCGGTGCACCAGGTGCACCTTCTTCGCGAACTTGGTCAGGAAGGTGGCCTCCTCGACGGCCGAGTCGCCGCCGCCGACGACCGCGATCTCGTGGTCGCGGAAGAAGAAGCCGTCACAGGTCGCACACCAGGACACGCCGTGACCGGACATCCGCTCCTCGTCGGCCAGGCCCAGCTTCCGGTAGCCCGAACCCATCGCCAGGATGACGGACTTGGCGCGGTGCTCGGTGCCCGCGGAGTCGGTGACCACCTTGATGTCGCCGGTCAGGTCGACCTTGATCACGTCGTCCGGCACCAGCTCGGCGCCGAACCGCTCGGCCTGCGTGCGCATCTCGTCCATCAGCGCGGGGCCCATGATGCCCTGCGAGAAACCGGGGAAGTTCTCCACCTCGGTGGTGTTCATCAGCGCGCCGCCGGCGGTGACGGAACCCTCGAAGACCAGTGGCTCCAGCGCCGCGCGCGCGGCGTACACGGCGGCGGTGTAACCGGCCGGGCCGGAGCCGACGATGATGACGTTGCGGACTGTGGTGGAGTCGCTCATGCAGGCGTTCCTCGTGTCGTCGAGACAGTGACGTCGTACTCAACGGATCCTAGAGGCCGACCATTCCCACGGTACCCATCACGGGGCCGGGGCACCGCATCGACGGACGGTCGTGGACTCAGCGGTTGCGCAGCGTCACCGTGGTCTCGTAGAACGAGCTGGGCGAGCCGCCCGGAACGCTACATCCGGTGACCGCGAACACCTCGATCTGACTCGGCTGCGCACCCTGCAGGCCGATGATCGTGGCCCGCTTGCCGTCCACCTTGGCGGGCTGGACGAGCCGGACGTCCGAGTTCGGGCGGGAGGCCGCGAACGACCGTGCACACGACTGCTCGTCGGCCGATCCGTGCAGGATCGCGCTCGGGGTGTGGTCCAGCCAGCGCTTCGTCGACGGACCGATGTCCTTCGAGCTGACCGCGACCGTGTCGGCGGGCGGGGTGTTCTGGTCGGCGGACGCGGTGCCGTCGCCTCCCTGGTCCTTGGTGGCGAACACCACACCGACGCCGAGCGCGGCGATCAGCACCACACCCGCCGCGGCGCCGAGCAGCTTCGGCAGGTGCCGGCGCGGCTCCTCGCGGATCTGGGCCAGCGAGTGCACACCGACCGTGGACGCGCGCAGCACCGACTCGGACACGATCACCGCGTCCAGGTGCTCGGCGACGTCGGTCGGCATCGGAATGTCGGCGCGCCCCTCCTCGGCCAGGTCCCTGGTCAGCTCCAGGAGGGCGTCGTACGTCTGCTGGCACTCGGGGCAGGCCTTCACATGCTCACGAGCGCGGTGCGCCTCGGTCGCGGGCAGCAGGTTCTCGATCAGGTCGGCGATCGTGTCCGTGTCCAGGTGCTCGAGGTGCTCACTGGTCGGCAGACCGGGGTCGGTCATCGGGGGCTCGCCTCCTCACGGGAGGTGCGCAGCCGTAGCCACAGGGTCATAGGAAGAACTCCGTCAAAGGCGTCGGTCGTCCGGTCGCCAGAGGCAGGCGACTTCGCTTCGACGGGGGACCTGGTCATTCGGTTCCCACCGCTTCCGCGGCGGACTTGTCCGGTACGTCGGACTCCCGGGTCGTCTGCCAATGACGCAGCAGCGGGAGCAGCTTGGCGCGGCCGCGGGCGCAGCGCGACTTGACCGTGCCGGGGGCGCAATCGAGGATCGCGGCCGCCTCCTCGATCGAGTAGCCCTCCATGTCGACCAGGACCAGCGCGGCGCGCTGGTCCTCGTTGATCTGCTTGAGTGCGTTCAGCACGTCCAGCCGGCGCTCCCGCACCTCGGCCGGATCGTCCTCGGCCGGCCCGGCCAGCTCGGCGGCGCGGTCCTCGTCCTCGGGCAGCGGGTCGGCGGCGCGCACCTGGCGGCGGCGGATCCGGTCCAGACAGGCATTCACCACGATCCGGTGCAGCCAGGTGGTCACCTTCGCGTCCCCGCGGAACGAGTCCGCCCGCCGGAACGCCGAGATGAACGCCTCCTGCAGCGCGTCCGCCGCCTCCTCGGGCTCGCCGAGGGTGCGGATCGCCACCGCCCACATCCGGTCCCGGTGCCGCTTGACCAGGAACCCGAACGAGTCCGGGTTACCGGCCACGTGCATCCGGAGCAGCTCGTGGTCGTCCAGCTGGTCGTAGCTCACCGGACCGCCGGCCGCGGCAGGCTGCACCGCGCCCTGCGCCACCGGATCGCCCGCGTCGATGCGCGGGACGTCCGGCCGGGGCGGCGGGTTGCCCGAGTCCACGTGAGCGGTCATTTCTGGATCGTGACCTCCGAGATCGTGCCCCGGTACTTGCCGCCGTCGTCCTTCGGCAGCTTCGTCAGCCAGACGAGCACGTACTGCGTCTCGGTCGGTGCCGAGGGGGTAAGGGTCACCGTACCCTCCGGCTGGTCCTCCTGCTCGGCGACCGGCTTCCAGCCGTCCACCGTGCTCGGCGCGGCGCCGTCGGCGCTCTTCGGCACGAGCAGCTGGACGCTGGTGCCGTCGCCCTGCAGTGCGACCTGGACCTTCGACACGCTGGTGGGCGCGCCGAGGTCGTAGTAGATGCCGACGCCGGGCTTCTGGCCGCCAAGGTTCGCCCGGCTGTACGACATCGTCGTCCAGGTCGTCGACGCCTTGCCGTCGTAGGTGTTCTTCACGTCCTCGGAGTGCTCGTTGCCGTTGCCGGCCGGCTCCGGATCGAAGTCCTTGGCGCCGACGATCTTCGCCACGCCGCCGGTCGACGACGGAGTGGTGCTGGTCTGCGGCGGGGCACTGCTCTTGGTTCCGCCGCCGTCACCGCTGCCCTGGTCGTTGTTCATCGCGCCCTTGAGCAGGAACTGGGCCATCGCGATCACCGACAGCAGCGCGAGGATCGCGAGCAGGATCAGGATCCGGCCGCCCCACGAGCCCTTCGGCTTCGGCTCGTCGTGCCGGCGGCGGCCGTTCCCGTTCGACGGCGGGGGCGGCTGGCGGCGCACCGGACGCGTCTCGGCCGCTTGGTTGTACGCCGGTTGCGGCGCGCCGTACCCGTTCTGCTCGGCTTCGTACGACGGCTGCGGCGTCGGATCGAGCGCGGGCGGCGGGGGCTGCGGCACCACCTGGGTGGCGTCGTCGATGCTGCCGTTCTGACGGGCGACCTGGACCGTCTCGTCCATCTGGTTCGGCGGCTCGTGCGAGCTGCCGACGACACCGGACAGCGCCGCGGACAGGCCGGCCGCGCTGGTGATCGGCGGCGCGTGATGCCGCGGCGGGTCACCGAGCAGGCGGTCGCTGATGTCGTCCAGCGAGCGCGGCACGCCGGCGCGCACCTGGCGCGGGCTCAGCAGGCGGCCGTGCTCGACCGGCGCGGGCTGCAGGCCCCAGGCGGGAGCCGGGCCGGGCCAGCGGCCGGTCAGCGAGGCGTAGAGCAACTCGCCGAGCGAGTGGACGTCCTCCTCCGGTGAACCGGCGCCGGACGACCGCAGCGCCGCCTCGGTGGAGACGCCGATGACCTTGATCGCGCCCGCGTCGGTGACCACGACGGTGGCCGGGCTGATCGCGCCGTGCGCGTAGCCGGTGCGGTGCAGGTTCTCGAGGGCCTCGGACACCTCGCGGGCCAGCCACCCGGCCTGCTGCCCGGTGAGCGGGCCGCTGCTGAGCATCCGCTCCAGCGACCGGCCGCCGGCCCACTCGCGCACGCAGTACGTCACGCCGTCGTGCATGTCGCAGTCGAGCACCCGCAGGAACCGCGGGTCGTTCGCCGCGGCGGCCCGGCGGGCGGCGTCGAAGAGCAGGTTGGTCCGCGGGTCACCGACCGGCAGGACGTCGACGACGACCGCGCGGCTGAGCACCTCGTCGACGGCACGCCAGACTCGGGCGCCGTCGATCTCCGCGAGCAGCTCGGCGATCCGGTACCGCCCGGCCAGGAGGGCACCAGGACTCACGGTCTGGTTCGACACGGTGTCTCTCGCCCTCCTTGATGCCCAGCGGCCTGATCGCAGGCCCCATCGTAGTGCCCCGCTGACCGGACAGGTGGTGCACTAACGCACAAGCGGTCCGGATCAGCGGCGGATCGGCAGCTTCGATGTGACCATGGACACCACGTCGTTCACTTCGTGGATACGGAGTACCCGGGCCACCGCGGCGTACACCGGTAGCATCACGACCGCCGCGACCGCCAGCTCGAGGACCGCGCCGAGCGGGCCGGACCAGTCGATCGCCAGGCCGAGCACCCAGAGCACGACCCGTCCCGCGCCGGCGCCGGCCACCGCGGCGATCACCATCGCGAGCAGCGGCAGCCCGATCCCGGCGCCGGGGACCCGCGGCACCTTGCGGCGCAGCACCGGGCGGGAGATCAGCACGGCGACCAGGTACGCGAGGGCGTACGCCGCGCCGAGGACCACACCGCTGAACCGGAGGTGCGCCTGGTCGAGCAGCACCCGAACCCCGATCACGGCCGCCGCGATGTTGGCCGCCGCGATCACGCACTGCAGGAAGAACGGCGTCCGGGTGTCCTCGAAGGCGTAGAACGTGCGCAGCTGGAAGTACTGGATGGTGAACGGCACGATGCCGAGCGCCAGCGTCATCAGCGTGTACGACATCAGCGTCAGGTTGTTCTTGCCCGAGCCGTAGCCGGCGATGATCGTCACGATCGGGTACGCGAACGCGATCATCGCGGCCGCCGCCGGTACGACGATCGCCAGCGTCTGCCGGATCGACCGGGCGGACAACTGCGCCACCTCGGCCGTGTCGCCGTCGGCCGCGAGCGCCGACATCTGGGGCAGCGCGGCGGTGGCGAGCGAGACCGTGACGATGCCGTGCGGCACCAGGATGATCAGCATCGCGGTGCTGTACGCGAACAGACCGGCCTTCGCGCCCGGGTCGCCCGAGGCGGTACCGGCGATCGCGAGCCGGGTGACGACGACCAGGGTCACCTGGTTGACCGCCACGAACAGCACCGTCCAGATGCCCAATCGGGCAGTGTGTCCCAGACCGGTACCGCGGAGACCGAACTTCGGCCGGTAGAAGTGCCCGCTGGCCCGCAGGTACGGGAGCAGGACCAGGAGCTGGACGGCGATGCCGACCGTGTGCCCGAGACCGAGCAGCAGCTCCTCGCCGTGGCTGTACGTCGAGGGCGGGTCGCCGACGCGGTAGACGAACAGGAAGACCACGATCGAGGCGCACGCGACGATGTTGTTCGCGATCGGCGCCCACATCATCGGACCGAACCGGCGGCGCGCGTTCAGCACCTGCCCGACCAGGACGAACGCGCCGTAGAAGAAGATCTGCGGCAGGCACAGGCGGACGAACATCACCATGTTCGCCTTCTCGATCGCCCGGGACGGCTCGTGCAGCTCCTTCGGCATGTACAGCTCGGCGATTGCCGGCGCTGCCAGCACACAGGCCACCGTGACGACCGCGAGCACGACGAAGCCGAAGGTCAGCAACCGGTTGGTGAAATCCTGGCCGCCGTCGTCGTGGTTCTTGATCGCGCGCACCAGTTGCGGGACCAGCACGGTGTTGAACACGCCGCCGGCGAGCAGGATGTACAGGCTGTTCGGGATGGTGTTCGCGGCGGTGAAGATGTCGCCGCGCAGCGCGGTGCCGATGGCGGCCGCGAGCAGGGCGATCCGGACGAATCCGAGCAGGCGGGACAGCACCGTTCCGGCTGCCATCACCGCCGCGGAGCGCAGGGTGCGGTCAGCCATCCTTCGAACCGACTCCTTCTTTCAGGGACGCGTCCGGGGCTTCGGCGACGCCGTTCGTCCCGGGGCGATCGTGGGCGGGATCAGGGGTGCCGGCCGGACCCGTCGTCTCGGTCGTCTCCGCCGCGTCGGCGGTGCCGGCCGTGGCGCTCGCAGCGGCCGTGGTGCGGCGCTCGGTGCGGACCCGGCGGTAGATGCGGACGAACGACGTACCGAACAGCAGGGCGCAGGCCGCGCCGACCAGGATCCAGCCGACGCTGCCGTACTGGCTGGCCTGGATCAGCAGCTCCTGGGACTTGCCCACCGGCTTGCCGGCCGCGTTCGTCACCTGCGCGTTCGCGCGGATCAGACCGTTCTGCTCGGCGCTCGCGTTGATCCGCGGCGTCCACTTCTGACCGGGACCGAGCACGACGGTCTGCGGCGTCCTGATCTTCAGGTCGGACCGGTTCACCGAGGTGACCACGATGCCGACCCGGACCGACCAGTCGGTCTCGTTGGTGATCGTCAGCGGGAACGTGCCCTTGCTGCCGGCCAGGTTGACCTTGATCTCCTTACGCAGCCCGCGGTCGACGCTCGCGTTCACCAGGTGCACCTTGCCCAGCTGCTGGTTGGCGGAGCCGAGCTCGATCGCGGTGAAGTGCCGTGCCTCATCCGGGTGACCGTTCCAGCCGGAGGACGTGGACCGGAGCAGCGCCTGCGTCATCACCTCGGGCAGCGCGGTCCCGTCGACGAGCAGGTCCTGCATCGTCGTGGTGGCCTCGTCGAGGTCCTTGACGCTCTGCAAGTGGGACTCGGTGAGTACGCCGTTCGTCTTCGGCGCGGCCGGTGCCTTGGTCTCCTGCGGTCGCGGGTTGGCCGCCACTACGCCGGCGACGTCGGTGGCCTTGATCCAGGGCAGCGAGAGGCTGCCCGCGAGCGCGGCGGTCGCGATGCCGTCAACATCCCAGCCGCGCGGCGGCGCGACGACCACCGACGCGGTGCTCTTGCCCGCAGCCGCGATCAGCGCGGTGACGGCCGCGAACCGCTGCCGCACCTGGAGCGGACTCTCGGCGGTCTCCGGGTCGGGGCCGCCGGCGGTCAGGGACGAGTCGGCGATCACCGTGCGCTCTGTGCGATGCGTGCCGCCCGGCGTGAGGACGTTGTACACGGGGGTGGTGGTCAGCACCGGGCGGGTGCCAGCAGACCACGAGGAGCTGCTGACCAGGTTCAGGTCGTCGGGGGTGGAGCCCGGGAACCCGCCGGCCGCGGCAGCCAGGTAGCGGCTCGCGGCGGCGCCGCCTTCGAGCCAGAGGCCGTTGGTGAATCCGGGGGCCAGCTCGCCGCCGGACCGTTCGGTCTTCGTCCGGGCCTGGGCGACCAGCTTCTTCAGCGGGTCGCCGGAGTCCACGAGGCCGGCCACGTCCGGGTCGCCGTACGGCAGCAGCACGATCTGGTTGCCGCGGGCCCGGCCGGCTTCGAACTCCTTGAGCCAGGCGGTCGCGACGGCCTTGCCGCTGCCGGGCGTGGTCTGCCCGTTCTCGCCGACCACCACGTACTCCGTGGCCATCTGCCGGATCTCGTCGAGCATCGCCGGGTCGACCAGCCAGGTCACCTTGTGCTGCCGGCCGAGCGCGAGCAGCCGGCCGAGCGACCCGGACGGAGCCAGGGACCGGGCCAGCGACTCGTTGGCGAAGTTCTTGCCGCCGAGCTGGGTCGGGCGGTGCCGCAGCGGTACGACGAGCGCGGTGTTGACCGATCGGGTCAGCGGCTGCTGGCCGAGCACCGGCATCAGGGTGCGGGCCCGGCCGGCCATCACGCGCTCGCTGTTCGGCGGCTTGCCGCGGAACGTGACGCCGACGACGTACACGCCGGTGTCGTCGGTGATCCGCCATTCCTTCCACGGCACCGTCAAGGTGAACTCGACCGTCTGCTTCGGCGCCAGCGGCTGCTCGAACGGCTGGAAGGTCTGCTCGTCGTTCGTCAGGTTGCGGCAGCTGTCCCGGTCGTTCATCGGGACGTTCTGCTCGGTGGGGATCGCGTCCAGGGCGGCAGTGCTGGCCAGCCGCGTCCGGCCGATACAGGCCAGGGCCTGCGGGTCGTCGAACGTCACCGAGCTGGTGTTCGTCACCCGGCCCTTGATCACGACCTGCTCGCCGACCTTCGGCGCGGTCGGGCCGAACGAGTCGATGGTGACCTGGACGGCCGGCTCGTCGGTCGGCGCGGCCTCGGCCGGAGCGGCCAGGGTCGCTGCCGAAGCAGCAACCAACAGGCAAGCGCCCAGCACCGCTGGGAGCCTCAGTCGCCGTCTGAACACGCCGTCACCGTAACCTAGTTCCCCGTGTCACCCTTTGCCGACCAGTCAGCCTCAGCCGGATCGTTGTCAGCAGTACAGCAGCGCGCCGTCCAGGCCCTGCTGCAACTCGCTCCGGTCGTCGACGAACTGGGATCCCGGTTCACCGCCGCGGGCCACGAGATCGCGCTGGTCGGCGGTCCGGTCCGGGACATTCTCCTCGGCCGGGGGAGCAAGGATCTGGACTTCACCACGTCAGCGCACCCGGACGTGATCGAGCGGTTGCTGTCCGGCTGGGCGGACCATGTCTGGGATATCGGCAAGGCGTTCGGCACCATCGGTTGTCGCAAGGGTGAGTGGGTCCTGGAGATCACGACCTACAGGTCGGAAACCTACGATCCCACCTCGCGCAAACCGGAGGTGGCCTACGGCGACTCCCTGGAGGGCGATCTGGCCCGCCGGGACTTCGCGATGAACGCGATGGCGGTCCGGCTGCCGTCGCGCCAGTTCGTCGACCCGTACGGCGGGATCGAGGACGTCGCGAACCGCCGGATCCGGACGCCCGGGACACCGGAGGACTCGTTCTCCGACGACCCGCTGCGGATGATGCGGGCGGCCCGGTTCGCCGCACAGCTCGGCTTCACGCCGGACCCGGCCGTGGTCGCGGCCATGACCGCGATGGCCGACCGGATCACGATCGTGTCCGCCGAGCGGGTCCGCGACGAGCTGGAGAAGCTGATCTGCTCCGATCACCCGCGGATCGGGCTCGACCTGCTGGTCTCGACCGGCCTGGCCGAGCACGTGCTGCCCGAGCTGCCGGCCCTGAAGCTGCAGGTCGACGAGCACCATCGGCACAAGGACGTCTACCAGCACTCGCTCACCGTCCTCGATCAGGCCATCGATCTGGAGTCCCGTCTCTCTGTTCCGACGCCCGATTTCGTCGTTCGGTTCGCGGCGCTGATCCACGACATCGGTAAACCGAAGACAAAGCGGAACGAAGCCGGCGGCAAGGTGACGTTCCATCACCACGACGTGGTCGGCGCCAAGCTGGCCCGCAAGCGGATGAAGGCGCTGCGGTTCAGCAACGAGCAGATCGACCAGGTCAGCAAGCTGATCGAGCTGCACCTGCGCTTCCACGGATACGGCGACGGCGAGTGGACGGACTCCGCGGTCCGCCGCTACGTCCGCGATGCCGGCGACCAGCTCGACCGGCTGCACATTCTGACCCGGGCGGATTGCACGACCCGCAACCGCCGCAAGGCGGACTCGCTGCGGGCCGCGTACGACGACCTCGAGGAACGCATCGAGCGCTTGCAGGAGCAGGAGGAGCTCGACGCCCTGCGCCCCGACCTCGACGGCAACCAGATCATGGAGATCCTCGGCATCCCGCCGGGCCGCGAGGTCGGCGAGGCCTACAAGTTCCTCATGGACCTCCGCCTCGACCAGGGCCCGCTCGGCGAGGACCGCGCCCGGGAAGAGCTCCTCACCTGGTGGTCGAACCGCTCCTGATCGGTTGGGCGGGGACGGCCGCGTAGGCCTTCGCGATGGTGTCCGCCGAGATCGGGTGCGACTCGTACGTCGTGGTGCCGTCCTGCGTGCTGATCGAGGCGACCGGGAGCGCCGGGTCGATCGAGTTGGTGAGGTACGCGGCGTCGTACGTCGTCAGGTCGGCGAGCGGGACCGGCTTGGTCGTGTAGTCGTCCAGGCCGCGTTGGAGGACCTGCCGGCGGATGCCGGGGAGTGCCGGCGCCGACGGGAAGACGAGGTGTGGCCCGCGGGCGAAGCAGATGTTCCAGATCGAGGCTTCGGAGATCTCGCCGGTCGCGGTGTGGAAGACGGCGTCGTCGTAGCCGGACAGTTCGGCCTTGCGGGCGTAGTAGGTGAGGTCGAAGGTGCCGGTGTGCTTCAGGTGCGGGACACCGCGCTCGTGCTGGAACGCGAGCAGGCGGACCGGCTCGGTGCCGGCCGGGACCGGCGGGCCGACTCGGGTCAGCAGGTGAAGCTCGTCGGTGGCGAAGACGTTGACGCGGATCGAGAGATCGCCGGTACCTGCCTGCTCGAGCGCCGCCTGCAGGTCGCGACGGACCCGATCCTCGGGCAACGGCTGCCCGAAGACCTCCCGCGTGCTGCGGTCCAGGCGCTCGAAGTGCAGGTCCAGCCCGTCGACGCGCCCGTCGCGCACCTGCATCGACGTGAAATGTCCGTACGCCGTTGCTCGCAGCAACGTCGCGTCGACCGCCGGTGACCGGGTGCCGTCCAGCAACAGGAAATCGCTCACAGGCCCTAGTGTCGCCGTGTGGACGTGTGGAGCATCATCGGGTGGGGCGGATCCGCGCTCGTCGTGTTGTCGCTGCTGCAGACCCGGATCCTGCGGCTGCGGGTCCTGAACCTGGTCGGCTGCGTGATCCTGGTCGGGTTCAACGCCGTGGTCGGCGTCTGGCCGATGGTCGGCATGAACGCGGTGCTCGCGGTCATCAACGTCGTGCACCTGTGGCGGCTGCTCCGGCACCGGCACGACGAGAAGGAGTATCAGGTGCTGCAGGTGGACGAGTCCGACGAGTACCTCGGCTACATCCTCGATCGGCACCAGAAGGAGATCACCCGGTTCAACCCCGGTTTCACCCCCGGCACCAGCCAGTACGCGTTCCTGGTGCAGCACGGCGACCGCACCGTCGGCGTCGTCCTCGCACACGACGCCGGCGACGGCCGGGCGCAGATCGATCTCGACTACGCGGTCCCGAAGTACCGCGACTTCACGCCGGGTGAGTTCGTCTACCGGCGCAGTGACGTCTTCACCGATCGCGGGTTCCGCCAGGTCCTCGCGTCACCCCGGATGCGCGACTCCACGCCGTACCTGAAGAACCTCGGCTTCCACCGCGACGGCGACAACCTGGTGCTGAACCTCTAAATGTCCTTCGCGTAGCAGAGCGAGGCGATCTCGTTCTCGAAGGGCGGGTACGGCGGGGTGGGGCGGTAGCCGTGGTTCGTGTAGAGGGCGATCGCTTCGACCTGCTTGGTGCCGGTTTCGAGGCGGAGCCGGGTCATTCCACCGGTGCGGGCCGACGCCTCGACGGCCTCGAGCAGGATGCGGGACAGGCCCCAGCCGCGCGCGGACGGGGCGACGTACATGCGTTTGATCTCGCCGAGGCCCGGCGCGACCGGCTGCAGGCCGACGCAACCGACCGGTGCTCCGTCCAGCGTGAGCAGCGTGAACGCGATGTCGGGATGCAGCGCGACGAGCGGCTGGTCCTCGCCGTACATCGCCGCCAGTTCGGCCTGTTGCGCCGTGGTCAGGGCCAGTACTTCCGCGTCCGTCGGCGGTGCCGGCCGCAGTTCCACTCCCTCGATCACCATGCCATCGGACGGTAGCAACACGGCATGACGCTCCTGTTTCCGTTTCCTCTCCGTGGTCTGATGGTCCAGTGAGGACGTTGGAGGAGACCGCCGCGCTGGTGCGGGCCGGCGTGCTGGATCCGGTGCTGCTGGTCGAGGACGCGTTGACGCGTGCGGCAGCCGTGGCGCACCTGAACGCGATCGTGCACCTCGACGCGGACGGTGCGCGCAAGGCGGCCGCGGTACACGACCGCACGGGTGCGCTCGCCGGGGTGCCCGTGCTGGTGAAGGAGATCGTCGAGGTCAAAGGCCTGCCGTACCGCTGCGGGTCCGCGTCGATGGACGAGGTCGGTCGCCAGGACGCCGACGTCGTACGCCGGTTGCGCGCCGCGGGGGCGATCGTGATCGGCCTCTCGCACACCCATGAGTTCGCGTACGGCTGCACCGGCACGTCGAACCGCGTCGGCCCGTGCCGCAACCCGCACGACCCGTCGCGGATGACCGGCGGCTCCAGTTCGGGCTCAGCAGCCGCGGTGGCGGCCGGGGTCGTCCCGCTGGCGATCGGGACGGACACTGCGGGCTCAGTACGCATCCCGGCCGCGCTGTGTGGAGTCGTCGGCTTCAAACCGACCTACAACACGCTGCCCACCGACCGCGTCTTCCCCCTGTCCCAGACCCTCGACCACGTGGGCGTCCTGACCCGCACTGCCAGGGACGCCACTTACGCACTGACTGCCCTGACCGAAACCACGACCCCCGAGCCCAGCGCTCAGCCGCGCCTCGGCATCGCGACGAACGCTGAGTACCTACACCTCAGTCCCGAGGTTCGTAGTGCCTGGCTGGCGGTTGTGGAGAAACTCGACACCGTTGACGTGCAGCTGCCCGATTGGTCCACAAGCTTCTCCACAGCTGCGAATCTGCAAGGCCCGGAAGCGGTTGCCAACCACAAGGACCGGATTCGGGACAGCTACCAGCCAGACGTCCGCCAGCGCCTGCTCGAAGCCGCGCTGGTGCAGCCGGCCGACTACGAGCGAGCCAAAGAACAAGCAGCAGCGATCACGGCCGAGCTCGACGCGGTGCTGGCCACGGTGGACGCGGTCATTACCCCGACAGTCCTCACCACGGCCCCGCCACTCACCACCCCCGACGCCGACGTACGCCGGCAATTACTGAACAACACCCGCCTGGCGAACCTCACCAGACACGCGGCCGTCAGCCTGCCGATCCCGGCTGACGGCCTTCCCGTGGGCCTGCAGATCATTGCTGCGAGCAATGAGCAGGCGGCCGCGGTCGCGTGCTGGATCGAAGCTCAGCGATAGATCCGCAGATCCGCCAGGCTCCACCAGTTGCCGGCAACGCCGTTCTGTGTGACCCGGATGTACCGTGCCCGCGTAGGCGGCAACTCGACCGTCGTCAGCTGACTGCTCGACGTACCAGTGGCAACCGTCCGCCAGCTGCTCCCGTCGTTGCTGATAGCAACCGTATGGCCGTGCGCGTAGTCACCGATGTTCCCGCCGCTGTCCAATGCGACCTGCCGGAACGTCTGGGCCTTCCCCAGATCCACCTGCACCCACTGACCCGGTGCCTGCGCCGTCTTGCTCTGCCACACGGTCGATCCGTCCGCGTCGATCAGCAGACCGGCATCGGCTCCGTTGGCGCTCGCCGACGCGTTCTGCGGCGTCAACTGCTGCGGCGCGTCCGCTGCCGTCCGTCCCCAGGTGAAGGTCGCGATCGACCCGCCGGGCAGTTCGTACTCGAAGGTCTCGTCTCCGAGCGCCACGGCGAACGAGCGCGGATCGTCGTTCTCGTTGTGGACAAGGAGCGCCGTCGTACCGTCCGGGTTGCGGAACGCGGCCGACATCAGCTGCCCGTTCCACCCGGTCGTCCCGTACGACGTGCTTCCGATCCGCACCGCGCCCGGCTTCACGAACTTCGACAGGTGGCCGATCGTGTAGTACTCCGCGTCCGTCGACACCGTGCCGTCCGCCTGCAACGTCACCAGGCCGGTGCAGGTGTCGCAGCCGCCGAGGTGCGGGCCGCCGGTCGAGTCGAGTGCGATGTTCCAGTTCACGACCGACTTCGCCCAGTTCCGCGTCGTACCGAGCATCAGCGTGCGGGCATGCCAGGTGAGCGTGCCGCGGAAGATCTGCGGCGGGGTGTCGTTCGGCCCGTGCGAGCCGGAGCACTCGGTGAACCAGATCCCCTTCGACGGGAAGGCCTTGTGCAGGTCGGTCTGCTTGGACGGGTCGCCGGAATAGCAGTGGTACGCCGTGCCCGCGATCCACTTCGCCGCCGAGGTCCGCAGCAGTTTGTACGGGTAGTCGGTCTCCGGGTCCTCACCGGGCGGGGTGGAGGCGATGTCGCCGGGGTGCGTGGTCCAGTTGTGGTCGTAGCCGAGGATCTTGGTCCGCGGGCTGACCTTCTGCAGCAGCGGACCCAGAGCGGTGATCACGGCTGCTTCCTGGCGGACCGGCAGATCCGTTCCGGGGTACGCGCTCGGCTTGCGGTTCTGCGGCTCGTTCTGGATCGAGAGGAAGTCGATCGGTACGCCGGCCCGCGTGTACGCCTGCACGAACTCCACCAGGTAGCGCGCGTACGCGTCGTACACCTTCGGGTCGTCCTTGAGGCGGCCGCCGACGAGTGAGTCGCCGGTCTTCATCCAGGCCGGCGGGCTCCACGGCGTGGCCATCACCTTGAGCTGCGGGTTGAGCTGCTTCGCGCGGCGGAGCAGCGGCAGCACCTGCTGCTCGTCGTGGGCGATGCTGAAGTGCCGCAGTCCGAAGTCTGTCTGGCCCGCGGGTACGTCGTCGTACGTGTAGTGCTCGGCCGCTGCCGTGAAGTCGGACGAGCCGACAGGCTGCCGCAGGAAGCTGACGCCGATGCCCTGTCGCGGGTCGAACAGCGACCGCATCGTCTGCTCGCGATCGGCCGGGCTGAGCCGGTACAGCACGTCGGCGGACGAGTCGGTGATCGAGGCGCCGAAGCCGTCCATGGTCTGGTACGTCGTGTGCGGGTCAACTGTGATCGTCGTCCGGTCGCTCGCGCCGTCGTGGAAGGCGACCGGCGCGCGCTCGTGAAACAGCTCGGCGCGATCCGGTGTGGTGACCCAGACCTGGACCTGGGTCGTCGGGGGCTGGGCCTGGGCGGGCCCTGTGAGTGACGCCGCAGCGAGAGCAAGGGCGACGCCGAAGACGGGTGTTCTCATCGCGCTCCTCAGGGATGAAACAAACGGCCACAGAAAACGCTCGCCGCCGAGGACTGTCAAGGTCTGGAAGCGTGGGTTTAGAGTGCTGAGCGTGAAACAAAAGGATGTAACAAATGCCGCGTGCTAAAGCGACCGTTCGGGACGTCGCGGCGGCGACCGGGGTGTCGATCGCGACGGTGTCCCGCGTCCTGAACCAGGCGGGCAGCGTGGCGCCGGAGACGCGGCAGCTCGTCGAGCAGGCGATCGAGGAGCTCGGCCTGCGCGCGCCTGCGCCGCGTGGCGGTACGGCGAAACCGGTCGACGGAGCCGTCTACGTGCGGTGTCCGTACGTGCTCACCGACTACTTCGGGCTGATCGTCTCGTCGATCGCCGAGACGCTCGACCGTCACGGTCGGCAAGTTGTCCTGAACGCCGGCGAGGCCGCGCAGCACGAGCGCGTGCTCGGCCGGCTGCCCGCCCAGCGCTCACTCGCCGGCGCGATCCTGATCCTCCCGCCGGAGCCGAGTGACGAACTGGTTCGGCTGAGCACGCGCCGTTTTCCGTTCGTCGTCGTGGACCCGCGGACGGCGCTTCCGCCCGACATCCCGTCCGTGTCCGCTGCCCACCACTCCGGCGCGCGGCAACTCACGACGTACCTGACCGGGCTGGGCCACACCCGGATCGGCGTGATCGCCGGCCCGCGGGAGTGGCTCGCCGCGGATGCCCGGCTCAGCGGTCATTCCGCGGCCCTCGCCGACGCCGGCATCCTTCCGGACCCGTCGCTGATCCGGCACGACCAGCCGACCACGCAGCACGGCTGTCGCGCCGCTGGCGAACTGCTCGACCTCGATCCCCGCCCGACGGCGCTGGTCGCCTTCAACGACAAGGCCGCCGTCGGAGCGCTCCAAGCCGCTCGTGAGCGCGGCCTGTCAGTGCCCGGCGATGTGTCGATCGCCGGCTTCGACGACCTCGACCTCAGCCGCGCCACGACCCCTCAACTCACCACGGTCCGGCAACCGCTCCAGGAGATGGGCCGAATGGCCGTCAGCCTCCTCATCCGCCTCCTGGACCGCCACGCCCTGGAGGCCCTCCACGTAGAACTGGCCACCACCCTCACCCGCCGGGCCTCAACGGCCCCACCACCCGACCTTCGGTGAACCCGGTGTCCAGATGCGGAGTTAGGCAGTGCGCGAAACGGCTCGGTTGTGGCAGGTTTTAGACATGAACCTTCGGATCGGCATCGCCGGGATCGCCATCGAGTCCAGCACGTTCTCGCCACACCGGGCCGGCCTCGCCGACTTCGACGTCCGCCGCGGTGACCGCATCCTGGAGCGGTACGACTTCCTCGGCAAGGACTGGGCGCAGGGGATCGAGTGGGTCCCGCTGCTGCACGCACGCTCCCTGCCCGGCGGAGCGGTCCTGCCGGAGGTGTACGACGACCTGTCCGCCGAGATCATCACGCGCCTCGAGAGTGCCGGTGAGCTGGACGGGTTCTTCTTCGATATCCACGGCGCGATGAGCGTCGTCGGGCGGCAGGACGCGGAGGCCGACCTGGCCACGCGGATCCGGTCGGTGCTCGGTCCCGACGTGCTGGTGTCCGCCTCGATGGACCTGCACGGCAACGTGTCCCGCGAGCTCGGTACGGCGGTCGATCTGATCACCTGCTACCGGATGGCGCCGCACGAGGACGCGATGGAGAGCCGCGAACGCGCCCTGCGGAACCTGGTCGAGCGGGTCCGGTCCGGGCTCGGGAAGCCGGGGAAGGCGTGGGTGCAGGTGCCGGTGCTGCTGCCGGGTGAGAAGACCTCGACGCGGCTCGAGCCGGCCAAGTCGATCTACCGGCGCGTCGGCGAGATCGCGGACGAACCCGGCGTTCTGGACGCGGCCGTGTGGGTCGGGTACGCGTGGGCCGACGAGCCGCGGTGCCGGGCCGCCGTGGTCGTCACCGGCGACGACGACGCGCTGATCACCGAGCGCGCTGCCGAGTTGGCGAGGGCGTACTGGGACGCCCGGGACGGGTTCGAGTTCGTGGCACCCACCGGAACCCTGCACGAGTGCGTTGCGGCCGGGCTCGCTTCCACCGCGCGGCCGTTCCTGATCAGCGACTCCGGCGACAACCCGACGGCGGGCGGCGCCGGTGACACGTCGTGGACCCTCGGTGAGCTGCTCACCATCGAGGAACTGACCTCCGGCAAGGCCACCGCGATCCACGCCAGCATCGCCGACGCCGAGGCGGTCGCTGCCTGCGTCGCGGCCGGCGTCGGCAACCCGGTCGAGGTCACCGCCGGCGGCAAGGTCGACTCCGGCCCCGCGGGCCCGGTCGCGCTGTCCGGCACCGTGTTCTCGATCTCCGAGGATCCTGTCGGCGGGACTGTCGCGGTGGTTCAGGTCGGTGGTCTGCACTCGATCCTCACCACCCGCCGCAAGCCGTACCACCACATCGCCGACTTCGCCCTCCTCGGCCTCGACCCCGCGACCACCGACCTGGTCATCGTCAAGATCGGCTACCTCGAACCGGAGCTCTACAACCTCGCCGCCGATTGGCTCCTGGCCCTCACCCCCGGCGGCGTCGATCAGGACCTCCTCCGCCTCGTCCACCACGGCGTACTCCGCCCCCTCTTCCCCTTCGACGCGGACATGTCGGACCCCGACCTGAAGCCCGAGAGAATCTGACCCACTCGTCCGTGGCGCTGTGCCTGTGGGTGAACGCGGGCGGTAGTTCGCGACCGCCGGCAGTAGCCGGGAAAGTGCACAGTGCCAAGGCGGGCGCGGTGGCCGGACCGCGGGCTTCATTTCTTGCCCTGGGCATCGGTTCGATGTCTTGCTGGCGGTGAGAGGCGGGTGTAGCTTCATAACGCCTCGTGATCGTGGTGCTGGGGGTAGCGCTTACGTGGGTGACGCTTTTCGTGACGGAGCGTCGCCTGGGGTGGGGACCCGAGGCCGGCGACGTTCCAAGTGGGGGGACCCATGGGACGTCGACGTGTGCCGGACGGTGTCCGGGCGACCGGGCGTGCTCCGCCGTGTTCGCGGCGTACCTCCGGCGATCGCGGGCCCGTCCATGCCGTCCCGCTCAAGCCGCCGATCCGCCGGCCGCCGTTCTGCTGACGGCAGGACCAAGCCGCGTCCGCACGAGTAAGCCTCTCTGTTCCCTATCGCTCCCCGGACACGACCGCAGTACCGCATTTCAGTGCTCAAACAGAAGGGCACACCACCGTGACATCGCGAACTGAGCCGCGGACGCTTCGGCGTTACCGGCGTCCCTTGATCCTGGCCTCTGGCGTCGCGCTGCTGGCGGCGGCCTTGGTGCCGAACGCCAACGCGAACCTGGCCGGAAGCAGCTTCGAAGGCAACGACGGCAACATGATCGTCAACACCGGCGGAAACACCGACTGGGTGAACGCCCCGAACCGTGTCCGCGGCGACGACCTTGACCAGCGGTTCGTCCGACAACTCGTTCGGTCAAGGCACGAAGGAAGACGACCCGAACGTCACCGTGGTGACCGGGTCGATTCCGCCGCAGAAGAGCGATCTGACACGCTTCTACGTCGCCAGCGAAACCGCCTCGAACGGCAAGGTCTACTTGTACCTGGCGTGGGAGCGGTCGAACGTTCTCGGTTCGGCCAACATGGACTTCGAGATCAACAAGAACCTGCAGCCGAACCTGACCACGACAGGTGCCAAGACGCTCAACCGGAGCGCCGGTGATCTACTGATCACCTTCGATTTCACCAACGGTGGCGGCAACCCGGTGCTCGGCCTGCTCAAGTGGACCACCACAGGCGCTGCAAGCCAGTGCTACTCGGCGAACTCCCTGCCGTGCTGGGGCCAGCGGGTCAACCTGAGTGCCGCCGGCTTCGCCGAAGGCGCGGTCAACGCCGGCACCATCACTGATCCGATCGCGGGTGAAACTCTCGCCGGACTGGAGTTCGGTGAGGCAGCCATCAACATGACCGATGCCGGAATCTTCCCGGCCGGTCAGTGCACCGCGTTCGGCAGCGCGTTCCTGAAGAGCCGCTCGTCGGCGTCGTTCCCGGCCGAGGTCAAGGACTTCGTCGCACCGCAGCCGGTGAACATCGCGAACTGCGGCAAGATCATCATCCGCAAGGTCACCGAGAACGGCGACGCCTCGTTCGGCTACACCACAACCGGTGGACTCAGCCCCTCGACGTTCAACCTGTCCAACGGTGGCGTGCAGACCTACAGCAGCGCGACTCAGGTCCAGGCCGGCAACTACAGCGTGACCGAGTCGACCCTGCCGACCGGCTGGACGCTGAAGAACCTCGCCTGCACCGCGACCGGTACCGGGACCAGTTACTCCCTCAGTGGTGCGACAACGAACATCACGATGGCACCTGAGGGCGTGGTCGACTGCACCTACACCAACCACATCAACAGGCAGCCGGCCATCACCACCACACTGTCGGCAGATACGGTCGTGGTCGGAGGTACAGTGCACGACTCCTCGACCCTGACCGGAGCGACGGCGAACGCCGGTGGAACGGTGACCTACACCGTGTACTCCGACTCCACCTGCTCCACGAGCTTCGCGGATGCGGGGACCAAGACGGTGACGAACGGTGTCGTGCCCGACTCCGACGCGGTCACCTTCAACTCGACCGGCGACTTCTACTGGCGGGCCGCCTACAGCGGGGACGCGAACAACGACCCGGCAAACAGCGTGTGCACCAGTGAGCATCTGGTCGTGACCAAGAAGTCGCCGTCGATCGCCACCACCTTGTCGGCCGCGACCGTCGAGGTCGGAGGCAGCGTTCACGACTCCTCGACGCTGAGCAACGCCACGGCGAACGCCGGCGGGACCGTGACCTACACGGTCTACACCGACAGCGCCTGCTCGACCGGTGCGCAGAGTGCCGGCACGGTGAACGTGACGAACGGCGCCGTGCCTGACTCCAACGCGATCACGTTCAACACCGCGGGCGACTACTACTGGCAGGCCGTGTACAGCGGCGACGCCAACAACAACGGGGCGACGAGCGTGTGCACCAGTGAGCACCTCGTCGTGACCAAGAAGAGCCCGGCGATCAGCACCGCACCGAACCTGATCCCGAACGACGACGCCACGATCAGCGGCGCCATCACTCCGACGGGCACGATCACGTTCAAGCTGTTCGCTCCTGCTGACACGACCTGCGCCGGCGCCGGGGCGTACACGCAGACGGTGACCGTGAACGGCAACGGGACGTACAGCACGACCAACACGTCCTTCGTCGCGAGCACGCTCGGGACCTGGCGTTGGCAGGTCACCTACAGCGGCGACGCCAACAACAACCCAGCCACCTCGGCCTGCGGCGTGGAGCGCTTCACTCTCGCCAACGGCTGACAGTCCGATCGGGGCCGGTCGCTACGGCCGGTCCCGATCTACAACTTCCGCAGCATCTGGAGGGCCTCGATCGAGTGGTCGACGAGGTGGTCGGCCGAGTACGGCCGGTCCGCCTCGGGGAGACCGGACCACTCGATCGCCAGGTCCTCGGCGTACGACAGCCAGGCGTGGATGCGGAGGTAATCCTGGGAGGCGGGCTCATCGGCCACATCGGGCGTGCCCAGGTAGGTGAGGACGCGCTTGGTCAGACCCGCGCGCGTCTCGTCGTACACCTTGACGGCGAAGTCGTCGCCGCCGGCGGCGCCGCGGACGAACGAGATGTACGCCGTCCGCCGGCGGGTGATGAACGCGACGAACTGGACGAGCATCTCGCGCAGCTGCTCCTCGGGGGGCAGCGCGTCGTCCGGCTTCGTGACCCGGAGCAGGCGGCGGCCGGCCGCGGAGATGACCGCGAGGTAGTAGTCGCGCTTGCTCGGGAAGTAGTGGAACAGCAGCCCGCGGGAGATTCCGGCCTGGGCGGCGATCGCGTCGATGGACAGCTCATGGATCGGTTGGTCGCGAAGCATCATCAGGCCGATCTTGACCAGTTGCTTCTTGCGGTCTTCCGCTGACAGCCGGTGATCCATGCTATTGAGCATTGCTTAGAGGCCCGCTACGGTCAAGGCGAGGGAGAGGAGTCTTGATGGGGTTCGAACCTTCGGCCCGGGCTCAAGAGCTGATCACCCGCGTGGAAGCCTTCCTGCGGAGCGAGATCGAGCCGGTCGAGGCGGAGCTGCACCATGCGATCCGCACCGCCGGTGACCCGTGGCAGCCGCAGCCGCTGATCAAGGACCTGCAGGCGAAAGCCCGTGACGCAGGCCTGTGGAACCTGTTCCTCCCGCCCGCGGAACCAGGCAACGAGCAGTACGGCGAAGGCCTCAGCAACCTCGATTACGCCCCGATCGCGGAGCTGACCGGCCGGTCCTTCATCGCGCCGTACATCTTCAACTGCAACGCACCGGACACCGGGAACATGGAGGTCCTGCTCCGCTACGGCAACGACGAGCAGAAGAAGCGCTGGCTGGAGCCGCTGCTGGACGGCACGATCCGCTCCGCGTTTTGCATGACCGAGCCGGACGTCGCGTCCTCCGACGCCACGAACATGCAGGCTACGGCGGTCGTCAACGGTGACGACGTCGTGCTGAACGGCCGCAAATGGTGGAGCACCGGCGTCGGTCACCCGGATTGCGAGCTGCTGATCTTCATGGGCCTCACCGCCCCGGACGCGCACCGGTACGAGCGCCACACGATGGTTCTCGTCCCGCGCGACACCCCGGGCGTGAAGGTCGAGCGCCTGCTCCCCGCGATGAGCAGGTACGACGAGCCGCACGGTCACGGCGAGGTGTCCTTCACCGAGGTCCGGGTGCCGGCCGCGAACATCCTGGTCGGACCCGGCCGGGCGTTCGAGATCGCCCAGGGCCGCCTCGGTCCGGGGCGCGTGCACCACTGCATGCGGCTGGTCGGCCTGGCCGAGAAGGCGCTCGAGCTCGCCCTGCAACGCGGCACCAGCCGGACCGCGTTCGGCAAGCCGCTGGTCAACCTCGGCGGCAACCGTGAGCGGATCGCGGACGCACGGATCGCGATCAACCAGGCACGGCTGCTCGTGCTGCAGACGGCGCACCTGCTGGACACGCAGGGGCTCGTCGGGGCGTTGAGCGAGGTCAGCCAGATCAAGGTCGCCGTACCGCGGATGGCGCAGGACGTCATCGACATGGCGATCCAGCTGCACGGCGGCGGTGGGCTGTCCGAGGACTTCCCGCTCGCGGCCGCGTGGACGAGCGCCCGCGCGTTGCGACTGGCCGACGGCCCCGACGAGGTGCATCGTGGCGTGATCGCGAGGATCGAACTCGCGTCGTATCTCGCAGCAGCTCAGGAGGCCAAGTGAGTCGGGTTCTCGTCACCGGTGCCGCGAGCGGGCTGGGCGCCGCCCTGGTCGCCCGGTTCGTTGCTGACGGCCACCAGGTGCTCGGCACCGACGTGTCGCCGGACGCTCCGGGGAGTACGCCGTACCTGAAGCTGGACGTCCGCAGCCCGGAGGACTGGGACGCCGGCGTCGCGTGGTGCGAGGAGAACTGGGGCGGCCTGGACATCCTGGTGAACAACGCCGGCGTCGCGACCGGCGGGCGCATCGACGTCGAGACGCTGGACGAATGGGACCGCGTCGTCGACATCAACCTGATGGGCGTGGTCCGCGGTTGCCGGGCGTTCGTCCCGCTGTTCAAACGGCAGCGCGCCGGTCACATCGTGAACACCGCATCGGCGGCCGGCCTGGTCCATCCGCCGATGATGAGCTCGTACAACACGGTGAAGGCCGGCGTCGTTGCGCTGTCCGAGACGCTGTCGCACGAGCTCCATCCGTACGGCGTGACCGTGTCGGTGGTCTGCCCGTCGTTCTTCCGGACCAACCTCGCGGACTCGATCCGCGGTGCGGACAGCGCGATGGGTGCGACCGCGCGGCAGCTGATCGAGAAGTCGCCGCGGTCCGCGGACGACATCGCGGTCGCTGTCATCGACGGGATCAAGAAGCAGCGGTTCCTGATCGTCCCGGACCGGCCGGCACAGCTCGCCTGGCTGACCAAGCGGTTCGCCCGCCCGCTGTACGACCGCCAGATGCGCAGGATCGCCGCGCGTGCGCACGAACGTGCTGAGCACGGAGCGGAGACACGACCGACGGACGGGCGGTGACGGGCGTGCCGGACGGCGCTCGGCCGGTGCGGGACGAGGACGCGTTCGACGTACCCGCCGTCGACGCCTGGCTGCGGGCGCAGACCGCGGTGCCGGACGGGCTGCCCGAGGTGAAGCAGTTCTCCGGCGGGGCCTCCAACCTCACCTATCTGCTGAGCTATCCGGGACACGACCTGATCCTGCGGCGGCCGCCCGCGGGGACCAAGGCGAAGAGCGCGCACGACATGGGCCGCGAGTTCCGGATCCAGCAGAGCCTGAAGCCGGTCTTCCGGTACGTCCCGGAGATGGTTGCCCACTGCAATGACGAGACGGTGATCGGCTCCGAGTTCTACGTGATGGAGCGAGTCGTCGGGACGATCCCCGGGCATCACCAGTTGGGCGTCGACCTCACTCCGGCGCAGACCCGGCAGCTGGGGTTCACGTTGATCGACACGCTCGCCGAACTGCACGCCGTCGATCCGGTCGCCGCCGGGCTGGCTGATCTCGGGCGCGGTGCCGGGTACGTCGAACGCCAGGTCAACGGCTGGTCCGAGCGCTACCGCAAGGCGAAGACCTGGAACGTGCCGAGCTACGAGAAGGTGATGGCGTGGCTGGCCGCGCATCAGCCGGCCGACGTACGGACCTGCGTCATCCACAACGACTTCCGGCTCGACAACGTCGTCCTGGCGCCGGACGATCCGCTGCGCGTGGTCGGCGTACTCGATTGGGAGCTGGCAACGCTGGGGGATCCGTTGATGGACCTCGGCAGCGCGCTCGCGTATTGGGTGCAGGCCGACGACGACTGGGCGTTCCGCCGCTTCAGGCTGCAGCCCTCCGACGTGCCCGGCATGCTGACCCGGGCGGAGATCGTCGAGTACTACGCGAAGCAGTCAGGGCTCACGGCGGACAACTGGGCGTTCTACGAGGTGTTCGGGCTCTTCCGGCTGGCAGTGATAGCGCAGCAGATCTACTACCGCTATCACCACAAACAGACCCGGAACCCGCGCTTCAAGAACTTCTGGTTGCCCGTGAACCTGCTCGAGCGGCGCTGCCGCAGGATCATCCGGCAGGCGTGAGTGCCCGCCATCTATCTGATCCGGCATGCGCAGGCGTCGTTCGGTGCGCGCGACTACGACAAGCTGTCCGCCCTCGGTGAGCAGCAGGCAGCGCGGCTCGGCGAGACCTTCGCGGGCGTGAAGCCGGCGCTCGTGGTGTCCGGTTCGATGCGCCGGCACCAACAGACCGCGTCGCTCGCGGGATTCACGGCGGACGTGGATCCGGGTTTCGACGAGTTCGATCACCAGGAGGTGATCGTCGCGCACAAACCGGCGTACCGGCGGCACGCGGTGATGGTCGCCGATCTCGCGCGGACCGGCAATCCGCGCCGAGCGTTCCAAGAGGTGTTCAGCGCCGCGACCCAGCGATGGATCGACGGCGGCGACGGGTACACCGAGACCTTCCAGGCGTTCTGCGAACGGTCCGAGGCCGCGGTACGACGGACCGCCGAGCGGCTCGGGAAGGGGGAGACGGCACTCGTCTTCACGTCCGGCGGGCCGATCGCGGCCGTCGTGAGCCGGCTGCTGTCCGGCGGCGACGGGCTGTGGACGAAGCTGAACCCGGTGACGATCAACACCGCGATCACCAAGGTCGTGTCCGGTCGCGGCGGGCTGACCGTGGTGAGCTACAACGAACACGTCCACCTCGGCGCGGACCTGCTCACGTACAGATAGGACACCCGATGCGACGGAACATCCTGATCACCGGCGCCAGTTCCGGCCTCGGTGCGGAGATGGCGCGGCAGTTCGCCGCGAAGGGGCACGACCTTGCGCTGACCGCACGGCGTACCGAACGGCTGGAGGCGCTGCGGACCGAGCTGACCGAGCGCCATCCACAGATCACAGTAGTCATCCACAGTCTGGATGTGACCGATCACGACCAGGTGTTCAAGGTGTTCCGGGCCATCGACGCCGAGCTGCCGCTCGACCGGGTCGTCGTGAACGCCGGCCTGGGCAAGGGCGCGCCGCTCGGCACCGGCAGGTTCGACGCCAACCGCGATACCGCGCTCACCAACTTCGTCGGCGCGCTCGCGCAGGTCGAGGCGGCGCTCGAGCTGTTCCGCGCGCGGAACGCCGGCCACCTGGTGCTGATCGCGTCGATCTCCGCGCTGCGCGGCTTCCCGAAGACGATCACGACGTACGCCGCGACCAAGGCCGGGCTCGCCTCGCTCGGGGAAGGGCTGCGGCTGGAGCTGATGGGCAAGCCGATCAAGGTCAGCACGATCTATCCCGGGTACATCCGGTCCGAGATGAACGAGCACGTGGAGCGCGCGCCGTTCATCGTCGACACCGAGATCGGGGTGCGCGCGATGGTCGCCGCGATCGAGGCGGAGAAGGCGAAGGCGTACGTGCCGGCGCGGCCGTGGTGGCCACTCGCGCAGGTGATGCGGTTCGCGCCGCTGCCGGTGCTGAAGAGGATGATCTGAATGCGCTGGGGCCTGACGGTGCCGCTGACCGGCGTACCACTGCGGGAGCATCGTTCGCTGATCTCGTCGTTGTTCGATCTGGGGTACACGGATCTGTGGTCGGCGGAGGTGGCCGGCGCGGACGCGTTCACGCCGCTCGTGCTCGCGTCCGAGTGGGACTCTTCGCTGCGGCTGGGGACGGCCGTCGTACCGGTGCACACGCGGGGGCCGGCCGCGTTGGCGATGAGCGCGGCGGCGCTGGCGGATCTCGCGCCGGGGCGGTTCGTGCTCGGCATCGGCGCGTCGTCGGAGACGATCGTCACCGGGTGGAACGGGATCACGTACGACCCGCCGCTGGCGCGGACCCGCGACGTGCTGCGGTTCCTGCGGCAGGCGTTCGCGGGGGAGAAGGTCGACGGGGAGTTCGACAGCTTCACGATCCGGCGGTTCCGGCTGGAGAAGGCGCCGGACGTTCCGCCCGCGATCATGCTCGCCGCTCTGCGGCCGCAGATGCTCCGGCTGGCCGCGCGGGAGGCCGACGGGGCGATCACGAACTGGTTGTCCGCGGACGACGTACGCCGGGTGCGCGCCGAGCTCGGCCCGGACAAGGAACTCGCCGCGCGGATCTTCGTGTGCGTCACCGAGGACGCGGAGATGGCGCGCAACATCGGGCGCTATCTGATCGCGACGTACCTGACCGTGCCCGGGTACGCCGCGTTCCACGACTGGCTGGGCCGCGCCGAGCTGATGAAACCGATGCGCGACGCCTGGTCCGCCGGCGACCGCAACGCCGCGATGGCCGCCGTACCCGTCGAGCTCGTCGACGACCTGATCGTCCACGGCACGCCCGCCCAATGCCGGGCCCACATCAACCGCTACGTCGAGAACGGCCTCGACACCCCCATCATCGCGACACTCCCAACCGGCACCAGCCTCCTCGAAACCGCCCGCTCACTGACCCCGAACTAGGGGTGGCAGCGGGATCAGCTCAACCGGTGCTCTCGCAGCCACATCGTTGCGCGGCGGTTCGAGGCTCGGGACAGCCAGGCGTCCTGGATGATCTCGGTGAGCTCCTGCCGGGACAGTTCACCCAGCCGGCCGGCCCGGACGAGGACCGACGGGTGGCCGTCGAAGTGCGGTGTGGTGAAGAACGGGTTGGAGTCGTCCGACACCAGCGCGAGCTTCTCGGTCTCGGACTCGACCCAGATCATGATCACGTCGTCGTACTTCGCGCCGCTCACCGGATCCACGGCGTCCGGGCGCGGCGTCCGGAAGAACACGAACGACTTCCCGCCGACCTGGTACACGGGCCGGTCGGTCCCGTCGTCGCGCTCCCACTTGGTGACGTGCGGCATCCCGGACGCGATCGCGTGTACGTCGGCCACCCGCGCCTTCCTCGCGCCCATGCGTCCGAGTCTAGGAGCGAGGGGCAGCTCGACAGGTAGTGCACCCGCGAGACGCCGTACGCGCGGACGCCATCACGCTCAGGTGCACTAGGGGCTTGCCCGATACCTCCTGTCGACCTGCACATCCGGGCCTGCCGGGATCCAGATGGTGAAGGTGGAGCCGTCGCCTACCTGGCTGGTGACGGTGATGCGGCCGTGGTGGGCTTCGGCGAGGTGTTTGGTGATGGCGAGGCCGAGGCCGCTGCCGCCGGTGGTGCGGGTGCGGGAGACGTCCGCGCGGTAGAAGCGGTCGAAGAGGTGTGGGAGGTGTTCCGCCGCGATGCCGGTGCCGTTGTCACTCACGCTGAGGTTGTAGCCGTTGTCCACAGGCCGTACGCCGACCTGCACTTGACCGCCGGGTGGGGTGTACCGGATGGCGTTCGAGACCAGGTTGCCGAGAGCCTGACGAATGCGTGCGCCGTCGACCACCGCCGGCGCGGGCTCGCCAGCTGTGGACGAGAGCGTGACGGCGGCCTGCTCAGCGGTCGGCCGGTGGGCCGAGACGACCTGCTGCACCAACTCCGACAGGTCGCGCTCGGCGGGGTGCAGGCGGAGCATGCCGGCGTCGGCGAGAGCCAGGTCCTGGAGGTCGGCGACCAGATGTTCGAGCAGAGCCGTTTCCTCCAGCAACGAGGTGACGAGCGCATGATCGAGCGGCACCACGCCGTCCTCCGACGCGACCAGGTAGCCCTTGATGTTCGCCAGCGGTGTCCGCAGCTCGTGCGCCACATCGCTGACCATCGCCTTGCGCTGGAAGTCGTGCCGCTGGATCGCCTCGGCCATGTCGTTGAACGCGTGCCCGAGCCGCGCGACCTCGTCCTTCCCGCTCACCGGGACCCGCGCCGCGTGGTCGCCGTTCCGCATCCGTTGCGCCGCACCGGTCAGCGCCACGATCGGTCGGACCAGCCGGCGCCCCGCGAAGAGCATCACCAGTGCCGCGATCAGCAGCACGCCGAGCGCGGTGGCCGCCGTACGAAGCAGGCCTTCGCCGGAGAAGACGTCGAACGTGCTCTTCGCCCCGAGGTACAGCTTCGCGGGCGGAGCGACGTACGGCGTGAGCGCCTGGACACGGGCCTGCTGGAGACAGTTGCCGAACGTGTCGCCGGCGAGTTCCTTCACCGTCGGGTCGACGGACTTCAGGCCCTGGAACTCGTTGACCTTGTAGTCGATCCCGGCGGCGTCCAGGCAGGCGGTCGAGCGCCTGACCTCGTCGTCGTTGACGATCTTCGCCTTCGCGCTCGGCGCGGTCAGTCCGGGCGGCATGCACTCGTCGTCCGCGAGCGTGTTGGCCTTCTCCACCCGGACGCCGGCCACGGACTGCGTCGACTCGACCATCACCTGGGGGACGGCCCCGGCGATCCGGTTCACGCTCGCCGGCTTGCCCTTGGCGGTGGAGCAGTCCGCCGCCTGCTGCGCGAGCTTGTCACGCTCCTTCAGTTCGTCGTCGGTCAGACCCCATTCCGGGTAGGCGACGAACGGCGGCCCGATCGCGGCGGTTGCGACGAATCCCCCGCTCGCGGCGACGGTCTTCCGCGCGGCGTACACCGTCATCGCGCCGCTCAGCTTCCCCAATCCGGAGGTGCGCACGTCGACGGTTGCCGCCGGCACCGACGGCAGATCCGGCGCGGCGCCGAGCATCCGCGCCGAGTCCGCGATCACCTCGCCGGTCTCACTCGTCACCGCGATCCGCCGGCCGAGCTTGTCGGCCAGGTCGTGCACCAGACGGTCCACACCCGACCAGGTCGGATGATCGGCGGCGTACCGCGTCAGCTCGCCGTAGATCTCGCCGTCGACCTGCAGCTGACCCGTGTTCGCGTCGATCTCGCCCTGGAGCTTCTCCGACGTGCTGTACGTCGCGATCACCGCGGTCGCGATCACGGCGCCGAGCGCGACCGCGAGCGACAGCCCGAGGAACCGGACCAGCACGCTACGACGCATGGCTGACCGCCTTGTCGGCGAGCTTGTAGCCCACGCCGTACACGGTCTTCAGGTACGCCGGGGCGCCCGACGACGGCTCGATCTTCTTCCGCAGGTTCATCACGTGGACGTCGACGGTCCGGTCGAACACGTAGTGGTCGAAGCCGAACGCGTGCTCCAGCAGTTGCTGCCGCGAGAACGCGCGCCCCGGCGACGCGGCCAGGCAGGCGAGGATCTTGAACTCGGCCGGCGTCAGCTCGACCAGGCGGCCCGCCAGCCGGACCTCGTGGCGGGCCGGATCGATCTCCAGTTCGCCGACCCGGTACACCTCGCCCTCGGCGCGGCTGCGGGTACGTCGCAGGACCGTGCGGACCCGGGCGACCAGTTCGCGCGGGTTGTACGGCTTGGTCAGGTAGTCGTCCGCGCCGAGATCGAGGCCGAGCAGCAAATCGTCCTCGGTGGAGCGGGCGGTCAGCATGATGATCGGCACGTCACCGTCTGCTCGGAGGACACGGCAGACGTCCAGGCCGTCGACCTTCGGCATCATCACGTCGAGCACCAGCAGGTCCGGGCTGCGCCGGCGGGCCTCGTCGATCGCCTCCCGGCCGTCGTGCACGACGACGGTCAGGTGCCCTTCCCGCTCGAGGTACCGCCGGATCAGCTCCGCCTGCTTGAGGTCGTCTTCGGCGACCAGGATCCGCGCTGGCATAGTCCTCAATGTCCCTGAACTTGATGAGAATCCGATGAAGATCGGCTGAGAGCATCAGGTGCAAACCGGACCTTCACAGGTTCTTCACCGCCCGGGCGGCACGCTCCACAGCCATGAAGACAACTGCACTCGCCGTGGTGGCGGTCCTGGCGCTGGCCGCCTGCGGGAACGACAAGGCGCCGGTCGCGTCCGACCAGAAGAGCGACAAGAGCCCGCTCGCGGAGTACATGGGCGACGGCTTCGTCAGCTCGTCCGGCGGCGGCGGGTTCAAGATCTCGATGCGGGCCGGCGGCGCGCAGCAGCCGACCGAGGAGGATCTGGCCAAGCAGCGCAAGGTCGAGGACGCGACCGTGACCTGCATGAAGGCGGCGGGCTTCGAATACGTCGCCGTACCGCCGGAGCAGAACGCGAAGAGCAAGTTCGCTGACGCGTTCAACCTGCCGCCGGACAAGTTCGCCGAGCAGTACGGGTACGGGATCAGCACGATCGACTGGTCGAAGGCCGGGGAGGACGACTCGAACCCGAACACCAAGATCCGCGCCGCGCTGTCGCCGGCCGCGCAGAAGGCCTACGACAAGGCGCTCAACGGCCCGAACGCGAACGGGAACGGCGCCGTCGTGATCCAGGGCGGCAAGGACGGCCCGAGCTCGAGCGGCGAGATGGACCTCGGCTGTCGCGGCAAGGCGGTCAAGCAGGTGTACGGCGACGACTCGAACCGGAACGTCGACTTCAAGAAGTTCGACAGCCTGTTCAAGGACATCCAGGCGCTGCAGAAGCGGATCGAGTCCGACCAGCGGGTCGTGGACGCGACCACCGCCTGGACCGACTGCATGGCCGACGCCGGGCATTCGGGGCTCAAGAAGGTCGACGACCCACGGAACCAGATCCAGCAGCAGCTCGACGCCCTGACCGGGAACAAGCCGCCGGCGAAGAACGGCCCGCCCCAGGTCAGCGGCCCGCCGTCGTTCGACAAGGTCGACGCGACCAAGCTGGCCGAGTTGCGCAAGTCCGAGATCGACCTCGCGGTGACGGACCAGAAATGCAAGGCCAAGGGGTACGAGGACGCGTACAAGAAGGTCCAGTACGAGGCCGAGAAGGAGTTCGTCGACCAGCACAAGTCCGAGCTCGAGGCGTACCGCGACGAGATGGCGAACCGGTGACCGCTTCGCCCAAGTCCCGGCGCCGGGTGCTCGTCAGCGTGGCCGGGGTGGCCGTGGCCTCACTGGGAATCGGGGTGGTGGCGGGCAGCCGGATCAGCTCGCCGGAGGACGCCGCCGCCAAGACCGCGGCCCCGAAGGCCTCCCAGATCACGGTGCCGGTGGCGAAGAAGGCCTTGTCCAGCAAGGTGGTCGGCCGGGGTGACGCGTCGTTCGACGGCGCGGTGAACATCCGGGTCGAGACCAGCGGGATCAAGACCGCGCCGATCGTGACCGGCAAGGTGCCCGCGGTCGGCTCGACCCTCACCGAGGGCAAGGCGCTGCTCGAGATCACCGGGCGGCCGGTGATCGGGCTGGCCGGCGTCCTGCCGATGTACCGGACGCTGTCGCCCGGAAGCAAGGGACCCGACGTGCTGCAGCTGGAGCAGACGCTCGACAGGCTGGGGCTCGACCCCGGGGACGTCGACGACGAGTACGACCTGGACACCTCGGCGGCCGTGGAGCGGCTGTACGAGAACGCCGGGTACGACGCCCCGGCGGCGGACGAGCAGTTCACCCAGGCCGTCGACCAGGCGAAGAAGCAGGTCGACGCCGCGAAGAAGCAGCTCCGGCAGGCGCAGTCGCAGCTGAAGGCGGCCAAGGACGCCAAGGCGAAGGACACATCAGTTCAGCAAGGCGCTGTGGACGACGCCGAAGAGAACCTCGCCGACGCGAAGGACGCGCAGAACGAGGCCGAGTTCAAGGCCGGTACGCCGCTGCCGGTGTCCGAGGTGGTCTACGTGAAGACGCTGCCGCGCCGCGTCGACGACGTGAAGGTCGAGCGCGGCGGGACGGTGAACGGTGTGGTGATGTCGGCCAGCGGCGCGTCGCTGGTCGTCACGGTCAAGGTCGACGCCGAAACCGCGCAGCGGCTGAAGGCGGGGATGGCGGCGACGCTGGATCTCGGCGACAGCGTCTCGGTCGCCGGAAAGGTTCGCCGGGTCGCGAAGAACGGCAATCAGTACGACGTGGTGGTCGCGCCGAACACGCTGACCGCCGGCCAGTTGGCGCTGCTGCGGGATGCGAACGTGCGGGTCACGATCCCGGTGAAGAACACCAGCGGCAAGGTTCTCGCCGTCCCGGTGGCCGCGCTGTCGTCCGGATCGGACGGTGCGTCGCGCGTCGAGGTCCTGCGGAACGGGAAGGTCGAGCTGGTTCCGGTCGCGGTCGGGCTGACCGCGGACGGATTCGCGCAGGTCACGCCCAAGGGCGACGCGAAGCTGACCGAGGGCGACCAGGTGGTGGTCGGGCGATGAGTACCGCAGTGGCATTGCCGGCGCCGGTCGTCGAGATGATCGGCGTACGGCGGTTCTTCCCGGGACCTCCCGAGGTACGGGCGATCGCGGGCGTCGACCTGACCATCCGGCAGGGGGAGTACCTGTCGATCGTCGGACCGTCCGGGTCGGGGAAGTCGACGCTGCTGCACCTGCTCGGCTTGCTGGACAACCCGACGGGCGGGATCTACCGGCTCGACGGCGTGGACACGATGAGCCTGCGGGAGCGGCGGCGCGCCGTACTGCGTGGGGAGCGGATCGGATTCGTGTTCCAGTCCTTCCACCTGCTCGACCACCGGACCGTGCTGGAGAACGTGGCGCTGTCGATGGTGTACGTCGGGGTGCCGCGTCGGCAGCGGATGGCGCGCGCCCGGGTCGCACTCGAGCGGGTCGGGCTGTCGCATCGGATGGAGTTCGCCCCGACCACGCTGTCCGGCGGTGAGCGGCAGCGCGTCGCGATCGCGCGGGCGCTGGTCGCCGAACCCAGCCTGCTGCTCGCCGACGAGCCGACCGGCAACCTGGACAGCGCGAACGCGGAGGCGATCCTGCAAGTGTTCGACGAACTGCACGCCGAGGGCATGACGCTGGCCGTCATCACCCACGACGACCACGTCAGCCGCCGGGCTCAGCGCCAGGTGCGCATCGTCGACGGGACCCTCCAGTGGTAACCCAAGCAGGCCCCCCGGACCCGACCGGCGGGCCGTCCACCTCACCCGGCGCCGGCGCGGCGCGGCGGCGCGCACGTCCGCGGGTTGCGCTCGCGCGGCTCATCGGGCGTGCGTCCGGCAGCCGAGCTGCCTCGCCGCGCCCCCGGGGAAGATCCCGCCCGGCCGTGCGGGATCTGCTCGACGAGGCCCTCGCGGGTGTCGCCGCCCGGCCCACCCGGCTGATCCTCACCACGCTCGGCACCGTGCTCGGTGTCGCCGCGCTGGTGGGGACGGTCGGGCTCGGTCAGACAGCCGCCGGGCAGATCACGCAGCGGTTCGACCTGGCGGCTGCGACGCGCGTAGTGGTGCAACCCGACGACAAGGGCGGACAGGAAGGGGAAGCGGCGACCCAGCTCCCGTGGGACGCGCCGGACCGGATCAAGCGGCTGAACGGCGTGGAAGCGGTCGGTACCGTCAGCAACCTGGAGATCGGTGACGACCTGGTCCAGAACGTGACGGGCCTGGACGGCGGTACAGGGAAGGCCCTCCAGGTGATGGCCGGATCCTCAGGTCTGTGGGACGCGGTCCGCGCGGTGCTCAAGACCGGCCGGTTCTTCGACGACGGTCACGACCAGCGCGCCGACAAGGTGGTTGTCCTGGGCAAGCACGCGGCGGAGCGGCTCGGCATCAACCGGGTCGACTCGCAGCCGGCAGTGTTCATCGGCGACGAGCCGTACACGGTGATCGGCATCCTCGACTCGGTCAGCGGCCGCGCCGAGCTGAACGACGCGGTGATCATGCCGAACGGTACGGCGCGCCAGGCGTACGACCTCGAGTCGCCGGATGCGGTCGAGATCCGTACGGCGGTCGGCGCCGCGCAACTGATCGCGGAGCAGGCCCCGATCGCGATCGAGCCGAACAACCCGAGCACCCTGACCGTCGACGCTCCGCCGAAACAGGGCGCCGTACGGAAAGGGGTCGAGTCCGACCTGAACGCGTTGTTCCTGCTGCTCGGCGCGGTCGCGCTGCTCGTCGGAGGGCTCGGCATCGCCAACGTCACGCTGCTGTCGGTGCTGGAGCGGATCTCGGAGATCGGCCTCCGCCGGGCCCTCGGCGCAGCGCGACGACATATCGCCGTTCAGTTCCTGGTGGAGAGTGTGATCGTCGGCTTCCTCGGCGGACTGCTCGGCACGGCGGTCGGCGTCATCCTGACCGTCGGCGTCTCGTGGGTCCGGGACTGGACGCCGATCCTCGACAACCGGCTGGCGTTCGGTTCACCCCTGCTGGGTGCGTTCATCGGCCTGGTCGCCGGTACCTACCCCGCCTGGAAGGCCTCCGCCATCCAGCCGATCACCGCGCTGCGAGGCACGTGAGTACAGCACCGCGGTGATCGCGAAGCCGGCCACGACCAGCGCGAGCACCAGGTACGACTTCCCGCTGTCGGGCAGGATCGCCGCGCCGAGCGCGGCCGCGGAGACCTGCCCGACGTTGAAGATCATGTCGTACAGCGCGAACACGCGACCGCGGTACACGTCGTCGACACCCGTCTGGACGAGGGTGTCGACGCTGATCTTGATCCCCTGCGCGCAGATCCCGAGCAGGAACCCGCCGATCACCATCGCGGGCTGCGTGTAGAGCCCGATCGGTACGGCGCTCACGACCGCGGCGGACGCGAACAGCAGCGTGATCCATCGGCGCAGCGCCATCACCCGCGTGCCCCACGGCGTGATGAGCGCGGCGACGAACAGGCCGGCGCCGACCGCACCGGTCGCGATCGCGAGTCCACCGAACGCTTGATCCAGCTGGCCTGGACCGTAGAAGTAGTTCCGGTACAGCAGGATCATCGCGACCGTCAGCAGCCCGAAGAAGAACCGCAGCGAGCCGATCGCGGCGAGTCCGAGCGCGGCCTGCCGGCGTTCGCGGAGATGCCGGCCGCCGTCCACAAGACCGGCTGCGATGCTGCGGAGTGCTTCCACGATGCCTGGTTCGTCGCCGCCCAGGTCCGGGCCGAGCTGGTCGCGCCGCAGCCGGAGGGCGAGCAGGGCGGCGGCTGTGTAGATGAAGACCGTCAGCCCGAGGACGGCGAGGTCCGAGTCGACCAGCAGTTTCACCCCGGCCCCGATCCCGCCGCCGACCAGGAAGGCCGCCGTACCGGACGTCGGGGTGACCGCGTTCGCCATCACCAGCTCGTCGCGGTCGACGACGTGCGGGAGGCCGGCGGACAGTCCGGAGAGCAGGAAGCGGTTGACGCCGAGCGTGAGCAGGACGGCCAGGTAGAACAACGCGCCCGCGTTACCGGCCGCGACGATCGCGCCGACGCCGATCACGAGCGCGGCGCGGGTCAGGTTCGCACCGAACAGGATCTGGCGGCGCGACCACCGGTCCAGGAGTACGCCGGTGAACGGGCCGAGGATCGAGTACGGCAGCAGCGAGACCGCGAACAGCCCGGCGATCGCCGCCGCGTCGGGCGCCCGCTCCGGCGAGAACAGCACGTACGACGCGAGCGCGACCTGGAACACCCCGTCGCCGCACTGCGACGTCAGCCGAACCGCGAACAACCGCCGGAAATCGCGCCGCCGAAGCAACGTCGCCAGATCCCGGATGAACCGCACGCTTGCACTGTAACTAGTCGCTCTGGCGCAGGCGTTCGGCGGCGGTGTCGCCGCGTTTGCCGACCGGCTCGACGCCGCGGACGCGGCCGAGGCCGAGCAGCGGCATGTTGCCGTAGATCGTCTCGGTGTTTCCGGCCGGTACGACGTACGTCTCGTGCCAGATGCCGACAGCTCCGCCCTGGTACGAGGCGCGGAAGAAGTCGACCCAGGCTGGCCGGTGCGTCCGGCCGGAGTCGTTCGCGAACGCCTGCAGCTTCTCCACGGACTCCCAGTACTGGATCAGCGTGACGCCACGCCACGTCGGCAACGTACGGAACCCGAGCAACCCACTGTCCTCGTCGTTGCTCAGCTCCCGCAGCATCGGCCCCATCGCCCGCGCCACCGGGACCCATTCCCGCACCTTGCGCACCGAGTTCACCCGCATCCCGATCAGGAACACGACCAGCTCCCCGTCGTACGCCGCGGTCTGCCGCCCCTGGATCACGCCGCTCATGTCCGCCCCCTCACGTCAGTACCGAACAGGCTCGATTCAATCCTCTGTAAAGGCCATGAGATGGCGCGCCGGAGCTGATGGCAAGGCGGCCGGTGCGGGGTAGTGTCGTGCTGCCGGTGTCACAGTCCGTTGTGTACCGGCTACGATGGCTCCTCAGTTCTGAGCCGCAGCGCGGATGGGATTTTCATGACTGAATCGCAGGATGCCGACGTCGACCCGCGGATGTACGAGCAGTTGAAGCTCGACCGCCCGCACGGCGCCCGGGTGTACGACTACTTCCTTGGTGGGAAGGACAACTTCGCGATCGACCGGCAGGCCGCCGAGCACTTGCTGCAGGCCTTCCCCGGTTTCCGCACCGCCGCGCTGTCGAACCGGATGTGGATGCACCGCGCGGCGAAGTACGCCGCCGAGCAGGGCATCACGCAGTTCCTGGACGTCGGCACCGGCATCCCGACCGAGCCGAACCTGCACGAGGTCGTCCAGGAGATCGTCCCGTCGGCGCACGTGGTGTACGCCGACAACGACCCGATCGTCCTCGCGCACTCCCGCGCGCTGCTGGTCAGCACGCCGGAGGGCCGGACGGCGTACCTCGAGGCCGACGTCACCGACCCGCAGTCGATCCTGCAGTCGGACGAGGTCCGGGAGCTGATCGACTTCAGCAAGCCGGTCGCGCTCAGCATCGTCGGCGTCTTCCACTACCTGCCGGACCACCTGAAGCCGTACGACCTGGTCCGTCAGCTCGTCGAGCCGCTCGCCTCCGGCTCGCTGCTGATCTTCTCGCACTGCACCCCGGACTTCGCGCCGGAGCTGTGGGAGCGGGCCATGGTGGTTTACAAGGCCGACGGCGGCGACGCGCAGGTGCGCAGCAAGGAAGAGGTCACCGAGTTCTTCGAGGGCACCGAGCTGATCGAGCCGGGCGTCGTGTCGCCGTTCCGCTGGTATCCCGACGCGGAGACCCAGCGCCTGGTCGACAAGGGTGAGTTCACCGACGTCATGTGCAGCCTGTGGGTGGGTGTCGGCCGCAAGCCGTGAGCCGCAGCGAGTATCCGCACCACCTGGCGATCACGCTGCGGTGGAAGGACAACGACGTCTACGGGCACGTCAACAACGTCGAGTACTACAGCTTCTTCGACACGGTCATCAACGACTTCCTGATCCGCCGCGGTGGGCTCGACATCCACCGCGGCGAGGTGATCGGCTTGTGCGTTGACTCGCAGTGCACGTTCAAGCAGCCGCTCGAGTTCCCCGGTGTCGTCGACGCCGGGTTGCGGTGCGGGCAGCTCGGCACCTCCAGCGTGCGGTACGAGATCGCCTTGTTCCGTGAGGATGCGGACGAGCCGGCCGCGACCGGCCGGTTCGTGCACGTGTTCGTCGGACGGCACGACCGTCGCCCGATCCCGGTCCCGGACGGGATCCGCGCGGCCCTCGAAGGGATCACGCGATGATCGTGCGCGGCGCCGTCCTGCGGGAGATGGGCCGGCCGGCGCCGTACGCCGCGTCGCGGCCGCTGCGGGTGGAAGACGTCGAACTCGCGCCGCCGGGACCGGGGGAGTTGCTGATCCGGATCCGCGCGGCCGGGCTGTGTCACTCGGACCTGTCGGTGATCGACGGCTCACGCCCACGGGTGATGCCGATGCTTCTCGGTCACGAGGCGACCGGCGAGGTCGTGCACTCCGAGGCTCCCGGTTTCGCGCCGGGCGATGTCGTGGTCTGCGCCTTCGTCCCCGCCTGCGGCAACTGCGCGCCCTGCGCCGAGGGCCGCCCCGCCTTGTGTGAATCGGGTGCCGCCGCGAACACCGCCGGCACCCTCCTCACCGGCACGCGCCGCCTCACCACCACCGACCGTCCCGGGGAGCTGCACCACCATCTCGGGGTGTCCGGGTTTGCGGATCATGCGGTGATCTCGGCGCATTCGGCCGTGAAGATCGATCCAACTCTGCCGCCGGAGATCGCGGCCCTCTTCGGCTGCGCGGTCATGACCGGCGTCGGCGCGGTGGTCAACACCGCCCAGGTCCGCGCAGGCCGCAGTACCGCAGTCTTCGGTCTCGGCGGCGTCGGCCTGTCCGCGCTCCTCGGCGCCGTCCTCGCCGGAGCGCACCCGATCGTCGCCGTGGACGTCGTTCCCGCCAAACTCCAGCTCGCGCAGGAGCTCGGCGCGACCGCGGTGGTGGACGCCCGCGCGCCCGATGCGGTCGACCAGGTGCGGGAGGCGACGGCGGGCGGCGCGGAGTACGCGTTCGAGACCGTCGGCAGCGCGAAGGTGCTCGAGCAGGCGTACGCCGTCACCCGCCGCGGCGGCACCACGATCACGGTCGGCCTGCCGCACCCGTCGCAGGCCTTCACCGTGCCGGCGGTCAGCCTGGTCGCGGAAGAGCGCACGGTGAAGGGCTCGTACCTCGGTTCGTCCGTGCCGTCCCGCGACATCCCGCGGTACGTCGCCCTGTACCGAGCCGGGCGGCTACCCGTCGACCGGCTGCTGACCGCGACCGTCGGACTCGACGACCTCAACCAGGCCTTCGACGATCTCGCCGCCGGTACGCCGATCCGTCAGGTGCTGCTGTTCTGAAGGTTCTCGGCGGCCTTCTGGAACGTGTGGTCGTTGCGGTCCTGTGCCTCGTCGGTGTAGTTGTCACCGAAGAACTCGGCGGTGGCAACCGGCCGAATCTCCAGCAACCCGGACGTCTCGGGATTGCCGCCGGCGGTCGCGTCCGCCGCGATACAGCGCCAGCCCCACTCCATCGCCTCCTCGCGGGACGCGACCTCGATCAGGCAGAACCCGGCGATCAGCTCTTTGGTCTCGGCGAACGGCCCGTCGACCACCCGGCGCTTGCCCTCGTCGAGTTGCAGCCGGAAGCCGTGCGAGCTCGGCAGCAGCCCGTCGCCCGCGAGCAGGACGCCCTTCTCCGCCATCTCGGCCATCACCAGACCCATCGCGGTCAGGCCCTCCTCGGTCGGAGGCTGCCCGGCCTCGGACGCGTCGTTGGCCTTGAACACCATCATGAACCGCATCGAACCCTCCCAAGTCGACGTTAAATCCCGAGACGAATCTATACAGCGGCGGGGACCATCCGGCAGGCTACGCTCAGTACGTTCGCGTACACCGCTCGTGAGAATGTCAAGTGAGGCACGCCGGAGTACCTGAGGAGTTCCCGCCCCATGCCCAACCGCCCCCGCCCCACATCGCGCCGGATCGCAGGTCTCGCCTGCGCCGGCGCCGTCGTTTTCGGATCCCTGGCCGTCGCGCTCGGCAACCAGGCCGACGCCCAGCAGCCCGCTCCGCTCCCGATCGACCAGCTGCTCGGCCAGGAGCTGCAGGGCAAGGCCGCGCTCGGCCGCGTCCAGTCCCGGCTCACCGAGATCGCCGCGCAGAACAAGTTGTCCACAGACCACCTCCGGCAGATCCTGGCGACTGACCGGACCGCTTGGCTCGACCGTGGCGGCAAGCTGTTCTACCGCGAGCCGGTCGCCACCAAGAGCGAGCTGAAGGCCGCTGCCGCCCCGTCGCCGCGCTGGGCGACCCGCGCCGTCGCCGGTGCGACCGGTCCGGCCTTCGAGCTGCACAGCAAGCCGGGGTCGAACAGGGTCATCTACCTCGACTTCGACGGCCACACCATCACCGGCACGGCCTGGAACACCGGCGGCAAGCCGGCCACCGTCAACGTCACGCCGTACGACACCGACGGCAACACGAGCAACTGGAGCACGGCCGAGCAGGACGTCGTCCGGGACGTCTGGGCCCGGATCGCCGAGGACTACGCGCCGTTCGACGTCGACGTGACCACGCAGGAGCCGGCCGCGTCCGCGATCACGCGGAGCGGTTCGTCCGACCAGCAGTACGGGACACGCGTGCTGATCGACCCGACCACCTGGTACCTGTCGGGCTGCGGGTGCGGCGGCGTCGCGTACGTCGGTGTCTACGACAACACCAGCAACCACTCGTACTACCAGCCCGCTCTGGTCTTCACCAAGGGCGTCGGCACCGGCGCGAAGAACATCGCCGAGGCCGCCTCGCACGAGGCAGGGCATAACGTCGGCCTCTCGCACGACGGCACCTCGTCCGTCGGGTACTACGCCGGTCACGGCGCCTGGGCGCCGATCATGGGCGTCGGCTACTCGAAGGCGATCAGCCAGTGGAGCAAGGGCGAGTACTCCGGCGCCAACAACAAGGAAGACGACTTCGCGGTGATCGGCCAGAACGGGCTGGCGCTGCGGGGCGACGACCACGGCAACGGCACCGGTGACGCCACCGCGCTCACGCTCGGCACGAGCGTGCAGGGTGTCTACGCCAACGACTCCGACGTCGACACCTTCCGGATCGACCTCGCGGCCGGTACGTTCACGTTCGCCGCGTCGGCGGCCGCGTCCGGCGCGGACCTGGACATCAAGCTCCAGCTGCTGAACTCGTCGGGCGGCGTCGTCGCCACCGCGGACCCAGCGTCCGGGCAGTCCAACTCGGCCACACCGACCGGGCTGAGCGCGAGCATCAACCGCCAGGTCGCGGCCGGCCGCTACTACCTGCGGATCGAGAACACCGGGTACGGCAACCCGCTGAACACCGGCTACTCGACGTATGGCAGCCGCGGCGCCTACACCGTCCGCGTCACCGCGGGCTGACACCCTCTGGCCACCCCGGGGCCGCCGATCCCACCGAGATCGACGGCCCCAGGGTCTTGTTCGGGGGGATCCGCCCACCCGGGGGGACGTGAGGAGGAACCCGTAGTGAACAGAATCCGCCGCACCGGCGCACTCGCGTGTGCCGGTGCTGTCGTTCTCGGAGGCCTGGCCGTCGCACTCGGCGCCCAGGCCGATGCGCAACAGACTCCGGTGGACCAGTTGCTGTCCACACCCTTGGCCGGCACCTCGGCTCTCGGAAAGGTGCAGTCGCGGCTCGCCGAGGTTGCCGCGCACAACGGCGTACCGACGGACCAGTTGCGGCAGATCCTTGCCACCGACAAGACCGCGTGGCTCGATGCCGACAGCAAACTGTTCTTCCGCGAGCCCGGCCTACCGGCCGCGCAGAAGGCTCCTTCGGCATCACCCCGGTGGGCTCGTACGGCGACCGAGGGCGCGACCGGTCCGGCGTTCGAGCTGCACAGCAAGCCGGGCTCGAACCGGGTCATCTACCTGGACTTCGACGGTCACACCATCACCGGAACGGCGTGGAACGCGTCGAAGGGTATCGACCCCGTCAACGTCTCGGCGTACGACACCGATGGCGATCCGGCCGGTTGGAGCACCGCCGAGCAGGACGTCGTCCACGAGGTCTGGGCTCGCGTCGCCGAGGACTACGCGCCGTTCGACGTGGACGTGACGACGCAGGAGCCACCGCAGTCCGCGATCGACCGGTCGGGCGCGTCGGACCTCGCGTACGGAACGCGGGTGTTGATCGATCCGGACACCTGGTACCAGTCCGGGTGCGGTTGCGGCGGGGTCGCGTACGTCGGCGTGTACGACAGCACCAGCCAGCACGACTACTACCAGCCGGCGCTCGTGTTCACGAAGGGCGTCGGCACTGGTGCGAAGAACCTCGCCGAGGCCGCGTCGCACGAGGCAGGCCACAACGTCGGCCTCTCGCACGACGGTACGTCGACGGTCGGGTACTACCAGGGCCACGGCGCCTGGGCGCCGATCATGGGCGTGGGGTATTACCGCGGCATCAGCCAATGGAGCAAGGGCGAGTACGCCGACGCGAACAACAAGGAAGACGACTTCGCGGTCGTCGGCTCGCACGGCCTCGCACTGCGCGCGGACGAAGCCGGTGACACCGTCGGCGCCGCCGCCGCACTGACCGTCGGTACGCCGCTGTCGGGGGTCATCGCGGCCGAGGAGGACACTGACGTCTACGGTTTCGCTGTCAGTGCTGCCGGCAACTACACCGCGACGGCGAGCGCCGCTGCGAGCGGTGGCAACCTCGACATCAAGCTGGACCTGCTGGACAGCGCCGGCGCGGTCGTTGCCTCGAACGACCCGGCATCAGGGCAGACCGACGCCGGTACGCCGATGGGGCTCGGCGCGAGTGTTAGCGGCAGCTTGCAGCCGGGTAGGTACTACCTGCGGATCGACAACGTGGGCTACGGCGACCCGCTGAACACGGGCTACTCGACGTACGGAAGTCGCGGCGTCTACACCCTCGGCATCTCGCCCTCCTGATCCCTGTGGCTGGTCGGCCTCTGGCGGGCCGACCAGCCACAGGCCTCGTTCCTAGAGCGCACGCTCGAGCGCCGCGGTCAGTGCGACCGGGCGTACTTCGAGTCCGTCGAAGCGCCAGCCCTTGTCGGTGCGGCGTGCGCGGTACAGGTGGACGGCGGCCGCGATCGCCTCGGTGTTGTCGTCGAGGACGTAGACCGCGGTGTCGTGCGCGCGCACGGTCGCGGTGTCGCCGTCGACCTCGATCACGAGGTTCGACTTGTTGTGCAGAGTGCGGACGTAGTCGTCGTGACGCGCTCGCGCCATGGCGATGATCGCCTCGACGCCCTTGGCCTCGCCGCGGCGGGACCTGACGACGACGTCTTTAGTGAACAGGCGGTCGCTCTCGTCGTACCGGTGCTCGTCGATCCACAGGCTGTGGCGGGCGACCAGGTCGGCCAGTTCGGTGCGGTCGATGAGTTCTTGCAGGTCGGTCATGGCGGACTCCTGAATGGTTAGTCTGTCTAACGTTGGCTGTGCCAATGAATATAGATCGTTAGTCCGACTAACGCAAGCGGCGTATGCTGGCTCTCATGGAGCCGGGTGAGCTGCGTTTCGACCACGGCGACGAGACGCCGGAGCGCCTCAAGGTGCAGCTGTCACGCCTGCTCGGGATGACCGCGGGCCAGACCCAACGCGTCGCGGCGGACGCGCTCCGTGCCGTCGGCGCACACAAGGACCACTTCGTGGTGCTGGCCGCGCTAGACGAGTTCGGCCCCGCGAGCCAGGCCGCCGTCGCCGGTCGCGCCCGCGTCTACAAGAGCGACCTTGTAGCAGTCCTCAACGAACTCGAAGCCGGCGGCTGGATCCGTCGCACCCCCGACCCCGCCGACAAACGCCGCAACGTCATCACCCTGACGCCCGCCGGCCAAGACCGCCTCGCAGAGCTAGACCGCATCCTAACAACCGTCAACGCCCACATCACCGCACCCCTGACCACCGAGGAACGCACCCAACTCTTCGCCCTCCTCAACCGAATCAACACCCACCTGTCCCCCGGACAACCGCCCCCACGAGGCTGTCGCCCCGGCGGCTAGCCGCCTCTAACTGCCGCTCCGCCTGCTTGCCGCGCTGACGCCGGCTCGCCGGTGGGTCGGTGTCAGGGCGCTTGGTGGGTGTCTGGGTTGGTGGGTGACTTCGGGGCGTCTGAGGTGCCGGTGGTCTGCAGGACGCCGGTGTGGTGGAGATGTGAGCGGGCAGCTTGGATCGCCTCGGGCGTACTGGCGAAGACCCGGCCTGCCGCGTACAGGTCGTGGATCACCTCGAGCGCGTCCAGCGTGCGGTGGTGACCGGCGCGGATTCCGGACATGAGAACCGTGATGCCACGACGCTGGAGTTTCTCGATGGCGTCTTTGAGCACCAGCGCACCGCTGGCGTCGATCGCGCTGACCGCCGACATACGCAAGATGACGACGGAGACGTGCGCGACCTCGGACAGTTCGAGCAGGAACCGGTGCGCGGCGAACAGCAGCGGCCCATCGATGCGGTAGGCAACGATGTGCTCGTCCAGCAGGGCACGTTCCTCGACGGTGTGGTCACCGGGCAGATCCGGGTGGAGAGGCATCTTCCGCAGGCGGGCGCTGCGCGCGACTGCTCGCAACGCGAGCGCGCCGGCGACGACGAGTCCGAGCAGGACGGCCTTGACCAGGTCCAGGGCGAGGGTCGCGACAGCAGTCAGAACCAGTACGACGGCGTCGGATCGTGTCGCGCGCGCCATTGCCCGGATCGAGCCGACTTCGACCATACGGATCGCGGTCGCCAGCAGCACCCCGGCCAGCGCCGCGAGCGGGATTCGCGCGACGAGCGGCGCCGCGGTGTAGACGATCGCCGCGAGCAGCGCGGCGTGGACGAGCGCGGCCAAGCGCGAGCCTGCTCCGGAGCGGACATTGACGGCGGTCCGGGCGATCGCGCCGGTGGCGGGTACACCCCCGAACAGTGGTGCGGCCAGGTTGGCCAGTCCCTGGCCGAACAGTTCGCGGTCCGGGTCATGTTTGTGGTTCACGCCCATTCCGTCGGCGACCGCCGCCGACAGCAGTGACTCCAGCGCCGCCAGCGCCGCGACTGCAACCGCTGCCCCGGCGAGCGACCCGAGCGCCGACAGATCGAGGAACGACAGCGACGGTGCGGCGAGTCCGTCCGGCAAGCTGCCGATCCGCGCGACGTCCAGACCGGCGACCTCGGCGATGACCGTTACCGCCACAACCGCGACGATCGACAACGGAACCGTCGGCTGGATCCGGGCGCCGACCAGAATGATCACCGCGACACCGATCGCGATCGCGGCGGCCACCCAGTGCGGGTGTGCCGCGAACGCCGCGACCGCGCGAGCGGCCACCACGGCGACCTGGTCACCATGTGGCGTCGCAACACCCAGCGCGGCCGGCAGTTGCTGCAACCCGATGACACACGCGATGCCGAGCGTGAACCCTTCAACCACCGACGCGGGAACGAAGGCCATGTAGCGCCCGGCCTTGGCAATCGCCAGACCGACCAGAATCAGCCCGGCCATCAGTCCAACCGTCAGCACCCCGCTCGCGCCGTGCGCATGCATGATCGGCACCAGCACAACAGTCATCGCGCCGGTAGGTCCCGACACCTGCAGACCGGACCCACCAAACGCAGCCGCCACCGCCCCAGCCACCACGGCCGTCGTCAGACCCGCAGCCGCCCCCAACCCGGACGAGATCCCGAACCCAAGCGCGAGCGGAAGCGCAACAATCGCCACCGTCACCCCCGCAACAAGATCACGCCGCGGCTGCCGCACCATCGCAGCCAGGTCCTCCCTCCCCGGAAGCAACGACCCCGCAAGCCTCCAAACGACCACCACCGACCTCACCAAGCCACCTTCTCGTCCGCACGCACTACCGACCCCACACTCACCGGGCTGCCTCGTCGGGCTCGGGCGGTGTCGGCGCCGAGATCACGGAGTTGCCTCTTCGGCTTCGCGTAGTTCGGCCAGGAGTTCGCTTTGGCCGGTGAGCATCTCGGTCAGGAATCGGCGTGCGATTCTCAGCAGCTCGGCGATGTCTCCGCCGGCGAGCTCGTAGATCACTGTCGACGCCTCGCGGTGCGAGGTCACGATGCCGTAGCGGCGCAGTACCGCCAGTTGCTGGGACAGGTTGGACGGCTCGATCCCGATCTCGGCCAGCAGATCCCGCACCGGCCGGGGCCGATCCTGCAGCAACTCCAGTACCCGGATCCGAACCGGGTGCCCCAACACCCGAAAGAACTCAGCCTTCGCCTGATACAGCGGAACGCCCGCCGTCATCGCCGCTCCCCGGAGTCGCCCGCAGCGCCAAGCCCGCCTTCATCGACATCGACGTCGTGCTCGAGTGCCAGCCTCAGCAGACTCTCGAGTTCACCGGTGCGGACATCCACGGCGTAGAAGTCCCCAGCCGCCTTCGCCGCGTCCAGCGCCTCGCGCGCCTCACGCACCCGCCGTCGCAAATCACTCGCGAACTCACTGCTGCCCACAACACCTCCACCGCGGCTCCGCCCTGACGGCTTCAGAATGTAGCGAATTGAAGAATTTTGCAAATCATCAAGACTCCGAGCCCACGCCGACCACCAGCGTGCAGTCGCTGGGCGGCGGGGTGGTGTGGGGTTAGGCGGGGATCAGGTGGTGGGTGGCTAGGTGGGCCAGGGCGGCGGAGGTGTCGGCGAGGACCGCGTCGTCGAAGCGGACGAGGCTGGAGTGGTTGGAGGGGGCTTCTTCGGGCGTGACGTCGTCGGGGCGTGCGCCGACCATCGCGAAGGTGCCTGGTACCTCGCGGAGGACCATCGAGAAGTCTTCCGCGCCCATCAGGGGGTTCTCCAAACGCTGCACCCGGTCCGCGCCGAACACGTCGGTGAGCAGCTCGGTGGTTTCCGCCGTGCGTCCGGCGTCGTTGACCGTCACCGGGTACTGCGGGTCGAGGCGCGCGTCGACCGTGCAGCCGTGCGCGGCCGCGATTCGCTCCGCCAACGCCGGCAGTTCACGGGTCAGCTGCTCCAGCATCGCGTCGGACAGCGTGCGGACGGTGGCGCCGAGACGGGCCGTGTTCGGGATGACGTTGATCGCGACGCCCGCCTCGAGTTGCGTCACCGTGATCACCACCGGGTCGAACACGTTCACCCGCCGCGTGGTGTACGCCTGCAACGCCAGCACGATCTCCGCGACCACCGGCACCGGGTCCACGGTGCGATCCGGCATCGACCCGTGCCCGCCCTTGCCGCGCACCGTGATGTGGAGCTGGTTCGAGCTCGCCATGATCGTCCCCGGGCGCAGCTGGAACGTCCCCTTCGGTGCCTGCGACCAGACGTGCAACGCGTACGCCGCCGTCGGCTTGTCGCCGGTTGCCTCCAGAAGACCCTCGCGCAGCATGTATCCCGCGCCGCCGAGGCCCTCCTCGCCCGGCTGGAACATGAAGATGACGTTCCCGTGCAGTTCCTCTCGGTGCTCGCTCAGCAAGCGTGCCGCTCCGATCAGCCCCGCGGTGTGCAGATCGTGGCCGCAGGCATGCATGTTGCCGTTCTCGGCGGCGTACTCGAGGCCGGTCTCTTCCACCACCGGCAACGCATCCATGTCGCCGCGCAACAGCACGGTCGGCCCCGGCGCACCGCCGCGCAGGACCGCCACCACCGACGTCACCTCCGTGCCCGTGGTGATTTCCAGCGGCAATCCCGCCAGAGCATCCATCACGACGGCCTGAGTCCGAGGCAGGATCAATCCGACCTCGGGCTCCCGATGGAGCACCCGCCGTACCTCGACCAGTTCGGCCAACCTCTCGGCACCCTCAGCAACCAGGTCCACCGATACTCCTCTCGTCGCGGGCACTTCATCCGCGCCTCCTGCCGGCGTCCAGTCACCGTACCCGGCCTCGGCGCCGTGGCTGCGCCCCGGGCACGTCGCCCAACCTTGTTGCGTTGCGTCAGTCCCGCGACAACCTGGCAGGTCCAGACGCCGACCGTCGGTGCCCGCCAGGCGCAGAGCTCCAGCTCGGCGGCTGAGTCGAGCCCTGGCCCCCCTGCTCCGGACCGTCAGAGCCCTGACCGCCGGAGTGCGGGCCGTCGGAAGCTCGGCTGCCCTGCTGTGTCCGATCCGGTGTTCGATGTGGTGTCGTCGTGGGGCCGAGACCAGCGTCAAGTGCCCGGCGCAGGTCCTGGTTGCCGGCCCAGTGCTCGGCGATCGTCTGGATCTCCGCAGTTGCGCTCCGGAATGCGCTCCGTCCCGCGAGACCGGCCATGCGAAGGTCCGAAGGGTCGTTCTTGTCGTAGTCGTAGACAGCGGCGAACGGTCCGTGCATGGCCTCGGCGATGCGGCTGATCGCGTCGGCCCTCGCGGTCTCCGGAACCAGTTGACTCAGATGCTTCGTGTACAGGAGCTCCGCGGCGACCTTGAACTTCTCAGCGGTGTTCACCACCGCTATTCGGTGGATGACCTCGGCGGGCTCCAGGCCGACGTCCGCGCCGACCGCGGTACTGAATGCGTCGACTGCAGGGGTGTAGGCCGCATAGGCCTGCACGCTCTGCCCCTTCCTGATGCCGGGAGCGATCTGCTCGAGACCGAGCTCGTCGATGAAGTTGTCGAGCTCGTTCTGTGTCGCTCGCTCGGTGACTCCCTCCTCGAAGACCTTGTATGCCCTGCCCTCGTACGCATCGAGCGGGAAAGCCAACGACGTACCTGGCCCGGCCAGTAGATGGATGTTCTCGTGGAACAGGGTGCGCAGAGCTTCGCGGTACCTGTCGAGTGTCTCGTCGTCGTGCTGCAGGTAGGCACGATCGAACATGTCCTGCAGCGGCTCGATGACGTCCTGCGGGTGGTACAGGATCGTGCCGTCCCAGGTCACCTTGGACACTTGGTCGTCGCCGCGCGGGAGCACCCGGTAACGATTGTTCCAGGCAGAGTGGTGCGCGCGCATCACTGCCACGGTGAGGTCCGCTTGGAGCCGCATCAGCTCCGCGAAGCTCGTGATCACGGTCGACGGTCCGCGCTATTCGGCGTTCCTCGGAGCGTCTCGTAGGTCCGGGTTGTTGAAGCGGATGCCCTCGATGTCCATCGCGAGCGGCTCGCCGAGCCGGCGGATCCGGGTTGCCTCGACTCCTGCCGCGGTCTTGGCGATCCGGCCGATCTCGGCGATCGCAGCCTGGAGGAGCTCGATGCGCTCTGCCGGGGTGCCTGTGGAGCCGAGCCCCCGCGACTGCACCTTGAGCGCTGCTGCCATCTCGTCGGACATCGGGGGGACCTTGTAGTTCAGCACGTACTCCAGTGAGGACAGGCTCCGCTCGGCACGCTCCCGATCCGCCGCCGGCTCCACCGTCGGGACCAGGCTCCGCAGTCGTTCAACTTCGATCGGCAGCCGCTCCTCGGGGATCTCCTTGGCCATCATTGCCTCGACAAGCCGCTGCTCCTCTGCGTCATACGCCGCGTAGTCCATGCCCCTCAGTATCCCGGCGGCTGGGGGGCTCCCGGTGCTGGGCGAACTGACGGTGCGCGCGGTGGGGCCGGGTGGGCGGTGTGTGAGTGGCTGCCGGATGTCTGAGTGTTGGGGTGGCGAGTCCGGACAGGGCCGATTCGTAGGGTGACGGCGCACTGCGGATCGGGGCTGGCGGTGGGAGGGCGCAGTCGTCGAGGTGTCTGGCGGAGTCGGTGGTGTGAGTTTCGCGGCGGAGGTCGGCGAGGATCTGAGTGGCGGTTGCCAGGGAGTGCTTGCCGGCGACGCCGGGTGGGTCCAGTTCATAGGTGTCGAGGTGGGCGAGGCCGGACCGGAGCATCGCTTCGAGGCGGGCGCGGGTGTCGGTGTCGGGGAGATCGTGGGACTTGCAGACGAGGTCGACGAGTAGGGGGAACTGACCGGCTGCGGTCTGGCGGTTGAGCAGCGCCAGGGTTTCGCCGGGGGAGAGGGCGTTGCGGGCGTCGAGGTCCGTGGTGAGCTTGCGGACGGCGGGGACGAAGGCGGCGTAGTACCCGGTGGACCGGACGGAATCGATGCCTGGCGCAACCTTGTCGATGCCGAGCCGGCGGAGGAAATCGTCGAGGTGGTCCTGGGCCCAGGCCTCGGTGACGCCTTCCTCCAGTTGGCGGCTGCCGGGTTTGGTGAAGGCTTCGCGGGCCGCTTCCTGGGTGGCGCCGTCCGGGCCGAGGAAGTGGGCATGCTCGTGGAGCAGCGTTGCCAGGGACTCGCGGTAGGCGACGAGGGTCGGTGTCGGACGTGTCGTGCCGGCGTGTTCGTAGAGATGGCGGAGCGGGTCGACGATCGACTCGCGGTCGAGGTAGAGGGTGCCGTCCCAGTGGGCGAGGCCGAGCATCGCGCTGGACGATTCGATGATGTGGCCGTTCCACGCGGACCGGTCGGCGCCGGCGAGTTCGCGAGCGGTGTCCCCGCTCGCCGCCAGCAACTCCGGGACCGAGGTCGGGTGGGCCGCCAGAGCCGTCGTCACGAGCGCAGCGCGGACGAGAGCCGGACCAGCGAGTCCGCCGTGCGGCGCAGCCGCGCGCGATCCTCCGGATCGTCGGCCTGGGCCGCGAGGCGGACGAGTTCGGTGATCAGCCAGTCGGCCCGGGCCTGCCGCTCGGCGCGCGGGGTGAGTCCGGCCGGCGGCAGGGCGGGTGGTGCGAGGGGTGTCGGGCTGGGCGGCGTACCGATCGAATGCTGCATGAGATGTCCTCCCGAGTTGTGAAGTCGGCGGAGAACATACGGAGATCGGCCCCGGAATCCACGGCGGATTTCGGAACTGTGGATAACCCAGGCACCGGCGAACCGATGGGCCTACTAGTGTGCGGACTCCTGCAGTTCGTGGATCAGCGCTGACATCGGGAAGTACGCCCGAAGCGCCGTGATGCGATCGCCGTCGACGTCGTAGAAGACGGTGTACGGCAGGCGGACCGTGGTGCCTGTCGCCGGTACGCCGGCGAACTCGGCCGTGTGCTTTCCGACGAAGACGGCTTCCAGCGCCGCCACGCCGTCGCCGGACGCGACGTTCCTGACTTCCGGTGACGCGTCGAACAGCTGGGTGTGCAGCGCGAGGATGAAGTCGCGAACGGCCTCCCGGCCACGCACCTCGTCCCCGGTTTCCATCGTCGTCCACACGATGTCGTCGCTGAAGAACGACGCGAAGTCGCCGCCGTTCAACAGCGCCGCCAAGTAGTCGCGCAGTGTGGATTCGGTCTGTGCCACGGACATCAGGAGCCCCCTTTCAACGGAAGGCCGCGGCCCGAGGTCGCGGCCTCTGGACCGGCATCCCGGTCCCCCCACCGGTCAGTCAAGCACCGCGCCGATACGCGGGAAAGGGGCTCCGAGGCTGAGCGCGAAGGTCAAACGCATGACGTTCAGAACAGGGTCGGAGGCTCGCTCGGGATCGGCTCGGGGAGCGGTGCGAGGTCGGGTACGGCCGCCGTGACAGTCGCGTAGAAGCGGCGGGCGAGGTCGAGGGACTCGGCGTTGTCCGGGGTGTGCAGGAAGATCGTCGGGGAGCGCCCCTCGGACAGCCAGGTGACGACCAATTCGACGAGGTACGCCCAGCCTTCGACGGTCTCGTCCACGGAGTCGCGGCCGATGTAGCGGACGATCGGATGACCGGTCAGGGCGTGGGTCCGGCGGGAGACGCGCGGCTTCTTCATCCAGGCGTCGCGCTCAGCCAGGCTGGTGGGACGGCGCGCGAACAGTGTGCCGGTGTCGAACGGGATCCACTCCGCGTTCGCGCGGGCCAGGACGCGTTCCAGGTTCGCGGCGGCTCGGGGGTCGTCGAAGAAGTCGCGGTGCCGGACCTCGACGGCGTACCGGTGTTCGCGGGGCGCCTGGTGCAGGAAGGCGGCGAGGGTGCCGAGGCCGGTCGGCGAGAAGGCGGCGGGAAGCTGGATCCAGATTGCGTGGTTACGCGCGCCGAGCGGCTCGATCGCCGCGAGGAAAGCGCGAAATTCCGCGTCGACGTTCGTCAGCCGGCGCTCGTGGGTGACGACCTGCGGCAGCTTCACCACGAACCGGAAGTGAGGCGGCGTCTGCGCGGCCCACGACGCCACCGTCGACACGGACGGCGTCCCGTAGAACGTGGTGTTGCTCTCCACCGCGTTGCACCACGAGGCGTACGAACGCAGCTTCTCCCGACCGGGCTGCGGCCACGCGGGATGTGTCCATTGGGCACATCCCACGTGGAGCCGCATCGTCACAATCTAGCGAGGAACCTCAGCGCTCGATCTCGCCGCGGATGAACTTCTCCACCTGCTCGCGGGCGACGTCGTCGGCGTACTGCTCCGGCGGAGACTTCATGAAGTACGACGACGCGGACAGGATCGGGCCGCCGATGCCGCGGTCCTTGGCGATCTTCGCGGCGCGGATGGCGTCGATGATGATGCCGGCCGAGTTCGGCGAGTCCCAGACCTCGAGCTTGTACTCCAGGGACAGCGGGACGTCGCCGAAGTTGCGGCCCTCGAGGCGGATGAACGCCCACTTGCGGTCGTCCAGCCAGGCCACGTAGTCCGACGGGCCGATGTGCACGTTGCGGTCGTCGATCTCGTCGCGCAGCTGCGAGGTGACGGACTGGGTCTTGCTGATCTTCTTGGACTCCAGCCGCTCGCGCTCGAGCATGTTCTTGAAGTCCATGTTGCCGCCGACGTTCAGCTGGTACGTGCGGTCCACGGTCACACCGCGGTCCTCGAACAGCTTGGTCAGCACCCGGTGCGTGATGGTGGCGCCGATCTGCGACTTGATGTCGTCACCGACGATCGGCAGGCCGGCAGCGGTGAACTTGTCCGCCCACTCCTTGGTGCCGGCGATGAAGACCGGCAGCGCGTTGACGAAGGCGACACCGGCGTCGATGGCGCACTGCGCGTAGAACTTCGCAGCCTGCTCCGAACCCACCGGCAGGTAGCAGACCAGGACGTCGACGGCCGCCTCGCGCAGCGCCGCCACGACGTCGACCGGCGCGGCGTCCGACTCGGTGATGGTCTCGCGGTAGTACTTGCCGAGGCCGTCGAGGGTGTGACCGCGCTGCACCGTGATGCCGGTCGGCGGCACGTCGCAGATCTTGATCGTGTTGTTCTCGCTGGCGCCGATCGCGTCGGCGAGGTCCAGGCCGACCTTCTTGCCGTCGACGTCGAACGCGGCCACGAACTCCACGTCCCGGACGTGGTAGTCGCCGAACTGGACGTGCATCAGACCGGGGACGCGCTCCTCGGGCTTCGCGTCGCGGTAGTAGTGCACGCCCTGGACGAGCGAGCTGGCGCAGTTGCCGACGCCGACGATCGCTACGCGGATCGAGGTCATCTGGAATCTCCTTGGGTAGGCGGGTGGTGCTGGTCAGGGGGCCGCTGTTGCCGCCGCTCGCCGTCGATCAGCTCGTTCAGCCAGCGGACCTCGCGCTCGGCCGACTCCAGGCCGTGCCGTTGCAGCTCGAGGGTGTAGGCGTCGACTCGCTCCGCCGTCCGGCTCATCGCCGCCCGGAAGTTGGCCAGCCGCTCCTCCATCCGGGCCCTGCGGCCCTCGAGGATGCGCAACCGGGTGGCCGGGTCGGTCCGGCCGAAGAACGAGAAGCGGACGCCGAACGTGTCGTCCTCCCAGGCCGACGGCCCGGCTTCGTGCATCGCGTGCGCGAAGTAGTCCTTGCCGTCGGCGGTGATCGTGTACACGATCTTGGGCCGCCGGCCCGACTCCGGTGTCCCGGGGTCGGCCGTGATCAGCCCGTTGCGGAGCATCGCTTTCAGGCACGGGTACAGCGAACCGAACGACAGCACGCGTCCCCACCCGAACTGGGCGTTGACGCGCTTGCGGAGCTCGTAACCGTGCATCGGCGCTTCGTGCAGCAGACCGAGTACGGCGAGCTCGAGGACACCACTGCGGTTTCCCATGAGCCACCTCCCTCGGTCTAGTTTGTCATGACGTGATGTATCGACTCGATACATCGTTCCGCCACTGTAAGCAGACCTGGCACCTGTGGACAACCCCTGACAAAGAAGACCTTTGTCACCCGCGCCGCACGGCACGCCCGGGGAACCTGTTACGTCAGGCGCCGATCTGCGTTAATCGAATGACACTCAGCGTCGTAGCTCGGGAGCGGACAGTAATGACCGACAGTCATGCGAAGCACGCCAGGCCCGACATCGCCGCCGAGGGGGTGCTCGCCCGGCTGGCGCTGCGGTTCACCGCGTTCACCGAGAAGTGGCTGCCGGACGCGTTCGGCTTCGTCCTGGTCGGCACGTTCGTGGTGCTGCTGTTCGGCCTGGTCACCGGTGAGCCGCTGCTGAAGCGCCCCGACGACCCGGCCGCGACCAAGGGCTTCGGGTTGGTCGATGCCTGGGGCATCGGGTTCTGGTCGCTGATCACGTTCACCCTGCAGATGGCGATGATCATCATCGGCGGGTACGCCGTCGCGACCAGCGGGCCGGTCGCGCGGTTGATCACCCGCCTGGCGCGGCTCCCGCAGACGCCGCGCTCCGCCGTCGCGTTCGTCGCCGCGATCGCGATGCCGGCGTCGTACCTGAACTGGGCGTTCAGCCTGATCTTCGCGGCGATCCTCGCGCGGGAGGTCGCGCGCAACGTGCCGAAGGCGGACTACCGCGCGCTCGGTGCGATGGCGTTCCTCGGGCTCGGTACGGTGTGGGCGCAAGGACTGTCCGGCTCGGCGGCGTTGCAGGTGGCGAGTGCCAGCAGCAGCCCGCCGCCGGTGCAGGAGGTGATCAAGGCCGGCGGTCACGCCGGCGGGCTCATCCCGCTCAGCGACACGATCTTCACCTGGCAGGCGCTGGTGGCGACGCTGATCGTGTACGTCGTGGGCGTCGCGATGGCGTGGTTCGTCGCACCGGGCGAGGGCAACGCGCGGACCGCTGAGCAGATCGGCATCGAGCTCAAGCCGCTCATCGGGCGCGGCTCGGTGTACAACGGTCAGCGGCAGGAGACGCGCAGACCCGGCGACTGGCTCGAGCACTCGCCGCTGTTCAGTCTGCTGATCGTCCTGCTCGGCGTGACCTACCTGGTGCGCTACTTCAGCGGGAAGAGCTTCTTCAACGCGCTGGACCTCAACACGGTCAACCTGATCCTGTTCCTGCTCGCGCTGCTCCTGCACTGGCGGCCGTGGCGGATGGCGCGCGCGGTGCGCGACGGCGCGCCCGCGGCGGCCGGCGTACTGCTCCAGTTCCCCTTGTACGGCGGCATCTTCGGCATGATCGCCTACACCGGGATCTCCGCGCGCCTCGCCGGGTGGCTGGTGCAGGCGAGCAACCAATTCCTGTTCCCGCCGCTGGTCGCGATCTACTCGTGCGTGCTCGGCATCTTCGTCCCGAGCGGCGGCAGCAAGTGGGTTATCGAGGCGCCGTACGTGCTGCAGGCCGCGAACGAGCTGCGCGTCGACGCCGGGTGGATGGTCGTCGTGTACGACCTGGGGGAGGCGAGCGCGAACCTGCTGCAACCGTTCTGGATGCTGCCGACGCTCGCCATCCTCGGCCTCAAGGCGCGCGACATCATGGGCTACACGTTCACGATGTTCCTGGCCTGTTTCCCGGCGGCGCTGATCGCCGTGACCTTGCTCGCACCGCACGTGACGGGGTAACCGCTTGCATCGGCTTTGAGCCCCGCCGGACCTGCTTGCTACTATCCGGAGCGGATTCGGGCGTATTACCACACCCACCGTAGTCTGTGGGGCAATGACTTCCGCGAGATCGTCGAGGATTGCACAGTGAGTGAAGCTCGTAGAAAGGCCGCCCCGCCACCCCGGCGGAAGAAACACTGGGCGGTCCGGGTGCTCGGTTGGCTGGCCGCACTCGCCTTCCTCGGCATCATCGGCTCGGTCGCCGCGTTCTTCGTCGTCTACCAGACCACGAAGATCCCGGACCCGAACAAGGAGTTCGCCACCAACACCACCACGGTGACGTACGCCGACGGCCGCAACCCGCTGGGCACCTTCTACGAGCAGAACCGGCACACGGTGCCGCTGGCGCAGATCCCGAAGCACGTCCAGGACTCGGTGATCGCGGCCGAGGACCGGACCTTCTGGACCAACCCCGGCATCTCCCCGAGCGGCATGGTGCGGGCCGCGGTCAACATCGCGCGCGGCGAGCAGCTCCAGGGTGGTTCGACGATCACCCAGCAGTACGTGAAGATCATGTACCTGACCCAGGAGCGGACGGTCTCCCGGAAGTTCAAGGAACTGTTCATCGCGACCAAGCTCGGCCGGCAGCAGGACAAGAGCAAGACCCTCGAGGGTTACATGAACACCATCTACTTCGGCCAGGGCGCCTACGGCATCGCGGCCGCCGGTGACACCTACTTCGGCGTCAAGGATCCGAAGGATCTGTCGGTCCCGCAGGCGGCCCTGCTCGCGACCGTGCTGAACAACCCGACGCTGTTCGACGTCACCGACACGGATCCGCGCACCAAGGCCCGGATCATCGAGCGGTACAAGTACGTCCTCGACGGCATGCAGCAGATGGGCACCATCACGCAGGCCCAGGAGACGCAGTACGCCAACCGGCTGCCGAGCCTGGCCAAGATGAAGAAAAAGAGCAGCCGCTACGCGGGGCCGAACGGGTTCCTGCTCGACATGGCCCGTAAGGAACTGGCCCAGCGCGGCTTCGACGAGGACGAGATCACCGGCGGCGGTCTCAAGGTGACCACCACGTTCAATGCCACCCAGCAGCTCAAGATGCTGGACGCCGCCAAGGAACAGCCGAAGAAGAACGCCGGACTGCATGTCGGGATGGCCGCCGTGCAGCCAGGCACGGGCCGGTTGCTGGCGATGTACGGCGGGCCGGACTTCCTCAAGAGTCAGCTGAACTGGGCGACGACGAAGGCGAGACCGGGTTCGTCGTTCAAGCCCTTCGCGCTGGCCGCGGCACTCCAGCAGGGCAAGTCGCTCTGGGACGTCTATCAAGGCGACAGCCCGATCGTGGTGCAAGGGCAGAAGTTCGGCAACGAACTCAGCACCGACTACGGCGACGTCACGCTGATGAAGGCGACCGAGCAGTCGATCAACACCGCGTTCTACGACCTGGTCGACAACGACATGGAGGACGGCCCGTCGAAGGTCGTCGACGCGGCCGAGGCCGCCGGCATCCCGGCGTCGAAGACGCTGGAGAAGGACCGGCAGGCGCCGGCGACCGTGCTCGGCCCGGACGCGTACGCGTCGCCGGTCGACATGGCGAACGCCTACGCGACGTTCGCTGCCGAGGGCAAGTTCACGCCGCTGCACGTGATCAAGGAGGTCCGCGGCCCGGACGGAAAGGTCCTCTGGTCGGACGCGACTGTCCTGAAGCAGCAGAAGCAGGCCTTCACGCCGGAGATCGCGAACCTGGTCAACTACGCCCTGCAGAACGTGGTCGAGAAAGGCACCGGTGAGGGCGCCAAGGATCTCGACCGTGCGGTGGCCGGCAAGACCGGCACCGCCGGTGGTGTCGCGGTCGAGGACCGCAAGGAGAACGAGGCGTGCGACGGCTGTAAGAACGGCTCGGCGACGCTGACCTCGTGGTGGACCGGGTACACGCCGGAGGAGTCCACGTCCGTGTTGTACCGGGCCGGTGCGACCGGTGAGTCGGACCTCGACCCGTACAGCGACGACCCGGCGTTCTTCGGTGGCAACTGGCCGCTGAAGACCTGGCTGGCGTTCATGAAGTCCGCTCTCGACGGCGTACCCGAGTCCGAGTTCAACGAGCCGGACAAGGAACAGATCAAGGACACGTCGACCCCGACGTACACCCCGCCGCCGAGCACGCCCCCGCCCAGCACCCCGCCGCCCAGCACCCCGCCCCCGAGCACGCCTCCGCCGAGCACCCCGCCGCCGAACACGCCGACGGGCAAGCCGACGAAAACCAAGCCGACGCAGACGACGACCACCCCGGTCATCCCGACGCTGCCGACCGGTGGGCCGACGCAACCCACCGACACGCCGCGAACACCGGGCGGGGGTCAATAGCGTCCACCATCGGGGACTGCTACCCGGATGGGGGACGATAGGGCTGTGACTCGGGCGGACTGTGGTGTGCGGCGGTGCGGGCGTGTTTGAGCGTTCGGCCGCCGACGAGTCACGGCCGGGTCGGGCCCGGCGGGCCCGGGTCGACGGGGTCGGGTGGCAGCGGTGGATGCCGGCGGCGATGACCCGGGAGGTGCTCGGGTGGTGGCTGGTCAGCCGGGTCGCGCTGTTCGTGCTGTCGGTGTCGGCGCCGTTGCTGTTCAACCGGGGCAGCGACTACCCGAACGTGTGGCGGGCCTGGCTGCAGTGGGACGTCTGGCACCTGAAGGCGGTCGCCGAGTTCGGCTACAACCACGGTGAGCCGTCCGGAGCGCCGCTGGCCGCGTTCTTCCCCGGCTTCCCGTTGCTGGTGCGGCTGGTCAGCTACACGGGCATCGGTTACGTCGCCGCCGGCATCGTGGTGTCGGCGGTCGCGAGCGCCGTCGCGGGCGTGTATCTCGCGCGCCTGGCGCAGTACGAGTTCCCGGAGCTGAAAGGCCTCGGCCCGAACGCGGCGATGATCTGGTACTGCGCTCCGGTCGGCGTCTTCCTGGCGGCCGGATACACCGAGGCGCTGTTCTGCGCGTTCGCGTTCCCCGCCTGGCTGGCCGCGCGGCAGGGCCGCTGGGCGCGCGCCGCGATCTTCGTCGCGCTGGCGTCGACCGTGCGAGTGTCCGGAATCTTCCTGATCTTCGCCCTGCTCGTCGAGTTCGTCACCTCGAAGAAGCGGGACTGGTTGTCGCTGCCGTGGCTGGCGCTGCCCGCCGTACCGGTGCTCGGCTTCATGGCGTACCTGAAGCAGATCCACGGCTCCTGGTTCGCCTGGCAGGAGGCGCAGGAGAAGGGCTGGGCGCGCGAGTTCACCTGGCCGTGGACCTCGCTGGTGCACACTTTCGAGGCCGCGAGCAAGGGCCACTTCGCGCCCGACCGCAGCGACTGGACCTGGATGTTCCGGGCCGAGCTGGTCGCGCTGTTCATCGGGCTGCTGCTGCTCGCCTGGCTGTTCTGGCGCCGCTCTTGGGGTGAGGCCGCCTGGGTCGCGGCCACGATCGGCGCCTTCTGTACCTCGTTCTGGATCTACTCGCTCACCCGCGCCACCCTGCTCATGTGGCCGCTGTGGATCGGGCTCGCGGTGCTCGCCAGACGCAGACCGTGGATCGGCCGCCTGTATCTGGCCGTAGCGATACCGCTCGCCGCGGTCTGGGCGGCCGGCTTCTTCACCGGCCGCTGGTCCGGCTGAGTAGTTCTGCTCATGCCCTGAACCCGCCGCGTGCTTAGCGTGATCCTATGGAAGCCCGGACGATCGGCAGGGTCGCCCTGCAGGCGGTGCTCGTCGGTGTGCTGGCCGGCGCCGCGTACGCGTTGATGCGGCAGTTCGGCGCCCCACTGTGCCCGCCGACCGGGGTGAGCTGTGCGGTGGAGCACGGCGGCGCGTTGTTCGCCGTACAACTCGGCGGTTTGGCGACGGCTCTGGCGCTGCCGGTGCTGGCGCTGCGGGCCGGTCTCGGATGGGTGTTCGCGGTCGCCGCGACGGCCGGTGTCCTGGTCGTGAACATGGCCTGGTTCGTGGCGTTGTCCGACATGTGGACAGTTCTGGGCTGAGGCAACCCTCGACGGGGTTCGAACGTCGATACAAGTGAAGGGGTGGCAGTCCGGGCGGGGACCGCCACCCCTCCTTCACCTTCCGGCGGAACCTTTCAGGGGCAGGCTCCGCCGGTGACGGTACCGAGGGCGACGGCAGCAGCCGTCGCCCTCAGTCATGTCAGCCGTAGTTGCGGTCGATCGACTGCGAGGGTGTCGGGCTCGGTTTCGTCTCGGCGACGCGCTTGTCGCTCGGGTGGATGCCGGTCTCGATGCCCTTCAGTGTGCCGAGCAGTTCGATCTCGGACAGCGTGACGCCGTCGGCGCCGGCCGCCGGTGTGAGAACCAGGCGGTACTGCGTGTAGGCCTTCGGCGAGGCGATGCTGAAGGACCTGGTGTACGACGTCCAGGCCCACGTCTCGCCGGTACGCCGATCCACCGTGCTCCACGTCGTACCGTCGTTCGATCCCTCGAGCGTCCACGCCGACGGCGCCGTACCGGTGGCACCGCTCGTCAGCGTGTACATGCCGACCGGACGACCCTGCGGCAGGGCCACGGTGACGGTCGGCCGTGCACCGGTCAGCGTGACCTGCGTCTTCGTGTCGTTGTCGATCAGCGCGGAGACGTCCGTGCTGCCCGCACCGATCACCGCGCCGGTGTCGGACGTCGAGTCACGCCACGTCATCGGGTCCTCGCCCGGCTTGGTGATCGACGGCGGCGCGTCGTTGCGGCCGGTGCCCCACTTGCTCGGCTGGTCGGTCATCTCGAACTCGATCTTGCCGCCGCCGGCGATCAGGTGGTGCGGCAGCGCGGTCGAGGTCCAGTTCTTGCCGTTGACCTTGACGCTCTTCACGTAGACGTTGCGCGAGCTGTTGTTCGGAGCGCTGATCACCAGCTTCTTGCCGCCGGCCAGCCGAACCGTCGCCTTGGTGAACAGCGGCGAGCCGATCGCGTACGACGGCGACCCGACCTGCAGCGGGTAGAAGCCGAGCGCGCTGAACAGGAACCACGACGACATCTCGCCGTTGTCCTCGTCACCCGGGTACCCCTGCCCGATCTCGGAGCCGAGGTACAACCGCGACAGCACCTCGCGGACCTTCTCCTGCGTCTTCCACGGCTGCCCCGCCACGTCGTACATGTAGGTGATGTGGTGTGACGGCTGGTTGCTGTGGCCGTACTGTCCCATCCGGACGTCGCGCGCCTCGAGCATCTCGTGGATCGTGCCGCCGTACCCGCCGGTGTGCAGCGCGTCCTCCGGCGTACTGAAGAACTCGTCCAGCTTCTTCGCCAGCCCGTCCCGCCCGCCGTAGATCGCGGCCAGGCCGGCGCCGTCCTGCGGCGTCGAGAACGCCATGTTCCAGGCGTTGGTCTCGGTGTAGTCGTGGCCCCAGTCCTGCGGGTCGAAGGTGCTCGGGGAGTTGCCCCAGACACCGTCCGGGCCCTTGCCCTGGAAGAAGCCGACCGTCGGGTCGTACAGCGTGACGTAGTTGCGGGCCCGGTTCAGGAAGTACTTGGAGTTGTCCAGGTACTCCTGCTTGCGCGGGTCGTTCTTCTTCGCCTTGTCGTACAGCGCCTTCGACAGGTTCGCGATGCCGAAGTCGTTGATGTAGCCGTCCATCGACCAGCTGAAGCCTTCACCGGTGGTGTTGGCTGTGTAGCCGTTGAAGGTGGCCAGGTCCATGCCCTTGCGGCCGACGTTCTGCGACGGCGGTACGACGGACGCGTTCTTCACCGCCGCGTCGTACATCGCCTGGACGTCGATCCCCTTGATGCCCTTCAGGTACGCGTCCGCGAAGGCGACGTCGGACGACGTACCGACCATCAGGTTCGCGTAGCCGGGGGAGGACCAGCGGGAGATCCAGCCGCCGTCCTTGTACTGCTGGACGAACCCGTTCACCAGCTGCGCCGCCTCGTCCTGGGCGAACAGCGAGTACGCCGGCCACACGGTCCGGTACGTGTCCCAGAAGCCGTTGTTCACGTACGTCTGGCCGGCCACGATCTTCGAGCCGGTCGTGGTCGGGGTGTCGGTGCCTACCTTCGGCGAGGTCGGCGAGGCGTACTTGATCACCGGGTCCTTCGTGGTGCCGGTGTTCTCGGAGCCGTTGTTCGGGTAGAGGAACAGCCGGTAGAGGTTCGAGTACAGGCTGGTCAGCTGGTCGGCCGTGGCACCCTCGACCTGGATGGTGCTCAACTTGGCATCCCAGGCGGCCTGTGCGGCGTCCTTGACCTTGCTGAACTTGGAGTCCGCCGGGAGCTCCTGCTCCAGGTTCTTCTGGGCCTGCTCCGTGCCGATCAGCGAGGTGGCGAGTCGCAGCTGGACCTGGGTCACCTTGGGGTCGAACGAGAAGAAGCCGCCGACGTTCGCGCCGCCGCCGTTCGACAGCTTGCCCGAGGCAAGCACCTTTTGGTCGACCACGCCGTACACGAACAGCCGGCCGGCGCCCGTGGACAGTCCGCTCTTGACGTCGGAGTACCCCGTGACCACTCCGGTCGCCGGGTCGAGCGTCAGGCCGCCGTTGTTGTTCACGTTGTCGAACACCAGCGACGCCTTGCCGGCCGGGAAGCTGAACCGCAGCAGCGCGGCGTGGTCGGTCGGCGCGATCTCGGCTGCGTTGCCGTTGTCGAACGTGACGCCGTAGTAGTACGGACGCGCGATCTCGTTGTCGTGACTGAACGCCCAGGCGCGGGCCTTGCGGTCCGCGGTCGGCGTCGCCGCGATCGACGGCATCACCTGGAACGTCTGCCGGTCACCCATCCACGGGCTCGGCTCGTGGCTGATCGACAGCGCCTGCATGGTCGGCCGGTTCGCTTCGTTGTTGCCCTTGGCGTAGTCGTACAGCCAGGAGGTCGACCCGGCGTTCGTGACCGGCGTCCAGAAGTTGAAGCCGTGCGGTACGGCGGTGGCCGGGAAGTTGTTGCCCCGCGAGAAGCCGCCGGTGGCGTTCGTGCCGCGGGTGGTCAGCGCCAGGTCCGACGGGTGCTTGGCCGCGGTCTTCTGTGCCGCGCGGTCCGGGTTGATTGCGGCGGCGATCCGGATGTCGTCGAGCCAGCCGCGGAAGTCGGCTGGTCCGGACGGCTTGTCGTACCCGACCAGGATCCGCTTGATCGTCTTGCCGGCGGCCACCGTGCCGAGATCCGCCTCGACGTTGTTCCATTGGTTCGTGTAAAGCGCCTTGGAGTCGCCCTGGCCACGCGGGCTCAGCTCGAAGCCGTGGTGATCGCGAGCCTTCAGGTCGCTCAGGTAGGTGCCGTCGTCGAACGCCAGGTCGACCGCGGCGTACGTGCTCGGGTAGCTCAGGTCGCCCTCGACGTGCTCCGGGAAGATCTTGTACGACAGGCGGGTGTCCTTACCCACCTGCAGATCGACGTCGGAGATCTTGTTCCACGTGTAGCCGCGGCCCTCGGCGTCCTGGTGCCCGGCGTACCGGAAGGACTTGACGCCGGTGAAGCCGACGCGGGCGCGGGCGTTGTAGGCACTGGTCGGGCCGGAGTCCAGCCGCGACTCGGCGACCGGACCGGGCGGCGGCAGCGGGGCGCCGTTCGAGAGGTACCAGTCGGCCAGCTGGACGATGTTCTCGCCGTGGTTCAGCGTGATGTCCAGCTTGAAGTACGTGTACGCCGTGTCGTTTGCGAAGCTGTACTCCTTGGTCTGGAACCGGTTCTCGAAGCTCTGGCCCGTCTGGGTGTCCAGCGTGGTCCAGGTGCTGCCGTCGTTCGACCCGGACACGGTCCAGTTCTGCGGGTCGCGGCCGTCGGCGTCGTTCGCCGAGGTGAGCGCGTACTTCTTGATCACCACCGGGGCCGAGGTCTGGTAGACCAGCCAGCCGGTCTTCTCGAACACCAGCCACTTGGTGAACTTGTCACCGTCGGCGGCGTTGGTGGCGATCTCGCCGCCACCGGTGTTCTCACCGTTCGCGGTCACCTTGGTGACCTTGTCCATCTCGCTGCCGCCGATCCCGGTCGGCGTCGGCCCCCGCACCCCCTCGGTACGCGGCTTCCCGTCCGGACCGGTCTCGACCGTGTCGGTGTAGCCCGGCTGCGGTTGCCCGGGCTCGAACGAGGTGAAGTACGACGAACCGCTCACCACCGGCTGCTCGGAGGCAGCAGGCGACGCGGCATGCGCTGGCGTCATGGCAACAGACATTGTCACAACCAGCGCGAGAGACGTGACGAGCCCCAGTGGGCGGCGGAGATTCATCCACGCTCCTTGCACATCCGGCCGGCACCACGGGACGCCCCCGTCCACCGGTGTGGGTACGCGGCCCCGATGACAAGGTTGTCAGCCCGCGTTCGGGGTCGATCCTGCCCAGCGATGTCACCGCGGGTCAATAGTTCGTAGCGCACTGTCGACCCATGGTGGTGGATCGACACCCCGGAGGTAGGTTGAAGCACATGGACGAACGTGTGCTGGTCACCGGGGCCTCGGGGTTCATCGGGCGGGCTGTGGTGGGGGCTTTGCGGGGGCGTGGGGTGGCGGTCACTGCTGTGGATCGGGAGCCGCCGGATGCTTCCTGGGACGGCGGGGTGCACGTGGTGACGGGGGATCTGGCGGAGCAGGAGACGTGTGTCGCGGCGTTCGAGACGCGGCCTACGAGTGTGGTGCATCTGGCGGCGTTGACGTCGGTGTTGCGGTCGGTGGACGCGCCGATGCAGACGTTCGCGCAGAACGTGACGATCACTCAGGTGCTGCTGGAGCTGAGTCGCGGTAGCGGGGTCGAGGCGTTCGTGCTGGCGTCGACCAACGCGGTGGTGGGGAACGTCGGTACGTCGGTGATCAACGTCGACCTGCCGCTGCGGCCGCTGACGCCGTACGGCGCGACCAAGGCGGCGTGCGAGATGTTGCTGTCGGCGTACTCGGGGAGTTACGGGATGGCGACCGCGGCGCTGCGGTTCACGAACGTGTACGGGCCGGGGATGTCGCACAAGGACAGCTTCGTGCCGCGGATGATGCGGGCGGCGCTGAGTGGCACGGGCGTGAAGGTGTACGGCGACGGGCAGCAGCGGCGGGACCTGGTGTTCATCGACGACGTGGTGAGCGGCGTCCTGCGGGCGCTCGACACCAGGTACGACGGTCGCGCGATCATCGGCTCCGGGCGGTCCGTCTCGGTGCTGGAGATGATCGACACGGTGCGCGCGGTGACCGGGCAGCCGGTGCCGGCCGAGCACATCGAGGCGCCGGCGGGCGAGATGCCGGCGGTGGTCGTGGACGTCGCCAACGATCTCGGCTACCAGCCGACGGTCTCGCTCGAAGACGGTCTGGCCCGGACGTGGCGGTACTTCGAAAAGCAGTGAGGAAGCACTGGCTGCTCGCCGTCTTCCTCACGCTGGGTCTGGTACTGCGGGTCCTCGCGACCGTCGCCTACACGCCCGCGATCGTCTACACCGACTCCGTCCAGTACCTGACGAACATGGGCAAGCTGAGCCCGGACCAGCTCAACCCCATCGGGTACGACTTCGTGCTCGGCCCGCTGGTCGCGATCGGCGGGCTCACCTTCGTCGTCATCGTTCAGCACCTCACCGGACTGCTCCTCGGTGTCGCCATCTACGCCCTCGCGCGCAGGCTCACCGTCTATCGCTGGCTGGCGGCGCTCGCCGCCGCGCCGATCCTGCTCGACGCGTACCAGGTGCAGATCGAACAGAACATCATGGCCGAGACCACGTTCGACGTGATCCTGGTGGCGATCCTCTGGCTGCTCCTCGGCAAGAAGGAGCTGCCGGGCTGGCGGCGCGCGGCCGTCGTCGGTGTGCTCGTGGGCGCCGCGTTCACGGTCCGCGCGATCGGCATGGTCCTGCTGCTCGCCGTGGTGCTCTACCTGATGGTGGCCGGGCGCAAGCGACTACGCCGTACCGCTGCCGCCGTGGCCGGCTTCGCTGTCGTGTTCGCGGCGTACGTCGGCTACTACCACGCGGAAACGGGCCGCTGGGGCTTCACCGGCGCCGAGAACCAGATTCTGTACGGGCGGACCGCCACGGTCGCCAACTGCGACAAGCTGCCGCTCGACGAGGGCACCCGGCTGTTCTGCCCGAAGGAACCGCTCGGTCAGCGTCTTGGCGTCGACAAGTACGCCCATAACCACTACGGCGACCCGAACTGGCCCGGTCCGCTCCCGCCGGGGACGACGAAGCGTCAGCTGGCGACCGAGTTCGCGCATCTGGTGATCAAGCACCAGCCGCTGGACGTCACGTGGGCGGCGCTGAAGGACTTCGCGAAGGGGTTCGCGCCGACGCGCACGAGCTCGCCCAACGACGTGCCGCTGGACCGGTGGCAGTTCCAGCTCACCTATCCGAACCTCAAAGACCCGAACATCACCAAGGCCGCAGTGAAATGGGGAGGGTCCGAGCCGCACGTCTCTCACACGCCTGCTGTCATCCTGCGCGCCTACCAGCTCCACGGCGGCTACACATCCGGCATACTGCTCGCCCTGTGCGTACTGATCGCTCTTGTTGCGGCCGTACGTGCAAGAGAGCTCCGAGCGGCTGCACTGTTCCCGGCAGCGGCCGGTGTGATCCTCCTGCTCGGCTCAGCCGCATTCGAGTTCTCCTGGCGCTACCAGCTGCCAGGGCTGATCTTCTTCCCACTGGCTGGTGCCATAGGCCTCCGTGCCCTGCTCGGCAAGGACCAGGCGCGCCCTGCGATGGCGGACTATCCGGACGCCGTCGATTCGGAGGCCGTAAAGGCCTTCAAGCACGCGGACTTCGCACCGGTCGTCGTCGTCATCGCCGCGTACAACGAGGCCGGCGGCATCGGCCCGGTCCTCACCGACATGCCGCGAACCTGCGCCGGCCTCCCGGTCGACGTCCTCGTCGTCGTGGACGGTGCCACCGACAACACCGCCGAGATCGCCCGTGAGCACGGGGCGTCCGTGTGCGTTGCCCCGAGCAACCGCGGGCAGGGCGCCGCGCTCCGGCTCGGGTACCACCTGGCCGCGGCGGGCGGGGCCAAGTACATCGTCACGACCGACGCCGACGGTCAGTACGACAACGACGAGCTGGAGACGCTGCTGGAGCCGATCCTGCTCGACCGGGCCGATTTCGTCACCGGATCGCGCCGGCTCGGAGCGGAGGACGCGGACAGCCGGCTGCGCTGGGTCGGCGTGCGCGTGTTCGCCGTACTCGCGTCGATCCTGACCCGGCGGAAGCTGACCGACACGTCGTTCGGCTTCCGCGCGATGCGGGCCGAGCTCGCGACCGCCGTCACGTTGCGTGAACCGCAGTACCAGTCGTCGGAGCTGCTGCTCGGTGCGCTCGCGCTCGGCGCCCGCGTGGTCGAGCTGCCGATGACGATGCGCCGGCGCGGCGACGGGAGCAGCAAGAAGGGTCCGGGCGTCGTGTACGGCGCGAACTACGGCCGGGTCATGACGACGACGTGGTTACGGGAGTACGTGCTGCGCCGGCGGCGGCAGGCTGGCTCTTGGCGAACACCAGCCGATCGAACAGCACGAACTTCACGATGAACAGCACCGCGTAGGTCCCGAAGTACGAACCGGTCACCAGCAGCGTCTTCAGCGCGTGTGAGTCGACCGGCTGCACCAGGTGATCGGTCACCGAGGTGACCACGGCGGCCGTGACCGCGGAGCCGATCACGATCATTGTGTACGGCAACTTCTGACCGCTGCGGCCCCAGGTCCAGCGGCGGTTCAGCACGTAGTTCGGGACCGCACCGGCCAGCCACGCGACCAGGGTCGCGACCAGGGCCGCCGTACCGAACCAGTAACAGAGAGCGAACGCGAGCTGGCTGACCACGGTGGCGACCACGGAGGACGCCGAGTACCTCGCCCAGAGCAACAATCGGGCGCGAGTGAGCTTGACCTTGGTGAGAGCGCGCATCGCGGCCTATTCTGCACCTCCGGACCAGCCGGCGGCAGTCCGGCGGGAATTCTCAGCCGATTACCAGCCAATAGGTGGGACCGATCACGTTACGGGAGCGGGTACTCGGGATAGGAAGGACTGTGACGACTTTCCCCGACGGAAGGCGGCCGAGCCGTGCGCGTACTCGTCCTGGGCGGTGACGGCTACCTAGGGTGGCCGACAGCCCTGCACCTCTCCGACCGCGGCCACCACACGGCCGTGCTCGACAACATGGCCCGCCGCGGTTACGACCGTGAGCTGGGCGTCCAGAGTCTGGTCCCGATCGAGGATCTCGAAGCTCGGGTAGCCGCCTGGAAGGAGGTCTCCGGCCAGGAGATCCCGGCGTACGTCGGTGATCTGCTCGACGCCGACTTCGTCTACCGGGTGGTGCGCGAGTTCGCGCCGGACGCGATCGTGCACTTCGCCGAGCAGCGCGCCGCGCCGTACTCGATGATCGACCGCGAGCACGCCGTCTACACCCAGCACAACAACGTGGTCGGCACGCTGAACCTGATGTACGCGATCGCGGAGACCAACCCGGACATCCACCTGGTCAAGCTCGGCACGATGGGTGAGTACGGCACGCCCAACATCGACATCGAGGAAGGCTGGCTGGAGGTCGAGCACAACGGCCGCAAGGACCGGATGCTCTACCCGAAGAAGCCGGGCTCGTTCTACCACCTCAGCAAGGTGCACGACTCGCACAACCTCGAGTTCGGCTGCCGGATCTGGGGGATGCGCGTCACCGACCTCAACCAGGGTGTGGTGTACGGGCAGCAGACCGAGCAGACCGTGCGGGACTCCCGGCTGGCGACCCGGTTCGACTACGACGCCGTGTTCGGCACCGTTCTCAACCGGTTCTGCATCCAGGCCGTGCTGGGCGAGCCGCTGACCGTGTACGGCGCCGGCGGTCAGACGCGAGGCTTCCTGGACATCCGGGACACCGTCGAGTGCATCCGGCTCGCGGTCGAGAACCCGGCGGACGCCGGCGAGTTCCGGGTCTTCAACCAGATGACCGAGAGTTACTCGGTGGCGCAGCTCGCCGACCTGGTCGCGGAATGCTTCCCGGGCCCGGTGCAGGTCGAGCACCTGGACAACCCGCGCATCGAGCAGGCCGAGCACTACTACAACGTGAAGCACACCGGCCTCGTCGGCCTGGGCCTCGAGCCGCACCTGCTCTCGGAGACCCTGATCGAGTCGATGTTCGACATCGTCTCCGCCAACAAGGATCGCGTCGACCCGGCCGCGCTACTCCCGACCGTGCGCTGGCAGGGCCACCTCAAGCAGAACTGACCTGCGACGCCGGGCACGGCTGGACGATCAGTCGCGCCCGGCGTCCGGCACGCTAACGTCGTGCGCCGACAAGAAGTGTCGGGAGTACGGCGAGGAAGCGGTTGCGGCGGCCGCGGTCGGATTGTTCGGCGAGCCAGGTGTCGGCGTCGCCCTGGGTGATCAAAGCCTTCTCGACCGCGGCGCCGGCGGCTGCGCTCAGCTGCGGCGCCATCAGCGCGTAGTCGGTAACGACCTCGGTGTGGACGGCGACCTCGACGTCGTGGAAGCCGGCGTCGAGCAGGAGGTCACGCAGCGTACGAGTCGCGCGCGGCGACGCCGTACGGGACTCGAGGCCGAGGCGGATGACGTCGGTCAGGTCCTGGTCGGAGCTGTCGATCAGGACGAACCCGTAGTCCTGCCCGCCCAGCACGATCCGCCCGCCGGGACGCAGCACCCGGTGGGCTTCGGCGATCGTCGGCACCGGATCCTCGAGCAGGTGGAACAGCCGCAGCGCGCGGTACCCGTCCACTGACTCGCTCTCGAGCGGCAGCTCGCCGGAATGTGCCACGTGAAACATTGCCCCCGGCGCCCGCTCCCGGGCCGCCTCGATCGCCTCGGGGTCGGCATCGATCCCGGTCACCTTCAGGCCCTTGCGCGCCAGTTCGGCGACCGCGTGCCCCGCTCCGCAGCCGACGTCGACGCAGGTCGCGCCACGTTTGAGCGCCAGCATCCGGTACGACGTCGCGCGCAGCTCCGCCGCACCGGGCCCTTCCTCGATCCGTTCCAGAAACCTCATACGGTCCACGCTGCAACTTCAGGTGGACCTGAAGTCAATCCATCGACACCTTGTCGAACGTCGTCGTGGTGTAGCGGACGTCCAGGTCGATCTCGTCGCCGACCGCGGGCGGGGCCACGGACGACGGCAGGAACAGCATGCTGGCCTGCATGTGCGGCGGTTCGGCGAACCAGCGCTGCTTGCCTTCGATGCTGAACGGCGACAGGGCCATCCCGGCCGCGTCCAGGCTGCCCTTGGCCATCGCGATCGCACGCTGCCGCACGGTCGCCGCCGCGGTCGGCGCCTCAAGGCCGACGCCGTGCGCCGTACCGCCGGAGACGATCAGGATGTGGCCGTCACCGCTGACGCGGCGCTGCCGGTAGCCGACGCGTTCGCCCCGGCGGACCGAGTGCACGTCGAGGACGGTCGCCTTGACCGACAATGCGCCGCGGTCGCCGAGCCACAGGCCGGTGCCCATCCGCAGCTTCACGTCGTCGCCGATGTCGCCCAGCTTCTGCGCCGGCACGTGTGACACCCACAACGTGTTCTTCCGGACGTCGAGCGCCGCCTTCGCCAGCTGCTGCGCCTCGCGGAGGTTGGCCGACGTACCGCCGGCGCCCATCGGGAAGTGCAGCGACCAGCCCTCGAAGCGGATCCGGTCGAGCGCGTTCAGCAGCATCGTGTGCCGCAGTTCGCGGGCGCCGATACCGTGCCGGCGCATCGAGGTCATCACCTCGATCAGCACCCGGCTGCCGGCCGGGATCGAGACCAGGTCGGCCAGCCGGCTGACCGTGTGGATCACGTTCTTGCTCTGCGGCACCTCGAGGAACGGCCGCCACGGCGACAGCACCACGACGTCCTCGCGGGGGTCCGCGGGGACCTCGAAGTACGTGCCGACCGCGACCGTGCGGGCACCGAGCGCGCGCGCTTCGGCGAACAGCCGGTGGTTGCCGAACCCGTATCCGTTGCCCTTGGCGACCGGGACGATGTCGGGGTTCCACGTGGAACGCAGGTGTTCACGCCATCGATCGGAATCGACGTGCAGGACTAGGGGCATGGTGTCAACGCCGTCTCATGTAGAGGTCGAATGCGGTGTAGAGCGCCTTGTTCAACGGCAGGTCCCACTCACCGACGTACTCGACGGCCTCGCCGCCGGTGCCGGTCTTGAACTGGATCAGCCCGACGTGCGGGTCGTTCGGGTCCAAGGTGTCGGTGATGCCCCGTAGGTCGTACACGGACGCGCCCGCCGCGAGCGCGTCCGTCATCATGCGCCACTGGATCGCGTTCGATCCGCGCACGTCGCGTTTGGCGGTCGAGCTGGCTCCGTAGGAGTACCAGGAATGACCGCCGACCCGGACCCAGATCGTCGACGCGACCAGGTCGCCCTCGTGATGGGCGTTGTAGATCCGGAAGTCACAGCAATCGGCCGGCTGGTTGGCCATCGCGGCGTACATCTTCTCGAAGTACGGCAGCGGGCGCGGCGTGAAGTGGTCGCGCTGCGCGGTCTCGACGTACAGCGCGTGGAACGCTTTGATGTCCTCGGTCCCGCCCTGCGTCACCTCGACGCCGGCCTTGCCGGCCTTCTTGATGTTGCGCCGCCACAGCTGGTTCATGCCCTTGAGCAGGTCGTCCTCGGTGCGGCCGGCCAGCGGCACCTGGAAGACGTACTGCGGTTGCCCGGCCGCGAAACCCTCCGCGATCCGGGGTGCCTTCCAGCCGAGCTTGTGGAGCTTGTCGACGACCGTGGCGCCGGACGGCTCGATCACGTCCGGCCGGACGTCGCCGAGCCGCGGCTGCTGCCCGCCGGCGATGGCGTCCTTGATCGTCTGCGCGGTCCACCGCCGGGTCGCCACCGGCGGACCCATTCGGATGCCGAACGCGCCGCGCTCCTGCAGGTGCGCCGCCAATGGACGCAGGTAGCTGCCGAGGTCGATCGCGTCCCAGTCGATCACCGGGCCCTCGGGCAGGTAGGCGAGGTACCGCTTCACCTTCGGCATCTGCCGGTACAGCACCAGCCCGACGCCGACGAGGGTGCCGGGGGTGCCCGGTTCGTACCAGCCGAGCGACTCCGCCTTCCACTCGCTCTTCACCGCCGCCCACCCCGGGGTCTGCAGGAAGCTCGCCGACGGCTGGGCCGCGATGTAGGCCGCATGCTCGTCCGTCGAGATGGTCCGGATGCTCAAGTCACTCACGGTCGGTCAGGTTACCGGCCCAGCCCCGGGAACCGTAGCTGAGCCGGTGTCTGATCAAAGCCACCTTGAGCACCCACCAACCATTTTCCGTCGCGGAGAATGGTTGATCCGTGCTCAAGGTCGGATTTCAGTCGACGAGCAGGCTTTCTGACAGCTCCCACAACCGAGTGGCTGACTCCGGATCTAGGGCGTAGTCCGCGACGCCGCCTTCCTGCCCTTCGGCGTGCGGCAGGGCCTCGTTGTTGTCCTCGAAGTACTTACCGGTGACACCGGCGACCAGCGGGGACGCGGCCAGCAGCACCGACGTGGAGGCGCCTTGCTCGGTCGTCTTCCACGGGAAGTGCTCCCACTGCTGGAGGAGTTCGTCCGGGACGTGCCGCTGCAGAGGTGTCCGGATGCCGCCCGGCATCAGCGCGTTGGCGACGATCCCGTCGCTCGCCCAGCGCTTGGCCGCCTCGACCGCGAACAGCACGTTCGCCGTCTTCGACTGGCCGTACGCCGCCCACTCGTCGTACGGACGGTTCTCGAAGTGGATGTCGTCGAAGTGCACGTCCGAGCGCAGGTGTGCGCTCGAGCTGACCGAGACGACCCGCGCGTCGCCGGCTGCGGCGAGTGCGCCGTGCAGGCCGAGGGCGAGCCCGAAGTGGCCGAGGTGATTGGTCGCGAACTGGTGCTCCCAGCCCTCCGGCGTCCGGGTCAGCGGCTCTGCCATCACACCGGCGTTGTTCACCAGAATGTGCAGCGGCCCGTCCCAGGTGGCGGCGAAGGCGCGCACCGAGGCGCGGTCGGCGAGTTCGATCGGCGCGACGAAGACGTGGTTGTTGCCGGTGGCGTCGATGATCTGGGCCGCGACCCGTTCGCCGGCGGCGGTGTTGCGGACAGCGAGGGTGACCTCGGCGCCCGCCGCGGCGAGAGCCCGGACGGTCTCGACACCGATCCCGGAAGCGCCGCCGGTGACGACGGCCCGGCGACCGGTCAGATCGACGCCGGCGACGACCTCGGCCGCGGTGGAGTCATGCGTGAAAGGAGTGGTGATCCTGCTCATCAGGTTCGGTCCTGTTCTACGAGCTACGCTGTAACCGGAGGATCCTCCGGTAATTCCAGTTAACCGGAGGCCCCTCCGGTTATCAAGTCCGCTAGGTTGTGAGGCCACGGAGGGAGGGGAGATGAGTACCAGTGAGCGCCCGCTGCGCGCGGACGCCCAGCGCAACCGGGACCAGATCGTGGCGGCCGCGGGACGCGCGTTCACCAAGTGCGGCCTGGAGGCCACGCTGGAGGGGATCGCGAAGGACGCCGGCGTCGGCATCGGCACGCTCTACCGGCACTTCCCGACCCGTGAGCTGCTGATCGAGGCGGCGTACCGGAACGAGTTGGCAGCGGTCTGCGACGCGTCCCCGGAGCTCCTGGCGAAGCTGCCGCCGGACCAGGCGCTGCGCGCGTGGATGGACCGCTTCATCGACTACATGGCCCGCAAGCGGGGCATGGCCGACGCGCTGCGAGCGGTCTTCGCCTCCGGTGCGAACCCGTACGCCCAGAGCTTCGAGCTCCTCGTCGGAGCGGTCCAGCCGCTGCTCGACGCCGGCGCGGCCGCCGGCCAGATCCGCTCGGACATCTCGGCCAAGGACCTGCTCGCCAGCATCGGCGGCGTCGGCGGTGCCGCGGCCGACGACCGCGACCAGGCGGGCCGGCTGCTCGACCTGCTGATGGACGGCCTGCGGTACGGCGCATGAAGGTTGCTCTGGTGACCGGATCCGCGTCCGGTATCGGAGCCGCGACCGTACGGCGGCTGGCCGCGGACGGGATGACCGTCGCGGTGCACTCGCGGTCCAGCCGCGCTGCCGGGCAGGCCTTGGCGGCGGAGTTGGGCGGCTCGTACCACCAGGCTGATCTGTCGGACGACGCCGCGGCGCAGGCGCTGGTGCCGGAAGTGGTGCGTGAGCACGGGCGCCTCGACGTACTCGTGAACAACGCCGGTATCAGCTGGCCGGTGCCGCACGCGGATCTCGACGGCTTGACCGCCGACGACTGGCGGCGGTTGCTCGACGTGAACCTGATCGCGCCGTGGCTGCTGTGTACGGCGGCGCTCCCGGCGCTCCGCGAATCCGGCGGATGCATCGTCAACGTGACCAGCCACGCGGGCGTCCGGCCCAAGGGCAGCTCGATCGCGTACGCCGCGTCGAAGGCGGCGCTCAATCACGTGACGAAGTTGCTCGCCGCCGCGCTCGGACCGGACGTCCGGGTCAACGCGGTCGCCCCCGGTCTCGTCGACACGCCGCTCACCGAGTCATGGACCGCGGCCCAGGACCTGTGGAAAACCTCGAGCCCGATGCGCCGCGCCGCCCAGCCGGCGGATGTCGCCGATCTGATCTCGGCCGTTGTCCACAACGGCTACCTGACCGGTGAGGTCATCCTGCTCGACGGCGGCCTCAACCTGCGCTGATTCTGTCGGTGCCGGTCCCTACGATCGCGGGATGTCTTTGGGTCGAGACTTCCGGCGGTTGTGGATTGCGTTCACGGTCAGTGCGTTCGGATCGGCGGTCGGGCTCGGCGCCTTACCGCTGGTCGCCGTGCTGGCTCTGGACTCCAGCACCTTCCAGGTCTCGATGCTCGCCGCGCTGTCCGCGGTGGCCGGTGCGGCGCTCGCGTTGCCGATGGGGGACTTCATCGAGCAGCGGCGGAAACGGCCGGTGATGATCGCCTCCGACCTGGTGCGGTTCGCGGCGCTGGTCTCGGTGCCGGTCGCCGCGGCGTTCGGCGTGCTGACGTACGCGCACCTGTGCGTGGCGGGAGTGTTCCAGGCGGCCGGGACGATCGCGTTCCAGTCGGCGAGCGGCGCGCATCTGAAGGCGCTCGTCCCGGCCGAGGGACGGGCGGAGGCGAACAGCCGCTTCGAGCAGACGAACTGGGTGTCGCTGAGCGTCGGGCCGGCGCTCGGCGGTGTGCTGGTCGGGCTGGTGGGCGCGACCGTCACGTTGGCGGTCGACGCGGTCTCGTTCCTCGGGTCGGCGCTCGGGATCCGGCGGATCCAGCAACCCGAGCCGGAGCCGGTGAAGCGGGAAGGCAAGCGCGACATCACCGCGGGCTGGCGCTACATCCTGCGGCACCGCGGGCTGCGCATCCTGTTCTGGAACTCGCAGCTGTTCGGCGGTCCGGTGATGATGACCTCGCCGCTGCTGACCGTCTTCATGTTGCGCGACCTGGGGCTGTCGGCGTGGAGCTACGGCGTCTTCCTCGGTATCTCCTGCATCGGCGGCGTGATCGGTGCACGGATGGCGCCGCGGCTGACCCGGAAGTACGGGCTGCACTGGATGCTGCTGGTGTTCGGCGTACTGCGGGCGCCGTGGCTCCTCCTGTTCCCGCTGGCACCACACGGGTGGGCCGGTTTCGTGCTGCTCACGGTGGCGGAGACCGGACTGCTTGTGGGCGCGGGGGCGTTCAATCCGTCGTTCGCGACGTACCGCATGGAGGTGACCGAGGACGGGTTCATGGCGCGCGTGGTCGGGTCCTGGTCGATCAGCTCACGGTGCGTGCAGCCCGCGTTCATGGCGCTCGGTGGCGTGCTCGCGACGCTGGTCGGGATGCGCGGCGCCCTGTGGGTCGCGGGCATCTGCTGCACGCTGAGCGCCGTACTGCTGCCCTGGCGCTCCGGGCGGTGTCTGACGGCTCCGCGCCTACTGCGCGGCACTCGGCACGGCACCTCGCCGCACTGGAGCAAAGGCCACGATGAACCCACATCGAGGCCTTCACTCCAGCACGCCGAGGCACCGCACCGAGCACCTGCTCGCGACGGCGCGGAGCCGTCAGACACCGCCTAAACCAGCTCCATTGCCTGAGCCAGTCTGACGATCGAGCCCACCTCTTCGGGCCGGCCGTCGAGGTACTCGGCGGCCTTCTCCGGCGGCAGCACCAGCACTTCGGTCACCTGCTCGCCGTCGTCGGGATTGGTCGGCTCCTGCTCGACGACGACGTCCGCGACGTAGTTCGCCCAGTACGAGACCGGATGCGGCAGATGCGGACGGTACGGCGTTTCGCGGCGATGGTCGGCGCGATGGGCGCCGAGCCAGGTGAGGGGTCCGGTCAGCCGGGCGCCGGCCTCCTCGAGCAGCTCACGCCGGACGAGCTCTTCGATCGACTCGCCGGGCTCACGGGTTCCGCCCGGCAGGAAACGCCAGCCGAGGTCGTTGGTACACACAACGATTCCGCCGGCGGACCGGCAGACGACGTGGACGTTGCTGATCAGCTCGTCCGGCGGTTCCTCGACGGTGTAACGGACGTCGAGCTCGCCCCACTCCCAGAAGCCCGGTGCGAACAGGTCGGGAAACCGCTCCGCCCAGGTCTGCATAACCTCATTCTGCGCTACCGTCGCTGCCATGGCAGTGCAATTGGCCAGGCCTCCGGCGCGGCGGGTCATGGGGCTGTAACTCCCGGCCTTCCCTCGTCGCTTCAGTCGCTTCGCTCCCTCCGCTCCTCAGTCCAGGCCGGGAGGCCCCATGACCAGGTCAGACCCCGAGCCCGAGCCCACCGCGGCCGCCGACGCCGCAGTGGAAGCCGAGGCCGCCCGAGACAGCGGGGACAGCGGGGCCACCAGGGAGAGTGCGGACGAGGCCGAACCGACCCCGGATCCCGAGAAGGCCGAGCGGACCGTCGAGCGGCTCATGTGGTCCAGCGCCTGGCTCACCGTTCTGGTCGGCGTGTTCCTGGTCGTGGGCATCGCCCGGTCCGACAGCGACTACAGCGCCTACGCCTGGCTCGGTGCGGTGGTGGCGTTCCTCGGCCTGCTCGCGCTGGCCGCGACGTACTTCGCGTGTGCCCGGAAACGCATCACGCTGCGGACCCGCCTGCGCGGTCCCATCGACGTGTTCAAGGGCAGCACGGTGGTCATGGTGATCGTCGTGATCTGCGGCCTGCTCGTGCCGACCGACAACACCCCGGCGCTCGCCGTCCTGCTTCCGTGGGCCGTGACCTACTGGCTCTACGGCCTGGAGAAGACCGAGGCGCCTACGCCGTGAGGTGCGCCCGCAGGTAGTCGAGGTCGGCCTTCTGGCCGTTGTCCGCATTCGGCGTCTCGACGACGACCGGGGCGCCGGCGGCCTGCACGACCGCGACGATGTCGGCCGGGTCGATGTGGCCCTCCTCGAAGTTGCTGTGCCGGTCCGCGCCGGAGCCGAACTCGTCGCGGGAGCCGTTCGCGTGCACGAGGTCGATCCGGCCGGTGATCGCGAGCACCTTCTCGACGATCGTCGGCAGCTCCTCGCCGGCCGCGTGGAAGTGGCAGGTGTCGAGGCAGAAGCCGACGTTCTCCAGGCGGTCGTTGCCGGACGCCTGCACCGCGTCCCAGAGCCGCGCGATCCGGTCCAGCTGGCGGGCCATCGCGTTCTCGCCGCCGGCCGTGTTCTCGATCAGCAGCGGGACCGGCAGCTCGGCGCGCTCGATGCACTTGCGCCAGTTGTCGAAGCCGGCCTCCGGGTCGTCCTCGTCGCCGACGTGCCCGCCGTGCACGATCACGCCCTTGACGTCGATCTCGGCGGCCTTGTCCAGCGTCTGCTGCAGCAGCTTCCGGCTCGGGATCCGGATCCGGTTGTTCGTGTTCGCGACGTTCAGCCGGTAGGGGGCGTGCACATAGAGGTCGACGCCCGCGGCGGCGGCGCGCTCCTTCAGCGCCTCCTCGCCGTCGGCGTACGCGAGCTTGGGCGCCTTGTAGTCCTGCGGGTTCCCCAGGAAGAACTGCACCAGATCGGCGCCCCGGTCGGCCGCCTCGGCCAGCGGGTCTTCCTGGTCCACGTGCGCACCGAGCTTCACAGTCATACCCACCACCCTAGAACCGTCCGCCGACAGTTCAGGAACCCCATCCGGCCGACCGTGTCACCGTGCGGTGCTCGGCGGCCGGCGGCTGCACCGGGCGGCCCTCGAACTCCGTGGACAGCACGATGTGGGTGTTCATCTCGCCGTGCTCGCCGAGCCGTTCGAAGAGCCCTTCGAGGTGGCGCATCGAGGTGACGCGGACGCGCAGCATCGAGCACGAGTTGCCGCTCAGCTTGTGGATCTCCAGCACTTCGGGGAAGTCCTCGGCCCGGGTGGTCTTGAGCAGGCAGCGGCCCGTCGTGCACCGCATCTGGACGAACGCCGACAGCGGCTGTCCCGCCCTGGCCGGATCCACGTCGGCCCGGTAGCCGGTGATCACCCCGGCCTCCTCCAGCCGCCGGACCCGGTCGGCGACCGCCGGCGGCGACAGGTTGACCCGCTTGCCGAGCTGGTTGAACGACAGCCGCCCGTCGGACTGCAGCTCTGCCAGGATCTGCCAGTCCGTCGAGTCCAGTTCGCGCTCCTGAAAGGTCATCACCCCAGAACACCTTCGATGTCGGCCGTCCGCAAGGCCGCACGCCTTACATCGTGCCTTCAGCCGGGCCACTCGCCTTCCTACCGTGGTGGCCATGCTGCTTCCCGTCGTTCTCGCCGCCGCGCTGATGAACGCGGCGATGGTCGCCGCGAGCGCGGTGAGCACCATCCTGACCGCCGACGAACTCGGCTCCAGCCTGGCCGGCGTCCCGAACACGGCCGGCGTGCTCGGCACCGCGGCCGGAGCGATCGCCGTCGGCCGGTGGACCACTCGCCTCGGCCGCGCACACGCCCTCCGTCTCGGGTACGGCGTGGGCGTCGCCGGCGCGGCGTTGACCGTCGTGGCCGCGGTGGGCGCGCCGGTCGGGCTGCTGGTCGCCGGCATGTTCCTGCTCGGCGCCGGGAACGCGGCGAGCCTGCTGTCCAGGTACGCCGCCGGCGAGGCGGTACCCGAAGCGCGCCGGGCGTCGGCCATGAGTGCCGTCGTGTGGGCCAGTACGGCGGGCGCCTCGGGCGGGCCGTTCCTGATGGCGCCGTCCCAGTCCTTCGCCTCGTGGCTGGGGCTGCCTGCGGTCGCGGGCCCGTTCCTGCTCGCCGTCGCGGCCGTGTTCGGCGCGCTGGTCGCGTCGACGTACATCCGAACCGTCCACATCGCCGAGCAGCCGGCACAACCGCAGCACGAGGAGCCGGCAGGCCCCCGGCGTACGTCGGTCCTCTTGGCCGCCGGCGTGATGGTCGCCGGGCACCTGGTGATGGTCGCGCTCATGTCGGCGGTCCCTGTACACACGCACAGTCACGGCGAGGGACTTGGGCTCCTGGGCGTGATGCTGTCCGCGCACACGCTCGGCATGTTCGCCTTGTCGCCGCTGACCGGCTGGTGGATCGACCGAACTGGTCCGCGGCCGGTGATGCTGACCGGTCTGCTCCTGCTGGTCGTTGCCGCCGTCCTGACCACACAGTCCGGACCGGCCTTCACCCCGGCGCTCTTCCTGCTCGGCTACGCGTGGAATCTCTGCTACCTGGGCGGGAGCGCCCGGCTGCTCGGCACGCCGTTCGAGAGCAAGGTCGAGTCGTCCATCTGGGCGATCTCGGCGCTTGCTGCCGCCACGTCGCCGTGGCTCTACACGCTCGGCGGCTACCTGTTGTTGGCGGTGATCTCGTGCGTTCTCGCCGTACCGTTGCTGCTGCTCGTGCTGCGGCGTACCGCTCTGCGGGTCACTCAGCGGTGACGGAGAGTCATCGCAACAGGCCTGTGGATATGGTCAAGTGGCCGTCCGAACGCTGGTACTCTTTTGGATGTGGCCCGGTCCATCGACCGGGCTCGTTGCTTGGCGACGGCGGCAAGTGCCGTCGCGGAGCAGACCGCATCGCCCTCCTGCCACGGAGAGACCGTGGCCGCCAAGTCCGAAGGAGGTGGAGTTCGCGCATGCGTCGTTACGAAGTCATGGTGATCCTCGACCCGGAGCTCGATGAGCGCACCGTGGAGCCGTCCATCGACCAGTACCTGAACATCGTCCGCAAGGAAGGTGGCACGGTCGAGAAGCTCGACATCTGGGGTCGTCGCAAGCTTGCCTATGACGTGAAGAAGAAGTCCGAAGGCATTTACGCCGTCGTCGACCTGACCGCCGAGCCGGCGGTTGTGAAGGAGCTCGACCGTCAGCTCACGCTGAACGAGTCGATCCTGCGCACGAAGGTCATCCGGCCGGACCAGCACTGAACCTGGGGTCGTCAGCAGTCATCGGAACTGTCGGCTCCGGCCGATACCACTAGCTGCAGACGCAGTCACACCCGATAGCAGGAGGAACGGCAATGGCAGGCGAACCACCCATCACCCTGATCGGCAACCTGACGGGTGATCCGGAACTGCGGTTCACACCCTCGGGCGCCGCGGTGGCGAATTTCACCGTCGCGTGTACCCCGCGGACGCTGGACCGCCAATCCAACGAGTGGAAGGACGGGGAAACCCTCTTCATCTCGTGCGCGGTGTGGCGCCAGGTGGCCGAGAACGTTGCCGAGTCCCTGACCCGGGGTTCCCGGGTGGTCGTGACCGGGCGCCTGAAGGCGCGCAGCTACGACGACCGCGACGGGAACAAGCGGACCGTCTTCGAGTGTGACGTCGAGGAGATCGGCGCCAGCATGCGGTATGCGACGCTGAAGATCTCCAAGACCTCCCGCTCCGACGGCGGCGGTTTCGGTGGCGGCGGCAACCAGGGTGGCGGCGGTTACCAAGGTGGCGGCAACCAGGGCGGCGGCTACGGCGGCGGCCAGGGTGGCAACCAGGGTGGCCAGCAGAACGACCCCTGGGCGACCCCGCAGGGCGGTGGCGGCCAGTCCGCCCCGCAGAACGACCCCTGGGCCAGCCAGGGCGGCGGCTCGATGGAGGAGCCCCCGTTCTGATCGGCCCGCAATCCAGTCAGTGACCATTCCGGCACCCGTGCCGGGCTCTGGAAATAGGAAGAGAGCACCACAATGGCCAAGATCATTCGGAAGCCGAAGAAGAAGGTCTGCGGCTTCTGCAAGGACAAGGCGACGTACGTCGATTACAAGGACACCGCGCTGCTGCGCAAGTTCATCTCGGACCGCGGCAAGATCCGCGCCCGCCGGGTGACCGGGAACTGCGTGCAGCACCAGCGCGACGTGGCCACCGCTATCAAGAACGCTCGTGAGGTGGCCCTGCTGCCGTACACGAGCACGGCTCGCTGAGGGAGGCGCGGACCATGAAGCTCATCCTGTCTCAGGAGGTCGAGGGCCTCGGAGCCCCCGGCGACATCGTCGAGGTCAAGGACGGCTACGGCCGTAACTACCTGGTCCCGCGCGGCCTGGCCATCGGCTGGACCCGCGGCGCCGAGAAGCAGATCCAGACGATCAAGCGGGCGCGCGACGCCCGGGCGATCCAGGGCAAGGAGCACGCGAGCGAGGTCAAGAACCAGCTCGAGCAGCTTGCCGTCACGCTGGAGGTCAAGGCCGGTGACACCGGCCGCCTGTTCGGCTCGGTCACCCCGGCCGACATCGCCGGCGCCATCAAGGCCGCCGGCGGCCCGCTGGTCGAGAAGCGCGCGATCGCGATCGCGTCGCCGATCAAGACCACCGGCAAGCACCAGGTCGCCGTCCAGCTGCACCCGGAGGTGGCCGCCACGGTCCGCCTCGAGGTCGCGGCCGGCTGACACCGGCACCCACGCACAAGGCCCGCGTTCCCCGTTCGGGGGACGCGGGCCTCGTCGTTTCCTGGAGGGAGTGCCTCAGGAGCTCCCTCGGGAGCGAGTGCCTCAGGGCTTCTCGGGTGCCGGCCACTCCACCGGCTGCGGCTCGACCGTCTGTCCACCGCTGCTCGGCGCCTCGACCGTGGGCCAGTCGACCGGCTCCGGCTCGACGCCGTCCGCGAGCGCCCGGGACGGCGCCAACAGCATGCCGATGGCAACCAGTGCGGTCGCGATCCGCGCCGCGCGACGCGTAGGCCGGCTCATTTCGCCGGGTCCAAGGCGTAGAGGACGGAGTTGTACACGACGACGGCGCGCTTGCCGGCCACGCCCCACGGCCGCGTGGTGCCCTCGTTCTGCGGGTAGGTGTTCCAGTTCGGCGACACGGCGGTCAGCTTGCTGCTGATCGTGCCGTAGAGCATCGATCCGCTGACCGACAGCGGCTGGAAGCCGGGCAGAATCCGGGTGTTGTTCTTGGTCAGCGTCAGGTTGACGAGGCACGCACCCCAGGCGGCGAACTTCCGGTTCGGGTCGGGCACCCAGTCCCAGCCGTTGTTGTCGCCGTTGCGGATCGACCCGCAGCTCGCGACCACCTTGCCGCTCGCCGACGAGTGCACCGACGGGATGACCTCTTCCGGGTTCTTGGCGTTGGTCCACAGGGCCTGGACGTAGTCGGGGCTGGCCGAGACCACCTGGATGATGGAGCCCGCGCCGCCCGGCGGCTGCAGCTTCACCTCCACCGTCTCCTTGTCCGGCTGGGCCCAGAAGAGCGGGCCGTAGTACTGCGCCATCAGCGTGCGGTCGCCCTCGGCGAGCAGAATGGTGGAGCTCCGCGGCTTCTCCGGAACCGCCTTGAGGACGCCGCCCGAGATCACCATCGCGCCCGACTCGTTCGAGAGCATGATGAGTGGCGACTTGCCGAAGAACTGCACCTTGGCGCTGTCCGGCAGCTCGATCGTCTTCGCCTCGGCGCCGCCGCCGGCCCAGTAGTACAGGGTGGACGGCGTCGTGATCGCCAGCACCAGCTTGCCGTCAACGGTGGTGTAGACCGGGCTCTCGGCGTCCTTCGGCACCTTGTCCTGCCACAGCACCTTGCCGTTGCTGTCGAACACGGCGACCTTCTGGTCCGTGGTCAGGATCGCAACCTCGGTGCCGTCGGGCTTGATCGCCGGCGTGCTGTCCTTGGCGATGTCGACCGTCCAGCCGGCGTGCGTCGAGTAGCCGAGTGGCTGGGTCCTCGGGGGGAACTCGTCGGCGTGCACGGACGGTGCGGGCAGCTCGGGCAGCTTGGGCGACTCGGTCACCTGCGGCTTGCCCTCGCCGAGCTTGCTGAAGACGGTGATGTACAACGTCGTACCGGCGATCAGCACCACCGCCACGGCCATCGCCACCACGATCGGCCAGACCGGCTTCTTGCCCTTGCGGGGGTCGGTCTCGATCGCCTCCACCTGGCCGTCCGGGTGGATGATCAGCGGCCAGGAGGCGCCGTCGGCCTCGACCGCGGTCGCCTTCACGGCGCGGCCGAGCTGGGCGGCCTGCTCGCTGACGAGCTGGAGCGCCGCCTGCCGGGGATCGTGGTGGTTGATCGGGTGGCTGCGGCCGGCGATCTTCACCTCGGCGTTGTGGTCGTCGTACAGCCGGATCGTGACCTTCGGCCAGGACGGGACCTTCTCAGCCACGATGACCTCTCATTCCCGCCACAGATCTCCCTCGCTCCACCGGTTACGTCGTCCTCGTTCTAGCATGTCCTCCGCACGAGGCATGCCAGGGATTCCGGGCAGGCAGAAACCACGCGAGCCCGGCGGCTCGACTGACCCCGACAAGGGGGTAGAAACATCCTCGCCTGTGGATGGGTCACGAAAGTACACCCGGAAAGCGAGAGAATACTGTGGGCGACAGCCTGTGACGCACCGCGAGAGGAGGGGCCATGACGCAGAACCCGTGGACACGAGAGCAGTCTCCGGGTCCGCAGCAGCCGTCGCCGGGCCCGACTCCTCAGCCGGACATCACCCCGCGGGGGCCGTCCGCGCCCCAGCACGGGGTGCCGGCGCCCGCGGAGGACCAGCGCCTGCCCAAGTTCGCGATTCCGGCGGCCGACACGCTGTGGTGGGTCGGTGTCCACGGCGGCGCCGGCGAGACCACGATGTCGGTCCTGCTCCCCGGCACCAGGGCGGCCAATCATCGCTGGCCGATCCCGCCGCCGCCGGTGCCGACTCCGGTGATCCTGGTTGCCCGGACCCATGGGTCCGGCCTGCGCGCCGCGCAGCGAGCCGCGATCGAGTGGGCCTCGGGCGTCGTCCAGGGTGTCGCGGTGCTCGGCCTGGTGCTGATCGCGGACGCCCCCGGCCGGTTGCCCCGGGTGCTCGACGACTTCGCCGACATCGTCGGCGGAGGTGTTCCGAGGGTTTGGGACATCCCGTGGATCGAGGAGTGGCGCAGAGGGGAGGCTCCCACGCCTGACAACACGCCGGACGAGGTTTTCGAAGTACTTGAATCCATCTACGCACTTCGCGCGTCAAACCCAGCGGACTATCCCGCCCCGTACTGAAAGGCTCTCGAGAACATGATGTTGCTTCATCTGGTCAACGACCTCCCGAACACCCTGCCGTTGGAGCCACCGCCTACAGAGGTGACCGACGGGCTGCGGAAAGTTCTCGGCTGGGTCAAGTGGATCGCGTACCTGATCTGTGCCCTCGGCATCATCATCGCCGGCGGCATGATGGCCGTCGGTCAGCGTCGCGGCGAGGGTGGCGAGCACGCCGCCCGGCTCGGCTGGGTCCTGGCGGCCTGCATCGTCATCGGCGCGGCGACCGCCCTCGTCGACGCCCTCGGCGGCACCACGTAAGTGGGACTGTTCAGTAGGAACCCGGACTCCGGTGACGGTTCGGACGGCGAGAAGACCAGCTTCCTCGAGGAGCGTGGCTTCATCGCGTCCGCGATCGTCATCGGAGCGGTGCTGATCTGCCTCGTGGTGTGGTTCGTGGCCGGAGGCCGGTCGGAGACTCCGTCGGCCGACCCGACCCAGTCACCGAGCACGGTCGCTCCTACCGGACAGCCCACCGAGGCACAGCCCACCGAGCCGCCGCCCGCGTCGCCGACCGAAGTACCGAGCACCACCCGGAACACTCCGCCACCGCCCACCAGCACCACCGGCGGCTGCCACGCCAAGAACCCGAGCCAGGTGATCCCCCGGGTCGCCGCGCCGCTCTCGGTCTCGTGGCAGTTCGAGGGGAAGATGCTGATCCCCATCCAGGCGGCGAGCGGGCCGGCGACCACCAGCCCGAGCGGTGTGCGCTCCTGCTTCGCGCATTCGCCGACGGGCGCGGTGCTCGCGGCGATGGTCCTGCTCGGCCAGATCCAGAACCCGGAGGTCAGCATCGCCACACTGCACAACCGGGTGTACCCGGGGCCGGGCCGGGACGCGGCCATCGCGCAGGCCAAGCTGACGGCCAAGACGCCGTCGACGGTCGCCGGTGACGTCCAGTTCGCCGGCTTCAAGGTGCTCGACTACCCGGAGAACGCGACCCGCGCCCTCATCCAGATCGTTGCCGATCTCAACGGCAAGGCGTACGGCGCGATGCCGATCACGATGCGCTGGTACCGCGGCGACTGGTACGTCGAGCTGCAGACCGACGGCAGCTTCAACGGCTCGGTCGAGCCGGACATCCTGACCAGTCTCAGCGGCTACGTCAGGTTCAGTGGTGCGGCATGATCATCCTCGGATGCTCGGGCTGGCCCTGGGACTGGGACGACTGCTTCAAGGATGGCCTGAAGACCGCGCTCGAATGGGCCTTCGGCAAGTTCTTCGACTTCATCTGGGAGGCGATCGCCAGGGTCGTCATCCACGCCGTCGAAGCGGTCATGAAGGCCGTCGGCCTGCTCTGGGTCTACATCCCGACCCCGAACATCGCCGAGAACACCCCGGCCGTATGGATCCAGCAGCACACCAACTTCATCATGGTGTTCATCGCCTCGCTCGCGGTCGTCGTCGGCGCGATCCAGATGGCGGTCTCGCATCGCGGTGAGCCGGCCAGAGACATCCTCAAGTCGCTGGTCACCCTGGTCGTGGTGACCGGGTCGGCGACGGTGTTCGCCGGCACGCTGATCTCGGCCGCGGACGGGTTCTCGTCGTGGATCATCAACGCGGCCCTGAAGAAGGACGACCACAACTACGCGAAGAATCTGCTCGACATGATGGACGAGCCGTTCGGCTGGTTGCTGGTCATCTTCGTCGGCATCCTGATGGTCATCACGGCGATCATCCAGTTGGCGCTGATGATCGTCCGGTACGGGATGCTCGTGCTGCTGGTCGGCGTGCTTCCGCTGACCGCGGCGGCGACAAACACCGAGATGGGCATGATGTGGTTCAAGCGCGCCCTGGCCTGGCTGGCCTCCTTCATCATCTATAAACCGGTGGCCGCGATCATCTATGCCACCGCATTCAGTCTGATGGGTTCCGAAGGCGCATCGCACATCCTCAAGATCATCATGGGCGTGACGCTGATGATCGTGGCAGTCGTCGCACTGCCGGCCATTCTTCGATTCGTCTCACCGAGGACATCCTGACGTGATTCCGCTCGATGTGATCGACTGGGCGATCGACCTCATGAAGAAAGCCCTCGAGGTCGTCTTCGCCCCTGTCATGGAACTGGTGATGAAGTTCGTGTTCGAGCCAATTCTCAAAGCCATCGGCGCAGCGGTCGGAACCCTGATGAGCACGATCGCCACCTTCTGGGTCTACGTGCCGACCATTGCTGTCGGCAACGATCAGGGCAGGCCGGCCAACGACACGGTGGACTGGATCTGGCAGCACACGCAGTTCATCGCGCTCTTCATCGCCGCGATCGGGCTGATCGTCGGCGCCATCCAGATGGCCTGGACACAGCGCGGCGAGTCGGCCCGCGAGCTGCTCCGCTCACTGATCACCCTCGCCGTGGCCGCGGCGTTCTCGATCGCCGTCGCCCAGGCGCTGATCACCGTCGGCGACATCTTCTCCAGTTGCATCATCAGCAGCGCGCTCGACTCGAAGACCGCCGGTTGGGTCGACGGCTGCCAGAACATCGGCTCCGGCGACTCGCAGGCCTTCGGCGAGAAGATGGGCGCGGTCCTGGGATTCGCCGCGATCGTCGGCATCGCCGGCTCACCGGTGCTGATCGGGATCATGATCGCGGTCGGCATCCTGTGCGTGATCGCCAGCCTGATCCAGATCGTGCTGATGGTCGTCCGCAGCGCCATGCTGGTCCTGCTGCTCGGCGTGCTGCCGATCGCGGCCGCCGCGACGAACACCGAGATGGGCCGGAGCTGGTTCAAACGCATCATCTCCTGGCTGCTCGCCTTCATCCTCTACAAGCCGGTGGCGGCCATCGTCTACGCGACGGCGATCCGGCTGGTCTCGGACAACGGCGCCCCACTGCACTACGACGCCAGCAACCCGGACGAGATCGGCAGCATGGTGATGAACGTGGTCACCGGCCTCACGATGCTGGTGCTCGCGCTGTTCGCGATGCCGGCGCTGATGCGGTTCATCGTGCCGATGGTCGGGGCGACCGCGGGGTCGGCCGGTGCCGGCATGATCGCGGCCAAGATGGTCGGTGCCGACAAGGTCGGCGACATGGTGAGCAAGGGCGCCGACCAAGGCGCCGACGGCGGCGGTGGTGGCGGTGACGGCCCGAGCGGTGCACAGAACGTCGGACGGGCGTCGCAGCAGGCCCCGAGCGGCGGTGGCGGCGGAGGCGGCGGAGGCGGCGGTGCCCAAGGCGCGGCGGCCGGCGGCGAGGGCGGTGCTGCAGGTGCTGCCGGTGGAGCCGGCGGCGGAGCGGCCGGTGGTGCGGCGGCCGGTGGTGGTGGCGCGGCAGCCGGCGGTGGAGCCGCGGCTGCTGGTGGTGGAGCGGCGGCTGCTGCCGGACCGGCTGCGGTCGCGGTGGTCGCGGTCAAGGCCGGTGTCGACGCGACCAAGGCGGTCGCCCAGACGGCCGCGTCCGAGACGATGGGCAACGACGAGATGGACCAGGGCTCCCAAGGCTCCCAGGGTGGGGGCGGCGGCGGTGGGGGTGGCGGCGGCCCCACCGGCAGCGGCCGGGGCGGCGACCTGAGCCGCGAGCGCGACCGCGCACCGCGCGACTATCGCGACGACGACCGCAACAACTACCAACCACCACCGGACGGACCAAGTGGCAGCAGCTGAGAACGTACGACGCGCTCCTCGCACCTACGGCAACTGGCGCAGGCCCGCCTCGGCGGGCATCGCCGGCCTGGGCATGCTCGGCACCGCCATCATGATGGGTGGCCTGCTGCTCGTCGTGATCGCGACGATGGCGGGCGGCATCAAGGCCGCCCTCATCAGCCTGCTGATCGTGGGCGCGGCACTCGGTCTGCTGGTCACGAAGGACAAGCACGGGTACTCCACGCTGCAACGGCTCTCGACCCACATTGGATGGCAACGAGCAAAGATGGCTAAGCACAACATTTACCGCTCCGGACCGCTCGGCCGGACCGCCTGGGGCAAGTTCCAGCTCCCCGGGCTGGCCGCCGCTTCCCAGTTGAGCGAGTACCAGGACTCGTACGGACGGCCGTTCGCGCTGCTCTACTACCCGAGCACCCGGCACTTCACCGTCGTCATCAACGCCGAGCCCGACGGCGCCTCCCTCGTCGACGAGGAGCAGGTCGACGTCTGGGTGGCGCACTGGGGTCAGTGGCTGGCCTCCCTCGGCCACGAACCGGGCATCGTCGCCGCGTCGGTGACCGTGGAGAGCGCACCCGACACCGGTATCCGGCTGCGCCGCGAGGTCGGCGGCAACATGGTGGACGGGAGCCCGGCGATCGCCCGGGCGATGCTGACCGAGGTCGTCCAGACCTACCCGGAGGGCTCCGCGCTGGTCTCGGCCCGGGTCGCGCTGACCTTCAAGGGCACCGACCGGAGCGGCAAGCGCCGCAAGGAAGACGACATGGGCCGCGAGCTCGCGGCCCGGCTGCCTGCGCTCACCCAGAGCCTGAACGCGACCGGTGCGGGCGCCGCCCGGCCGGTCAGCGCGCAGGAGCTGTGCGAGGCGATCCGGATCGCCTACGACCCGGCGTCGGCCGCGCTGATCGACGAAGCACGCGCCCAGGGCATGCCGCCGGAGCTGCAGTGGACCGACGTCGGCCCGGCCGCCACCCAGTCGTTCTGGGACAAGTACCGGCACGACTCCGCCTGGTCGGTGACCTGGCAGATGTCGCAGGCTCCGCGCGGCGAGGTGTTCTCGTCGGTGCTGTCCCAGCTGGTCGCGCCGCACCCCGACATCGACCGCAAGCGCGTGACGATGCTCTACCGCCCGCTCGACGCCGGTACGGCGGCCCGGATGGTGGAGGCCGACAAGCGCAACGCGTCGTTCCGCGCCACGGCCTCGGCCCGTCCGTCGGCACGCAACTTGGCCGAGGCACGGGCCGCCGACCGGTCCGCGCAGGAAGAGGCGCGGGGCGCCGGCCTGGTCAACTTCGGCATGGCCGTCACCGGCACCGTGATGACCGCCGAGCAGATCCCGGACATGATCGCCGCGATCGACAACCTCGGCGCCACCGCGCGCGTTCTGCTCCGGCCGGTGTACGGCTCACAGGACTCCGCGTTCGTCGCCGCGCTGCCGCTCGGCATCGTCGTCCAGAACCACCTCGCCGTACCGGCGGGGCTGCGGGAATCCCTATGATGAGACTTCGCACAGTGACACCTGGGGGGTCACAGTGAGCAAGAAGCAGAAGAAGCCGGTCGACCCGAGCCGCCGCGGGCGGCGGCCGATGCCCCGTGGCTGGCCCGGTATGGGCGCCGGCTACTCGACGTACCTGCAGGCCCCGCAGGAATGGCGCGGTACGACGGTCCAGGTCTGCGGGATGTGGCCGTTCTCGGCCGGCACCGGCAGCCCGATGGTCGGCGTACCGATCGGCCGGAACATCCTCTCCGGCGCGACCATGTGCTGCGACCCGATCAGCTGGTTCATGCGGGCCAAGCTGATCTCGAACCCGTCGATGTTCGTCCTCGGCAAGCCGGGTCTGGGCAAGTCGACGATCACCCGGCGGATGGCGCTCGGCATGGCCGGGTACGGCGTGATGCCGCTGGTGCTCGGCGACCTGAAGCCCGACTACAAGGACCTGATCGAGGCCCTCGGCGGCCAGGTCATCCAGCTCGGCCGCGGCCGCGGGCACCTGAACGTGCTCGACCCGGGCGAGTCCCGGGAGGCCGCGCTCCGGCTGACCGGCAAGGCCCGGGAGGCGATCCAGGCCGACGCGCACGGCCGCCGGCAGACGATGGTCTCGGCGCTGATCGCGATTATGCGGAACCAGAACCCGAACGACCGCGAGGAGACCATCCTCGACGAGGCGCTCAAGGTGCTCGACGAGCGGTTCCAGGGCACGCCGGTGCTCAAGGACCTGCTGCAGGTCATCCAGGACGCCCCGGACCGGGTCCGCAACGTCGCCCTGGACCGCGGCAGCCTGGACCGGTACCGGCAGATCACCGAGGGCCTGGAGGCGTCGCTGATCGGTCTGGTCGGCGGTGGCCGGCTGGGCGAGATCTTCTCCGCGCCGACCGACAACCCGATGCAGATGGACCGTCCGGTGGTGTTCGACGTGTCCAACGTCGACGACTCCGAGACGAGCCTGCAGGCCGCCGTACTGCTGGCCTGCTGGTCGTACGGGTTCGGCGCGGTCGCGGTCTCGCAGGCGCTGGCCGACGCCGGCCTGGAGCCACGGCGGCACTACTTCGTCATCCTCGACGAGCTGTGGCGAGTGCTGCGGGCCGGGAGCGGCCTGGTCGACCGGGTCGACGCGCTGACCCGTCTGAACCGGCAGCGCGGTGTCGGGATGGCGATGATCTCGCACACCATGTCCGACCTGCTCGCGCTGCCGAACCCCGAGGACCGGATGAAGGCGAAGGGTTTCGTCGAGCGCTCCGGCATGGTCATCTGCGGCGGTCTGCCGCGGGCCGAGATGGACAACCTGACCGAGGTCGTGTCGATGTCCATGGAGGAGCAGAACATGCTCGTCGGTTGGCAGGACCCGCCCGCGTGGGACCCGTCCACCGGCAAGGAGGCCGCACCTCCCGGCCGAGGGAACTTCCTGATCAAGGTCGGTGGCCGGCCGGGGATCCCGGTGCACGTCGGGCTCACCTCCGTCGAGCGCGAGATCAACGACACCAACAAGCTGTGGACGACCGGCAACGACGGGAAGCCGCAGAAGGTGGAGGTCGCCCCGGACGGCACCCAGGAGGTCGTCGGCGAGTACAGCCTGGACGACCCGATGCTGCTGCCGCCGCCCGACCCGACCACCCGCGTGGGGAGCTGACGAGTCATGGCGCAGGGCAGGAAGAGCACCGGCCCGGGTGGCATCTCACCCGAGGCCGTCTTCATCTTCGTGATCATCGGCGTGGTCGCGCTGGTGGTCTTCTCGATGTGGATCGCGCTGAAGGTCGCGTCCGCGATCAACGGCTCGCGGACGCCGGGGAACCCGTTCGACGCGATCGTCGACCTGTCGAAGGGCAATCTGGAGTGGTCCGGCGCGGCCACCGGCATCCTGGTCGTCGAGGTCGTGGTGCTGCTCGGCCTGGCCGCCGGCGGCTGGATGGTCTTCCGCAACCGGGAGCGTTCGATCGGCCGGGTGGACCGGCAGGCGCAGCTGATGTCGAAGCGCTCGGAGATCTACAAGCTCACCCGCGAAGGCGCCCAGGAGAAGGCGAACCAGCTCGGCGCCGGGCACGCGGGCCCCGGGATCCTGATCGGCCGGACGGTCCGGGACAACCTGGAGGTGTTCGGCAACTGGGAAGACATGCACGTCGACATCTGGGGTCCCCGAACCGGTAAGACCACGTCGCGCGCGGTGCCGGCGATCCTGGACGCGCCCGGGTGCGTCGTCGCCACTTCCAACAAGCGGGACATCGTCGATGCGACCCGCGGGCCGCGCTCGGAGAAGGGCCCGCTGTGGGTGTTCGACCCGCAGGAGGTCTGCGAGGAGCCGCCGAACTGGTGGTGGAACCCGCTGACCTACATCACCGACGAGACCAAGGCGCGTGAGCTCGCCGAGCATTTCGTCGCCTCGCAGCGCCAGCAGGGTGCGCAGACCGACGCGTTCTTCGACGCCGCGGGCACCGACCTGCTGGCCGGTCTGCTGCTCGCGGCCGCGGTCGCCAAGCGGCCGATCACCCAGGTGTACACCTGGCTGGCCGACCAGCGGAACGACGAGCCCGAGCGGATCCTGCGCAACACCCCGGGTCTGCAGCTGTCCGCGGACGCCCTGTCCGGTGTCATCAACGCGCCGGACAAGCAGCGCGCGGGTGTCTACGGCACGGCCCAGCAGAGCGCCCAGTTCCTGGTGAACCGCAAGGTCACCCGCTGGGTCATCCCGAACGGCCCGAACGACAACCGCCCGCAGTTCAACCCGCACGAGTTCGTCCGCAACGGCGGCACGCTGTACAGCCTGTCCAAGGAAGGCGCCGGTACGGCGGGCCCGCTGGTCACCGCGCTGACCGTCGCCGTCGTGGAGGCCGCCGAGCAGTATGCCCGCGGCTGCCCGATGGGCCGGATGCCCAGTCCGCTGGTCGGCGTCCTCGACGAGGCCGCGAACGTGTGCCGGTGGAAGAACCTCCCTGACTTGTACTCGCACTTCGGCTCCCGTGGCATCGTGCTGATGACGATCCTGCAGTCCTGGGCTCAGGGCCAGGAGTGCTGGGGCGATCACGGCATGCAGAAGCTGTGGGGCTCGGCCAACATCCGGGTGTACGGCGGTGGCGCCGCGGACGCGACCTTCCTCGAGAACCTGAGCAAGATGATCGGCGACTACGACATCAGCTCGAGCTCCGTGTCGTACAACGAAGGCAAGCGCGGCACCAGCCAGCAGGTCCAGCGGCACAACATCATGGAGGTCTCCGACCTCGCCTCGATGCCGCCCGGCCGCGCGGTCGTGTTCCCGTCCGGGATCCCGGCCACGCTGGTGAAGACCGTCCCGTGGTTCACCCGGCCGGACGCCGGTGCGGTGAAGGCGTCGCTGGCGAAGTACGATCCGGGAGCGGCAGCGAACGTCCCGGTGAGCAACAACCCGTGGGTGGCGTCTCAGCAGGCACCTCTGCCGCAGCGCGGTCCTGAGCGGCCGGTCTGGGAGCAGAACGAAGGGGACAACCGCGGTGGATGGTGAACAGGAGCTCTTCTACCCGCACGTCGCGGCGTTCGTCGAGGACCGGCTGATCTACCTCTACACCCGCCGGCTCGGGCAGCAGTTCATCTGGTGCCCCGAGTGGTACCGGCACGCGGAGGCGCTCAGCCGGCTCGACTCGATCTGGCGGGCCTGGGAACACCTGCGCCTGGACCCGGCGACCGGGATGTCGGTCTGGTGGCGTGACCATGCGGACCCGCACATGATGGCGCTGCTGGACCCGGACGGCCCGTTCGCCGCGTGCCGGAACAACACGCACACCGACTACCCGATCCCGCCGCTCCCGGTCCAGGAGCCGCCGGCCGGCCTGTTCTTCGATCAGCGGCAGCCCAACATCCGCGGGATCTGACCGATGTGGAGGTGGGGCAACCTCCTCCTGGCGTTCCTCGCCGAGTTGGTTGCCCTAGGCATCTTCGCGTACTGGGGCTGGGAGACCGGCGGTACGACGCTCGTGCGCTGGCTGCTCGCAGTCGGCCTACCGCTCGTGGCGGCGATCATCTGGGGTCGCCTCGCCGCCCCGACCGCGACGCGCACGACGCCGGCCGCGCGCTGGACCGTGAAGGTCCTCGTGTTCGGCCTGGCGGGCGCAGCGCTGTGGAGCCTGGGCCACCCGCTGCTCGCCGTCGGGTTCGTCGTCGTGGTCGCGGTGAACCTGCTGATCATCCACGTCCAGAAGCTGGAACCCTAGATCTCGAGATCGGGCTCGCTCGCGCGGTTCGGCTTCACGACCTTGCCCTGCTGGTTGCGGACCTTGCCGCGGCCGCGCACGTGGCGGCGGGCCTGGGGGAGCTGCGCCTCGGGCGCGTCCTCCGGCGGCTTGCGGACGGCCTCGCTCGCGCTGGGCTGCGCCTCGCGGCGACGCTCGCGCGCGGAGGCGTCGTACGCGTCGGCGATGCCGTCGTCGCGGACGGCCTTGCGTTCCTCGATGGTCGCCGCATTCTGGTACCGGCGTCCTTGCGCGCTGAGCTCCGCGGATCCGATCTCGCCGCGCTGGACGGCGGCCTCGTCCAGCAGGTGCCGGCCGTGTGCCCGGTCGCTGAGGCCACGCTGTACGTCGTTCGCGGCGTACTGCCGGTACCGGTCGCGGGCGTCCTCGTCGGCGTACGCGAGCTGGAAGGCCCGGGCGGCCTCCTCGTCGAGCAGCTCGTCGCGGTCGCGCCGCTCCTGCAGCGTCCGCTCGTCGGCGGTCGCACGCTCCTCGAGCCGCTCGGCGCGCGCGTCCGCGTCCTCCTGGTCGCGACGTTCCCGGAGGTCCTCCTCGTCCTCGCGCGCGGCTTCCTCCTCGGCGAGGTCGTGGGTCGGACGGCTGCCGGCCTCGGCGCGGGCCTGGGCCGCACGCCGCTCACGCGCGGCCTCGGTGTCGTCGTCGCCTTGCGCCCGCTGATCGGGCTCGAGCTCGACGGACTGGTCGTCGTCGGTGTCTGGCATGCCGGTCCTTTCCTCCGGCTCCACGATGCCGCACCGCAGGGTCAGCGGGTAGCTCCGGTGACCAGCCAGGCGTCGCTCCGCTCACGCAGGGTCAGGGTCAGGAAACGCAGCAGCATGTATCCGCCGAACGCCCACCACAGCGCGACGATCCCGCCGTCCAGCCAGAGCACCGCGAGCGCAAGCGGGACGTACAGCGCGAGGGCGACGATCCCGGCCAGCGCGAGGTACCGGCCGTCGCCGGCGCCGATGAGGACGCCGTCCAGCACGAACACGACGCCGTTGATCGGCTGCCACACCGCGGAGACGATCAGGATCGCGGCGAGCGTACGGCGTACGTCGGGGTCGCTGGTGAACCACGGGACGTAGACGTCGCGCAGCCCCCACAGCGCGAGGCTGCCGACCAGCCCGGAGAACAGGCCCCACCACATCATCCGGCGCGTGATCGCGCGGGTCCCCGCCACGTCACCGGCGCCGAGCGCGCGGCCGGTGAGTGCCTGCGCGGCGATCGCGATCGCGTCCAGGGCGAGCGCGAGGAACGACCACAGCGTGAACGCGACCTGGTGGGCCGCGACGGACGTCGTCCCGAGGGCCGTGGCGACGAACGTGAGCAGGATGATCGCCGCTCGCAGCGTCAGCGTGCGAACGATGAGCGGTACACCCATCTGCGCGGAGGCCAGGATGCCGGGACGGTCCGGGCGGAGCTTGGCGCCGTCGCGGCGGGCGCCGCGGACCACGACCACGACGAGTGCGACGCCGGCACCTGTCTGTGCGAGCGCCGTACCGAGCGCGGAGCCGGCGATGTCCAGCCGGAGGCCGTAGACGAGCAGGACGTTCAGCCCGATGTTGGCGAGGTTGGCGGTGATCGCGACGATCATCGGCGTCTTGGTGTCCTGCAGCCCGCGCAGGACGCCGGTGGCGGCGAGCAGGAGCAGCATCGAGGGGATGCCGAAGCAGGAGATCCGCAGGTACGTGACGGCGTGGTCGGCCACTTCCGGCGACGGGTCGAAGGCCCCGATCGCCTGCGGCGCCAGCGCCAGTCCGAGGAGGGCGAGGACGACGCCGAGCAGCAAGGCCAGCCAGAGCCCGTCGATGCCTTGGGCAAGTGCGCCCTTGTGGTCGCCGGCGCCGATCCGCCGGGCGACGGCCGACGTGGTGCCGTAGGCAAGGAACACGCAGATCCCCACGAGCGTCTGCAGGATCGTGCCCGCGACCCCCAGTGCGGCCAGCTGCGGCGTGCCGAGGTGTCCGACGATGGCGGAGTCCGCGAGCAGCATCAGCGGCTCCGAGACGAGCGCGAAGAACGCCGGGACGGCCAGCCGGAGGATCTCCCGGTCCTGTTCCCCCACCCATCGTCGACGTCTCACCGGAGCGAGCGTACCCAGGCGTGCCGGGGGTTGTGGAAATTCGTCTCAGACTTTTTCTCCTCCACAGTTGTGCACTGGTGAAACCGCAGGTCAGGCGCTGCTTGTGAGTTCTTGTCCGCAGATATCCACAGGGTTGTGCCCAACCTGTGCACAGCCCGTAGCCGGGTTATCCACGATTGGTCCACAGGGGGTGTGGATGACCGAGTGGCCATCGGCGACACGACCGGCGTACGGTCGCGAGGCCGCTGTCGTGAGCAGCTCCGGAAACTGTCGGTGGGCCGTGGCTAAGGTTCGAGCAGGTGTTCGAACCCGGCTCGGTGGTGGCTGGGGCAGCGGCGGACGAGGAGGTCGGACGAAGTGAGCGTGGCGGAGTTCCGCGGGGGCCAGGACGGCGGCCACGAAGAGCGCCGGCCGGAGATGGGCTTCGACCGCACCCCTCCCCAGGATCTCGCCGCCGAGCAGTGCGTGCTCGGCGCGATGATGCTGAGCAAGGATGCGATCGCCGACGTGATCGAGAACCTGCGCGGCACGGACTTCTACCGGCCGGCGCACGAGGTCGTCTTCGACGCGATCACCGATCTGTATGCCCGGGGCGAGCCGGCCGACGCGATCACGGTCGCCGCCGAGCTCACCAAGCGTGGCGAGATGACCCGGATCGGCGGCGCGCCGTATGTGCACACCCTGGTCGCGTCCGTCCCGCTGGCGGCCAACGCCAGCTACTACGCGCACATCGTCCGGGAGAAGGCGATCCTGCGTCGCCTCGTCGAGGCCGGCACCAAGATCGTCCAGCTCGGGTATGCGGGTGAGGGCGAGGTCGACGACGTCGTCGACGAGGCGCAGGCGGAGATCTACTCGGTCACCGAGAAGCGGACCGCCGAGGACTACGCGCCGCTGAAGGACATCATGGAGGGCGCGCTCGACGAGATCGAGGCGATCGACTCCCGCGGTGACGCGATGGTCGGCGTGCCGACCGGGTTCACCGACCTGGACGAGCTGACCAACGGCCTGCACCCCGGCCAGATGATCATCGTCGCCGCGCGTCCCGCAATGGGGAAGGCGCTCGCGCTCGACACCCCGCTGCCGACCCCGACCGGCTGGACCACGATGGCCGAGGTCGCGGTCGGCGATCAGTTGCTCGACGCCAACGGTCTGCCGACCACGGTGGTCGCGGCGACCGAGGTGATGGTGGACCGCCCCTGTTTCCGCCTGTCGTTCTCCGACGGCAGCACGATCGTCGCCGACGCCGAGCACCAGTGGCGCGTCGAGGACGGCGGCCGCCCGGTGGTCTGCACGACCGCCGACCTGTTCACGGCGATGTCGGCGAGTCCCGGGCTGACACCGCCGATCCCCGGGTCGGCGCCGCGGCAGATCACCGGGCACGGCTTCCCGGCCGCGCCGCACGGTGAGGGGGAGCGGCGGCTCGAGTGGGTCGACCCGGTCGACAGCGTGCCTGTGCGGTGCGTCGAGGTCGACAACGCCGACCATCTGTACCTGGCCGGCAAGACGATGATCCCGACCCACAACTCCACCCTCGGCCTGGACTTCGCCCGGTCCTGCTCGATCAAGCACGGCCTGACCTCGTGCATCTTCTCGCTGGAGATGAGCCGCAACGAGATCACCATGCGACTGCTGTCGGCGGAGGCGAAGGTCCCGCTGCACCACATGCGCAACGGCAAGATGACCGACGAGGACTGGGCCCGGCTGGCCCGCAAGATGGGCGAGGTCTCCGAGGCGCCGCTGTTCATCGACGACTCGCCGAACCTGACGATGATGGAGATCCGCGCCAAGGCCCGCCGCCTCAAGCAGCGCCACGACCTCAAACTGATCGTGATCGACTACCTCCAGCTGATGACGTCGGGCAAGAAGGTCGAGTCCCGCCAGCTCGAGGTCTCCGAGTTCTCCCGCTCGATCAAGCTCCTCGCCAAGGAACTCGAGCTCCCGGTCGTCGCCATCTGCCAGCTCAACCGAGGCTCCGAACAACGCTCCGACAAACGCCCCATGGCCTCCGACCTCCGCGAAAGCGGCAGCCTGGAACAGGATGCCGACGTTGTCATCCTGCTGCACCGTGAGGATGCGTACGAGCGCGAGTCGACCCGTCCCGGTGAGGCGGACTTCATCGTCGCCAAGCACCGGAACGGGCCGACCGCGGACGTGGTGGTGGCGTTCCAGGGGCACTACTCACGCTTCGTGGACATGGCCCACGACGGCTGAGTGGTTCAGAAGCGTTCGATCGCGACGAACAGCGCGAGGGCGAGGAGTACGGCGTTCACGGCGACGCTGGACCACTCGGTGCGGCGGGCGTGGGTGATGATGGCGCCGGCCATGACGACGACCAGGCCGATGGCCGCCGCGGGCACGAGCCAGGTGGCCGTGTCGAACGCGCGCGGGAGGATGAGACCGGCGGCGCCGGCGATCTCCGCGGCGCCGATGACCTTGATCAGTTCGATCGGGAACGGGGCCGCCCAGCCCATCCGGGGATTGCCGGCCAGCGACTCCTTGGTGGCCGGCACCTTCATCACGCCGGACAGCAGGAACATCGCGGCCAGCAGCCCGGAGACGATCCAGACGGTGAGGTTCATGCGGCGACCGGCTCGGCGGCGCGGAGCTGCTTGAGGGCGCCGGCCCACGACTCGACCTGGTCGAACAGGACGGTGGCCTGGTCGGCGTACTGCGGGCCCGGGCGGAAGACCGAGAAGTTCTCGAAGTCGGTGAACAGCGAGAACGACAGCTGCTGCCGGACGTCGGCGAGCTGAAGCTCCGCGCTGATGGCGCGCAGGTGCTCGATCGCCCGCGCCCCGCCGAGCGAGCCGTACGACACGAAGCCGGCGGCCTTGTTGTTCCACTCGGCGTACAGGTAGTCGATCGCGTTCTTCAGCACGCCGGACGTGGAGTGGTTGTACTCCGGCGTGACGAACACGAACCCGTCGTACGCCGCGATCTTCTCGGCCCAGGCCTTCGTGTGGGCGCCGGCGTACTGCCCGGCCGACGGTGGCATCGCCTCGTCGAGGTGCGGCAGCGGGTAGTCGAGCAGATCGACCAGCTCGTACGACGCCCCGCTGCGGCGCTCGGCCTGGGTCATCACCCAGTCGGCCACCGCCTTGCCGTTGCGTCCGGGCCGGGTGCTGCCGAGGATGACCGCGATCTTCAGGTCGCTCATGATTCCTTCACAGGGTTGACTTGAATGTTCATGTCATCTCCCACGATAGGCTGGTTGACATGAACGTTCAAGTCATTGCGCCGGTGGCTATGCTGCACCCATGGGGAGCGAAGCGACCGAGCCTCGCTGGCTGACGGCCGACGAGCTCGAGACCTGGAAGACGCTGCAGCTGATGATGGCGCTGCTCACGGGTGCGCTCGGTGAGCAACTGCAGCGCGACTCGAACCTGAGCTTCCTGGAGTACTACGTCCTGGCCGGACTGTCCGACCAGCCCGACCACACGATGCGCCTGAGTCAGCTCGCGATCCTCGCCAACTCCGAGCTCTCCCGGCTGTCGCACCTCATGCGCCGGCTGGAGAACCGTGGCCTGGTGCGACGCGAGCCCGACCCGGAGGACGGCCGCTTCACCAACGCGATCCTCACGGCCGAGGGCTACGCGGAGCTCGTGAAGGCCGCGCCGGGACACGTCGAACTGGTTCGTCAGCTGGTCTTCGACCCGCTGACCGAGACCGACCGCCGTGCGCTGCAGAAGGCGCTGACCAAGCTGCTCCCGGGGCTGCTCGGCGACTGTTAGCGGTTCTTCCAGAGGTCCGCCGAGATGGACTCCTGCGCGAGTAGGCGCAGGGATGCGATCAAGGTCTCGCCGAGGATGGTGCCGATCACGACCGATTCGGCGAGCTGGTCGCGGGTCGGGTTCTGGGTGACGCCCTCGATCTCGATCCGGGCGAAGCGTTCGACCGCGTCCGCGTAGTCGTCGAGGTGCGCGACCAGGCCCTCCTGGCCGAGCGTGCGGAGGGCTGCGACCGTGTCGACGAGGGTGGCCAATGCGGGGGCGTCCGCCTCGACGGACCATCCGCGGGCGGCGATCAGATCGCTGACCTGGGTCGTCGCGGCGGCCCGGGCCTCGTCGGTGGCGGACAGGCGGCGGGTAGGGGTCAGGGCGCGATGCGCGCGCCCGATCTGCTCGTGCAACGGCTCGGTGTCCGCGTCGAGTGACTCGAGGATCTCCTTAACAGTCGCGACCGGGACCTGTGCGAGCTCGACCAGCGCGCGGATCAGCCGGAGCCGGCGCACGTGCGCGTCGCCGTACGACGCCTGGTTCGGGCTGCTGAGTTCGCCCGCGGGCAGCAGGCCTTCGCGCAGGTAGTACTTGATCGTCGGCACCGGGACGCCGGTGGCCTTGCTCAGTTCCCCGATTCGCATCGCTTGCCTTCCTGTTGTCTGTGATGGATAGTATCAGTATCCATAAGCGGATACTTTCACTATCCATAAGGAGGCGAGTCGGTTGATCCCGCTCGTACTGATCCTGGGCACTGTCGGGTTCCGGGCGCTGGGCGCGTTCGGCGTCCGGCGGTTCCGCACCTGGCCGGTCGCCGCCGCGCACGCGATGGCGGTGATGCTGGTGCTGACCGCGAGCGCGCACTTCGTCCCGGCGAGCGTGACGGTGATGCCCAACCACGCCGACATGGTGCGGATGGTCCCGCCGTTCCTGCCGTACGCCGGTGCGCTCGTCTACCTCACCGGCGTCCTCGAACTGCTCGGCGCCGTGGGCCTGCTGATCGCATCCACCCGCAAGGCCGCCGGCTACGCGCTGGCCGCGCTGTTCGTCGGCCTGTTGCCGGCCAACATTCACGCTGCCGTCGCCGACGTGCCGTTCGCCGGCGGGGAGGCGACGCCACTGTGGCAGCGCATCCCCGAACAGATCCTGTATCTCGCCGTCGCCCTGTGGGTGGCGCGCAGCTCCCGCGCGACCGCGCCTGTCCGAGAAGAGGTCTACGCATGACCGACGCATCCCGCGTCATCGCCGGTGTCATCCTGCTCACGATCGTGACGATCCAGTTCGGCGGCTACTTCATGACCAAGATCGTCCGCGGCCAGGTGCCGATGACGGGATTCCAGAAGTCGTTCGCCCGGGCCGGTCACGCACATGCCGGCGTGCTCGTCATCCTCAGCCTGGTCGGCCTGCTGTACGTCGACCAGACCGGGCTGAGCGGCGTCTGGCTGTGGGTCGCGCGGCTGGCGATCCCGATCGCGGCGATCCTGATGTCCGGCGGCTTCTTCGCCTCGTCGGCCGGCAAGGACCGCACCGAACCGAACCAGTTCCTCTGGGTGCTGTGGCTCGGCGCGGCCTCACTCGCCGTCGGTGTGCTGACCCTCGGCGTCGGCCTGATCGTTGCCTAGCGCAAAAGCTCGGACGAGGCGTGCGCCGGCCGCGGTGATGAGCGCGGACGTCTCCGGGGTCGCGCGGTCGACGGTGAACGGGCCGAGTACGGCGATCGCGGCGACCTGGGTCAGCAGGAGCGCCGGGGTGTCGGCGCTGAAGCGGACCGTGCAGGACGAGGGGCCGAGCGGCTCGACGATGCCGCGGACGACTCCTTCGAAGGTCGAGGTGACCGCGTCGGCCGGCGCCTCGACCGTCAGTTCGACCGTGTGCTCGTACTGCGCCGACACGAAGGACTCCAGCAGGTAGGACGGTCCGTCCAGCACCCGTGGTGTGAAGCGGTGCAACGCCGGAGTGACCGAACTGATCCGGTCGACGCGGAAGATCCGCCAGTCGTCACGCGCAGGGTCGAACGCGAGCAGGTACCAGCGCCACGACAGCGTCAGCAGCTGATGCGGCTCCACCCGACGCCGCGTCGTACCGCGTTGCCGGCCGTGGTAGTCGAAGGCGACGATCTCGTGGTTGCGGCAGCAGCGCGCCAGGACGGCAAGCACGCCCGGATCGACCTGCGGTACGCCGGGGCGCGGGATCGCCTCCGCGGCCGAGCTCACTGCCGCGAGCTGTGGCCGGAGGCGCGCGGGCAGGACTTGTTCGAGCTTGGCCAGCGCGCTCATCGAGCTCGCCGCCATCCCGCTGACACCGCCGCCGGCCGCGCCGACCAGCCCGAGCGCGACCGCGATCGCCTCGTCGTCGTCGAGTTGCAGCGGCGGCAGGTGGGTCCCGGAGCCGAGCCGGTAGCCGCCCGCGGTCCCGGTCGTGCCGGTCACGGGGTAGTCGAGGGCACGCAGCCGCTCGACGTCGCGCCGTACCGTTCGCTCGGTGACGCCGAGGCGGTCGGCGAGCTCGTGACCGGACCACTCGCGACGGCTCTGCAGCAACGACAGCAGCCGCAGCATCCGGCCGGGCATCTCCCTGCGAGCGCTCATCGACAAATCATGCCTTGCGGACAAGATGTGTCCGCAAGGCCTTCTAGCGTGATCTGCATGATGGTGACGACGACAAGCAAGGGGTACGACGAGGCGCGGCTCGGGTTCCAGCGGCGGGACCCGCATCGGCCGGCCGTGGTGTTCGCGGTGACAAGCGCGGCCGAGGTCGAGGAGGCGGTGCGGTACGCGATCGACCACGACCTGCGGATCGCCGTGCAGGCCTCCGGGCACGGTCTGACCCGGGGGATCGACGGCGGCGTGCTGATCGCGACCCGTGGGTTCAACGGCGTCACGGTCGACGCGCAAGCCAGGACCGCGTGGATCGAGGCGGGCGCGACCTGGCGGGACGTGCTCGACGCGACCGCGCCGTACGGTCTCGCGCCGCTCTCGGGCAGCGCGCCGGGCGTCGGCGCGATCTCGTACACGCTCGGCGGAGGGCTCGGGCTGATGGCCCGCCGCTTCGGGTACGCCGCGGATCATGTCCGGCGGATCGAGGTGGTGACCGCGGACGGCGTACGGCGCGACGCCGAGGAGGATCCGGACCTGTTCTGGGCGTTGCGCGGCGGCGGCGGGAACTTCGGGATCGTGACCGGGATCGAGCTCGACCTCTTCGACGTGCCGACGCTGTACGGCGGCAGCTTGTACTTCGACCTCGCCGAGCATCCGACCGCGCCGCAGGTGTGGCGGGAGTGGACCCACACCGTCCCAGAAGAGGTGACGTCGGCGATCGCGATGCTGCCGATGCCGGACATCCCGCAGGTGCCGGCGCCGTTGCGCGGCAAGTACGTCGGGCAGGTGCAGCTCGCGATCCTCGGCGATGACGGCGAGCACCTGATCGAACCGCTGCGGGCCGTCGGCGAACCGCTGCTCGACACCGTGGGGGAGTTGCCGTACGTCGACTCCGGGCGGATCTTCGCCGAGCCGGACCGCCCCGACAGTTACAGCTCCAGCAACGTGCTGCTCAAGGACCTCGACGCGCTCGACACACTGCCCGGGCACGCCGGGCCGGGCGCGTCACGGATGCACGTGATCGGGATCCGGCACCTCGGCGGCGCCCTTGCCCGCCAACCGGAGATCCCGAACGCGGTCGGTCATCGCGACGCGGCGTACTCGCTGACCGTGCTCACGCCGGGCACAGGTGACGCCGGCCGGGAGGTGCTCGAGCCCTGGCGTGCGTCGACGGTCGGCCGAGCCCTCAACTTCACGTTCGAGAACCTGACAGCCGAGGAGGTCGCCGAGGCGTACGACGACTACGGCCGGCTCGCCAAGCTCAGGCGCCGCTACGACCCGAGCCGGCGCCTGCACCCGAACCACCCGCTTTAGCAATCAGCTCCTCGACCAGCGCGCCCTTGCCGGAGACGTACGCGGTGCGGTCGGTCGTGAGCAGATGCGCCAGCTCGCGCTTGCGCACGGCGTACCGCTCCCGATCCGCCGCGTTCGCCCGCAGATGGTCGCGGAGCAGTACGTGGTCCTGGTGTGCCTCGTTGCCTTCAACAACGACGTACAAGTGGTGGTAGTGCACAGCGTCCGGCGGCAGCGCGAAGGCCTCTCGGCCGGAGATGCCCAGGTCGCCCTCGTGCCGGTAGCCGGCGGCCTCCAGCCGGGCGATCGCCGTCGGCACCAGCTCGGCGGACGGGACGACGACGTCGACGTCGATGATCGGCTTCGCAGCCAGCCCGGGTACGGCGGTGCTGCCTACATGCTCGACCACGAAGCCGTCGACATACGGCGCGAGCCGCACGCGGATCTCGTCGAACCAGAGCGGCCAGCGGGGATCGTAGTCGACGACCTCGGCGGGAACGATCACAGCGCCGCGGTCACGTCGATCTCGACGAGCTGTCCGGGGAAGCCGAGCTGGGCGACGCCCAGCAGGGTGCTTGCCGTCGTGAAGGCCGGCGCCAGCGGTGACGCGTTGAGTTGGGTCCAGACCGCGCTCAGCTGTTCGCGCTCCGGGCTGGCCACGTAGATCACCGTGCGGACGACGTCCTCGGGGGTGGCGCCCGCGGACTTCAGGGCGGTGAGGATGTTCGTGATCACCTGCGCGGTCTGCCCCTCGAGCCCGCCCGCGGCCAGTTCGCCGGACGGCTGCAAGGGACACTGCCCGGCCAGGTAGACCAGAGTGTCCGCCTGGACGCGCGTCACGTGGTGGTATCCCGGCGTGGCGTGGAGTCCGTCCGGGTTGCTCCGCTCGATCGTCACGCCTCGACCCAACGCGATGGGTCAGCTCCGGGTCAACAGATTTAGCACGTACCGGCGCTGCCACGGCGTCTCCACCGCGTGTTTGTCGAAGCGCTGCCGGACGTAGTCGACGGCCTGGTCGGCGGGTACGCCGTCGAGGACGGCGAGACACGCGAGCGCCGTTCCGGTCCGTCCGCGCCCGCCGCCGCACGCGAACTCGACCCGGCCGGTCCCGGACCGCTCCAGCGCCTCGCGGAAGATCGTCAGCGCCTCGGCGCGGTCCACGGGCAGCCGGAAGTCCGGCCATTTGATCCACCGCGTCTCCCACGGCACGTCCGGCGGTTCCTTGCCGAGCAGGTACACGCCGTACGTCGGAAATGGCTCTGCCGCCGGGCCGTGCCGCAGACCGCGTCCGCGGACGAGCCGGCCCGACGGCAGCTCCATCACACCTGGTGTGTCCTTCTCCCAGTGACCCACAGGATCAAACTACAAGGCGGTCCTCCGTGGAGGTCGAGAACAGGTGCAGCTTCTCGGGGTCCGGCGCCAGGTGGACGACGGTGCCCTTGTCTTTGTGCAGGCGGGTGCCGATCCGGGCGATGATCTGGTCGCTGGTGTGCTCGGCGGTGCCGTACAGGTACGCGTCCGAGCCGAGCTCCTCGATCACCGAGACCTTCACCGGCAGGCCGTCGTCGGCGAGGTGGAACGCCTCCGGCCGGATGCCGAGCGTCAGCGTCTTGTCGTCGCCGGCCTTGGCCAGTACGTCACGGGCGATCGGTACGACGTAGTCGCCGATCTTGGCGCCGCCGTCGGTGATCTCGGCGGTGATCAGGTTCATCGCCGGCGAGCCGATGAAGCCGGCCACGAACTTGTTCCGCGGCCGGTCGTAGAGGTTCAGGGGCGTGTCCACCTGCTGCAGCACGCCGTCCTTCAGGACCGCGACTCGGTCGCCCATGGTCATGGCCTCGATCTGGTCGTGGGTGACGTAGACGGTGGTGACACCGAGCCGGTGCTGCAGCTCGGCGATCTGCGTGCGGGTCTGGACGCGCAGCTTGGCGTCGAGGTTCGACAGCGGCTCGTCCATCAGGAACACCTGCGGGTCACGGACGATCGCGCGGCCCATCGCGACCCGCTGCCGCTGGCCACCGGACAGCGCCTTCGGCTTGCGGTCGAGGTACTCCTCCAGACCGAGCAGCTTGGCGGCCTCCTGCACGCGCCGGGCGCGCTCCTCCTTGTGGATGCCCTGCATCTTCAGCGCGAAGCCCATGTTGTCGGCCACCGACATGTGCGGGTACAGCGCATAGTTCTGGAACACCATCGCGATGTCGCGTTCCTTCGGCGGGGCGTTGGTGACGTCCCGGTCGCCGATGAAGATCGCTCCCTCGTTCACCTCTTCGAGCCCGGCCAGCATCCGCAGTGCCGTCGACTTCCCGGACCCGGACGGCCCGACGAGCACCATGAACTCGCCGTCGGAGATGTCCAGGTCGAGCTTGTCGACCGCTGCGATGTCGGTGCCCGGGTAGACCCGGGTGGCTCCCTTGAACGAGACAGTTGCCATGTCGCGCTTCCTCTCCTTCGCCGGCAGGAACGTGCCGGACGATCCGTAGCAAAGGCTCCCAGGTCTTGGGTGTCTGCTTGGTGATACATCACCAAGTACAAGTGACAACGGATGACAACGTTCTTACATTCCCGAGTGATGTAAATCGCGCCTAGAAGTACGGGCCCTCGGGCCGGGTCGAGTCGCCGATCAGCTCGAGCAGGGCAGTCACCGCTCGGCTCGGCCGCCGTCCGGCCGGCGTGACCACGGACAGCGTCCAGGTCAGCGCGGTGCCCTCGATCGGGAGTTTGGCGACGCCGTGCGCGGCGGACAGCTCCAGGTCGGGCACGACCCCGACGCCGAGCCCGACCCGGACGTAGTCGGGGATCGTGGTCAGCTCCGGCACCTCGACCTGGATCCGGCGCGGCATCCCGATCGCGTCGAACGCCCGGTCCACCATCTTCCGGTTCCCGAACCCGGCCGGCATGTCGACGAACCGCTCCTGGGCCAGCTCCGGCAGCCGTACGCCGGTGCGTCCGGCGAGCGGGTGCGCCGACGGCACCAGAGCCACGAACGGCACCGTCGCGATGTCGCGGACGTCGAGGCCGCTGAGCTCGGGCTTCGGCAGCCCGAGCAGGGCGACGTCCAGCCGGCCGTGCCGGACGTCGTCCGCGAGGCCGGTCGAGCCGCTCGGCGACGTCGCCACCTGCACCTCGACCAGCGGGTACTTGCGGTGGAACGCGCCGAGCAGCTCGGCCATGTTCACCAGGCTCAAGCGGGCCAGTGTCCCGATCCGGATGCTGCCGCGGAGCCCCGACGACGCCTCCTCGACGGCGGCCCGCGCCCGGTCCAGCGCCTCCAGCGCGGCCTTCGCCTCGGGCAGCAACGCCTGACCTGCGGTCGACAGCACCACCCGCCGGGTCGAGCGGTCGAACAAGGTCGTCTTCAGGTCCGTCTCGAGCGCCCGGACCGCGGCCGAGACCGTGGACTGCACGGTGAACAACCGCTGCGCGGCGCGGGTGAAGCTCAGCTCCTCGGCGACGGCGACGAAGTACTCCAATTGGCGACTGTCCACAGCATCGAATTATCGGATCTGACGATAAGAGCATGCAAGAACATTCGTTGGACTCGATAGATGTCGGGTAGCAGGCTGGAACCATGTCCACCATGACGTCTTCGCGGACCGGCGTACGGATCCGGTTCGCCCACGCACCAGGGTTCTGGGTGATCGCGGCGGCCTTCCTGACCACGATGGCCTTCTCGACGATCCCGACGCCGCTCTACGCGATCTACCAGCAGCGCGACGGCTTCCCGACGTACGTGATCACGGTGATCTTCGCCAGCTACGCGGTCGGCGTGATGGCGTCGCTGTATCTGGCCGGGCACGTGAGCGACTGGCTCGGTCGGCGGCGGGTGGCCCTGCTCGCGGTCCTCGCGGAGGCGTTGGCGGCGGCGATCTTCCTGATCTGGCCGGAGGTCCCCGGTCTGCTGGTGGCGCGGTTCGTCTGCGGCGTCGGGGTCGGCGTACTGACGGCGACCGCGACCGCACACCTGTCCGAGCTGCGGCAGATCGCGCGTCCCGGTGAGGACCCGAGCCGGTCAGCGCTGATCTCGAGCATGGTGAACCTCGGCGGGCTGGCGTTCGGACCGCTCATCGGTGGTCTGCTGGCGCAGTACGTGTCGTCGCCGTTGCAGCGTCCGTACGAGATCTTCCTGGTGCTGCTGCTGATCAGCGCGGTGGGGATCGCGCTGGTACCGGAGACGGTCGAGCGTCTGGAGGAGCGTCCGGCGTACCGGCCGCAGCGGGTGGCGCTGCCCTCGTCGGCACGTCCGCTCTTCTTCGCGTCCGCGATCGGCGCCTTCGCGGCGTTCGCGATCTTCGGTCTCTTCACGTCGCTCGCGCCGACCTTCCTGGCCGGCGTCCTGCACCACACGTCGCGGCTGCTGGCCGGCGTGGTGACCTTCGCCGTGTTCATCGCGGGAGCCGCGAGCCAGGCCGTCTTCGTCCGCCTCGCTCGCCCGGCCCAGCTCCGTCTCGGGTTGGTCGCCATGTCGACCGGTCTGGTCGGCGTCGCGGTCGGCGGGCTCATCCCGAACCTCTACCTGTTCGTCGTCGGCGGTGTCGTCGCCGGTGCCGGTGTCGGGCTGGTCTTCCGCGGCGCAGTCGCGACCGCCGCCTCACTCGCCGACCCGTCGTCGCGTGGCGAGGTGCTGGCTGCGCTCTTCCTGATCGCGTACGCCGGACTCGCGATCCCCGTCCTCGCGATCGGCCTGGGCATCGCCCTGCTCCCGGCCGAGGTCGCCCTGCTGCTCTTCTCCGCGCTGATCCTGATCCTGGTGAACGCCGCTGTATTACGGATGCTGGCCGCCCAGCAAAGGTGATCTGATGCGTGGGTGGATCTCGAACGCGACTACGGGCTGACCGTCACCGAGCTGGTGCCTCATGCCGGCGGATTCGCCACCGACGGGTGGGTGGCGGACCGCCGGTGGTTCGTGAAGGCGTGGCAGCCGGGTGAGCCCGCCGTCGGGTTGGAGAGGCTCGAGCAGTTGAGGGCTCTCGGGCTTCCTGTGGTCGAGCCGCTGCGGACGCTGCAGGGGGAGTTGTCCGCGATGAGCGATGACCGGGCGTACGCGGTCTTCCGTATGTCGAAGGGCGTACGGCGGACTGGGGCGACTGGCGCGTGGCAGCTCGTGCGTTGCGGCAGGTGCACGAAGCGCCGGCCCGGGTGACGCTGCCGGCCGCGGACGTCACCGAGCCGCACATCCGCGACCTGATGGGGTACCTGCAGCACCCGTGGATCGCGGATCGCGCGGACGAGGTCGCGGCGGCGATCGCACGCCTGGACGACGTACGGGCGCGGCTGGAGCCGGTGCGCAACGTCGTCTGCCACACGGACTTCCACGGGTTGAACGTCCTGATCGACGACCAGGGCGAGGTGGCCGCGATCCTCGACTGGGAGAACGCCGTCATCGGGCCGCGGGAGTACGACGTGTGGGTCGCGGCCGACGGGGATCATCTCGTGGAGTTCCTCGACGAGTACGGCGCGGACGATCTCGACCCCGACCACCTGGAGTTCGCGTTGCTCGCCCGCGGCCTCCGGGACCTGTCCGCCAGGGTGGTGCACGAGGTCGACCGCCCGGGCGTCGACACCTGGGGCTTCGACCGGATCGCGCGCGTGGACAGCGACCTCGAGGTGTTCCGCCGGTACTGCGGGTAAGAGCGCGGTCAGCTCGACAGGACGTATACGTCCACTGCGTGCCGCGCCACGCTCAGCGCGGCCGCAGATCGTACGCCGAAGGCGGATACGTCCTGTCGAGAGTGCACATCAGGCCGCCGCGCCAGGCCCTGGCAGGACGTCGATGTCGTCCGCGTGCATCGGCTTGCCGCAGTGGGCGCAGACGAGGTCCACGTGGCTGATCTCGCCGCACGCGTGGTGGCGGTAGAGGACCGGCGGCCCGGCCGTGCCGGCGAGCCATTTGTCGCCCCAGGCAACCATCACCATCAGGACGTCGACCAGCTCCCGGCCCTTGCCGGTCAGCACGTACTCGTACCGCGGGCGCTGGTCGTACGGCCGACGTTCGATCACTCCGCGGTCGACCAGGTGGTTCAGCCGCTCGGTCAGCACCTTGCGCGAGATCCCGAGATCCGCCTGGAGCTGCTCGAACCGGGAGAACCCGACCCAGATGTCGCGCAGGATCAACGGCGACCACGGCTCGCCGATCACGTCCAGCGTGCGCGCGATCGAGCACGCCATCTCACTGAAGTCTGTCCGCTGCATGACAGCAGTCTAGCGTTTGGGGTTCCCTCAAGGAACTCCAGCATGTTAGCGTTCCTTCAAGGAACTCAGAGGGAAGGTGAAAACGATGAGCAAGGTGATCTGCGCTCTCGCGGCCTCGGTCGACGGCTACATCACCGGACGCGACTCCGGCCCCGACCACGGGCTCGGCGACGCGCCCATGCTGTTCGACTGGTACTTCGACGGCGACACCCCGAGCCAGGTGTTCGACGGCTTCAAACTGAGTGCGCCGAGCGCCCGAGTCTTCGACGCGCTCGCCGGCCGGGTCGGCGCGGTGGTGGCCGGCCACAAGACGTACGACGACTCGGGTCACTTCGGCGGCGGCAGCCCGCATCCGAAGGCCTCGCTGGTCGTGCTGAGCCACGGTCCGGTGGCGGAGATCAGCGAACGGCAGACCCTCGCCAACAGCATCGACGACGCGATCGCCGCGGCCCGTGAGCTGGCCGGCGGCAAGGACGTCGGCCTGATGGGCGGCGGAGCCGCGACCGCGGCGCTGCGGGCCGGGCTCGTCGACGAAATCGTCCTGCACCAGGTGCCGGTCCTGCTCGGTGGCGGCCGGCCGTTCTTCCAGGAGCTGCCGGAGCACGTGCGGCTGAACCTGATCGAGGCAGTCCCGGCGCCCGGCGTCACCCACCTCCACTACGAGATCGTCCGCTGAAGGAGCAGAACCATGTTGAAGCCCGCCGTACGCAACGCCGTCGAGAGCACGTCCATCGCCCACCTGGCCACGGTCCTGCCGGACGGGTCGCCGCATTCCATTCCGCTGTGGGTGAGCACGCTCGGCGAGAAGATCATCTTCCTGACCGGTCCGGGCTCGCAGAAGGCGCGCAACCTCCGCAACGATCCGCGCGTCGCGCTGTCCCTCGCCCCGGTCGACAACCCGTACGAGCCGGTCATCGTACGCGGCCGTGTCGTCGAGTGGATCGACGGCGACGCCGGCTGGCAGCTCGTCGACCAGATCGCCCAGAAGTACATCGGCCAGCCGTACGGCCGCGACGTCGAGCGCGTGGTCGGCGTCATCGAGGTGGACCACCAGACGGTCGGCGTCAGCTGACTCTAGGATGCGCGCATGGGTGTGACTGTGACGGTTGGGGAGCAGGACGCTTATCTCGCGCGGGTCGGCCGGGTCGGCATGGTGTTGCTGCCGATGATCACCGGGATCGGTGAGCAGGTCCGGGCGTGGGCCGACGAGCTGGCCGGGGAAGGGATCACGGCGCTGGTGTGGGATCCCTTCAAGGGGCGCAGCACCGACAACGCCACCCGGGAAGAGCTCTCCGGGATGCTGCGGGAGATGGACGACGACACCGCTCTCGGCGAGCAGAGCGCGTTGCTGGACTACCTGTTCGACGAGCTCGGGTGCAGCAAGGTCGGCGTGATCGGGTGGTGCCTGGGCGGCCGTTTCGCCTTCCTGCTCGCGGCGCGCGACCAGCGGGTGGCGAATGTCGTCGCTTTCCACCCGACGGTGCCGTCGGACCGGCCGCCGCACCACACGTACGACGCGATCGCCGAGTCGGCCGGGATCACGGCGCCGGTGCTGGTGAGCTACCCGAGCGCGGACGCCGCCGTACCCAACGCGGACTTCGAGACGCTGCAGACCGTGCTGCAGGCACGGACCGCCGGCGCGACGTTCACGCAGTACTTCCCCGGCGCCGACCACGGATTCTCGGACAAGTCCCGGCACGACAAGGACGTGAACGCCGACGCGTTCCGGCTGGCGTGGCCGCAGGCGCTCGCGTTCATGAAGTCGACGATCGCCTGAGCTCAGCCTTGGGCAGTCGGACGCACGATCAGCTCGTTGACGTCCACCGCGGCCGGCTGCTGCACCGCGAAGGCGATGGCATCCGCGATCGCGGATGCCGGGATGGCCAGTTGCGCGGCCGCTTCCCGAGCCGCACCTTGAGCCTCGGCCGAACCACCTCGGTCGGTCAACTCGCTCTGCGTGAAGCCAGGGCTGACAACGGTCACGCGGATGTCCTGGCTCTCCTGCCTCAGACCCTCGGACACAGCTGCGACGGCGAACTTGGTCGCGCTGTACACGGCCGCCGTGGGATCCACGCGATGGCCGGACACCGACGACACGTTGACGATGTGCCCACCGCCCTGCTGCCGCATCTGCGGCAGGACCGCGGCGATTCCGTACAGGACGCCGCGGAGGTTGACGTCGATCATCTGCTCCCATTCGGCGACACGCAGGTCCGCGATGGGAGACAACGGCATCACACCCGCGTTGTTGACCAGTACGTCGATCCGGCCGAACTCACGCACCGCTGCGGCGGCGAAAGCCTGGACGGACTGCAGGCTGGTCACGTCGAGCTCTCGACAGGCCACGGACATCCCGTCGGCGCGCAGCTCCTCGGCGAGCGCTGTCAGCCGCTCGGTACGTCGGGCGCCGACGAGGACCGAATGCCCCAGGCTCGCCAACCGCCTGGCGGTGGCTTCGCCGATCCCGCTGCTGGCGCCGGTGACCAGAACGGTCTTCGAACTTGTCGATGTGCTCACTGCTCAGTGCTCCTTCGGAGTGTGTCCCGGCGACGGTGGCCGCAGGTCGAGTTCACCGCCCTCGGGCGGTGGGGAGAAGGCCCAGGTGTTGGACACAGAGGCTCAGGTGGACAACGCGGGGGCTGCTTCTCGTTGGGCCCAGGTGGTGAAGGGGGTTGCGGGGCGGTGCAGTACGTCGGTCACGCCGGTCGAGACGTAGGAGTCGGCGCCTGACCGGATTCCGTTGAGCATTGCCATCCGCCACTGGATGTACATCTCCGGTGTGCCCGCGGCGCGCAGGCGACCGGCATGGTCACCGTCGCTCTCGTCCTCGAAACGGACGCTGATGCCAGTCGTCTCCGTGAGCTGCGCCGCCGCCTCGTCGAAGGTCAGGGCCTCCGGGCCGGAGAGTGCCAGGATGCGTCCGTCGTACTCGCGCTTGGTCATCACGGCGGCTGCCACGGCGGCGACGTCCGCCACGTCGACGAACGGCTCGGCTCCAGTGCCGGTCGGAGCGACGATCCGGCCGTCGGCCGGGACGAACATCGCTTCGGTGAAGTTCTGCGCGAAATGCGACGGGCGCAGGACGGTCCACGGGATCGGTCCTCGCTGGAGCGCCTGCTCCGCACGCCCGACCGCGCCGTCCGACAGGAACTCCACGGCCCGTGCCGACAGCAGGACGACGTGCTCGGTGCCCAGGTCATGTGCGAGGTCGAGAAGCCGGGTCAGCTGGGGGCTCCAGTCGCTGGACGAACCGGGGCCCACGACGAACATGCTGGTGACACCGTCGAGAGCAGTGGGCCAGGTGGATTCGTCGTGCCAGTCGAAGACGGTGGCCGTTGAGCGGCTCACGGGGCGCGTGGGGTGGCCGGCGAGGTCGAGAAGCTGGGTCAGCCGGCGGCCGACCTTGCCGCTGCCACCAAGGATCAGATGAGTCATACCGGCACCGTAGGTCCGGTTCCGTGGACGAAAAATGTGTGATCTGCTCACATCCATTCGTTATCGTCCAAGGATGGACATCTTGAGCGACCAGCTCGCTCGAGCTCGAGCCCAGGGTGCGGTCTTTTCCATCTTGCGTCGGGTCGAACCGTGGGGTGTGCGGTTCGCGGGGCGCCGGCCACTCACCGCGCATCTGCTGCTCGAGGGGCAAGGGTGGCTCGAGCGGGAGGGGCGGTCGCCGGTGCACCTTGCTGCCCGGGATGTCGCGCTCGTCACTGCCGGTCGCTCGTACGCCGTTGGCAGCACACCGGGGACCGCGGCGATCCCGATCGACGAAGCACGCCGGCAGGGCTCCGATCGCGGGCCCGGTGCCGCAGCAGTGCTGTTGTGTGGAGCCTACGTCCTCGACGGCAGTGTCGCGGCCTCCTTGCTGAACGGTCTCCCGGACTTGGTGCTGGTCCGGGCCACCGATCAGGATCCGTCGCACGCGGCCGCCATCGACCTGCTGGCCGCGGAGGTGCAGCGCGATGCACCAGGTCACCAGGCGCTCCTGGACCGGCTGCTGGATCTCAACCTGATCTACACGCTGAGCGCGTGGTGGGAGCAGTCCAGTGCGCAAGCACCCGGCTGGTTCCGGGCCCTGTCGCATCCGGAGGTACGCCAGGTGCTCGAGAGCCTGCACGCGAATCCCGCGGCGGATTGGACCCTCGAGACGATGGCGCAGCTTGCCGGCAGGTCCCGTGCGTCGTTCGCAGCCACCTTCCGCGACCTGGTGGGCGTGTCTCCCGGTCGCTACCTCACCGAGTTGCGGATGAGTCGCGCCGAAGACGCCTTGGCCAGAACCGGTGCGCCGCTGGCGACGATCGCACGAAATGTTGGCTATAGCAACGAGTTCGCCTTCGCCACAGCGTTCCGGCGTCACAGCGGCAGCTCGCCAGGGCAGTGGCGCCGCCGCTTCGAGAGGACCTAGTCGTAACGGCAACGCAGTGCTGAGCTATCGGCGAAGGCTGTCTTCCAGTAGGCGGTGCAAGTCGCCGAGCCTGCCGCGGCCGGGAGTGCCGAGCGGGTAGCGCGCGAGAACGTCGCGGACCGCGGGTGGAACTCGTTCGATTGCCCATCGGACGACGGCATCGGCCGCCGACGGATCTCCGGTCGCCAGTTCCTGCGCGTAGGCGGCGTACTGCGCGGACGCGACGATGTGCTTCACCTGCGTGGCCGCCGCGAACGGATGCAGGTACGCCGAACCGGCCGCGCCGACCGCGGCCCGGGCGGCTGCCTCCGCGGCCGGATCGTCCGTCTCGCCGGCCGCCTTCAGCGCTGCGAACGCGGCGGTCCGGATCGCCTTCGTTCGCTTCCCTCCGGCGCCGAACAGGCGAACGACCTCGATCGCGTCACGCGGTCGCCGATCGGCCGGCGCGGCGGCCTCGTAGAGCGGCAATGACTGCTCGGCGCACTCGGCGGTCCACAGGCTCAGCTGCCGCAGTTCGTCCAGGCTCAGCGGGATGTCTTCATGACCCATGAGCCTCAATCGTATCGTTGAACCCGTCGGTTGAAGCTTTCACGCGGCCCGGCGGTGTGCGGTCGGCGTGATTCCCCGGACCCGCTTGAACGCAACGCTCAACGCGAACGCGTTGGCGTACCCGACCCGGCGGGCGATCGCCTCGACGGTGTCCCGGGTCGACCGGAGCTGATCCGCGGCGAGCGTGATCCGCCAGCCGGTCAGGTAGCTCATCGGCGCCTCGCCGACGACCGCGGTGAAGCGCCGGGCCAGCGACGCCCGCGAGATCCCGACCCGGTCTGCGAGCTCGGTGACGTTCCACGGGTACGCCGGGTCCTCGTGCAGCAACCGCAACGCCGTACCGGCGACCGGATCGGTCTGCGCCTGGTACCACCCGGGCGCGTGCGAGTCCGGCCGTGCGAACCAGGCCCGCAACGTGGTGATCAGCGCGAGGTCGAGCCACCGGTCCAGGACGGTCTGCTGCCCCGGCGCGTCCCGCTGGATCTCGCTGGCGATCATCTCCATCACCGACCCCGCGACGTCGGCCGCCGGCACGACGAGGGCCGGCGGGAGTGCGGTGACGAGCCGGCGGCTGACGTCGCCCGCGACATGATAGGTGCCGCTGGCAACCATGACCTCGCCGGACTTGCGGCCGCCGTACGTCCGCACGCCGAGCCGGGCCGAGTAGTCGATCGGTGCCCCGGGCAACGGTTCGCAGATGCCGCCGGGGTGGATCCGCAGTTGCGGCGCGGTGGTCAGGCTGTCGCTGACGACGTACGGCTCCGGGCCGGTGACGATCGCGACGTCGCCCTGCTCCATCCGCAGCGGTTCGAGGCCGCCGCGCGCCAGCCAGCCGGAACCGCGGACCAGGGTCGCGAGCGCCAGCGGCGCCTCGTCCCGGATCTCCAGGGACCAGGGCAGGTCGAGGATCGTCAGGTTGAACACCCCGTCCTGCGCGCGGGTCCCGGCCAGCAGTTCGTCGAGCACGTCCATACGAGGAGCCTACGACAGCCTGAGCGTTCCGAACATCGAATTGCGGCGTACGGCCATGGTTTGTCTCATCGGGCTCCGGTGAACTGAAGCCATGAACCCGATTCTGATCCTCAGTGGCAAAGGCAAGACCGGCCGTCGCGTCGCGGCGCAGCTCGACGCGCGGGGCATCTCGTACCGGCTGGCGTCCCGCTCGAGCGCGCAGCCGTTCGACTGGTACGACGAGAGCACCTGGGCGGGCACACTCGCCGGCGCGGACACGGCGTACCTGGCCCCGCCGGTCGGGCCGACCGGGCTGGCGCAGGCCGGCAAGTTCCTCCAGCAGGCCCGCGGGCTTCGGCGACTCGTCCTGCTGTCGGGCCGTGGCGTCGGCAGCCCGGGACGCGACTTCGCCGTGTACGACGGTTCGCTCGAGCTGGAGAGTGTGGTGAGGGCGAGTGGTCTCGACTGGACGATCGTGCAGCCGGCCTGGTTCGCGCAGGGCTTCAGCGAGGACTTCCTGCGCTACCACGTCCTGGCGGGCGAGATCCGGCTGTCGGCCGGCGCCGGCGGCGAGGCGTGGATCGACACCGACGACGTCGGCGACGTGATGACCACCGCGCTGCTCGACACGTCGTACGCCGGCCGCACCCTTGCGATCTCCGGCCCGCGCGTCCTCACGATGACCGAGATCGCGGCCGAACTCACCGCCGCAATCGGCCGCCCGATCGAGTACGTCGACCTCGACCCGGCAGCGCACGTGGCCGAACTGATCGAGCAAGGCCTCACCTCGGAGGATGCCGACGCGGTCCGCGACCTGTTCGCCGTCATCCGCAACCACCGCTCCGAGTACGTCTCCGATGGAGTCGAGCAGGTTCTCGGTCGCAAGCCCCGCGACTTCACCGACTGGGCCCGCGAGACCGCGAAGACCGGGGTCTGGGGCGGATGATGTGCGGACGCCCAGCGCTCAACAACTGGGCCTTCGGCCGTCGTCGCACGCTCAGCCGGGCGGGCTGAGGTCAGTTGCTGAGTGCTGCAGATCCGCCTCCCCGCCCACCTGAAGGCGGGGAGGCGGACCGGTCACCGGTGCTGCATCTCGGTCCACTCCTTGTGGGTGAGCTCCTGCAGCTCCGACGCGGGGGTCTTCGCGAGCGGCGCGGATCCGCCGCCGACCGCGCCGCCGCCGAAGACGATGTTCGCCCAGTTGTTCTGCGCGATCAGGATCGACGTGGTCTTGTCGCCGTTGATGTCGGCGGCGGTCGTGGTGTCGGTGGTGTCGCCGTCGCAGTTCCAGTCGATCGGCCGGTTCGCCGCGCCGGCCGTGGTCCGGGTCGAGCCGTTCGGGCACTTCCAGCTGGTCCGGTAGGCCGCGCCCAGGCTGCCGAGGCCGACGGTCTCGTCCGGCCGGGCCTCGTTGATCGACGTCGGCTGGACGCTGGAGTACCCCCAGTACTTGGTGCCGTCGGCCTTGAGTACACCGCCGAGCTGGAACGAGTAGTTCATCACGCTCAGGTAGTTCGGCTTGTAGTTCAGGTTGTCGGTGCCGCCGTGCTTGAGGCCGATGTTGTGGCCGAGCTCGTGGATGAACGTGCCGACGTTGATGTCGTCGGTCGCGTTCCAGTTGCACTTCGGGCCGACCGTGACGATGAACGTGTCGTTCGGGATGTTGAAGGCCTGGCCGCTGCTGCAGCCGCCGTCGTAGCTGTCACCCCAGAGCATGTAGTGGAAGACCGCCTTGCGCGCGGACGCGAAGTTGGCCGCCTTGATCGCGTTGGTCTGGGTGGCCGACGGGTTCAGGTCGGCGTCGTACGTGACCTCGTTGCCGCCGCCGAGGTTGTACGTCGCGCCGCGCGCGGAGCCGGCGTCGAGGTGGATCTTGACGCCGGTGCTGCCGTCCGGGTTGCTGACCGGGGCGGAGGCGAAGACCTGGACGATCCGGTCGAGCGCGGCGGTGGTCGCCAGCCGGCCGGACATGTAGTCCATCTCGACGAAGAGGTCCTTCTTCTTCGGGTTCGCGCCCATCGCGGGCAGATTCACGTCGACGGTGCCGTCACCGTTCGCGTCGTACCCGTTCGTCTCCCAGATGTCCGGGAGCGAGTCGCCGTCGGTGTCGGTCGCGGCCACCACCGAGCCGGCGGTGTCGGCGGCAGGGACCGGCGCAGCCACCGCGCTCGACGTGGCGAGCGCGGCGGCGGCCAGAGATGTCAGTACGGCGAACAAGGCGGGGCGGGGCCTCATCAGATCTCCTTAGGGGGCGGTGGGTGATCTGAGCGCTACCGTAGGTGATTTCCCCCGATGAGGACGGCCCAGCCGGGCCACTGACCCATTTGGGTCAATCGGCCGAGCGGAGCATCGTGCGGATGCCGACGGTCAGTCCGAGGCCCGCGGTGACGATCGCCGCGACCCAGCCCCAGAGCACCGCGCCGGACAGTACGTCGCCCGAGAACAGCGTCCGCTCGGCGTCGACGAGGTACGACAGCGGGTTGAACTTCGACGCGACCCGCATCCAGCCGGGACCGGTCTCGAGCGGCAGCAGCATCCCGGACAGGATCATCAGCGGGAACAGGAACGTCTGCTGCACCACCCAGAACATCCAGTCCTGCTTGCGGACCGCGATCGCCAGCGCGTAGCTGAACGAACCGAGCCCGACGCCGAACACCGCGAGCAGCGCCAGCCCGACCAGCGCACCGCCGACGTGCAGGTCGAACGCGAACGGCGTCATCACCGCGATCACGATCACCGCCTGCCCGAACAACGGCACCATCTCCTTCAGCGCCCGGCCGATCAGCAACGAGGAGCGGGACAGCGGCGTGACCAGCATCCGTTCGTGGGCGCCGGTCTGGAACTCGAACAGCAGGTTCGCGCCGGTCGTCGAGGTGCCGAACAGCGTGGTCATCACCAGGATCGACGGGAGGAACCACTGCCAGACGCCGTCGCCGAACGTGCCGCCCATCGACCCCGACAGCAGCGGGCCGAACAACGCCAGGAACACCAGCGGCTGAATCATCCCGAACAACAGACTGAACGGATCCCGCAGCACCGGCTTGAGCTCGCGGGTCATCACGATGCGGATGTCTCGCAGCAGGTTCCGCGAGGGCCGGACCGCCGGGGCGGTGGTCACCGGGAGGGTGAGGGTGGTCATCAGGCTGCCTTTCCGTTCGAGTCCTCACGCAGGCTGCGGCCGGTGAGGTTGAGGAACACGTCGTCGAGGGTCGGGCGGTGCACCTGCGCCGCCGCGATCGGTACGCCGGCACGCTGCGCGGCCGCCACCAGTTCGGGCAGGGCCGCCGGACCGTCCGCCACCCGGACGCTCAGCTCGTCGCCGACGGCGACCACTTCCCGGGCCCCGGGCAACTTCTCCGCGACCGGCAGGAGCTTGTTGACGTTGCTAGGGGCAACGGTCAGTGCGATCCGGTCGCCGGCCAGCTTTCCCTTCAGGCCGTCGGCGGTGTCGTCGGCGATCACCTCGCCGTGGTCCACGACGACCACGCGCTCGGCCATCGAGTCGGCCTCGTCCAGGTAGTGCGTGGTGAGCACGATCGTCATCGCGTACTGCTCGCGCATCCGCAGGATGTGGTCCCACAGGTTCGCCCGGTTCTGCGGGTCGAGGCCCGTCGACGGCTCGTCGAGGAACAGCAGCGACGGTGCGTGCACCAGGCCCATCGCGACATCGAGCCGCCGGCGTTGGCCGCCGGACAGCTCCGACACCTTGCGCTGGGCCAGATCGGTCAGCTCGAGCGCTTCGAGCAGTTCGCCGGCCCGCCGCCGGGCGGTGCGGCGGTCAAGTCCGTAGATCACGCCCTGCCCGACCAGTTCGTCGCCGGCGCGCTGTGCGTGGCCCGCGCCGTTGCCCTGGCCGACGTACCCGATCCGGCGCCGGACCTGGCCGGGATCCGCGGTCACGTCGTACCCGGCGACCGTCGCGGTGCCCGAGGTCGGCGTGATCAAGGTGGTGAGCATCCGCAACGTGGTGGTCTTGCCGGCGCCGTTCGGGCCGAGGACGGCGACCAGTTCGCCGGGTTCGACGTCCAGGCTGATCCCGCGGACGGCGTGCACGGTCTCGGTCCGGCTCACCGCGAAGTCCCGGGTGAGCGCTCGGGTGCTGATCACGATCTCTCCTTCGGTCTGGGTCTCTGGCCTCCACATTTCCAGTGGAAGAGGACAGGTTCTGGCCGCTACTCGTGGCAATCTGGGGTCATGTCCGAGACCTCAGCCCGCCTGCTCGCGCTGCTCTCCTTGTTGCAGGCGCGCCGCGACTGGCCCGGCCAACTGCTGGCCGAGCGCCTTGAAGTCAGCCCGCGGACCGTCCGCCGGGACGTGGACCGGCTGCGCGACCTCGGGTATCCGGTCCGCGCGACCAAGGGGCCCGACGGCGGCTACCGCCTCGACGCGGGCGCGGATCTGCCGCCGTTGCTGTTCGACGACGACCAGGCGATCGCGGTCGCGGTGGCACTGCAGACCGCGACGACCACGGTCACGGGGATCGAGGAGGGGGCGCTGCGCGCACTGGCCACGGTTCGTCAGGTGATGCCGGCGCGACTGCGGCAACGCGTCGACGCCCTGCAGGTCACCACGGTCGATCGCTACGCCAACCGCCGTACGACTGTCGACTCCGAGCAGCTGATCGCGATCGGTACGGCGGTCCGCGCGCACGAGGTACTGCGGTTCGACTACGCGGCGCCCGGCGCCGTCACCGACGAGTGGGTGCCGCCGCGGAAGGTCGAACCGCATCACCTGGTGACATGGGGCGGGCGGTGGTACCTCGTCGGCTGGGATCTGGATCGCAACGACTGGCGGACGTTCCGGGTGGACCGGATGACGCCGCGGACGCCGACCGGCCCGCGGTTCACGCCGCGGGAACTGCCGGCGCCGGACGTGGCGACGTACATCTCGGCCAAGTTCCACGGGCAGGACCAGAACCCGTGCCGCGGCGAGGCGATCCTGCAGGCGCCCGCGTCGCTCATCGCGCAGTACGCCGGGCGCGGGTCGATCGTCGAGGAGCTCACGCCGACGAGTTGCAGGCTCGTCCTGACCGCCTGGTCGTGGACCGGGCTGGCCGCGACGTTCGGGATGTTCGAGTGCGATCTGGAGTTCGTCGGACCGCAAGAGTTGAAGGACGCGGCGACGCAGTTGGCCGCGCGCTACCAGGAGGCTGCCTCATGACCCCGGAACTGATCGTCGCGGATGCCACCGCCTGGCTGAACTGGCTTCGTGAACATCACGATGCGTCGGACGGGATCTGGCTGGTGCTCGCGAAGAAGAACGTCACGACGCCGACGAGCCTCAGCTACGACGAGGCGCTCGAGGAAGCCTTGTGCCACGGGTGGATCGACGGGCAGCGCCGCGGTCGCGACGAGTACACGTTCATCCAGCGGTACACGCCGCGGCGCCCGCGGAGCCTGTGGTCGAAGCGGAATGTCGACCTGGTCGCGCGGATGGAGACCGAGGGCCGGATGCGCCCGGCCGGCCGCGCCCAGGTCGAGCTCGCGAAGGCCGACGGCCGCTGGGACAAGGCGTACGACGGGTCGCGGGCCCAGGAGGTGCCGCCGGACCTCGCGGCGGCGCTGGCCGCGGAGCCGAAGGCGCAGGCGATGTTCGAGATCCTGACCAGCGCGAACCGGTTCGCCGTCGTGTTCCGGGTGAACGACGCGAAACGCCCCGAAACCCGGGCGAAGCGCATCGCGCTGTACGTCGAGCAGTTGTCCCGCGGCGAGACGATCTATCCGCAGAAGCGAACGCTGTGAGCAAGCTCGACAGGACGTGTCCGCGGACCCGCCGCGGATGCAGGCGGCGAACAGCCGTCGGCCGATCGGTAGTGGGGCAGACGTCCTGTCGAGCGTGCACGTCCGCTACTGCTCGATCAGGTCCAGCGTCGCGTCCTGGCCGGCGGTGAGCGGGAAGTAGGCGAGGAACGTGACGCCCTCGTCCTCGGTGTCGAAGCGGGCGATGGTCTCGACGGCCGGCTCGTAGAACACGTCGCCGGGGCCGAGGACCTGCGGCTCACTGCCCGCGGCCTGCTGGTAGACGGCCGAGCCGGACACGATGTTGCCGAACACGGGGCCGTTGTGGACGTGCGCTCCGAGGGCGGTGTGTGGATCGATGGTGATCCGGCGGACCTCGACGCGCTGCACCGGGAGCTCCTCGGGCAGGTGCTGGTCGAGCACCACGACACGGCTGATCGATGAGTTCATGGCAGCATCGTACATACCAATAGGTACAGACAGCGCGTGGATCTCGCGCCGCGCCGGCTCGGGGCCGGTCAGTAGAGGATCGGGTTGAGCGGGGAGGTGACGGGATCGCCGGGCTGCGCCCCGGGCATCCAGTGCGCGAGATCGATCTCCTGGTTCTTGTTCGCCGGTGCGGCGATCCGCATGTCGGCGTCCATGTAGATGATCGTCATCACCCGGCGCGGGACGTCGGTGGTGTTCGGCGGCGCGTGGTGGAAGGTCCAGCCGAGGTGGTAGCTGACCTCGCCGAGCTCGTACGGCTCGGACACCTCGGGGAAGTGCTGCTCGGCCAGTGCCTCCTGCAGCACCCGCTCGGACTCGTCGCTGATCGGCAGGTCCCGGCCGTGCTCGAACGTGTGGCTGCCGGCCGCGAACGACAGCGGCCCCATCTCCATCGGCGTTTCCTGCAACGGGATCCAGATCGTCACGCACCGATCGGACGCGAACGGCCAGTAGTACTGGTCCGCGTGCCACGGGGTGACGCCGCCGCCGGACTCCTTGTACAGCGCCTGGTCGTGGTACAGCCGGACGGACTGTACGCCGAGCAGTTGTGCCGCGATCCGCGCCAGCCGCGGCGACGACACGAACTCCAGCACCCGCTCGCTGTCCTGCCACAGGTTCGTCACCTGCAGGAACGCCTTGCCGTAGGTGTCGCGCTCCTCCAGCGGCACGTCCTGGGTGTTCAGCTCGATCACCTTGCCGGTGATCTCCGGCTCGTACTCCGCGATCGTGTCGGCGCTCAGCACATTCTTCAGCTTCACGAAGCCGTGCTCGCGGAAGTGCGCGATGTCGGACCGGCCGAGGGTGTAGTCGGTCTCGAGCTCCGGGCGGGTCAGAGTCATGCGACCTAAGGGTTCCCGGACGCTCCATCGCTGTAAAGATCAGTGATCAAATCTTTGCCCTGCGTGCACGTGCACGCAGCGCTTCGCGGGCGGCCTTCGCGCGAACGGCCGGGTCGGGGTCGTGCAGCAGCCGGCTGTAGGCGAGCGGGAGGTTGCCGTCCCGCGAGCCCGAGCGTCGCACCGTGCGATGCCCCGAACATGAGCCACTGCTCGATCCCGAGCTCCCGGCGCAGCTCCGGATACCTCTAGAGGACTCCGGTGTAGGTGAGGGCGAACGTTCCGCAGGGGAAGAGGAACAGCGAGGCGAGGACGATGATGCCCGTGAAGGACTGGCGCGGGCCAATGAGTTTGCCGTACGCCGCGACCAGCACCGGGACCATCACCACCTCGAGCAGCAGCATGCTGCGCGGGATGATCGTGCCGGTCGCGGCGAGGAAGACGGACAGCGCGGCCGCGGCGATCCAGGCGCCGTACCCGAGCAGGTACGTCGTGCGCGCGCCGAAGCGGACCGCGATGGTCTGGTACCCGGCGGCGCGGTCCGCGTCCAGGTCGGCGAGCGTCGTCGGCAGGTACAGGCCGATCGCGGCCAGCGTTCCCTGGAGACCCATCAGCCAAGGGAAGTCGCTCAGATCCGGGTTGATCGCGGCCCAACCGGCCAACGGCCCGAAGGCGCCCAGCGCCAGAGCGTTCACGGCGACGTCGAAGCCGGCGCGGGTCTTGAGGCGGACCGGCGGGACGGAGTACGCGTAGCCGAGAAGGACGGCGAGCAGGACACCCAGCGCGAACACGACCCCCACGTGCAGGCTCAGCCCGACCGCGGCGACCGCCGCCGCGAAGGCCAGCCGCTTCACCGCCCGGAGCGTGATCCGCCCGTCGAGCAACGGCGACTTTGCCTTGCGCGGGTTGAGTCGATCGCTCGGCAGGTCGTACGCGTCGTTGACCGCGAGCACCGCCAGCCAGACCAGCGGACCCATCACGACCGCCCCGACGATCAGCCGCGGCCACTCGTCCACCGGCGGGATCAGCCGGTGCGTGGCAAGCAGGATCCCCGTGTAATAAGGCACGATCGACACCACCCAGAACGCCGGGCGGCCGACCGCGATCACATCACGAACCCGCGGTCCCCGAACCTGCACGTCCGTGCTCACGTCACCACTGTGCTCCCCGGGTGGTGCTTGCGTCCTCCCTCCACCGAGTGAACCTGCTCACCCGTTCGGTGGGATGTGAGCCACGGAACCCTTCTCCAGCGCGACCCACACCGAGCCGTCGGCGTACAGGCCGTGCGCCTCCGCGCCCGCGCCGAACGCCACCCGCTCGGTGAGGTTGCCGTCGGCATCGATGTGGACGAGCTCGGCCGCGGCCCACAGCGTGAGCCAGCACCCACCGTCCGGTGTCGCGGCAGCGGCATGCGGCTTGGAATCGGCCGGCAGCGGGAACTCCTCGATCCTTCCGTCGGCGCCGATCCGCCCCGCCTGGCTCGCGAGCAGTTCGGTGAACCAGACGCCGTGGGGTCCCGCACTGATCCCGACCGGTCCGGCAGCGGCGGTCGGCAGGGGATAGGTGGTCACCTCGCCGGTCGTGGTCATCCGGCCGATCGCGTTCGCCTGGTTGAGCGTGAACCACAGGTCGCCCGCGGACGTCGTGATCATGCCGGGGAACGCTCCCGCCGTACCGATCGGGTACGTCGACACGGCGCCGTCGACCGTGATCCGCCCGATCGTGTCGGTGCTCATCAAGGTGCACCACAACGCGCCGTCGGGGGCGACGCACAGTCCGTACGGCGCGCCGGCGAGCTCGAACGCCGACACCGCGCCGTCGTACCCGATCCGCCCGATCCGGTCGTCGCCGTTGCGCGTGAACCAGACGGCGTCGTCGGGACCGTCGACGATCACACTCGGGCGGGACCCGGGCGCGTCGAGGTCGAAGACCCGGCCCGAGACGGTCGCGACCCGGCCGGTGTGGACGAGAGTCGTCCACACTTCACCGCCGGCCGCGACCACGCCGTACGGGGCGCCGTCGACCGTGATTTCACTGACTGACATAGGCGTTCTCCTTCAGGTCGATGACGGTTCCGCGCCAGCGGGAGACGAAGCGGCGGTCGTGGCTGACCACGACGAGCGCGCCGGCGTACCGGTCGAGCGCCGCCTCCAGTTCCTCCACGAACACGAGTGACAGGTGGTTGGTCGGCTCGTCGAGCAGCAGGACGTCGTACGGCGTGGTCAGCACCCGGGCCAGCGCGAGCCGCCGGCGTTGGCCGGTCGACAGCGCGCCGACTCGGGTCTGCAGCGTGTCCTGACGGAACAGCCCGAGGGCGGCCGCGCCAGGATGCCGCGTGAGTGCGGCACGCAGGGTCTCGCCCGGTCGCGGTTCGGCTGATTCCTGTGGCAGGTAGCCGATCCGTCCGTGGCGGTCGACGTACCCGGAGTCCGGTTGGAGCACGCCCGCGAGGACGTCGAGGAACGTCGACTTGCCGGATCCGTTCGGTCCGGTGATCAGCACGCGACCACCGGCGGGTACTTCGAGCGACATCGGCCGCAGCCGGCCCTCGACCGCGACGCCGACCGCATCCAGTCCGGCCGCGGCGCCGGTCGTACGGATCGAGGCCGTGAACCGCAGCGGCTTCGCCGGCACCGGCGGCGGGTCGTCCTCGAGCCGGCGCAGGCGTTCCTTCGCGTTGCGGATCCTGCTCCGCTCGGCCTCGTTGACCCGGCCGGTCGCCCGGTCGTACGCGACCTTGTTGTTGTCCTTCATCGGCCGGCCGTACGCGACCCGGTCCGCGCTGGTCCGGACGAGGACGCGCAGCTCAGCGACGTCGTCCTCCCACTGCTGACGCGCCTGCTCTCGGCGCGCCCGCTCCGCCGCCTTCTCCTGCAAGTAGCCCTGGAAGCCGTTGCCGTAGCGCGTGATCCGGTGCGTGTCGCCGTCGACCTCGAACAGCGTCGACGCGACCCGCTCCAGGAACGCGCGGTCGTGCGACACGACGACCGTCGTACCGCGCCGGGACCGCAGGTGGTCCTCCAGCCAGGTCGCGGCCGACACGTCCAGATGGTTCGTCGGCTCGTCGAGCAGCAGGATCTCCGGCGACGACGCGAGCACGGCAGCCAGATGCAGCCGCGCGAGCTCGCCGCCGGACAGCTCGGACAGCCGGCGATCACCCGGCACCGTCGACAGCCCGAGACCGTGCGTCGCCCGGGCGAACCGCGCGTCCGCGTCGTACCCCTCGCGGATCTCGAAGACGGTCTGGAGCTCGCCGTACTCGTCCAGTACGTCGTCGCGCCCGTCGGCCAGGAGGCCTTCGAGTTCGCGCATCCGCGTCTCGATCCGGCGCAGGTCGGCGAGGGCGTGATCAGCCAGCGCCTGCACGTCGAGATCGAGTGGCAACGGGTTGTCCTGCGCCAGGAAGCCGATGCTCCCCGCTGCCTGTGCCGTGCCCTCGGTCGCGGGCTCGAGACCGGCCAGGATCCGCAGCAGCGTGGACTTGCCGGAGCCGTTCTCGCCGATCAGTCCGCTGACCTGTCCCGGCGGGAAGGCGCAGGTGATCCGGTCGAGCACCAGGCGGTGGTCGTAGGACTTGGTGACGTCGTGCAGGGACAGCTGGGTAGACATGAGGATCCTCCTGACCTCTCGCGGGTTCGTGATGGCGAACGGCGGGTCAGAAGATCACTGGCTGCTCCCTAATGCGACGAATGTTGCGTTAAGATCATGCCATGATCGATGACGATCGCGCAAGCAGGCCAGGAGGGCGGACCGCCCGGGTGCGGTCGGACGTGCTCGCGGCGGTGGAGTCCGAGCTGGCCGAGCACGGGTACGATGGGCTCACGATCGACGCCGTCGCGGCGCGTTCCGGCGTCCACCGCACGACCTTGTACCGGCGGTGGAAGACCGTGCCCGGCCTGCTGGTCGACCTGCTCGAGGCCGGTGTCGACGACGCGTGGGAGCCGGCCGACACAGGCTCGCTGGAAGGTGACCTGATCGAGGTCAACCGCGAAGTGCACGCCGCACTGACCGCCCGGCCGTCCGTCACCCAGGCGGTGATCGCCGCCTCGTTCCGTACGGCGGAAGCGGCCGGGGCACTCACCCGCTTCTGGGAAGACCGCTACGCGCGCACCGCCCTGGTCGTCCGGCGCGCGGTCGAGCGCGGCGAGCTCGCCGCGGAGGTGGACGCGCATCGGCTCCTGCTCACCGCGACCGCGCCGCTCTACCACCAGTTGGTTCTGCTGAGGCAGCCGATGAGTCGCGCCGAGGCCGATCAGCACGCTCGGATCGCCGCGGCCTCCGTCCGCTAATTGCTTTGCGGCGCCGATCGGCTCCGACCTACCGTGGCAGCCCGCGGCCGATGGGAGATCCGATGAGCACCAACCTGTACGCACTGTCGTTCGATGCAAAGGATCCCGCCGCGCTGGCGCGGTTCTGGGGCGGCCTGCTCGGGTGGGAGGTCGACGGCAACGACCTGCTGCCGGACGCGAAGACCAGCTTCCGGTGGCGGTTCCAGCAGAGCGACCTCGAGAAGGATCGCCCGAACCAGATCCACTTCCACCTGACGAGCGAGACCCCTGAGCAACAGCAGGAGACGGTGGCGCGTGCGGTCGAGCTCGGCGGCCGGCACCTCGACGTCGGGCAGCGTCCCGAGGAGGGACATATCGTCCTCGCCGATCCCGAAGGCAACGAGTTCTGTGTGATCGAAGCGGGGAACAACTTCCTCGCGAACACCGCGTTCCTCGGCGAGCTGGCCTCGGACGGCACACAGGCCGTCGGGTACTTCTGGAGCAAGGCGCTCGACTGGCCGTTGGTCTGGGACCAGGACGAGGAGACCGCGATCCAGGCGCCGGCCGGCGGACCGAAGATCGCCTGGGGCGGACCGCCGGTCAGCCCGAAGGCGCCGAAGAACCGGATGCACTTCGACCTCGTCGTGCCCGCCGACGGTGACGTCGACGCCGAGGTCGAGCGGCTGGTCGCGCTCGGCGCGACCCGGCTCGAGAGCGGCCAGGACGGTCCGGACGCGATCCCGATGGCCGACCCGGACGGCAACGAGTTCTGCGTTCTGACCACTCCGCGAAGATGAGGTCCACCTCCGACTAGGGTCGACACCGAGGCTCTGGTTCAAGGAGGCGTTGGTGACTGGTCGGTTGGCGAACGAGGTTGTGCTGGTGACGGGTGCCGCCCGCGGGATCGGGGCGGGCGGTCGCGGTCAAGGCGGCGGAAGAGGGCGCCGTGGTCGCGCTCGTCGACATCCTGGCCGACGCACTGACCGCGACCACCGCGGAGCTGGCCGAGACCGGCGCGACCGTGGCCGCCGCGGTCGGTGACGTCACCGACGAGGCATCGGTGCGGCAGGCGGTCGGCAAGCTGACCGACGACCTCGGCAAGCCGGTCACCGTGCTGGTCAACAACGCCGGCAAGAACTCGTACGCCGACCCCGCGAGAATGTCCGTGGCCGAATGGAACGACGTGTTCGACGTCGACCTGAAGGGCGCGTTCCTGATGTCGCGCGAGGTCCTGCCGCCGATGATCGAGGCCCGGCACGGCTCGATCGTCAACATCGCCTCGATCCACTCGAAGCTGACCACGGCCGGCATGTTCCCGTACGCCGCGGCGAAGTCCGGCCTGGTCGGAATGACCCGGTCGCTCGCCCTCGACGTCGCGCAGTACGACGTCCGGGTGAACGCGGTCAGCCCGGGCTACATCTCCACCGACCTGCTCGAGGAGTTCTTCGACACCATCCCCGGCGAACGCGAGAAGGCGCTCGGCGTGCACCCGCTCGGCCGGATCGGTACGCCGGAGAACGTCGCCGAGGTGGTCTGCTTCCTCGCCTCCGGAGCGGCCGCCTTCGTCACGGGCGCCAACTGGGCCGTCGACGGCGGCCTCGGCGTCCGCTACGCCTGATCACCCGGGCGGTCCCGGGGTGTACGCGCACGCCGCGGCCAGGTCCCCGGTGTCGGGCTTCGGCGTGGTCCGCGGCTGCGTCGCGGTCGACGGACTGGTCGTGGTGGGTTTGCGCGGTGTCGTCGGTGTCGTCGGCGTCGACGGGGTCGTCGGGCGGCGGACCGGGTTCAGCGCGTTGGCCACGATCTCGCGCATCGCGGCGTAGTTCGGGTTCCGGCCGTTCGGGAAGTTCTTCTTCTTGTCCAGGTCGATGTTGGCGATCTTCGCGGTCTTGACCCGCTGGCCGAGGGCGACGAGCGGCTCCAGCAGGTCCTGCGGGATGTCGGTGCGGATCAGCTGCTCGCCGGCCGCCGCGATCGCCTGGTAGTTGGTGAGCACGTTCTGCGGGGTGGCGCGCTCGACGATCGCCTTGACCGTGCAGCGCTGCCGCGCCTGGCGGGCGAGGTCGGCCGTCGCCACGCCGTACCGCCCGCGGGCGAACCACAGCGCGTCGGGACCGTCCAGCTTCCGGTTCGGGCCGGGCTGCAGGTACCGGCTGGGCGGGATCTTCTTGTCGTCGTTGCCGCCGACCGGGACCGGGTAGTTGATGTTCACCGTGATCCCGCCGAGCGCCTCGACCAGCTGCGCGAACCCGGCCAGGTTGACCTGCACGTAGTAGTGGATCTGGAGCCCGAGTGCCTCGCCGACCGACAGCTTGAGCACGTCCGCGCCTTTGTTGTCCGACGGGCCGAGGCAGTCCGGGCACAGCTTCGGGACGTTGCGGTACATCGCGTCCAGGTAGTACTCGGACTGCTCCTTCTCGCCGTGCGGGTCCCAGAACCCGGTCGGGAACTTCTCGTGCAGCTTAGAGCCGGCCGGGAACGGCATCCGCATGAAGTTCCGGGTCAGCGAGATCAGCGAGGTGTTGCCGGTCTTGGTGTCGATGCTCGCGACCATCACCGTGTCGGTCCGGGTGTCGTCCCGGCCGGGGCCGTCGTCGGCCCCGAGCAGCAGGATGTTCAGCCGCGGCAACTGCTGCCAGATGTCCTTCTTCGCGACGATGGTCGGCCGCGTCTGGCTCTTCGTCTCGCCGAACACCTTTTTCACCAGGCCCCGCTGCGCCATCAGGGTCTGGGCGCCGGTGGCCGAGCTGACCGTCAGCGCGAAGCAGACCGCACCGACGACGAGTGCCCCGAGCAGCCGGGACCCCGGTCCGGCGGTGAGCGGGCGGAGCATCTTGTACGACGTGATCAGGACGACGATCCAGGTGAGCGCGACCGCGACCAGACCGACAATCATCCAGAGCAGCAGCGCCGGGTCGAGCGCCCACCCGATCACCGCGTCGCGCTTCCGCAGCCCGACGTACGCCGCGCCGCCGTACAGCGCGAGGCTCAGCACGATCAGCGTCGAACCGAGCTTGGTCCGGCGAGCCGCGAGGTACGCCGTCCCGGGGAGCAGCAGCCCGAGCACAGCGATCGTCAGCGCCGCGAACGCCGAGCGCCGACGCGAGGTCGTCCGGCGTGCGCGCGACGCTCTGCTCGGTGCCATGCCCTCTACGATTCACTGACGCGGCAAAAAGTTGGCATGATCGATCGAGTGACCGACATTCAAGTACGACGGGCGAAGCCGGACGATGCGGAGTCGCTGGTCCACTTACGCGGATGGATGCTGGCCGCGATGGGCAACGACGTCGGCGGACCGGACGCACCCTGGCGGCGTACGGCGCGGGACTGGTTCGCCGAGCAGCTCGCCTCGCCGGACACGTTCGCCGCGTACGTCGTCGACGACCCGGGCGCCGGCGTGGTCGCGGGCGCCGCGGGGAACGTGGACGCGCACCCGCCGGGACCGCGTGACCTCACCACCCTCCGCGGCCACCTCTACAACGTCAGCACCCACCCGGACTTCCGCCGCCGCGGCCTCGCGCGGGCCTGCGTCGCCGCGCTGATGGAGTGGTTCCAGGACGAGACCGGCGTCGGCCAGGTCGAGCTGCACGCGACCGACGACGGTATCGACCTCTACCGCGCACTCGGCTTCAGCGAGTCGCGTTTCCCGACGCTCCGCTTCCGCACCACCAGGGCGTAGTCCCGCGCGTCGCGGAGCGCGTTGGTCGCGCAGTGCACCTCGCCGCCACCGAGGTGCGCCCAGAAGAAATCCTCGACCCAATGCACCCGTACGCCGTTGCGGCCGAGCGCACGCCCCGCCGCCTGCGGAAGACATCCCGGCCGTCCAGCCGCGGCCCGTGCGGATCGGGCGCGGCCGCCAGCGGTCCCTTCGACGAATCGCACAGTGGTTGCCTTGCGCAACGTGGAGGCGAACTTCTCCCACTCGCCCGGTACGCCTTCCTGGTACGGCGCGGTGCCGGCGAGCCGTCCGTTCGTGAACACGTGGGCCTTGTCCGCCGGCGTGACCGTGACGGTTCCGGTCGCGCCGTGCGAAAGGTTGCGTTGGGCATCGATCATCAACGGTGCGAGGTCGGCCGTGTCTGCGGCGCGGGTGCCGTACCCCAGGCGGTGAGTGCGGGAGTCACGGCGGGCACCAGGGTCACGAGGCCTGCGGTCAGCGTCTCATCGAAGGCTCCTTATTTGATACAGGTGTGCTTCTTCGATCGAAAGTAAGCCGGTGTATCAGAAATGGCAGGTGGAAATCCGGCGTCCACCTGTGGACGGAGAAGGGTTTCGGGGCACAGTGGCAAGAAGAGAGTGAGGACACGCCCGCCCGGGGCGTGGTGGGAGGAGCTCACCGGATGCGCCGTCGCAGTGTTGTCAGGACGATCGGGTTCACGGTCGCGGTCGTGGCCGGGCTCGGGGTGCTGTGCCAGCTGCCCGCCGGCCCGTTCGCCCGGCACGGGTACCCGGAGCGCGGCGTCGTACCAGCGTCCGCCCAGTCGCCGCAACCTGAGCGCGAGCCGGCCCGATCCGTGGTCTCGCAACGACCGCCGGTACGGCCCGCGGAGGTGATCACGTACCCGGCCGCGGGGACGGGGTCGTACGCCGTCCTTCCCGGGGATCCCGCGGTGATCGGCCGCGGCGGCCCGCTGATGCGGTTCCAGATCGCCATCGAGGGCGGTATCACCGGGATCGATCGCGGCGCGTTCGCGCGGTTCGTGCGGGCGACGTACGGCGGAGCTCAGGGGTGGGCGTCGCACGGGCTGTGGCGGTTCCAGCAGGTCGGGCCCGGGACGAATCCCGACTTCACGGTGATGCTGGTGACGCCCGGGACGCGGGACGTGATCTGCGGCGCGGCGCCGGACCGGTACACCAGCTGCCGGATCGGGAACCGGGTCGTGCTCAACGTCGCGCGGTGGGCGCACGGCGTCCCGAAGTACAGGGCCTCGCTGACGACGTACCGGCAGTACATGATCAACCACGAGACCGGTCACCGGCTCGGCCGCGGCCACGAGCTCTGCCCGGGCCCCGGCCAGCCGGCACCGGTCATGCAGCAACAGACTCTAGGCCTGCACGGCTGTACTGCCTACGCCTGGCCTTACGTGAACGGCCGGCGCTACAAGGGTCGCTCAGGTCAGTACGACGACCCGGTGCCTCACGCCTGAATGACCGAGAGCACGTTGCCGGCCGGGTCCTTGAACCAGGCGATCAACGGCCCCTGACCTCGGTAGATCCCGAGCTCGTCCTGGTCGTCGCTGTACTTCTCGAACGTCACGCCGCGCGCGACCAGTTCACGCACCGCCGCCTCGACGTCGTCGACCGGGAAGTTGAGCGTCGTGTACTCCGCCGGTACGTGATTCGGCTTCGGGTACACGAGCACCGGGTTGCCGCCCGCGACCCGCAGGCGCAACATCCCGTTCTCCTCGTCGACGCCGAGCCCCAGCGTCCGGCTGTAGAACTCTTTGGCCCGCGGCACGTCATCCACCGAGAACCCACTGAACGCCTTGCTGTCCTGCAACATCTGATGCCTCCTGACTCATTCGACACCAGGGACGTCGACACCAACCGCCCGTTCTCGACACAACCACACGAATAGATGCGTCGGTAGGGGCCAGGCCCTGGCTGGATAACCAGACAGGACCTAGTTGTGCAGGACTCGCTGGGGATTGACGGCGGCAGCTACCGACGCGGACTCGAGGCCGTCGGCCACGGTGTGCAGGAGACGGGCCAGGTGGGCCGCGTCGGTCGGGCCGAGGATGCCGGTGACCACGTCGAGCACGCGGACCGTGAGACCGTCGAGCTGCGAGAGCCGTGCCTGGCCCAGCGAGGTGACGCCGAGGGTGGGTGTGGTCCGGGCCATGCCGAGTGCTTCGAGGTCGGCGATCGCCAGCTCGGCCTCGCCGGCGGTGATGCCGACCTGCTGTGCGACCTCGGCGATGGTCGTGCAACCGTTCGCGATGGCGCTCAGCACGAGCGCGGCGGGCATCTTGATGCCGGTTGCTTCCTGCAGGCCCATGATCAGCGGGTGGGCGTGACCCCGGACGCGCTCCAACGCGTCGAGCAGCCGGAGCGCGGTGCTGACGTCGCTGATCAGGTGCTCGGTCTGGACGGCCGCGATCCCAGCCGGCCCCGGATGCACAGGTGACGGGACGACGCCGCCGATCACCCGCTCGGGCACCACGAGGGCATGCGCCGGCAGTTGCTCTTCCTCCTCGGATCCCTTCGACAGCGGTCGGATTCCAGCGTCTTCGATGGTCACGTCTCCCAGCGTACGGAGCCGTTCCGACAGCTTCGGCGTGTCTTTCCTGAGGAAACCCTGTGAATCTCACGACGTTCTTGATCTACGCTCCGGCCATGCAGCTGAACGGGAAACGTGTCCTGGTGATCGGTGGCGGCGGTGGCGGGATCGGCCGGGCGACGACCGAGGCCCTCGGCAACGAAGGCGCGGCGGTGCTGGTCGCGGACGTCGATCCGGCCCGCGCCGAGGAGGCCGCGCAGGCGGTCCGGACGCGCGGCGGCACGGCGTACCCGATCTCCGGCGACGTCCGCTCGGCGACCGACATCGAGGCGATGGTCGCGGGCACGGTCGACAAGCTCGGCGGGCTCGACGTCCTCGTCACCGTCGTCGGCGGGCAGGTCGCGTTCGTGCCCGCGGTCAAGCTGCACGAGATGGCCGACGAGGACTGGGACACGATCTACGAGGTCAACCTCCGGTACGTCGCCCGCGCGGTCCGGGCCGCGCTCCGCGTGTTCCTCGACCAGGGCACCGGCGGCGCGATCGTCAGCGTCGGCTCCGTCACCGGCTTCATGGCCGCGCCCGCGCAGGCGGCGTACGGCGTGATGAAGGCGGGCATCCTCAGCCTGGCCCGCACGGTCGCCGCGGAGTACGCCCGAGACGGGATCCGGATGAACGTCGCCGCGGCCGGCGCGATCGCCACCGCCGTCGCCAACGCGAACGTTGCGGCCGAGGTCGTCGAGGAGATCCCGGCCGGCCGGTTCGGGCGGTCCGAGGAGGTGGCCCGGGCGGTGGTCTACCTGGCGTCCGACGCGGCGTCGTACGTCACCGGGCAGCAGCTCGTGCTGGACGGCGGCGTGTCCGTGCGCGGCCCGTTCGGGTAATCGAACAGACGGGCGAAAGAATTGGGTTCCGGCGGGTCCGAAAAAGTTTTGCCGGGCGGCCAGAAAATCCGGATTCGGGCGTGACCTCGGCTCGGCGTCCTCCGTTGGATCTGACGTGACGGTGAACACAACACGGCGCACCGGCACCGCGCTCGCCCGCGTTTTCCAGGCCGACCACCCTCGAAGTAACAGCCAGGAGGACCAGTGACAACCGCCACCGCCACCCAGACCGTTCAGCGCCGACGCGTGCGTGTCTGGTTCGGTGAGCACGTGATCGCCGACTACAACGCCGAGCCGGCGTTGGCCGAGCGGTATGCAGACGCCATGAGCCGTCGATTCGCCGGTCTCCGGGTCACGAACGACCCGATGCCGACCGTCGACAAGCTCCCCGACCCCCTGCCCGGCGAGCGCATGTGGGACGTAGCACCTCGCTGAGAAGCATCCGGTGCCTTTCGCGTTCCGCACTCACCAGACAACCCACACGGAACGTCGCCAGGTCGAGTCGCCTCACCTCGACCACCCGAAGGCACCGGTGATTCGGCGGCAAGCGAGCGTGGGCGCTCTGCCCCTCGCTTGCCGCCTTTTTCTCCCCTGCAAATGCGCCTGACAAATAAACCACCGTTCGCACCGGATCCCCCAAGATCCGGTGCGAACGTTCTTCATTTCTGTGCGTAGTACTCGGGTTTCATCTGGATGAGTTGTACGTAGTTGCCGTCCGGGTCGACCAGGGTGGCGAACCAGCCGATGCCGCGGTCCTCCGGCGGCACCAGCCACTCGACGCCGAGGGTCCGCAGGTGCGCGGCCGCCGCCTCGATGTCGTCCACCGCGAAGTTCACGATGTGCCGCCCCGGCTCGGGGTTCTTCGCCGCGACGTCGTCGCGCTGCTCGATCACCAGACCGAACCCACCGAGGTCGAGATTGCCGTAGCCGTCGACCTCCGCCCGGAACCCGTCGCGGTACCACGCCTTCAACCGCTCGGCGTCCGTACTGCCGAGCAACATGCTGTTCAGAATCACGATCGTCCCTTCCGCCTGACGCTGACGCCGGTACGTCGGAGCCGCCCGCCCGGTCTCGACATGACCCGCCCGGTTCGGATGATGGGTGGATGAAGTTCACCGCCGAACTGCTCGCCACCGGGAAGAACACCGCCGGATTCGAGGTGCCCGGCAGCGTCGTCGAGTCGCTCGGTGGCGGCGGCCGTCCCAAGGTCAGCGTCACGGTCAACGGCTACACGTTCCGTACGTCGATCGCGCGGATGGGCGGCCGCTACCTCCTCGGATTCAGCGCGGACCGCCGTACCGAGGCCGGCGTCACCCCCGGCGAGGTCCTGGAGGTCGACGTCGAACTCGACACCGCGCCGCGCGAGCTGGAAATCCCCGAACCCCTGGCGACCGCCCTGGCCGCAGACCCCGAGGCCAAAGCCTTCTGGGACACCCTCAGCTACAGCAACCGGCAGTGGCACACCCTCCAGGTCACGTCGGCGAAGACCGACGCGACTCGCGACCGCCGGATCGAGAAGTCGCTCACCGCCCTCCGCGCAGGCCGCGCCCGCTGAGGTCAGCAGTACGAGCGGCAGCCGCGATCCACGCCGTACTTGCGGTGAACCGTCGCCACCAACGCGGCGGGTGACAACTGGCCGCCGTGATGCCAGCTGTTCAGGAACTGTTGCGGTGGGACTGCTCCACGTCGGATCCACCAGACGCCGGGCCCGGTCGGCCAACTGATTCCGAAATGCAGGTGTGGTGACGTGGGCCGGGCGCTTCCGGTCTTACCGGTTCGCCCCAGAATCTGCCCGGCCCGCACCGTCGCGCCCGGTGCGATCCGGCGTTGAATCGCGGAGAGGTGCGAGCCGTAGTACCGAACACCGTCTACGCCCAGCACTGAAATCGACAAGCCTCCCCTGTCGGCGCCCCGGTTGGTCTTCGGATTCCACGAGTCGGCCCGCGTCACCTCGTCGACCCGTCCGTCGACCGGAGCGACGAAGAGGCATCCGACATCCGCGAAGATGTCCGACGCCGGGTAGTCGTGGTGGGACTGCGAGGCATCCGCGCGGCAGCCGGCCACGGGGAACACATACCGGTGCACCGGATCCGGCCGCACCGGCCCACTCGGCCGGGCCGACGGGGTCGTCAGCTGTGCGCGCGGTGTGGCGGTCGTGGTCCGCGGCGCTGTCGAGGCTGGGGTCGACGGTGGTACCGGGCGAGGTGTGTCCTGTGCTCCGGACTGCGCGTTGTCGAAGACGCCCGCCGCCGACAGCCCGAACAGGCCACCGCCGCCCACGATCACCACCGCCACCAGGAAGGCAGCCCAGGCCTGCCGCCTCACGGGTACCAGAACGCGTTGACCGTCGCCGCGGGATACACCGTTTCGCACGGAATGCCGTTCTTGTCGGCATCCATCCGGTCCGGCATCCCGTAGTACCACCAGTACCGAACAGCCTCGCCGTACGAAGCCCCGCGCGCGACGAGATCCCGGCAGTACAGCCCGGCGGACCAGAATGTGACTCCGCTGATCTCGCGCCCGTTCCAGTACGCGGCGACGGCGCTCCGGGAGTACACGGTCTCGCACGGGATCCCGTTGAGATCGGCGTCCATGCGATCCGGCTGCCCGTGCAGTCGCCAGTAGTCCACCGCGGCGACGTAGCTGTAACCCTTCGCGTTCAGGTCGCGGCAGAACAACCCGGCCGGCAGTGACCGGACATCGCTGACGGCCGGTGCGGAGTTCGAGGTCTTCTTGGCCGCCGGTGGCGGCGCGACAGTCTTCGTCACTGTCGCGGCCGGGACGGATGCCGACGGCGCCACCGCGGCCGGAGTGGTCGGCTGTGTGGCGGCCGTGCGCGACGGGTCATCCTTCGTCATCAGTACGACGAGCCACGCCAACAGGACGAGGATGATGCCGACAGCCACTCCGCCGAGTGCTGCCAAGGTCGCGTTCCCGCGATCGTTGTGCCGGTGCCAAGACGTGTGTGAATACAGTTCTCCATTCATGATTCCCCCCGCCAGCCATTGAAGCCTCGTCACTTTCTGCTGTCCATGCTTCAGCGGGGACTGTGCTCGTCGTGGGCCTTCACTGACCTGCGCCGAAGTCGTTCAGCGTGAGCTTGTCGCGGGTCGTGCCGCACCCCAGACAGCGTTGGTAGCGCTGCCCTTCCTCGTTGTGCTCGGTCTTCCACGTGTGCAGGTGGAGCCGACATCGAAGCGGCCTCTTCATCTTTCGACGGTAGGCCGCTAGACCGGTATCGAACAGGCCCGTCAGCCGCGGTTTTCCCAGGCCGGCAGGCCTTCGAGTACGTCGGGTAGCGCGCCGACGACACCCAGGCGTTGAGTGCAGCGCGTGAGGGCGACGTACAGGTCGCGGAGGCCGCGTGGCGACTCGATCACGATGCCGTCGGGGTCGACGACCAGGACCGAGTCGAACTCCAGGCCCTTGGCTTCGCGGGCGGTGAGAACTGTGACGCCGGACAGGCCGTCGACCGCCTCCTGGATCAGCTCGAGCCGGTTGCGCGACGTGATCACGCCGACCTCGCCGTACGCCGTCTCCTCGGCCGCCATCTTGTACACGTAGAGCGCCTGTTCGGCCGCCGGTACGTCGATGTGCCACGGCCGCGCGCCCGTGGAGCGGACCGACTGCGGCGCCCGTGCCGACGGATCGACCGCCAGCAGGACGGCCTGCGCGAGCTCCATCACCTCGGCCGGGGTGCGGTAGTTCAGCGTCAGCTCTGCCAGCCGCCACCGGTCGCCGAACGTCTCACCGAGCGCGGACGACCACGTCGTACCGCCGCCGATCGAGCTCGTCTGGGCCACATCGCCGACCACCGTCATCGACCGCAGCGGGCACCGCCGCGCGATCGCCCGCCACGCCATCGGCGACAACTCCTGCGCCTCGTCGACGATCACGTGACCGTACGTCCACCGCCGGTCCGCCGAGGCTCGGTCGGCGAGCGTCCGGTCGTCGTCCGCCTCGTAGCGCTCGGCCAGCGCCTCGGCGTCGAGAATGTCCTTCGCGGTCAGGATCTCGGCCTCGTCGTCCTCGTCCCAGTCCGTCGAACCCGAGCCGGACAGCACGTCCAGCGCCCCTTGCGCATAAGCAACGGCCCGCGCCCGCGCCGCACGCTCCCGTGCGGCCTCGGACCCGTCGTCGCCGAGCAGCTCCGCCGCCTCGTCCAGCAGCGGTACGTCGGACGGGCTCCAGTCGTCGCCGTACCGCAGCAGGTGCTCGCGGTCGAGCTCCGACAGCTGCGGCGCCGCCGACGCGAGCCGGGCCTCGTCGCCGTACAGGTCCTCGAGCAGCCGCTGCGGGCTGAGCAACGGCCACAGCTGCTCCAGCAACGCGACCACCGCGGGCTCGGAGAGCACTTCCTTGCGCAGCTCGGACAGCTCGTAGTCGTCGAGGAGCTGCTCGCCGTCGAGCGGGTCGGTGCCGATCAGCTCGGCGTACTGGTTGGTGAGGTGGTCGGTGATCTCGTTCAGCACGAAGGGTCGCGCCTGGTTGTGGGTGAGGTTGCGGTTGCGCACGCGCTCGTGGGCGGCACCGACGAACGCCGGGTCGAGCGTGAGCTCGGTCCGCTCCACCGAGACCCGCACCGGGTGCTCCGGCAACCATTGCCGGTCGGCGACCGCCTGCGCGATCACGTCGGCCATCACCGTCCGGCCCTTGACCTCCGCGCTTTCCGGCGTCTCCGGGCGGGTCGCGGTCAGCCCGGGGAACAACTCGGCGATGGTGACCAGCCGGACGCCGTCCTCGCCGAGCGACGGCAGCACCTGGCCGATGAATCGCAGGAATGCGGCATTCGGCCCGACGACGAGAATTCCGCGCTTTTCCAGTTGTTCGCGGTGGGTGTACAGCAGAAAGGCCGCGCGGTGCAGCGCGATGGCGGTCTTCCCGGTGCCCGGCCCGCCCTGGACGACGAGGATTCCGGGGAGTTCGGAGCGGATGATCCGGTCCTGGTCGGCCTGGATGGTCTGGACGATCGACTCCATCCGGCCGGTCCGGCGGGCCTCCAGCGCCTTCATCAGCACGGCCTCGCCGATCACGCCGGTGCCGGGTTTCGACGCGTCGGCGGCCTCCCGGCCGAGGTCGAGCTGCTCGTCCTGGACGTCGACCACGCGGCGCAGCCGGGTCTGGATGTGCCGGCGGCGGACGACGCCGTGGTTGGCGACCGCGGTCGCGATGTAGAACGGCCGCGCCGCCGGGGCGCGCCAGTCCACCAGGAGCGGCTCGTAGTCGTCGTCGTGCAGGCCGATCCGGCCGAGGTGCAGGACCTCGCCGTCGGCGGTGTCCAGGCGGCCGAAGTACAGCCCCTCCTCGGCGGCGTTCAGGCGCGCCTGCCGGAGTTTGAGGTCACGGATCCGGCCGTCGCGCTGGTGCAGTGCCTGCGCGTTGCGGGTGCGGACGAGTTGCTCGTCGTCGGTGCGGGCGTCGGTCCGCGCGCGCTCGGCGTCCAGCGCGGCGTAGAAAGTGGTCAGGTGTGCCTGTTCGGCATCGACTGGATTCGGCAATTCCTGTCCCTTGTGCTAAAATACGTCCCGTTGGTTTTCAGGCCGCATTTCTGGAATTCTCCCCGCGGCAGTCACAAATCCTTGAGTTTATCCCGTCACCGGCTTTTCCTGAAGTGGTGTTCCGGGACTGCTGGTTGAGACGCCTTGACCTCAAGTCTTGTTGAGGTATTAGCGTCGTTCGACGTGACTGTTCATCCGCTGCGGCTCGTCGTGCTGACCCGCAATCTGGAGGTGGGCCGGTTCGGGACGGCGGTCACGCGGTGGTTCGCGCGGGAGGTCGAGCGGGCCGACGAGTTCAAGCTCGATCTGATCGACCTGAGCCTGCTGCCGCTGACCGAGCTGCCCGCGCGGATCGACGATGCGGACGCGGTACTGATCGTCACCGCCGAGTACAACCACGCCTATCCGGGCGACGTGAAGACCGCGATCGACGCCGTACGCCGGCCCTGGTACGCCAAGCCGGTCGGCTTCGTGGTGTACGGCGGACGCTCGGGCGGGCTGCGGGCGGCCGAGCAGCTCCGTCTCGTCTTCGGCGAGCTGCACGCGGTCACGATCCGCGACAGCCTCGGCTTCCGCGAAGAGGACTTCACCGCGGATGGCGAGCCCGTCGACCCGACCACCTCCGGCGCCGCGGCCGCGCTGCTGCGTCAGCTCGCCTGGTGGGCCCGCTGCCTGCGCGACGCCCGCGCGGACACGCCGTACCCGGAATAGGCGGCCGCGGGCCGCGGTTGGCAGTTGAACGTGAGTGCTGAAGCGATGCCCCTGTCCGTGCTCGACCTCTCGCCGGTGCCGACAGGTACACGGCCGTCGGAGGCGTTGCACGAGACGCTGGAACTGGCCCGCACCGCGGAAGCGGCCGGCTACTACCGGTACTGGCTGGCGGAGCACCACAACATCCCGAGCGTCGCGAGCTCGACCCCCGAGGTGATGATCGCGGCGGTCGCGGCGGCGACGTCGACGATCCGGGTCGGATCCGGCGGCATCATGCTGCCGAACCACTCGCCGCTCAAGGTCGCCGAGACGTTCCGCGTCCTCGGCGGGCTGTACCCGGACCGCATCGACCTCGGCATCGGCCGCGCGCCGGGCACCGACCAGCGCACGGCGCTCGCGTTGCGCCGCAGCCGCGAGGCGCTCGGCGCCGACGACTTCACCGAGCAGTACGCCGAACTCCGCGCGTACGCCGAAGGGTTCCCGGCGGGGCATCCGTTCGAGCCGATCAGCGCCCAGCCCGACGACGTACCGCTGCCGCCGGTGTGGATCCTCGGCTCCAGCACGTACGGCGGTCAGGCGGCCGCCGCGCTCGGGACCGGATTCGCCTACGCGGGGCATTTCGGGACGCTCGATCCGGCCGGCGTGATCTCGGCGTACAAGACCAACTACCAGCGCTTCGAGCACGACGGCGGCCCGCACGCGATCCTGGCGCTGGCCGCGATCGTCGCCGAGACCGAGGAGCGCGCGCAGCAGCTCGCCCGCGCCAACGCCCTGTCCATGCTCCGCCTGCGCTCCGGCCGGCCGGGTCCGCTCCCGTCCCCGGAAGAGGCCGAGGCCTACCCGTGGTCCGAGGCGGAAGAGGCCGCTGTCGAGGAGTGGGCCGGCCTGGTGTCCGTCGGCACGCCTGACCAGGTGGCCGGCGACCTCCGCCGCCGGGCCGACGCCGCCGGGGCCGACGAGCTGATCATCACCACCAACATCCACAACCCGGCCGAACGCCGCCGCTCGTTCCAGCTGCTCGCCGAAGCCTGGGGCCTGAAGCCCCGCTGAACCGCGGACCTGTGCCACTCACCAACACCCCGCCAACCGAGCACGACCGGGTCAGCTGCGCTTCAGCGCGGCGATTTGGGCGCGGTTGGTGAGCGCTGCGCGTCCGCCGTCCCGCGGACGTGTTCGAAGATCAGGCTCGTCTCCGCGTGGCTGACCGCCGGGTCGGCGGTCAGGTGCTCCAGCACGAACTCCCGGAGCGCGTCCGGGGTCGCCGCGCTGACGTGCAGCAGGTAGTCGTTGGCGCCGCTGACATGGAACAGCGACAGCACACCCGGCAGGCCGGGCACCTTCGTGCGGAACCGGTCGATCTCGTCGCGGGAGTGCGCCCCGATGCGGATCGCGATCAGCGCCTGCAGCGGCCGGCCCAGCGCGGCCAGGTCCACGTCGGCGTGGAACCCGCGGATCACGCCGCGCTCGCGTAACGACCGGACGCGGGTCAGGCACGTCGACGGCGCGATGCCGGCCGCCTCGGCGAGCGCGTTGTTCGGCATCCGGCCGTCCGCGGCCAGCAGGCCGACGAGCGTCCGGTCGATCTCGTCGAGCCCGTCCGGCACCGGCCGCGGCGCCGGTCCCGGGCTCCGACGATCCTTCGGCATACCACCACTGTAGAGCTCGTCCACAGAATCCACAGCGTGTGGATGACGCTGTGGACGAATTTGCTTCGGAACTATTGCGGCTCGCGCGCAGAAGATTCCATCCTCCTCCACAACCCCGGTGAGGAGGCAGCGATGACCCAGCTGGACACCAGGTCGGTGCACGCCGGCCGCGACGACCTGGCCGCCCTCGGCGTCCACGTCCCCCCGATCGACCTGTCCACCACCTACCCGCTCCCCGGCGTCGACGCCGGCGGAGCGTCGTACGACGAACTCGCCGAGGGTCGCGGGCCCGACGGCGGGAGCCTCGTCTACCAGCGCCTGTGGAACCCGACCGTCGCGCGCTTCGAGGACGCGCTCGCCGAGCTGGAGTACACCGACGGCGCGGTCGCGTTCGGGTCGGGCATGGCCGCGCTCACCGCGTGCCTGCTCGCCACCGTCGCCGCGGGCCGCCCGCACGTGGTCGCCGTACGCCCGCTGTACGGTGGCAGCGACCACTTGTTATCCACAGGCCTCCTGGGGACAACCGTCACGTATGTGGATCCGGCCGGCGTCGTCGCCGCGATCCAGCCGGACACGGGTCTGGTGATCGTGGAGACGCCGGCGAACCCGACCGTCGACCTCGTCGACATCGCGTCCGTCGCCGCGGCCGCGGGTGACGTCGCTGTCCTGGTGGACAACACCTTCGCGACACCCGTGCTGCAACAGCCGGCCCGGCACGGGGCGAGCCTGGTGTTGCACTCGGCAACCAAGTACCTCGGCGGTCACGGCGACGTCATGGGAGGCGTCGTCGCGGCCGGCGTGGAGTGGATCAGCCGGCTTCGGCAGGTCCGCGCTGTAACAGGTGGCCTGCTGCATCCGTTGGCGGCGTACGAACTGCACAGGGGACTGCAGACGCTGCCGGTGCGAGTACGGGCGCAGCAGGCGACCGCGATCAAGGTCGCGGACTGGCTCTCCGCGCAACCCGCCGTCGAGCGCGTCCACTATCCCGGACTGACCGACCCGTCCGGCTTGATCGGCCGCCAGCAGGTGGGCCCGGGCGCGGTCCTCGCCTTCACGCTCAGCGGCGGTTACGCAGCGGCGTCCCAGGTGGCGAGCCGCGTGAAGCTGATCACCCACGCCGTCTCGCTGGGCGGAGTCGACACGCTGATCCAGCACCCCGCCGCCCTCACCCACCGCCTCGTAGCCGCCGACGCGAAGCCGTCACCCGGCCTCCTCCGCCTGAGCCTCGGCCTAGAAGACCCCGAAGACCTAACCAACGACCTCGCCGAGGCTCTCGCCTGACCACACTTTGGGCACCCACCAACCACTTTCCGCCCTCGAAAGTGGTTGGTGCGTGCACAAAGTGGATTCTGCGGAGGGCAGAAAGTCTGCTCAGGGCAGATTCGGGGCGGAGGGCCTGGGTGGGGTGGCACACTCGGTACAGGAGATCCGGACGCGAGGAGGGCCAGACGTGTTGCTACGCCAGGTGATCGGGAACGTGTTCCGCCGGCTGCGGCACGAGCGGGGAATCACCCTGCGTGAGCTCGCCGAGCTGGCCCAGGTGTCGGTGCCGTACCTGTCCGAGATCGAGCGCGGCCGCAAGGAGCCGTCCTCGGAGATCCTCGCCGCGATCTGCCGGGCGCTCGGGCTGGAGCTGTCCGACCTGCTGTCCGAGGTGCAGTTCGACCTGACCACCGCGGTCCGGAAGACGCTGCCGGTCCGGCTGCAGACCGCCGCGATCCGGGTCGAGGACCGCGGTGCACAGCGCATCCCGTCCGGTCCGCGCGCCTATTCCGCCCCGGCCACGGCGTACACGCTGGTCGCCTAGAAAAATCAGTCACGCCGGGCCGGCCGATGTCCCTAGCCTGACCTGGTGCCGAACTATGTGAAGCGCCGGAAGCCCGCCGCGCCGGGCTCGATCCCGGCCCTCCTGAGCATGTTCCAGAACGAGGTCCGGTTCTACCAGGAGATCGCGCCGGTCGTCGGCGTACGCGTACCCGAGTGCTACCAGGCCGAGTCCGGTCCGGCCGGAACGCGCCTGGAGCTGGAAGACATGTCCGGCTGGACGCCCGGGGCTGGGGATGTCCTGGTGGCCGGGCTGTACGACCGCACGTGGCCGGCGTTGGCGAAGCGGTCGGACCTGTCCGCCCCTGTTCGTGCGTTCGGCGAGCGGCTGGTGGGCAGGGTGCTCGACGCGGAGGCCGAGGTGGCGTGGGCGGGTGAGCCGACGTTGGTGCACGGCGACGCGTCGGCGGCGAACATGCGGACCGGACCGGACGGCGTGGTCGCGCTGCTCGACTGGGAGGACGTGTCGGCGGCGCCCGGCGTGCTCGATCTGGCCTGGTTCCTGGTGTCGTCGGTGGAGCCGGCGAGGTGGGACGAGGCGCTGACGGCGTACGGCGATCAGAACGGCTTGAGCGCCGTCCTGCCGTCGGTCGCAATCCAGGGGTATCTGAGCCTTGCGGACCTGCCGGACGGTTCGGCCGTCGAGTGGAACGCTCGCCTGGAAGCGGCGGTGGGGATGCTGTGAAGTACGTCGTGCGGTTCCCGGTCGACGATCGCGAGTTGTCCGCGCTGCATGCGGCCGCGTTCGACAGTGCAGTGAACTTGCAGCCCTGGGGCGCGCAGCTGGAGCGGTGGGCGCTGACCTGGGTAGGGGCCTTTAGCAACGATCAGCTGGTCGGGTTCGTCCAGGTGTGCTGGGACGGCGGGTCGCACGCGTTCGTGCTGGACACCGCCGTCCACCCCGACCACGGCCGGCAGGGCATCGGCAAGCAGCTCGTGCTGACCGCGGCCGAGGAGGCTCGCCTGGCCGGGTGCGAGTGGCTGCACGTCGACTACGAGCCGCACCTCAAACCCTTCTACGAGGACGCCTGCGGCTTCCGCCCGACCGACGCGGGCCTGCTCAAGCTCCGGTGACGGTCAGGCCTTCAGTGGAGATGCACGACGTCAGGCAGCGTTCCTTCGCGTCGCCGAGCAGGTCCGCGGTCCAGGTGGTGAAGCCGCCGTCGCCCAGTCCTGCGCCACCGCGGTCGATGCCGAGCGCGGTGCCGGCGTAGTAGCCGGCGCTCTTGGTCCGCTCGGTGTCCTCGGTGAACGCGACGCCGAGCGCCGGGCGGACGGTGTCCTCGATCCGGTCGCGCAGTGCGGACGGCGTGAACGCCGTGAAGGTGAGCTCGGCCTTCTCGCCGAGTACGGCGTGCCAGAAGCTCAGGTGGTCGATCAGCAGCTCCGCCTCGGTCCGGCACGACCCGGTGTCCCGCGCGCTCGACACCAGCACGAACAGCTCGAAGTGCGCCGACATCCCCGGCCCGTCGAACGGTTGCGCGCGGACGACCCGCTGGCACGCCGCCAGGTGGACGCGGTCCTGCCCGGCACGACGTCGTACGGCGGCCTCGACGGCCAGCTCGTTGGTCGGATCGCTGGCGACCTCAGTGCCGCGGATGGTGCTGACCACCTGGTGCTGGTTGATGGTCGCGACCGCCGAACTCGTCCCCAGCGGCGTGATCGGGGACAGCTGCACGCCGTCGAACTTCGCCGGCAGCAGGTCCCAGAGCCGCTGCTGGGTCTTCACCAGCTCCCGCGGATCGATGGTGGACGGCCGCACGAACCGGTCCTGCTGCCAGCGCTGCAGGAGCCGCGCCGGCGTCACCTTGGCGGCGCGCTCCCGCGTCACGTCCAGCAGGACCGATTGCAGCTCGGACTGGCTCAACCCGTCGACAAGAGCGTCCCGGCTGCCCGCGGGCAACTTCGCCCAGAATCGTTCGCTGACGTCTCCCATCGCTCTACTCTGACGGACAATTCGGGTGATCCGCGCGCCATTTTTGCCGTATCTTCGGATCTATGAGCCCCCCGCGTTGACGCACCGATCGAGGGTTGTCGCTCCGGATCATCGCCTTCGAGGCGTTGCAGGACTTCATCCCGCTCTACCCGCTGTATCAGCTGCTGTTCGCCGACCACGGGCTGTCGGCTGCCCAGATCTCGACGCTGTTCGTCATCTGGTCGGCGACCGGATTCGTGCTCGAGGTGCCGTCCGGCGCCTGGGCCGACACGTATTCGCGGCGCAAGCTGCTGATCCTCGGCGCCTTGCTCAGCGCTGTCGGGTACGCCGCGTGGGTCTCGCTGCCGTCGTACGCCGGCTTCGCGCTCGGCTTCGTGCTCTGGGGAACGTCGTCCGCGCTGATCTCGGGCACCTACGAGGCGTTCGTGTACGACGAGCTGGCGGCGCGGGACCGCACCGAGCACTTCCCGACGCTGCTCGGCCGCGCGCGCTCCGCGTCGTTCGTGATGAACCTGGCGGCGACCGCGCTGGCGACACCACTGTTCGACCTCGGCGGATACGCCCTGGCCGGGGTGGTGAGCGTGCTGAGCTGCCTGACCCAGGCCGCCGTCGCGTGGTCGTTGCCCGAGGCGCGCGCGGTCGAGGCTGCGCGGGAGTCGGACGAACCTGGTGCCCGGGCAGCGTTCGCCGCTTACCTGGCCATGTTGAAGTCCGGTGTGGCCGAGGTGCTCACGAGTCGACTGGTGCGGCGGGCGGTTCTTCTGGTCGCGCTGCTCGGCGGGTTCCTGGCGTTCGACGAGTACTTCCCGCTGCTCGCCCGCGAGATCGGGGCTGCGACCGGCGTGATCCCGTTGCTGATCGCCGGAACCGTTGCCGCGCAGGCGATCGGCGGCGCGCTCGCCGGACCGGCCTACAAGTTGCCAGCAGCAACCTTCGCGGCCGGTCTGGCGGCGACGGCGGTGCTGATCGCGACCGGTTCGCTGAGCGGATCCGCGTGGGGCTTCCTGCCGATCGCGATCGGGTACGGCGTCATGCAGCTGGTGATCGTGGTGTCCGAGTCGCGGTTGCAGGATGCGATTACCGGCCCGGCGCGGGCGACCGTGACGTCGGTGTCCGGCCTGTTCGCGGAGGTCTCCGCGATCGCGGTGTACGGCGGATTCGCGCTCGGATCGCTGTGGTTCACGATGTCGGTCCTCGTGGCGGCGTTGACGATCCCGGTGCTGCTGACGGCGTTCGTCGTACCGTTCACGCTGCCGGCGCCGCGCAGTTCGGTCAGCGCCGAAGTGAGTGACACCTAGCCTCACATCATGGGCTTCGAGGACGTTCCACACGTATGAGGAAACAGGGTGCGCTCGCCGCCGGTGCGGCCGCGGTGACGGTGGTGTTGTGGGCATCGGCGTTCGTCGCGATCCGGCACGTCGGTGAGGAGATCTCGGCGGGCGCCCTGTCGCTGGGCCGGCTGCTGATCGGCAGCGTGCTGCTCGGGATCTTCGTCTTCAGCCGGCCGCGCCGATGGCCGGCTCGGGCGGACTGGAAGTACCTGCTGGTCTGCGGGCTGCTCTGGTTCGGGGGCTACAACGTCGCGCTGAACGCGGCCGAGCGGCACCTCGACGCCGGGACCACGTCGATGCTGGTGAACACCGGGCCGCTGCTGATCGCCCTGCTGGCCGGGATGGTGCTGGGTGAGGGATTCCCGCGCCAGTTGGTGATCGGCAGTCTGGTCGCGTTCGGCGGAGTGGTGGTGATCGGCCTGTCGTCCTCGCACGGCGGCGCCGATGCCTGGGGCGTGATGCTCTGTGTGGTGGCCGCGGCGGCGTACGCGATCGGTGTTGTGGCACAGAAGCCGTTGCTGGGGCGTCTGCCCGCACTCGAGGTGACCTGGTTGTCCTGCGTGATCGGCGCCGTCGCCTGCCTGCCGTTCGGGCCGACGCTGCTGCGCGAGGTGTCCGACGCACGCCCGTCCACCGTGTGGTGGGTGGTGTTCCTCGGTGCGTTTCCGACCGCGATCGCGTTCACCACCTGGGCTTACGCGCTCGCCCGGACGACGGCCGGCCGGATGGGCGCCACGACGTACCTCGTGCCGCCGATCACGATCTTCCTCGGCTGGCTGCTTCTCGGTGAGAGCCCGGTACTGCTGGCTTACGCCGGAGGCCTGCTGTGCCTCGGTGGGGTCGCGATCTCGCGCTACCGGCGGAGGCCGGCGACCAAGGTGGACAGCCCCGATTCGAAGCCGCTGTCGAAGTCGTAGGCGAGCCCGTCCTCGCCGAGCTCGTTGACGATCCGGGCCAGGGTCGGGGCCTTGTCCGCGGGCAGCGCGCGGACGCGGGTCAGCAGGTCGGGGGCGAGCTCGAAGGTCTCCGCCCGGACGGACGCCTCGCCGAGGCTGAAGCCGTGGATGAAATCGATCAGCGTGTTCGCGGCCTCGAAGATCTCGCGCGGCGCGAGACCGGCCCGGTCGAGAGCCCGGTAGAACGGCTCCATCGTGACCACGACGACGTCCGACACCGCGGACGTGTCGGCCAGCACCTGCAGCGCGAGATTCGGGTGCTGCCGCAGACCGTCGCGGTAGGCGCGGGCAGCCACCTTCAGTTGCTCGTCCCACGGCACGGTGTCGCCCGGATCCGGGAGTTCCAGGCCGGCGAACACCAGCTCCGCGAGGCCGGCCAGGACGGCGGCCTTGTTCGGCAGGTGGTGGTACAGCGACATCGGGTTGACCTGCAGCGTGGCCGCGAGCCGCCGCATGGTCAGCGCGTCGATGCCGTCGTCGTCGACGATCCGCAGCGCGGCGGTCAGGATCGCCTCCCGGCTCAGCCGCTCCTCCCCGGCGCGCGGCCGTCCGGAGCGCTTGCCGTCGTTAACCATACGCCGTAGGGTACATAATCGTACAACGTATGGATAAGGAGGGCGGCATGCAGCCGTTGGCGGGGAAGGTGGCGCTGGTGACCGGGGCGACCCGGGCAGCCGGACGGGGGATCGCGGTCGAGCTCGGTGCGGCCGGCGCGACCGTGTACGTGACCGGGCGGAGCACGCGGGAGCGGCGGTCCGAGATGGGCCGCCCCGAGACGATCGAGGAAACCGCGGAGCTGGTCGACAAGGCCGGCGGCCGCGGCATCGCCGTACCGATGGATCATCTGGATCCGGTGCAGGTCCGTGAGCTCGTCGAGCGGATCGAGCGGGAGCAGGGCGCGCTGCACATCCTGGTGAACGACATCTGGGGTCAGAACGGCGAGCCCGAGTGGGACAAGACGGTCTGGGAGAGCGACCTCGACGGCGGTCTCCGGTTGTTGCAGCTTGGCGTGCACACGCATGTGATCACCAGCCACTACGCGCTGCCGTTGCTGATCAAGTCACCCGGTGGCCTGGTGATCGAGATGACCGACGGCACCGACGAGTTCAACGCGGACAACTATCGGGTCTCGTTCTTCTACGACGTCGCGAAAGGCGCGGTCAGCCGGGTCGCGTTCGCCTTGGCGCACGAGCTGGACAAGTACGAGGCGACCGCCGTCCTGCTGACACCCGGCTGGCTGCGGTCGGAGGCGATGCTCGAAGGATTCGGCGTCCGCGAGGAGAACTGGCGGGACGCGACCGAGCGGATCCCGCACTTCGCGATCTCCGAGAGCCCGTCGTACGTCGGCCGCGCGGTGGCGGCGCTGGCGACGGACCCCGACGTACGGCGCTGGAACGGCAAGTCGACGTCGAGCGGCGAGCTCGCCCGGATCTACGGCTTCACCGACCTCGACGGCAGCCGGCCCGACGCGTGGCGCTACATCGTCGAGGTCGAGAACGCCGGCAAGCCCGCCGACACGACCGGCTACCGCTAGACCGGGACCGAAGAACAGGTAGTGCACCCCTGAGACGCTGTACGCGGAGGCGAATCTACGCTCAGGTGCACTACCTCCAGCCGGACACGTCCTGTCGAAATGGCCCGTCAGAGCTTGTGTGGCGGGCAGACGTCGTAGCCCGCGGTCGGGACGGGCATGGCCCGTACCGGATCGACCGACAGTGGTGCGTGCGGGTGTGCGGCCGCGATCGGGACGCCTGTTGCGGCTGCCAGGGTGAGGAGCTCGTGGCGTGAGGTGATGGCCACGGCCGGGTCGCGCTCGTACACGTACGTCAGCTCCGGCCACTGCGCCTGCGCCGGGTGTACCAGCACGTCACCGCCGAGGATCGCCCGCTCCGTCACGACCGACTGATGCCCAGGCGTGTGCCCCGGTGTCGGCACCAGTCGCATCCCCCGTAGCGCGACCTCACCGTCCACCACGCGTAGCTGCCCCGCCTCCTCGAGCGGCCTGATCCGGTTCGAGTACGTCGATCCGCCGCGCACGTGCTCGAGCTCGGCCCGCTGGACGACGTACTCCGCCCGGGGGAACCCTGCCCGCACCCCGTCGGACGCCCACCCCACGTGATCCAGATGCACATGCGTCAACACGACCGCATCCACATCCGCCGCCTCCACACCGACCTGCGCCAGCAGCCCGGGCAGTCGGCCGGCGACCCCCAGCCATTCAGCCGCTTCCCCGCCCGCCGGCCCGACCCCCGCGTCAACCAGCACCACTCCGGCGTCCTCGACCACGAGATAGCTGTGGAAATGCAGGAGCCACGCACCGTCACGAACGTTCCCCGGCATCACCAGCCCGGTCCAAGCAGCCGCCTCTTCGCCCCACTCCGGCAACGCCGTCGAAACCTCTTCGGGGAAAACCGCCACCGCGTCACACAGCACAGTCACGTCCACCGCCCCATTGTGTGATCAGGACAGGAGCATCCAGGTGGCGAGCGTGGTCATCAGGAGGGCGATCGTGGAGTCGAGGAGTTGCCAGGCCCGGGGGCGGGCGAAGAGGGCGGACAGCCTGCGGGAGAAGAAGCCCAGGGAGAAGAACCAGGTGAAGCTGGCGGTGACGGCGCCGAGGCCGTAGAGCCAGCGGCCGTCGGCGCCTCGCTGGTTGGCCAGCGAGCCGAGCACGACGACCGTGTCCAGGTAGACGTGCGGATTCAGGTAGGTGAAGGCCAGACACGTCAGTACGACGCTGCGCAGGGCGGCGGGGGCGTGGTCGGCGGGAGTGATCGAGCCGGGCCTGAGGGCACGTTTGGCGGCCAGGAACGCATACGTGTAAAGGAAAGCGGCACCGCCGAACTTGGCGATGTCGAGGGCCAGCTGGTAACGGGTCAGGAGTGCGCCGAGGCCGAGGATGCCGCTGGAGATCAGCAACGCGTCCGAGAGCGCACAGGTCAGCACCACCGGAAGGACGTGTTCGCGGCGGAGTCCTTGACGCAGGACGAACGCGTTCTGGGCGCCGATCGCGACGATCAGCGACAGTGCCGTGGCGAAACCGGCGAGGAGGGGCATGTCTTCGACCGTAAGCAGCCGACCTGCTGCAAGCCAGCTAAAGATTCTGATGCACCTTTAGAATTGCTTCATCATGCAATTCGACTCCGCACAGCTCGAGACGTTCGTGGCCGTCGTCGACGAGGGCAGCTTCGACGCCGCCGCGCGGCGGTTGCGCGTCACGCCGTCCGCGGTCAGTCAGCGGATCAAGGCGTTGGAGAGCCGGCTCGGTCAGGTCGTGGTGATGCGCGGCCGGCCGGCCCGGGCGACCGCGGCGGGCGCCGCGCTGCTGCGACTCGCCCGTCAGGTCTCGCTGCTCGAGCTGGAGGCGATCGCCGCCGTCCGCGGCACGATCGACGCGCAGCGGATCCCGATCGCGGTGAACGCGGACTCGCTCAACAACTGGTTCCTGCCCGCGATGCTCGACCTGTCCCGCACGCACAACGCTCGCTTCCTGGTCCACCAGGAGGACGAGGAACACTCGGCACAGTACCTCCGCAACGGGACGGTCCTGGCCGCGGTGACGGCGGATCCCCGACCGGTCCAGGGCTGCCGCGTCGTCCGGCTCGGGAAGATGCGCTATCTCCCGCTCGCCACCCCGGAGTACGCCGAACGCTGGCTGCACGGCAAGCCGCTGCCGGAGGCGCTGGCCGACGCGCCGATGGTGGTGTTCAACGAGAAGGACGTCCTGCAGCACCGGCTGGTCCGCAAGGTGACCCGGCGCACACTGGATCCGCCGTCGCACGCGATCCCGGCGTCCGCGCCGTTCCACGAGGCCGTGCGGATCGGGCTCGGCTGGGGAATGATCGAGGATCAGGTGGCCGGCCCCGAGTTGGCCGCCGGCCGGCTGGTGGAGGTCGCCCCGGGCAAGTACATCGACGTGCCGCTGTACTGGCAGCACTGGAAACTCGAGTCCGGCATCCTCGACGCGCTCACCGCCGCGGTCCTCCGGGCGGCCGACGCGGGCCTTCGGACCTCGTAGAGGTCAGTCCCAGCGCAGGGCCATCGGGTTGTCGGCGGGGATCAGGCCGTCCGACATCAGGATCGCGCTCAGCGGACGGACGAGGTCGTGCAGCTCGGTGGTCAGTTCGTCGCCGAGTGCCTGCCACCCCTGGTCGGCCAACGAGTCTGTGGTGTCTTCGACCTGCTGCCGCAGCGCCCGGCCGCGTTCGGTGAGAGCCCCGTCGGCGTCCAGCAGTCCCCGGCTTCGGAGGTCGTCCGAGGCGGCCGCCCACTCGTCGTCGCTCCAGCGGCGGTTGAACTGGAAGACCTCCTTCGAGGGGCCGCCCGCCGCCGAGATCGTCACCAGGGCCTGACACGGAGTGAGGCCGGCGGCGACGAGTGTCGCCACGTGCCCGTCGCCGCGTGATTCGCGCAGGATCGTGGTCGCCTGCCACAGCACCAGATGCGGCTCGTCCGGCCAGTCCAGCGCCGCGTTGGCGGCCGCGATCGGCCGGCCGGCGATCGGAGCGAGCTCGGCCGCGCGTCGCCCGAGCTCGGCCGCCCGGTCGAACGACCCGTCCAGGAACAACCGCCGTACGGCGGCGTCCACCGCCGTCAGCCGGACGTCGAGGAGCTGGGCCGGCGTGGCGTAGCTCCAGGCGTCCGGGAGTGAGCGCGCGACCATCGCAGGGTGGAAGTTGTAGAACACCGCGGCCACGAACTCCGGCCCGACCGCGCCGAGGGGCGCCGAGCGGCAGCCGAAGTAGCTCATCCATCCGCCCTTCAGCCCGAGCGCGTCGGTCGCCTTCCGCGTCTCGGGCGCGAAGTACGTGATCGCGTGGTACGGCTCGAGCGCCTTCCACATCCGGCGGGCCCTTGTCATGGGAGGGGGCGGTACATGACGTGCAGGCCGACGTACCCGAGTTTGGGGTGGTCGAAGGCTTCTGGGACGGTGCCGGCGATCCGGAAGCCGAGGGACTGCCACAGATGGACGGCGGGCTCGTTCGTCTCGACGACCGCGTTGAACTGGATCGACCGGAACCCGGACCGGCCGGCCCAGGCGATCATGTCCTCGCAGAGCAACCGGCCGACGCCCTTGCCGCGGGCCTTGCCGTCGACCATGAAGCTGGCGCTGGCGACGTGGGCGCCGGGACCCGGGCGGTTCGGGTACATGTTGGCGCTGCCGAGAACGGTGCCGTCGGCATCGACCGCGACCGTTGTCCGGGCCAACGGCGAGCTGGACGGCGACATCCAGAGTGCGCGGGCCTGCTCCTCGGTGAGGTCCGGATCGTAGGTATAGGTCTCGCGCGCGGTGACGATCTCCCGGAAGAACGGCCAGATGGCCGGCCAGTCGTCAGCGGTCGCTTCCCTGATGTCAACAGTCATATTGGGAGAAGCATCACCCGTGACGCGCCGGATGCCAAGGGGATTCCCGATAGGCTGTCTGAGGATGAGAAAATCCGTGACCCAAGGTCTGCCGCGCTGGACGCTGGCCGTGCCGCTGCTCGCCTTCGTCGACCTGATCGGGACCTGGCACCGCAACCTCGGCGCGGTCTTGCTGATCCTGGTCTGTCTCGGTCTCGGCGCCGCCGTGATCGCCGCCGTGCACCACGCCGAGGTCGTCGCGCACCGGGTCGGGGAGCCGTTCGGCACGCTGATCCTCGCGCTCGCGGTGACGATCATCGAGGTCGCGCTGATCGTCACGCTGATGGCGTCCGGCGGCGACAAGGCCGCGTCACTGGCCCGTGACACGGTGTTCGCCGCGGTCATGATCACCTGCAACGGGATCCTCGGGCTGGCGCTGGTCGTCGGCTCGCTACGGCACCGCGTGCAGGAGTTCCGGGTGCAGGCGTCGTACTCCGCGCTGTCGGTGACGACCGCCCTGGTGACGTTGAGTCTGGTGCTGCCGACGTTCACGACGAGCGCGGAAGGGCCGCAGTTCAGTTCGGCGCAGCTGGCGTTCGCGGGCGTGACGTCGTTGGTGCTGTACGGCGTGTTCGTGTTCATCCAGACCATCCGGCACCGCGACTACTTCCTGCCGGTGGGGGCGGACGGCGCGGTCGACGAGGACGAGGACCATCACGCGGCCGCGCCGAGCGGGAAGACCGCGCTGCTGAGCCTCGGGTTGCTGTTCGTCTGCTTGATCTCGGTGGTCGGGCTGGCCAAGACCGTGTCGCCGAGGCTCGAGTCCGCGGTGGAGTCGGCCGGCGCGCCGCTGGCCGTCGTCGGTGTGGTGATCGCGCTGCTCGTCCTGCTGCCGGAGACGGTTGCCGCCGTGCGTGCCGCACTGCGCAACCGTCTCCAGACCAGCGTCAATCTGGCGCTCGGGTCAGCGCTCGCCAGCATCGGCCTGACCATCCCCGCGATCGCCGTCGCCTCGATCTGGCTGAGCGGCCCGCTCGTCCTCGGGCTCGGCGGCAAGGAGATGGTGCTGTTCGCGTTGACCGTCGTGACCGGGCTGTTCACCCTCTCGACCGGCCGGGCGACGCTGTTGCAGGGCGCCGTTCACCTCGCCGTGTTCAGTGCGTTTCTGTTCCTCGCTGTAAGCCCCTGAGGTAGTCGATCACCGATTGCTGGTGACTGTGCTCGGCCCAGCTCAGAGCGTCGCCGTTGTAGTTCGGATCTCGCAGAGTCGGGTCGGCGCCGAGTTCGACGAGTTTCCGGACCGTCTCCAGGTGGCCGTTGAGCGCAGCCCGGTGGATCGGCGCGGCACCGCCGGAGATCCGGCTGAGGTCGAATCCCAGTCGCTGCAACGGTTCCATCGCCACGGCACGACCGACCTCGGCGGCGCGAACGGGCAGCTGCGGTGTCCGGGCCACCGCGCGGGCCGCGAGCCCGGGATCGACGTCGGGCAGCTCACCGCGCATCGCGGCGGCGTACACCTGGTGGATCTCGTCCAGCGGCGCCGCGCCCCTCGCCCGGAGCAGGTCGGCGATCTCGGTATGGCCCTGGACGGCGGCCAGTTCGTACGGTCGATGTCCGCCGAAGACCGGATGCCGGGTTCCGACGCCCTCCGGATCGGTGCCCTGGGCAAGTACCAGCTCGGCCCGGTGGGTCAGGCCGGCCCACGACGCGAAGACCAGTTCGTCCTCGAGCAGTTGCCGCGGGGTCGGGTGTGCAGCGGTCAGCCGAGCGTGCCACGGGCCACCGTCGCCGCGCCCCAGCCCGTACTCCAGCAGGAGCTCCAGGTGTACGTCGTCGTACGGCGGGGGACACCCGGGGCCGCAGTTGTACATCGTCTGGCTGTCGTTCGGGTCGGCGCCCGCGTCGAGCAGGAGCCGAGCCAACTCGACGCGATGCCGGTGCGGCGGCTGGTCGCCCTCACCGCGGCCGAAGACGCCGGTGAGCGCGGTGAACGGTGACGGCAGGCCCTGCCACAGGTAGCCGGCGTTCGGGTCGGCACCGTGCTCGAGCAGGAGCCGGGCGATCTCGACCTGGTTCGGCGAGTCGAGACGGCTGTAAGTGAGGTAGAGAAGCGGCTCCCAGCCGTACGGCCCGCCTTCCGAGCTCGCCTGGCTGAAGTCGATCCCGTCCAGGTCGCCGGCCACCACCTGTGTATGGATGTTGCTCTGGGCAATCTCCGGGTAGCGCTCGAGAAGGTCGTGGGCGGATCGTTGCCGGGCCGGATCGTCTTCCCCGTAGTGCAGTGTCGCGAGCCGGAGGAACTCGTCGGCACGCTCCGCGGGCGTGTCCAGCGGGCCGCCGACCGGCTGCCGGTGGGGCGAGCGGCTGTAGCGGTCGACGAGTTCGAGGTGTCGCACGATCCGCGGCCAGCTGGGGAACCCGTAGCTGCGAGCGATCACCAGTTGGGCGTCCGCCAGCGTCCGCACGGGATGGAACTCGGCGGCCAGTGCGACCGCGGCGCTGTCACCGGCGCGGACCTGTTTGAGCAGGGTCTTGGCCTGACCGCGCAGATGGTCGAGGTGCGGGTCGTTCGGAAGATTCCGGGTCGGCATCGCCGACCTCCTCTCTACGAGCCTGCTGTCCGCATCGTCAGGCGAGAAAGGAGGTCAAGCGGTACTACGCCTTGATTCTCAGGTGGGCTGAGCCCTTCCCGCGGACCGGTGGCGCCCTGAAGCGCCTACCCGGCAGCGTAGCTCAGCGCGGCTTCTCCATCCACCACTCGGTGAACTCGAACGCGCGGTCCTTCTCCAGCCGGATCACCCAGAGGTTGCTGAACTCGCCCGGCGGATTCGTCAGGTACGTCGTCCAGCCGCGGACGAAGCCGACGCCGTCCCCGAAGCCGAGCACCTCGTACTCGAAGGTCGTCTCGCCCGGGGCGTCGGAGACCTCCAGCCACGCCGCGATGATCGCCTCCCGGCCGGTCACCGGCGCCTCGTCCGGCCGCCGGTACCAGGCGGCGTCCTCGGTCCACAGCGCGGCGATGTCCTTGGGATCGTTGCTCTCCCACGCCTTCCGGTACTTCTCGACCCAGCGGTCGAGGTCCTTCTCCTTCATCCGATCCGCCTGCCGTTCAGGACCACGGCCGCGGGTCGTGCCAGTACGCCGGGGTGCTCGCGCGGGTCGGCGTCGTACGTGACGAGGTTGCCGGCGCCGGTCAGACCGAGGAAGTCCTGCGCGCCGGTGGAGGCCGCGGTGAGCGCCTGCTCCACGGTTAGCCCGTGCTTGACGAGCAGGTCGATCTCGCCGGCGACCGTGCCGACCACGTCCGATCCGGTCAGCACGCGCACGCCGTACCGTTCGGCCAGCGGCAGGATCGACGCGAGGTATGCCGATCGCTCCTCGCGGCGGGCCTTGCGCTCCGGGGTCTCGTCCGGGCTCGGCCCGACCGAGGCACAGAGCGTCGGCGTCCACGCGCCGCCGCGGGCGCCGAGCGCCTGCAGATCCTGCTCGGTGAGCGCCGTACCGTGCTCGACTGAATCGATGCCTACCCGGATCAGCTCGCTGACGTGGTCGGTGTTCACGTGCGCGGCGACCCGGGCGTTCCGCGCGTGGGCCAGCTCGACCATCGCGGCGACCAGGTCGACGTCGTACGACGGACTCACCTTGCTGCCGCGGATCGGGCCGTCCGGGCCGACCTCGGGGAAGTCTCCGACCAGCTTCAGCCAGGTCGCGCCGTCGGCGATCTCGGCCTCGACCGCGGCGAGCAGATCCTCCGGCGCGACCGGCTCGTACGCCTGCGGGAAGTAGCGGCCGTCCGGGGCGAGGAACCGGCCGGCCGCGAGGACGAGTGGGCGGCCGTCGTCCGCGGTCCGGGCGAGCCGGAGCGTGACGTCCCGATTGCCGCCGACATCGCGGACCGCGCTCACCCCGGCGCGGGCGAGTTCGCCGAGCCGCTCGTCGGCGTAGTCCGCGCCGCGCAGGACCGGCCCGTTCGCGCCGGGGGCCATCGTCAGGTGACAGTGCGAGTCGACCAGGCCCGGTACGGCGTACCTGCCGGGCAGCTGCTCGCCGGACGCGGCCGGCCCGAACGTCAGGCGGGCGGTGTCGCCGGAGGGCAGCACGGTTCCTTCGAAGACCCAGGTCGTCATGCGGGCCATTCTCGCCCCGGACGAGATCCAGATCACGTGACGCTCGACTTGAACATGTTCAAAACAGCGGCGTACGGTCAGGGCATCGACAATTTGAACATGTTCAAGAAGTGGGGAGAACGATGGACATGACGGTGACGACCTACCTGGTCTACCTGCTGATCGCGGTGCCGCTGACGATCTGGGTGGCGCGCACGCTGAGCCGCAACGGGCGGATCTTCCTGGTCGACGTCTTCCACGGCAACGCGGAGTTCGCCGACGCGGTGAACCGGCTGCTGGTGGTCGGGTTCTATCTGATCAACCTCGGGTTCGTGACGCTGTTCCTGCGCAGCGGGCGGCCGGTCCTGGACGCGAGCGGCGTGTTCGAGCAGTTGAGCGTGAAGCTGGGGATCGTGATGCTGGTGCTCGGCGTCGTGCACCTGACGAACGTGTGGATCTTCAACAAGATCCGCACCCGCAGCCGGCTCGACTCGATGACCCGCCCGCCGGTGCCGCCGAACGACACCGTCCAGCCGCTCACGATGACCGAGCAGGCCGCTCGGTACGGCTATTGAAGGCCGCCCGGTGCGTGAGCTGACCGTGCTGTACGACGCCCGCTGCGGACTGTGCCGGCGGTTCAAGGACTGGCTGGCAGCGCAGCGGCCGGCGCCGGACGGGTACGGCGGGGTGGTGCGTCTGCGGTTCGTCGCGGCGGGGTCGGCGCACGCGCGGGCGATCGTGCAGGCGGCGGCTGGACTGCGGCGGGTGAGTGGAGGTGATTACGCTGACGGGTGTGACGGACAGTGCGACCGCGAAGGGCGAGCAGACGCGTGAGCTGATCCTGTCGACCGCATTGCGGTTGTTCCGGGAGCAGGGGTACGGGAAGACGACGATGCGCGCGATCGCCAACGAGGCGGGCGTGTCGGTGGGAAACGCGTACTACTACTACGGCTCCAAGGATCACCTGATGCAGGCGTACTACGACCTGCTGCAGGACCAGCACCGCGAGGTGGTCGAGCCGATCCTCGCCGCGGAGAAGGCGTTCGTGCCGCGGCTGGCCGGCGTACTGCGGGCCTGGCTGGACGTGGCCGCGCCGTACCACGAGTTCGCCGGCACGTTCTTCAAGACCGCCGCCGATCCGCGCAGCCCGCTGTCGCCGTTCAGCGACGAGTCACGACCGGCGCGAGATGCGAGTATCGACGTGTTCCGCCGGCTGATCGACGGGTCCGATCTCAAGCTCCCGGCCGACCTGAAGGCCGAGCTGCCCGAGCTCCTCTGGCTCCTGCAGATGGGCGTGGTCCTGTTCTGGGTGCACGACCAGACCGACGACGTCCGCCGTACGCGCGCCCTCGTCGACCGGGCGGTCCCGCTGGTGGACCGCCTGCTGCGGCTGACCCGCATCCCCGGCGTCCGCGGCGTCACGAACGACGTTGTCGCCCTGATCCGCTCGATCAGGACCTAGCTATTCGCCGGTGGCGCCGTCGATGGCCTGCCGGAGCAGGTCCGCGTGGCCGTTGTGGCGCGAGTACTCCTCGATCATGTGCAGATAGAGGTAGCGCACCGAGTGCGGCGGCTCCTGGCCCGGACGCAGGAACGTGTCGTCCAGCGAGTAGTTCGCGGCCAGCGCGTCCGAGGTCTTGATGATCTGGCGGAAGTCCTCGAGGTCCTCCGCGACGATCGCCGGATCGACGTGGTCGAAGTCGCCGTCGGGGAACTCGCGGCTCCAGTACTTCGGCGGCGAGTCGTGGTCGGCCAGCGCACGGTGGAACCAGTACTTCTCGACCTCGCTCAGGTGCCGCACGAGTCCGATCAACGACAGGCTGGCCGGCTCCACGGCGCGCTGGACGAGTTGTTCGTCCGTCAGCCCGGAGAGCTTCCACAGCAGGGTGCCGCGGTGGAAGTCGAGGAATCCCTGCAGGAGCGCACGCTCGTCGGCGACCGTGGGTGGGGCCGCCCGGAACTGTTCCGTCACGTGCCGAACCTAGCCTGTGTGAGGAGCATCCCGCGAGTAACGGCCTGTCGGTGCCGTAGACTGGTTCCGACGGCCCGCCCAGTTCTGCCTCGGGCCGGTGAGCGCAACTACCGTGCGCCAGCAGTCGACCACCACGCGCCGCGGCCCTCGGCCGCGCCGGGCAGGACGACCCCCCGATCTTTGGAGTACTTCTATGGCGGCCCGCCGCCCCACGTCTACAACCACGCCCAATCAATCCCAGCAATCCTCCGGCGACCGGTCCGCGAAGACCTCGCGCGACGGGCAGTCGCGACCGCGGCGTCGCCGCCGTTCGAGCGCCGGACGCAGCCAGTCCGCCGGAGCCGATCGTCACGTCGAAGTTGCTGTCAGCAACGATGAGGTGACGGTTGCCCCTGACAACCGTACGTTCGCGGAGCTCGGCGTCCCCGACCGGCTGGTCGCTGCTCTGGCCGCGGCCGGTGTGACCGAGCCGTTCCCGATCCAGGCGGCCACGTTGCCGGATTCACTGGCCGGCAAGGACGTTCTCGGTCGCGGCCGGACCGGCTCCGGCAAGACGTACGCGTTCGTCCTGCCGGTCCTGGCGCGGCTCGCGGCCAGTGACACGAAGCGTCGCGCGAATCACCCGCGGGCGCTGATCCTGGCCCCGACCCGCGAGCTCGCGACCCAGATCCAGGCCTCGATCAGCCCGCTCGCCGAGACCCTCGGCCTGCGCTCGATGACGATCTTCGGCGGTGTCGGCCACGGCCCGCAGATCAACGGCCTTCGTAAGGGCGCCGACATCGTCGTCGCCTGTCCGGGACGGCTCGAGGACCACGTCCAGGCCGGTCACGCGAAGCTCGGCGCAGTCGAGATCACCGTCCTCGACGAGGCCGACCACATGGCCGATCTCGGGTTCCTGCCCGCGGTCCGCCGGATCCTCGAGGCCACCCCGGCCACAGCTCAGCGGCTGCTGTTCTCCGCCACGCTGGACGCCGGTGTCGACGTACTCGTCCGGCGCTTCATGACCGACCCGGTCACGCACAGCGTGGACTCGGCCCGGTCGCCGGTCGCGCGGATGACGCACCACGTCCTGCACGTGAAGCCCGACACGCGCCTGCCGGTGCTCGTCGACCTGACCGCGGCGCCGGGACGCACGCTGGTGTTCACCAGGACGAAGTACGGCGCCAAGGCGCTGACGAAGAAGCTGATCGCCCAGGGCGTGCCGGCTGTCGAGCTGCACGGCAACCTCTCCCAGGGCGCCCGCACCCGCAACCTCGAGGCGTTCGCGGACGGCTCGGCGCGGACCCTGGTCGCGACCGACATCGCAGCGCGCGGGATCCACGTCGACGGCGTCACGCTGGTGATCCACGCCGACCCGCCGATCGAGCACAAGGCGTACCTGCACCGCTCGGGCCGGACCGCCCGCGCCGGCGCCGAGGGCACGGTCGTCACGCTGATGACCGACGAGCAGGTCCGCGACGTCCGCGACCTGACCCGCAAGGCCGGCATCGCCCCCACGGTCACCAAGCTCGCCGCCGGCGACGCGCTGCTGTCCGAGCTGGCGCCCGGCGAACGCACGTACGTCGAACCACCGGCCAAGCAGGAGCCGAGTCCCCGGCAGTCCACCAGGCGGCCGTCGCGCAAGCCGGAGTCGGCCCAGCGCTCGTCCGCCAAGGCTGCGCAGGCCAAGGAGTCCGCGGGCACGCGAGCGGGGAACGGCCGGGCGGCCGGTCCCGGCCGTCGGTCTTCTCGCCGTGGGCGTCGTCGCCCTGCCGGACAGCAGGCAGCCTGAGGTCGAGCCGACTGTCGGGTTACGGTTCCACTGCTGGTGCCGTGACCTGACAGAGAGGCCATGATGCGGATCCGTACGGTCCTGAACGACCTTGTGCCGGAAGCGCTCGGCGTGACCGATTCGCACGACCACCTGTTCTTCCGGTCGGCCATGATCCCGGGGCAGGAGCTGGACGACGAGGCCTCGGCGATCGCCGAGGTGCGCGCGTTCGCGGACGCCGGCGGCCAGGCGATCGTGCAATGGACGCCGCACGGGCTGGACCGCCGGGCCGGCCTCCTGCCCGGGATCTCCACCGCCACCGGGGTTTCGATCGTCGCCGCGACCGGCCTGCACCGCCGCGAGCACTACCCGGACGGGTACGTCGACAAGGTCCGCGACCAGCTGGCCGAGATCTTCGTCCGCGAGCTGACCGACGGGATCGGCGACACCGCGGTCCGGGCCGGGCTGATCAAGGTGGCCGGTGGCTTCCACGTACTCGACGCGCACGCCGAGCTCGTGATGCGGGCCGCGGCGGAGGCCCATCACGCGACGAACGCGCCGATCGCCGTCCACCACGAGCTCGGTTCGGCCGCGGACGCCGTACTCGATCTGCTCGTCGACACGCTCGGCGTGCACCCGGGTGCGGTGATCCTCGGGCACCTCAACCGGTTCCCCGATCATCGTGTGCATCTCGAGCTGGCGGAGCGCGGCGCGTGGCTGGCGTTCGACGGGCCGTCGCGGGCCAACAACGCGACCGATCCGCGGCTGACCGAGTGCCTCGCCGCGCTGATCGACGCCGGGTACGCGGACCGCCTGCTGCTCGGGGGTGACACCACCACGGCGCGCGCCCGGTCGACCGCCGAGGGGCCGGGGATGCCGTACCTGCTGACCCACCTCAGGCCGCGGATCACACGGTACTTCGGCGCTGACGTCGCGGACGCCGTGTTCCGGAACAACCCAGCGCGCGCCTTCGCCACGGATTGGCGGGCGTAGGGGTACTTTCCCGCCATGAGCGTCGCTGCGCAGGTCTTCGTGGTCGTGGCCGGTGTGTTCCACGTGGTCGTGTTCGCCCTGGAAAGCGTGCTGTTCCGCAAGCCCAGCACCTACCGCCGGTTCCTGGTGAAGGACACCGAGGTGGAGGCGGTCCGGCCGTGGGCGTTCAACCAGGGCTTCTACAACCTGTTCCTGGCCATCGGTGCGCTCGGCGGCCTGATCTGGGGCGGCGACAAGGGCCACGCCATCGCACTCTTCGCGTGCGCGTGCATGGCCGGCGCCGGCATCGTCCTGCTCGCCTCCGACCGGCAGATGCTGCGCGCCGCCGCGACCCAGGCCGTACCGCCGATCCTCGCGCTCGTGCTCGCCGCGATTCTCTAGTTGACTTAAAGTGCACTTGAGCAGCGATGGTCGTCGTCATGACCATCACTGCCGAGCCGGCCGTTGAGACCGGCGGCGTCCTTTCACCGCGGTACCGCGCCCTGACCGTCGGGATGGTCGCGCTGATCACCCTGGTCGCGTTCGAGTCCCTGGCGGTCGCGACCGCGATGCCGACCGTCGCGCAGGCGCTGGACGGCCTCAGCCTGTACGCGCTCGCGTTCGGCGGACCGCTCGCCTCCGGCGTGGTCGCGATGGTCGTCTCCGGCACCTGGAGCGACCTGAAAGGCCCGACCCGTCCGCTCTGGCACGGTACGGCGTGGTTCCTGGCCGGCCTGCTGATCGCCGGCCTGGCACCCTCGATGGAGATCCTGGTCGCGGGCCGGATCATCCAGGGCTTCGGCTCCGGCCTGCTCACGGTCGCGCTGTACGTCGTCGTCGGGCAGCTGTACCCGGCGCGTCTCCGCCCGCGGATCTTCGCCGCGTTCGCGACCGGCTGGGTCGTACCGTCGCTCGTCGGGCCCGCGATCGCCGGGCTGATCGTCGAACACACCAGTTGGCGGCTCGTCTTCCTGGCCGTCCCGGTGATCGCGGTCCCGGCCGCACTCGTGATGCGTCCCGGCCTGGCCCGCGGCAGCGCGTACGACGTACGGCAGGGGAAGCTGTGGGACAAGCGGGCGCTGTGGGCGATCGCGGCCGCGGTCGGTGTCGGCCTGCTGCACTACGGCGGGCAGCAGAGGGGCGCCGTACAGCTGGCACTGCTGGCGATCGGTCTGGCCGGGGTGATCGCGTTCGGTCCGCGGCTGCTGCCGTCCGGGACCTTCGCCTTCGGGCGCGGGCTGCCGTCGGTGATCGCGCTGCGCGGGCTCGTCGCGGCGGCCGGGTTCGGCGCCGAGGTGTTCCTGCCGCTGATGCTCACCCGCGAACGCGGCCTGTCGCCGGCGCTGGCCGGACTCGTCCTGACGGTCAGCGCGCTGAGCTGGAGCGCTGCGTCGTGGTACCGCGGCCGGCCGAACCAGCCGTTCTCACACGCGGTCTTCCTGCAGGCGGGCATGCTCGCGATCCTGCTCGGCATCGTGACCGCGGCGCTGACGCTCGACCCGCACGTACCGGTGCTGGTCGGCATCCTCGGCTGGAGTCTGACCGGTCTCGGGATGGGGACCGTGTTCCCGACTCTGTCCGTGCTGGTGCTGGAGTACTCCGAACGCGACGAGCAGGGCGCCAACAGCTCGGCCCTGCAGCTCAGCGACTCGTTGTCGACCGCAACGATCCTCGCGATCGGCGGGTCGTTGTTCGCGGCGCTCGAGCCGCACTCCGCGATGACGGCGTACCTGGTCGCGTTCGGTCTCCCGGCGCTGCTCGCACTGCTCGGCGTCCCGGCGGGACGGCGTACGGCTATTCCTTCGAGCCGGTGACCGCGATGCTGGCGCCGAGGCCGATGATCATCAGCCCGCCGGTGCCGCCGACCAGCTCGAGCCGGCGCGGCGACCGCGCGAACCACTCCCGCGCGGTGCCGGCCACGACCGCCCACACGCTGTCCGAGCAGAGCGCGATCAGGATGAAGATCGTGCCGAGCACCAGGATCTGAGCCCACGCCGGCGCAGCCGCGCCCTTGTCCACGAACTGCGGCAGCACCGCCGCGAAGAACACCGCCGTCTTCGCGTTCGTCACCCCGACCAGGAACCCCTGCCGGATCGTCCGCCGCGTCGTGCCCGGCTTCGCCGTACCCCGCATCGCCTCGACCAGCGACTTCCGCGACCGGAACGCCTGCACGCCGAGATAGATCAGGTACGCCGCACCCGCCAGCTTCACCACCGTGAGCGCGACCGCACTCGCCGCGATCAACGTCCCCAGCCCGAGCGACACCGCCCCGAGCAGAATCGCGGCGCCGAGCGTGTTCCCCACCATCGTCAACACGGCCTCCCGCCGCCCGACCGCCAAGGCGCGACCGACGATGAACAGCACACTGGGGCCCGGCACGACGATGATGACCAACGCGGTGATCGCAAACGCGACCAGATGATGAGCGGACGGCATGCCGCTCAGGATAGGCCGCCCCACCCGCACTCCGCAGGTGCATACTTCGCTGCGGGGCTCCTCAGTGCACGTGCTGCGCGCGCCCCCGCCCGCCCCCGGCTTGGCACGGTGCACTTGTTTCCGGCTGGCGCCGGAGTTGCGTGCTGCCGCCCGCGGGCTGCTTGGTCGCTGCGCACTCTGCGAGGAACAGATGCGTCCGACCGAGCGTGTACCTCACGCCCCTAACGGTGTCGGCGTACCTCCTGAGCCCGGGCGGTGCCGACCGCGGATGACCGTGTCGAGTCGGCTTCTGGCTGGTCGCCACCTTCGCCCCCGAGTCGTGGCGTTTGGCTCCCGGGCCCTGCGCCGAGTCGTGGATATCGGTCCGTTCGCACCGCCAATCTCCACGACTCGACAACCCCGACACCAGCAGGCGGCCGACGAGGGGCCGCGGCACTCCGGGGCGGGGCGCGCGTGGGCCGGTCGTACCCGTCACACGCGTGGGCCGGTCGTACCCGTCACGAGTAGGGCGGCTGTGCCCGCGCCGCGTGGCTCGGAGATGCGCAGGTGGGATTGGTCACCGGCGCGCCGGGGTGCGTTGACCGGGGGTTGGTGGGGACCTTACGGTTCGAGGGTCAACCTGCGGTGCCATGAGGGAAGCCGGTGCGAATCCGGCGCGGCCGCGCCACTGTGATCGAGTTTCGGCTCGTAAGTCAGGACGCTCGGGCATCGCAGCCTTTCGAAGGGGACGCGCACTTCCCCAGGAGGTTCAGTTCAGATGGCAGCTCCTGCCCGCTCGGTCGCCGTACCGGCTCTTTCTCCCCGGCTCCTCGCCGTCGCGCTGCTCAGCGTCGGCCTGATGTTGCTGCTCGCGTATCTGGTCGGGTTCGACCAGGGTGCGGTGTCTCGTTCGGGGATGTTCCTGCACGAGCTGATGCACGACGGTCGGCATCTGCTCGGCGTGCCCTGCCACTAGATCAGATGCGCACCTTCGGACAGCTCCTGGTGCGCGGACTGATCGTCGGACTCTTCGCCGGCCTGCTGGCCGGAACGTTCGCCTATGTGCTGGGCGAGTCGCGTGTCGACGCGGCGATCGCGATCGAAGAGGCCGGTGCCGCGCACTCCCATGACCACGACCAGGCCCATGAGCACGGCGACGACCACGAGGAAGAACCGCTGGTCAGCCGCGAAGGCCAGAAGGCCGGTCTGTTCCTCGCAACCAGCTTGTACGGCGTGGCGCTCGGCGGCCTGTTCGCCGTCGCGTACACGCTGCTGCGCCGCAAGCTGGGCACCGCCAACGACGCGTACGCCGCGCTCGGACTCGCCGCGGCCGGCTTCGTCGGCGTCGTACTTGTCCCGTTCCTCAAATACCCGCCGAACCCGCCTGCGGTCGGTGATCCGGAGACGATCACCAAGCGGACCGTCACGTATCTGCTGACGCTCGTGATCGGCCTGCTCGCGGTCTGGGCCGGTGTCGCGCTGTCCCGGTGGGCGGCGCCGTACGGCGAGGTCGCCCGGCTCGCGGGTGGTGTCGCCGGGTTGGTCGTCACCGTGGTGGCGGCGTACCTGATTCTGCCGCGGATCAACGAGGTTCCGGAGTCGTTCCCCGCTACGCTGCTGTGGCAGTTCCGGTTCGCCTCGCTCGGTACGCAGGCGACGCTGTGGCTTCTGCTCGGATTCGGGTATGCGGTCGCGGTGGACCGCCGGCCGGCTCGAGAAAAGGTGGCGATGTGACGGGGTTGACCTTGGTCGCGCACGCCTTGACGCCTGCGCTGCGTGGACTCGTGCTCGGTGGTGACGCCGAGCCGGATCGGGCGAGTGTCGAGACGGCACGCGAGCTGAAGCTGTCCGCGGATGCGGCGTACGCCGGTCCGGAGCGGGCCGCCGTACGAACCGCCGCGGCGCTCGGGCTCGACCCGGTGGTGGAGCCGGCGTTGCGCGATCGCGAGTACGGCGACTGGGCCGGACGCGGGCTGGAGGAACTGCTCGCGTCCGATCCGTCGGGCGTTGCGGAGTGGCTGGATCGGCCGCACACCGCGACACCGAACGGCGAAACCGAGAACGACGTGATCGCCCGGGTCGCCGACTGGCTGGGCGACGTCGCGGCGCGGGACCACGGCTCGGCGGTCGCGGTCGTCCACCCGGCGATCGTCCGCGCGATCGTCCTGTACGTCGTGGACGCGCCGGCGGAGTCGCTACGCCACGTCGACGTACGCCCGCTCGCGGCGGTCAACCTCTCGCACCACTCGGGCAACTGGTCACTTTCCCTGGCCCCCTGGAGCTGACAAACTGCGGTTGGCCCGGTTACACGCCCAGGTGACCGGCTGTCACGGGGAGTCACGATGGCTGAGTCCGACCAGCTTGCCGAGCGGTTCCGTGCGAATCATGCCCTGCTCGTCGTCGCCCGCGATCGTCTGCAGAGTGCGGTCGACGCCGAGACCGCAACCGATGCGGACAAGAAGCGGCTGGCGACGATCGAGGAGCTGCTCACCCCTGTCACGGTGTCCGAGCTGGATGCCGACGGCAACGTCATCGAGGTGCAGCGGCCGCGGCAGTTCTACTCGGTGGACCCCGACGGCCAGGGGCGTGCGGTCGAGGTGCTCGGCGACCTCCAGCAGGCGCAGAACGTCGCGGTGCTGGTGCCCGGCATGGGGAACAGCCTCGACACGTTCAGCGGACAGTCGGACCGCGGCGACCTGATCAAGCAGGAAGCCGGCCCGGGTACGGCGGTCGTGGTGTGGCTCGAAAACGACTCGCCGCAGGGCCTGGTGGAGGCGGCGAGCAAGGACGCGGCGATCGAGGGCGGTCCGCGGCTCGCGGGGTTCCTGAACGAGCTCGACGAGCTGAAGTCCGAGGACGCCGAGGTCACGCTGGTCGCGCACTCGTACGGCACGGACGTGGCCGCGCAGGCGGTGATGGCGGGCGCCCGGCCGAAACGGCTGGTGATGACGGGATCGCCGGGGATCGCGAAGTACGTCGACGAGGCCGCGGACTTCGTGCAGCCGCCGACCCGGTTGTACACCGAGCGCGCCCCGGGCGACTACGTGTCGTACTCGGAGTGGCACGGGCCCGATCCGGCGACCTTCCCGGACGCGATCCGGATGGCGACCGCCGACCCGCGGGGCGGCGACGACCCGGTGTCGGTGCACTGGCACAACGAGTACTACCGGCCGAACAGCGAGGCGCTGCGCAACATCGGCCGCGTGGTCCGGGGCGATCTGGGGCACATCACCACCACGAACACCAGCCGGGCGACCGAGACCAAACTCTTCCTCGGTACGTCGTGGGGCGGTGCGCTGAACGGTGTCGCGGGCGCGGCGTCGAGGGTGTACGACGGAATCGTGGGGCTCACCAAGCCGTCGAAGCAGTCGGCCGGATCCGCCGCCGGGCAGACCGCGGCGCACCGGACGAACAGCGCGGCACGAGGCTCGGGAGGGCGGCAGCGATGACGAGCGACCGGGAGTTCTTGCGCAGCGAGTTGCTTGCGGTGGCGGAAGCCGTCGTACCGGATCAGCGTCCGGTCGTCACGCACGACCCGGGGCCGGTGAATCCCGGCGTCCTGTTCGACGGTCGCGGCACGGCAACGGTCTGCCGGGTCACCGTCGAGACCGGCAACCCGAAGGCGCCCGACCCGTCCGCGACGGTCGACGCCGCGGCCGCGACCCTCCGCGCGCGGGGCTGGACCGCGGACGTCGTACCGGAGGAGGACGGTCACTATCGCGTCGCCGCCAGCCGGGACGGCTTCGACGTCGCCGTCCACGCCTGGGCGACGGACTGGCGGATAACGTTCACCGGGGAGACACCGGTCGGTTCTTGACGGCCGAAACGCGGCGTGTCCTCGCGAGCCTTGGCCGCACGGTGTATCACGGAAGCGTGACCCTGACCGAAGCCCGCAACTTCCTCCGCTCGGAACTCCTCGCGGTGGCAGCCACTGTCGTCCCTGACCAGAAGCCGACGGTGACGCAGGACGTCGGCCCCGTCGACCAAGGTGCGCTGTCCGACGAGAGCGGACCCGAGTCGGTCTGCACGATCACCGTCGAAACCGGCGATCCGACCACCGCCGCCCCCGATCCCGGGGCCCAGATCGGCTTCGCCGCCGAGACCCTGGAGTCCCGCGGCTGGAAGGTGACCGTGTCCGAGCCCAGCGAAGGCCGCCACGAACTCACCGCCCGCCGCCAGGGCTACGACCTCACCGCCACCGCCCGGACCACGGACTGGCGCCTGACGTTCACCGGCCAGACGCCCTACGTCGACGAGCTGTAACACGACCTCCAGCCTCACCTAGGATGCACCGGCAAGCGTTTGTCGCCGTGTCTGGTGAGGTGAGGGATGTCCGAGGACCTCGATGCGCTGCTCCTGCGGTTGCGGGACCTGCCGGACGACCGGGCGGTCGCGGAAGCGGACGCGTTCTTCCGGTCACTGCCCGCCGAACAGGCGATCGCCCTGGCGGAGAGCCGGCCGGAGCAGGTCGGGCCGTTGGAGGGCGCGCCGCCCGAGCTGCGGTACCGCGCGAACCACCTGATCCTGGTCGCCGCGCAGCAGCGGCTGCACACGCTGGTCGAGAACCGGCAGGCGACCCTCGCGCAGCGCCGGCGGCTGGTGACGCTCAACGAGATGCTCGAGCCGGCCGGGAAGCGCCTGGACGTCGACGCCGCCGGCAATCGTGTCGAGGTGGAGGTTCCCCGGCAGTTCCTGCTCGTCGACCCGGAGGGTCAGGGCCGGATGATCGAGGTCCAGGGCGATCTGCGGACCGCCAAGAACATCGCCGTCCTGGTGCCGGGGATGAACAACGACCTGGAGCGCGTCCGTGCGCAGTCGGTGCGGGCGAAGGAGATCGGTGAGGAGGCCGGCCGGGGGACGGCGACGATCGTCTGGCTCGGATACCACGCACCGCTCGGGCTGACGCAGGGCAGGTCCACCGAGAGCGCCCGGGCGGCTGCGCCGTTGTTGTGCCGCTTCCAGGAGGGGCTCGCGATGGTGCGATCGCCGGGCGCGAAGGTCACGCTGATCGGGAACAGCTACGGTGCGCAGGTCGTCACCCGGGCGATGATGCAGGGCGCCCGCGCTCATCGGTACCTGTTGACCGGCAGCCCCGGTGTCGACCCGAGCATCACGTCGGCGGCGCAGTTGACGCCACCTGGTACCGAGTTCTTCGCGGTGGCGCGATCGCGCGGCGACTACGTGTCGTACGCCGAACAGCATGGCCCCGATCCCGCGTCGTTCACCGACGCCGTACGGATCGAGACCGACAACGAGCAGGTACAGATCACCGGGCACATGGCCTACTTCGCGAAGAACAGCGAGTCGATGAAGAACGTCGGCCGGATCGTCCGCGGCGAGCTGGGCGCGGTGACGCTCGGGGCCCGCACGACGCCCGCCGAGGAGACCCGGATGCTGGGGATGTCCTGGGCCGGACCGTTGCGTACGCTCGGGCAGTCGCCGGTGGTGGTGCCGATCTCGAAGGCGTTCGACGGACTCGCGATGCTGCGAACGGTCGCGTCGACACCGTCGAGGAAAACTGTCCTCGACGGAACCCCGCGTTCGCGGCAGCAGGAAGGACCTGAACGATGACGTTGACCGAGGCCCGCGACTTCCTCCGCGCCGAACTGCTCACGGTCGCCGCGGCCGCCGTGCCGGGCTTCGAGGGCATCGTCGCCCATGACGTCGGGCCGGTCGATCCGGGCGTGATGTCGGACGGCAGCGGACCGGACACGGTCTGCTCGATCACGGTCGAGAACGGCAACCCGTCCGTGGTCGACCCCGCCGGCCAGGTCGCCGCGGCTGTCGCCGCCCTGGCCGCGCGCGGCTGGCAGACCAACGTCGCGCCGGTGGAGAACGGTCACCACCGGGCCACCGCGCGGTACAACGGCTTTCAGGTCACCATCCACGGCTGGGACGATGACTGGCGCCTCACCCTGTCCGGCGAGACGCCGTCGATCCCGGAGTAGAGCCGGTCAGCTGGTTGCCGCGCGCTCGGCGGCGCTGCGGAGTACGCAGAACTCGTTGCCTTCCGGGTCCTGCATGACGACCCAGCCGGTGCCGTCGGCCTCGCGGCGGTCATGGGCGATGGTGGCGCCGAGAGTGAGCAGCCAGGCGACCTCCTCGTCGCGGGTGGTGTCCGGCTCGAGGTCCAGGTGGGCCCGGTTCTTGACCGACTTCTCGTCGTTGTTCTGCTCGAACAGGACCGTGAGGCCGTCGGTGGGCACGGAGGCGTACGGGTCGCCGGGCTGGTCGTCGTCGGGACGCTCGGCGCGCAGGACCTGCAGCCAGAAACCGGCGAGCTCGTACGGATCGTGGGCATCGAACGTCACCGTTCGCACGCGAGAAGTCATGCCGTAGAGGCTACTTTCCCGAAGAGCAACCGGTCTTCGGGAAGCTCCGACGGGTACGGCGTGAAGCCCGCGGCGACCGCCAGTTCGGTCAGGGCCGGGGCCGTCCACCGGTGGACGTGGATGTTCATCGGATGCCCGCCGTACCCGGAAGTCTTGTGGGTGGACTCGGTGCCGACGTGGAATCCGAGCAGCAGCACGCCGCCGGGCGCCAGAACCCGGTGGAACTCGGCGAACGCCTGCGGCACGACGTCGCGCGGCAGGTGGATGATCGACCACCAGGCCACGATGCCCGCGACTGAGCCGTCCGGGAGGTCGAGCGCGGTCATCGAACCGACCCGGAAGTCCAGGTCCGGGTGGTCGCGGCGCGCGACCTCGATCATGCCCGGCGACAGGTCGATCCCGACAACCCGCAGGTCACGCTCGGCCAGTAGAGCGCTCGTCCGGCCGGGTCCGCACCCGGCATCGAGCACCGGCCGCCCGCTCCCCGCGACGAGCTTGGCGAGCAGGTCGAAGGCCTCCGCCTCCCAGTCGGCGCCGTCCACCACGAGCTCGGCGTACGAGACCGCGACGTTGTCGTACGAGCTGCTGATGTCGTCCAGGTAGGTCACCCGGCCGACCCTAGGACCGGCCGGGGACAGTTTTCAGGCCTTGCCGAGGGACTGCTTCTGGCGGCCGAGGCCCTCGATCTCCATTTCCATCTCGTCACCCGGCGACAGGTATGGGAACCGGCCGGACAGCGCCACGCCCTCCGGCGTACCGGTGTTCACGATGTCGCCGGGGCTGAGCACCATGTACTGCGAGAGGTCGCGGATCAGCGCGGCCACCGAGAAGATCATGTCCGAGGTGTTCGAGTCCTGGCGCGGCTCGCCGTTCACCCAGGAGCGCAGGGTCAGGTTGGTCGGGTCGACCTCGTCGGCCGGCACCAGCGCCGGGCCGAGCGGGTTGAACGTCTCGCAGCACTTGCCCTTCGACCACTGGCCGCCGGAGACCTCGATCTGGAACGCGCGCTCGGACACGTCGTTCGACACCGTGTAGCCGGCGATGCACGCGAGCGCGTCCTCGTCGGTCTCGACGTAGCGCGCCTGCTTGCCGATCACCACCGCGAGCTCGACCTCCCAGTCGGTCTTCGCGGAACCGCGCGGCACCAGCACCTCGTCGTACGGACCGACGACCGTGTTCGGGTGCTTGAAGAAGACGATCGGCTGCTTCGGCGGCTCGGCGCCGGACTCGGCGGCGTGCGCCGCGTAGTTCTGGCCGATGCAGACCACGGCGCCCGGCCGCGCGACCGGGGCACCGACCCGCAGACCCTCCGTGTCGGCGACCGGCAGCTCGCCGGCCTCGAGCGCGGCGCGGGTCCGGGCGACGCCGTCGGCGGCCAGGAACGCGCCGTCGATGTCAGCGGTCAGGGGGGTGAGGTCGTGAACGGTGCCGTCGGCGGCGCGCACGTACGGGCGCTCCTCGCCGACCGCGCCGAGGCGGAGCAGTTCCACAGGTGTCTCCCTGGATCAGTCAGTCTTGGTCGAGGCGTCGAACATGGGCCGCAGACGGGCGCGGGAGGCCTCGATGTGCGACCGCATCGCCGCGGACGCCTCCTCCGGATCGCCCTTGCGGACGGCGGTCACCACTGCCTTGTGCTCTCGCAACGCCTTCGTCGCGATGCCGCCACCGTAGTACAGCCGGAACAGGTGCAGGTGGCAGTGTGTCCGCTGGAAGGACAGCCGGGCCGTCTCGTTCCCGGACAGCTCCAGCACCAGGTCGTGGAACCGCTGGTCGTGCGCGGCCATCGCCCGGTAGCTCTCGTACGACGGACGGTCCGGGACGTCGGTGTAGCTGAGCATCTCCGCCTTGAGCCGGGCCAGGTCGTCGGTGCCGGACCGCTCGGCGGCGCGCCCGGCCGCCCACGGCTCGATGTGCAACCGGTACTCGAAGAGGTCCTCGAACTCCGCGCGGGTCAGCCGGGACGACACCCGGTACCCGCGCAGCGGCTCCTTGATCACCAGGCCGTCGGACTCCAGCCGGGCCAGCGACTCCCGGATCGGGGTCTGCGAAATGCCCAGCTCACGGGTCAGTGCATCGATGTTCAACCGGGTCCCGGGCTCGACCACGCTGTCCATGATCAGGCCCTTGACGGTCTCGTAGACGTCGTCGCTGAGCACCTGACGCTGGGGCAGGCGGGTGAGCTGCCCGGCCAGACCTACATGCGCATCCGTCACCTTCGCTCCTCCCTGAAATGCATTCTGCCCGACTCGCAGTCCGTCTTGACGCGTCCAGTGTGAAGCGGCAGCATCAGGATGCGCAATATCCTATAGGATCTTGGGAGGCAATGTGAGTACGGCGATCGTCCGGGCCGAGGCCTATCTCGTCGACCTCGAGGTCGAGACCGTCCGGACCGATGCCGTTCAGTCGTTCCTCAAACAGGAGACGATCTTCGTCTCGCTGACCACGGCGGACGGGCTGACGGGGCTCGGCTACTCGTACACGATCGGCACCGGCGGCACCGCCGTACTCGCGCTGCTCCGGGACCACCTGCTGCCGCGCCTGGCCGGCGCGGACGCGCGCAACGTCGAGGCGCTCTGGTCGGACCTGTTCTGGTCCACCCACGCGACGACCGTCGGGGCGATCACCTCCTTGGCGCTGGCCGCCGTCGACACAGCACTCTGGGACCTGCGGTGCCTGCGGGCCGGAGAGCCGCTGTGGCGGCTGGCGGGCGGATACCGCCAGCGCGTGCCGCTGTACGACACCGAGGGCGGTTGGTTGCACCTGACAACCGATGAACTGGTCGCCGGCGCGCTGGCCTCGCAGAAGGCCGGCTGGCCCGGCGTGAAGCTCAAGGTCGGGAAACCGCGGGTCCACGAGGATCTGGAGCGGCTGCGGGCCGTCCGGGACGCGGTCGGACCCGCGATGGACATCATGGTCGACGCGAACCAGTCCATGACGTACCCCGAGGCGCGTCGCCGGGCCGCCGCCTTCGAGTCCGTGGACCTGACCTGGTTCGAGGAGCCGCTGCCGGCCGACGACGTGACCGGGCACGTGCGGCTCTCCTCGGGGACCTCGATCCCGATCGCGGTCGGTGAGTCGCTGTACTCCGTCTCGCAGTTCCGTGAGTACGTCGCGGCCGGTGGCGCGGGGATCGTCCAGGTGGACGTGGCGCGGATCGGCGGCATCACTCCGTGGCTGAAGGTCGCGCATCTGGCGGAGACGTTCAACCTGTCGGTGTGCCCGCATTTCCTGATGGAGCTACACGTCAGCCTGACGGCCGCCGTACCCAACGGCCGGTACGTCGAACACATCCCGCAACTGCGGGCGATCACGTCGACCGAGATGGATATCGTCGACGGGCACGCGGTCGCTCCGGACACCCCCGGTCTCGGAATCGACTGGAACCAGGATGCCATCGACGACCGCCGGGTCGGATGAGGAGAGGCTGCCGATGAGCAAGGTGGACGCACATCACCACGTCTGGGACCTGACCGTCCGGGAACAGTCGTGGATGGTCGGGCCGGAGCTGGACCCGATCCGGCGGAACTTCTCCCTGGAAGACTTGGCGCCGTTGGCCGCGGCCGCAGACGTGTCGGCGACGGTGCTCGTGCAGACCGTAGGCTTGGTCGAGGAGACCGTCGAGTTCCTGGAGATTGCCGCTGGCAACGATCTGGTGGCGGGTGTGGTGGGGTGGGTCGACCTCACCGCGGACGACATCGGGGACGTGCTGGACGGTCTGCTGGCGCGGCCGGACGGCTCGTATTTGAAGGCGATCCGGCACCAGGTCCATGACGAGCCGGACGTCGATTGGTTGCTGCGTCCCGACGTACAGCGGGGTTTGGCGGCTGTTGCTTCGGCTGGTCTTGCTTATGACTTGCTCACCAAGACGCCGCACCTTCCCGCCGCGATCCAAACCGCGCGCAACCTGCCGGAGCTGACCTTCGTCGTCGACCACATCTCCAAGCCCGTCATCGGCGAGCCCCTGTCGCCCTGGGTGTCGCACCTTCGCGAACTGGCGTCCCTCCCCAACGTCACCTGCAAACTCTCAGGCATGGTCACCGAGGCCCCGTGGACCAGCTGGAAACCCGCCGACCTGCAACCGTACGCCGACGTGGTCCTCGAAGCCTTCGGCCCCGACCGCGTCATGTTCGGCTCCGACTGGCCAGTCTGCCTCCTGGCCGCAACATACGCCGAGGTCCTACAAACCGCCGAAACCCTGACCGCCGCCCTGACTCCGACCGAACAAGAAGCCGTCTTCGCGGGTACAGCCACTCGCACCTACAGCTTGTAGGACCTAGCTGGGGAGGATCCCTTACCGAATCGGGTACCAAATCCTCCCCAACCCTCTGCTCCGCCGCCCCGGCAGAATGCGGGCATGGAGCTTCGGGGTGTTGGGCGGGGGGTGGGGGCGTTTCAGCGGTCTCTCGATGTCGGGGAGATCGAGGCTGTTTGTCGGCGGGCGTTCGGGAAGGGCGGCGTGCCGGTGAGGGCTGTTGAGCTGGGGTTCGGTGGGTACAACAGCGTCTACCGGCTCGAGCTGGCCGGACGGGCCGAGCCGGTGGTACTTCGGGTTGCGCCGGCGGCGGGGATGCAGTTCGGATCCGAGCGGGGGTTGATGCGGAATGAGTACGCCAGCCTCCCCTGGCTCGCGGGGATTGCGGAGCTGATGCCGCGGGTCCTCGCTGTGGACTGGTCGCACGAGGTCGTGGATCGGGATTGGATGATCCAGAGCTGTCTCCCGGGTGTCCCTGCGCCTGAGCAGCTCGGACGGTATCCGCGGGCGGGGCGTACGACGTTCTTCCGGCGCCTCGGCGCGATCGCCCGGACGGTGCACGACGTCCGCGGGCCGCATTTCGGGCGCCCGGCCGGGCCGGCGTATGCGTCCTGGAGCGAGACGGTGATCGCCTCGCTCACACAGATCGCCGACGACATGAAGCACGTGGGACTCGACTCGGCTGACGTACGAGAAGCGGTCGCGTTGGCGGCAGGTCACCGGGCGACGCTGGACGAGGTGCGGGAGCCGCGGTTGTTGACGGGGGATTTGTGGACGGTGAACTGCCTGCTGGACGCCGACGCGCCCGAGCCGCTGATCTCGGGGGTGCTCGACTTCGACCGGACCGAGTTCGGTGATCCCGCGGCGGACTGGACGATCCGGATGGCGCAGGCGAAGGACGACGAGCGGAAGGCGTTCTGGGAGTCGTACGGTCACGTGGACCGATCGCCGAACGCGACCTGGCGAGCAGCGGTCTACGAAGCGCGGCACCTCGCAGCGATCCGGCTGGAGCGGTATCGGCTCGGCAAGCATGAAGCCATCAAGGAAAGCTACGACGCGATGGCGAAGGTCCTAGCTGTCGGGCGGGACGAATTCCACGCGGACACCCAATAGCCGGATCGGGCGGCGTAGTTCGAACTTGTCCAGCAAGGTCAGCGCGATGGCTGCGACGACCGAAGGATCCTGGGTCGGCTCGGGGAGTTTGCGGCTCTTGATCGGGGTGTAGAACGTGATGAAGCGGATCTTGACCGAGACGCGCTGGATCGTGCGGCCTTCGGCGACGACTTCCTGGGTGACTTCGGTGGCGATGCGGCGGAGTTCGCGTTCCACGTCGGCGCGTTCGACGAGGTCGGTCGTGAAGGTTTCCTCGTGGCTGCGGGAGACAGGCTCGCGGGGTACGTCGGTGACCTGGGTGTCGCCGAGGCCGCGGCCCAGGGCGGCGTACCAGGTGCCCATCTTGGGGCCGAAGCGTTTCTTCAGGACGTCGAGGTCGGCGGCGGCGAGTTCGGCGACGGTGGTGATGGCGAGTTCGGCGAGGTTGCGTTCCATCCGCGGGCCGATGCCCCACAGGTCCCGGACCGGGCGGTGGTCCATGACCGACCTCCAGTTGTCCGCGGTGAGGCGGTAGACGCCGGCACCGCCCGCGGCGCCTTCGAAGGGTTCGGCGTGGGAGCGTTCGTGCTTGGCGAAGCCGGTCGCGAGTTTGGCGCGGGTCTTGTTGTCGCCGATACCGACCGAGCAGGTCAGCCCGGTGCGCGCGGCGACGGCGGTGCGCAGTTCGAGCGCCAGCGCTTCCGGGTCGTCGGTCTCGGCGCCGACGAAGCACTCGTCCCAGCCCCAGACCTCGACGACGACCGGGAAGGACCGCAGCGTGTCCATCACCTCGGTCGACGCGGCCTCGTACGCGGCCGGGTCGGACGGGAGGAACACCGCCTCGGGGCACTTCTTGTACGCCGCCCGCACCGGCATCCCGGAACGTACGCCGAAGGCCCGCGCCTCGTACGACGCGGTGGCGACCACCTGCCGTGGCTGGGTCGGGTCGCCGGACCCGCCCACCACGACCGGCAGGCCACGGAGTTCAGGCCGCCGCCGGATCTCGACAGCAGCGATGAACTGATCCATGTCCACGTGCAGGAGCCACCAGCTCATAGCTGACAGGTAACCACATCAGCTCGATGCGCTGGAGTACGTCAGCAGCCCGCGCCGCCACACCAGCCGTACCAGTCCCTGGGCCACGACCGCGAGCGCGACACCCAAGACAACCTGCCCCCACCCCAGATCGCCCGACAGAGCCCGCACCGGGAACGTCGTCGCGAACGCGACCGGGAAGGCGAACGTGAGGAACGTCCGGACCGCGACCGGGAAGAAGGCCAGCGGGTACCGCCCGGCCTCCATCAGGTTCAGGAACACGAACCCGATCGGGTTCACCGACTGCAGCCAGAACGCCAGGAACGACATCGCCGACCAGACCGCGGTCAGCAGCACCAGACCGCAGGCGACCAGCACGGCGGCCTGCGCGACCTGACCGGCGCCGAACGCGATGTCCGCTTGCACCAGCCCGATCACCAGCACAACGATGCCGCTGGCAACGTTCGTCAGCTCCGCGACGTTGATCCACCGCAAGGTCAGGTAGAACTGGCTCGACACCGGCCGGAGCAGCACGCCGTCCAGCTCGCCCTCGGTCAGGTACGTCGTCATCCGGTTCAGGTTCGGCGCGACGAAGGTCGCCAGCAGCCCGGTGACGATCTGGAACACCCCGACCAGCGCGATCACCTCGGCCCGCGACCAGCCGTGTACCTCGCTCGTGAACCCGAACAGCAGCAAGGTCGGCACGATGCCGAGCCCGAGCTGCACGAGGCCGACGAGCAGCGTGGTCAGGAAATGCGCACGGAAATGTGTTTCTCGCACCACCGCCTGCGCGAAGAACCGCCGCCACAGCCGCAGATGCCGCCACTGCTTGTGCCACCAGGTCCGGTCCAGCGTGCTCATGCGCCCACCGCCGAGTACGCGCGGATGCCCGCTGACCACACCAGCCGGGCGATCGCCGCGAACACCACGACGTACCCGAGCTGGATCGCCAGCCCCACCAGCAGTTCGTGCCCGGTCAGCTGACCCGCGACGATCTCGACCGGGAACGACACCGTGTACCGGAACGGCTGGTGGTCGACGAAGCCCTTCGACCACGACGGCATCAGCGCCAGCGGGACGACGGCGCCGGACAGCACGCTCGCGACGATCACCCGGGCCTGCACGAGTGCGCTCACGTCGTCCATCCAGAACGCCAGCGACGCGATCAGGATGTCGATCGTGAACACCAGCATGGCCCCGAGCAGGATGCTGATCGCGAACAGCGCCCAGCGTCCGGGGCCGGCCGGGATGTTCATCGAGTCGCGGAAGATCCACCACACGATGCCGATCATCGGCACCAGCGCGAACAGCTTCAGGAACTTCTCCGACAGGTTGTTCGCGACGAACCCGGTCAGCAACGACGCCGGCCGGACCATCCAGCTGGACAGCTTCCCGAGCCGGATGTCCTGGGCGAGAAACCCCGCCATCCACGACGAGGTGGCCATCGTGACGAAGCCGAGCAGCACGAAGTACGTCGTGATGTACCGCTCGTCGACCGGCAGGTGGGCCCCGCTCGCGAGCGCCGTCCGCCAGATCAGCAGCGAGATGATCGGCATCGTGATGTTCGCCAGCATGAAGATGATCCACGCGCCGCGGTACACGGACTGCTGCGCGATCTCCGCCGCGGTCATCCGGCGTACGACGCGGAGGTTGCGCGCCGGCGTGCTCATGACACGTCTCCCAGCGTGCTGCGGCGCAGGAAGAGGTCGCGCATGATGTCCTCGATGTCCGCGTCGGACACGTCGAGGTCGACCAACGGGCCGAGCCGGGTCAGGTGCTCCATCACCGTACCGGCCTGCTCACGATCCGCCTCGAGCGCGATCTGCTGCCCCGACACCTCGACCGCGGTCACGCCGTTCAGCCCGCTCAGCCGCACGGCGTCGACGGTCGTCGCGTACGTCGCCCGGACGAGTTTGCGTGGACGCGCCGTACGAACCAGCTCGTCGAGCCCGCCGTCGAACTGCAGCCGGCCGTGGTCGATGATCATCACCCGCGAACAGAGCGCCTCGATGTCGTCCATGTCGTGGCTGGTGATCAGGATCGTCGTACCGCGGACGCGGTTCACGTCGGCGAGGAACGAGCGGACCCGGGCTTTCGCGACCACGTCCAGGCCGATCGTCGGCTCGTCCAGGAACAGGATCTCCGGCCCGTGGACGAGTGCGGCCATCAGCTCCAGCTTCATGCGTTCGCCCAGCGAGGTCTTGCGGACCTGCACGTTCAGCAGATGCTCGACCTCGAGCAGCTCGGCGAGCTCCGCGACGTTGCGGTCGAACTCGGCGGTGGACAGGCCGTACATGTCCTTGTGCAGCAGCAGGCTCTCCATGGCCGGAACGTCCCACCACAGCATGGTCTTCTGGCCCATGACGAGCGCGATCCGGCGCAGGTAGTCGTGCTTGCGGTCCGACGGCGTGTGGCCGAGCACCCGCAGGTCGCCGGAGGTCCTGTACAGCAGGCCGGACAGCATCTTCAGCGTGGTCGTCTTGCCGGCGCCGTTCGGGCCGAGCAGGCCGACGACCTCGCCCTGTCCGATGGAGAAGGTCACCCGGTCGACGGCGAGCCGGGTCTCGTACTTGCGTTTCACCAGGCTCTTCAGCGCACCGCCGAGCCCGGCGCGCTGCTGATGAAAGGTGTAGGTCTTGGTCAGATCGTGTGCCGCGATAACAGGCGTCACGGAGTGCACCGCTTTCCACAGGAGTCGGTTGATTGAGGTCGTGGCTGGCGCTTCCCCGCCTGCTGCGCGGCACTCGGCACGGCACCTCGCCGCACTGGCCCAGAGGCCACGATGCTCCGCATCGAGACCTCCGGTCCAGCACGCCGATGCACCGCACCGAGCACCTGCTCGCGACGGCGCGGAAGCGCCAGCCACGACCTAGGACCGGGCAGCGTCAACGCGCAAACGCGCAGAGCGCAGGACGATCACTTCGTCAGATGAGATCTGCCGGGTGGACTCCGTGGTCCGTCCCGGCTCCGCGATCCGGTGCGATCGCGCGGGTTGACGTCAAATCAACCGTTATCTCGACGAGGTGTCGACATCGCTCCCTGTGGGTCCTTCCGACGTGCGGCTGCCACCGACCACGGTAAGCCGTCTCGGAAAGCGCCGTCCAGCGGCTTTTCAGAGGGCCTTGCGCATCTGCTGCGAGATGACCGCGTAGCCGAGCGAGTCGTACAGAGCGATCGCGGTGGTGTTGTCACCGAAGACGTTCAGGTCCAGTTGCGTGTACCCGAGCCGGCGGCACTCCTCCTCGGCGGCGAGCATGATGGCCCGGCCGTACCCCTTGCCGCGGTGCGCGTGGTCCACCTCGATGCCGTAGATGAACGGCACCTTCGCCTTGGTGCTGATCCACAGACTGCCGACCGGCTCGTCGCCGGCGACGGCGATCCAGATCAGTTGCTGATCGGTGGCCGGACCTTCGGGCAGCAGTTGCTCGGTCTGCTCGTACGCGACGGCGAGCGCCTCGTCCGGCGTCAACCCGCGGGCCGGTCCGACGCCGGCCGCGAACGACGCCGCGGCGCGCTCCATCCAGCTCGGGTACTCGTCGTCGGTGATTGGGCGCAGGAGCACCGGAGATGTCGTCACGTGCTGACCTTAACCGGGTTAGCTTGAACCTATGGAGCTGACTTTCGAGCTGGCCGAGAAGGTGCTTGCCGCGCAGCCGTTCAGCGTGCTGCTGGGGACGCGGCTCACCGCGTTCGGCGGCGGTGCGGCGACCCTCGAGCTCACGATCCGTGACGATCTCCGCCAGCAGAACGGGTTCCTGCACGGAGGTGTGCTCAGCTACGCGGCCGACAACACGATCACCTTCGCCGGCGGATCCGCACTCGGCCCGGACGTGCTGACCGGTGGCTTCACGATCAGCTACCTCCGCCCGGCGCAGGGCGTCGTACTGCGGGCCGAGGCCCGGGTCGTGCACGCGGGCAGCCGGCAAGCCGCGTGTACCTGTGAGCTCATCACCCTCGACGAGAACGGCGACGGCACCCTGTGCGCGATCGCCCAGGGCACCGTCGTCGGCCGTCGGTAGCGCTCAGTCGAAGAGCTCTTCGAGGAACGACTTCTTCTTTTTCTTGTGCTGGTGCTGGTTCCCGTACCGCGGGTCGTAGCGCCGGTCGTCGTTGTCGTAGCGCCGCTCGTCGTACCGCCGCTCGTCCGGACGGCGGTCGTCGTACCGGCGCTTCTCGTCGTACCGCTGCTCCTCGTAGCGCTTCTCCTCGCGCCGCGGCTCCGGCGGTGCGTTGAACCGGAGCTCGGCGTCCACCAGGTGCTCGAGCTCACCCCGGTCGAGGAAGATGCCGCGGCACTCACCGCACTGGTCGACGGTGATGCCGCTGCGCTCGTACGTCCGCATCGCGCCCCGGCACTTGGGACAGATCAGGCTTTCCATCCGGCAACGGTAAGTGACGAAATCCCCGTCAGCCCGCGCTCTCAGCCAACTCTCAGCAACTTCCTACTTGAAGCTCGACAGGAACGTCTTCAGGATCGGCCCGGCGGTGTGAGAGCCGGACTCGCCGCCCTCGACGATCACCGCGAACGCGACGTCGCCGCGGTAGCCCGCCATCCAGGCGTTGGTGGTGACCTTGCCCTTCACCACGACCTCGGCCGTGCCGGTCTTGGCGGCGACCGCGCCGTTCCCGGCGAGCACGCTGGCGGTACCGCCGGTGACCGTGGTCCGCATGAACGTCCGCAGCGCCGCAACAGTTGCTGCTGGCAACGGAGAGGCGGCCGCGCCGGCGGCGTCCTTGCCCGGCACGAGCACCGGCTTCATCGCCGTACCGTGATCGACCGTCGCGGCGACCAGCGCGATCGCCAGCGGGCTGGCGGTGACCGTGCCCTGGCCGATCATCGACGCGGCCTCCTCGACGTCGTCCTTCGGCGCCGGGACCTGGCCGCCGTACGCCGAGAGCGACAGGTTCAGGTCCCGCCCGATACCGAACATCGCCGCGGCCTTCGTCATCCCGTCCTTCGGCAGCCGGGCGTGCTGCGAGATGAACGCGGTGTTGCAGGACTTGTTGAACGCCGTCTGCATCGTGCCGTTGCCGTACGCCGCGAGCGCGTCGTAGTTCTTGAACGTCTTGCCGAACACGTTGATCGTGTCCGTGCACGGCAACGGCGTCGCCGCGGTCTCACCGCTGCCGAGCAAGGCCGCCGAGGTGACGATCTTGAACGTCGAGCCCGGCGCGTACCGGCCCTGGAAGGCGCGGTTGTAGCTCGCCACCTGCGGACCGTTCGCCGCGGCCAGGATCTGGCCGGTCGAGGCCTGGACCGCGACCAGCGACGCGGGCAGCTTGCTGGTCGCCAGCGCGGCCTCGGCGGCCTTCTGCATGTTCGTGTCCAGCGTGGTCTTCACCGGCTTGCCGGCGGTGCCCTTCTGGGTGAAGACGGTCTTGATCGTCAGCTTGGTCTTGCCGTCCCGCAGCGCGACCGTGCCGCCCGGCGTCCCGGCGAGCTGCCGCTGGAACGCGTACTGCAGGCCGGTGGTGCCGACCTGGTCCTGCGCCGACGCGGTCGGCCCGGCGTTCTTCAGCGTGTCCTCGTTCGCCGTCTTCATGGTGCCGATGATCGAGCGGGCGAACGTCGCGGTCGGCGGCAGCGACTGCGTACCGCCCATGGTGAGCACGCCGGGCAGCTTGCTCATCGTCGGCCGCAGCGCCTCCCACTCCTCGGCGCGGATCGTGATCGCGTCGACGAACTGCCCGGCCGGCGCCGCCTTCGCCCGCGCGGCGAGCTTCGCGCCGTCCACGTCCAGGTACTTCGTGAACGCGGCGTACGTCGCTGCCGTCGCCTTCGTGCCCGACGCGACACCGACGATCACGACCGGCCGGTTCGCGGTCAGGGCGACGCCGTTGCGGTCCAGGATCGAGGCCCGGGCCGGAAGCGCGCGGACCCGCTTCAGGTAGTTGCTGTCGCCCAGCCCGGGGTAGATCGTGTCGCCCGACGCCTTGATCTTCCACGCGTCGCCGGTCTTCACCGCGGTCGCCGTACTGGTCCACTTCATCGCGCCGATTCCGCGGAGCTGCGCCTCGACGGCGAGCTCCTGGGTGCAGCTCGTGCCGTCGGTGCACTTCGGGTCGCCCTGCGGGGTGACCGTGACGGTGCTCGCGACCAGCGCGGTGTCGACGTCGTCGAGCCGCTTGCCGAACACCGTCGGGTTGTCGGTGAGCGCACCGGCCGCGTCCGGCTTGCCGTCCGGGGCCCAGGCCTTCACCCAGGCGTCGGCGAACTGCTTGATGACCGCGCCGGACGCCTGCTGCTCGTCGCTCCCGGACTTCCCGCCGCCGGACTTGCTGTCCGAACAACCAGCGGTGATCAGCAGACTACTCAGGCAGACGATGGCAGTGGTTCGCTTCACGTTCCCAACTCTCGCACGACGACGGATGGACACCGGGCACAGTCTTCGGCGTGTGGCTCCTGGCCACGAGGGCGAAACTACTCAACTCACCCAACTACGACGCGCGCACCCGCTCGGGAGTTGGCGCCAGACGGCGGGCGAATCGGGACCAAGACGCTGTGCGTATCGGCCCGGCCGGATTCTGGAACCGCGTTCCAGGGTCGCCGTACCGAGCGTAGTCTGCTCCTTTGTGACCCGCCTTGCTCTGCACAGCCGCCTGCTTCCCGGTACCGAAGAGGCCTACGAGATCGAGCACGCCCGCGTCTGGCCGGAACTGATCACGGTGATGCGCGCCGCCGGGATCAGCGACTGGTCGATCTGGCGCAGTGGCCGCGACCTGTTCCACCTGGTCGTCTCCGACGATTTCGAGGCCGCCGTCGCGCAGCTCAAGGACGACCCGGTCGACCAGCGCTGGCAGCAGCACATGAGCCAGTTCGTCGAAGGCTTCGCCCAGAACCCCGAAGGCGTCGCCGGCCAGTCCCTGCGCCACGTCTGGACCATGAGCGAACAAACCGACTAGTACCAAGGTCCCGGGCCGGTCGGGACTTTGTGACGTAACCGGGCGACCGCCGCCGCGCGACGGTGGTGACGTGGAGCATTTGCGATTGGGCGTGGCCCTGCCGCGGTTGGCGGCCTGCGCGGGGCGGACCGCCGTACAGCTTGCCCGCAGACGCATCCGCTTCCCGCGAGGTCAGGTCGGTCGGCGGGTGCGGTTCGCCAACGGGTCGACGGCGTACGTCTACCGCGAGACGGTGATGGAGCTGCCGGCGGCCCCGCTGGACCCGTGTGTGTTGATCGTCCAGTTCCGCCTGCGGCGCGTCAGAGGAGTCGGACACCGGCTGTTCCGCGCGGAGAGCTGGCTGAACACCCCGTTGTTCGCCGGTTTCCCAGGGTTCGTGTCGAAGCTCTGGTTCGCCGCGGATGAGTCCGGTGTGTACCGCGGCCTGTACGACTGGGACGGCCCCGACCAGGCCGACCGGTACGTCCGCGCCCTCTGGTGGCCGCTCGCCCTCGTCTCCGAACTCGACTCGATCCACCACCGCGTGCTGCCAGGCCTCCGGCGCGACGACGTCCTCGCCGATCCGACCTGCATCGACGGCCCTGCAGCCCCCGACCAGTGGTGGCGGCCGCAGGAGTCCTGGTGACACGTGTCCTGGTGGTGGGCGCGGGGCCGACCGGCCTTGCTCTTGCGCTGCAGGCCCACGCGTTGGGTGCCGCGGTTCGCGTGATAGACCGGCGTACCGAAGCGGCCAGGCCCTCGCGGGCGATGATGCTGCACGCGCGATCGCTCGAGGTGCTGCGTCCGCTCGGCGTTGCCGACTCCCTGCTGAGGTACGCCGACAGCGCGCCGACCGTACGGCTCCACCTGCGAGGGCGTGTGCTCCCGGTGCGGATCGCGGAGCTCGCGGTGCCGGACACGGCGTACCCGCATCTGACGCTGCTCCCTCAGGCCCGGGTCGAGTCGGTTCTCGCGACCGCGCTGGAGAGCCGGGGCGTCCCGATCGAGCGGGGAGTCGAGCTCGCGTCTCTCAGGTCGGCGCGGAGGAACGGCGTACAGGTGCAGTTGCGTGGGCTTGGCGAGGCGACTTCTGACTATCTGGTCGGGTGTGACGGTGCCGACAGCACTGTTCGCCAGGCGGTTGGTATCGGGACGAGCGGCGGAGTCTACGACCGGGAGATCGTGCAGGCCGATCTGGAGCTGGACGGCGGCCTCGGTACGGACACCGCGCATGTGTCGACCACTCGCGCCGGTCTGATCTTTCTGTTCCCGCACGGCGATCAGGCGGCGTGGCGGCTGCTGGCGACCAGACCGGTCGGTGGTGGCCCGATGTCGCCGCGGGACGTGCAAGAGATGTTCGACGCGGCTCGGCTGCAGACCCGGGTCGGCCGGGTTGCCTGGTCGGAGATCGTGCCGATGCGCCACCGGCTGGCCGATCGCTACCGGGACGATCGGGTCTTCCTCGCCGGCGATGCCGCACATGTCCACTCCCCGGCCGGCGGGCAGGGGATGAACACGGGAATCCAGGACGCGATCAACCTCGGCTGGAAGCTGGCCCAGGCCGCGTCCGCCACGGATCCGGAAACGCTGCTGGACTCGTACGAGTTGGAGCGCCGGCCGGTCGCCCGTGCCACGACCGCCTGGACGAACCTCGTCTTCTGGGCGGAGTCCGGTCTGGATCCGATCGCCGCACTGATCCGTACGGTCCTGCTACCGGTCGGTGCACCGTTGGTGGTGCCCACCGTATTGCGCCGGAGGCATCTGACGGCCGCCGGTTTCCGGATCCTCGCGCAGCTCCGCGTCGCTTACCCGAGCAGCCGGCTGTCGATCGACGACGGCCGGCCCGACTCGCTCCCTCTGCGGGTCGGCGACCGGCTGCCCGATTTGCCCGTAGCAGTCGCGGACGGCGGCACTCGGCTGCAGACGCTCACAGCTCAGCCCGGTACGCATCTCCTGCTGCTCCGCGACGCGCCGACGGTCGAGGTGGACGATGGGTCGATCCATGTCCATCGGCTGCTGGATCGTGGCGGTCGCGGCCTCGTCGCCGTACGTCCTGACGGTTATGTCGGTCTGCGGACGACCGAGGCCTCATCGCCGCAGGTTGCGCACTGGCTCAGCTCGACTGGTGCATCTCCCACACCAGCAGTTCTGCGCCGGCGGGGCCTGCGGTGACGCGTTCGCCGTCGGCGTGTGTGATTCGTACGGCGTCTGCCGTAGCGAGGTCGCCGGCGCCTTCGAGGTTCGCCGTACCTGCTGCGACGAAGAGGTGCAGGTACTGGGCTGCGGGGAGGGTGATCGCGGCACCGGGGACCAGGCGGGCGACGGACATACCCGCCGACTCCTGGTTCAGGCGGATGGCCGTGGTGCCCGCGTGCCTGGCGAGCCCGGACGCCACCGGGATCAGCTCACCGGTCGTCAGATCGAGCTCCGCCTGCTCGTACGACGGCGGCAGATCGAACCGATCCGGCCGAACCCACATCTGCACGTAGTGCACCGGCTCGGCGCCGTCGTTCCACTCGGAGTGCTGAATCCCCGACCCGGCACTCATCCGCTGCGCCAGCCCCGGATACACGCTCCCGCTGTTCCCCTCCGAGTCCCGGTGCGCCAGCGCCCCCCGCAGCACCCAGGTCACAATCTCCAGATCCTGATGCGGATGCGTCCCGAACCCCGTGCCAGGGGCAACCGTCTCGTCATTGTGCGCGACCAGGAACCCGAACCCGACATTCGCCGGATCGTAATGCCCCCCGAACGAGAACGAGTGCCACGACTCCAGCCACCCGTCCGCGGTCCGGAACCGCTCCTGAGCCCGATGAATCTCCACGGGACCAAGTAAAACGGACTGCGCCGCTCGGTGGGCGGCGCAGTCCGGTCTTGGTTGGACGGTTGGTCAGCCGGTGGGGTTCCCGTTGTCGGAGCCGAGAGTGGCGTTGACGGTCTGGGGTTTGCCGTTGCGGGTGATGGAGAGTTTCACTTCATCGCCCGGGCGGTGCGAACGGACTGCGGCGACCAACGCGTCCCCTGACGCGATCGCCTTGCCGTCTACAGCGGTCACCACATCACCCGACTGCAGACCGGCCTTGTCCGCCGCACCGCCGGACGTAACCTCGCCGAGGCGTGCTCCGTTCGTGAGCCCGTCGGAGGACTGCGCGTCGCCGACCGTCACACCGAGCCGCGCATGCGTGGCCTTGCCCTTGGCCACCAGCTCGTCGATGATCGGCTTGGCCTGGTCGATCGGGATGGCGAACCCCAGGCCGATGTTCCCGCCCTCGGATTGTCCCGATCCGCCGGCGGTCTTGATCGCGCTGTTGATACCGACCACCTGGCCGGCGAGGTCGATGAGGGCGCCGCCGGAGTTACCCGGGTTGATCGCGGCGTCCGTCTGGATTGCTGGGAAGACTGTCGTGCTGTCCTGCTGCTCGTCGCCGGACGTCACCGGCCGGTTCAGCGCGGAGACGATCCCGCTGGTCACGGTCGCCTCCAGGCCGTACGGCGAGCCGATCGCGACCACCCCCTGCCCAACGGCGAGCTTCCCGCTCTGACCGAGGGTGGCCGGCGTGAGACCGGTGGCGTTCGCCTGGATAACCGCCAGGTCGGTGAGAGGGTCGGTGCCCTTGACCGTGGCCGACACGGTCCGGCCGTCGTTCAGGATCACGCTGAGCTGAGCGCCCTGCCCGGCGCCGGATACGACGTGGTTGTTCGTGACGATCAGCCCGTCCTTGCTGATCACGATGCCGGACCCGGTCGCCTGACCCTGCTGGGTCGCGACCGCGATCTTCACCACGCTCGGCAGGACCTTCGCGGCGGCGCTCTGCACGGAGCCGTCGGGCGCCGAAGCGGGTGCCGCCTGGTTGCCGTTCAGCGGGGCGGTCACGGACGGGGTGTTCGCGGTGTGGTCGGTGGTGGCCGAGTAGACGGCCGCGCCGCCGACACCGCCTGCGGTGCCGACCAGCAGCGCGGTCAGCGCCACCACGGCCAGACCGGCCCGGCGCTTCGGCTTCGGCGCGGTGGCCGTGGCCTGCTGCGGGCCGAGGGGCCAGTTCGGGCCCGGAGACGCCCCCTGATGCGTCCCCGGTGCGCCGAACTGCGGATACGCACTCCCACCTGTGGAGTACTGTCCCGGCCGCTGCCCCTGCGGCCCCGAGTCCAGCCGCGGCTGCCCGCCCTGCGGCGCGAACTGCTGCTGCTGATGCTGCCCGTACATCGGCAGCTGCTGCGTCCGCTCCGGCCCCTGCGGTCCCTGTACGTCGTGGCCGGGCTGGTTCTGCGGCTGCTGCGGCTGGTTCTCGGTCATGGCAATACTGTCCCGGCCGGACCTGAGAGGGCCCTGAAGATCAGCTCGGAGTGACCGAAGAACTCCATGAAGATCCTCTGAAGGATCTGTCAGGAACTCTCAGCGGGTCTGGGTCGCCGCGTGCGGCAGCCACAGCGTGAACTGGGCGCCGGCCCCCGGCACGTTCCGCGCGTAGATCATCCCGCCGTGCTGCTCGGCCGCGTGTTTCACGATCGCCAGGCCCAGCCCGGACCCGGGGCGGCCGCGCGCCTCGCTGGACCGGTAGAACCGGTCGAACACGTGCGGCAGGTCCGCCTCGGCGATCCCCGGCCCGGAGTCGGTGACTGTCAGTACGCCGTCCACGAGCCGGACCGTGACGTGCCCGACGGGCTGCCCGTCGCTGTGCTGCGCCGCGCCTTCGGGAACGCTGTACTTCGCGGCGTTGTCGAGCAGGTTCGTGACCGCGCGCCCGAGCAGCCGCTCGTCACCCCACACCGGGAACGGCGTGAGCTGGACGTCCCACTCCAGTCCGGGCGCACGCCGTCGGACCTTGATGACCGCGTCCTCGACCACGTTGGACAGCTCGATCAGCTCCGCGTTCCGCACCTGCGGGGTGTCCCGGGCCAGCTCGGTCAGGTCGCCGATCAGCGTGGTCAGCTCGTCCATCTGGGCGCGGACGTCGTCCAGCAGCTGCTGCCGGTCCTCGGGCCGGAGGCCGCCGCGCTTGTCGGCCTGCGCGAGCAGGTCCAGGTTCGTCCGGACGCTGGTCAGCGGCGTACGCAGCTCGTGGCCCGCGTCGCCGACCAGCCGGCGCTGCCGGTCGCGGGACTGTGCGAGCGCGCCGAGCATCGCGTTGAACGCCATCGCCAGCCGGGAGATCTCGTCGGTCCCGGCGACCGGGATCGGTTTCAGGTCCTCGGTGCGCGCGACGTGCTCCGCCGCGCCCGTCAGCCGCGCCAGCGGCCGCAGACCGGATCGCGCCACCGCGTTGCCCGCGAGCGCGGCGCCGATGACGCCGATCAGCCCGAACGCCCACAGCACGATGCCCAGGTTGTGCAGTGTCTGATCGATCGCGCCCAGCGACTGCGCGACGACCAGGGCGCCCGGCTGGTACAGGCCGGGCTCCTCGTCGCAGGGTGCGTTGGCGGGACAGTAGCGGGCCGGCACGGCAACCACCCGGAAGTGGGAGCCGCCGTTGCGTAGACCGACAGTGCGCAGACTGGCCTCGTTGCCCTGGTTCTGGGCGATCTGCAGCTCGTCCGGCCCCATCGGCGGGAGCGGACTGTTCCGTGGCGCCCACTTCTGGCCGTCGGCGCTCAGGACGCCGACCCGGATGTCGCTCAGGCCCAAGGCGTCGGCCGAGGCGTTCTGCAGGTTGTAGAGGTTGGTCAGGACGCCCTTCTGGGAGGCCTGGCTGGCGCGCTGGATCAGGCTGTCGTCCAGGTTCTGGTACATCTGCTGACGCACGGTGACGTACGCAGCGACGCTGACGATCGCCACCGCCAGGCCGACCGCGACCGCCGCGAGCAGCGTCACGCGGGCGTGCAGGGTCAGCTTGTGGAGCGTCTCGTTCCACCAGCTCTGGGTGCGGGCGGCTGTCGCCGCCACACGGTTTCCATTGCTCTTGGCAACAGGTGGTGCGGGTTGCGGTTGCGGCCGGTCGGTGTACGACGGAAAGCCCTCGGGGTGTTGCTGGCTCACGGCGGGGTGTCCCTCAGCACATACCCGATACCGCGGACGGTGTGGATCAGGCGGGGCAGGCCCTCGACCTCGGTCTTGCGCCGCAGATAGCCGATGTAGACCTCGAGGGAGTTCGCCGTGGTGGGGAAGTCGTAGCCCCAGACCGCGTCCAGGATGACCGCGCGCTCCAGCACCCGGCGCGGGTTGCGGATCAGCAGCTCGAGCAGCGAGAACTCGGTGCGGGTGAGCTGGATCGGCACGTCGCCGCGGTGCACCTCGTGCGCGTCGACGTCGACCACGAGATCGGCGTACTGCAGCACCTCGCCGCGCTGGCCGCCCTCGCCCGGCGTGGTGCTGCGGCGCAGCAGCGCGCGCAGCCGGGCCAGCAACTCCTCCAACGCGAACGGCTTGGTCAGGTAGTCGTCGCCGCCGGCGTCCAGGCCGTCCACCCGGTCCGCGACCGCGTCCCGCGCGGTGAGCACCAGGATCGGCACGTTGTTGCCCGCGGCCCGCAGGGCCTTGGTGGTCTCCAGCCCGTCCAGCCGCGGCATCATCACGTCCATCACGACGACGTCCGGCTCGACGTTGCCGATCACCGCGAGCGCCTCGGCGCCGTCGGACGCGGTCACCACCTCGAAGTCGTTGAACTCCAGCGAACGGCGCAGCGAGTCCCGGACCGCCCGGTCGTCGTCCACCACCAGTACCCGCATCGTCTGCCCCGCTCCACTCGAAGTTCCGTGACCGAGAGTAGGTCGCTTCTGTGAGAATCGCCTGAGAACCCGCTGATCCTCACCAATAGGTTGCCAGACGTGGGCATTGTCGAATTCACGCCTGAGCCCGCCGACTTCGCCTGGACCTTCGGCGGGGTGCCTCCGGTACGCCGGGCGCGGCCCGGTACCGCCCTGCGCGTGTGGACCGAGGACACGTTCGCGGGCAGCCTCCGCAGTACGACGGACCTCCGGCGGGAACATGGACACGCCGGAGTTGCGCTCCGGGACGACCGGCCGCAGGCCACGGCGTACGACGGGATCCACCGGCGGCTAGCTGAACTGCGGAACGACCTCCTCGGCGAAGCGCTGTAGCGGCTCGTGGTCGTAGGCGACGCCGGGGATGTACGAGATCACGTAGTCGATACCGGCCTCCGCCAGCCGCTCGACGTGCACGCTGAGCTGCTTCGTCGTGACCACCTCCGCCAGCACATGTGACGTCCCGCCGGAGCCGATCTCCAGGAACTCGTCCAGGCTGTACCGCCCACGGGCCCTGGCCGTCGCGGCCACCGGGTCGGCGCCCGCCTCGACCGGGAACACGTTCAGGCTGGTCGACTTGATGATCTCGTCGTAGTCGCGGCCGACCTCGTCGCAGTGCTTGCGGAGGATCGCCAGCTTCTGCTCGATGACGTCGACGCGTCCGGTTCCGAAGTTGCAGGCATCGCCGTACTTCGCCACCAGCCGCAGCGTGACCCGCTCGCCGCCGCCGCCGATCCAGAGCCTGGGGCGGCGCCGCGGGACGACGTACGGCTTGTCGACGGAGTGGTACTGCCCCTGGAACACCACGTCGTCCTCGGTCCACAGCCGGTGCAGCAGCTCGACCGACTCGGTGAACGAGCCCATCCGCTCCTTCTGGCTCGTCCAGGGGTAGCCGTACGCCCGCCACTCGTGCTCCGACCAGCCGGCGCCGATCCCGGCGTACATCCGCCCATGACTGGCCACGTCCACCGTGGCCGCCATCTTGGCGAGCAGAGCGGGATTGCGGTACCCGTTGCAGCCGACCAGCTGACCCAGGTTCACCCGTGTCGTGTCACGCGCCAGGGCGGCTGTGGTTGTCCACATCTCGAAGACGGTCTCGCGGGCGGGCTCCGGGACGGTGTGGAAGTGGTCGAAGAGCCAAATCGAGTCCCAGGGACCCCCGTCGGCCGCCTTGGCCACAGCGGTCATGGCCTCCCACTGCTCGACCGGGTCCGCCAGCTCGGCCAGATCCATCCGCCAGCCCTGCGGAACGAACACACCGAACTTCATGCTGGCCTCCTGGAGATGGCCACGCCGGCCAGGCACAGTGCGCCGCCGCTGAGAGCCAGTGCGGTGGGAGCCTCGCCCAGCGACAGCCAGGCCAGGACGATCGCGACAACCGGTACGGCGTAGACAGTGACGCCCATGCGTCCAGCACTCGTACGGCGGAGCGCGAAGGCCCACGTGGTGAAGCCGAGTGCGGTCGGGAACGCTGCCAGGTACACGACCCACCAGAGGGTCGCCGCGTCGGCGACGCGCAGCTCGTCGACCAGGGTCGGTGCGAACGGCAGGCAGACGAGCGCACCGATCGTGCAGGCGAGCCAGGTGACCTCAGCGGCGGGCAGACGGCTGAGCAGCGGCTTCTGCGTCACCACGCCGACGGCGTACGAGATGGCGGCGACCACGCAGAGCACCACGCCCCACGTCTCGGCGCGGCCGCTGGACGTCGACGTACCGATCACGACGATGCCGGCGAAGGCGACCAGGCCGCCGATCACCAACTGCCGCGGGAACCCCTCACCCAGACCCAGCCCGGCGAGTACTGCGATCAGCAGCGGCGCGATGTGGACGAGCATGGCCGCCGTACCGGCGTCGAGCCGGCGCTCGGCCGCGTTGAGAGCCAGGTTGTAGACGCCGAACCACAGCACACCGCACGCGATCAGCGGCAACCAGTCGCGCCGGACCGGCCAGCGCCGTACGGCGGGCTGCTGCCGCTTGACCAGCAAGGCCCCGAGGAAGACGCTGCCCAGGCCGAGCCGGGCCAGCGAGAGCGGGCCGGCGGAGATCTGGGCGCCGACGTGCCGGATGGCGACGAACGACGAGGCCCACAGCACGACCGTGGCAGCAGCAGCACCGGCTGCGAGGCCGATCCGCGGCCGGGCTTCGGTAAGTGTTGTCACGCTCATTACAGTAGAAACGAAGTCTGCGGTGATCCATGGCGATTCGGAGCCCAGGAGGCGGTCTTGCTTACCGAAACGAGAAGTCAGATGCTGGATGAGCTCAATACCCGAATCCTGGACGAGCTGACCGCCGATCCCCGGCTGCGGACCACCGAGCTCGCCCGCCGGCTGGGGGTGTCGACGCCGACGGTGCGTGAGCGGGTGGCCCGGCTGGAGGAGTCCGGCGTGATCCGCGGGTACCGCCTCGACATCGACCCGGCCGCGCTCGGCCGGCCGGTCGCCGCTTGGGTGCGGCTGCGCCCCGGCCCGAACCAGATCCCGAAGATCATCGAGCTCGCCGGCCGCGTCCCGGAGGTCGTCGAGTGCCACCGGATCTCCGGCGAGGACTGCTTCCTGATGCGCGTCCAGGTCGCCGAGATCGCCGCGCTGGAGGAGGTGCTGGACAAGTTCCTGCCGCACGGGCAGACGACCAGTTCGTTCATCGTCTCCACCCCGGTGCCGCCGAGGTCGGTCCCGCTCCGCGGACCTGAGACACTCACCAACCCCGCCTAGCGCCGCAGCTCACGGCGCAGCTCAGCGTGGGACGAGCCTGTCGGAGCGACTTGGTGAGTGATGGAGGTCCGCATCACGGCCCGACCACTTCCCACAGTGGTCCACATCACTAGTCTGGTGGCGACTTCAGCGACTTCCGGAAGGACCCTGACCCATGGCTGCCGACAAGTCTGTCCGCAGAGTTGCCCTGCTCACCGCCGGCGGGCTCGCGCCCTGCCTGTCGTCCGCCGTCGGCGGGCTGATCGAGCGCTACACCGAGGTGGCGCCCGACGTGGAGATCATCGCCTATCTGAACGGGTATCACGGCCTGCTCAGCGGCCAGTTCCTCGAGGTCACGCCGGAGGTCCGGGAGAAGGCGGCGCTGCTGCACAAGTTCGGCGGCAGCCCGATCGGCAACAGCCGGGTGAAGCTGACCAACACCGCGGACCTGGTGAAGCGCGGCCTGATCCAGGACGGGCAGAACGCGCTGCAAGTCGCGGCCGAGCGGCTCGTCGCGGACGGCGTCGACGTCCTGCACACCATCGGCGGTGACGACACCAACACCACCGCCGCCGACCTCGCGGCGTACCTGCAGGAGCACGACTACAACCTGACCGTGGTCGGGCTGCCGAAGACCATCGACAACGACGTGGTCCCGATCCGGCAGAGCCTGGGCGCGTGGACCGCCGCCGAGCAGGGCGCGCTGTTCGCCCGCAACATCATCGCCGAGCACAGCTCGAACCCGCGGATGCTGATCGTCCACGAGGTGATGGGGCGCAACTGCGGGTGGCTGACCGCGGCCACGGCGCAGGCCTACCAGGCGTGGGTCGACGAGCAGGAGTGGAACCCGGGCATCGGCCTGCGCAAGGGTGGCTGGGACGTCGACGCCGTGTACGTGCCGGAGGCAACGATCGACCTGGACGCCGAGGCCGACCGGCTGCGCAAGGTGATGGACGAAGAGGACTGCGTCAACATCTTCCTGTCCGAGGGCGCCGGCGTGGAGTCGATCGTGGCCGAGATGGAGGCGCGCGGCGAGAAGGTCGGCCGGGACCCGTTCGGGCACGTGAAGCTGGACACCATCAACCCGGGCGCCTGGTTCGCGAAGCAGTTCGCGGAGCGGATCGGCGCGGAGAAGACGATGGTGCAGAAGAGCGGGTACTTCAGCCGCTCGGCCGCGGCCAACGACCGCGACCTGGCGCTGATCAAGGAGTGCACCGACTACGCCGTCGACGCCGCGCTGCGTGGTGAGTCCGGCGTCGTCGGCCACGACGAGGAGCGCGGCGACGAGCTGCGCGCGATCGAGTTCCCGCGGATCGCCGGCGGCAAGGCGTTCGACCCGGCCGCTGACTGGTTCGTGACTCTGAAGGCGGGCATCGGTCAGAGCTGACCGCGGAGGCGGTCGACCCACTGGTCGGCCGCCTTCTCGATCTGGGCGAGGACCTCGTCGAAACCGTCGTCCTCGCCGTAGTACGGATCCGGTACGTCGTCGTGCGCGAACAGCTGCGCCGCGGCGCCGTACCGGGTGAGGGTGTCGAGGTGGCCCGCGTCCATCGCGAGGATCAGGTCGGGTGTCCACGACCGGTCGAACTGGCGGGCCCGGTGCGCGCTGCCGTCGTACCCGCGACGCCGGAGCGCGGCCGCCGCCCGCGGGTCCATCCGGTCGCCGACGTGCCAGCCGCCGGTGCCTGAGCTGGTCACCTCGACGCCGTCGAGACCGGCCTCGGCGAGCTTGGCGCGCAGCACCACCTCGCCCATCGGCGACCGGCAGATGTTCCCGGTGCAGACGATCTCGACGCGCACTAGCGGACTTCGGCCTTGTCCGGCAGCACGACGTTGATGAGCATGCCGACGATGCTGATGATCAGAGCGCCCCACAGCGCGGCCCAGAACCCGTCGACGTGGAACTGGACGTCGAGCTTCCCGGTGATCCAGGACGTCAGCCACAGCATCACGGCGTTGATCACGAAGGTCAGCAGGCCGAGAGTGAGGATCAGCAGCGGTAGCGACAGCAGCTTCACCACTGGCTTCACGATCGCGTTCACGACGCCGAAGATCGCGGCCACGATCAGCAGTGTGAGCACCCGCCGGCCGGTGGTCGCGCCCTCGAGCGTGATCCCGGACACGAGCCAGGTCGCCACACCCAGCGCGATCGCGTTGGCGAGCAGCCTGATGATCAAGTTCTTCATGCCGTCGATCCTCCCACCCGCGCGGTAGCACCACTCCCGGTACACGCCCTGATCCGTCCCTGACTCTTGACAGCGAAAATGACCAAGTGATCTGATCATTTTCATGTCCCGTCCCCTGACCGCGGTAGTCGCGTTGTCACTCACGACAGCGGGCCTCGCTGTCCCCGCTGTCCCCGCCGCCGCCGACCCGTCGAGTTGCAGCGCCGTCAGCACCACCTGGACCGCTCAGTCATCGGCGCATGCGGCGCCCGAAGGCCTCCTCAACGCCTACAGCGACACCGGGAAGGGCTGGACGGGTGCCGACAGCACCTACTCCGTGCCGCTGCCCGGCGGACGGACGGCGTGGGTCTTCTCCGACACCTTCCTCGGCCCGGTGAACCCGGACGGCAGCCGTCCGACGACCGCGCCGTTCATCAACAACTCGTTCGTGATTCAGCAGGGCACGAAACTGAAGACGGTCACCGGCGGTACGGCGAGCAGCCCCACCGCGCTCGTCCCGCCGCCGGCCAACGGCTGGTACTGGTTCGGCGCCGCGCAGACCAGCCACGCCGGCCGTGACCTCGACGTGGTCGCGCTGCGCTTCGAGAAGACCGGGACCGGGCAGTGGGACTGGCGCTGGGCCAGCAACTACCTGGCCCGGTTCGACAGCACGACGTCCAAGCTGAAGAGCCTCACGCCGATCCCGTCCGGTGCGAACGTGCAGTGGTCCGGCTGGCTGCTCCGCGACAGCGGCTACACCTACGTGTACGGCGTCGAGGACCTGGGCGCCTCGAAGTACCAACACGTCGCCCGGGTCCGCGGCGACGACCTGACCGCGAAGCCGTGGGAGTACTGGACCGGGTCGGGCTGGTCGGCCGACGAGACCGCCTCGGCCCGAGTGCTGCAGGGCGTCGCGAACGAGCACAGTGTGACCCGTTGGAGCGATGGCTATCTGCTGGTCACGCACGACACCAACGAGCTCTTCAGCAAGCGCGTCCTCGGGTACTTCTCCTGCTCGCCGACCGGCCCGTGGGTGAAGCCGGTCGAGCTGTACCAGACCCCCGAGACGGGCGGGAACATCATCACGTACAACTCCCACGACCACCCCGACCTGCGTCGCGGTACGTCGCTGCTGGTGAGCTACAACGTCAACAGCCTGGTGAGCGACGAGCTGTACGGCGACGTGAGCATTTACCGCCCGCGCTTCGTCTCGGTCACGCTGGCGGCGGCCGGATGAGCGCCACCGGAGGCGTCGTACGGCGCAGTCTGCTGGACGACCTGGCCACGTCGATGCTCGCCCTGATCGCGGAGCGGAAGCTGGCGCCGGGTGACCAGTTCGAGGCGGTGCGGTCGCTGGCAGAGCGGTTCAAGGTCGCCGTACCGACGGTCCGCGAGGCGCTACGCCGGCTGGAGGCGACCGGAGCTGTAGAGCTCCGGCACGGCTCCGGCGTGTACGTCGGCCCGAACGTTGGCCGCCTGGTTCTGGCGAACCCGCTGGCGCTGGCGCCGAGTCCGGACCGGCTGGTGGAGCTGCTACAGGCCCGTGCCCTCATCGAGCCACCTGTTGCCGCGCTGGCTGCACAGACCCGTGGTGAGGCCGCGCTGGAGCAGATGGCCAAGGACCTGGAGAGTGCGGCCGAGCTGATCGCTTCCGGCGACCACGCGCAGTTGGCCGAGGTGAACATGGACTTCCACCGCTCACTGGCACAGGCCTCCGGGAACTCGACCCTGGCCGAAGTGGTCGAGTCGGTCACGGTCGTGAACGCCCGGGAGCAGCTGGAGATCCTGCACATCCACGGTGACCGCCAGGCCGACCTCGACGAGCACCGCGCGATCTACGACGCGGTCCGCTCCGGTGACGCCGACCTGGCCGAACTCCTCACCCGAGAGCACCTCGACGGCGTACTGGCCGTCATCAACGAACGACTTCAGCATCCCTGAGCTGGAAGGACGCATCACATGCAACGCAACAACCGCAAGGCGCTGGCGGCTCTGGTGATCGCCGGCGCGCTCGCGCTGTCCGCCTGTGGAGGCGGCGGCGCCGCTGCCCCGAAGAAGGGCGAGGACAAGCCGGTCGACTCGCTCAAGTTCTACAACGACAAGGGCGGGTGGAAGGACGCGTTCATCCAGGTCGGCGCGGCGAGCAAGAAGGACGTCGGCGTCGGGATGGAGCCGGTCGGGTACTCCGACTCGAACACCTACACCGCGTTCATCCGGTCCTCGTTCCGGACCAAGGAGAAGGCGGACCTGTTCACCTGGCACACCGGCAAGGAGCTCCAGGACCTGGTGGACCAGAAGCTCGTCGCCGAGACCACCGACCAGTGGACCAAGGCGATTGCCGACGGCAACATCCCAGAGCAGCTCAAGCAGTACTTCACGTTCGGCGACAAGCAGTACTGCGTCCCGCTGAACGCCGGCTACTGGGTGATGTACTACAACAAGGCCGTCTTCAAGAAGGCCGGGATCACCCAGACTCCGAAGACCTGGGCCGAGCTGACGCAGGTGGCCGACAAGGTCAAGGCCGCCGGGGTGAAGCCGTTCTACCAGACCAACATCCTGTTCTCGTTCGTGTGGTTCGAGACGCTGCTGGCCGGCAAGGACCCGGACCTGTACGACGCGCTCGCCGCCGGCAAGGCGAAGTACACCGACCCGGGTGTGGTCGAGGTGATGAACGAGTGGAAGAAGATGATCGACGCCGGGTACTTCAGTGACCCGGGCGCGAAGACCGAGCCGCAGGCGCAGCTGAAGAACGGCGACGTCGCGATGATCAACTTCGGCACCTGGTTCAGCGGCAACCTGAACACGCTGAAGATGAAGGCCGGGACCGACTACGACTTCTTCGTGATCCCGAACGTGAACCCCGACCTGCCGAAGACCTCGATGATCTTCGAGACCGGCCCGGTCTGCTCGGCCGCGGCGTCGGACCACGCGTCGACCGTCAAGAAGTGGACCGACTGGTGGGTCACGCCGCAGGCGCAGACCGCCTGGGCGAACTCCCGCGGCGACCTGTCGTTCAACCCGAAGGCCGAGGTCAAGGACCCGGGTCTGGCACAGCTGAACAAGGACGTCAACGGCTACCGCCTGATCAACCGGTGGTTCGAGGCGACACCGGTCCCGGTCGCGAACAAGGCGCTCGAGGTGTTCGGCGCCTTCGTGACCAAGCCGGGTGACCCGATGCCGGGCCTGCAGAAGATCCAGGCCGAGGCGGACGCGTACTGGGCCAAGCAGAAGTGACTGCTGTCACCGAGCGGCCGGTGGAGACCCGCCGGCTGAGCGCCACCCGCGCCGCGCGGACCGGAGCCCGGATGGCACCGCTGTTCGGGCTCCCGGCCGCGGGCGTGGTCGCGCTGCTGCTCTACCTGCCGTTCCTCTGGACGACGTACGTCAGCTTCACCGACTACGACGGTCTGGCCTCGCCGGTGTGGTCCGGGCTGGCCAACTACAAGGCGATGTTCAGTGACCCCGATCTGATCGGGGCACTGGTCAACACGCTGCTGTGGGTCGCGGGCATGATCACCCTGCCGGTCGTACTCGGGCTGCTTGTGGCTGTACTCACCTACGGCCACAGGTGGGGCACCTGGCTGCGGCTGCCGTTCCTGCTGCCGTACGCGATCTCCGGTGTGGCCGTCGGCGTCATCTGGGGCTTCGTACTGCAGCCCGACGGCGCACTCGGCCAGGCACTCGGGTTCTTCGGGCTCCCGGGTGCCCACACCGGTTGGCTGCAGTCCGGCCCCGGCAACACCCTGATGATGATCGTGGCAACGACTTGGCAGGCCGCAGGCGTCAACGCCCTCCTGTTCGTGGTGGGCCTCCAGTCCATCCCGACCGAGCCGCTGGAGGCTGCCCGCCTGGACGGAGCCGACGGCTTCAAGCTCTTCCGGTATCACCTGTGGCCACAGCTCAGAGCCATCACCACCGTCGTCATCGGACTGTCGATCGTCGGCAGCCTGAAGACCTTCGACGTGGTGTGGGTCATGACCCAGGGCGGCCCGGGTACGTCCTCGGAGACCTTGGCGCTGTCGATGTACAAGGAGACGTTCGTGCTGAACGACTACGGCCAGGGCGCGGCGATCGCGCTGTTCCTGAGCCTGGTCACCTTCGCGGCCTCGGTCCTCTATCTGCGCTACCAGTTGGGGGACGCCCGTGAGCAAGGTTAAGACGGGGTTCCTGGTCCTGCTCGGGCTGATCTGGCTGGCGCCGGTCTACCTGCTGATCGTCAACGCGTCCAAGTCCGTCGACGGGTACGACGCCAAGACCGTGTGGAAACCGGCCGGCTTCTCGCTGTTCGCGAACTTCGGGGACGCGTGGAGCAAGGCGGCGCTCGGCGACACGCTGGTGGCGACCACGATGTACAGCGTGGTCGCGCCCGTCCTCGCGGTGCTGATCGGCGCCGCGGCCGGCTACGCGATCGTCGTCCTGCGGCTGAAGCGCGGCTTCGGTTGGTTCGTGTTCATCTTCGGCGGGACGATCTTCCCGCTGCAGATGATCCTGATGCCGTTGTTCTCCGGGTACGCGAACTCCGGGCTGTACGACACCCGGACCGGGATGATCATCGTGTACACCGCGATCAGCGTGCCGTTCTCGGCGTTCGTGATGCGGAACTTCTTCACCGGCATCGCGCGCAGCGTGTTCGAGGCCGCGGTGGTCGACGGCGGCGGGCTGTTCCGGATCTTCCGCAGCATCTACCTGCCAATGGCCGGGTCGGCGCTGGCCGCGATCTTCATCCTGCAGGCGACCTTCGTCTGGAACGACCTGCTGCTCGGCCTGACCCTGAGCCAGTCGGAGTCGGTGCGGCCGATCATGCCGGCGTTGACCGGCCTGCAGAGCACGTACGGCGGCGCGGCGCTGCCGACCGTGCTGGCCGGCGGCCTGCTCGTCTCGCTGCCCACCGTCATCCTCTTCCTCGCCGCCCAACGCTTCTTCTCCCGGGGCCTCGCCCTCGGTCAGTTCTGATTCTCGGAGGACATATATGAGTAGCCGCACAGTCGTCGTGACCGGCGGCGCCGCCGGCATCGGACGAGGTGCCGTGGAACGGTTCCTGGAGGCCGGTGACCGGGTCGTTGTGCTCGACCGCGACATCTCTTCTGTCGGTGACCAGGTAACCGGCGTGCAGGTGGATGTCTCGGACCGGGCCGCGCTGGCATCCGTCGCGGAGGAGATCGGCGCGATCGACGTGCTGGTGTGTGCAGCGGGCGTCCAACGCTACGGAACCGTCGTCGACACGCCTTTCGAGGTGTACGACGAGGTGATGGCCGTGAACGTCGGCGGCGTGTTCTTCGCCTGCCAGGCGTTCGTGCCGCACCTGCCGCGGGGCGGGAGTGTTGTGGTGGTCGCATCCGTGCAGGCCTACGCGGCGCAGACGAGCGTCGCGGCGTACAGCATGGGAAAGGGCGCCCTGCTCAGCCTGGTCCGGGCGATGGCGGTCGACCACGCCCCCGACGGGATCCGCGTGAACGCGGTCTGCCCGGGCTCGGTCGACACCCCGATGCTGCGGACGTCGGCCGCTCAGTTCGGCGGTGGGCGCAGTACCGACGAGGTGGTGGCGGAGTGGGGGCGGTCGCATCCGCTCGGACGGGTCGCGACTCCGGGAGAAGTTGCCGAGGTCATCTACTTCCTGTCCTCGCCCGCAGCGTCGTTCGTGACGGGTGCCGACGTGAAGGTCGACGGCGGGTTGACCGCCGGCCTGGCCGTCGTATTGCCGGAGGACGCGAAGTGAAGATCGTCGACATCCGCGCGACCACGGTGACGATGCCGCTGGAGGCGCCGCTACGGCACAGCAACGGGGCGCACTGGGGACGCTTCGTCCGGACCGTGGTGGAGGTCGAGGCCGACAACGGCCTGATCGGTCTCGGCGAGATGGGCGGCGGCGGGCAGAGCGCCGAGGCTGCGGTCACCGGGCTGAAGGAGTATCTGGTCGGCCACGACCCGGCCCGCACCGAGGCGTTGCGCTGGATGCTCGCCAACCCGACCGCGAGCCTTTACAACAACCGAACCCAGTTGCTCGCGGCGATCGAGTTCGCCTGTCTGGACCTGCAGGGTCGCGAGCTCGGCGTCCCGGTGCACGCCCTGCTCGGCGGAAAGGTCCGCGAGCGCGTGCCGTTCGCGAGCTACCTGTTCTTCCGGCACGCCGCGGACGACGGCACCGGTGAGATCCGCACGCCGGACCAACTCGTCGCCCATGCCCGCTCGCTGGTCGACGCGCACGGGTTCAGCGTGCACAAGCTGAAGGGCGGGGTGTTCCCGCCGGACTACGAGCGCGAGTGCTTCCGGGCGCTGGCCGAGGCCTTCCCGGGGCACCGGGTGCGGTTCGACCCGAACGGCGCGTTCGGCGTCGAGGAGGCGATCCGGTTCGCCCGCGGCATCGAGGACCTCGACAACGACTACCTCGAGGACCCGACCTGGGGCCTGAACGGGATGCGCCGGGTCCGCGAGAACACACCGATCCCGCTCGCCACCAACACCGTGGTGGTGAACTTCGAGCAGCTGGCCGCCAACGTCCGCGACCCCGCGGTCGACGTGATCCTGCTGGACACCACGTTCTGGGGCGGTATCCGGCCGTGCGTCAAGGCGGCCGGCGTCTGCGAGACGTTCCAGCTCGGGGTCGCGGTGCACTCCTCCGGCGAGCTCGGCATCCAGCTCGCGACGATGCTGCACCTCGGCGCCGTCGTCCCGAACCTGTCGTTCGCCGCGGACGCGCACTACCACCACCTGCGCGACGACATCATTGCCGGCGGCAAGCTCCCGTACGCCGACGGCGCGATCGCGGTCCCGGACGCGCCCGGCCTGGGCGTGGAGCTGGACCGCGACAAGCTGGCCGAGTACGCCGAGCTGTTCCGCGAGCTCGGCCCGTACCCGTACGACCGCGATCCGGCCCGCCCGGACTGGTACCCCCTGCTACCGAACACCGATTGGGCAGACCCGTCATGATCCCTCGCTCAGCCGACCTGGCCAGCGACGTCCTCACCCACACCTACGACGACATGTTCAACCCGCCCGGGCTGACGAACTTCCTCGGCACCGCACAGGTCGACCACGACGTGATGGCGATCCGGAGCGTGAACTTCCCGCCGTACTCGCATGGCGACACCATCACCGGCCAGCTGTACGTCGACGGCCGGCTGGCCCGCTCGTACGGCGGCACAGTCGAGGTGGTGTGGCGCCCGGACTGCGTTGTGCGCTCCACCTCGGTCGACGGCCTCGACCTGCGCACCACGACCGCCTGCGCCCCCGGCCGGCCAGCTGTCGTCGTACAGCTGGACGTGTCCGGGCAACCAGGGCGGTCCGTGCGGCTGGGGCTTGCCCTGGCCAGCAGCGCGACTCGCTCGTCCGCCGGCTGGCTGCGCCCGGAGCCGCCGTCCGAGCCGAACGTCCTGCGGGTTGTCGACAATCAGGTTGTCGGCACCGGTGAGTCCGCCTCAGCCGTCAGTGTGCAAGGTCTTGATGTGCCCGGCACCGTGGACAGGTCCGTGCTCGAGGCAACTGTCGTGCTGGACGAGCGTGGGCGCGGCCGGCTGTCGTACGTGCATGTGCTGGCCGGGTCGCTGGAGGAGGCGACGGAGCACTTCGACGTGTGCGTGGCCGACGTACCTGCCGTGATCTCGGTGGCGGAGAGCATGTGGGACGTGGCGATCGCGGACGCCTTCGACCCGGCCAGCGACGGGTTCAGCGGCTCGCTGCCGGTGCTGGAGACGTCGAACGAGGCGCTGCGGAAGCTGTACTGGTGGGGTGTGCTCGGAGTCATCTGGTTCCGGCGGGACAACCCGGCCAGTGTGCTCGGCCGGACGTACGACACCTTGATGCCGCGGTACTGGCAGACGACGACGTTCATCTGGGACTACAGCCTGTCCTCGCTCACGCATGCCCTGCTCGACCCGGAGCCGATGCGGAAGCACATCGAGCACTGGATCGACCTGGACACGCACAAGCACTTCGGTACCGAGTGGCTGACCGGAGGACCGGTCGGCTACTGGTACTCGGTCAACGACTTCGCCATGACCCGGCTGGTGCGCGACTACGTGCGCTTCACCGGGGACGATGCGTTCCTCGACGCGACCGTCGGGCCGAAGGCGGTCGGCGATCATGTGCACGACTGGGCGACCGCTTGGCGCGGGCTGCGCGGCGACCATGCATTGGCCGACTACGGCGGCATTGACAACCTGCTGGAGTGTGTCAGCAGCTACGTGCACGAGGTGGCGAGCTTCAACGCGGCCAACGTCTGGTGCATGCGGGTGGCGGCCGAGATCGCGGACCGCTCCGGTGACGCGGACCGTGCCGCGCTCCTCCGCAAGGAGGCCTCGGCACAGGCCGGCCATGTCAACGACTTGTACGTCGAGGGCAAGGGCTTCTGGCACGCGCGGCAGCCCGACGGGTCGCTCGTCCCGGTCCGGCACTGCTACGACTTCAACATCGTCGGTACGACGATCCCCGACGACTTGTCCGAGTCGCAGTGCGCCGAGATGGTCTCGTTCTTCCAGCGGGAGCTCCAGACGCCAACCTGGATGCGCGCGCTGTCGCCGTACGACGCGGATGCCGCGTTCAGCGTCCGACCGGACCACCAGTGGAACGGCGCGTACCCGGCCTGGCCGGCAGACGCGGGGCGCGCGTTGTTCGCGCTCGGGCGGGGCGACGTACTGCTGGACTGGCTGCCAGGCCTTGCCCGGACGGCGAACCAGGGGCCGTGCGGGCAGGCGCACTTCGTCGAGGAGGCGCAGCTGGCGATGGCCGGCGGGGCGCGGAAGTCGCCGCCGCAGTTCCCGTACCTGATCGACTGGTCCTGCTCGTCGTCCGGCGCCTGGGTCAGCCTGGTGCTGGAGGGTATCTTCGGCATCGAGGTAGCCCTGGACGGCACCGTGACCGCCAGCCCGCAGGTCGCGGCACTCGACCCGGACGCCCGCCTGACCGGCCTCCGAGTCGGCTCGACGACGTACGACGTGACGGCCGACGGACTGGTCTGAGGGTCAGCCCGGGGGCATCGCGATGGCCTCGAGGAGGGACTCCTCGGCGCCGGCGAGGTGATGGCGGAGCTCCTCGACGCACTCGTCGAGCTCCCCGCGCTCGAGCAGCCGGATCAGCTTGCGGTGGGACGCGACCTGCTGGCGCGCGTCCTGCCGCAGCGCGTCCACCCGGGCCAGCGCGAGCCTGGCCTCACCGGTGATCGAGTCGGCGGTCGCGATCAGCCGCTCGCTGCCGGTCAGCGCGACCAGGCTGCGGTGGATGGCCAGGTGGGTCTCGGTCATCGCCTCCGGGTCCGCGCCGTCCTTGGCGGTCGCGGCGAACACCCGCATCGCCTCCCGGACCCGCTCCCGGGCCGCCTCGTCGGCGTCGTACCAGGCCCGGATCCCGGCGGACTCGAGCACGAACCGGGCACGGCAGATGTCGGCCACCGCCGCGGGGTGCAGGATCGCGACGCTGACCCCCTTGTTCGGCTCCCGGACCGCGAGTCCCTCGGTGACCAGCATGGTCATCGCCTCGCGAATGGTGCTCCGGGCAACCCCGAGCGCCTCGGCGAGCGGCTGTTCGCGCAGCGGCGTCCCCGGCTGCAGGTCACCGGCGAACAGGGCGCCCCGCAGCGCGTCGACCACCCGGTCCACCGTGGTCGAGCGGTCCACCCGCAGCCGTTCGTACATACCGCGATTCTCGTCCAGACCCGGTCCGTTGTCGCGCCCGACCCGGCCCCGGACACCTGCCTGTGGATAACTTCCGACCTCATGACCCGGTTTTCGGGCAGCATTTCCCTCTAGTGGCCGCCCCTTCCCGCGGACCGGCGCGGGGAGTCACTCGGAGCAGCGAGGAGCAGAGCGTGGGAAAGATCAGTCCGGCTCAGCTCCTCGGCGCGATCGGGCTGGTGCTGCTGCTGCCGTTGGTCATCGTGCTGCTGATGCTGCTCAGCGTTCTGGGCGGGCTGGACTCGGCCGAGGCGCAGTGCGCGCAGCACGCTCAGGACGAACCCATGATGGGCTGGCCGACCGATCGGCACCAGATCGACGGCGAGTGGAGCTTCTTCCACCAGGGCTACGACTTCAAGGTCGACGAGGACGCCAAGGTCTACGCGTCGCACGACGGCAACGTCGTCGCCGCCTCGGCGCACGAGGTCCGGATCCGGATGGCCTCGAAGAACGGGGACACGGTCACCCTCGAGAGCGTCGAGACGCGGTACAAGTACCTGAAGACCGTGAGCGTCGCCAACGGCGCGCAGGTCAAGCGCGGCGACGTGATCGGCACGGCCGGCGTCGGCAACGAGGGCACCGACGGCCAGGGGGCTCCGGTCGGGCTCGCCGGCGTGCACCTGCATTGGGAGATGTGGGCCGACCAGGAGAACAACAACAAGTGGTCGATCGTCCCGAAGCCGGAAGAGAACCTGTTCGAGGTCGACACCTCGAAGGGCGGCGGCTGCAGCTGCGTCGACGGCAACCTCTCCGGGGCCAACAACCAGCAGAAGGCGTTCAACTTCTTCGTCCAGAACGGCTACTCCAAGGAGCAGGCCGCGGGCATCGTCGGCAACATGATCAGCGAGTCGAGCGTCGAGCCGGGCCGCCTGCAGGGCACGAGCCCGGGCACCGTCAGCATGCCGAACGCGGTGGTCAACTCCTCGCTCGGCTGGGGCATCGTGCAGTGGACACCGGCCGGCAAGATGATCAACCCGTCCCGGGACGCGGGTGTCCCGGACGAGAAGATCGCCTCGCTGGGCTACCAGCTGGAGTTCTTGGTCAAACAGCTCAACGGCGACCCGCCGCTCGCGGAAGCGGCCGCCGGGCGGGCGATCAAGGGAGCGACGTCTGTCGAGGACGCCGCGTACCAGTTCGGGCACATGTTCGAGCGGTTCGCCGGCAGTGAGAACCCGAACCACGAGCGGTACGCCGAGCGCAAGGCGAACGCACGGCACGTGTTCGACCAGTTCGCCGGCTCGGCGCCCGCCGGCGGCGGAGACGCGGCAGCCAGCACCGGGGGCGGTTGCGGCGCCGGCAGCGGCAACATCGCCGAGGTCGCCAAGAACCTCGCCTGGCCGGAGGACGGCCACAACGGAGTCGCCGCGAGCATCGCGAAGAAGGAGTACGTCGACGCGATGGAGAAGTACAACGACGGCTCCAGCGGCGAGGACCCGTACAGTGACTGCGGCCGCTTCGTCGCGACCGTGATGCACATGAGCGGCGCCGACAAGGACTACCCGAATGTCGGAACCGACGTCCAGCGGACGTATCTGCAAGGCTCCGGGAAGTACGACTGGTGGCACGGGGATCCCCCGGGCGGCATGAAGCCCGGCGACATCCTGAACGGGCCCGGCCACACCTACCTGTTCGTCGGTCCGTGGGGCAAGGAGGGCGGCGGCTACAACGCCGCATCGGCCTCGCTGCACGGTCACGTGCCGCAGGCGGGTTACCTGTACGACGTCGGCGGAGGCGAGGGCAACTTCACGGTCTACCGGCTGAAGAACGCGCCACAACCGGCGAGCTGAGCAAGGACAGGAGTATCGGATGCTGGAGGAGAACCGGCGGCCCTTCATGATCGGCGTCGTGGCGCTGGCCGTCGTGCTGATCGTGATCGGCGGTGTCGTGCTGTTCCGCGGCGGCGGATCGAAGACGACGCTGAGCGTGACGTCGATCCCGAACGACCTGACCCTGACGCTCGACGGTCACCAGATCCCGGCGAACGGCGAGGTCAAGATCAAGGAAGGCCAGCACACCCTGGTGGGCTCGCGGCGCGGCTTCCAGAGCTACACCGAGACGTTCACGTCCGGCAGCGACCCGCTCACCTACAAGATGTACCTGTACGCCAACAGCGCCGAGGGCCGGGAGTGGACGAAGAACAACCCCGAGCAGGAGCGCGAACTCGAGGCCGAAGCCGGCCGCAAGTACGACCAGATCCAGCAGCGGCTCAAGGAGAAGTACCCGATCCTCGGCCAGCTGCCGTACATCGGCCCCGGCTTCCAGGCGACGTACACCCAGTCCAAGTCCGACCCGAAGAACCCCGAAGCCATCTCGATCGTCATCGAGACCTGGACCCCCGAGGCCAAGACCAAGGCCCTCCAATGGATCAAGGGCTACGGCTGGGACCCGAACACCCTCGACATCATCTGGAAGGCCGACAAGTAACCCAGCCCGACTCAGGCGGGGAGGATGAGTTCGCCGCCTGGGGTGGTGATGGGGGTGAGCGGGAAGTCGAGCGGGTTGGTGAGGCAGCGGGCCGAGCCGCCGCCCTTGTGGAACTCGGACAGGTCCAGGACGACGACGCGCAACCCGAGCCCGGTGAAGATCTCGTGCAGCCGCGGTGAGCAGGCCGGCATGATGATCGTCTCGCCGACCACGATCGAGTTCCCGCTGAACGCGAACGCCTCCTCGTCGGTGAGCACGATCGGGTCCGGGACGATCCCGGACAGCTCGGCCTGACTCGCGGCGTCGAACGCCGGCGGGTAGACCATCGCGTGGGTGCTGTCGACCGGGCAGAACGGCAGGTCGAGGTGGTACATCCCCTCGTGTGCGATCCGCAGCCCGCGCACCCGGATGTTCCACTCGGTCGCCAGTTGCTTGAGCGCCTCGACCTCGGTCCGCGGCCCGTACCCGACGACCAAGCTGTCGCCGAACACGAACGCGTCGCCGGACTCGAAGTGCGCCCCGACGCCCTCACCGCCGGTCCGCTCGAGCCGGAAGCCTTTCCCGGTGAACCAGTCGGCCGCGCTCAGCGACTCCTTCCGGCGCGGCTCGAACCGCATGTGCGAGAGCATCGCGCGCCCGTCCGCAGTGGCCAGCCCGAGGTTCATCGCGTACACCATGTCCGGCGAGTCCTCGCGCTGGTCGAGCACCTCGACCGTGCCGCCGGCGTCCACGATCGCCTGGCGCAGCGACTCCCACTGCTTGAGCGCCAGCGCCGGGTCCGGCTGGTCGTGGGTGGACATGTACGGGTTGATCACGTAGTCGATCCGGAAGTGGTCCGGCCGAACCATCAGATACCGACGACCCCACTCCAGCGGCTGCGCCATGAACACCCTCCCACGACCGTTGAGACCTGATCGCCAGATCCCCTGATTGTCCGACAATCAGTCAGTTTGAGGCTCGACGTACCCGGAGTCAAACCCTCGCGGCAGGTCACTCGGGACAGGGTGGTTCTGGGAATCGGTAAGGACTAACCTGCGGGCATGACCCCTGACAACGAGGTTCGCTTTCGCGCCTGTCTGGACGATGTCGCGGCTTACAAGCCCGGCCGTCCGCCGGAGCGCTCCGACGGCCGCCCGACGTACAAGCTGTCCAGCAACGAGAACCCGTACCCGCCGCTGCCCGGGGTGCTCGCCGCCGCGACCGAGGCCGCGGCGCACATGAACCGGTACCCGGACATGGGCGCGGTCGAGCTGCTCGAGGCGCTGTCCGCCCGGTTCGGCGTACCGGTGAGCGATCTCGCGGTCGGGACCGGCTCGGTCGCGCTGCTGTACCACCTGCTGCAGGCGACGGTCGCCGACGGTGACGAGGTGATCTACGCCTGGCGCTCGTTCGAGGCGTACCCGATCGCGGTGCAGCTGACCGGCGCGACGTCGGTCAAGGTCCCGCTGACCGCCGAGGCCCGCCACGACTTCAAGGCGATGGAGGCCGCGATCACCGACCGTACCAAGGTCGTGCTGGTCTGTACGCCGAACAACCCGACCGGCCCGGTGGTACGCCGCGACGAGCTGGTCGCGTTCCTCGACGCCGTGCCGTCGAACGTACTGGTCGTGATCGACGAGGCGTACCGCGAATTCGTCCGGGAGACCGACGTCGTGGACGGCGTCGAGCTGTACCGCGACCGGCCGAACGTGCTCGTCCTGCGGACGTTCTCGAAGGCGTACGGGCTGGCCGGGTTCCGGGTCGGGTACGCGATCGGTCACCCGGACGTCGTCGCCGCGATCCGGAAGTGCGCGCTGCCGTTCGGCGTCAGCTACGTGGCCCAGGCCGCCGCGATCGCGTCCCTGGGTGTCGAGGACGAGTTGCTGGAGCGCGTCGACGCCCTGGTCGAGGAGCGGCAGCGGGTCATGGCCGCGCTCCGGGCCGCCGGCTGGGACGTGCCGGAGTCGGAGACGAACTTCGTCTGGCTCGACCTGGGTGAGGACACGGTCCGGTTCGCCGAGGCGGTCCAGGCGGAGGGAGTCTCGGTCCGCCCGTTCCCCGGCGAAGGCGTCCGCGTCACGATCGGCGAACGCGAGGCCAACGATCTGTTCCTGCAGGTCGCCCGCGCCTGGCGCCAGTGACCGTTGAGTAGTCTCGTCTGGATTTCCGGGGCCTCTGCCGGGATCGGTGCCGCGCTGGTCGCTGCGGTGCCTTTCCCGGACGCCCGGATCATCGACGTCTCCCGTGGCGGGGGCGCGGCCGAACACTTCAAGGCCGACCTCGCGGATCCCGCGGACTGGTCGCGGGTCGCGGCGCAGTTCGCCGACGAGCTGGCGGCGTACGACGGTGAGCGCGTGGTCTTCATCCACAACGCCGGCACGATCACGCCCATCGGCCCGGCGGCCGAGGCGGATCCGGACGCCTACAACCGGGCCGTCCTGCTGAACTCGGCCGCGCCGCAGGTCCTCGGCGCCGCGTTCCTCCGCGCGTCGGCGCACCTCACCTGCGAGCGGCACCTGATCATGCTCTCCTCCGGCGCCGCGACAACGGCGTACGCCGGTTGGTCGTCGTACAACGCAGGTAAAGCAGCAGTGGAGCACTGGGTCCGGACCGTCGGTCAGGAACAACCCGCCGACGGCTGCCGAGTCATCGCGGTGGCGCCAGGCGTGGTCGACACCGCCATGCAGTCCGAGATCCGCGCGACCGACGAGACCGCCTTCCCGGCCGTGAGCCGCTTCCTCGAGCTCGAACGCACCGGTGCCCTGACCACGCCCGAGGCGGCGGCCGCCGGCATCTGGTCCCTGCTCACCCGGGATCTCCCCAACGGCTCCTGCGTCGACGTCCGCAAACTCTGAGCGCGGCCAGACACGAAGAAGCGGCGCCGGGAGGAGTGAGGCTTGCTCCCGGCGCCGCGGTGTTGCTCCGAATCAGTCACCCCACCGAGGTGGCTCTTTCGGGTCCTGCATCACTGACCAGGGAGGGTCAGTTGTTCTGCTCGTTGCTCTGCTCGCAGGTCTTGAGCGAGTCGACGGAGTTGCCGTCGTTGTCCAGGCCCAGGATGCCGGTCGGGTTCGACAGCGGGACAGTGCCGCCGATGCCCGTGATGTCGACCTGGTTGTGGCAGACCTGCCACGGGCCGACCTTGTTGTCGGACACGGAGACGACACCGTTGCCGTCAGCCTTGTACCACTTGCGGTTCTGCTCGTTCTCCTGCTCGCAGGTCTTGACGGCGGTCACGCTGTTGCCGTCGTTGCCCCAGCCCACGATGCCGGTGATGTCGTTGGCCGGCACGGTGCCGCCGATGCCGGTGCCGGCACCGAGGTTGTGGCAGGCCTGGAACGCGCCGAGGTCGTTGCGGTCGATGGCGACCAGCGAGCCGTCCTTGTGCATGCCCCACCAGCGAGCGTGGCCCTCGTCGTAGCCCTTGCTGGCCGAGGAGACCGCGTCGGCCAGGCCCGTGACCTGAGCCTTCTGCTGCGCGTCGTCGAGAACGTTGGCGCTCACGACGGTGGCCAGGCCGAGGGTGGCAACGGTCGCCACTGCCGCGGCGGCGACGATCTTACGAGTTACCTGCATTATGCCAGGTTTCCTTTCGGGTTTTGACGGATTCGTCTTAGTGGTAACGACACCCGGCACCCCCGGTTACAAACTTTTTTGTCAACTATTCCAGCGGCGCCGGAGTGCATAGCAGCGCGGTGATGACTTCCCTGACAGGACAACGAAACCCGCCGCTGACCAGGCAACTTGCTGGTAATGGAGCGGCCGGGAGAGTGAGTGGAAGTTGAGATGAAAAGAACCGTAACCGCGATCCGGGTACGTCGTTGAGTCAGCGCGGGTGACGGACGCCCGATGAATCGGAAAGATTGTTTCGGTGGGCTCGGTGGCTGCCGAATTGGCAATAGCACGATTCGTCGGAATATGTTGGAAGCATTGCCGGAGTATCGTGCCGTGTTTTTTCGGGGCAGGGCGCGACCGGCGGCCAGACCCGCTGCCGCGCGCATCGGCAGCGGTGGGAGACCCGGGTCCCTTGGGCCCGGGTCTTTCCTTTGCCGGTTACCGGCGCCGGCGCTCCGCGGTGACGACGAGTGCGACGCCGACGATGATCACCGCGCCGCCGAGCAGGATCTGCCAGGTCAGGCTCTCGCTCAGGATCAGCCAGCCGAGGAACACCGCGACCGCCGGGTTCACGTACGCATAGGTGCCGACCAGCGAGATCGGCGCGTTCGCCAGCAGGTACGAGTACGCCGTGTAGGCGAGCAGCGACCCGAACACCACCAGGTACGCGAGCGCGATCCATCCGCTCCCGTGGATCCGGTCGAGGTGCAGCCGCCCCGGCTCGCCCCGCAGTGCGGCGAGCAGCACCATCGCCGTACCGCCGAAGATCATCTCGTAGAGCGCCGTCACCAGCGGGTCTCGCGGCAGCCCGAGTCGCGGCGCGTACCGCGAGCCGATCGCCCAGCAGATCGTGCCGCCGACCAGGATCGCCACCGACAGCGGCTTCGCGCTCGTGTTGCCACCTGATAACGCGAGCAGGGCCGCCCCGCCGAACCCGATCAGTACGCCGACCCACGTCATCGCCCGTGGGCGCTCACCGCCGCCGACCCGCAGCAGCATCAGCCACAACGGGATCGCCGCGACCAGCAACGCCGCGAGCCCGGACGGCACCGTCTGCTCCGCGACCGCCACCGCGCCGTTGCCCAGGGCAAGCAGGAGGACACCGACCGTGGCCGCTCCGACGGCCTCCCGGCGGGTGATCCGCAGCCGCTGCCAACCGGATTTCAGGGCCAGCCCTGTCGCCAGCAGCAGCGCCGCGGTCAGGAATCGGGCGGCCATCCCCAGCATCGGCGGGATCTCGGCCTCGACCACCACGCGGATCGCCAGGTAGGTCGAGCCCCAGACGACGTAGACGACCGCGAGCGCGGTCCAGATCATCGCGCCCGAGGTCGTCCGGGAACCGGTCTCGGCCACTCTGGCCGGAGCGGAGGTGGCCATCGTGCGACTCCTCGAAGTGTCAGGGGCGTTCTGCAATAACGATGCTTACGCTACGACCGGGGTGCGACCCCCGCAAGGTGATATCCGGTCAGTAGTCAGCGGTATCCCGCCACGCGGGGGAGGCCCGCAATCAAGTTGTGACACTTCTCGTCGAGATGCTCGATCACTGTCATATGAGCGTGCCGATCGGACCAGTGGATGGACTGGTGTCTCACCGCGAGACCGATTTCGGTACCGCCGTACCCGCCGGAGTCCAGACAGTTAGCGGATCAGGCAACTGGTCGGTACGGTGTCCGCAAGATGGGAGTGAGACCAGTGAGGAGGTCCACTGCCAGCAGTGCATCAACCCTGGATCCACGCGGACCTGCCGTAGCCTCACCCGGCTGAAGAGGCCGGTCCCCGTGCAACGTTGCGGTCGCGGCGATCCCGCGCTCGAACCCGAGGAGTGCATGTGAGTGAGTCTGTCCCGGGCCCTGCCCCGGAAGTGTTCGCGCCCCACGAGGCGCCGGTCAGTCCGCCCCAGGCCTCCGAAGAGGTCGAGTTCGTCCAGCTCCTGACGCCCGAAGGCGAGCGCGTCGAGCACCCGGACTACTCGTTCGACCTGGACGACCAGGTGATCGAGGGCTTCTACCGGGACATGGTCCTGGTCCGCCGGATCGACGCCGAGGCGACCGCCCTGCAACGCCAGGGTGAGCTCGGGCTGTGGGCGTCGCTGCTCGGCCAGGAGGCCGCCCAGATCGGCTCCGGCCGGGCGTTGAACAAGAAGGACATGGTCTTCCCGACGTACCGCGAGCACGGCGTCGCGTTCTGTCAGGGCGTCAACCCGCTGAACCTGCTCGGCCTGTTCCGCGGCGTCGACCAAGGCGCGTGGGACCCCAAGGACAACAACTTCCACCTGTACACGATCGTGATCGGCGCGCAGACGCTGCACGCGACCGGCTACGCGATGGGCCAGCAGCGCGACCACGCGGTCGGCGACCCGGACTCCGGCGAGGCCACGATCGCGTACTTCGGTGACGGCGCCAGCAGCCAGGGCGACGTGAACGAGGCCTTCATCTGGTCCTCGGTGTTCAACGCGCCGGTGGTGTTCTTCTGCCAGAACAACCAGTGGGCGATCTCGGAGCCGATCGACCGGCAGACCCGGATCCCGCTGTACCAGCGCGCCGCCGGCTTCGGCTTCCCCGGGGTCCGCGTCGACGGCAACGACGTGCTCGCGACGTACGCCGTCACGCAGCAGGCCCTGAAGCGCGCCCGCGAGGGCAGCGGGCCGTCGCTGATCGAGGCGTACACGTACCGGATGGGCGCGCACACCACCTCCGACGACCCGACGAAGTACCGGCTGAACGAGGACCTCGAGCACTGGAAGCTCAAGGACCCGATCGAGCGCGTGCACGCCTACCTGACCCGGCACGCCGGGATCGGCAACGACTTCTTCGACGACGTCGACGCCGAGGCGGACAAGGTCGCCGCCGAACTGCGGGCCGGCTGCCTCGCGCTGCCCGACCCGGTGCTCACCGACTTCTTCCAGAACGTCTACGTCGACGAGACGCCGCAACTGGCCGAGCAGCGCGAGCAGTTCGCCGCGTACGCCGCTTCGTTCGAAGGCGAGGGCTGAGCGATGACCAAAATCACTCTCGGCAAGGCCATCAACGCCGGGCTCCGGGCCTCGATGGAAAAAGACGCCAAGGTCGTCGTGATGGGCGAGGACATCGGCAAGCTCGGCGGCGTGTTCCGGGTCACCGAAGGGCTGCAGAAGGACTTCGGCGAGGACCGGGTGATCGACACCCCGCTGGCCGAGTCCGGCATCATCGGCACCGCGGTCGGTCTGGCGCTGCGCGGCTACCGCCCGGTCTGCGAGATCCAGTTCGACGGGTTCGTGTTCCCGGCGTACGACCAGATCATCAACCAGGTCGCCAAGATGCACTACCGGTCGATGGGCAAGATCAGGATGCCGGTCGTCATCCGGATCCCGTACGGCGGCGGCATCGGAGCGGTCGAGCACCACTCGGAGTCGCCGGAGACGCTGTTCGCGCACGTGCCGGGGCTCAAGGTGATCTCCTGCGGCGACCCGGTCGACGCGTACTGGATGATCCAGCAGGCGATCGAGTCCGACGACCCGGTGGTGTTCTTCGAGCCGAAGCGCCGGTACCACGAGAAGGCCGAGCTGGACGAGTCCGTGCCGCCGGCGCTGCCGCTGCACAAGGCCAAGGTGGTCCGCGAGGGCACCGACGCGACGCTGCTCTGCTACGGGCCGATGGTGAAGACCTGCCTGCAGGCGGCCGAGGCCGCGGTCGAGGACGGCCGCAACCTGGAGGTCATCGACCTGCGGACGATCGCGCCGTTCGACCTGGCGACGATCTTCGCGTCGGTTCGCAAGACTCGTCGTGCGGTCGTGGTGCACGAGGCACCGTACTCGTTCGGGCCGGGGTCGGAGATCGCGGCGCGGGTGACCGAGGAGTGCTTCTACCACCTCGAGGCGCCGGTGCTCCGGGTGACCGGGTACGACACGCCGTACCCGCCGTCGCGGATGGAGGACGACTACCTGCCGGACCTCGACCGGGTGCTGGACGGCGTCGACCGGGTGATGGGGTACTGATGGGCGTCCAGCAGTTCCGTCTCCCCGACGTCGGCGAAGGACTCGTCGAGGCCGAGATCGTCAGCTGGAAGGTCAAGCCCGGCGACACGGTCAAGCTCAACGACACCATCGTCGAGATCGAGACCGCGAAGTCGCTGGTCGAGCTGCCGGTCCCCTTCGCGGGCGTCGTCACCGAGCTCCTCGTACCGGAAGGCGAAACGGTCCCGGTCGGTACGCCGATCATCTCCGTGCAGACCGACTCCGCCGAAGCCGCCGAAGCCCTCGCCGACGACCTGGTCCCGTCGGTCCCGGAACCGGAGGAATCCGGCGGCCGTACGGCGGTCCTGGTCGGCTACGGCCCCAAGACCACCGAAGCCAAACGCCGAGCCCGCAAACCCGCGGCCTCCGCCGGCTCGGCGCCGGCTCCGGCTGCGGGCGGGACGACCGCAGCTGCAACAGCACCCGCCGCGGACGCCGGTACCGCCGTCCCCGCACCGCAGGCCCCGGCCGCCCAGCCGGCACCTGCCGCCGCCGCGGCGGCGCCGTCCACGGGCGCGGCCTCCCTCCCCACCCCGGCGCCGCGGGCGCCGGTTGCTGAGGGCAACGGGTCTGTGCATGTGCTGGCGAAGCCGCCGGTGCGGAAGCTCGCCAAGGATCTGGGGATCGACCTGGCCGCGGTTGCCCCGACCGGGCCGGGTGGTGTGATCACCCGCGCGGACGTGGAGGCCTACGCCGCGGCTCCGGTCGAGGCGCCGGCTGCTGCGACGTACGAACCTGTGGTCAGCGGGCGCGAGGACACGCGCGTACCGGTCAAGGGCGTGCAGAAGGTGATGGCGCAGGCGATGGTCGCCAGCGCGTTCACCGCGCCGCACGTGACCGAGTGGATCACCGTCGACGTCAGCGCCACCATGGAGCTGGTCGAGCGGCTGAAGTCGGACCGGGCGTTCAAGGATCTGCGCGTCTCGCCGTTGCTGATCGTCGCGAAGGCTGTCACGCTGGCGGCCCGCCGTACGCCGATCGTCAACGCGGCCTGGGACGAGCAGGCCCAGGAGATCGTCTACAAGGGCGCGGTCAACCTCGGCATCGCCGCGGCCACCCCGCGCGGCCTGATCGTCCCGAACATCAAGGGTGCCGACGCGCTCACCCTGCCGGACCTGTGCCGGGCGCTGAACGATCTGGTCGCGACCGCCCGCGAGGGCAAGACCCAACCGGCCGACCAGGCCGGCGGCTCGTTCACGATCACCAACGTCGGCGTGTTCGGCGTCGACGCCGGGACGCCGATCATCAACCCGGGCGAGGCCGCGATCCTCGCCTTCGGCGCGGTCCGCAAGCAGCCGTGGGTGGTGGACGACGAGATCGTCCCGCGCTGGATCACCACGCTCGCGCTGTCGTTCGACCATCGCCTGATCGACGGCGAGAAGGGCTCCACCTTCCTCGCCGACGTCGCCGGCATCCTCGAGGATCCGGCCCGCGCACTGATGTTCTGAGCCCGGCGTCAGCTGGGGAGGATTTCTGCCGGGAATCCTCCCCAGGCCAGGCCGGCACCGCCGAATTCAGCGGGCGTGGGCGCGGGCAGAGAAGTCCTGCCAGTCCGACCACGTCCTCAGCCGGTCGGCGTACGCCTGCTCGATCATCGGGTAGAAGCCCTGCCCGAACAGCACCCGCAGCGGCGGGTTGTCGCTGTCGACGAGCTCGAGCAGTGCCTGAGCCGCCGCAGCCGGGTCCCCGGCCGGCTGCTTCCCCACGAGCTGACCGAGGCGCCGGCGGAGCCCGTCGTACGCCGGGTTGGGCTCGGCCACGTGCCCGTTGTCGAGCGGGTTCGGGTTCTTGCCGTCGCGGGTCGCGTACCCGGCCGGCTCGATGACGGTGACCTTCACACCGAAGTCCGCGACCTCGCCCGCCAGGGCTTCGTTGAGTCCCTCCAGCGCCCACTTGGACGCGTGGTACGCGCCGCCGAGCGGCATCGCGACGATCCCGGCCGCCGAGGACAACTGGACGATGTGGCCCGCACCCTGAGCGCGGAGGTGCGGCAGCACGGCCTGAACGACCCAGACCGCACCGAACAGATTGGTCTCCAATTGGTCGCGGAGATCCTGCTCGGTCAGCTCCTCGATCGCGCCGATCTGTGCGTACCCGGCGTTGTTCACGACGACATCGATCCGCCCGAAGTGTTCGACAGCCCGCCGAACGCCGTCGACCACCGCCTCCTTGTCGGTCACGTCCAGCGCCAGCGGGAGCACCGCGTCGCCGAAAGCGACGACCAGGTTCTCGAGGCCTTCGATGTTCCGGGCTGTCGCGGCCACCTTGTCGCCTCGGGACAGCGCAGCCTCGACGAAGTTGCGCCCCAAGCCACGCGACGAACCGGTGACGAACCAGACCTTGCTCATGATGTCCTTCCGTTCTCTTGATCCTTCCTTCGACCACGAGGTGCCGGCCACCCGATTCCTGTGACAGCCCAGGGACGTGACGCCGGGCACAGGGGACGCGGGACCAGGACTGTTGACCTCAAGCGCTTTAAGTGTGTGAACGTGGTGGGCATGACGAGCTTCACCATTCAAGAGGTCGCGCGCCGGAGCGGGCTGAGCGAGCCGACGCTGCGGTACTACGAGGACGTCGGGCTGGTCGGCCCGATCGGCCGGGACGAGAGCAGTGGGCATCGGCGCTACCGCAGTACGGACGTCGACACGCTCGAAGCACTGGCCTGTCTGCGCGCGGCCGGCGTCAGCATCGAGGACATGCGGACATACCTCGCCAACCGCTCGCGGGGACGGGAGGCCGCGGCCGAGCAGCGCGATCTGCTGCTGCGGCACGCTGAGCGGATCGAGGCCGAGATCGCGGCCCAGCGCGTCCGGCTCGCGTACCTGCGCGGGAAGGCCGAGCTCTGGGACGCCCGCGATCGCGGCGACGAAACAGCTGAGGCCGAGGCGATCCGCCGGCTCGTGCCCGTGGTGGGTGAGCTGCGATGATCCTGGTCACCGGCGGTTCCGGCTATTTGGCGACCCATCTGATCGCGCGGCTCCTGCGTGACGGGCACTCCGTCCGTACGACGGTGCGCTCGGCCGCACGTGGCGCCGCGGTGCGCGCCGCCGTACGCCGTGGTGGTGCCGACGACGCGCGCCTCGAGTTCGTCGAGGCGGACCTGATGTCGGACGACGGGTGGAAGGCCGCGGTCGACGGCTGTGCGGAGATCCACCACGTCGCCTCGCCGATCCCGATCGCACAGCCCGAGGATCCGGACGAGCTGATCGTCCCGGCGCGTGAGGGGACGCTGCGAGTCCTGCGGGCGGCACGAGACGCCGGCGCGCGCCGCGTCGTACTGACGTCGTCGTTCGCCGCGGTCGGCTACACGCCGAAGCCCGGGGCCGAGTTCACCGAGGCGGACTGGACGGATCCCGAGACGCCGGGGCTCGCGCCGTACCCGCGCTCGAAGGCGATCGCCGAGCGCGCCGCGTGGCACCTGATGCGTGACGGTTCCACCGAACTGGTCGTCGTCAACCCGACCGGCATCTTCGGACCGACGCTCACCGCCGACCTGCGCTCGTCGACCCAGCTGATCAAGATGATGCTCGACGGGTCACTGGACGTCGTCCCGCGCGCCCGCTTCGGCGTGGTCGACGTCCGCGACGTCGCCGACCTGCACGTCCGCGCGATGGCCGCCCCCGACGCCGCAGGTAACCGCTACCTCGCCGTCGCCAACGGTCCGACGGTCAGCTTCCTCGAGCTCGCCCGGATCCTGCACCGCCGCCTCGGCGTCGCGACTCCTGTGGAAGAAGCGCCAGGCCCGGATCTGCCGCGCCCGATCATCCACAACGACCGCGCCCGCGCCCTCGGCTGGCAGCCCCGCGACGTCGAAACCACCATCACCGAAACCGCCGAGAGCCTTCGCGACCTGGGGCTGTGGTCACCAGGCGTCCTCTGAACGCCAACGCCGGCCGGCCATCGACGGGCGGCCGCGGCGACCGGCCACCATCGAATGGAACGTTGCCCGCCAGCGTCCGGGCGGCTGCCGAAGAGTACGCAATATCTCGTCGGCAAGCCGCTCCGGCTCCTTGATCGGGAAGCGGAGGAAGACCTGGAACTTCGAGCACCAGCCGCGAGGCGGTGTCCACCGGGCGCTGCCAGCTCCGGTCGGAGCCGATCCGAGCGATCTCGGCGTCGTACGCCGGCGCCTCGAAGGTGACGCCATGGCCTAGCGGTACGTCGACGGACCAGTCCCAATGGATGATGCCGTCGTCGCGCGTGATCGTCGCTTCGGTCGACCCGCAGCCCGATTCGCCGCAGGTGCAGCGTGCGACGATCACGCGGCGCGGCTCGCTGGTCGCGACGAGCTGGTTGGCGGGTACGAACAGGTCGAACGGGTGCATGCCCATACCGGCGCCGGCTTCGGTGATCTCAAGCCCGTTGACGTGGATCAGGACCTCTTCACCGGTCCTGATCTCGAGCCGGAGCCTGTCGGTGGGGAGGCGTGCGTACGACGTACCGCTGACCCGGTGGCCAGGCGACGTGCCGTCGGGATTCGGGATGCCGAGCTCTTCCAGGGCGTCGAGGAGGAGGCGACGGAGCGGCCCGGGTCGGGCGGACCATGGTTCGCCGGCGAGCTCCCGCAGGGCGGGTGAGTCGAGTCCGTCCACAAGCGCCTGGGCGGCGGCTTCGATCGGACGTGCGGGGTCGGCCCAGCGCGGATCCGCGGGGCAACGCGCCGCCGCGTCATACAGACGATGCTCGGCCGAGGTCTCCACCCAGCCATGATGAAGGGTTGCCCTTGGGCTGCTGTCATCGGTACCGACGGACAGGTAGTGCTCGGTCGGCCTCTAGCGCACCTGAGCGTGAGGGCTGGTTGTGTGTACGGCGTCTTCGAGTGCACTACCTGTCGTTCGGTACCGCGCAGGGCCTAATCCACCTGACCTCGTCCGCCGGCCGGTGAGAAGGTGGGGCGGTGCTGGTGATCCTGGTGGTGCTCGGGGCGGCGGTTCTGCATGCGACGTGGAACGCGATGGCTCACGGGGCGCCGGATCGGGTCGCCGGGCTGGCGTTGTTCGAGCTCGCGGCCGGGGTGATCGGGCTCGTCGCGGTCCTGGTGATGGGATTGCCGCCGGCCGGGACTTGGGGATACATCATCGCGTCGGCGTTGTTGCACGTCGCGTACCTGGGTGGGCTGCTGGCGTCGTACCAGCTGGGGCAGTTCAGCCAGATGTACCCGTTGGCCCGTGGTACGTCGCCGTGGGTCGTGGCTGTCGTGTCGATCATCGTACTGCACCAGACACTGGCTGCGCTGGAGCTGGCCGGAGTACTGCTCGTCTCGGCCGGCCTCATCGCGCTCGTCTTCATCGGCAGGCCCGGCCGCAGTCAGGTCCCGGCGCTGTTCGCGGCGATCGGGACTGGGCTGATGATCGCGTCGTACACAGTTGTCGACGGGGTCGCCGTCCACAAGATGCCGGTGGCGACCTACATGGGCTGGGTCTTCATGCTGCAAGGCTTCGCGATCCCGCTCGCGGTCCTGGCCTGGCGCGGCCCGCGCACCTTCGACCTACCCCGCCCCGCGGTCCTCTCCGGCCTCGCCGGCGGCGTTGTCTCGATGGCGGCCTACGGCCTCGTCCTCTGGGCCCAAACCCGAGGCACCCTCGCCGCCATCGCCGCCCTCCGCGAAACCAGCATCATCTTCGGCGCCATCATCGGCGCCCTCTTCTTCCACGAACGCTTCGGCCCCAAACGAGCCGCCGCCGCAGCAGTAGTCGTCGCCGGCATCATCCTGATCACCACCGGCTAGGGAAGTACTGAAGCCACGCGCTACCGCGCGAGCGACCGCCCCGCATCCCGCGCCGCGCCCGCCGTCGAAGCGGAGCCAGATCCCCCGGTCGCGCGGCGCACCGCCCGTGTTGCGCGTTCCGTCACGCGGGAGCATTCTCGACACCGAGCAGAAGGCGGACGTAGACGACGCGTGGGGCTGACCAGCAGTCTGCTGGGCAGCCCCACTTATCAAGTGGTCCTGGTGGAGCGGGGGTCCCGGGCGGGGGACCCCCGCTCGGATCAGGGGGTTACGGCGTCCAGGGCGTCGGCGATGCCTTCGCCGTAGAAGGCGTTGTTGGTGGTGGTGCCGGTGCAGCGGGGGTCGGGGGTGGTGGGGCAGGCGGTGTCGTCTGCTTCCTGGTGGAGGGCGCGTTCGATGTCACGTGGGCCCCACCACGGGTGGGTGGACTTCATCAGGGCGGCTACGCCGGTGACGTGCGGCGAGGCCATCGACGTACCGCTGGCGAGGCCGTAGCGGTTGCCGGGGAGGGTGGAGAGGATCGAGCTGCCGGGGGCGGCGACGTCGATCTTGTTGAGACCGAAGTTGGAGAAGCTGCTCTTCGCGCGGGCCTGGGTGGTGCTGGCGACGGTGATGACACCGGGCAGCTCGGTCGGCATGTCGAGGCAGTCGTTGTTGATCGTTCGGGTGACGGGGTTCGTGTCGTTCGGGCTGTTGCTGTCCGTGGTCTTGTTGGACAGGTCGTAGTTCGAGTTGCCGGCGGCCGCGACCGAGAGCGTGCCTTCGTCGGTCGCCCACGCGTACGCGCGTCGGACGGCTTCCTGCACCGCGCCCTGGTCGCCGTTGTCCTTGCACCAGAACTCGAACGGGTCGATGAAGTAGCTGTGGTTCGTCACGGCCATGTTGTGCTGCGCGGCCCACACGATCCCGCAGATCGAGTACTCCGGGTAGATGAAGCCGTCGTCGTTCACGACCTTGACGGATGCGATCCGTACGCCGGGCGCGACGCCGACGATGCCGACCCCGTTGCGGGCCGCCGCGACCGTGCCGGCGACGTGGGTGCCGTGCGAGCTGGTCGTCGGCCGCCAGGCGCCTGTGGTGGTGTCCGGTACGCCGTTGTTCACGCAGCTGACCGAGTCGGCGGCGTCGAGGTTCGGCGCGAGGTCGGGGTGGGTGTCGTCGACGCCGCTGTCGTTGATGCCGACCAGGACGCTCCGGGAGCCGTCGGTGATGGCGTGCGCCTGGTCCGCCTTGATCTGGACCATGTCCCACTGCTCGCCCTCGCGCGGGTCGAGGACCGGTGTCGCCTCGGCGTCGTCGATGCCGTTCAGCCCGCCGGGGCCTTCGCTGACCGCGGCCGTCCGGGTGGCGCCGACGGACTGCACCTCGCGCCCGTTGTGCGTCGCGCGGATGTCGGTCCGGAAGTTGGGGTTGGTCGATTGCGCGACGACCACACCGAATTGCCGGTACGACGTGAGCACGGTGCCGCCGGCGTCCTTGACCGCGTCTTCGGCCTTGCGGACGTGACCCGGCGTGGCCTTCGTGTTGACCACGTAATTCATCAGCGGACCGGAGGCGTCGGGCGTGGCGGCGCTGGCTTCGGTCGCGGCGGCGAGGGACACGCACGCCAGCGCGGCGGCGGACAGGCCGGCCGCCAGCCGGCGGGGACGGGACGTTCGGGACAAGGTGCCTCCTCAGGGCAGCGCCCAGGCGGACGGGCCCAGGCCGGTAACCCGAGACTCTAGGGCGAATCGCCGACCGGCGGAGTCGTTCATCCACAACGCTAGGGAAACCCTGCATGACGCTCCGTTGCCCACATCCTGTGGATCTGCCTGTGGATAACTCGTGGACAAGCTGGGGAATATCGGCCGCCCGCAGTGGATTACCTGTGTGTGTAAGATAGATACAACACAGATACGAGTCGTATGGGTGGGAGTTCAGTGGCAAGCGGGGAGCCGGTGCAGGCGCCGGACGCGTTGATGTTGGGTGACGAGACCGCGGAGATCGCCCGCGTGGTCGTCGAGGCGGCGCCGGGGGTGGAGAAGATCCCCGCGGCCGAGCGCGTGTATGCGTACGTGAAAGCCGCGATCCTGGACCGGGCGTATCCCGGGGGCGAGCTGCTCACCGAGGGTGAGCTCGCGACGGCGGTCGGCGTCTCCCGTACGCCGGTGCGCGAGGCGCTGCTGCGCTTGGAGGAGTCCGGCCTGGTCAAGCTGTACCCGAAGAAGGGCGCGCTGGTCCTCCCGGTGCTGCCGCAGGAGATCGAGGACGTCCTCGAGGCCCGCGAGCTGATCGAGACGCACGCCGCCGCCAAGGTGTGGCCGCGCCGCAAGCAGCTGATCGAGACCCTGACGCAGCGCGTCGACGAGATGCGCGCTTGTCGCAAGACGGGGGACGCGAAGAGCTTCCTGGAGGCGGACCGCGCGTTCCACGAGGCCATCGTCGGTGCTGCCGGCAACCAGATCCTCGCCAAGCTCTACAACAGCCTGCGGGACCGGCAGGTCCGGATGGGCGTGCCCGGTATCGAGGTGCAGCCGGCCCGGATGGACAAGTCGATCACCGCGCACCAGGAGATGATCGACGCGCTCGGCGGCAACAGCGTCAAACGCTTCCGCGAGCTCGTCGTCGCTCATATCGCCGAGGCCGCGACAGATCTGCGGGGCACTCGGTGACCGAACTTCTCTTCCCCCTGGGCGGACGGCGAGCCTGGGCGGTGTGGGCCACTGCTGTCCTGACGTACCTCGTGACGGTGCTGCACCGCGGCTCGATGAGCGTCGCCGGGCTGCAGGCCGCCGAGCGCTTCGACATCTCCGCATCCGCCCTGGCCAGCTTCACGGTCGTCCAGCTCACGGTGTACGCCGCGATGCAGGTGCCGGTCGGCGTCCTGCTCGATCGGTACGGCTCCAAGCGCCTTCTGATCGCTGCCTCCGGTCTGCTCTTCGTAGCGCAGTCAGCCTTCAGCCTGGTCGATTCGTACCCCGCCGCGCTCGCAGCACGCGCCGTACTGGGTGTCGGTGACGCACTGGTCTTCATCAGCGTGCTGCGTGTGGTCATGTCGTGGTTCCCCGCGCTACGCCAGCCGGTGATGTCACAGGCGACCGGAATGCTCGGTGGTCTCGGAGCGATCATGTCGACCGTGCCGATGGCTGCTGCCTTCCATGCCTTCGGCTGGACGCCGACATTCGCTGCTGCGAGCCTGCTGAGCGTGGTGACCGGACTGCTCGTCCTGTTCCTCGTCAAGAACACCCCGTATGACGAGCCGCTCCGCCGCGCCAAGCAGCCGCTGCACGAGGTGAAGCGCAACCTGCGCCGCGCCTGGAAGGAGCCGGGCACGCGGCTCGGCCTGTGGACGCACTTCACCACCAGCTTCTCCGGCAGCACGTTCGGCCTGCTGTGGGGCTTCCCGTTCCTGGTGCAGGGTCAAGGACTCGCTCCGACGACCGCTGCGGCCATGCTGATCATTCCAGTGCTGGCCGGCCTCTGCTACGGACCCCTGGTCGGGCGGTACGCCGCCAAGTTCCCGTTCTACCGGTCGTGGATCGTGCTGGCCGTGATCGCCGGCTCCGTGGTCATGTGGACCGTCGTACTGCTCTGGCCGGGGCGTGCTCCGCTGCCCGTGCTCCTGCTGCTGATCGTCGTACAGGCTGCCGGCGGACCGGGCTCGATGCTCGGGCTGGACTACGCCCGGACCTTCAACCCGACGACACGGTTCGGCGCGGCCAACGGGATGGTCAACACCGGCGGCTTCATCGCCACACTGATCTGCGTCGGCATGGTCGGCGTCCTGCTCGACGCGTCGTCCGGCGGCGCCCCGCAGTCGATCGACGACTTCAAGTTCGCGCTCGCGTTCCAGTATGTGCTGTGGGCGATCGGCACCCGGCAGATCCTCAAGTACCGGCGGAAGGCCCGCGGTCACCTGGCGCGCTACAACCCGGAGGCGTACCAGGCGCTCCTCGCCAACCAGATCGTCCCGCTGAAAGGCTGAGACAGCGGCCTGACAGCGGAGTGCCAGGCCGGTGCCAGAGCACCGCGGCACGGTGATCCCAGTGAAGTGAGTCAACTGGGAGGAACCGATGACCACAACGAACCAGGTCGCCATCGAGGCGGTCGGCTTGGTCAAGAAATATGGCACTACGACCGCGCTTGCCGGCGTCGACCTGAGCGTGCCGACCGGCACCGTTCTCGGGGTCCTCGGCCCGAACGGCGCCGGCAAGACGACCGCGGTCCGCATTCTCGGCACGCTGCTCCGGCCGGACGGCGGTCATGCCACGGTCGGCGGGTACGACGTCGTCCGGGACGCCGGCAAGGTCCGCAGCATCATCGGCCTGACCGGGCAGTACGCCTCGGTCGACGAGGACATGTCCGGCCGCCGGAACCTGATCATGATCGGCCGGCTGCTCGGGTACTCGCGGCCGCAGGCCCGCGCCAAGGCGGACGAGCTGCTGGAGCGGTTCGAGCTGACCGACGCCGGTGACCGGATCGCGAAGACGTACTCCGGCGGTATGCGCCGCCGGCTCGACCTGGCCGCGAGCCTGGTCGGCAACCCGAGCATCCTGTACCTCGACGAGCCCACGACCGGTCTGGACCCGCACGCCCGCAACGGCGTCTGGGAGACGGTGCGCAACCTGGTCCTCGACGGGACCACGGTCCTGCTCACCACGCAGTACCTGGAAGAGGCCGACGCGCTGGCCGACTCGATCGTGGTGTTCGACAAGGGCGCCGTGGTCGCGAACGGGCGGCCGGCCGAGCTGAAGGCGCAGGCGGGCAAACAGTCGCTGGACGTCCGTCCGGCGGAGCCCGCGCACCTCGAGCGGGTCGCGGCCATCGTCGCCGAGTCGGTCGGTACCCGGCCCTCAGTCGACGTCGTCAACGCGCTGGTGAGCGTGCCGGTGACGGACGGCTCGTCGATGCCCGTCGTCGTACGGCGGCTGGACGAGGCGGGGATCGCGGTGACCGAGCTGTCGCTGCGGCTGCCCAGCCTGGACGAGGTGTTCCTGGCGCTGACCGGTCACACCGCCGAAGAGCAGAAGATCCTGGAAGGAGTGGGCCGATGACCACCGCAACACTCGAGCCGGCGCACGTCGCCAGGCGCGCCAATCCGCTGGCGTGGGTGCAGCAGAGCCTGACGCTGGCCTGGCGGAACGTCGTACGGATCCGGCAGAACCCGGAAGCGCTGGCGGACGTGACGTTCCAGCCGATCATCTTCCTGGTGCTGTTCCTGTTCGTGTTCGGCGGGGCGATCGCGCAGGGCGCCGGCTGGCGTGACTACCTGCCGTTCCTGCTACCCGGTCTGCTGGTGCAGACGGTCGTGTTCTCCACGATGGGCACCGGGGTCGCGCTGAACGACGACTTCGCGAAGGGCGTGTTCGACCGGTTCCGGTCGCTGCCGATCGCCCGCGTGGCGCCGCTGGTCGGCGCGGTGCTCGGCGACGCGGTCCGGTACACGTTGTCGATCGTGATCCTGATGGGGACCGGGTTCGCGCTCGGCTTCCGGTTCCAGAACGGCGTCGGGTACGGCGTCCTCGCGCTGGTGGTCGTCCTGGCGTTCGCGCTGTCGATGTGCTGGATCTGGGTCTGGCTCGGGCTGTCGCTGAAGACCGCCCAGGGCGTGCAGGGCGTCGCGTTCCTGGTGATGTTCCCGCTCACCTTCGGCAGCAACGTGTTCGTCCAGACCGACACGCTGCCCGGCTTCCTGCAGGCGTTCGTGAAGGTCAACCCGGTCAAGTACCTGGTCGACACGATGCGCGGCCTGATGCTCGGCGGCCCGATCGAGAAGCCGCTGCTGATCACGCTGGCCTGGATGGTCGGCCTGGTCGCGGTCTTCGCCCCGCTGGCGATCCGCGCCTACCGCCGCCGTACCTGACAGCAGCGAATCTGTCGGTGGTGAGCGCCAGAGTGGTCGGTATGACGACCAACTGGACGCTCACCATCGACTGTGCCGATCCGGCGCTGGTCGCGCGCTTCTGGTGTACGGCGCTCGGCTACACGGAGTCCGATCCGCCGCCGGGCTGGGACACCTGGGAAGCCTGGCTGACCGACCTGGAGGTCCCCGAGGAGGAGTGGGGCGACGGCGCCTCGATCTCCGATCCCGAGGGTGTGCTGCCGTCCATCTCCTTCCTCAAGGTCCCCGAGCCGCGCACGGTCAAGAACCGCCTGCACCTCGACCTCCAGGTGGCCGGCGGCCGCGCGGAACCGCAACACCTCCGCGAGCAACGCATCCGCGCCACCGCCGAAACCCTCACCAAAGCCGGCGCCACCGTGGTCCGGGAAGTCCTGATGGACAACTCCACCGAGCTCGACCACCTGTGGATGGCAGACCCTGAAGGCAACGACTTCTGCGTGGTCTAGACGCCGCTGAGTTCGCCGAAGGACAACGGCTCCCGGGTGCAGAGATAGGTTGCCCAGTGCAACTTTGTGGGATGGCCGGCCGGGTCGCGGGTGATCCGTAGCAGCTCGCCGGTCTCGCGCCCGGAGACGGTGCGGTAGACGTCCTCGGACAGACGCTCGAAGACGGCGGGGGACTGGTACTCGGCGGCGGCCGGGGATTTCGCCTCCAGGACGCCCTGCTTCACCGAGAACACGAACGGCGAGCCCTCGGAGAACCAGGTGCCGAGGACGCCGGACAGTTCGTCGGGGACCGAGGTGCCGGGGATCCAGGCCTCCGGCGGCAGCGGGTCGTCCTCCAGGACCTTGATGACCAGGTCGGTGGCCAGCGCGCTCGGCGCCGGCGACGACGTGGACCCGAAGAGCGCGATTCCCGCCGTACCGGACGAGCGGTCGACGAAGGTCGACGTGATGTGGCCGGGCATCCCGCCGTCGTGGCCGACGAACAGCCGGTCGCCGCGGCGCAGCAGCATGAACCCGAGCCCGAAGGCGAGCTGCCAGCGGTCGACGTCGGCCATGATCTGCACGTGGCACATCTCGTCCAGGGTGTCCTTCGACAGCACCTCGTCGACCGGGTTCGCGACGAACATGGCCCATTTCGCCAGGTCCTCGGCGGTCGACGCGAGCCCGCCGCAGGCGTCCATCGCGCCGATGTCCAGCAACGGCTCGCGGACCGGTACGTCGGACCACGGCGGCACGTAGTACCCGGTCTGCGCCGGCCCGCCGTCCATCCCGACAGTGGTCCGGCGCATCTCCAGCGGGTCCAGGATCCGCGCCTTGACCGCGTCGTACCAGGACCGGCCGTCGAGCCGCGCGACGATCTCGCCGAGCAGCGAGAACACCAGGTTGGAGTAGTGGAAGCGGTGGTGCGGCTTGCCGATCCGCTCCGCCGCGTTCCAGCCCGGCACGAGTTCCTCGCGGGACGGGAACTTCATCAGGTCCCACACGTCGCCGACCGGCTCGCGCTGCATGCCGCTGGCGTGGCTGAGCATCTGCCGCACGGTGATGCCCTCGTGCGTGCTGTCGGGGATCAGCTTCTCGATCGTGTCGTCGAGGCTGAGCTTGCCCTCGTCGCGCAGCGCCATGATCGCCACCGCGGTCAGCGTCTTGCTCTGCGACGCGATCAGGAACTGCGTGTCCGCGGTCGGCGGGACGCCCGGATTGTCCAGGTCGGCCGACCCGGCTCCGGTCGACCAGGCCAGCGTCCCGGCGCGGGCGACGGCGCCCACCACACCGGGCACCCGGCCCTTGGCTTGACGTTCGGCGACGATACGAGAGAGCGCGACCTGGGTCTGCGCGGCGATTTCAGTCACGAACCCCGACCTTAGGCTCCGGGATGACAAAAGGCACGGGTGTTTGGTCGGGAGGATGTGCGAGGCTGGTGGGGTGCGCATAGCGGTGCTTGGGCCTCTCGCGATGTGGGCGGCCGACGGGACTCCGCTCGACATCCGCGGCGTCCGCCTGCGCGGGCTGCTCGCGCGGCTGGCGTTGAGCGCCGGACGGCCGGTGAGCGTCGAGACCCTGGTCGACGGGCTGTGGGGCAGTGAGGCCCCGAGCGCGAACGCGCTGCAGTCCCTCGTGTCGCGCCTGCGGGCGAGTCTGCCGGCCACCGAGTCGAGCGTCTCCGTCCAGTCCGGCCCGGCCGGCTACACCCTGACGCTGGGGCCGGACTGCGTCGACGCCCTCCAGTTCGAAGAGCTGGTACGGCGAGGGCGCGCGCTGCTCACGTCCGACCCGGAGCAGGCGCACGCGCTCCTCACCCAGGCCGGGAAGCTGTGGCGCGGCGAGGCCTTGACCGACCTGCGCGACCTGCCGTTCGCCGCGGTCGAGGCGGACCGGCTCGCGGAGCTGCGCCTGGCCGCGTCGGAGGACCTGGCCGAGGCTGCGGTGAGCTCCGGCCATGCCCGCGACCTGACCAGCGACCTGGAGCATCTGGCTGTCACCCATCCACTCCGCGAGCGCATCCACGAGCTTCTGATCCGCGCCTTGTACGCCGACGGTCGCCAGGCGGAGGCCCTCGCGGCGTACGAACGTATTCGCACCACGCTGGCCGACGAGCTGGGCGCTGACCCCGGCACCCGTCTGCGCGACCTCCACGTCTCTGTGCTGCGTGGCGACGCAGTAGACCCGGCTGCGAAGACCGCCGCCGTGCCAGCGCCAGTAGCGCCCCGCAGCAACCTGCGTGCTCCGTTGACCAGCTTTGTCGGCCGCCGGGAGGACGTGGCCGAGCTGACGCGCCTGCTGAGCAACGGGACCCGCTTGGTGACCATGGTCGGACCGGGTGGCGCCGGAAAGACCCGACTGGCCACCGAGACCGGGCGCTCGCTGGTGGGCCAGTCCGGCGACGGCATCTGGTTCGTAGAGCTCGCGCCGCTCGGCGACGCGGCCGATGTAGCGCCCACCGTCCTGTCCACGCTGGGTGCCAGCGAGTACGTCGACATTGCACCGGCGCGCCTTGCGCCCAAGCACATCCCGACCAGCCGCGCAGCGACCCTGCGACTCGTCGAGGTCATCGGTGACCGGCGCATCCTGCTTGTCTTCGACAACTGCGAGCACCTGGTCCAAGAGGTCGCCGGACTTGTCGACTCGCTCCTCGCGTCCTGCCCGCGGCTGCGGGTGCTGACCACGAGCCGTGAGCCGCTGAGCATCCCCGGCGAGCACCTGCATCCGGTCGGTCCCCTCGGGATGCCCCCGGAGCACGCGGCCACCGACGCGTACCCGGCCGTGCAGCTCTTCGTCGACCGCGCCCGCGCCGTACGTCCTGACTTCCAGCTGACCGACGCCAACCGGGAGGCGGTCGCGGAGATCTGCCGACGGCTGGACGGTATGCCGCTGGCGATCGAGCTCGCGGCGGCCCGGCTGCGGGCGCTGACCCCGCCGCAGATCGTGGACCGGCTCGCGGACCGGTTCCGGCTGTTGACCAGTGGCTCTCGGACCGCGCTGCCGCGCCACCAGACCCTGCGCGCGGTGGTGGAGTGGAGCTGGGACCTGCTGGACCCGGACGAGCAGGCGGTCGCCCGGCGACTCTCACTGTTCTCGGGTGGGGCGACGCTCGAGGCCGCGGAGCAGATCTGCAGCGACGAGAGCATCCCCTCCGAGTCCGTGCTCGGGGTTCTCGCGTCCCTGGTGGACAAGTCACTGGTCGAGGCGGCCGCGGACGAGCGGTCCGTGCGCTATCGGATGCTGGAGACGGTCCGTGCGTACGGCGCCGAGCAGCTGAGGGCCTCCGGCGAGTACGAGCGTTTCCGGCAAGCGCACCGGACCTACTTCAGCCGCATGCTGCGCAAGGCGCGACCGAAGCTGCGCACCGGTGAGCAGATCGAGTGGATCGCCCGCCTGACCGCCGACAACGAGAACCTGCTCGACGCCCTGCGGACGGCGATCGACGCCGGGTCGGCACGGGTCGCCGTCCAGATGGTCGCCGTGCTCGGTGAGTACTGGACGATGAGCGGTCGCCCCGCCGAAGCGGTGAGCTGGATGCAGGCCGCCCTCGCTGTCCCCGGCCCCACCGTTCCGCTGGACAAGGCCGAGGCGCTGTACCTGCTCGCGCTCGGCCGGATGTCCACCGAGGAGGACCCGGCCGCGTCCTTCCAGCAGATGATCCGCGGACTCGCGACGGTCCGCTGGATGACGCGCCGGCACCGGATGCTCGTCGACTCCGGGATCGGCCTGTTCACGAATGCGGTGTGGGCGGCGATCCGGCGCGACAAGGCGACCTGCTTCGCCGAGCTCGAGGCCGCCGGCCGGCACCCGGATCCCTGGATCCGGAACATGGGCGTGATGTGCGGCGCGATGTTCCGTGAGAACGAAGGCGAGATCGAGGAGATGGCGGTCAACCTGACCGTCGCGCTCGACGGCTTCCGCGAGCTCGGCGACCGGTTCGGTATGTCGATGGCGCTGCGCGGCCTCGCGGGCTACCAGGCCGGCCACGGGGAGCACGCCGAGGCGCTGGAGTCGCTGACCGAGGCGCTGCGGCTCGTCGAGGAGCTCGGTACGACGGAAGGCGTTGCCCAACTGCTCGGCAGTAGCGCAATGAGCCGGATCGAGCTGAGCGACCACGACGGCGCCCGGGCCGATCTGGAGCGCGCGATGCGGCTGTCCGAGGAGACCGGCTCGCGCGGCAGCCAGGCGATGGCGCTGATGGGACTCGCGCGACTCGCGCACCGCACCGGCCGCTTCGACGAGGCGAAGGAGCTCGCGGAGCGCGGCTACTCGATGCTCGACGCCGCGGCAGAGCGGATCGCACCGCACGGTCAGGCCGCTCTGCTCTCGCAGCTGAGCCGGATCTACGCGTCGACCGGCGACGTCGAGCAGGCGCAACGCTGCGCCCGTGAGGCGGTCCAGCTCGCGCTCGGCACGGAGGACATGCCGGTCGCGGCCGCCGTTGTCGAGACGTCGGTCGACTCGTTGGTGCTGGCCGCCGGGACGCGGGCCGCCGAGCTGGCGGCCGCCGCGCGCACGCTCGGTCTCGCGGCCGCGATCAAGGGCACCCGGGCGATCCCCGACGCCGACGTCCAGCGTCTCATCGACGGCCTGCGTGATGCCCTGGGCAACGAAGCGTACGAGACGGCGTACGACGAAGGCGCCGCGCTGACCCGCGTCGACGCGGTCGCCGAACTCCGCAAGCGCTACGCCACGGATTAGGCCCTGTCTGGACAACCAGACAGGACCTAGGCCGTAATCAGCTCCACAGCCAGGTCGCGAAGGGAGTTCTGGACCTTCTGCTCCGGCGGCCGGGGCTCGGTGAGCATCCAGTCGTGGACGACCGCGTTGACCGCGCCGAAGAACGCCAATGCGAGGAACCGGAAATCCTTGCGCTTGATCTCGCCGCGCTCGACCGCGGTGTCGCCGAGGTCCCGGACGTTCCTGATCAGCAGGTCGCGGAACGCGATCCGCTGCTCCTCGACCGCGGGGCTGGCGCCGACCACCTCGACGAACGAGATCCGGGCCCGCCGGAGGTCGGTCATGATGGTCCGCAGGTACGAGTCGACGGCCGCGGTGATCCGCTCCCGGACCGGCCGGTCGGCTGTCCGGCGGAGCGCGTCGCCGGTGCTCCGGACCGCCAGCTCGATCACCTGCGCGTGCACCGCGAGCAGCACGGCTTCCTTGTTCTGGAACTCGTGGTAGAAGTGCCGGGTGGACACTTTCGCCTGTGTACACAGGCGTTCCACGGATGTCGCCGGATATCCTTCGGTCCCGAAGAGTTCGAGCGCGGCGGCCAGTAGCCGTTCCCGGCGCGCGGCCTTCCACTCCTCGACTGACCGCCCGGAATAACGGCGTACGGAGGGTTCCCTCATCACACCTCTTGTCGCTACCCCGTGCCAGATGCCGGACATCCTATCCACCCCTCGGCGCGGCCGTAACCGGGTTGCGTCACTCCGGTTCGGTGTAGCCCTTCACGCCGTCGATCAGCTCCCGGATGATGTCCAGGTGGCCGACGTGCCGCGCGGTTTCCTCGATCATGTGGCACAGCGCGAACCGCAGCGAGGCGGCCTCCTCCGCGGGGCGCCCGCGCTCGACGACGTCGAGGGAGAGGTCGGCGATGGTGGCGTTCGAGCGACGGCACTCCTCGTCGTACTCGTCCAGCAACTGCGCGATCGGCACGTCGTCGACGAACATCTCCGCGTCGACGTGTCCGTCCTCGGTCCACGGCGTCTGGCCGGTGTCCGGGACGCCGGCGATCCCCATCTGGAACCAGGTGTACTCGACCCAGCGCAGGTGCGCGACGAGTCCGGCCGGTGTCATCAGCGGCGAGGACGGCAGGACCTTGCGGTGGGCATCTTCCTCGCTGAGCCCGGTGCATTTCATCCGGACGAAGGACCGTTGCAGGTCGAGCCATCCGATCAGCTGTGTGCGCTCGTCCGCGGTCAGCGGCGGCCGTTGTACTTGTGTCATATGCGCGCACCGTACCGCTGGACTTTGTGCACCGACCAACCATTTACGGCGGCCCGGAATGGTCGGTGGGGGCTCAAGGTCGGCTTGCGGGGGCATGCTCGGCCGACCAGCTGCTAGCGGCGGTCGTCCCGGATGCGTTTTGCCTTGCCCAGGGAGCGTTCGAGGGCGTGGGGGGCGACGACCTCGACGGTGGCGGAGATGCCTACTCGGTCCTTGATGCGGCGGGACAGGGTTGCGGCGGCGGTGGTGTGGTCGGTGAGGTCGGGGGCCGCTTCCACCTGGACCGTCAGTTCGTCGAGGCGGTGCGGGCGGGTCAGGACGCAGAGGTAGTGCGGGGTGAGGCCTTCGACCAGGAGGATCTGTTCCTCGATCTGGGTGGGGAAGACGTTCACGCCGCGGACGATCATCATGTCGTCGGTACGGCCGGTGATCTTCTCCATCCGGCGCAGCCCGGGGCGCGCGGTGCCGGGGAGCAGCCGGGTGAGGTCGCGGGTGCGGTATCGCAGGACCGGGAAGGCCTCCTTGGTGAGCGTGGTGAAGACCAGTTCGCCCTCGGAGCCGTCCGGGAGCACCTCGCCGGTGACCGGGTCGATGATCTCCGGGTAGAAGTGGTCCTCCCAGATGTGCAGGCCGTCCTTGGTCTCGACGCATTCCTGCGCGACCCCCGGCCCCATCACCTCGGACAGGCCGTAGATGTCGACCGCGTGAATCCCGGTGCGCTCCTCGACCTCCTGCCGCATCTGCTCGGTCCACGGCTCCGCGCCGAAGATCCCGATCCGCAGCGACGTGTCGCGCGGATCGAGGCCGCGCTCGGTCATCTCGTCGACGATCGAGAGGAAGTACGACGGCGTGACCATGATGATCCGCGCCCCGAAGTCCCGGATCAGGTCGACCTGCCGCTCGGTCATCCCGCCGGAGACCGGTACGACAGTGCAGCCGAGTCGCTCGGCCCCGTAGTGCGCGCCCAGCCCACCGGTGAACAGCCCGTACCCGTAGGCGACGTGACAGACATCCCCCGCGCGCCCGCCGGCGGCGCGAATCGAGCGCGCCATCAGATCGGCCCAGTTGTCCAGGTCCCGCCGCGTGTACCCGACCACCGTCGGCCGCCCGGTCGTGCCCGACGACGCATGGACCCGGACCACCTCGGTCCGGGGCACCGCGAACATTCCGAACGGGTAGTTGTCCCGCAGGTCGTTCTTCGCGGTGAACGGCAGGCGCGACAGATCCTCCAAGGACTGCAGGTCACCGGGTTTGAAGCCGACCGAGTCCAACGCCGCGCGATAGTGCGGGACGTTCTCGTACGCCCGCCGTACGGTTGCCTGCAGCAACGACAACTGGCGGGACCGCAGTTCGTCGACCGACAACCGTTCGCCGGCGTCGCGCAACTCCATCGGGCAGGCATCACCCAGCATGACGACTCCTCAGGGACGGGCGAGCAGGGTCGCGATGCCCTGACCGACGCCGATGCACATGGTGGCCAGGGCGTACCGGGCGTCGCGGTGGCGAAGCTCCAGGGCCGCGGTGAGGGCGAGGCGGGCCCCGGACATCCCGAGCGGGTGGCCCAGGGCGATGGCGCCGCCGTTCGGGTTGACGTGGTCGGCGTCGTCGGGAAGGCCGAGCTCCCGCAGTACGGCGAGCGACTGCGACGCGAAGGCCTCGTTCAGCTCGATCACCTCGACATCGGACAGCGCGACGCCGGTGCGGTCGAGCACCTTCCGCGTCGCGGGCGCCGGCCCGATCCCCATGATCCGAGGCGGTACGCCGGCCGCCGCCGTTCCCACCACGCGGGCAATCGGCGTGACGCCGTGCTCCTCCACGGCCTCCTCGCTCATCACCAGCAAAGCCGCCGCCCCGTCGTTCACCCCGGAGGCGTTCCCGGCCGTCACAGTCCCAGGCGATCGGAAAGGAGTCTTCAGACCAGCCAGGGCTTCGAGCGACGTCTCCCGCGGATGCTCATCGACATCGACAACAGTCACCGCACCCCGCTTCCCCGGCACGTCAACCGCGACGATCTCCTCGGCGAGCCGCCCGTTGGCCTGCGCCTTGGCGGCCCGCTGCTGCGAGCGCAGCGCGAAGAGATCCTGATCCTCACGACTGATCCCGAACTCGGCCGCGACGTTCTCGGCCGTCTCCGGCATCGAGTCGATCCCGTACTGCGCCTTGAGTGCCGGGTTCACGAACCGCCACCCGATCGTGGTGTCGAACACCTCGGCCTGCCGCGAGAACGCGGTCGTCGCCTTCGGCATCACGAACGGCGCCCGCGACATCGACTCCACGCCGCCGGCCACCACGATGTCGTTGTCCCCGGCAATGATCGACCGGGCCGCGTACGCGACCGCGTCCAGGCCCGATCCGCAGAGCCGGTTGATCGTCGTGCCCGGGACCGAGTCCGGCAGCCCGGCGAGCAGCACCGCCATCCGCGCGACGTTGCGGTTGTCCTCGCCGGCCTGGTTCGCACAGCCGAGGATCACGTCGTCGATCAGCGCCGGGTCCAGCGCGGTCCGGTTCAGCAGCGACGAGATCACGTGCGCCGCCAGGTCGTCGGGGCGGACCGCCGACAGCGCACCGCCGTACCGTCCGATCGGCGTCCGGACGCCGTCGACGAGAAAGGCCTCATGACTCATCTGCTTCCTCCGAAAGGATCGTTCCGGACAGTTGGCGGCTGCGGCCGCGGAACTCGGCGATCACCTCGTCGCCGCGGGTAACGGTGATGTCGTAGATCCCGTTCCGGCCGAACGCGGTGCGCTCCCGGGCGTCGGCGACGAGCAGGTCGCCGCGGCGGGCCGGGGCCACGAACACGATGTCGCAGGCCTGCGCGACCGTCACCCGGTTGCGGGAGTTGCAGGCGAACGCGAACGCCGAGTCGGCCAGCGTGAACACGAATCCACCATGCGCGATCCCGTGCCCGTTGACCATGTCCTCGCGGACGGTCATCTCGAGCCGCGCGGTGCCCTCGCCGACCGCGACCAGGCGCATCCCCAACCCGGCGCTGGCCGTGTCCTCCGCCCACATCGCCGCGGCCACGCGCGCCGCCAAGTCGTCCATACGCCGCCCAATCGAGAAGAGCCTTGTGACACCGGTGTCCGAATCGCGTCAACGACTGTAACATCGCAGCCATGACCACCGACCTGCTCTCTTCCCACCGCGATCGCCTGAACGGCGCGCTGAAGGCGATCCACGACCGCGGGTACCACTCCGCGTTCCCGGAGTCGCCCAGCCCCCGCGTGTACGGCGAGACCGCGGCGGCCGACGGCAAGGCGGCCTTCGAGGCCCACCTGGGGACGACGTACGCGCTCGACATCCCTGGCGCGCGCGGCACGGTCGTGACCGAGCAGTCGCCGTACGGCATCAGCATGGACGTCTCGTACCCCCGGATGGTCGAGGACGGCCTGGACGAGCTGCTGACCGCGGCGCGGCAGGGTCTCGCGGATTGGCGCCGGGCCGGGATCGACGGGCGGACCGGGGTCACGCTGGAGATTCTCGACCGGCTGCACAAGCGGGTGTTCGAGCTGGCCAACGCGGTGCAGCACACCAGTGGTCAGGCGTTCGTGATGGCGTTCCAGGCCGGCGGCGCGCACGCGCTTGACCGCGCGCTGGAGGCGGTCGCGTATGCGTACGAGGAGATGAGCCGCTACCCGGCCACCGCGACCTGGGAGAAGCCGGCCAAGGGTAACCCGATCCGGATGGAGAAGACGTTCACGGTCACCGGCCGCGGTGTCGCGCTGGTGATCGGTTGCAACACGTTCCCGACCTGGAACTCGTGGCCGGGTCTGTTCGCGTCCCTCGTCACCGGCAACGCGGTCGTCGTGAAGCCGCACCCGCTGGCCGTGTTGCCGCTGGCGATCACCGTCGACGTGTGCCGCGAGGTGCTGGCCGAGGCCGGCTTCGACCCGAACCTGGTCACCCTGGCCGCCGAGCGAGCCGGTGACGGCCTGGCCAAGCCGCTGGCGACCCGGTCCGAGGTGAAGCTGATCGACTTCACCGGCGGCAGCGAGTTCGGCGAATGGCTGGAGCAGAACGCGACCCAGGCGACGGTGTTCACCGAGAAGGCCGGTGTGAACGCGGTCGTCATCGACTCCACCGACTCCTTCAAGGCGCTCTGCAACAACCTCGCCTTCACCCTGAGCCTGTACTCCGGCCAGATGTGCACCACCACCCAGAACCTGTTCGTCCCGGCCGGCGGGATCGAGACCGACGAGGGCCACAAGTCCTTCGAGGAGGTCGGCGCCGGCATCGCGACGGCGATCTCCAAGCTGCTCGGCGACGACGCCCGCGCGGTCGAGATCCTCGGCGGCATCGTGAACCAGGCCGTGATCAGCCGCCTCGAGCTCGCCGACGAGTACGGCGACGTCGTGCTGGCGTCCCGCACGATCGAGCACCCGGCCTTCCCGGACGCGGTCGTCCGGACGCCGCTGCTCGTCGCGATCGACGCCAAGGACGCCGAGGTGTACTCCCGCGAGTGCTTCGGCCCGGTGTCCTTCCTGGTCAAGACCGCCGACACCGCGCAGTCGATCGACGTGTTCCGCTCGACCGTCACCGAGGACGGCGCGATGACGGCCGGGATCTACTCGACCGACGAGAAGGTGCTCGAGGAGGCCCGCGAGGCCGCGCTCGACGCCGGTGTCGCCCTCTCGGAGAACCTCACCGGCCAGGTCTTCGTGAACCAGTCGGCCGCCTTCAGCGACTTCCACGGCACCGGCGCGAACCCGGCCGCGAACGCGACCTACACCGACGGCGCCTACGTCGCGGGACGGTTCCGCGTCATTCAGTCACGCCGCCACGTTGGGTGAGCGCATCTCGGGACTCGCGGTCAAGTTGCTGCTGAAGCGTCTTTGAGCTGACCCTGAGGCGGAAGGTATGACTGAACTGCCGTTCCGATCTCCATCCGCCGATCCGTCCAGGAGACCGCCGTGACCCAGAGCTTGACCGAGGTACTCGCCTACTACGACAGCTGGCTGGCGTTCAACCAGCACTACCAGCGGGTCCCCGGGGTCCAGGTCGCGGTGTACGCCGGAGACGCCGTCGCGTTCTCCGGCGCGTACGGTCTCGCCGACGTGGAGAACGACGTACCGCTGACCGAGCACCACCTGTTCCGGATCGCGTCGCACTCCAAGACGTTCACCGGGACGGCCGTGCTGCAACTGGTCGAGCAAGGCCGGCTGCGGCTGGACGACAAGGCGGAGCAGCACGTGACCGAGATCGTCGGTACGCCGCTCGGCCAGCGGACGGTCCGGGAACTGCTCGCGCACGCGGGCGGTGTCACGCGCGACGGCCTGGACGCAGACTGGTGGCAGCTGTCCCGGAGCTTCCCGGACCGCGACCAGTTGCTCGACGTACTGCGGCAGGCGTCGTCGGCCGTGATCCCGGAGAACGACCGCTTCAAGTACTCCAACATCGGCTACGGCCTGCTCGGGCTGGTGATCGAGGCCGCGAGCGGTACGTCGTACAACTCGTATGTCCAGACCGCGATCGTCGACAAGCTCGGGCTGGCGGGCCTCGGCCCGGAGCTGGACCCGTCCCGGCTGGCCGAGTACGCCGCCGGGTACAGCGCGCTGTCGTACGCCGACAAGCGCGTCCCGATCGAGCACGTCGACACCCGGGCGCTGGCCTCGGCGACCGGGTTCTTCGGCAACGCGCGGGACCTGGTGACCTATTTCTCCGCGCACCTGCCCGGCGACGACCGGCTGCTGTCGGACAAGTCGAAGCGTGAGATGCAGCACCCGTTGTGGACGACGGGATCCGACGAGAAGGCGCGGTACGGCCTCGGTCTGTCGGTGACGAAGGTCGGCGAGCGGCAGGTGTTCGGTCACGGCGGCGGGTACCCGGGCCACATCACCAGGACTCTCGTCGACCCCGAGCAGCGGATCGTGGTGTCGGTGCTGACGAACGCGATCGACGGGCCCGCGGCGCAGCTGGCGGAGGGCCTCTTCCGGCTTCTCGACCTCGCCGACTCCAAGGACCGCGGCGACGCTGCCGACCTGCAGCGCTTCACCGGCCGCTTCGCGAACCTGTGGGGCGTCACCGACTTCGTGCTGATCGGCGGCAGGCTCTACGCGACCGACCCGTCCGAGGCGAACCCGGCCGACGACCCGCAGCCGCTCGAGGCCGACGGCGACGCGCTCCGCGTCACCGGCGGCAACGGCTACGGCTCGTACGGCGAGTCCTACCGCTTCGAGTTCGACGACAACGGCACGGTCCGAACCGTCCACGGATCCAGCGGCCTCAGCCTGCACCCGATCGACCGGTTCGGCCTGGGAGAACGCGTTACCGTGGCTCCGTGACGATCCACGGTGACCACCCGTTCCTGCCGCCCGAGTCGGAGCGGAGTCCGGTACGGCGGTTGCGGGGGCGGCTGGCGTCGCCGGTCGGCCTGTGGACGACGGCGTACGACGGGAAGCGCGCCGGGCTCACCGTGTCGTCGATGCTGGTCGCGGACGGCGAGCCCGGGTACGTGATCGGGCTGCTCGACCCGGACTCCGACCTGTGGGAAACGTTGCGCGAGGCAAGGACCGCGGTGGTGTCGCTGCTCGGCGAACCGCACCGCCAGCTGGCCGACGCCTTCGGGTTCGTGGCCCCCGCGCCGGGCGGGCCGTTCCGGCTGGCCGACTGGACGGACACCGCCTGGGGGCCCGCGCCGGTCGGCGTCACCACCTGGGCCGGCTGCACGCTGGTGCACCAGGACCCGCCCGAGGTGGGCTGGGGTCTGCAGGTGCAGCTCGAGATCGCCCACGTGGAGTTCGCCGCGGACGACGTACCCGCCCTGGTCCACCGCCGCGGACGGTACGTGACGATCTGACCCTGTTGACGACGGCTGGCTAATGGCATTAGCCTATGGGCTATGGTCATAAAAGGGTCGTTGACGCCTGCTGCCGTGGTCGAGGTGGCGCTGGGCGTCGTCGACGAGCACGGGCCGGAGGGCCTCACGCTCGCCGCCGTCGCGCAGGGCTGCGGGGTCGCCACACCGTCGCTGTACAAGCACGTGGCGAGCCTCGGTGAGCTGAAGACGCTCGTCGGAGTGCGGGTGCTGGAGGACATGACCGACCAGTTCACGGCCGCTGTCCTGGGCAGGGGCGGTGACGAGGCGGTCACCGCACTGATGCACGCCTATCGCGCCTACGTCGCCGCGCATCCGAAGCGGTACGCCGCGATGCCGATGGACCCGCTGCACGATCCGGTGCAGGAGGCTGCGGGCACGAAGCTGGTCGGCGTCATGTACGCCACGCTGCGCGGCTACGGGCTCGAGGGCCCGGCCGCGGTCCATGCGACCCGGCGGCTGCGGGTGCTCGTCCACGGCTTTGCGTCCGTCGAGTCGGCAGGCGGCTTCGGCCTGCCCGAGGAACTCGACGAGACCTACGACCAAATCGTCCGGATGTATCTCGCCAGTCTGAGGAACGAATCATGAGGATCCCACTGTCCGTTGCAGGCGTTCTGTTCCTGCTCTACCCCGCCCTTCGCCCATGGGAGGACGAGACGACCACGTCCGGCGCCGCGGCCGCGATGGGCTCCACCGCCTGGGTCGTCGCGCACCTGTGCGCGATGCTCGGGTTCATCCTGGTCGCGGTCGCGTTGCTGCAGCTCGACCGCACGGCGGCGATCGTGTTCTGGATCGGCGCCGGTCTGACGCTGCCGTACTACGGGGCGGAGGACTTCGGCCTGCACGCGATGGCCAACCAGCCGAACATCCTCGACCTGGCCGAGTCCGTGCGCTACAACCCCGTCGCCATGACGATGTTCGGCGCCGGACTGCTGACCATGGCGGCGGGCGCGATCGTGGTCGCGGTGCGTCTGAAGACGGTGCCGGCGATCCTGTTCGCGGCCGGGTTCGGGCTGTTCCTGCCGCAGTTCTTCGGACCGCCCGCGCTGCGGATCGGTCACGGCGTACTGCTCGCGGCTGCCTGCGTCTGGCTGGCCTGGAGTGCCAAGCGGGTCGAGAAGGTCCCCGTTCCGGCCTGATCTACTGTGGGCTCCATGCGAGCCACGGTGATTCACGGAGCATTCGACGTACGGCTGGAAGATCGCCCGGATCCGAAGATCGACGGGCCGGGCGATGCCGTCGTCAAGGTTGTTGCCTCGTGCATCTGCGGGTCCGACCTGTGGCCGTACCGCGGGGAGAACCCGGTCAAGGAGCCGCGGCCGATCGGGCACGAGTTCGTCGGCATCGTCGAGGAGATCGGGTCCGAGGTCCGCACGGTCAAGCCGGGCGACTTCGTGGTGGCGCCGTTCGTGGTCAGCGACGGCACCTGTCCGCACTGCCTGGCCGGCTACCAGACCGCCTGCCAGAACCTGGTCGGTTACGGCAGCGCCAAGGCCGACGGCGGCCAGGGCGAGTACGTGAAGCTCCCGTACGCCGACGGCACGCTGGTCGCGACGCCCGAGGTGCCCGACGACTCGCTGGTTCCGTCGCTGCTGACGCTGTCCGACGTGATGGGCACCGGATGGCACGCGGCCCGGTCGGCGCGGGTGAAGGCTGGTGACACGGTCGTGGTCGTGGGCGACGGCGCGGTCGGGCTCTGCGGGGTCCTCGCGGCCTCGCGGATGGGCGCGGAGCGGGTCGTTGCCCTGTCGCGGCATGAGCCGCGCCAGAAGTTGGCGAAGGAATTCGGTGCCACGGACATCATTTCCGAGCGCGGCGACGCGGCCCGGGACGCCGTCCTCGAGCTGACGAAGGGCGTCGGCGCCGACGCCGTCCTGGAATGTGTCGGCACGAAGCAGTCGATGACGACCGCCTTCGACGTCGCGCGAGCCGGGGCCACGGTCGGTTTCGTCGGCGTACCGCACGGCGTCGAGGTGCCGATCGGGACGATGTTCAGTCGCAACGTCGGCCTGAACGGCGGCGCCGCGCCGTGCCGGGCGTACCTGCCGGACCTGATGGCCGACGTACTCGCCGGTGAGATCGACCCCGGGAAGGTGTTCGACTCCCAGATCCCGCTGAGCGACGTCGTCGACGGGTACGCCGCGATGCACGAGCGGCGCGCGATCAAGGTGCTGCTCCGGCCCTGACCTTTTGCGCACCGCGGCTGCGCGCAGTACCCACTCGGGCCAGCGATGTGCGCGCTCTCACACTGTCAAGGTGCACGGGGTCACGGCTGCGCAACGCGCCTGCGCGGAACGTTGACACCCGGGCTGCCGCGTGACCACAGTTGGGCCGTCAAGGGGGCATCGTTGTCACAGGCGGCTCCATCAACTGATCGGAGAGTGAATCATGCGTGGTGGTCTGAGCAAGACCCTGGCGCTGGTGGGCGCGGCGGGTCTTCTCGCGGTGAGCGCCTGCGGGAACAGCGACAACAGCAGCGGTGACAGCAACTCGTCGGCGAACAAGGACGTCACCGTCTTCACCTGGTGGGCCGACGGTGGTGAGAAGGCCGGTCTGGACGGCCTGGTCTCGGTGTTCAACACCGAGTGCAAGGACTACAAGTTCGTGAACTCGGCGGTGGCCGGTGGCGCCGGTGCGAACGCGAAGCAGGTGCTGGCGAACGATCTGCAGGCAGGCAAGCCGCCGTCGACGTTCCAGGCGCACGCCGGTGCGGAGCTGAAGGACTACATCAACGCCGGACAGGTCGACGACGTCAGCCAGTTGTACAAGGACTTCGGGCTCGACAAGGCGTTCCCGCAGAACCTGCTCGACAACCTGACCGTGGACGGCAAGATCTACTCGATCCCGGCGAACATCCACCGGGCGAACGTGGTCTGGGCCAACCCGACGGTGCTGAAGAAGGCGAACATCGACGCCACCAAGGCCCCGGCCTCCGTGGACGCGTGGATCGCCGACCTGAACAAGCTGAAGGCCGCCGGCGTGAAGGCGCCGCTGGGCCTCTCGAAGGGTTTCGCCCAGGAGATGCTGGTCGAGGCCGTGCTGCTCGCCGAGCTCGGCCCGGACAAGTTCAAGGGCCTGTGGGACGGCAAGACCGACTGGGCCGGTGGCGACGTGACCGCGGCGCTGAACAAGTACAAGACGCTGCTCACCTTCAGCAACAGCGACCGCGAGGCGATCGACTGGGCGGACGCGCTGGGCTACGTGAACAAGGGTCAGGCCGGCTACACGCTGATGGGTGACTGGGTCGCCGCGCAGCAGCTCGCCGACAAGGTCCCGGACACGGCGTACACCTACTGGCCGGCACCGGGCACCGCCGGCAACTTCCAGTTCCTCGCCGACTCCTTCACCCTGCCGACCAACGGGCAGAACCCGGACGGCGCGAAGTGCTGGCTGAAGGTCACCGGCTCGGCCGACGGCCAGAAGGCGTTCAACACCAAGAAGGGCTCGATCCCGGCCCGCTCGGACGCCAACCCGGCCGACTACCCGAAGTACCAGCAGAGCGCGATGGCCGACTGGAAGCAGGACAAGATCGTGCCGTCCTGCGCCCACGGTGCGGCCTGCACGGCGGGACAGAACAACGACATCCTGTCCGCGCTCAGCCAGTTCAGCGGCAGCCCGGACGTCGCCAAGCTGCAGACGGCGCTCGGCAACGCGATGAAGACGAGCTGATGCGGAACGAGTTGCGGACCGGTTCCCGGGCGGTGAGCTGAGCATGCACGGAAGAATTCGCACCTGGGGTCCTGGAGCCCTGGTGCTACTGCCGACGGTGCTGCTGCTCGGGTACTTCGTGTACGGGCTGATCGCGTGGACGTTCAACACCTCGCTGACCGATCGGCACACCGCGCGTAGAGGGGGCTCGGTCGACTACGTCGGGTTCGAGAACTACACGAACCTGTTTCACGAGGACCGGTTCCTCAACTCGCTGAAGAACCTCGGCGTGCTCACGGTGCTGTTCATCGTGGGCACGCTGGTCTTCGGTCTGATCTGGGCGCTGCTGCTGGAGAAGGGTGTCAGCGGCGAGGGAGTGTTCCGGTCGGTCTTCCTGTTCCCGATGGCGATCTCGATGATCGCCTCGGGTGTCGTCTGGGGCTGGTTGCTGAACCCGTCCCAGGGTGACGACGCCCGCGGCCTGAACCGGTTGTTCGAGATCCTCCAGCTGCATTTCCTGGAGAACGCCTGGTGGACCGCCGGGAGCAGATGGACGACGATGGCCGCCATCGCCCTGCCGGCGGTCTGGCAGCTGTCCGGGTACATCATGGCGCTGTTCCTGGCCGGGTTCCGGGGGATCCCGCCGGAGTTGCGCGAGGCGGCACGGGTCGACGGCGCCTCGGAGTTCAAGCTCTACCGGCACGTGCTGTTCCCGCAGTTGTCGCCGATCGCCCTGTCGGCGCTGATCATCCTCGGGCACATGTCGCTGAAGCTGTTCGACCTGATCTACGCGATCACCGGGCCGAACCAGTTCCGTACCGAGGTGCCTTCGATCCTGATGTGGAACACCTTGCTGCGCGGCGACCAGGCCAAGGCGGCCGCGATCGCGATCGTGATGCTCGCGGTCGTCGCTGTCCTCGTCATCCCGTACGTCGCGTACACCGTCCGGCAGGAGAGCAACGAATGACCGCCGTCGATGCCGCTACCGGCACCACCGCGACCGCGATCCGCCACAAGCCCCGGGCCGGCGCCGACGGGACGACCCGGCTGAGCCGGACGATCAAGTACGTCATCCTGCTGCTGTTCCTGCTTTTCGTGCTGATCCCGGTGTACGTCGTGGTGGTCGGCAGCTTCAAGACGTCCGCCGACACCACGGCCGCCGCGCAGTGGAACCTGCCGGAGATCTGGACGCTGGAGCCGTGGCGCAAGTCCTGGGACGTGTTGCAGCCGTACATGGTCCGGTCGCTGTCCTTGGCGATCCCGGCCGCGATCATCTCGTCGATGATCGGGTCCGTGAACGGGTTCGTGCTGGCCCGCTGGCGGTTCCCGGGCGCGAACATCGTGTTCGCGTTCATCCTGTTCGGGATGTTCATCCCCTACCAGGCGGTGATGCTGCCGCTGCGGACGACGTTCACCGAGCTGGACGTCACCCGGGGCATCCCGACGCTGATCATCGCGCACTGCATCTACGGCATCCCGATCTGCACGCTGATCTTCCGGAACTACTACGCCACCGTCGTGCCGAACGAGATCATCGAGTCGGCCCGGGTGGACGGCGCCGGGCTGCTCCAGACCTACGCCCGGATCATCCTGCCGATCTCGATCTCCGGGTTCGTGGTGACGCTGATTTGGCAGTTCACCTCGGTCTGGAACGACTTCCTGTTCGCGCTGTTCCTCACCACGCAGCAGAACGGCCCGGTGACCCTGGGCCTGGCCGCACTGGCCGGTGGCCAGAAGGTCGACTACGCCGCCTCGATGGCGGGGGCGTTGATCACTTCGTTCCCGACGCTGCTCGTCTACATCGTGCTCGGCCGCTGGTTCATCGGCGGCCTGATGGCCGGTGCCCTGAAGGGCTGACGCCGCGGTCGCCCGCTGAACCTGGAGGGTTGCCCACCGGGAATCTCGGTGAGCAACCCTCCGTTCGTGTGGGGCAGCCAGTTATCCACAGGGCGCGCGGACGGGACTGCGGGGGAGTGGGACCGGGCGGTAATCTCACGGAGGTGACCAAGTCTCCGAGCGGACGGGACGGACGACGCAGCCATCTGCGGCTCGTCGGCGCCGAGCCCGGCGAGCCGCACGTGCCCCCGGCGGGTGTCGACGTCGACACCACGCCGAGCGTCGCCGTGCTGGAGACGCTGCTGGAAACGCTGACCCTCGACCTCGCCGCGGCGCCGAGCGCGCTGCACCCGGTGATCGCCGAGGCGTCGGTGGCGCGTTCGGCGGCGATGCTGGCCGATCAGCTGTGGCCGGCCGGGCGCCCGGACGAGATCGGTGAGGTGGAGCGGTTCTTCTGGGCCGACGCGGCCCGGGTGCTCGGCGAGCGCCGTGACCTCGAGTCGTTCGTCCTGCTCACCAGCCTCGCGCGGACGGTCGGCCCGGCCGGGCGGCTGCCGCTGCAACGAGCCCACGTCTCCCGGCTGCGGACCCAGGACGAAGTGCCCGAGTGGGTGACCCGGATCGCCGGTTTCCGGCTGACCAGCGCGATCGTGTCCGAGGACATCACCGGTGACGGGCTGAGCGTCGTGCTCGACTACGACGACGAGCAGCATCCGCACACCGTGGTGGTGTTCATCGACAACAATCTCGGCGCGATCATCAAGGACGTCTTCGTCGGCCCGCCGGTCGACCGCGTCCTGGAGGCGTACGAGCGCGGCGGCCGGGTGACGATCCGGACCGTCCGGGCGCCGATCGCGGCCGGCATCATCCTGCAGGCGCTCGGCGAGACCCGCGACTTCGACGACCCGCCGGTCAGTGAGGACTTCGAGTTCTTCACCGGCCTGCTGGTGAACCGGTTGACGCAGATCCCGGAGCGCCCGGTCCGGCCGCCGGTGCGCCCGCTGCTGACGCCGCGGCAGCGTGACCAGCTGGTCGAGGACTTCCTCGACTCGCGGTTCGCCGTGGAGCTGCCGGACGACGCCGGGGACATCACCCGGCTGTGGATCGACCACGCGGTCGACAGCACCGTCGGCGGCCCGCTGCGGGTCAGCGCCGTCCTGGTCGAGCTGTTCCTCGCGCACTGGCTGCCGCGCAAGGTGCTTGCTGACAGCACCTACTTCGACGCGGTGCCGGTGGTGGTGAAGGCCTGGCTCGAGTTCGCCGGCGACCGGACCCACCTGCCCCTCGACGCGGTCGACGAGGCGGTCGACGCCGTCGACGTCTGGCAGCCCGCCCTGGAGGCCGCCGCGATGATCGACCCGGTCGGCTCGAAGCCGGGCGAGCGGGTCTTCCTCGACGACGCCACCAACGACCTGGAAGACGCTTACCGAGCGCTGGCCGGCCTGGGCTCCCCGCCCCAGCCCGACCTCCGCGGCCTGGACAACCACCAGGCCGCGACCCTCTCGGTCCTGGCGCCGCACGCCTGGCTCATGGCCGGCGAAACCCTCGGTACGTCGTATGCGCCGGACGCCTTTGACATCGCCGAGCGCCTGGTCCGCGACGCCCCCGACCTGCTGGCCAAGGCCCGCCTCTCCACCTGGCCCCGCGCCATCGTCTGGCTCCTCGCCCACCGCCACCGCCTGGTCGGCCCCGGCGAGACCCTGACCCCCTACACCCTCGCCACCGACCTGTCGTCCTCCCCGGCAACCCTCCGAAAGACCGCCAAACTCCTCACCGACACCCTGATCCTGCCGCGCTGACCCGCTCGTCGGGTTGGTTGAGCCGCGACGGACAATGGGGACATGCATGTGCGTGCGCCGGAGCTGCGGGGTCGTGGATGGTTGAACACGGGTGGGCGGGAGTTGTCGCTCGCGGACTTCCGGGGGCGGTTTTTGCTGCTCGACTTCTGGACGTTCTGCTGCATCAACTGCCTGCACGTCCTCGACGAGTTGCGGCCGTTGGAGGAGAAGTACGGGGACGCGCTGGTCATCGTGGGCGTGCATTCGCCGAAGTTTGCGCACGAGGGTGAGGAGGCGGCGGTCCGGGCTGCCGTCGAGCGGTACGAGGTCGGCCATCCGGTGCTGGACGACCCGGAGCTGATCACCTGGCAGAACTACACCGCGCGGGCCTGGCCGACCCTGGTGCTGGTGGATCCGAACGGGTACATCGTCGCGCAGTACTCCGGTGAAGGGCACGCGCACGCCCTGGACGCGCTGCTGGCCGAGCTGGTCGTCGAGCACGAGCAGGCCGGCACGCTCACCCGCGGCCAGTCGCCGTACGTCGCGCCGACGCCCGAGCCGACCGAGCTCCGCTTCCCGGCGAAGGTCGTTGCGCTGGACAACGGATTCCTGGTGGCGGACGCCGGGAACCACAGCATTGTCGAGCTCGCCGCCGACGCCACCACCGTCGTACGGCGGATCGGAACGGGGCACCGCGGCTTCGCGGACGGCGCGGTCGGCGAGGCGAGCTTCTCCGAGCCGAACGGGCTCGTGGTGCTCCCGCCGGACGTGGCCGGTGAGGTCGGGTACGACGTGGTGGTCGCGGACACCGTCAACCACGCGCTGCGCGGGGTGTCGCTCGCCGACGATCAGGTGCGCACGCTGGTCGGCACCGGTCAGCAGTGGATGGACGGCGACGGGACCGACGTACTGAGCTCGCCGTGGGACGTCGCCTGGTGGGGCGGCAAGGTGTGGATCGCGATGGCCGGCGTGCACCAGCTGTGGACGTTCGATCCGTTCACCGGGGTGACCGCGGTCGCGGCGGGTACGACGAACGAAGGGCTGAAGGACGGTCCGCTCGAGGAGGCGTGGTTCGCGCAGACGAGCGGGCTCGCGGCGGACGGCGAACGGTTGTGGCTGGCCGACTCCGAGATCTCCGCGCTGCGCTGGATCGACACCGAGGTCCACACCGCGGTCGGCACCGGTCTGTTCGACTTCGGGCTGCGCGACGGCAAGGCGAGCGAGGCCCTGCTGCAGCATCCGCTCGGCGTGACCGTGCTGCCGGACGGGTCGGTGGCGATCGCGGACACGTACAACGGCGCCGTACGTCGCTATGACCCGCGGACCGAGACCGTCGAGACCATGGCGACAGGCCTCGCCGAGCCGAGCGGTTCTGTTGTCGTGGGCAACGAACTGCTGGTCGCCGAGTCGGCGGCGCATCGCCTGACCCGGGTGCCGCTGGGCGCTTCGGCCACTGCGGACGAGTTCAGCACGCGGACGCAGCGCCCGCCGATGGATGTGGCCGCCGGAGAGGTCACACTCGAGGTCGTCTTCAACCCACCGCCCGGCCAGAAGCTCGACGACCGCTACGGCCCGTCGACGCGGCTGCTGGTGTCCTCCACTCCGGACAACCTGCTGCGCGAAGGAGCCGGCGACACCACCGACCTCGTACGGCGCCTCGTCATCGACCCGCACGCCGGGACCGGGGTCCTCCACGTGGCTGTCCAGGCGGCTTCGTGCGACGACTCCGCCGCGGTGGAGTTCCCCGCCTGCCACATGCACCGGCAGGACTGGGGCGTGCCGATCCGCGTCACTCCCGACGGCCCGACCAGAATCGAACTGGTTCTTTCCGGCGCGAGCGCGTGAGACTGCGTTTGGTAGCGGGTACCGTCGAAGGAGTAAGGGCTACTCGCTGGGAGGCTCTCTGATGAGCATCGGTGTGGGGATCTTCTTGATGGTGGTCGGCGCCGTGTTCGCGTTCGCCGTCCGCGACACCTGGGACGCCGTGAACCTGCAGGTCGTCGGCTACATCCTGCTGCTCGCCGGCCTGGCAGGCATCCTGCTGTCCTTCTACATCACCAACCGCCGCCGCCGCGTAGAAACCAACGCCATCGACCCCGCGGTAGAAGAGGAATACCGCGTCGTCGAGGAACACCACCGCGACATCACGGAGTAACTACCTTCGCCGAAGCGCCTAGCAGGCGTGGGCTTGCTCAGCCGGCGCGGAGTTCGATGTCGCCTGAGGTGGTGGTGGCGGTGAGGGTGTGGGAGGCGGTGGAGTTGTTGCCCAGGTTGTTCTCGACGTCGCCGTGCTTGGATTCGGCGGTGACGTTGTAGTCGCCGTTGGGAGCGCTGATCTCGATGTCGCCGCTGGTGCCCTTGGCGTGCACGTCGGCGGATTCGGTGAGGGCCAGTTCGATGTCGCCGGACGTGGTTTCGACGTTCACCGCGCCGCCCTTCAGGCCGGACGCCTCGATGTCGCCGGAGTTGGCCTTGACGTCGAGTTTGCCGGTCAGGTCGTGGACCGAGACGTCGCCGGACGTCACGTCGAGGGTGACGTCGCCCTGGACGTCGCTCAGCTCGACCTTGCCGGAGCGGGATTTCGCGTCGACCCCGGCCACGCCGGCGATCTGGATGTCGCCGCTGCCGTTCTCGCCGGTGACCTTGGTGCCGCGCGGCACGGTCACCTCGAAGTCGGCGGTGCACTGCCAGCCGCAGTCGCCGTCGAGCTTCAGGACGCCGTCCTTCACGGAGTACGCGTCGCCGTGCTTGAAGAACCAGAACTTGCGCTGCTCCTGCACCGACGTCGTGTCGTCGTCGGAGACCTTGATCGTGACGTCGGCGCTGCCGGCGGCGAGCTGGACGGTGGAGATCTTGTCGTCGATCCGGTGCGTGTCGTCGGAGTCCCGGTCCCCGAACTGCCAGAACGCCAGCCCGGCCGCCGCTACCAGCAGGATCACTCCGAGCTGTTTGTTCTCCGCCATCGTCCGCCTCTTCTCGAGCCCACCCACGTTGTCGCAACGACAGTAGGCTCCGGCGTCCGGCCCGAGGATCCGGCAGATCCCCCGACGCGTCCCTGAACCGCCCTCAGGGAAGCCCTCTCACCGATGCAGCTCGCCGCGCGAGACGGCCCCGGCCAGGTCGTCGCCGGTGGTGCCGAAGAAGGTCCGGGCCCAAAGCGAGTCGTCGTGCCAGTACGGCCCGTCCTTACCGGGCAGCGACGCGGGCGCCGAGTGGCGCTTCAACGCCTGCCGGCACTCGGCGCACAGCGGCAGCGTGAGCGTCGTCCCGTCGGACTCCACCTTGGTCGGCCGACCGGACGCCCGGCCGTGCAGCGGGTTGAAGGCACACAGGTCCGGTACGGCGTCCACGCGCCGGCCGGCCGCAGCCGCGACCGCAGCGTCGTACTCACGTCGGGCCTTGTCCAGCAGCACCATGGCACCGACGAGGTCGACGAGGTCGGGCGACGAGTCGAGGACCCGCGCCGCGGCGGCGTGCCCGTCGAGCGCGGCCTGCTGGTGCGCCAGCCCGGCGCCTTCGGTCGTCGGCAGCGCGGCCAGCTCCGAACCGAGCGCGGTGAGCTCCGCGTCCGTCTCCCGGGTCAGCCGCCGACGCCGCTCGGCCGCCACCGTCGCGGCGACGTGCGGCGGGATGTGGAACGTCTTCTGCCGCCCCGGCCCCGAACCCCGGGTCCGCCCGATCACGAGACCGAGCCCGATCAGTACGACGAGGCCGCCGACGATCGACACCGCGACGATCCAGCCGTGGCCACCCGGCTCGCCGTAGTCGCGGCGCGACGGCGTACTGCTGCCGGGCCGCTGCGAGGTCTTCGGGATCCCCGGCTGGGCGAGCAGTTCGTACATCCGGGCCAGCACCTCGGTCGGCCCCGCGTCGTATCCCTCGTCGTCGAGTGCACGCTTCCGCGCCGCTTGCAGCTTCTCCTCGCTGACCTGCGACACGTCCCGCACCTCGTACCACGGGAACCGGCTGCCACCGTCGACCACGACGTACAGCCCCGGCTGCCGCAGCGCGTCCATCACGAGGGTGAGCACGGTGCTCTCCTCGCCCTGGAACTCGTCGCTCGGCGTCAGCGGCAGCACCACCGTGTACACCGGGTACCCGAGTGCCTTCGCCTTCGCCCGCACGTCCGCCTGCAGGTTGGCGGGCAGCGCGGTCTTGTACGCCGGATCGATGTACAGCGGGTCCTTGCGCAGCGCGGTCGCGATCTCCCGCGCCCGCTCCGCGGGGGTCCCGGTCGGCCCGGCCTCGGCCGGAGCCGCGACCAGCAGGGTCAGCGCCGCCGCCACAATCGTCAGCAGGAACCGGGTTCTCACGCGCGTCCTTCCCGTCGTCGCGGGCGGGACAGCGCCGCCACGATCAGTACGATTCCACCGAGGATGCCGCCGCCCATCAGGCCGAGGACGAGGCCGCCGAGGCCGTTGCCGATCGCCTTGCCGACGGTGAATTTCTCTTTCGGGTACGTCCGTTCCGGTTCGGGCGGCAGCGGCGCGGTCCGGGCCGGCTTCGGCGTGCTGTACTTCGACGCACGCACCCCGTCGAGGTACTCCGAGAGCTGTTTGCTCAGCGACTCGTCCCGCTCCGCGTAGGTCCAGCTCGGCGCGTACACGCCGAGCTGGTGCGCGGCGCCGTACGACCGGTCGCCGTCCATCACGACGTACAGCCCCGGCTTGCCGTTCGCGGCCGCCAGCCGGCCGGCCAGCATCGGGATGTCGCCCTGCTCCGGGAACCACTCGCCGAACGGTACGACGGCCACGAACACCGGCACCTTCGCACCTGAGATCACCTGCAGCGTCTCGGCGCGGTCGGCGACCGAGCTGTAGTCCGGGTCGACGTACAACGGCTGCGTCGCCCAGGTCGCGACCGCGGCGGTGATCCGCGGGTCCGCCGGCGTGGCCGCTGACGCGGTCCCGGTCAGCAGCCACACAGTTGCCACCAGCAACAGGAGTAGCCGCCTCATCGGACCTCGTCCTTCCGGGCCGTGATCCGCTCGGCCAGGTCGTCGGACAGTGCGCCGAAGCCGGTCGCGACCATCGGGCTGTCCTCCGGGTCGAGCGTCCAGTACGGCACCTGCTTGCGGTCGTGCCCGAGCAGTCCCGACCTGGCCGGCACCTGCAGGCCGCGCGGCGTCTTCCTCCGCCGTACGGCGCTCGCGCACGGCTGGCACGCGGGCACCTCGACCTCGTCCGACCAGTCGACCTTCGCCGTCCCGGGGGCGTGCGTCGGGTCGAAGAAGCACGGCGGCTCGAGCGCCGCACCGGACGCGATCCGCTCGGCCTGCCGGGCCAGCACGAGCGCACCGGCCGCGGCCAGGACGTCGTCGGTCGTGTCCGCGCGCAGCGCCCGGGCCGCGTCGAGCCGGCGGTACGCGTCGTCGCGCCGGTCCAGTTGCTGCGTCGTCTTGTTGCGGCGCCGGTCCAGCCGCGCGAGGGCCCGCTCGGCCTGCGTGATCTTCCCGTCTGCTCGCAGCTCCACGTCGCGCGCGTCGACCGGCCGGGACGTACGACTCGGCTTGGATCCACCGCGGCGCCGCAGCCCGATCACCAGTGTCAGCACCAACCCGAGCAGCCCGCCGACGCCGAGCCCGACGTACACGGCCCGGTCCGACTTGTCGGTCACCGAGAGGCCGCGGTGCGGGCGCTCCGGCTCCAGATCGCCCGCCGGGACCGCGGGGAGCGCGCGGCCGTCGAACGCCGTCGACGCCTGCTGGATGGTGCGGACGATCTGCGGCGCCGGACGGTCCGAGACGATGTCGAGGCGCCGTTTGTCGTCGCCCCGGACGCTGGTCAGGTCCCGTCCGCGGAGCCCGGCCTGCCGGTACAGCTCCGCGTTGGTCGACCAGTAGTCGCCGTCCACGACCGCCACCACATACAGCCCGGGGGCCCCGACCCGCGCGTGCAGCAGGGTCGGCAGGTCGTACCGGATTTTCTGCAGGGCCGGTGTCCGCGGCGTGATCGCGACGTACACGGGAACGGCGGCGGTGCGCATCGCGGTCCGGATCCGGTCCACCTCGGTCGCCGGGATAGCGGCCCGCAGCCGCTCGTCGACGAACAGGTGATCGGTGCGCCACGCGGCGGCGATCCGGTCGGGCGGCTCCGGGGTCTCCGCAGCGGCCGGGAGGGCCGGGAGGAACGCGAGCGCCGCGAGCAGGGCGGCGAGGAATCGGACGGACATCGCGGACAGCGTACGACGACCGGGGCTGAACACATTCACACGGACGCAAGGCGGCATTGGCTGGTTCCACCCCGGAGAAGTTGGCGCGACCCTGGCCCGGACAGGGGAGACCGAGCCAGGGTCACGGTGTTTCAGGGCAGAAACGTTGCTACACCGGCACGCTCCGCAACAGGGCAGATCGTGGGGCAACCTGGGGCAGATCAGCCGATTTCATGCCCCGGCCTCGCCGCGGTGCTTGCCGACGGCCCCGAACCTCCGGCTCGACCCGCGCAAGTGGCCGAGCCGGAGGAGTAGGGGTCAGAACGCCGACTCCGGCAGGTCCATCACGTCGAGGTCGGTGAGCTCGGCCTTGACCCGCTCGGCGCGCACCGACGGCATCGTCGACCGCACGAACCACTGGGCCGCGGCCAGCTTGCCCGCGTAGAAGTCCTGGTCGGCGGGGGACAGCTCGCCGCCCAGCTTCTCCAGCGCGACCTCGGCCTGGCGGAGCATCAGCCACGAGCAGACCACGTCGCCGAGGACGAACAGCAGCCGGGAGGTGTTCAGCCCGACCTTGTAGACGTTCCGCGGGTCGCCGTTCTCGGCCTGCGGGTTGGCGGCCATCAGGGCCTGCCCCATGATGCCCAGGATCTTCTGGGTGTCCTCGAGACCCTGCGCGAGCAGTCCGCGCTCCTCCTTCAGCCGGCCGTTGCCCGCCTCGGAGGCGACGAACGCCTGCACCTGCTCGGCCAGGTGGCCGAGCGCCTTGCCCTGGTCCTTGATGATCTTGCGGAAGAACAGGTCCTGGCCCTGGATCGCGGTCGTGCCCTCGTAGAGGGTGTCGATCTTCGCGTCCCGCACGTACTGCTCGATCGGGTAGTCCTGCAGGAAGCCGGACCCGCCGAACGTCTGCAGCGACTCGGTGCCGAGCAGCGTCCAGGACTTCTCCGAGCCGTAGCCCTTGACCAGCGGCAGCAGCAGGTCGTTGACCCGCTCGGCCAGGTCGTCGTGCTCGCCGGCGTACCGCGCCTGCTCGGCCCGGTCCTGATACGTCGCGGTGAACAGCACGAGCGCCCGCAGCGCCTCGGCGTACGCCTTCTGCGTCATCAGCGAACGCCGTACGTCGGGGTGGTGGGTGATCGTGACCCGCGGCGCGTCCTTGGCCGGCTGCGTCAGGTCGGCGCCCTGCACCCGCTCCTTCGCGTACTCCAGCGCGTTCAGGTAGCCGGTGGACAGCGTCGCGATCGCCTTGGTGCCGACCATCATCCGCGCGTACTCGATCACCTGGAACATCTGCGCGATGCCGTCGTGCACCTCGCCGAGCAGCCAGCCCTTCGCCGGCACGCCGTCGCCGAAGGTGACCTCGCAGGTCGTGGACACCTTGATGCCCATCTTCTTCTCGACGTTCGTGACGAAGGCGCCGTTGCGCTCGCCGGTCAGCTCACCGGTCTCGAGGTCGAAGTGGTGCTTCGGGACCACGAACAGGCTGAGGCCCTTCGTGCCCGGGCCGCCGACACCCTCGATGCCCTGCGGACGGGCGAGGACCAGGTGGACGATGTTCTCGGTCATGTCGTGCTCGCCCGAGGTGATGAAGCGCTTCACGCCCTCGATGTGCCAGGAGCCGTCGTCCTGCAGCGTGGCCTTGGTCCGGCCTGCGCCGACGTCGGAGCCGGCATCCGGCTCGGTCAGCACCATGGTCGCGCCCCAGCCGCGCTCGATGATGTGGTGCGCGATCTTCTTGTCGCGCTCGGTGCCGTTCCGCCACAGCACGTGCGCGAAGTTCGGCCCGGCGGCGTACATGTGGACCGGCGGGTTGGCGCCCAGCACCAGCTCGGCGGCAGCCCAGCGCAGCGACGGCGGGGTCGGCTGGCCGCCCAGCTCGGCCGGCAGTTCGAGCTTGAACCACTCGGCGTCCATGTAGGCGTGGTAGCTCTTCTTGAACGCCTCCGGCATCCGGACCTCGTGGGCCTCGGGGTCGAAGACCGGCGGATTCCGGTCGGCCTCGGCGAAGGACTCGGCCAGCTCGTGCTTGGCGAGCCGGTCCACCTCCGCGAGCACCTCGCGGGCGGTGTCGACGTCCATCTCGGCGTACGGGCCCTGACCGAGCACGTCGCCCCGGCCCAGAACCTCGAGCAGGTTGAACTCGATGTCCCGCAGATTCGACTTGTAGTGGCTCACGGAGGACTCCCCACATGGATTTACTCGTCAGTAACTTAAGTATATACCCGCCGGTAATGAGCTCCAAGGGAGATTGACTGTGAGCTATGAAGCTGATTTACGAGACGCACGCGACCACGGGCGACAACGAGAACGGGATCGCGACCGGCTGGCTGCCGGGTGAGCTGTCCGCGGCCGGGCGGCAGCAGGCGCGGGAGCTCGGTGAGCGGCGGCGGGGTGTCGACGTGGTGTTCAGCTCAGATCTTCGGCGGGCCGTAGAAACGGTGGAACTGGCCGGGCTCGGCGTGCGTCACTTCCTGGACTGGCGGTTGCGGGAGTGCAACTACGGCGCACTGAACGGTGCTCCGCGGGACGCACTCGAGCCGAGGGTCGAGCGCGTCGCTACGCCGTTTCCGGACGGACAGTCCTACGGCGACGTGCTCGAGCTGACACGGTCGTTCGTTGCCGACCTCAAGCGTTGGTGCGACGACCGGGTGGTGCTCGTGGTCGCGCACTCGGCGAACCGCTGGTCCCTCGAGCACCTGTTCGGCAGTCGGGCGCCGTTGGAGCAGTTGGTTGCCGACGGCGTCAATTGGCAGCCGGGCTGGGTTTACGAGGTGTAGACCCTTCGGAAATCTACGATGTCGTGTCAGCGAACACGACGTGGGAGGCGGGCATAGTGAAGAAGCCTTGGGGCAACAACAGCGCGCGGGACGACCTTGCCGGGGACGTTGCGGAGAAGAAGCAGCGGCAGTGGGGGAAGGTCGTGGACCGGCTCCAGACGGACGGCAAGACCGCGGCCGCCGAGGCGGTCAAGAAGGGCGGCGGCCGGGGCGATTCGCCGGAGGTGCTCCAGAGCCGCATCGACTCGGCCGCGCAGCAGCGCAAGGGCCGGGGCCGCGGCGAGTGACCAACGGGGATGGCCGGCCAGGTGCCGGCCATCCCGTTGCTTCTACGGTGTGTAGACCGTCGCGCCGCCGTAGAGCTTCTGGGTGAAGGCGGTCATGTAGGACGCGGTGTTGGACTCGGTCAGGTTGTACGTGAGGAAGACTCCGTACCCCTCGTTGACGGTGCGCTGGGCCAGTGACGCCGCCGTACTCGAGCTGGTCGCCGTGTAGGAGACCGCCGCGGGGGAGAGCCGGGCCTTGTCGGTCGGGCCGCTCGGCACCGACCACGTGCCGTAGTACGGGTTCCAGGCGTAGTCGAAGGTGTTCGCGATGCTCTGGCCGTTGTAGGTCAGGCGGTCGGCCGCCGGGCCGATGTCGTAGAGCGTGATGAGCTTGTTCGGGAGCTTCGCGCGGAGCGCCTGGACCAGGTAGACGAACGAGAAGTCGTTCGGCTGGCCGGTGCCGTTGTTGCCGTACTCGGCGTACTCGTCGTCGAAGTCGATGCCGTCCAGGCCGTACTGGTTGACGGCGTCGGCGAGCTGCTGCGCGAACGCGTCGGCGGAGGCCTGGTCGGGGAAGTTCGCGAACCCGGCGCCCTGGTGGTTGCCGAGGATCGAGAGCAGGACCTTGATGCCCTTCTGCTGCAGCGGGCGGACCTGCGTGGCGACGTTGTCCAGCACGTTCGTCACCTGGTCGTTGAAGTGCAGGTACGCGCTGGTGCCGTCGTAGTTGATGTTCGCGGCGAAGATCACCGCGACGTCGATCACCTGCGCGCCGCTGTTGGCCAGCGTGTACTTGCCGGCGTTCAGCATGCTGTGGTCGTTGACCTCGATGTACGCGACGGTGACCGGGCCGGTCTTGGCCCGGGGGCGGCGCTTCGCGGCGGCCACCGTGGCCTCGGCGGGCAGTGCGGCGCCGGTGGCGGCCGCGGCGGTCCCGGCGGCCAGGGCTGACAACAGGGTCCTTCGCTTCATGAGCTGATCGACTCCTCGTCACACAGATGGGCGGGCGCCGAACCGGCTGAGATAAACCGGTTTAGCGGATGCCAAATCATCGATCCCGCGCGGACGTTGTGTCAAGGGTCTGTCACCTGGGGTCGCGCGTTGGTCAGTGATAGACGAAGATGTTGGTGGCGGGTGGGAGAAAGTTACGAAAGAGGGATCCGATGAGTGTCGCTGCCGAGGTCCGGACCCGGCGGTCGCTGGTGGCCGGAACCGTCGGGAACTTCGTCGAGTGGTACGAGTTCGGTGCGTACGGCTTCTTCGCCACCGTGATCGCCGCGAACTTCTTCAGCAGTACGGCGACCAGTGACGCGGAGAGCTTGATCAAGACGTACGCGTCGTTCGCGCTGGCGTTCTTCTTCCGGCCGATCGGGGCCGCCGTGTTCGGCCGGGTCGGCGACCGGATCGGCCGGCGTCCGACGCTGATCGTCGTACTCCTGCTGATGACGCTGTCGACCACGCTGATCGGACTGCTGCCCACCTACGCGACCGTCGGCGCGGCCGCACCGTGGTTGCTGACACTCGTACGGGCCCTGCAGGGATTGTCGGCGGGTGGCGAGTTCGGCGGCGCGGTGTCGATCATGACCGAGTTCGCGCCCCGGACGAAGCGCGGCCTGTACGGCGCCTGGCAGTCGTTCACCGTCGCGCTCGGCCTGCTCGCGGGCGCCGGGCTCGCGGCGATCCTCGCCACCACGTTGAGCAAGGAGGCGTTGTCGGACTGGGGCTGGCGGGTGCCGTTCCTGCTGGCGCTGCCGCTCGGTCTCGTGGCGCTGTGGTTGCGGCTCAAGCTCGACGAGACGCCGAGCTTCGCGCGCGTCCAGGAGCAGCCGCGACCGGCGTCGTCCGGCGAGGTGGCCAAGGCGATCGCGCTCGGCATCGGCCGGCTGATGGGCTGGTCCGCGGCCGGCTACACGTTCCTCGTGGTGATGCCGTCGTACCTGCAGGCGACGCTGCACGCGACCTTCCAGCAGGCGCTGGTTGCGACGGTGCTCGCGAACACCGGTTTCGCGCTCTCGATCATCCCGGCCGGGTGGCTGAGCGACCGGATCGGGCGGCGGCCGGTGATGGTGGCCGGCGCGGCGCTGGTCGTCGTCCTGGCGTTTCCCCTGATGAACCTGCTGCAGGACAAGGAGTCGGGCAATGCCGCGAAGGGGATCGCGGTGTTCGTGGCGGGCCTCGTCGTCGGCCTGATGGCGGGACCGGGGCCGGCGATGCTGGCGGAGATGTTCCCGACCCGGGCGCGCTACACCGGACTCGGCCTGGCGTACTCGCTGTCGAACGCGGTCTTCTCGGGCTCGGCCGGCCTGATCATCACCGAGTTGATCAAGCGGACCAAGAACGTCGACATCCCGGCCTGGTACGTGGTGGTCACCTGTGCGGTGAGTGTGATCGCATTGCTCACGTTGCGCGGGGACGACCACCGACGGGAGTTGCGGGACTGACATGCGAGTGATCGGGCTGATGTCGGGGACGTCGTGCGACGCGATCGACGCCGCTGCCGCGGACCTGCGGCTGAAGGGGGACGAACTGGTCCTGACGCCGCTGGGGATGCTCAGCCAACCGTATCCGGACGAGCTGCGCGCCGCGGTCGCCGCCGCGCTGCCGCCGGCGCCGACCTCGATGGAGGACGTCTGCCGGCTGGACACCGGGATCGGGCAGGCGTTCGCGGCGGTCGCGCGGCAGGCGGTCGAGCAGCTGTGCGGCGGATCCGCGGACCTGGTCGTGTCGCACGGGCAGACGATGTTCCACTGGGTCGACGGCGGGGCGGTGCGCGGGACGTTGCAGCTCGGGCAGCCGGCCTGGATCGCGGAGGCGACCGGCCTCCCCGTGGTGTCGGACCTGCGAGCGCGGGACGTCGCGGCGGGCGGACAGGGCGCGCCGCTGGTCAGCATCATGGACGTGCTGTGGCTGCGCGGGCGTCCCGGCGTACCGGTGGCGCTGAATCTCGGCGGGATCGCCAACATCACCGTCGTGCACGGCGAACCGGTCGCGTTCGACACCGGCCCGGCGAACGCGCTGATCGACGCGGTCGTGACCGAGCTGACCGGGCAGCCGTTCGACGCGGACGGGGTGATGGCGGCGCGTGGGCAGGTCCACGAGGAGCTGCTCGCGCGGCTGCTCGCCGATCCGTACTACGCGCGGCCGGCGCCGAAGTCGACGGGCAAGGAGCTGTTCAACCTCGCGTACGTGGCGCGGGCGATGGAGGGGCTGCCGGTGATCCCGGCGGAGGATCTCGTCGCCACGGTCACCACGCTGACGGCACGGACCGTGGCCGACGCGGTCCGGCGGTACGGCGGGACCGAGGTGGTGGCATCCGGTGGCGGGATTCGGAACCCGGTGCTGATGCATCTGCTCGCCGACGAGCTGGACGTTCCGGTCCGGACCACCGACGAGCTGGGCATGCCGTCGGCGGCGAAGGAGGCGTACGCGTTCGCCGTACTCGGGTTCCTGACCGTGCACGGCCTGGGCGGAACGGTGCCGAGCTGCACCGGCGCCCGGCACTCCAGCATCCTCGGCTCGGTCACTCCCGGGTCGAGTGGACTGCCGGTGATTTCGGCCGCGGCACGACCTCCTGTGCGGTTGCTGGTCGAATGACCGCACACTAGATCTGTGACGAGGTTGTTCGTGGTGACCGGGGCGCCCGGATCAGGGAAGTCCACGGTCGTGCCGGAGCTGGTCCGGCTGAGTCCGGGGAACCTGGTCGTGATGGACATGGACGAGCTGCTGGACGACAACGGCCGGCTGCTCGGGATCGACATCGCGAGCCCGACCGCGGCGCCGATCTGGCCTGCGTACAACGCGCTGTGGCTGCGGATCACCGAGTTGATCCGGCGCTCCGGGATTCCCGTGCTGCTGCTGACGCCGGCGCTGCCGACGGAGCTGCCCGAAGGGCGCTGGCTGCACCTCGACTGCCCGGACGCCATCCGCCGCAAACGCCTCGCACTGCGCGGCTGGGCCGAGGACCAGATCGCCGACGCCCTCGCCGACGCCGCCGAGCTCCGAACCCGGGTGCCGCGCTCCGTGCGCGGCGATATCTCGCCCGAGCGGGTGGCTCGCGGCATCTACGACTGGATCCGCGGCGAACGCTTCGGCAAGACCCTCAGCCTGTGGGGCCGGCTCCGGACTTGACCTTCGAGTTGGTGCAGGGGTGAGGGTCGGGCCCATGAGGCTGACGATCAGTGAGTTCGCGCGGCTCGTAGGACTGGCGCCGAGTGCGCTGCGGTTCTACGACGACTGCGGTCTGCTCCCACCCGCCGAGGTCGACGCGACGAACGGCTATCGGTACTACGACAGGTCGCAGGCCGAACGCGCCCGCCTGCTCCGGGACCTCCGCGAGATCGACCTGCCGCTCCCCGACGTCCGCCTCGCCCTGGACGCGGCGCCAGCGGAAGTCGCCGAGCTGGTCCGCGCCCACCTCCGCACTCTGGAGGCCAGGTCCACCGCAACCCGCGAGGCCGCCGGCCGCCTGCTGACCCAGCTCCTGGCCGAGAAGACCACGGCGGCCCTGGGCGGCCCCGAGCTGGCGAGCGCCATCCGCCAGGTGACCTCCGCTGCGGCCACCACGGACGAGTACGCCGGGCTGGACTGTGTGCAGCTTCAGTTGGCGCCCGAGGAAGTCACGTTCGTGGCGACCGACAGGTACCGGCTGGCGGTGCGGACCGTGCGGCCTCTGGAGTTCGGCGGGTCGCAGGCTCGGGTCCTGGTGCGCGCGGACGACTTGGCCGCGGCGAGCCGGTGGGCCGCGGCGGGGGACGTGGTGCGGGTGGAGGTCAACGGCGGGCTGGTGCTCGTGCGGGGTGACGAGTCGCGGTCGTTGGCGGTGGTGGAGGCGGAGTATCCGGCGTACGAGCAGATCCTCGACGGGCTGACGCCGCCGGTCTGCCGCGTGGTGGTGGATCGGGCCGCGCTGCTGGCCGCGCTCGCCGGGCGGGATCTCGTTGCCTTCGAGATCGATCAGGAGAGTGTGCGGATCGGCGACGAGGTGAAGCTCGAGGCGATCGGGTCCGGGGCGGTGCGGATCGGGTTCACCGCGAGCCTGCTGGCGGCCGCGCTCGAGGCGAGTGTCGGGCCGGACGTCCTGCTCGAGATCTGCGAGCCGGCCCGACCGGTCGTCGTCCGGTCGGCGGACCAAGGCACGTTCACCACCCTCGTCATGCCTGTCCGGCTGGACGGGTGAACCGGCCGTACTACGGCTGGCTGGCAGGTTCCACACTCTCGGTTCTCGGCGACACCGCGCTGTTCTTCGCGCTCGGGTGGGCCGCGACGGGGATCGGCGCGCACGTCGCCGCGCTGGTGCTGACCGGGTTCACCCTGCCGCGCGCCGTGTTCCTGCTGCTCGGCGGTGTCCTCGGCGACCGGATCGGCCCGCGCCGGCTCCTGCTCGCCTGCACCGCGATCGTCGGCACGTGCTGCTTCGTGCTGGCCGTCGCCGTCGGGTTGCGTGGGGTGTCGGCCGGGCTCCTGCTGGCGACCTCGGTCGTGGTCGGTACCGTCGACGCGTTCGCGCTGCCGGCCGCCGGCGTACTCTCACGGCTGTTCGTCTCCGACGAGCAGTTGCCTAGGGCAATGGCTTTGCGGACATCGGCGACGCAGCTCATCACGCTCGCCGGTGGACCGCTCAGCGGCCTGCTCGTCGCGACGGTCGGGCTGGTCGGGGCGCTGATGCTCGACGGGCTGACCTTCGCCGTCCAGTTCGTCGTCCTGCTGGCGCTCAGACCGCCGTACGACGTGACGCCGCCGCGCGACCGCCCGTCGGTGATCCGGGACGCCGTAGACGGGCTTCGGGTGGCAGTCGGCGATCCCGTGCTGCGGACGATCCTCGCGGTGGTGGCTCTGGTCGCGGCCTTCGTCCTGCCGGTCACGTCCCTGTGTGTCCCGCTGCTCGCCCGTTCGCACGGGTGGGCGGCCGGTCAGGCGGGTCTCGTCGTGGCGGCGAACGCCGCGGGTGGACTAGGCGTGACGATCCTGGTCGGACGCTTCGGGACCTTCGATCGCGCCGAGTTGACCGGCGGTCTCGGTTGCCTGATCGCCGCGCTCGGGATCGCCGGTCTCGCCCTCGCGTCTTCCGTCCCGGCCGCGGTCGGCGCGGCCCTCATCCAAGGCGTCGGCATTGGTCTCTTCACGTCACATCTCGCGCCGCTGTTCGTCCGCAGCACACCGGCGTCGCACCTGACCCGACTCCAGTCCCTGCTCTCCCTGGCCCAGACCGTGCCCCTGATCGGCTCCACGAATCTCCTCGCGACGCTCCCAGTGCGTCACGCGCTGGCGCTCGCCGCTGCTACGACCGCCCTGGCCGGCGTGGGCCTGCTGCGCGGCTACCGCGTGAACTCGATCTCGAAGGTCGGGTAGTCCGGCTGCGGGCACGGTTGCCCGCGGTGTCCCAGCCGCTCGTAGAACGGTGCCGCACGCTCGTGATGCGCTTGCCACTCCAGATGCCGGACCCGGGTCGACGCCCACTGGGCCACCGCGTCCATCAAGGCCCGCCCGACTCCGGCACGCCGCCGCTCCGGCAGGACATACAAGTCGTGCAGCCGCCCGTGGTGCCGCCGTCCCGCCCGCAAGTGCGTGCCGTAGTCCTGCACGACGGCGTACCCGATCAGCCCGCCATCGTCGTACCCCAACGCCACCCAGCGCGGATCACCCACCAGCTCCTCGAAGTACCCCCGACTCGCCTCCTCGTCGAACTCCGTCCCGAAACCCCGCACCAACGGCCACAACTCGACCCAGTCGTCCGTCCCCAGCTCCCGCACGCCCATCCATCCACCTTCCCAGCCGCCGGCTGCGTCGGCACCCGATTTGCGATTGACAACATGCTGTCGTGATGACAGTATGTTGTCTATGAAGACGGCGTATGTAGCGGTGTACGAGACGTTGGCGGACTGGGAGATCGGGCACTTGGTCGTGGAGTTGCGGACCGGGCGGTTCACCGGGGTGCCCTGGACGGTCGTGACGGTGGGCGAGTCGCTGGAGCCGGTCGTGACGATGGGTGGGATGCGGGTCGTGCCGGACGTGACGATCGCGGACGTCGTCCCGGACGAGGGCGATCTGCTGGTGCTCGCGGGGTCGGGGCAGTGGGATGTCGGCGGTGGCGAGGCGTTCACGAAGCTCGCGGGGCAGTTCCTCGACGCCGGCGTACCGGTTGCGGCGATCTGCGGTGCGACGGCCGGGCTCGCCCGGGCGGGGCTGCTCGACGAGCGGAAGCACACGAGCGCGGCCAAGGAGTACCTGCAGGCGACCGGTTACCAGGGCACGGACCGGTACGTCGACGCGCGGGCGGTCGCCGACGGCAACGTGATCACGGCGGGGCCGGACTCGCCGGTGCAGTTCGCGCGGGCCGTGCTGGAGCAGCTCGGGCTTGCTGACGAGCGGAAGCGGGAGGCGTACGAAGGTGTGTTCCACCGCGCCGACCCGGCCGCGTACGCGACGCTGGTCGGATGACCGAGGACACGCGATCGACCGCGCCGGCCGGGGAGATGGATACGGCCGGCGTCCCGCCTCGGGCCGAGTGGCCCGAGGTCGGGAAGCGGTCGGAAGGTGGGGTGGTGCTGACGGATGTCGTGCTGGCCACCTTCCGGCTGAACGCGCGGCTGATGGAGGCCGCGCAGGGCCTGGCCGCGAACGGCGGGATCACCGCGGCCTGGTGGCAGGTGCTCGGCGGCGTTCTCGACCAGCCGCGGTCGGTCGCCGACGCCGGCCGGCTCATGGGTGTCAGCAGGCAGGGCGTGCAGCGGATCGCGGACCTTCTGGTCGAACGCGGCCTCGCCGAGTACCGTCCGAACCCCGCGCATCGCCGCGCAAAACTGCTCGCCTGTACCGAGGCCGGCTACTGGGCGATCCGACAGATCTCGGTCGCCCAGGGCCCCTGGACCTCCGAGATCGCCCGAGCGGTCGACCTCGAAGACCTCCGGACGACGCTCGCGACGATGGAGGCGTTGATCACCAGGCTGGAAGAAGCCTGATCGCGACGCTCCGCCCGAAGAGGTGCCGGGTGGTGAAGGTCAGCCTGGTCCCGGTGACCGTGCGCGTCACCTGAACGCCGTCGACGGCGGCTGCGGGCTTCAGATACTGCGCACGCAGGTTGATCGTGATCGTGTCGCGCTGCGTCGTCGGATCGGAGACGGCGACCTGCACGCTCGACGCCTGACGACGGATGAGCAGCGAGGCCGGACCGTCGATGCTGAGCCCGGGAAGGTTGTGGATGCCGGGGCCGAAGGCGTTGGCGGCGGTGAGTTGCAGGCCCAGGTGGTGGACCGCCTGGAGCCTGGGGGTGTTGGCGAGCAGGGTCAAGCGGCCGTGCTGGTAGGACTTCATCGCGGATTCTGTTGCGTTGGGCACCAATGCGTAGGCGAGGGTGCGCTTGGAGTCCGCTGGTTGGGCCGCGGTGAGGGCGAAGACCTGCTTGGTGACTGCGCTGTCCGGGTTGGACGTCCGTACCACCCGGCGGCTCCGCGTGACTGCCTGCAGATCCACCGACAGTTCGGCCGGCTGCAGGAAGTGGTAGCCCACTGAGGCCGAGCCGTTGGTGTAGCGCAGCCAGCGGGGCGTGACGGCGCCGGTGCCTGTCCACGGCGTGCCGTCGTGGCGTGCGCCGGTGATCGTCACGGGCGCGGTGGGTGCGGCGATGCGGGTGTCCAGGGTCGTGGTGACCGGGCGGGTCTCGTCGCCGACACCGGCCGCGAGGACGACGACCTCGTCGTCGAGCAGGAACCACGACTTGGTGGCCGACGCGTTCCGGTACGTGATGAAGTCGTCCGGCAGTGTCTCGCGTGACGCATACGCGAAATCGTCGGACTGCACCCACCCGGCCGCGCCGTACGCGTCGAGCGTCGCGCCGCCGGAGTACGCGTTGGTCCCGACCGGGAAGTAGACGTAGGTGTTCTGCGACTCCGACGAGGCCGTGAAGCCCGCCGCGGCGTTGTCGTAGTACGCCGCCCCGTACAACTCCGGGATCGACTTCCGCGCCTCGACAGGCGCCGTCACGCCACCCAGCGCGTACGGCGACACGGTGGTGAAGTAGTCGATGCCGAACGCCTGCGTCTGGTCCTGACCGGCGAGGTACAGGTAATGCGCGCCGTCGCCCTGGAACCAGGGCATCAGGTTCTCGCCGCTCATGTATTCGTACTTGCTGATCCGCGACGAGTTCCGCGCCAGCGCGAAGGCGTACCCCGGCCGCCGGTGCACGGTGCGGTCCATCGCGTTGAACGCCGTACTCAGCTCCGCCGGGTTGAGGTCGGCCGGCACGATCGACGCGTCCGCCTTGAGGTCCGCGAACCGCGCGATGCTGACCGGCGACGCGAAGCTGTTCACGTTGATCGTCGGCCGCGCGGTGAACTTCGCGAACGCCTTCAGCCGGGCGGAATCCGCGGCGGTCGCGTAGTCCGCGAGGTCGACGATCGCCTCCACGATCACCGCGACGTCGTCGTACCCGGTCCCGGTCCGGGAGACCGCGCGGCCCTTGACGATCTCCATCATCCAGCCCTCGAAGATCAGCGGCGCGAACCCGTGCTCGACCCAGCCCTGCACCACACCGACCAGGTCGTCGCTCTGCGCGTACTCCGTGCCGGCGAGCACCTTGATGGTCTGCACCACCCTGCTGAGCAGGCCTTTTCCGTACGAGCCGGTGTACGCGACCGAGGCGTGCTGGATGAACGAGCCGTCGGCGTAGTACCCGTCGGTGACGCCGTGTTGCAGGTTGTACGGGTCGACGGTCGCGAACACCGTGAACTGGTCCTGCAGTGCCTTTCGGATCCGCGCGTCGTCGTTCAGCAGGGCGCCCTGCAGGACGCGGTTCGCGGTGATGTCGACGAGGTTGGCGCCGGTGTGGAAGCGCGAGTCGAGGTCGACGTCGCCGTCCTTCCCGTTGCGCAGGTACCCGTCCATCGAGGCGACGTACCGCGTGACCAGGTCCGCCGGGGCGTCGATCAGCGCGAGCGTCTTCGACACGTACGTCGAGATGCCGATCTCCCAGGTGAACCAGTTGCCGTAGTACCCCTTCGACTGGTCGCCGTAGTAGGTGTCGTGCAGCCAGACCAGCTTGTCGGCGATCCGCGCGCGGAGTTGCTCGTTGCCCTGCAGGTCCGAGGCGGGTCCGGGGCGCCGGTACGCGAGGGCCATCTCGTACAGGTGCTGGTACGACGCGCTCAGGTTCGGATCGCTGGTGCCGAGCGGGAGGCCGGCGAACAGCTCGCCGGCGCCGGCGCGGTCCAGCGCGGACAGCCAGGTACGAGCGGTGCCGTCCATCGCGGTCAGCTTCGCGGCGACCTCGGGACGCGCGTTCGACGCCGGCGTTCCGGCGTAGATCGCGATCGCGTTGGCCAGCAACTGGCTGGGGTCGGCGGTCATCGCACCCCTGGTGGCATGGGCGGCCGGAGCCGGGTTGACCGCGGTCAGCAGGGCGGTCGCGGGGACGAAGGACAGCAGGCGGCGGCGGGTGAGATCCACTGGTACTCCCGGACGGATGGGAAAACCTAACCATCGCAGTCAACCAGCCGGAACTATTCTTCAGCAACCGCTTGCCGCTGAGTTGTCAGGAACCGGGTCCGTCGTGCGATCGTTCCCTCGTGACCCCAGACTCGCCTCCCGCCGGCCCTGGCCCGATGGACACCGGCCCGGAAGGCTCCGGCTCGTCCGGCCCGGCCCCAGCTGCCTCGACCGCGCCGTCTGCGCCCGACAGCCGGGTGGCCTCGGTCCTCCGCTTCACCACCGAGTTGATCGCCTGGGTCGGCGCGCCCTGGGCGCTCGCCCCGCACTCCGTCCCGCTGGCGATCGGCTCGGTCGTGGTGCTGATCGGCTTGCCGACGATCTTCCAGACACCTGGTGACAAGCCGCACGTCGTCGTACCGGTGCCCGGTGCCGTCACCGTTCTGCTGGTCCTGCTGCAACTGGTCGCTGCCGTGGTGGCTGCGTGGTTCGCTTGGCCGACAGGCGTCGCGATCGTCGTCAGCCTGCTCGCGGCTGCGTGTGTGGTGACGGAGCAGCCACGGTGGCGGTGGCTGCTCTCGCCTCAGGCGCCGCCGGCGCCGACCAGTTGAGGGTCGATCGACAGGACCTGTACGGCGTCGCCGCTGGACTTGACCGGGATCACGAGCGCGACCTGGTGCAGGTAATCCTGGTGCAGGGTCTGCGTGTACTTGACCATGCTGCTGAACGCGGTGGCCTCGCCGCTGGTCCAGTACGCGTTCGAGCCCGGCTCTACGCGCTGCAGGTACTGCTCGGTCAGCGACAGGAACACCAGCGCGTCGCCGGACGCCGTGATGAACGTGAGGGGCTTACCTGACGGTGCGAACGTGTCGGTGACGCTCGCGATATACGGCTCCGCGGTGTCCGCGGCCTTCGACTTCCCGCGCAGGTCGAGCGTCTGGGTCAGGGCCGGCGACGGCGTGAACAGCTTCGACTGCGGCGCGTTCTTGCCGCCGCTGAGGTACGCCGCGAGGTCCTTCGCCACCGTCTCGGGCTGTCGCTGCAGTTGCTCGAGGTCGGCGGCTTGCGGGGTGCGCATCCCGTCGACAGACGGCAGCTCGACCGCCTTCGGCGGATAGACCGAGTGCGTCAGCAGCCACGGGCTGCCGGCGCTCGCACGCTGCCAGACGCCGAGCTGACGGTTGCCGGGCGCGTTCGAGACGCCCGAGCTGACCACGAACCGCATCGGGTACGACGTGAACTGCGGCGCGCCGATCTCCGGGTCGGTGTAGCTGAACGGCTTCGACACTTCCTTGCCCGCGGCGTCGAGCTTTCGGCCGATCAGGAAACCCGCCTGGGTCTGCGCGAGTGTCGGGTTGCCCTCGATCGTCGCGGCCAGCTTGGCGTCGCGGGTCCGGTTCGCCTGGTTGTTGAGCTGGTTGTACTGCTGGACCACGGCCTGCGCGTCGGCGAGTGTGACGGCAGGGCGGGAGTCCGCCGCGGTCAGCGTGTTCTTCGGCGGGACGAGGCTGCAACTCGTCGCCGTCAGCAACAGCGCCCCGCTGGCCAGCAGCGCCGCCGTCCGACGGACCGCCTCGTCGCTCTTCACGAACTCCGGCGAGACCGCCAGCGGAACCGTCTCCGGCGCGACGTCTTCCTCCGACTCCTCGTACGCCGGCTGTGCGGGCGCCTCGTACCGCTGCGCGGCACCCGCCCCGATCAGCACCGGCGCCTTCGCCCGCGCAACCGCCGCCGCCGACATAAACACCGGCGCCGCAGGCACAGCCGGCCGAACCTGACCCCCCCGAACAGGCACAGCCCGCCCAGCCCCACCCGCCCCTCGCCCCGGCCCCACACCAGCCGCCGCCGCAGCAGGTGCCGCACCGGCAGGTGCCGCAGCAGCAGTCGCCGCAGGAGCCGTCGGCGACCCAGCCGCCGCAGCAGCAGGTGCCGCGCCGATCGTTGCCGCACCGGGCGTTGCCGCCGCCCCAGCCGTTGCTGCGCCGATCGTCGCCGCCCCTGCCGCCCCAGCCGTCACCGGGCTGGCCGGCGCCGCCGCAGCTGATGCCGCGATGGAAGTTGCCCCAGCAGCCGTTGCCGAGCCAGCCGTTGCCGCGCGGGCCGCCGCCGCAGCTGTCGTCGGGCTGGCCGACGCCTGCTCAGCTGATGCCGCGCCGGCAGTTGCAGCTGCAGCCCTGGCCGCCCCGACCGTTGCCGCGCCAGCTGTCGCCCCGCCGATCGTTGCGGCGTCCGCCGTTCCCGAGGCAGCTGTTGCCGCGCCGGGCGTTGCCGCAGCACCTGTTGCCGCGCCAGCCGTTGCCACGCGGGCCGCCGCCGCAGCCGTCGCCGGGCTGGCCGACGCCGCCTGAGCTGATGCCGCTCCAGCCGTTGCCGCCGCAGCCCTGGCCGCCCCGACCGTTGCCGCGCCGGCCGGTCCCGCCTCGGTGGGTGCGGTCACGGCCGCCGCCGTCGCGGGTGCCGCCGTCACGGGTGCTGCCGTCTGTGAGGCGGACTTGATGGCTGCCTTGACGGCCGCCGGCTCGGTCGGGGTTGGGGTTGGGGCGACCGGCGCGAACGGGCTGACGCGGTCGGGTGCGAATGGCGAGACGCGGTACGCGGGCGTGTTCTCCTGCGCGACCGGAGCCGTCGACACCAGCACCGGGATCCGGTCGTTCTTGATCACCGGGATCTCGGTCGTGTCCGCGACCACCACCCGCCGGTGGCGCAGCATCAGCGTCAACCCGAGCGCCAGCACCAGAACACCCGCGCCGAGCACCAGCAGGCAGATGCCGAACAGCCGATGCACCTCGATCCCGAACGTGACCTGCCCGCCGACCGCCGGCGTACCGTCCGCGTTCATCACGACGACGTCGTACAGCCCGTCCTGGATCGGCCAGCTGACTGACTGCGACCCGGCCGCGGACTGCGCGACCCACCAGTCGAGCTCGCCGGGTGGCGTCAGCTTCGCGGATGCACCGCGCAGCTCCTGCGTGCCGAACGTGCCAGGCGGGTCGAACCGGACCAGCTGGGTGCGCGCGGCCCCCGAGAGGTAGTCGCGGACATCCAGGTCGCGTCCGACGCCGACGAACAACGGCTTGTCGCCCGACGCGCTCACGTGCAGCGTCGGACCGTGCCGGTCGAGGAGGGCCGGGGCGGTGACGACCGCGAGGCCCCGGCTGGTGAGCTCACGGCCGGGCGTGGAGATCGTGTTGTCCGGGCCGACCAGCCAGAACGCCGCGATTGCTCCGGCGACGGCGGCCACCAGGCCGGACAGTGACAGCAGTAGACCCAGGGTGATGCGGGCGATGCGCATGAATGAGGCTCCCGTTGGTACGACGAGCCCGGCCACGGACGGATGGGCCGGACGGCGGGATCGCGGGTCCGGACCCCTCGTCCTGCGCCGAAAAGCGGTATCCGGAAGCTCACCCGTTGTCACTGACTAACTGATCCAACAAGGATCTGTTACGATTTCGTGTATTAGCGAATGACGGTTCACAAACTCGGAGGCGGTGACATGGCCCGGCCGCGACTGGTGAGCGACGACGCGATCCTGGATGCCACCCGCCAGGTCCTGGCCGAGCTCGGGCCGGTGAAACTGACTCTCGCGGCCGTCGGTGCGCGCGTCGGTCTGGCGCCGCCGACGCTGATGCAGCGCTTCGGGTCCAAGCGGGGTCTGCTGCTCGCGTCCGCCGCGCGGTCGCCGCTGATGGTCAAGCTCGCGGCCGAGGAGGCCGCCGTCCGGAACACCTCGCCACTCGCCACGCTGCGGGACTTCGCGCTGTCGGCCGTCGCGCACATCAAGCACCGCGAGGAGCTCGGCAACGGTCTCGGCTTCGTCCAGCTCGACGTTGCGGACCCGGAGTTCCGGCAGCACGCGCTGGCGCACTCCGCCGCGATCGTCGACAGCTGCGACACGTTCTACCGGTCCGCGGTGGAGGCCGGGGAGCTCCGAGCAGACACCGACGTCCCGGCACTGGCCCGGCACACGCTTGTCTGTTTCAACGGCGCGCTCCAGGTCTGGGCGGTGAACGGCTGGGGCTCGCTGACCGAGTTCCTGACCGAGCAGCTCGACCTGATGATCGGCCCTTATCTCAGGAGTGACGGTGTTTCTGCGCGTTCTGGTCTTCTACCTGGTCACGATGGTCTTCAGCGGGATCCTGAACGCGCTGCAGACAGCGACCGGGCCGAGTCCTGAGCTGATCCAGCTGGTCCAGTTCGCGCCGGCTCTCGGCGTCGGGGTGATGTTCCTGCTGTTCCGCCGTACCACCCGGGTCGACGCGCGCTTCACGCCTGCGGCCGTCGCGGCGGGGCGGAGCGCGCTCGTGGTCGGCATCGTGATCGCGGCCATGCTCGTGTCCGTGCTGGTTCACCTGGTCGCTGGGCGTGGGTGGCGGGCGGAGGGCCTGCCGTTTCCGTTCTGGGTGCTGGTGCTGACGATGATCGTCGGCGCGGCCGGTGAGGAGCTGGGGTGGCGGGCGTACCTGCAGCCCTACCTGCAGACCCGGTTCTCGGTCCTGCGTTCCTCGCTCGTCGTCGGCGTGCTGTGGGGCTTGTGGCACATCGGCGGATTCGCGCACGGGCTCGTATACATGGGGCTGTTCGTCGTGATGGCGACCGCGCTGTCGGTGGTGCTCGGCGCGGTCCTGCGGGAGGCGCGCCGGACCAATCTCGTCGTCGCCACCGCGGCCCACGCCGCCGTCAACCTGTCGCTGATCCTGTTGTTCGGCGAGGAGGACGGCGACGTGTTCCCGATGGCGGTGCTGGCCGCGGTGTGGACGGTCGCCGCGGTGGTGGTCAGCTCAGTGCAGGTACGACGCGCCGTTGAAGTCGAGGACCGCGCCGCTGGCCCAGTTCGCGTCGGCTGACGCGAGCCAGTAGATCGCATTCCCGACCTCCTCCGCGGTCGCGACCCGGTTGAACGGGCTCTGCGCCCGGATCGCGTCGCCGCCGGGACCCGCGAGGAAGCTCTCGGTCATGTCGGTCGCGATGAACCCGGGCGCGATTGACGTCACGGTGATGTCATGTGGCGCCAGCGATGCCGCCAACGACTGCCCTAGCGAGTGCAGCCCGGCCTTCGAGGCACCGTACGCCGGCACGTCGGGCTCACCGCGGTATGCGCCGCGGGAGCCGACGTTGACGATCGCGCCCCGCCGTACGCCGTCCGCGGGATCCTGGTCGAGCATCTGCCGCGCCACGCACCAGGTCACGTGCGCCGCGCCCTCGAGGTTGACCGCCAGGGTACGGCGCCAGGTCGCGACCCACTCGTCGTACGACGTGTCCGCGAGCGGGTGACCGACCCGCCGGGAGCCCGCGACCGGCTCGTCGACGAACATCGCGGCGTTGTTCACCAGCACGTCGACGCGACCGAGCGCGGCGGCCGATTCCGCAACCAGTGAAGGGATTGCGGACGCATCGCCGAGGTCCGCGGCGATCACCGCGTGGCCCTCGCCGGGCAGTCCGGCGCGAAGCTCCTCGGCGCGGTCGACCGCGCCCCGGCAGTGCAGCACGACCCGGTCGCCGGCCGCCGCGAACGCCCGCGCGGCGGCTGCGCCGACACCCCTGGACGCACCGGTGATCAGTACTCCTCTGGACACGTTTCCTCCTGTCGGTGACTGCAGCACATTCTGCCCTTGCCGCCACCATGACATCAGCAGGGGTTGACAGTGACGTCACTATGACGTCATGCTTGCTGTCATGGAACTTGACCACTACCTCGAGTCGGTCCGGCGGAGCGTCGAGAACGCCACCGCCCTGGCCGACGAGCAAACCCGCTCCGTGGCCCAACGCCTCGGGGCCACGCTGGATGACGCGGGCCGCCTGGCCCTCATCTCAGCCCTGTCCGACGCCGCCGGGGAGATCAGCCGTGAGCTGTCCCCGGGCTCGGTCGAGCTCCGGATGGCCGGCGGCCGCCCGGAGTTCGTGGTCACGCCGGCGCCCAGCCAGCTGACCGGTCCGGACGAGACCGACGAAGACATCGACGACGAGCCCGAGGTCGCGGACGACGAGCAGTTCGTCCCCGACGCCGACGAGCCGACCGCGCGGATCACGCTGCGGCTGCCGATGTCGATCAAGAACAAGGTGGACGAGGCCGCGGCCGCCGAGGGCATCTCCTCGAACGCGTGGCTGATGCGCACCGTGATGACCGAGCTGAGCGAGCGCCGCCGCGGTCCGCGCCCGCCCCGGCCGCCGCGCCCGCCGCGCGGACCGGTGTTCGGCCCGGAGGGCCCGCTGGGTCCGAACGGACCGCTCGGCCCCGACGGCGTCTTCGGCCCGAACGGCGTGTTCGGTCCGAACGGCCCGTTCGGCGAGGAAGGCGTCTTCGGCCCGGACCGGGGCCGCTGGGAGCGCGACCGGCGCCGTGACGACCGGGACCGCCGCCGCGAGGACAAGGACCGGCGGCGCGAGGACAAGGAACGCCGCCGTGGCGGACACGGGCCGGGCCAGCGACTGACGGGATGGGCGGAATGAACGGCTTCAGCCGGCAACTCACCGACGACGAGAACGACCGGATCGAGCGGATCCGGATCGAGATCGGCTCCGGCCTGGTGGAGATCTCCGGCAACGGCGACGTCAAGGGCACCGCGGTGACGGTGGACGTCGACAGCGGGCCGGAGGCGGACGTGACCGTCGAGATCGTCGACGGCGAACTGATCGTCGAAGGCCCGCGGAACGTCCGCCGGGGCCCCGAGATCCAGGTCCGGATCGCCACCTCGGAGGTGCTCGACGCCCGGGTCAGGACCGGCTCCGGCGACATCACCGCCGACGTGCCGCTCGGCTCGGCGCGGCTCGCGACCGGCTCCGGCGACGTCCGGCTGACCCGGGTCGAGAAGGAGCTCGGCGTCAACACCGGGAGCGGTGACGTCAAGGTCGGGAACGCCGTCGGCGCGGTCCGCGCCGGCACCGGCTCCGGCTCGATCGACATCGAGGAGGCCGGCGACGCGCTCGGCCTGAGTACCGGCTCCGGTGACGTCACGATCGGCGACGCCGCCGGTCCCACCTCCGTCAAGGTCGGCTCGGGGGACATCACCATCGAGCGGATCCGCGACCACTCGGTCGCCACCTCCGGTTCCGGCGACGTCAAGGTCGAGATCGCCGACGGACCGAGCGTCCAGGCCGAGACGGCCCGCGGCGACGTACAGATCGGGGTCCCGGACGGACTGCCGACGTACCTGGACCTGAAGACCGTCACCGGGCGGATCCGGTGCGACCTCGAGCCCGGCCAGAAGCCGGCCGAGGGGGAGCGCGCCCTGATGCTGCGCGCCCGCACGGTCTCCGGCGACATCACCGTCGTCAAGGTCTGACCCACCGCCACACCGCACGAGGTCCCGCCACTGGGGGCGGGACCTGGGCGAAGCATTGCCGAAAACCACCACACAGCACGGGGACAACGCGAGGGGAGCACGATCATGATCACCGAACACCAGGAAGTCGCCCGCTACCGCGTAGCCGAGCAGCTGCGGGTCGCCGAGGCCCGGGCACGGCTGCACGAGGACAGGACCCGGACCAGCCCGCGGGAAGGTCTGGCGGGGGTGCTGCGCAAGCTGGCCGACCGGCTGGAGCCGGCCTCCCGTTGCCTGACCGAGCCGGCCACCCGGCCGCTGACCGAGCCACAGCCCCGCCACCGCGGGACCGGGCTCTCGATCGTCCGATGAACGGCCTGCCGCTGAGCAGCGCGGCCGCCGCGATCTGCGCCGTCCTCGAGCGCCTCGGCCTCGTCGGCGCCGGATCGCCGGTCCGCCGCTAGCCCTTGCAGGTTGGTGCAACGCCTGTGGATAACTCCCCGGACGGACCCGTGAACACTGCTAGCGTTCAGTCGATCATTCTCGGTCGACCTGGGAGAGATACCAACGATGCTGCGTCCGATGGTGGCAACCACAGCTGTCACCGCTGCTCTGATCCTGCTGGCCGGCTGCGGCGGCGACGACAAGAAATCCGACTCGGCCGCGCAGAACAACGGCGGGACCAGCAGCACCTCACCGACACCGTCCGCCCCGGCCGCGCCGACCTTCGACCCGCCCAAGGCCTTCGCCGCCGCCGCGGCGTACCCGGTGCCCGACTACGAGGGGCGGGGGATGTACGACGAGCCCAAGCGCGGGATGGTCGGGCAGGTGGCCCTGGTCGTGAACTACCGGGGGATCACCGGCCGCGACATGGCCGATCCGAGCAAGGCGTGGGAGATCAGGTCGGCCGCCGCGGACACCACCAAGGTCAGCGATGCGAGCGACCCGATGGTGGCCAAGGTCGACGGCAAGGACGTCGCGGTGGTCGCCTACGCCGAGTCCGACAAGGGCAACGGCACGCAGAAGCCGTCGGGCCTGGTCGTCGTGCACTGGATCGACGTGATGACCGGCCAGAAGGTCGCTGAGGTTTCCGCGAAGGTCAGCACCCTGCAGGGCACCGGTGACCTCGCGAGCGGCACTCCCAGTCTCACGACCGTGGCCGTCGACCCAGAGACCGGCCAGGTCGCCGTCGGCGTCGTCACCGCAGGAAACATCGGCAACGACCAGACGGTGTTCGCGGATCCCGCGACGCAGAAGCCCACGGTCGTGCCGGGCATCAGCCCGGCCGCGGTCCATGCCGGCGTGGTCGCGGGCACGCCGAGCAAGTCGAGCGAGAAGGGCGACGGCTCCGTCAGCCTCGTCGACGGCGCGAGCGGCAAGGTGACGAAGCAGGTCCCGCTCAAGCAGGCCTACCTGGAGCCCCTGACCGGCGGCGCCAAGCATGCGTACTTCTACGGTCACAAGGAAGCGACCTACGCCGGCGGGACGCAGGGCGAGGCGTTCTTCGCGATCGACCTGTCGACCGGCGCCGTAACGCAGACCGTGGCGGCGGCCCCCTCCGACTCGGACGTCAAGGTCGCGTGCCTGTCGGACCAGGCGACCGCGGTCGTCTGCACGAGCACGACGCAGCAGGGCCACCCTCTGGAGGTCCTCGGATTCGACGACAGCACCGGCAAGAAGACCTGGGGCTTCACAGACAAGTCCAAGGGCCGCGTCGTGCCCAGAGTGACCGCGGCGTTCCACGGCGTCGTCTACGCGCAGACCGAGGCCCAGCCGGTGCTGCTGGACGCGAAGACCGGTCAGGATTTGCCGAGCGCGGGTTCGAGCGAGAGCCCCTCGGCCGGTGAGACTCCCTCGAGCAGTGACACTCCTTCGGACAGCGGTTCTCCGACGGCCGGCGACACCCCGTCGGACACTCGGTCGGCCGGCGGGAGCGACATGAGCCTGTTCAACGGCAAGCCGGAGTCGCCCGACGCGGTCTCGCCGTACGGCGGTGTCTACGGGCAGCTGCCGCAGGGTAACAGCGTCGGTTCGACGGACCTGCAATCGGTCACGATTTACCTGAAGCCGACTGCCTGACACAGCCGAAACGAAAGGGCCTCGGGATTCCCGGGGCCCTTTCGTTCGTCAGACGTCGGTGCGGTGGAAGTTCTTGAAGGAGCGGGACGGTGTCGGGCCGCGCTGCCCTTGGTAGCGGGAGCCGTACTTGGCGGAGCCGTACGGGTGCTCGGCGGGGGAGGACAGCCGGAAGAAACAGAGCTGGCCGATCTTCATCCCGGGCCAGAGCTTGATCGGCAGCGTGGCGACGTTCGAGAGCTCGAGCGTGACGTGGCCGGAGAAGCCGGGGTCGATGAAGCCGGCCGTCGAATGGGTCAGCAGGCCGAGCCGGCCCAGCGACGACTTGCCCTCGAGGCGGGCGGCGACGTCGTCGGGGAGCGTGACGAGCTCGTACGTCGATCCCAGGACGAACTCACCGGGATGCAGGATGAACGGCTCGTCCCCCTCGGGCTCGACGAGCCGGGTCAGATCGGGCTGTTCCTCGGACGGGTCGATATGCGGGTACTTGTGGTTCTCGAAGACCCGGAAGAACCGGTCCAGCCGTACGTCGACACTCGACGGCTGCACCATCGCAGCTTCGAACGGGTCCAGCTGGACCCGCTTCGCGTCGAGCTCGGCCAAGATGTCACGGTCGGAGAGCAGCACGCTCGCACGTTAGCAGCGTGCCGCACATCCGCACAGCCGGATCCGTCGCGGTCCGCCCCGTTTGAGTGCTTCACCTCTCGCGTGCACCCTTCGCCTGCCGGATGCAAGGCATGAAGGGGCAACCGGCGGGGTTCACCCCTGAAATGCCCGTGGTGAATCCGCCCGGACTTGGCGGGCGGGTCTTCCTCGCGGGCGGTGTCCGGTTCCCGTCGGCTGGTGGTGAGTCGTCCGGAGCCCTCAGCTCCCCGGCGGGAGCACACCACCAGACCGTGGGCCTGAGGCAACTATTGTCAGTTGGCCAGCTTGTTGAACTTCGACACCTGGGTGGCGAAGGTCTTGACCTGCGCCGGGGACCAGTCCTTGAGCAGGTCCTCGATCACCTTGTGCCGCTTCTTCCGGGCCGCCGTCAGCTTGCGCTTGCCGGCCGCGGTCAGGGTCAGCAGGGTCGCACGCGCGTCCGACTTGTCGGCGGCCCGCTTCAGCAGGCCCTCCTCCTCGAGTCGCGCGCAGGCCCGGCTGACCGGTCCCTTGTCCACCTCGAGCGCTGCCACCAGGTCGGCCATCCGCACCGGCGCCAGCTCCTCCACGTGGTTCAGCAACGCGTACTGCGCCGGCTCCAGGTCCGGATGCGCCTCGACGGACAGCGTCCGCTGCAGACCGCGCAGCCGCCGTGCCAACGTGACGAGTTCCTTCTCCAGGTTGTCCACCGCGTCAGTAGTGTCTGTTGCCACCGTTCACCCCTTCATTCCAGTTGCCCCGCAACCATGTCGCCCGGTCCAGGACCGCATCCTCACGTTGCGTTGAATGTTGCCCCCGGCAACGCGTTCTAATCTGCCAGAAGATGACGACCCTGCCCAGTCCTGAACGTGCCCTTTGTGAAAAACTGCCCAAGAACCTCCGGTGCAAACCGTCCGTAACGCCCTTTTCGATGCATTCGGCACCAAGTTCGGCCCCGGGCCGCTGACACCGCAGCAACCGGGCCCGTCGGCAGTGACGGCGAGGTGGCCGGCGGGCGGCCCCCGGGATGCCGGCCGGGCCCGATCTACGACCCGGCGCGCGGACCCCACGTGGTTGCCGGCCCGCGGATCGGCTATGCTCGTCTCCGCTGCCGGGAGACCGGCCGCGCGGGTGTAGTTCAATGGCAGAACATCAGCTTCCCAAGCTGACAGTGCGGGTTCGATTCCCGTCACCCGCTCCACTGTGAGGACATGACAAGAGCCCAGGTCCAGGGGTAGTTCCCTGACCTGGGCTTTCGTTCGTCCCGGCTGATCGTTCGCTACAGCCCGAGGATCTTCTCGACGACCGGCCAGGTGATCGCGGCCTCCGCGTTCTGGCCGGCGATGTTGTGATGGATCCAATCGGGCGCGAAATCTTCCAGCTTGTCCTGGTAGGCGGCGCGGGCGCCGCCATCGGTGTGGCACTGCCGATACTTGGCGCACACTCGCGCCTGTTCGGCCTCGTAGGCCTCGATGATGGCGGTGAGTGTCTTGAAGTGCGACGGCACCAGCTCGCCCGCGACGTTGTAGAAGTCGCAGATGCCGGAACCGGTGACGGCGTACTGCGCATTCGGGTCGCGGGCAACGATCGCCCGCGTGAGCGCGGGGCTGGGAGTTCCCATCCGACCCAGGACGAGGATCCGCGAGTTGGGCGACTTCTCGGTGATGGTGTCCAGGGCGCCACGGACGTCCTGACCGAACTCGGGGACATGTTGCTTGTCGGTGCCGTCACACCGGATGTCGTTGCCGATGATCGAGATGATCACCAGGGCGGGTGCAGACACCTGCCGCAGCGCCGCCTTCGCCTCGCCGTCCAATGCCGATGCGGTGGCGCCGTCGATCGCCGTGTTCGCGACGTGACCCTTGTCCTCCGGTCGCACCTTCACCAGGCGCAGATAGATGCTGTTCACCTTGGGATTCGTGCCCGTCGCCCAGGAATACTGAAGCCCGGCCTGCGGCGGCTCGGCCGTTCCATGGCCAGTCAGGGCTGAATGCCCGATGGCTATCAGTCCGACCGGCTCAGCCGCACTGCCGGAGGGCGTACTCGACTTCGCCGGTGCCCCGCACCCCGCGAGCGTCAACAGCACGGCGACAACGACGGCGCATCGGCGCACCGTGCTCCGCCGCCCCATGCCAGGCACCCAAGCCATCCTGCCCCCTAGGCCGCCGCGCCCAACAGCGAGCCTCCACACCAGATTCCGCCTCCGGCGAAAGCCAGTCAACGGGCCAAGAAACGTCGCCAAACCTGTTGCATCAAACGGCTGACCCACGCTCGAACCGCACGGCGCTTTGGAGGGTCAGATGATAGTGGTCTGGATCTTTGTGCTGGCTTGGCTGCCGATGAACGGGTTGTTCACGGCCCACAGCACGCCGGCGGAGTACTCCGGTACGTCGAAGTCGCACATCACCCAGCCGCCGTCGGCGCCTCGGGTGTTGAAGCATTCGCGGTACCAGCCGGACGGCGACGCGTCCTCCTTGATGGTGCCGGCGGCGGACTGGCCGTTAGCCACGGTGTCCTTCACCCAGACCTTGTCGCCGTAGGCCTTGAAGCACGCCTTGGCCCCGGTCGTCGACACGCACCAGACGTCCATGTCGTTCGGCGGGGCCCCGCTCGGGGTTCCGGTCGTGGCCGATGCGGCGGTCGTCGTCGCCACCGTGGCCGCGGCCGTGACGACTACTACCGCCGCGGCGCCGCCGAGCAGCCTACGGGTGAGCTTGCGCATGAGTCTCCAAAAATCAGAGGTGGAATGTTCCTGGAACCGCGACATTCAAACATGCGCATGACCAAGACCGGCCATCGATAGTTCAAACAGTTGATTCAGGCAACGATCAGCTGCCGTAGACCTCCAGTTCGACGATGCGGGAGTAGGTGTGGTCGTTGCCGTCGAGGCACAGGATGCGGACGGCGTCGGCTTCCACGGGGGTGAACGTCGACGTGACGTGGCCGGCCGTGTTGCCTCGGACCTGGGCCACGGTCTGCCAGGCGCCGGCAACGCGGGCCTGCACGTCCCAGTCGCGCAGGCCGTTCGAACGGGCCGGGTACTTCGCCGAGTCGAGCGTGTACAGCTCCACCCGGTTGACGGTCGCGGGCGCGGACAGCGCGACGTCGTACGTGTCGGGGAAGGCGGCGCGGGTGCCGTCGTTCCAGCCGGTCAGCGTGTCCCAGTGTTCGGAGTCCTTGTCGCCGTCGACGGCGCCGCAGAGGGTGAAGTTGCCGTGCGTGGAGGACGCGGTCGCCTGTTCGCCGAGCGCGAGGTTGTCGCCCGGACCCTTCGGCGGCAGCGGGTCGACCGTCACCGGAACGCTCACCCGCGACCGATCGACCTCCACGTCGATCGTGTAGTTGCCGGGCGCGGTGTCCCGCGGGACCCGGACTTCGACCGGCGCGGAGACCGGCTGGTCGGGGTCGACAGCGGGCAGCCAGGACGAGAACAGCGTGCGGGACAACTGCAGCGGACCGGTCGGCTCGAGCGTCAGGTCGGCGTACCGGTCCTGGGTCCCGGTGTTGGTCATCGTCAGGTTCAGCAGACCCGGGAAGCAGGGCAGGCCGACCACGTTCAGCGTCTTCGGCGCGACGCCGATCGCCACGTCGGAAGTTGCCGAAGGCATCGAGCTGGAGCCGAGCAGGGCGGCGGCGACCAGCGTGCCGGCGGCGACGACGGTCTGTCGGGGGATCCTCATTGCTGTACCTCCGCGATGCCGGGGCGGCCGTCCTCGACGAGGAGTTTGGCGCGCGTGCTCACGGTGCCGCCCTGGACGGACACCTTGTCGACGACGCGGTAGTCGGAGATCCACCGCTGCGGCGTGACGCTGCAGCTGACGTAGCCGCGCTGGAAGTTGCCGAACTTCAGGTGCGGGTTCTCCCGCAGCAACGTCGCGCCGCCGGCGTCGAGGTCCTGGCCGTCCATTCCGGACGTGATCGATGTGCCGACGAACTCCGCGCCGACCGTCGCCGACGCCGGATCGTCGAAGTCGAGCTTCAGGTCCGAGGCGACGCTGCGGTGCAGGTCGCCGGCGATCGAGACCAGGTTGCGGACCTTCCGCTGGACCGCGCCGCCGAGGATCCGGTTCCGGGAGGCCTCGTACCCGTCCCAGGTGTCCATCGGGACCAGGACGCCGGGCCCGTCCTTCGTGTCCAGCCGGGCGATCGCGGTCTGGTGCGCCAGCACGTTCCACCGGGTCTGCGACGCGGCCCATCCGTCGAGCAGCCACTTCTCCTGCGCGTCGCCGGTGATCGTGCGCGCCGGGTCCTTCGTCTCCGGACCGGGTGCCTTCGTGCCGTCGCCGTACGCCTGGTCGGACCGGTACTGGCGGGTGTCGAGCACGCTGAACTCGGCGAGCCGCCCGTACCTGATCCGCCGGTACAGCTGCATGTCCGGACCCTTGGGCAGTTGCGCGAGCCGCAGCGGCATGTGTTCCCAGTACGCGCGGAACGCGTTGGCGCGGCGGACCCGGAACTGCGCCGGCGGCGCGCTCGGATGCGCCTCGTCGGCCCAGTTGTCGACCACCTCGTGGTCGTCGAGCGTCACGATCCACGGCGCCTTCGCGTGCGCGCTCTGCAGATCGGGATCCAGCTTGTACGCCGCGTAGCGCTGCCGGTACTCGTCCAGCGTCACGGTCTGCTGGGTGATGTACGGCTCGTTCGAGTGCGGCCGGATGCCGCGGTCGATGCCGAACTCGTAGATGTAGTCGCCGAGGAAGAACACCACGTCGTGGTCGCGCCGGGCCATGTCGGCGTACGCCGTGTACCAGCCCTCCCACCATGCCTGGCAGGACGCGAAGGCCAGCGACAGTTCAGGAACGACGGCGTCGTAGGCCGGTGCCGTCTTGGTCCGGCCGACCGGGCTGAGCTGCCCGTCCACGCGGAAGCGGTACCAGTAGTGGCGCCACGGCTGCAGGCCACCGACGTCGACGTGCACCGAATGGCTCGACTCGGGCCCGGTCCGGGCCGTACCCGAGCGGACGATCCGGTGGAACTGCTCGTCCGCCGCGACCTGCCACTGCACCTCGACCGGCCGCCGATCCATCCCGCCGAACGGCGCGAGCGGATCGGGGGCCAGCCGGGTCCAGATCACCACCGCGTCCGGCAACGGATCGCCGGACGCGACACCGAGCGTGAACGGATCCCGCCGGTCCGGCCGGCCGGTCCATCCCGCGACAGCGCTCCGGATCTCCGGAAGACTGCCGCCCAGCGCGAGCGCTGCCGCTGCTCCGCTGACGGTGAGGAAGTTGCGTCGTGTAGTCGGCATCGGCACCCACCCACCCGATCATCCCGAGGTGATCACATCCGTAACGGGAGATTACGAGAAGTTCACACATCAGGGTGGGAAAATGACCGAATCCGGCCGTTACTGCGAAACGATCTTGCTCGCCGGCGGCGCCGTGATGTCCACCGGCTTGTTGTAGCTGGTCATGTCCATCACCATCTCCGCCGGGCCCATCTCGAAGCTCATCCGGCGGATCAGGTGCGTCTTGTCCATGAACATCGAGTAGGTCAGCGTCGACGGCACGCCCTCCGGGACCTTCTTGCCCTGCGCGGCGAGTGCCTTCGCGGTGTTGACGGTCACGTCGTACCGGTCGAGCGCCTGTCCCAGCACCGTCTGGACGCCGACGTACTTGACGTTGACCATGCTGGAGCCGAAGGACTTGTAGATCTTGGTCGGGTCGCCGCCTTCGACCAGTTCGGACAGCTGGCTGTTCAGGCCGGACTTGAACTTCACGAACTTCCCGGCCGGCGCCAGCCCGGGCATCGACACGTAGGCGGTGCCCTTGACCACGATGACTTTGCCGACCTTGCCCTCGAGGGCCGCGCCGCTCATCTCCATGGACATCGCGACGGGATTGGTCGTCTGGTAGCCGTCTATGGTCATCGCAGGTGTGCCGTTGACGGTCATCGTGCCGGTGGTGTGCCACGACTTCTGCTTGGCGATCGCCGTCGTCATCGCCGGGACGAACGTCACGCGGTTGAGGCGGGCGACCGTCGCGGGCTTGGCGGTGGTGGTGGCCGGCTTCTGCGCGGCCGGCGTCGTCGCCGGTGTGGATGGCTTGTAGCCGGTGGCGGCTGGTTCGTTGTTGCCGCAGGCGGCGAGGCCGAGGGTCAGTGGTACGGCGGCCGCGGTGGCGATGGCGGCACGGAACTTCATGATGCGTTTTCCTCCCCAGGGGATGCAGACGGTGGATCTTATGGTCTGGACCGCCTGGGGAGGAAGGGGTTTGCAGCTAGTTGCAGATCAGCTTTCCGAACGCTTTACAGAGGCGAGCAGCAGCTGCGCGACATCCTGGACCTCGACCGCCTCGCGGGCCGAGCCGTCGGCCTGCTTCGCGGTGAGGCCGTCGGACAGCATCACCCGGCAGAACGGGCAGCCGGTGGCGATCTTGTCGGCGCCGGTCTCGACCGCCTCGGTCGTGCGGTTCAGGTTGATGCGGGTGCCGAGCTTCTCCTCCATCCACATCCGTGCGCCGCCCGCGCCGCAGCAGAACGACTTCGTCCGGTTCCGCGGCATCTCGGCGTACTCCGCGCCCGGGATGATGTCGAGCAGCTCGCGCGGGGCGTCGTACACCTGGTTGTGGCGGCCGAGGTAGCACGGGTCGTGGTACGTGATCTTCTGGCCGTTGAGCGAGCTGTCGGTCGGCGCGACCGGCGTCAGCTTGCCGTCGCGGACCAGCCGGTTCAGCAGCTGCGTGTGGTGGATGACGTCGAGCTCGACACCGAGCTGCGAGTACTCGTTCTTCAGGGTGTTGAAGCAGTGCGCACAGGTGGAGACGACCTTGCGGACCTTGGTCTCCTTGAAGACCTCGGCGTTCTGCATCGCCAGCTGCTGGAAGACGAACTCGTTGCCGGACCGCCGCGCCGGGTCACCGGTGCAGGTCTCGCCGTCGCCCAGCACGGCGAACGAGACGCCGGCGATGTTCAGCAGCTCGGCGACTGCCTGCGTGGTCTTCTTCGCGCGGTCCTCGAACGCGCCCGCGCAACCGACCCAGAACAGGTAGTCGACCTCGTCCAGCGACTCGACGTCGGCGCCGACCTGCTTGACCTCGAACGGCAGGTCCTTGGCCCAGTCCATCCGGCCGGACGGGTTCATGTTCCACGGGTTGCCCTTGTTCTCCAGGCCCTTGAACAGCCCGTTGAGCTCGGACGGGAACGAGGACTCGATCAGCACCTGGTACCGGCGCATGTCCATGATCGCGTCGACGTGCTCGATGTCGACCGGGCACTGCTGGACGCACGCACCGCACGAGGTGCAGGCCCACAGCGCCTCCTCGTCGATGACCGCGACGTCCGCGGGCCCGACCAGCGGCTTGTCCTGCTCGGCGAGCACCAGCTCCGGCAGCGACTTCCGCTCCTCGTCCGAGGACGCCAGCAGGTACGGCGCCTTGGCGTACGCGTGCTCGCGCAGGTTCATCATGACGAGCTTCGGCGAGAGCGGCTTGTCGGTGTTCCAGGCCGGGCACTGCGACTGGCACCGGCCGCACTCGGTGCAGGTGGTGAAGTCGAGCAGGCCCTTCCAGGTGAAGTCCTCGACCTTGCCGACGCCGAGCGCCGCGTCCTCGTCGAGCTCGTCGATGTTCTCGAAGTCGATCGGGGCGCCGTTGACCATGATCGGCTGCAGCGCCCCCAGCGCCGTACCGCCGTCGGGCTTGCGCTTGAACCAGATGTTCGGCCAGGCGGTGAACCGGTGCCAGGCGACACCCATCGTGGCGTTCAGCGAGATCGTGATCATCCAGGCGAACGAGATCAGGATCTTGATCATCGCGACCAGGTAGATCGCGTTCTCCAGGCCCTGCTCGCTCAGTCCGCCGAAGAGGCCGCTGCCGATGAAGTACGTCATCGGGAAGTGGAACTTCGAGGCGCCGCTCAGTTCGTACTCCAGGCCGCGGAGCAGCAGGATGCAGACCAGCACGCCGAGGATCGTGTACTCGACGTAGTACGCCTGCCACGACGTCGAACCGTAGAACCGGGAGTAGCGACCCTCGGCGCCCTTCGGCAGATGCCGCAGGCGGATCAGGATCAGCCCGACGATCGACAGCAGACCCGTCCAGGTGAGCGCCTCGCTGACCCACTCGAACACGAACCAGTGCCCGATGATCGGCAGTGCCCAGTGCGGGTCGAAGAGCTGGCCGAACGCTGTCACCAGGGTGAGGAACAGCCCGATGAACCCGAACGCGACGAACCAGTGCATCACCCCGATGTGGCTCCACTGCAGCATCCGGGTGTGGCCGAGGGTTTCCTTGGCCAGGGTGACGGTCCGCTTGCCCGGCTCGTCGGTCCGGCCGGCGGGCTGACCGAGCTTGATGACGGACACCATGTGCCCGATCGTCTTGCCGAACAGCGCGACGGCGACCAGGGTCACCGCGAGCGAGACGACGATGGCGAGGATCTGCATACCAGCGATGTTATTGGTTGGTTACTCGTCAGTCATGTCTGTGTAGGGCTCGTCACGCCACCAATTGGGCTGTCACCAAATCGACACACAGCGTTACAGAAGACTTCTTGCCTTCATCATAGGCCACTTCGTAAGTTTCCAACCACTGCAACCGCAGTACCTGTCAATCGGTTTCGGTGGGAGAGAACGATGCGTCTTCGTCGGGGAATCACTGCTGGAGTGCTGGTCGCGACCGGTCTGGTGGTGCCTGCCGGTACGGCGGCCGCGGCCAAGTGCGACACGAACACCGTCAACTGGTACACCCGCGGCGGTCACGAGGTGTACGTCGGGACGAACCTGTACAGCGACTGGATGGAGGGGCCGGGCCGGATCACCTACCAGAAGACCGCGACGTCGGAGTCGAACTCGTCGTGGTCCGGGGATCTGGGCGTGAGCATCCCGCTGGTGATCGCGGAGATCCAGAACAAGTACTCCAAGACCGTGGGCAAGTCCCATTCGGTGACCGACAGCTGGTCGTACACGGCGGAGGTGCCGGCCGGGAAGGTCCGCCGGTTGCACCAGCTCAAGCAGTCCTGGCGGGTGCAGGTCGTGCGCTGGAAGTACACGACCAGCGACTGCAAGAAGACCAAGGAGATCAGCAACCGGACCGCCACCTTCCCGACCAAGAACCGCGACTACATGTGGATCCTTGTCGGTCGCGAGTGAGGGCGGACCTCAGTCACTCACCAACCGGTGGCGTCCGGGCGGGCTCACGCTCACCCGGACACCACCGAGGGCTGTCGGCGGAGGTTGGTGAGTGGTGGGTGTCCGCTCAATCGGCGAGACGCGCCAGTCGGGCCGTGACCGCCGGGCGGCGTGGGTCGTCCGCGGGCAGCTCGCTGTCGAGGGTCTCGAACACCTCGAGGTCCTCGGCGCCGGTCGGCGTCTGGGCGAACTTCCAGAGGAGTTCGGGGTCGCCGGTGTCGAGGACGGCGCGGCGGAGCGTGGCGTCGAGTTCGTCGCGCTCGGAGCGCAGCGCCGGAGCTTCGGACCGTGCGAGCAGCGGGCCGGCGTACGACGCGAGGGCCTTGTGGAGGTCGCCGTTGCGAAGAGCGGTGTGCACCTCGGTGACGTCGCTGCTGACATCCGCGGCGATGCGGTACGGCTTGGTGTCCAGGACGCCGCCGCCGAGGAGGTTCCGCAGCCGGTGCATCTCGGCGCGGACCGTGGTCGGGTTGCCCTCGTCGCCGTAGAGCTGGAGCATCAGCTGCTCGGCGGTCAGCCCGGTCGGCTGTAGTAACAACAGTGCGAGGACTTCGGCGCGCCGCAACGTCAGCGCGATCTCGCGGCCGCCGACGACCGCGATCGGCTGACCCGAACCGAGCAGCTTCAACCGCAAGGACGGTCGCGCCCGGCGTCCCGGCGTGCCGGGCATGCGCAGCAGGTAGCCCTCGTCGAGTCGCTCGACCAGACCCTCGCGCCCGTCGCCGAGGTCGATCCGGTCGGCGCCTTCCGGTACGACGAGGCGATCGGGCAACCGTTCGAGCGGCTGGACGGCGAGGACGCGGCCGGTCGGGGTCAGCAGTGCGCCGGGCGCGTCGCCGAGCGCCATCAGGTGCCGCATGTTGCGCGCCCGCAGCATCTCGTCGGCCGCGGCCATCCGGACCTTCAACTGGCCCTCGGCGAGCTGGGCGGCCGCGGTCACCAGCGCGACCATCGCGGGGTGGACCGTCCGCAGCGGACCGGAGACGTCGACCGCGCCGAGCAGTCTGCCGGTGTCGGGGTCGTGGACCGGCGCGGCCGCACACGTCCATTCGTGGATCCGGCGGACCAGGTGCTCGGCCGAGTGGATCTGGACCGGCTCGCCGACCGCGAGCGCCGTCCCCATCCCGTTGGTGCCGATCTGGTCCTCCGACCACACCGCGCCCTCCGACAGCGCGATCCGATCGGCCGTCCGCTTGACGTCGGAGGCGCCCTCGCGCCACAGGATCATCCCCTGGGCGTCGGTGACGATCATGATGTGCGACGCCTCGTCGGCGATCGTCGTCAGCGTCTGCCGCAACACCGGCAGCACGGCGCGCAGCGGATGGTCGGCGCGCAACTCGGCGACGGTGCCCTCGTCGAGGACCATCGGCGGCGCGTCGAGCTCGGGGTCGACGGCCGCGGCCAGTGAGCGTTCCCAGGACGCAGCGACCAGTGGACGCGGGTCGGCCGCGGCCCGGCCGCCGCCGAGCACCTCGTCGTACAGCCCGCTCAGCCGGCGGGCCTGCTCCGGTGCGTCCATCCAGCCTCACTCCGCGGTGCAACGTCCGTGCAACGTGCCGGTGCCTAGTGTCCCGTCCAACGTCGGTTCCGAAGGAGGACCCATGACGATCTTCGCAGCTCCTGGGCAGGATGGCAGCCCGGTCACGTACAAATCGCGCTACGAGCACTACATCGGCGGCGAATGGGTGCCGCCGGTCAAAGGCCGGTACTTCGAGAACCCGACGCCGGTCACGGGACAGAACTTCACCGAGATCGCCCGCGGTACGGCGGAGGACGTCGAGGCCGCGCTGGACGCCGCGCACGGCGCCGCGCCGGGCTGGGGCCGGACGTCGCCGGCCGAGCGGGCGAACATCCTGAACAAGATCGCCGACCGGATCGAGGCCAACCTCGAACTGCTCGCGGTCGCCGAGAGCTGGGACAACGGCAAGGCCGTCCGCGAGACGCTGGCCGCCGACCTGCCGCTGGCGATCGACCACTTCCGGTACTTCGCCGGCGCGCTCCGGGCCCAGGAGGGCTCGGTGTCGGTGATCGACGACGACACGATCGCCTACCACTTCCACGAGCCGCTCGGCGTCGTCGCGCAGATCATCCCGTGGAACTTCCCGATCCTGATGGCGGTCTGGAAGCTGGCGCCCGCGCTGGCGGCCGGCAACGCCGTCGTCCTGAAGCCGGCCGAGCAGACCCCGGCCTCCATCCACGTGCTGATGGAGCTGATCCACGACCTGCTGCCGCCGGGTGTGGTGAACATCGTCAACGGGTTCGGCGTCGAGGCCGGCAAACCGCTTGCCTCGAGCAACAGAGTCGCCAAGGTCGCGTTCACTGGTGAGACCACGACCGGCCGGCTGATCATGCAGTACGCGTCCGAGAACATCATCCCGGTGACGCTCGAGCTCGGCGGCAAGAGCCCGAACGTGTTCTTCGCCGACGTCGCGTCCACCCGGGACGACTTCTACGACAAGGCGCTCGAGGGCTTCACGATGTTCGCGCTGAACCAGGGTGAGGTCTGCACCTGCCCGTCGCGGGCGCTGATCCAGTCGTCGATCTACGACTCGTTCCTGACCGACGCTGTCGGGCGCACCCAGGCGATCAAGCTCGGCAACCCGCTCGACACCGACACGATGATGGGCGCGCAGGCGAGCAACGACCAGTACGAGAAGATCCTCGCCTACATCGGGATCGGCAAGGAAGAGGGCGCCCGGGTGCTCACCGGCGGCGGTCCCGCGGAGCTCGGCGGGGACCTGGCCGGCGGGTACTACATCCAGCCGACGGTCTTCGAGGGCGACAACAAGATGCGGATCTTCCAGGAGGAGATCTTCGGCCCGGTCGTCGCGGTGACCAGGTTCGACGACTACGCCGACGCGATGAAGATCGCCAACGACACGCTGTACGGCCTCGGCGCGGGGGTCTGGTCGCGCGACATCAACACGGCGTACCGGGCCGGCCGGGAGATCCAGGCCGGGCGGGTCTGGACGAACAACTATCACGCGTACCCGGCGCACGCGGCGTTCGGCGGGTACAAGAACTCCGGCATCGGCCGCGAGAACCACAAGATGATGCTCGACCACTACCAGCAGACCAAGAACCTGCTGGTCAGCTACAGCCCTTCGAAGCTCGGGTTCTTCTGAGCCCGTGGTGGCGAAGGTGCTGCTCACCGACGAGGCGGCGCAGTGGTTGCGCCGCCTGACCGGGATGCACGGTCCGCTGATGTTCCACCAGTCCGGTGGCTGCTGCGACGGCAGTGCGCCGATGTGCTATCCGGACGGGGAATTTCGTACGGGGTCGGCGGACGTGCATCTCGGTGACCTGGTCGTTGACGGTGTGGAGAAGCCGATCGCCTTCTGGATGTCCGCGAACCAGTACGAGTACTGGAAGCACACCCAGCTCATCGTCGACGTGGTGAAAGGCCGAGGCAGCGGCTTCTCGGTGGAGGCCCCCGAGGGCATCCGCTTCCTGATCCGCTCCCGCCTCTTCACCGACCAAGAGTCCGCAGAACTCGGACTCCTCTGAACGAGTGCCGACCGTCCGGTGGCGTTGCCGGACGGCCGGCACTCCCTCATGCCCCGAGCACGGCGGCGTAGATCGCCGAACTGTTCCGGTCGGGGTCCGCGTTCTTGCGACGCAGGATCTCCCGCTTCTGGTCGGCGGTCGCGTTCGTCAGCCGCAGCGCCTCCGCGACGTGGGGTCGGGGGACGACATGGAGCCAGAAGGTCAGGTCGATCTTCCAGGTTTCGGTGTGCAGGACTGCGTAGAACCGTTCGTCGGTGAGGGCCGGTGTCGGGCGGCGGTCGGCGCGCTCGTCGCGGAAGTCGACTGCGCGCAGTGGTACCCGACGGTCCAGGGTGATCAGTCCGTTCAGGATGGTTGCGGCGTCCGCGTCGGGGGCGTCGAACATGACGTCGAGGTCGCGGTCGACCATCAGGCCGGAAAGGGCGCTGCCGATCAGGACCGGCTGCCAGGGGAAGGCGGTGCCGAGGTCCAGGGCCCGGTAGAGGGCCTGGGCCTCGGCCTGCAGCGCTTCGGCACGGTCGACGAGGGACATGCCTCGACCGTAGAGGTCAGGTTGTCGTGATCACCAAGGGATTTCCGGGCACGATCGGGGCGTCGATCGGGTAGGCGGCGCTGTCGACCGTGATGGTTCGCAGGTCGAGGTGGCCGGATTGGCAGGTGACGGTGAGTGCGCCTGAGGCGTAGGTGGCGGTGGCCCAGCCGGTGTTGGTGACGAAGGGGGTGCTCCAGGACTCCGTTGTGCGGGCCAGGTCGAGTGGGGCGAAGGTGATGGACTTGGTGATCGCGTTGTAGCGGTAGCCGGTGAGGGCTTCCAGGACGGACCAGCCGGCCGCGTTGCGGATGTAGTGGTCGCCGCATTCGATGGGGTTGAACGGGTTGCGGCGGGTGCCGTCGTACCTGGCCCAGAGGCCCTGCAGGATGGACATGCCCTCGTCGGTGAGGCCTTCGTAGAGGCAGTGCGCGGCGACCTGGTACTCCGAGCCGGTCCAGACCTCGTCGCAGTACCGCGTGGGTACGTCGGGGCGACCGCCGTGCGGCCAGGTGCACATCAGGAGGCCGGTGTCGTCGCCGTCGGCGAAGACGCGGTACGGGTGCTCGAAGTCGTGGAACCCGGTCCGCAGGTTGTGCCGGACGACGCTGCGGAGCGCCGTACGGACGTGGTCCTCCGGGAGCAGGTGGCCGAGATCGAGCTGGTGTGCCCACCACTGACCGATCAGCTGGTCCGCCAGGCAGCCATCGCCCCACTGGAAGTCGCGGGTTTCGTCCGGGTCCAGGATCTGCCGGTAGTACTCGCCGGTGAACAGCAGCTCGTCATACGCCGTGCTGCCCGCATCGAACAGGCTGCGGTACTCCTTGGCGTCCTCGCCGAGCAGCACCGCCATCTCCTCAGCAGCACGCAGCGCGGCCAGCCACAGCGTGCCCATGAACGAGTTGACACCACACAGGTCGATGTCGTGCGTGCTGGGCTGGATGCCACGCAGTACGCCGTCCTGCAGCCACTTGCCGTGGATGTGGTCGAGCAGGCGTACGACGTTGGGCCAGCGACTGCGTAGCCAGTCCAGACCGGCTCCTTGGCGCACCTCACGGTATGTCTTGAGTACGGCGCCGAGCATGCCGTCCAGAGCGGGCTCCTCCGGGCCGCCGATCACCACGTCCCACAGCTGCTTCATGTAGAGCGGTGCGCGGACCCGGTGCGGGATGTAGCCCTCCGGCGCCTGCATGACCTCGTACTCCGTGTCACGCATGTTCTGCTCGAGCGACGGGAAGAGGCGGGAGAGCGTCTGCTCGTAGTTCCACACATGTGTGCAGTTGAGTGGGCAGGAGCCGCCGTACCGGCCGCCCCACATCGCTGTGGACGCACCGAGCACACCTTCGAAGCCCAGTACGTCGCCGGCCGCGGTCTGGAACACAGTTGGACTCCGTACGTCGGCCACGAGCGCAGCGAGCCGCGGGCCGGTCTCGCCGGGCAGGGTGCTCGACTCGAACGCCTCGGTCCACGCTGTGGTCTGCGCGTTCAGCTCGGACCAGTTGGCGATGAAGGAGTCGGCCGCGGCGACGGCGTCCGGCGTACGACGGGTGTACGCGTTGCCCAGCCAGAAGCGACTGTGACCGTACTCCGGGTGCGGGCCGAACTGGTTGAAGTCGACATATCGGTTCGGGAAGTGCCACGCGATCAGGAACCGGACCTGCGTGGTCTCGCCCGGCTGGAGGTTGAACGGGACGGCCAGCCCACCGTTCCAGGTGCTCCCTGACGCACTGGCACCGGCCGCCGGCGTCACTGGCCCGTTGAGAAAGGCAACCAGCTCCTCGGCCCGAGCCCACTGCGCACACACCAGTCCCGGGCTGTCAGTGGCAAGCACCAGTTGCCCCGATCCGGGGTGGTCGACGGGCAGCGTGGCGTTCTCGAGCACCAGGTAGGTCCAGTTGGCTGCGTGCCGGACGCGGTTCGTGTTACCGCCGTACCCGCTGTTCGCTACCCCGTCGATGGGTGTGACGCCGTCCCAGCCGACCGAGTTCTGCAGCGCGCCGGCCAGCTTGCCGTGGATGGCGATCTCGCCCGGGTTGTGCAGCGTGAACGTGAACCCGACGACAGGCTGCGAGCTGGCCGCGGCATCGGACGGCACCAGCGGGTTGAAGACGTCCAGGCCGAGCTCGATCGGCAGGTCCGTCTCGTAGTCCACATGTGCCTGTGGATACGTCGCGGTGACCTTGGTCGGGCCGATCGGCCGGATCACGTCCTGCAGTCGGCGCTCTGCGGCCGGGACTACGTCGTCGGTGACGAGCGGGGTGTCGGTGGGCTCGGACGGTGGACCCTGGAGGAGGCGGATCGCATCCAGCGGAGGTTCCACGCGGGACAGGCGGAGTGCGAAGAAGCTGTCCGGCACATGGCCCTCGTGGTTGCCGATGTTGTGCAGCTGCCACTGCCGCAGCGCACCGTTGCCGGCCAGCGCGACAGTGCCGGTGCCGAGACCTCCCAGCGGCAGCGCGAAGTGTCGAAGGTTGTCACCGGTGTAGTGCATGTCTCTCCGTCCATGTACCGGCGGAGGCGAACAACGCCACCGGACCGGGGGCGAGCAGAAGTAGTGATGCGGTCACGGAGGTGCCGAGGAGCAAGGCGACAAAGACCAGTGCGAGTACGCCGAGGGGCACCAGCGGGGCTCGTGCTGCGAGGTGCAGCGCCGTGAGCCAGAGCGTCTTACCGCGCAGGCCCGTGGTCACACGCAGGCTAAAGGCGTGACAGGAGCCGAGCAGGGCGAGCGTAGTCGCGCAACCGCTGACAGCCAGTGGGATCGCGAAGACCGCGCTGGAACTGAGCTGCCAGTTGAGCAGCGCCAGCGCGGCGATGACGGCCGGCACACAGGCGACCTCAAGGCCGGCCAGGGCGTGACGCTTGAGGTTCTGGAGTAGGAGCAGGACGCCCCCGCGGTCGTCCCGGACGATGGAGTCGGTCGTCGCGGTCACGGCTGCCCACGCCGGTCCGACCAGCAGGGCGCCGAGCAGAAGGCTGATCGGGGACAGGCCAGGGCTGACGAGGACGACGAGGCCGGAGGACAGACAGACCAGGACTCCTGCGGCAACCAGCACCGGGAGCTCGTGCCACAGAGCCTTGAAGGCCCGAGGTAGGTAGGTCATGCGCGCAGGCCAGTCGACGCGATCGACGCGATGAAGGACCGCTGGAAGATCAGGAACAGCACGAGGATCGGCAGGACGACCAGGGTGATGGCGGCGAACAGTACGACGGCTGGGCCGCCGCCGACCGCGCCCTGCAGCGAGACCAGGCCGACCGGAAGGGTCATCTTCTCCGGGGACGACAGGAAGATGTACGGCCAGAAGAAGTTGTTCCACGACGCCTCGAACACGAAGATCCCGAGCGCGGTGAGCCCGGGCCGCGCCAGCGGCAGGATGACGCGGAACAGGATCCAGAAGTGCCCGGCGCCGTCCATGATCGCCGCCTCGTCCAGCTCGCGCGGGATCGACGCGATGTACTGGCGCAGGAAGAAGATCCCGAACACGTTCACCAGCGCCGGCAACCAGATCGCCACCGTCGTGTCCACGAGATGCAGCCAGCGCATCATGATGAAGATCGGTACGACGGTGAGCTGCACCGGCACCACCAGCGCCGCCAGCAGCACCGAGAAGATCTGGTCCCGCCCGGGGAACCGCAGCCGGTTGAACGCGTAGGCCGCCAGCGCGCTGGTCAGCAACGCGCCGGCGGTCGTGAGGACCGCGATCTGCAGGCTGTTCCACGCCATCTGCGCGAACGGGACCAGGTCCGGCACCTGCTCGAAGTTCTGCAGCGTCGGCGGCCGCGGAATCCACCGCGGCGGCAACTGGAACGCGTCGATCGGCTCCGACAACGCGTTCACGACCAGCCACACCAGCGGCGCGATCATCACCACGCCGCCGAGCACCAGCACGAGGTCGAGCAGCTTCCCCTTCACTGGTGCACCCACCGGCGCGACAGGCGGAACTGCAGGCCGGTGACGACCATGATCACCACGAACAGCACGAGCGACAGCGCCGCGGCGTACCCGACCTCGAAGGACTGGAAGCCCTTCTCGTAGGTGTACTGCACGATGCTGCGGGTCGCGCCGTCCGGGCCGCCCTGGGTCATGATCACCATCGGGTCGAAGATCTGGAACGCGCCGATGAAGGTGATCACGGTGGCGAAGAAGATCGTCGGCGACATCACCGGCAGCGTCACGCCCCAGAACCGCCACCACGCGTTCGCGCCGTCCACGCGGGCCGCCTCGTGCAGTTGCGCCGGCACGGTCTGCAGGCCGGCCAGCAGGATGATGAACGTGTACCCGATCGTGTGCCACCAGTCGACCGCGATCAGCGTCGGCAGCGCCCACGTCGGCGAGGCCAGCCAGTTCGTCGTCGACGAGAGGTAGTAGTTCGCCAGCCCGAAGGCGGGGTCCAGGACGTACTTCCAGATCAGTGCGACCGCGGCCCAGGAGACCAGGAACGGGAAGAAGTACGCCGTTCGGACGAAATACTTTGTCCCGCGGGTCATCGTCCGGTGGACGCCGAGCGCGAGCAGCATGCCGAACCCGATGTGGGTGACCACCGACGCGAGCGCGAAGACGAACGTGTTGAGCACCGCGCGGACGGTCGCCGAGTCCGACACCAGCTGCCGGAAGTTGTCCAGGCCGGCGAACTCCGGCGTACTCAGCAGGTCCCAGTGGAACAGGCTGAGGCCGAACGCGGCGACCAGGGGGAGTGCGACGAAGACCACGAACAACAGGACTGCCGGGCTGATGAACAGGTAGCCCGGCAGCCAGTCGCGACGCTGCGGCTTCAGGTGGGGTTTCAGACCAATCCCTCCAGCGTGGTCTGCGCCTTGCCGAGCGCGTCGGCCGGCGCGGCGTTGCCGGTCAGGACCTGCTTCCAGCCGTCCTCGATCGCCCGCTGGATCGCGGCGCCCTTGTCCGGCGACGGGATCGGGGTCGCGTAGCTGAGCGCCTCGTACAGGTACTCGGTCCCCTTGGGCGCGTCGGTGAGGAACGACTGGCTGTTCGCGATCGACTTGCGCGCCGGGACGATGGTGCCGCCGAGCTGGGCGAACGTCGACGAGCCTTCCTTGGAGATCAGGAACTTGATGAACGTCCAGGCGTCGTCCTTCTTCTTCGACGCCTTCAGGATCGGGTAGCCGTTCCAGCCGACCGGCGAGCCCTGCCCGACCTTCGTGGGCCACGGCACGATGCCCATCTTCGCGGTCGCCTTCAGGTTCCGGATGCTGATGATCGGCCAGCGTCCGCCGCCGAACATCGCCAGCTTGCCCTGCGCCGCCGCGGTGGTCGCGTCGAACGTGCCGCCGGGCGCCGGCGACAGCTTGTCCGCCACCAGCTTCCGGTTGAAGTCCGCCGCCTCGATCACCTTCGGGTCGTCGTACGTCGGCGTCGACCAGTCCTCGCTGAAGCTGCTGGTCCCGTTCGTGAGCAGCCACGGCATGATCGCCGCGAAGTACTCCGGCCCGGCGGCGTACCCGAACGCGCCGGTCTTCGCCTTGATCTGCTCGCACGCGTGCCGGAAGTCGTCCCAGGTCCACTGCGCGCTCGGCTCCGGTACGCCGGCCTTCGCGAACAGCTCCTTCGAGTACCACATGCACATCGTGTTGAACTCGCCCGGCAGGTAGTACGTCTTGCCGTCGGTGGAGGCGTACTTCTTGTCCCATTCGATCAGGTTCGGGTCCATGTCGCCGTAGTACTCGTCGATCGTCGACTGGTCCTTCTTGATGTAGTCGTCGAGTGGCGCGAGCAGGCCCTTGGACGCGAACAGCCGCTGGCCCTCGGTGGCGATCTGGATGACGTCGGGCACCTGGCCGCCGGCGATCCGGGTGGAGAGCTTGTTGAAGAAGTCGCCCCAGTTCGACAGCGGGATGCCCTCGGCCTTGAGCTTGATCTCCGGGTGCTGCTCGGTGAACTTCGCGAACAGCTTGTTCCAGGTCGCCTGCTGCTCGGCCGTGCCCATGTAGACGAACGACAGCTCCTTGGTGGACGAGCCGCCGCCCCCGCTGCCGCCACCTCCGCAGGCGGCCAGCGAGGCGGCGAGCGCCGTACCTCCGGTGGCTTGGAGGAACCGTCGCCGACTGAGCGGGGGGTGATCCATGAGCGGACCTCTCTCGCGGGAAATCGATTTCTCCGGAGCATAGTCCTGCCGGGCGAAACGGTGTCAAGGGTCGGGCGCCGGGAAACTCACGGGGAAACCTTCACTACGGCGCGAACGGTCGCGGGGCCCACGATCAAGCGCGAAAACGGTGTCCGCCGGGGCGGGTGTCATGGATCCGCCCATGACATTTGTCAGCGGTCCGATCGCTGGCATCCGCGGTCCGGCGGGCGCACGATGCGATCACCCCCAATCACGCCGGCCTCCGCCCACCGGCCGCACGGGACCGCGATGCGGAGGCCTGCCGTAACTCGAGGAGTCCAGTTGAGGCAAGGGATTCTCGTGTCCGCCCTGAGCGTCGGTGCACTCGCCGTCGTCGGACTGACCGCATCGGGAGCCGCAGCGGCCCCCACCCCGTACACCGCCGGGAAGCACGCCGCGAAGGTCTGCTCGGCGACCACGGCCGCGCACACCGCGGTCTGCGACGCGATCAAGCTGGTGAACGACAAGGGCGTCGCGCCCGCGTCCACCACACCGCCGTCGACCGGCCTGACGCCGAGCGGCCTGCGGGACGCGTACAAGCTGAACGGCCTGAGCGCCGGCGGCCGGACGGTCGCCATCGTCGACGCGTACGGCTACCCGAACCTGGAGCGCGACCTCGGTGTCTACCGGTCGCAGTTCGGGCTGTCGGCGTGTACGACGGCCAACGGCTGCCTGCGGATCATCAACCAGACCGGCGGGACGTCGCTGCCGCGGTTCAACGCCGGCTGGGCGGGTGAGCAGGCGCTCGACGTCGACGCGGTCTCGGCCGCGGCACCGGACGCCAAGATCGTCGTCGTCCAGGCCAACTCGGCGAGTTTCGCCGACCTCGGCACCGCGGTCGTGACGGCGTCCAAGCAGCCGGGTGTCGTTGCCATCTCCAACAGCTACGGCGGCGGCGACGCGTCCGACGCGACGTACGGCAGCTACTACAACCACCCGGGCATCGCGGTCACCGCGTCGACCGGTGACAACGGCTACCAGGGCGGCAGCTACCCGGCGTCCTCGTCGTACACCACGGCCGTCGGCGGTACGTCGTTGGTTGCCGCCAGCAACTCTCGCGGCTGGAGCGAGTCCGTGTGGAGCGGCGCCGGGTCGGGCTGCTCGTCGTACAACACCGCGCTCAGCGCCGCGGCGTCGTTCGACACCGGTTGCGCCAAGCGCGCGATGGCCGACGTGTCCGCGGCGTCCGACCCGTCGAAGGGCGGCATGGCGATCTACTACCCGACCAGCAAGACGGCGTCGACGTGGGCGCAGTTCGGCGGGACGAGTGAGGCCGCGCCGATCATCGCGGCGGTCTACGCGCTGTCCGGCAACACGGCCGGCTACGCGAACGCGTTGCCGTACGCCCACCCGGGCTCGCTGTTCGACGTGACGAGCGGCAGCAACGGCTCGTGCCCGACGACGCAGTGGTGCAACGCCCGCACCGGCTGGGACGGCCCGACCGGCCTCGGTACGCCGAACGGCGCCGGAGCCTTCTGATTCGACACAGGCAGCGATCGGGCGATTGCTGCGTGCAATCGCCCGATCGTTCTTAGTACTGTTCCGAGCACGAAGGACAACCCTCGACTCCACGACAATCCGGTGATTTCCCTTCCCCGGAACCCCCCTCGGAATTAGGGTCAGCCCCCGGGACGGGTCGTGGATGGCGACCCGCAGACACGAACTCCATGGAGATTTGCTGTGACAACATCACGCAGAGGGCGGGGGCTCCTGGCAGTCTCCGCCGTCTCCGCCGCCGCCACTGTGCTGGCGATGACCGCCGCTGGGGCGGACGCCGCACAGACGGCCGGTGCCGAGGGCAAGAAGCCCGCGCAGACCGAGAAGCAGGACGCCGGCAAGGAGCGGAAGGGCAACTACGACGCCCGGACGCCGAACGCCCGCACCACCTATGCCCGTTCCGCCAAGGTCGAGGGCAAGGAGACCGCGGCCGCGAAGAAGTTCCGCGACTCGCTCGGCACCCAGGGTGTCGTCGAGGTCGACCCGAACACCGGCACCCCGGCCCAGGTCACCAAGCTGAACGGCTTCCTCACCGGTAAGAGCGCCAAGAAGGCCACGGACGTTGCCCTCGGCTACGTGAAGGCCCACCCGGAGGTCTTCAAGCTTTCCGACGCCGACCTCGGCACGCTGAAGCTGCGCAAGGATTACGTCGACGACCTCGGCACCCACCACATCTTCTGGACGCAGGTCGTGGACGGCGTCGAGGTGTTCGGCAACGGCCTCAAGGCCAACGTCACCAAGACCGGCCAACTGATCTCCGTGATGGGCTCGCCGGTCTCCGGCCTGACCACCGCCGCGCAGTCCCGGTCCGCCGCGGGCACGCCGAAGGTTTCGGCCGAGGGCGCGCGCAGCGCCGCGGTCAAGGACGTCGGCGGCAGCGCGAAGTCCGCGACCGCGAGCACGTCCGGTGTCAGCACGAAGTTCAGCAACGGCGACACCGCCAAGCAGGTGTGGTTCCACACCGCCGACGGTCTGCGCAAGGGCTGGCTGACCTACACCAACTCCGGCGGCACCAAGATCTACAGCCACGTCGTCGACGCCCAGACCGGCGCCACGCTGTACCGCAAGGACCTGGTCAGCGAGGGCAACGGCGACGCGCTGGTCCAGGACAACTACCCGGGCGCGCCCAAGGGCGGCACCCAGCGGGTCGAGAACCTGATCTACAACAAGTGGCTGCCCAAGAACGCGAAAACCCTCCTCGACGGTACGTCGGTCGCGGCCTGGGCGGACGTCAACGACGACAACCAGCCGAACGGCGGCGAGACGGTCAAGGTGCCCGGCACCAAGACCGGCGCCGAGTACAAGCTGACCCCGTTCCAGAGCGCGTCCTCGCTCTGCTCCACGTCGTACATCTGCACCTGGGACCCGGCGAAGCCGGACTCCTGGAAGACGAACATGAACCAGGACGTCACGAACGCGTTCTACCTGGCCAGCAACTTCCACGACTGGCTGGCGAAGGCGCCGATCAGCTTCACCCCGGCGGCCGGCTCGTTCGACGCCGCGGGCGGCGACCCGGTGCTGCTGAACGCGCTGGACGGAGCGGCCACCGCCGCGAACGGCGGCCCCGACGCCAACCACATCGACAACGCGAACATGTCGACCCCGCCGGACGGCACCCCGCCGACCATGCAGATGTACCTGTGGCACCAGCCGGGCACGACCGACGAGCAGGAGCCTTGGGTCCCGGCCAGCGGCGCCAACGACGCCAGCATCCTGTACCACGAGTACACCCACGGTCTGTCGAACCGCCTGGTCGTCGACGCCACTGGGAACTCCACGCTGAACAGCATCCAGGCCGGCTCGATGGGCGAGGCGTGGAGCGACTTCTACGCGATGGACTACCTGGTCTCGCACGGCCTGGAGAAGGACACCACCGCTGCGGGTGAGGTCCTCGAGGGCAAGTACGTCTCGCACGGCGAGCTGTTCCGCACCCAGGCGATCGACTGCCGGGTGAAGGCGGTCAGCCCGAACTGCGTGCAGCCCGACGGTTCGAAGGGCGGCTACACCTACGCCGACTTCCCGACCATCGGCGGCGCGCCCGAGGTACACGCCTCCGGTGAGGTCTGGGCGCAGACCCTGTGGGACCTGCGCGAGCGCTTCGGCCGTAGCTACGCGATGAGCATCATCACCCGCGCGATGGAGTTGTCGCCGAACGACCCGACGATGCTCGACATGCGCAACGCGGTCGTCCAGGCCGACCTGGTCGCCAGCGGCGGCAAGAACGCCGACGTCATCTGGACCGTGTTCGCCAACCGTGGCATGGGCTGGTACGCCGGTGTCGTGGACGGCGGCGACGCCTTCCCGGCCGAGGACTTCCACAAGCCGCCGACAGGCGCCACCACGACGCTCAGCGGCACGGTGACCGACAAGGACACCGGCGCTCCGGTGGCCGGCGCGCTCGTCTACGTCGGCGGTCACTCGTCCGGTTACGCCGGCGACTACGCGGGCACCACGGATGCTGCCGGCAACTACAGCATCAGCAACGTGGCACCCGGCACGTACCCGAAGATCGTCGTGTCCGCACCGGGCTACGAGCTGATCGTCCAGTCCGTCAAGGTCTCCGCGGGCAGCAAGGCGAACTTCGCGCCGCGCCGCAACTGGGCGGCCGCGTCCGGCGGCGGTTCGGTCGTCGACTTCAACGGTCCGGACTTCAGCTCCTTCAACTGCGGCCCGGGCGGTGCGATCGACAACGCACAGGGCACCGGCTGGGGCAGCACCACCGGTGACGACAACGGCACCCCGACCAACCAGATGGTGCCGAAGTACGTCGACATCAAGCTGCCGGCGTCGGTCACCGTCAGCGCGTTCAACGTCGACCCGTCCAACACCTGTGGCGACCCGGGCAGCGCCTCGACCGGTCAGTACCGGATCCAGACCTCGGCCGACGGCACCACCTGGGCCACCGCGGCCGAGGGCACCTTCGACGCCACCAACCGCGGCAAGTACAACCTGGTCACGCCGACCGGCAACACGACCGGCGTCCAGTACGTCCGCTTCTGGATGCTCAGCCCGCAGGTCCCGGACTTCCAGAACAACTGCCCCGCAGGCGCCTTCGGCGGCTGCCAGTTCACCGACATGACCGAAATCCAGGTCTTCGGCACCAAGTAACCCGCAACACCCTTCCCGAGAAGGCCGGCCGAGCACCCGCTCGACCGGCCTTCCGGCTGTTGCAACGGGGTGAATGCTGCAGGCAGCCAGCCCACGCGTGCTCCGAGCCACCTACATCCTCGCTGCGCTCCTCAGCCCACCTGCTCCTCAGCCCACGTGGTCCTCTGCGCACGTGGTCCTCTGCGCACCTGCTCCGCGCGCACCCACCCACCTCCGCTTAGCGCGGTGCACCTGCTCCCGTCCGGCGCCGGAGAGTCTCGGGCTATCGCCGGAGTGCCGCCGGCGATTGCGAGCTGGCGCTCGCGAGCGCCTCTCGGCGAGCAACCATCAAGTGGCGTGGCCGAACCCCGCATCCTGCGCGCACCTACCCAACCCGGCCGCCGGCCCAGTCACTTCCAGTGGCGCCCAACTGCGCGGGGCTACTCGCCGTCGCTCCGGGTACCCGGCTGAGGTCGAGCGCCCGGATCGACCGACCGACGAGCAGTTGCAGGCGCTGGCGTACTCGCTGTGCAAGGCAATGGCCTTCGTCGTGAAGCCGGCGGCGGACTGGCGCTCCGGCCGCGCGGAGCGGCGTGACGAGAGGGTCCGGGACCCCGATTAGGATCTGAACCCGGAATGCCAGTAGTGTTCTTCCTGTTGGAACGAAGCGGGACGCGAGAGCGGCCGGTCGCTCCGGCAAACTCCCTGAAGGTCTCGGAAGCCGAAACACGCCTCGGCGGGTTTCGGGCGCTGAGTCGTGTAGGGAGGCTGGGTCGAAAAGGGCCGATTTGACCGGCTCGGACCGAAACAGTAAAGTTTGGCGGGTTGCCCCGGAGCTTCGAACGAGAGTGCGAAGCGCGGTGTGCGTCCGATTCTTGAGAACTCAACAGCGTGCCGAAAGTCAATGCCGAAAGATGCATTAACCCTGTCCACAGGCGTTGGATGACTTCTCCTAGCCCTGGGTCTTTGATCTTGGGGTGTGGGTTGTTGTTTGTCTGTGGGTGGATTCCTTTGAAATTATTACGGATGACAAGCCAGTTAATGGTTTTGTTTCTGATTCAAAGGATCGCTTTTCGATTGTCGGCTCTCCAGCTTTGCTGGTTTGTCATATTTTTCAACGGAGAGTTTGATCCTG